>NZ_CP089293.1:1438728-2877456 GCF_021919345.1 Paenarthrobacter nicotinovorans
TGGAGCCGGCAAATTGGCCACCAACCGCCGGGCGCGCCTGGTGGAGCATGCCGTGACGTCCCATCTGGTGACGCCGGCTGACCTGCATCTTCTTGAGAAAATGAGTGAGGTCGACGAAGGATGAAGTTCCGCCTGACATTGCGGCGTGACCCTGCGGAAGCAAAGGACCTCGCCGTAACCGTGGACGGCCGCGCCACCGTGGCCGACATCGCCACCGAGCTGTGGGCTGCCGACCCCGCACGCAAGGGCACCGAACCGCCGTCGAACCTGTCCATCAGCGTGGACGAAGCGTTCGTCGGCGGTGGCTTGTCCGGTCATGTCCTCAGGCCCACGGAGAACCTCCTGGAATCGGGCCTTCGCCCGGGTTCCAAGGTTTCGCTGGCGCACGTCAGTGAGGAATTCGCCTCCAACGGCCACGGCACCAACAGGGGCCCAGCCGCGGCGACGTTGCGTGTCATGTCAGGGCCCGACGTCGGACGCGAATTTTCGCTGCCGTTCGGCACCAGCTACATCGGCCGGGACCGGGACGCCGACATCCGGCTCTCCGACCCGCTCACCTCCAAGCGCCATGCGCGCATCACCGTGGGGGAGACGGTGGAGATCGTGGACACGAACTCCGCCAACGGTCTCCTCATGGACGGCCTGCCGGTAACGCGGGCCACGCTCGCATCATCGGACACCGTGACGCTGGGCGACACTACGGTGGGCGTCGTCTCCCTCTCCCGGAACCACGGTGGCGGCCCGTCGTCGCCACTGGTGGATTTCAATCGCTCGCCGCGGGTGCTGCCTCGGTTTGAATCGCCCAAGCGGGTTCCACCAGCTGGTCCGAAACGGCCTGAACACCAGCCGTTCCCGTACATCATGCTGGTTGCCCCGCTGCTGATGGGCGGCGTGCTCTTCGCGGTAACCCAGAACCTCCTGTCCGTGCTCTTCATGGCGATGATGCCGCTGTTCATTGTGGGCCACTACGTGGATCACAAGATGCAGGGCAAGCGCCAGGCGAAGGAAGGCCACAAGCAGTTCAAGGCCGCCATGCTGGCATTCCGCGAGGACATCGACAAGCAACAGAACATTGAGCGCGCCGTCCGGCTCCAGGAAGCGCCCTCGGTGAGCGATACCGTGGACGCGATCTACAAGCTCGGGCCCTTGCTGTGGACCAACCGTCCCGAGCACCAGCACTTCCTGGGCGTCCGTTTCGGTTTGGGCTCTGCGCCTTCGCGCATTCCCTTCGATGAGCCTGCCGCCAACGCGACAGAGCCGCAGTACATGCGCGAAATCCAGGAGTGCCTGCAGCAGGTGCGCGTCATTGAGGGCGTGCCGATCGTGTCACAGCTGCGCACTTCCGGTTCCTTCGGCGTTGCGGGGGACCGCAGTGTGGTTGATGACGTAGCCCGGGGTATGGTGCTCCAGTTGGTGGCCCTCCATTCGCCTGCCGAGGTGGTCCTGACCGCCTTGACGTCGCCGCGTTCGCGTGAGCGCTGGGATTGGTTGCAATGGCTCCCGCATGTCGGTTCAGGCCACAGCCCCCTTTCGGGTGACCACCTTGCGGCCGGCCCTGGCGCGGGCGCTGCCCTGTTGTCCCGCCTGGAAAACCTCGTGGAAGAGCGCGAGTCCCTGTCCAAGGAACCGGGCCCCCAGCCGCGTCCGGGCCTCAAGGACGAGAACCAGGAAATCCCGTCTCCCGTAGTGCCCGCCGTGCTGGTGATCGTGGAGGATGACGCTCCCGTGGACCGCGGCCGCCTGACCAGGCTGGTTGAACGGGGTCCGGACTACGGTGTGCACGTCATGTGGGTGGCGGCAAATGTGCAGTCCCTTCCGGCCGCGTGCCGCGACTTCCTGTCCGTCGACGGCGACCACGGCACCACTACGGGCCAGGTCCGCCTGGGCCGGCACACCTACCCGGTGAGCTGTGAAAGCCTCGACGCCGATCTCGCCACGCAGCTGGCGCGCATGATGTCGCCGCTGGTGGACGTGGGCAACCCGCTTGAGGACGACTCCGACCTCCCGCGCGCTGTCTCCTACGCCACGTTGATCGGCAAGGAGCTGATGGACAACCCGCAGGCCGTCGCCGAGCGGTGGCAGGAAAACAACTCAGTACACGCCACGGCCGTTCCCAACCGTAAGGACAACGGAAGCCTCCGTGCCCTCGTGGGATCCAAGGGCGTGGAACCGTTCTACCTGGACCTGAAGAACGAGGGCCCGCACGCGCTGGTGGGTGGAACCACCGGTGCCGGCAAGTCCGAGTTCCTGCAGTCATGGGTCATGGGCATGGCGGCCGCGTACAGCCCGGACCGCGTCAGCTTCCTCTTCGTCGACTATAAGGGCGGTGCGGCTTTCGCCGACTGCCTGCACTTGCCCCACACTGTGGGCCTGGTAACGGACTTGTCCCCGCACCTGGTTCGCCGGGCACTGACTTCCTTGCGGGCCGAGCTGCATTACCGGGAACGTCTCCTGAACCGCAAGAAGGCCAAGGACCTGCTGGCTCTGCAACGCGAGGCCGATCCCGAGGCTCCGCCCTACCTGATCATCATTGTCGATGAGTTCGCGGCCCTCGCCACCGAAGTTCCCGAGTTCGTTGACGGGGTGGTGGATGTGGCGGCCCGTGGACGGTCCCTGGGCCTGCACCTCATCCTTGCTACGCAGCGCCCCGCCGGTGTCATCAAGGACAACCTGCGTGCCAACACCAACCTCCGTGTCGCGCTGCGCATGGCTGACGAAGTGGACGCCGTGGACATTCTGGGCGTCCCCACGGCCGCGTACTTTGATCCGTCCATTCCCGGCCGTGGTGCCGCGAAGACGGGACCGGGGCGCATTCAGGGGTTCCAGACCGGATATGCCGGTGGCTGGACCACCGAGAAACCGCAGCGTCCCAGGATCGACATCGTGGAGATGGCCTTCGGGTCCGGACCTGTGTGGGAGCCGCCGCTGGAAGCCCAGGTGGAAGAAGAACCCGCCGGCCCGAACGACATCGCGCGGATGACGGGAAACATCATCCGGGCAGCCGATGTCCTGTCCATTGCCCCGCCACGGAAACCGTGGCTCAACGAGCTCGCCACAACCTACGATTTCTCCAAGCTCCCCAATCCGCGCACCGATGAGCGGCTTCTGTTGGGCGTTGCCGATGACCCCGCGCACCAGGACCAGCCCACCGTGTTCTACGAACCGGACAAGGACGGCAACATGGCCGTCTACGGTACGGGTGGATCCGGCAAGTCGGCAGCGTTGCGGGGTATCGCGATCGCGGCAGCGGTAACTCCCCGTGGCGGACCGGTACACGTCTATGGGATCGACTGTGGCTCCTCGGGCCTGAAAATGCTCGACGGCCTTCCCCACGTTGGCGAGATCATCAATGGTGACGACGTCGAGCGTGTAGGGCGCCTTTTGCGGTGGCTCAAGGAAGTAGCCGACGACCGGGCAGCGAGGTTCGCCGAAGTCAGGGCCTCCACCATTGTTGAATACCGCCAACTGGCGAACCGGCCGGAGGAGAAGCGCATCTTCATCCTGGTGGACGGTATGTCCTCTTTCCGGGAAAGCTATGAGTACAGCAACCTCTCCGCGCTGTGGGATATCTTCCTGACCCTGGCAACCGATGGCCGTCCCCTGGGCATCCACCTCGTCGTCAGCGGTGACCGCACCAATTCCGTTCCGGCGTCGTTGCTTGCCTCCATCCAGAAGCGACTGGTGCTGCGGCTCAGTTCTGAAGACGACTACATGACCTTGGACGTCCCCAAGGATGTCCTGAACGCTGCCTCACCTCCGGGCCGCGGACTGCTGGACGGCCTCGAAGTCCAGCTCGCCGTGTTGGGCGGCAACTCGAACCTGGCTCTGCAGGCCCGTGAAGTGTCCAAACTGAGCCAGGCAATGGTTCGCCAGGGCCTCGAGCAGGCACCCCAGATCCAGCGCCTACCGGAGCTTGTGGATCTGGATATCCTGCCCATCGGCGCTCCGGACAACCCCGTTATTGGTGTCGACGACGAAACGCTGGGTTCAGCGGCCATCGCCGCCAAGGGTTCGCTCCTGCTGGCAGGCCCTCCCGGCTCGGGCCGGACGGTCGCGCTGGTCACGTTGGCCTACGCCCTGCGGCGCTCCAACCCACGCACCGACCTTATCTACATCGGCTCGCGCCGCTCGGCGGTGGCATCGTTGAACATCTGGAGCCGGTCGCTGGTAGGAGCCGATGAGGTCTCCGACGTCATCGACGACCTCGTTGACAAGGCTTCCGACAACCCGGGCAGCATGGCCATCTTCATTGAGGGCCTGACCGAGTTCACGGACACATTGGCCGAATCCGGGGTTGGCCGGCTGGTCACCGCTGCCATCAAGGCAGACCAATGGGTGGTTGGCGAGTCCGAAACATCCACCTGGTCCCAAGCCTGGTCTTTGGCGCAGCCATTCAAGTCCGGACGCAGGGGCCTCCTGCTCAACCCGGGGGACGTGGAAGGGGACACGCTCCTGAACACTTCCCTGGGCCGCATCAGCAAGGATTTCATCCCGGGCCGCGGGTACATCGTGGGTCGAGGAAAGGTCCGCAAGCTGCAGATTGCCATGCCACCGGAAAACCGCAGCTAGGAGGCCGTTGGGCTTGAATGTCGGTGGCTTGCGGCAAGATAGACCTGTGAGCACACCAGAAACTGCGAATCCGGTAGAAACCACAGGTGACCACTCCCCGGCTGTTGCCGTGGAGGGGGAGGGAGCACCGCCCGCGGAGTCCTTGCGGGACGAGCATGAGCAATTGGCAGACCTCGTCCGCAAGTACCGGTATGCGTATTACCAGGAGGACTCGCCCACGGTTTCCGATGCGGAGTTCGACGAACTCTACCGTCGCCTCGAGGAACTCGAAGCTCTCCACCCGGAACTCGTCACCAATGATTCCCCCACCCAGGAAGTGGGCGGGGAAGTCTCCTCGGCGTTCGCTGCCGTGGAACACCTGCAGCGCATGTACAGCTTGGATGACGTCTTCTCCTTGGAAGAACTTGAGGCCTGGGTCCGGAAGGCCGAGGCTTCCGTGGCGAAACTCGGGGAAAGCGTTCCACCCATTGCGTGGCTGACGGAGTTGAAGATCGACGGGCTCGCCGTGAACCTGCTGTACCGGGACGGCAAACTGGTCCGTGCCGCTACACGTGGCGATGGCACCACCGGTGAAGACATCACCCATAACGTGCTCACCATCAAGGAGATCCCGCGGGAACTCAGTGGCTCCGGATTCCCCTCGGAAGTGGAAATCCGTGGGGAGGTGTTCATTCCCTCCAAAGCGTTCGTGGAGTTCAACGAGACACTCGTGGCCGCGGGCAAGGCGCCCCTCGCCAATCCGCGCAACGCCGCGGCCGGTTCATTGCGCCAGAAGGACCCGGCCGAGACAGCCAAGCGACCCCTGAGCATGTACGTGCACGGCATCGGTGCGCGCGAAGGTCTGGAAGCGAAGAGCCAGTCCGGGACCTACAAGCTGCTGGAGCAGTGGGGTCTCCCGGTCAGCCCCTACCTCAAAGTGCTCGGCTCCTTTGAGGAAGTGCTTGAGTTCATCGCCCATTACGGAACTCACCGTCACGACCTTCAGCATGAGATCGACGGCATTGTGGTCAAGATCGACGACTTCGCCACCCAGCGCGCCCTCGGGTACACCTCCCGAGTCCCCAGATGGGCCGCAGCGTACAAGTACCCGCCGGAGGAAGTGCACACCAAGCTCCTGGACATTGCGGTCAACGTTGGGCGCACAGGACGCGTGACTCCTTTTGGATTGATGGAACCCGTAAAAGTGGCCGGCTCCACAGTGGGGATGGCCACCCTGCACAACCGGGATGTGGTCAAGGCCAAGGGCGTCATGATCGGCGACATCGTGATCCTCCGCAAAGCCGGCGATGTCATCCCGGAAATCGTGGGGCCCGTGCTGGCACTGCGCGACAAGCAGGATCCTCCGGTGCGCGAATTCGTGATGCCCACCGAGTGCCCGTCCTGTGGCACTCCGTTGGCACCGGCGAAGGAAAGCGACGTGGACATCCGTTGCCCCAACGCCAAGTCCTGCCCTTCCCAACTCCGTGAGCGCGTGTTCCACCTGGCCGGCCGCGGTGCTTTCGACATCGAAGCCCTGGGCTGGGAAGCCGCCATCGCACTCACCCAGCCGGCAGAGCCCGAGACCCCGCCCCTGACGAGCGAGGCCGGCTTGTTCAGCCTGACCCGTGAAGCCCTGGCGGACGTGAAGATCCGTCGTGAAAAGCGTTCCAAGGGTGTGGGAACCGGTGAATACGAGCTCGTTCCGTACTTCTACACAAAGGGAACAGCCAAGTCGCCGTCGAAGCCCACAGCCACCACGGAGAAGCTCTTCGCTGAGCTGGAGAAGGCCAAGAAGCAGCCACTGTGGCGCGTGCTGGTGGCTCTGTCCATCAGGCACGTAGGTCCTACGGCATCCCGGGCCCTGGCCACCGCCTTTGGCAGCATGGACGCCATCCGCAGCGCCACTGAAGAGCAGATTGCCCATGTTGACGGCGTAGGCCCTACCATCGCGGCGGCACTCAAGGAATGGTTCGCTGTGGACTGGCACAACGACATCGTGGACAGCTGGGCTGCAGCCGGAGTGCGGATGGAGGACGAGCGGGATACCTCAATGCCGCGGACCCTTGAGGGACTCACTGTCGTCGTCACCGGAACCCTGCCGAATTTCAGCCGGGATGAGGCCAAGGAAGCCATCATTATCCGCGGCGGCAAGGCCTCCGGATCCGTTTCCAAAAACACCAGCTACCTGGTGGCCGGCGAGAGTGCCGGCACCAAACTGGACAAGGCCGAGCAACTGGGTATTCCGGTGTTGGATGAGGACGGATTCCGTGAGCTGCTGGCCAACGGACCGGCCAAGACCGAAGCAGAGCCCGAAGCCGAAGCAGACCCTGAAGCCACAGCGGCGGAGGCTGAAACAGAATGACGGACACCACAGAGTTACTGGCCGTTGCCAGGCGCGCCGCAGCCGCAGGGGCTGCCGTGCTGGCCGGGCGCTCGGTCAGCGGTACGGCAGGCCACGGCCTGGAGACCACCAACAAGGGCGAGGCCGGCGACTGGGTCACCGCCTTTGACGAGGCGGCGGAGAATGCGGTCCGCGAGGCGATCCTGTCCGAACGGCCCGATGACACCATCACGGGGGAGGAGCACGGAACCACGCGTCCCGCGGAGCCTTCCCGCTACCGATGGTCCATCGACCCGCTGGACGGGACCACCAACTTCATCCGGAACATTGTCTACTACGCCACCTCGGTTGCCGTGGCGGATTCCGACGGCGTATGGCTGGCCGGCGTCGTTCACGCACCTGCCTTGGGACGCGTGTACTCAGCAGCCCGGGGCCAGGGAGCGGAACTGGAAACCGGAGGGCAAACCATCTCCTTGTCGGGGCCCGTGCCGGGCCGGACAGGGCTGATCCTGGCCACCGGTTTCAGCTACGATCCCCTGACCAGGGCCGATCAGTCGGCAGGTCTGGCTGAGCTCATGGAGGGGTTCGCGGATGTGCGCCGCCTGGGCTCCGCGGCGTTGGATCTTTGCCTGGTGGCAGACGGGACCTTCGATGCCTACGGTGAGCGTGGCTTGAACGAACACGACTTTGCCGCGGGTGCGTTGATCGCAGAAGAAGCGGGGTGCTGGGTTCGCCGGCCCAGACTGAGGAGTCCGCTGGATGGAGGGCCCAGCACGGAGGATCGCCTGGCGGCGTGGATGTGTGCTGGTGCCTTGGAACTTTCCGGCAAATTCCCCTTGTGACGGAATTTCGCCGTGACCCGGGTTTCCCTGTGATCCGACTTCCCCGGAGGAAAACCGTTCCGTGATCAAAACACTCGCCATCGCCAACTACCGCTCCATCCGGGATCTGGCCATCGAGCTTCACGGCCTGGATGTCGTGACCGGGGCCAACGGCAGCGGCAAGTCGTCGCTGTACCGGGCCCTGCGGTTGTTGGCCGAATGCGCCGGGGGAGACTCCGGAAACGTGGTGGGCTCCCTGGCCAGGGATGGCGGTTTGTCATCGACACTCTGGGCAGGGCCGGAGAACATCAGCGACGCCATGCGCCGGGGTGAAGTTCCTGTCCAAGGCACTGTCCGCCGGGAGTCCGTGAACCTGAAACTGGGCTATTCCGGGGACGAATTCGGCTATCTGGTGGATCTTGGCATGCCGGTGCCCGGCGGCATCGGATTTGACCAGGAAACCGGTCGCCCGAGGCCTTCGGCGTTCGGACTCGATCCCGAAATCAAGCGGGAGCAGATATTCTCAGGGCCGGTCGCCAGGCCTGGCTCCTTGTTGGTGGACCGTAAAGGAAGCCTGGCCAGGCTCCGTGACGCCGAGGGCCAATGGACCGAGCTGTCGCGCCGCCTGGATACCTTCCAAAGCATGCTCACGGAAGTGTCGGACCAGGACCGGGCACCGGAGGTACTGCGGGTTCGGGACTCGGTCCGTTCATGGCGCTTCTATGATCATTTTCGGACCGACACGGACGCACCGGCCCGCCAAGCCCAGATCGGGACCCGTACCCCTGTGCTGCACCACAGCGGCAAGGACCTCGCGGCCGCGCTCCAGACCCTCCGCGAGGTGGGTTTCGAGCAGAAACTGGACGCCGCCGTGCACCATGCCTTTCCCGGAAGCCGGCTGGAGATTGCGGTCAATTGACGGCAGGTTCAGTGTGGAGCTGAAACAGCCCGGAATGCTCCGGCCCATGAAAGCCGCGGAGCTCTCCGACGGAACCCTGCGTTTCCTTCTGCTCACTGCCGCTTTGCTGACTCCCCGGCCGCCGGAACTCATGGTGCTCAATGAACCGGAGACCAGTCTCCATGTTGACCTGATGCCGGCGCTGGCCGGACTGATTGTCCAGGCCAGCGCCTACAGCCAGGTGATCGTGGTGACGCACTCCGAAGCCCTGCTCACGGCACTCCGGGCCAGCGGGTCGGCACACGAGCACGAACTCTATAAGGACATGGGCGAGACCAGGATCAAGGGCCTCGGCGCGCTTGAGGGCCCATCGTGGAGCTGGCCAAAGCGGTGATCACCACAGTGGATGGACTGGACTGGACTGGATGGACTGGACTAGAAAGCCGAACCGATGGAGGTCAGCTCCTGCGCTGCAGTTCCGGCGTAGCGGTTGACGGGCCGTTCCAGACCGTAATGTCCGCGCAGCGTGGAGGCCGTGTACTCGGTGCGGAACAGACCGCGCTCCTGCAGGATCGGCACCACTTGGTCAACAAAAACTTCCAGGCCGGAAGGCAGGACCGGAGGCATGATGTTGAAACCGTCAGCCGCGCCGGCATGGAACCACTCCTGGATGGCATCCGCAACCTGTTCCGGCGTGCCGGTGAACGTCCTGTGGCCCCGGCCGCCACCGAGCCGGGCAATCAACTGTCTGACGGTCAGTTGCTCCCGGCGGGCCAGTTCGACGATCAGTGTGTACCGGCTCTTGGCTCCTTCGATGTCGTCCTCCGACGGCAGGTCGGCCGGCAGTGGCCGGTCCAAGGGAAGGTCCTCGGGTGAAAGCCGCAGTGTCCGGGCAAGCTGCTCGCGCGCGTACTCGGGCTTGATCAGGTGATCAAGCTCCCGCTCCAGCTTGAGGGCCTCGGCTTCGGTTGAACCGATCACCGGGACGATGCCGGGCAGGATCTTGATCCCCTCCGGATCGCGTCCCGTAGCCGCGGTGCGTGCCTTCAAGTCCGAGTAGAAGTCCTGGGCATCTGCCAGCGTCTGATGTGCTGTGAAGACGGCTTCGGCATACTGCGCCGCCAGGTTCTTTCCGTTTTCGGAGGACCCTGCCTGGACAATCAATGGGTGCCCCTGCGGTGACCGGGGGACGTTGAGGGGTCCACGGACCCGGAAGTGCTTGCCTTCGTGGTCAATGACGCGGATCTTCTTATCGTCGCCCCACACTCCGTCGGCCTTGTCGGCAAGAATGGCGTCGTCGTCCCAGCTGTCCCAGAGCTTTTGCGCCACTTCGATGAACTCGGCTGCCCGTTCATAGCGGACTGCGTGTGCGGGCTGGTCGTCAACTCCGAAGTTCCGTGCCGCGTCAGGGCCGGCCGTGGTCACCACGTTCCACCCCGCGCGTCCGCCGCTGACCCAGTCCACGGAGGCGAAACGGCGTGCGAGGTTGAAGGGGTCGTTGTAGGTGGTGGAGGCGGTAGCGATGAGGCCGATCTTTTCCGTGGCCGTGGCGATGGCTGTCAGGAGCACTGTCGGTTCGAGTTTTCCGGCCGGCCGCCGGCCTACCTCGCCGAAGAGGACAGGCGAGTCGGCGAAGAAGATGGAGTCCAGCTTCCCCCGTTCCGCGGTACGGGCAAGGTGCTGGTAGTGCTCTATTTTGGTCGAGGCAAAGGGGTCGCTTTCCGGAAGGCGCCATGAGGCCTCATGGTGTCCGGTGCTCATGAGGAAGGCGTTGAGGTGCAGTTGGCGGTCTGGCGGGGTCATGGTTTCTCCTCGGTTCAGGACGGTGTGGGGGCGGGTGTGTGGCAACATAAGCACGTCCGCGAAGAGCACCGCCAGCAGCCCGACATGTGCCCGCAACAGCGCGAAACCGGGGTTCACCGGGCGCAACGGAACGGCATTGAACGCCACGGGAGGCAACAGAAAGGCGCCGCGGGAGGTTCCGCCACACGGCTGCGCAAGTCGGCCATCCGGCGTCGTGCTGTGACCAGAGGTGATAGTTCCATCACGGAAAGCCGCCTTTGGTGACCTGGATGGGTGGGGCGCGACTACCATTGGTAGGTGCTTTCGCCGATTACCGTCCGTCCCGCCCTGCCCGAAGACTACGACGCCGTTGCCCGGATTACGCAGGACTCTTACGTCACCGCGGGGTACTACGGCGATGCCGACCACCCGTACCTGCAGAAGCTTCAGGACGTGGCCGGCCGCGCAGAGCACGCAGATATCCTGGTGGCTGAGCGCAACGGCGAGGTCATCGGCTCCGTCACGGCTGCTCCGGCCGGCGGGGGTTTTTCGGACATTGGCCTTGAGGACGAGTTGGAACTGCGCACCCTTGTGGTGGATCCGGCTGTCCAGCGCTCCGGCGCGGGGCGCGCCTTGGTACAGGCCGTCGTCGACCAAGCCAAAGCCATGGACGGTATCAACGCCGTGTCCTTGACCACGGGCGCCACCTGGGAAAGCGCCAACGCGTTGTACGCCCGCACCGGCTTTGACCGCGCACCGCATCGCGACTGGTTCGTGCCCGGCACCGACATAAAACTGTTCGTTTACAGGCTCGAGCTCGGGCAGTCATAAAGTTTCCTTCGAAGCGCCGGTCACCGGGCCGGGCGCAACGACAGGAAGGCGCGACATGCGCAAGACATTCGGTACGGGTTCGGTCTGGGAGCAGACCCTTGGCTACTCCCGCGCAGTCCAGGTGGACAACACCCTCTTCATTTCGGCGACGGCTGCCAGCGGGACCGTGGACGGCAAACCGGCGATTGTGGGCGACGGCTTCTACTCCCAGACCAAGTACATCCTCGAAAAGCTGGGGACGGTCCTGGAAGACGCCGGTTTCTCCTACGAAGACGTGGTGCAGTCCAAGCTGTACCTGACGGACATCAGCAAGTGGGAAGATGCCGGCCGCGCGCACGGCGAGGTCTTCGGCGAGATCCGCCCGACGCTCTCACTGGTCCACGTACTGCCGTTCCTGGATCCGGAAATGCTCGTGGAGATCGAGCTGGTGGCCCAGAAGTCCGCGTAGCAGCGCGGCAAACCGGATTTGTGGGCTGCCGGGTCAGCCCGGAATGCCGTAGCGGTGTTCCGGGCGGCCGGTGGTTCCGTAGCGCAGTTGGATCTCGACGGCGCCGTCGTCCGCGAGCGAAGACAGGTACCTTTGCGCTGTGGCCCGGGAAACGCCAACCCGTTCCGCGACCTCCGCGGCGGAGTACTGTTCGCCGGGGAGCAGGGATTCCAGGACTGCAGCCTCGGTGGCGGACCGCGGTTTCGCAGCAGGAGCGACGTCGCCGGGAATCAGGGAACGCTTGGCCCGCTCAATGGTGGTCTGGTCGATGGCGGTCTGCTGTCCCAGGATCCGGCGATAGCGGGCATAGGACCTGAGCTGCTGCGATAAGGACTCTGCAGTAAATGGCTTGAGCAGATACCCCAAAGCGCCCCTGCGGAAGGCCACTTTGATGGACTGGGCATCGGAAGCGGCGGTGAGCATCACGGCGTCCACGTCCAGTTGGCCCAGGAGATCCAGCCCGGATCCGTCGGGCAGGTAGACATCCAGCAGCACAAGGTCCGGCCGCAGGCTGTGGATCGCCTGGAGTGCCTGGGACACAGATCCGGCCGGAGCCAGGGCCATGAAACCCGCCACTGAATCCACGTATGCAGCGTGGAGCCGTGCCACGTGGAAGTCGTCATCCACGATCAGCACCCTCAGGTCCTCAGCCACCGTTGTCCTCCCTCATCGTTGAGCCGGATCCGGTGGTTCCGGATCCGGCGCCGTCCATCACTCCGGGGATGGTGGCCAT
Source organism: Paenarthrobacter nicotinovorans (assembly GCF_021919345.1). Taxonomy (NCBI): domain Bacteria; kingdom Bacillati; phylum Actinomycetota; class Actinomycetes; order Micrococcales; family Micrococcaceae; genus Paenarthrobacter; species Paenarthrobacter nicotinovorans. Next base: position 1,451,170 of record NZ_CP089293.1, read on the forward strand.
GAACACTGCACCGGGCCCTCCTGCGGTTCCCGGTTCCAAGACGCGGACATCGCCGCCGCGCCGACGCGCCAGCTGCCGTACCAGCGCGAGCCCCAAACCCTGTCCGGCCCCCGGACGTGACGGTTGCTCCGCCGTCGTGAAGCCCTCAGCGAAAACCTCTTCGGGTTCCAGGCCACCCAAGCCGTCGCCGGAGTCCGCCACCACGATGTGCAGCGCGCCGCCGCCGGGGCTTTGCTCGTCCAGCAGTTCGATGTCCACCCAGCGCTCCGCGGCAGACCCGGCGACGGCGGCGCTCACTGCGTTGTCGATCAGGTTGCCGAGCACGGTGGTGACGTCCTGGGGGTCTGCCACGTGCCCGCGCACCAGGGTTTCGGGGCCGATCCGCAGGGCGACGCCGCGTTCGGAAGCTTCCACGCCCTTGGCGCCGACGAAGGCCTGGAGGTAGGGATCCTGCAACAGTTCGGCTTGCTCCACCGGGAATTTCAACGGTCCGGTGGCTGAGATCCTGGCCAGGTACTCCTTGGCGGAGTCGTACTGGCCGATGCTCATGAATCCGGCGATGGTGTGCAGCTGGTTGGCGAATTCGTGGCGCTGGGCACGGAGCGCGGTGGACATGGTGCCTACAGCATCCAGTTGCCGGGTCAGCTGCTGCAATTCGGTGCGGTCGCGCAGCATGACCACCCAGCCGAGGTCTTCCTTCCGGTGCCACGCCTTGCGTGCGCTTGCCACGAGGACCCGTTCGCCCGCCACGATTTCAACGGCTTCGGCGTCCCGCGCTGCCGGCCGCGTGAGCTGCTTGAGTTGTTCCGGGACGTTGGCCGAGGTCCAGTCCTGGCCGGTCGCATCAGGGATGTCCAGGAGCCTGGCAGCGGCTGCATTGAATACCGAGATGCGGCCGTCGGCCGCGATGCCGATCACGCCATCATCCACGCCCTGGAGCACAGCAACCTGGTCATGGACCAGGGTGCTGATCTCTTCAGGTTCCAAGCCGAGGGTGAGCCGCTGGAGCCGGCGGCGGAGCAGGAACGAGGCAAGGACACCGGCGAGCAGGGCGCCGCCGGCGGTGAGGGCGATGGGCGCGATGTCCCGCACCAGGCTCTTTGTCAGGGACTCCACGGAGTATCCCACGCTGACTTCGCCCACGATTGTGCCCGGGGCGTCGGGGGAGTAGACGGGCACTTTGGCACCGGCGGAAGGCCCCAGTGTGCCGGTATTGCGTGTGGTGATTTCTTCGCCGGCGAGGGCCACTGAGGGATCGGTGCTGACCCGTTCACCGAGGCGTGCGGTGTCCGGGTGCGCGAGCCGCAGCCCGGTTTCGTCCGTGATGACGACGAACAGCGCGCCGGTCCGGACCCTGGCTGCTTCCGCCGCGTTCTGGAGGGGGCCGGCGGCGAGGACGTCGGGCGGCGGGGTGCCCTCTTCTTTGCTGATGGCCTGGACGTCCGCGCGGATGTCCGGATCGGCGGCAACTGTCCTTGCCAGGGTCAGGGCCTGGTTTTCTGCTTCGTCACCGATCCGTTCATACACCAGCCAGGCGTGGACGATGCCGCTGAGCAGGACTACCAGCAGTACGACCCCGAGCTGGAGGAGGAGGGTCTGGGTGGAAAAGCGCATGCTGGTTCTGTTGTTGCGGGGCACCGTCACTCCTTTCCTCCAGATCCATTGAAGCATTGAGCATAATGCGCAAAACGTTCGCAACGAGCAGTATTCCCAACAATTCCCGGAAACCCCTGCCAGTGACGGACGCCACCCTAATGTCTGTAGTGCGCATCACACCGACGTGGCGCCATTCACAGTAGTAAGGAGCCGGCCGTGCTGGTTTTGCTTGGATTCGCAATGATTGCGGTATTCATGGTCCTGATCATGACCAAAAAATTGACGCCCGTCCTGGCGCTGATCATCGTCCCCACCGTCTTCGGCCTTTTCGCCGGGGCAGGCCTCGGTATCGGTCCCATGGTCATGGATTCCATGAAGTCCATGACGTCCACGGCGGCGCTGCTGATGTTCGCCATCATCTACTTCGGCCTCATGATCGACGTCGGACTCTTTGACCCCCTGGTGAAGTTCATCCTCCGCAAGCTGGGCAACGACCCCGCCAAGGTTGTCCTCGGCACCGCCATCCTGGCCGCCGCAGTGTCCCTCGATGGGGACGGCTCCACCACCTTCATCCTTACTACCGCCGCCATGCTCCCCGTGTACCTGCGCCTCAAGATGAGCCCCGTGGTCCTTACCTGTGTGGCAGGCCTGGCCAACGGCACCATGAACATCCTGCCCTGGGGCGGCCCCACCGCACGTGCTGCCACAGCCCTGAAGCTCGACGTCAACGACGTCTTCGTCCCCATGGTCCCGTCCCTGATCGTCGGCCTGATCGTCGTGCTGGTCTTCTCCTGGCTGCTCGGTCTGCAGGAACGCAACCGCCTCCGCACCACGGCCCCCGAAATCTGGGGCGACGTCGCTGATCCGTCCGAAGCGTTCGACGGCGGCACTTCACGCGGTGGCGCACTCGCCGCAGCTTCCGGCACGGGCTCCGGATCGGGTTCGGGCAAGGGCCGCTTCGGCTTCGGCCGCACCGCAGGCAAGCCCGGCACCGGCGGAGGTTCCGGCGTCGCCGTTCTTGAACGTCCCGAAACCCTGGTGGACGACCACGACACCGCCATGGCCGACACGGCCCTGGACCCCAACCGCACCACGCTGCGTCCCAAGCTGTTCTGGTTCAACCTGGGCCTCACGGTTGCCGTCATGGTGACCCTGGTTGCCAACATCGTTCCGCTGCCCTTCGTCTTCATGGTCGGCTCAGCCATCGCCCTGCTGGTGAACTTCCCCAAGGTCAAGGACCAGGGCGCGCAGCTGATTGCGCACGCGCCGTCAATCGTCGCCGTGGTCAGCATGGTCATGGCAGCCGCTGTCCTGACCGGCGTGCTGAACGGCACGGGCATGGTCAAGGCAATGTCCGAATGGCTGGTCCAGATCATCCCCGCGGACATGGGCCCGTTCATGGCAGTCATCACCGGCCTGCTGAGCATCCCGATGACCTTCTTCATGAGCAACGACGCCTTCTACTTCGGAGTCCTGCCGGTCCTGAGCGAAACCGCAGCCCACTACGGAGTCGGCGCCGCCGACATGGCGCGTGCTTCCATCACGGGCCAGCCGTTCCACCTGCAGAGCCCCCTGGTTCCGGCCATCCTCCTGCTGGTATCACTGGCCAAGGTCGACCTGGGCGACCACCACAAGAAGGTGCTCTGGCGCACCGCGGTCATCTCGATCGTCATGCTGGCCGTCGGTGTCCTGACCGGAGCGATCGGCATCGGCTGACCGCCCGCAGGCGCCGCGAGCTTCGACTACAAGCTGCGGCACCGCCGAATACGCCGCTGTAAATGATCAGCCTGCCGGGTTTGTTGCCTGGCAGGTCTGGTCATTTGCCGTTTGGCTCGGAATGCTTCCCTCCGCCGGGGCCGGGACCGGCTTGTCGCCCGAGGCAAAGTCCTCGCCTGCGTAGAGCTGGACGCCCTCAATGCCGGCGGCCTGCTGGACGCTGGTAGCCGGAAGTCCGAACATGGCGGCGATGTCGGTTGCGACGTCGTCGAAACCGGCCTGGTAGTAAATCATCGTTTGGGTTTGTGGCTGGGCCTGCAGCCGGGTTGTCTTGGTGTAGCCGGCGGCGGCCAGCGTCGCGGCGATGGCATTGCTCCGGCCCGTCACGGAAGTGCCGTTGGCAACGGAAACCGGCTGGAGTGCTTTGTCGAAGGAAGGTTTGGCGGGCGGGCTGGAAGGCTCAGCCGTAGGGGCCGCACCCTGGCTGAGGTCGGCGCTCTGCCGGAGGGCGGAGAAAAGTTGCGACGCCGCCGGCTCCGCCAAGGCCAGCCGGTTGGGGTCGGACGGCGCGGGCACAGTAGGTACGGTGATGAAGTTGACCTTTGCGGGGTCGATGTTCTTGAGCCGGTCCGCGATGGTCAGCAGTGCCGGAACGGAGGACAAACCGGTGTCCACTGTGAGGTTGCTGGTCATCGTGTCAGCGATATCCAGCACTTTTTGCGGGTTGGTCAGTGTGCCTTCGGATTTGAGCTTGCGCACCAGCGAGCCAAGGAAGGCCTGCTGGGCCTGGATGCGGCCCAAGTCCCCGCCGTCGGCGAAAGCATGCCGGGTGCGCAGGAACGCCAGGGCCTGGTCGCCTTCCACCTGGGAAGTTCCCTTGGGAAGCCGCAGTCCGGAATCGGGATCGTAGACATCCGAGTTGACGCATACATCCACGCCTCCCACCTTGGTGGAGAGTTCCTTGACGGCATTGAAGTCCGCCATCATGAAGTGGTCGATTTCCAGGCCCGTGAGCTTGTTGACGGTATCCACGGCGCAGCCAATGCCGGCTTCGGCCATGGCGCTGTTGATCATCGCGTCCTCACGGGCACCATGCTGCTGCTTGGTGGCCTGGTCCTGGCATTCAGGAACATCCACCATGAGGTCGCGGGGAAAGCTGATGACATTGACGTTGTTGTTGTCTGCCGAAATATCCACCAGCATCATGACGTCCGATTGACCGTAGCCCGAAGACTGGTCCGCCGTACCGTACTGGCTGTTCTTGCCGCTGCGGGTGTCGCTGCCCAGGACCAGGATCTGGAGCCGGTCCTTGCGGTCATCAACCGGGCCCTCGGTGCGGGCGCCTCCGGCTCCCAGCGCACTCGTGGAGATGTTGGACTGCAACCGCCACAACCAATAGCCGCCGAAGCACAGCACACCGAGGAGGACTGCGGCTATCACCAGGACGCCGAGCCGCAGCCAGCGGCGACGTTTACGGGTGGGCGAACCGAGGCTGCCGTCAACCAGGTTTCCCTGCCCGGGGTAGGCAGCAAGAGCTGGGTCGGAGCGGTTGGGGTCGGGACTTTCGTGACGACCTTGCACAGGGCCGGCCTTTCCTTGGGGGTCAGAAGCGGCTCATATTACTGAGCCATTCTGGGAATTTCCCCCATCGGCCAACCGCTCAGGCGGTGGGAATATCATGGGCTGGTGCCGCCACTTGAACTCCTTGGCAGTGCCTGGCGAATCGACTGGGCAGCCGTCGCAATGATCAGCACGTTTGGCGTGCTCTACGGCCTGGGGATCAGGGCCGCCACCAGGAACGGCCATAGATGGCCCCTCTGGCGGGCGGCTGCGTTCTACGGTCCCGGCCTGGGATCCATGGCTGTCCTTTGCTGCGGATTCACCGGGGTCTACAGTGCCGATCTTCGCTGGGCATTTACCCTCAAAGTCTCCTTGCTCCTTTTTGTCGTCCCACTGTTGCTGGGGCTGGGCCGGCCGATCACGCTGGCCCGTGCGGCACTGCCAGACACGGGCACAGCGGTGCTGAACGCAGTGCTGGCCCACCGCGTTGTGCGCTTCTTCAGCAACTCGCTGGCCGCCCCGCTGATCGGATTGGCGCTTTTCTCCACCTTCCTGACACCGGCCTTCCATGCGCTGCGTGCCGATCCGTTGGCCGAAACCCTGCTGACCGTCTGCATTCCCTTGCTGGGCCTCCTGATGGCCCTGCCCATCATCGAAGAAGCGGATTTCCAGCGCTCCAGCGCGTACATCACCCTGGAGTTCGTGTTCGTTTTCATTGAGCTTCTGGCAGATGCCGTGCCGGGTATCCTGCTGCGTCTCAACGGCCAGGTCCTGGACCACGTCATGACAACCCAGGCCATGGCGGGGTGGTTCCCGGACCCGCTACGCGACCAGCAACTGGCGGGGGATGTCCTCTGGTTCATCTGCGAAATCGTCGATCTGCCACTTATCATCCTCATGTTCATCCGTTTCTCCAGGAGCGACAAACGTGAGGCGCGCGGTTTCGATGAACTGACGGACGCGCAACTGGAGGAGCTGAACGCGCAGCACCTGAACCGGCGCTGAAGCCGGTGCACAGCCAAGTAGACTGGTTCGGAAAACCATTTGAACTTTGCAGGGGAGATCCATGGCTGCGATCAACCGTGACGACGTCGCGCATCTTGCGCGTCTGGCTCACATTGAAATGAGTGCCGAAGAACTGGACAGGATGGCTGTTGAGCTTGCTGTCATCGTGGATTCGGTAAAGAGCGTGAGCGAGGCTGCCGGGGACGATGTTCCGGCGACATCGCACCCGATTCCGTTGACCAACGTGTTCCGTGAGGACGTCGTGGGTCACACATTCACGGCCGAACAGGCGCTGTCCGGCGCTCCGGATGCTTTCGAGAACCGTTTCAAGGTCCCGGCAATCCTGGATGAGGACTAATCACTATGACTGAGCTGAAGAACGAACTCATCCGCCACTCCGCTGCCGACCTCGCAGCCAAGCTGGCCGCCCGCGAAGTTTCCGCCGTCGAGGTGACGCAGGCGCACCTCGACCGCATTGCCGACGTCGACGGTCAGGTTAATGCGTTCCTGCACGTTAACAGCGAAGAGGCTTTGGCCGTTGCCGCCGACGTCGACGCTGCCCGCGCTGCCGGCGGTGCCGCTGCCGAGGAACTGCACGCCCTTGCCGGCGTGCCGATCGCGGTCAAGGACCTCATTGTCACCATTGGCCAGCCGACCACCGCTGGTTCGAAGATCCTTGAGGGCTGGCACAGCCCGTATGACGCCACTGTGGTGAAGAAGCTTCGCGCGGCCAGGATGCCCATCCTGGGCAAGACCAACCTGGATGAGTTCGCCATGGGTTCCTCCACGGAGCACTCTGCGTTCGGACCCACCCGCAACCCGTGGGACCTGGACCGCATCCCCGGCGGTTCGGGCGGTGGCTCCGCGGCCGCCGTCGCCGCTTTCGAAGCGCCCCTGGCGCTCGGCACGGACACCGGTGGTTCTATCCGCCAGCCCGGTGCCGTCACTGGAACCGTCGGCGTCAAGCCCACCTACGGCGCTGTTTCCCGCTACGGTGCCATCGCCATGGCGTCCTCGCTGGACCAGATCGGCCCGGTGTCCCGTACCGTGCTTGACTCGGCCCTGCTCCAGGAAGTCATTGGCGGTCACGACCCCTTCGACTCCACGTCCCTGACCGATCCGTTCAACAACCTGGTTGCCGCCGCCCGCGTGGGCAACGTCGCCGGGATGAGGATCGGCATCGTCAAAGAGCTGCACGGCGAGGGCTACCAGGCCGGCGTCGAGAACCGTTTCAACGAGTCGCTCCAGATCCTCAAGGACGCCGGTGCGGAAATCGTCGAGGTTTCCTGCCCCAACCTGAAGTACGCCCTGGGTGCCTACTACCTGATCATGCCGTCCGAGGTCTCCAGCAACCTGGCCAAGTTCGACGGCGTCCGCTTCGGCTTGCGAGTCCTGCCCAAGGACGGTCCGATGACCATCGAACGCGTGATGGGTGCCACCAGGGCTGCCGGCTTCGGCGATGAGGTCAAGCGCCGCATCATCCTGGGAACCTATGCGCTGAGCGCCGGTTACTACGACGCCTACTACGGTTCCGCGCAGAAGGTCCGCACCCTGATCCAGCGTGACTTCGACGCCGCTTTTGCCCAGGCCGATGTCCTGATCTCCCCGACGGCGCCCACCACGGCGTTCAAGCTGGGGGAGAAGCTTGATGATCCCTTGGCCATGTACCTGAACGACGTCGCCACGATTCCCGCGAACCTCGCCGGTATCCCCGGCCTGTCCCTGCCGGGTGGCCTGGCTGATGAGGACGGCCTGCCCGTCGGCATCCAGCTGCTGGCTCCGGCCCGCGAAGATGCCCGTCTGTACCGCGTGGGTGCGGTCCTCGAGTCCATCCTTGAAGAGAAGTGGGGCGGCCCGATTCTGGCGCAGGCGCCGGAACTGAAAAGTGCTGCCCTTGGCGCAACGTCCAACACCGCCGGAGGTTCCAACTAATGTCCGTCGACGCAACCCTGAGCTTCGAAGAAGCCATGGAGAAGTACGATCCCGTCCTGGGGTTCGAGGTCCACGTGGAACTCAACACCAAGACCAAGATGTTCTCCTCGGCACCCAACGTCTTCGGTGACGAGCCGAACACCAACGTCAACGAAGTTGACCTCGGCATGCCCGGCGTTCTTCCGGTGGTCAACAAGGCCGCTGTGGAGTCCTCCATCAAAATCGGCCTTGCCCTGAACTGCAAAATCGCCGAGTCCTGCCGCTTCGCCCGGAAGAACTACTTCTACCCGGACACCCCCAAGAACTTCCAGACCTCGCAGTACGATGAGCCGATCGCCTATGACGGTTACCTCGACATCGAGCTGGAGGACGGCACGGTCTTCCGCGTGGAGATCGAACGCGCCCACATGGAAGAGGACGCCGGCAAGCTGACCCACATGGGTGGCGCTGCGGGCCGTATCCAGGGAGCCGACTACTCCTTGGTGGACTACAACCGCTCCGGTGTGCCGCTGGTGGAAATCGTCACCAAGCCGATCGAGGGTGCCGGCAGCCGCGCCCCTGAACTGGCCAAGGCCTACGTCGCGGCCGTCCGCGAGATCGTGAAGAACCTCGGCGTCTCCGATGCCAAGATGGAGCGCGGCAACGTCCGTTGCGATGCCAACGTCTCGCTGCGGCCGCATGGCCGTGAACGCTTCGGCATCCGTTCGGAAACCAAGAACGTCAACTCCCTGCGCGCCGTCGAGCACGCCGTACGTTATGAAATCCAGCGCCACGCCGCGGTCCTTGAGTCCGGTGAACCGGTCATCCAGGAGACGCGCCACTGGCACGAGGACACGCGTTCGACGACGTCGGGCCGGCCCAAGTCCGACGCTGACGATTACCGCTACTTCCCGGAGCCGGACCTGGTTCCCGTCGTCGCTTCCCGCGAGTGGGTTGAGGAATTGCGCGCCACCCTTCCCGAGCCGCCTGCTGAGCGTCGCAAGCGCCTCAAGGAAGCCTGGGGCTACTCGGATCTGGAGTTCCGCGATGTCGTGAACGCCGGGGTCATGGACTCGATCGAGGAAACCATTGCCGCCGGCGCATCTGCCGATGTTGCCCGCAAGTGGTGGATGGGTGAGATCGTCGGCCGCGCCAAGGTGGCCGACGTCGATCCTTCCGAGCTCGGCGTCACGCCGCAGGTCATCGTCGAGCTGAACAAGCTCGTCGAGGGCGGCAAGATCAACAACAAGATGGCCACGCAGGTCCTGGACGGCGTCCTTGCCGGCGAAGGAACTCCGGCGGAGATCGTTGAAAAGCGCGGCTTGGCGGTCGTGTCCGACGACGGTCCCCTCCTGGAAGCCATCGACGCCGCCCTGGCGGCACAGCCTGACGTCGCGGAGAAGATCCGTGGTGGCAAGATCCAGGCCATCGGCGCGATTGTTGGCGGCGTCATGAAGGCCACCCGTGGCCAGGCAGACGCAGGCCGTGTCCGCGAGCTGATCCTGGAGAAGCTCGGCGTCGAGGGCTAGACGCCTGTATTTCCCTACAAAGCAGGCCGCAGTTGATGCTGCGGCCTGCTTTGTTTTGGGCGCACAATGGATGCATGGCCACTCTCAAACCGGGCCTTCGGAAGGCCCTTCGTGCCGGCGGAATCGCTGTCACCTTGACCTGCGCCGGAGGCGCTGCCGTGTGGGCCGGCACTCAGAGCCCTTCAGGGACGCAGGGACCTTCAGCCACGCCAAGTTCCTCTGCTTCCGCCAAGCCTTCCCAGGCGGCCCCATCCCAGGCGGCCCGGGGCCAGGCCATTCATGGCGAACACGTCGTCAAGCAGCCGGACGGGAGCTACCGCACCGTCCTCACCCAGGCCGGAACCATTGATTCGGTGAGTGGCTCCGACATCACGGTGAAGAGCGAAGACGGCTTCACCCAGGGGTATGCGATCACCACCGACACAAGGATCGCCAAGATTCCCGCCGACGTGTCGCAGCTCCGCAACGGCAATGGCAACGGCAATGGCAACGGCAAGAGCAAGCCTGCATTGCCGTCGGTGACGGCTGCCGAGCTGAAAGCCGGTGACAAGGTCCACATCAGCGGCATCAAGGACGGCGGCACCGTGACCGCAACAAAGATCGTCGCCGGTGAGCTGCCGGCCGGCATCAAGGGTGGGCACGGCCTCATGGGTGGGCACGGCCTCATGGGCGGGCACCGCGGGCACGGACCCAGGCAGGCTACAGAGCTACGGTCCTGAAGCCGAGGTTCGCGCTGGCCGAGTCCGGTGTGTTTGAGCTTCGTGCGGCCAGGCGGTAGCGGTTGCAATAGGAGTCGTGGCAGAGGTACGAGCCGCCCCGCATCACCTTGCCCCGGCCGATGGTAGGCCCTTGCGGGTTCTCCACCGTTCCTTGTGCCAGGCACGTTTTGTAGTACTTGGGCAGGAACCAGTCGCTGCACCATTCCCACACGTTCCCGCTGGTTTGGTAGAGACCGTAGCCGTTGGGGGCAAAGGACCGCGCGGGGGCTGTGGTGAGATAGCCGTCGTCGAGGTCGTTGCGGGCCGGGAAGTCGCCTTGCCAGATGTTGCAATGGTGGGCCGCCTGTCCCGGCGCGTCACTGTGCAGTTCGTTGCCCCAGGGGTAGCGCTGCCCGGACAGTCCTCCGCGGGCTGCGTACTCCCATTCGGCTTCGGTGGGCAGCCGGCGGCCGGCCCATCCGCAGTAGGCGAGGGCATCGTTGTGCGACACATGGGTCACCGGGTGGTCCGCTGCTTCGCTCCAGTGGGAAAGCGGACCGGCAGGGTGGGCCCAGTCGGCTCCGCGGACATTCAGCCACCACGGGACGTTTCCGACGCTGTTGAGTATGTCCTTCCTGTCCGCTTTGACAGCCAAGTGGAACACGGCCGATGTCCCGAAGATCTCCGACTCGGTGCGGTATCCGGTGGCATCGATGAATGCCGCGAATTCCTGGTTGGTGACGGTTGTGGCGCTGATCCTGAAAGCAGGAAGCCGAACCTGGTGCACCGGGGACTCGCCGTCGGCCTCATAGCCTTCTCCGAACGGGTCGCCCATGGCGAAAGTCCCCGCCAAAATCTGGACGTCGCCGCCCGTGGCCGCGGGGGTGGAAGGCTTCCCATGCCCGGATATCCCGACGCCGGTGTCCGCGCCGGTGCCGCCACTCGCCTGGGACAGGGGCAAAGACAGCTTGGGCGTCGAATGATCCCTGGCACCCGGGCCCGGGGCACAACAATCTGCCACACCGATCTCCTTTGTTCCACGCGGCTTTGTTCCACGCGGCTTTGTTCCACGCGGCGCGGGCTTCCCGCCGGGCGCCCCGTTCAACACATCCTACTGGCACCTGCCCGCCGTCGAAAATGATGAAAGCTGATTTCTGCGAGCAGTTTCGATCATGATCTTGCAAAAAGCGACAAGCGTCACTTATGGTTTGTTAAACGGTTAACGAGCGTGGCTTGAATCACATTGATGGCTTTCGCTCAACACTTGAGGAGACAGCATGAACTCGACGACGGAACAGGCTCCGGCATTGCCCGAAGCTCGCCGAGTCCCCGCCCGGGCAGGTGGAAAGACCGCCGGAGCCGGTGCGAAGAAGCGGAAAAGAAACAAGGTCCCGCAGCAGAGCTTCCGGTCCCGGCTGAGGCGGGACAAACAGATGCTGCTCATGATGGTCCCGGGAGTGCTCTTCCTTCTGCTCTTCTTCTACATCCCCATCCTTGGCAACGTCATCGCCTTCCAGGACTACCAGCCATACCTCGGCATCGGTGACAGCCTCTGGGTCGGCTGGCAGAACTTCGTGGACCTGTTCGGCAACCCCGACTTCATCCACGCCTTCTGGAACACCCTGTACCTGGCGGCCTGGCAGTTGGTCTTCCTCTTCCCGGTGCCGCTGGTACTGGCCCTGATTGTGGATTCGCTCGTTAGCACGCGGGTCCGGAAGGTTTTCCAAAGCATCGCGTACCTCCCGCACTTCCTGTCCTGGGTACTGGTTATCGCGTTCTTCCAGCAGATGCTGGGCGGGGCCGGCTTCGTCAACAACCTGCTCCGTGACTGGGGCATGGAGCCCATTCCCTTCATGACCAACCCGGAGACCTTCCCCGTGATGGTCGTGGTCCAGATGATCTGGAAGGACGCCGGCTGGGCAATGATCATCTTCCTCGCAGCCCTGGCCAGCATCGATGCCTCGCTGTATGAAGCCGCCGCCGCCGACGGTGCCGGCAGGTGGCGGAGGATGTGGCACATTACCCTCCCCGGCCTGCGCCCCGTGATCGTGCTGCTCCTCATCCTGCGCATCGGCGACATCCTCTCGGTCGGATTCGAGCAGTTCATCCTGCAACGGGACGCCGTCGGAGCCGGCGCGGCCGAGGTCCTGGACACCTTCACCTACTACACCGGCGTAGTGGGTGGCGGGTGGAGCTCGGGTGCTGCTGCCGGCTTGGCCAAGGGCGTTGTCAGTGCCCTGCTGATCTACGGAGCCAACAAACTTGCCCACCGCTTTGGCGAAGACGGAATCTTCGCAAAACAAGCGCGCTGAAAGTCATGCCAGCCCGCGGGGCTGCCGCACAAGGAGAATTTCATGGCAACACCATTGTTTAGCAAGAAACCCCGGGAACTGACGTACAACCCCAAGCGCCCGGTGTGGAAAGAAAAGCCATCTGCGCTGTACCAAACGGTCAAGGCAGTGGTCCTGGTCGTGTTCAGCTTGTCCATCCTCACTCCCATCCTGCTGGTGGTCTCAACGTCCCTGGCCGATACGGAGCAGTTGGTCAAGGCAGGAGGCTTCGTCTTGTGGCCTGAACGCCCCACGCTGGAGGCCTACGCCACCATCTTCAAGGGCCCCATGGTCCTGCAATCCCTTGGGGTCAGCGTGCTGATCACCGCGGTCGGCACCATTCTGGCGCTGTTCGTGACCATCACCATGGCCTATGCCACCAGCCGTTCGGTCCTCTTCGGCAGGCCCGTCATCCTGGCAGTGCTCTTCACGCTGCTCTTCGCACCGGGACTGATCCCGTCGTTCCTGATGATCCGTCAACTCGGACTGCTGGACTCCCTGTGGTCGCTGATCCTTCCAGGCATCTTTGGAGCCTTCAACTTTGTGGTGATGCGCTCGTTCTTCATGAACATTCCGGGTGAACTGATCGAAAGTGCCAGGATCGACGGCGCCAACGACTGGCAAATCCTGTGGCGCATCGTGATGCCGCTCTCCAAAGCCGTGATCGCCGTCGTCGGCCTCTTTTACGCGGTGGGCTTCTGGAACTCATTCTTCAACGCACTCCTCTACATCAACGACCACAGCAAATGGCCAATCCAGCTGTTGCTCCGCAACTTCGTGGTCCAAGGGAGCGGGGCGGCCGACCAGCTCGGCATCACTACAACCCCTCCGCCGCAGTCCATCCAAATGGCAGTGGTGGTCGTAGCCCTGGTTCCCATCCTGATGGTCTACCCGTTCCTCCAAAAGCACTTTGCCAAGGGCGTCATCACCGGCGCCGTCAAGGGCTAACCCGCACCCGCGGAGTCCGAAAGAACTGAAACCCACACCATGAAGCAAATAACCAGAAAGGGTTATGCCATGACGAGCACTTCCTCACAGGCTGGATTCAGCCGCCGCGGTTTCCTTGGCCTAGCGGGCCTGGCCGTGACCGCAGCAGGATTGTCCGCCTGCGGTGGCGGCGGAGCCGGCGGCAACGGAGGCGCCGCTGCCTCCGCTTCGGTCAAGTTGCCCACCTACAAGGAATTCACCGGCGTCACCCCGGACATCGCCGGCAACGCCAAGGGCCTGCAGTCCGGTTACTTCAAGCTGCCCACAGCCGTGCAGTCCGTGAAGACGCCGCCGCTCAAGGGCAAGGTCACCGGCTTGACCGAAACCTTCGACACCATGAGCCCCGGTCTGAAGGACAATCCTTTCTGGCAGCGGCTCAACACCAAGCTCGGCGGCGACCTGGAACTGCAGATCGCCGAAGACATCGGAGACGGCTACCCTGCGAAGTTCGCTACCGTCCTAGCCAGCAATGATCTCCCGGACATGATGTGGGTTCCGCCGAACCAGGGCATTCCCAACGTCGGCCCCATGCTTGAAGCCAAGTTCCAGGACCTGACGCCGTACCTCTCCGGCGACGCCGTCCTCGAGTACCCCAACCTGGCCGCACTGAAGCCCGATTCCTGGAAGACCGCCGTCGTGAACGGCAAGATCTGGGGAGCGCCCATCCCGAGCACCCCGTTCGGACAGGTATACGTAGGCAATCACGATGTCTGGTCGAAAGTGGGCGGCTTTGAAGCGGCCAATGCCGATGAATTCCTGGACAAAGCCAAGGAATTGACACGTCCGGGGGACCAGCAATACGCCCTGGAACCGGCCTACATCAACGCCCTCCACATGGTGACTGAGTGGTTCGGCGCCCCGAACAGCTGGGCGGTCAACAAGGACCGCACCCTGACGCACCTGTACGAGACCGACGAATACCTGGCCGGCGTCGAGTTCACCGCCAAAATGTTCGCAGCAGGTGTCTTCTACCCGGACTCCAAGGCCACTGATATCCGTTCCCGCGTGGCCAACGGCAGCGTGGCGGCGCAGGTTGTCGTGGGTCCACACGACATCCGCAGCTACCGTGCGCTGAACAAGGACGTACAGTTCGACATCCTGATCCCCTTCAGCGCCGACGGCAAGGTCAAGCCTGTCTATGACATGGGCTATGGCACGGTTGGATTCACCCCGTTCAAGAAGGCCGACGAAGGCAGGATCCGCGAACTGCTGGCACTCATCAACTACCTGTCGGCACCCTTCGGCACCGTCGAGTACATGCAGAAGAACTTCGGCGAGCTCGGCCAGGACTACACCATCGATGCCGCCGGCAACCCGGTCCGCACGGAAACCGGGACCACCAACGCACCCGGCCTGGTGTCGGCGTTGAACATCATGTCCAGCCCGGAAAACGTCATCTTCAACCCCGGATTCGACGACGACACCCGCTACGTCAGCCAGCAGGAGGAGAAACTCCTCGAGTTCGCTTGGCGCAACCCCACCAACGGTTCCTACTCGGACACCAACGCCAAGGTGGGTGCCAAGATCACCAAGCAGCTGCGCGACAAAGTGGTGGACATCATCACAGGCCGGGCGAAGATCGACGAGCTCAAGGACGCGGTCAAGCGCTGGAAGAGCGAAGGCGGGGACAAGATGCGCGATGAGTACCAGGCCGCGTTGGACCCCAACGCGCCAGTCTTCCGAAGCTAGGCCGCTTCAGGAGCTAGCCTCGACACAGAATGGCGTGACCAGAGATCAGCGAACAATCAGGGGGAACCATGGCAAAAGCGAGCAGCACCGGAGTAAGGCCCACCATTCGAATGGTGGCCGAACTGGCCGGCGTCTCCACCGCCACGGTGTCCTATGTGTTGTCAGGGCGGCGCGGTGACGGCGGACCAGGCGTTTCGGATCCGACGGCGGAAAAGGTCAAGGCTGCTGCCGAGCGGCTCGGCTACCGCCCCAACCAGGCGGCCCGGGCCATCCGGACGGGCCGCACGAACACCGTGATCCTGTCGCTGACCATGCTCTCCGATCCTTGGTCGTTGTCCGTCATCGAAGCCGTGCAGAAGGCCGCGGTCCCGCTGGGAATCACGCCGATGATCCTCGGCGATGCTGACTGGGTCAAAGTACTCGGCACGCACAACGCAGACGCGGTGTTCGTCGATGCTGTCCGCGAGAACCAGCGCGATGACCTGCGCAAACTCGCGGAACGCGGGACCACCCTGGTGGTTTTCGACGAGGTTCTGGAAGCGGACGGCTTCGATGTCATCCGTTCCATTGCCGGCCCCGGCTGCCGGATGGCCGTGGAGCACCTGCTCCACGGCCACCGGCAGATCGCTTGCCTGACTCCGGCAATGGCGGCGGGCACCTCCGGCGGATCGCGGTACCGGGCCTACTCGGAAGCCTTGGCCTCGGCCGGCATCCCGGAGCGGCAGGACTATGTGGGGCTCTTCGATGGGACCACAGCCAGTGCCTATGCCGCTGCCACCCGGCTCCTCAGCCTGCCGGACCGTCCCACCGCCATCTACGCCACCACGGACTACGCGGCGGTCAGTGCCATCAATGCAGCACAGCGCCTGGGGCTCGGGGTCGGCGTGGATGTGGACATCATCGGTGTCGGCAACACAGTGGAGGGTGAGCGGATGTCGCCCTCGCTCAGCACCGTTGGTCCCGTGGACTTCTTCGACAAGCTCGCCCGGCGGCTCTTGAAGCGTGCTGCCAGCCACGGCGAACACGACGAGCCCGCCGTCCTCGACTTCCCCTGGCATCTGTTCGTCCGCGAATCGGCGCCCCACCGCAGCACCGCCACCAGACTTTACTAAGAAACAGCAGAAGGAAAATGCACACCATGGATAAGGATTTGAAGGTCGGAATCGTAGGATTCGGCCTGCGTTCGGGGTTGTGGAAGCACGCCCACAAACCCGGCAACGGCTCCGAGGTCACCATCATCTGCGACCTCAGTGAACGCGGCAGGGCCGATGCTGCCCAGCGCATTCCCACAGCCCGCATCACTGCCGACCTCGATGAACTGCTGGCCAGCGGCCTGGACGCCGTACTGGTCCTGACCCCCGATAGCCAGCACGCCGCCGTCGCGGTCCGGACGCTCAAGGCGGGCATCCCCACCTTCTGCGAAAAGCCGCTCGACATCACGGTTGAGGCCGCGGACCTGATCCTCAGCACGGCTTTCGAAACCGGCACACGCCTGTACGTCGGCCATAACATGCGCCACATGCCGGTGGTAGTACAGATGCGCCAACTCATCGAGGAAGGCAGGATCGGGGACGTCAAAGCGGTCTGGTGCCGCCACTTCGTCGGCCACGGCGGGGACTACTACTTCAAGGACTGGCACGCCCAGCGCGCCAACGTCACCTCCCTCCTGCTTCAAAAGGGCGCCCACGACATCGACGTCATCCACTGGCTCGCCGGTGGCTACACCAAGCGGGTTGCCGCCGTCGGAGATCTGGCTGTCTATGGTGATGTCGCCAACCGTGCCGACAACACCGGCAAACGCATGGGGGACTGGTTCTCCCTGGACAACTGGCCGCCGACGGAGCAGAAGGATCTGGCGGAAGTGATCGACGTCGAGGACATTTCCATGATGAACATGGTCCTGGACAACGGTGTGCTGGCCTCCTACCAGCAGTGCCACTTCACCCCGGATTACTGGCGCAACTACACGATCATCGGAACCAAGGGCCGGATCGAGAACCTGGGCGATGGACCGGGGGAGACCATCAATGTGTGGACTTCCCGGACGTCGGGGTATGCGGCACCGGATGAGGTCATCACCATCCAGGACGGCGAGGGCGGTCACGGCGGCGCCGACCCGCGCCTGATCGAGGAGTTCCTCCGCTTCGCGTCGGAGGGCGGGCAGACGCAAACCAGCCCCATTGCTGCACGGCAGGCGGTGGTTGCCGGCATCCTCGCGGCAGAATCGCTGCGGGGCGACGGCTCAGCGCGAGAGGTCCCGGAACTCCCGGCCGAACTGGTGGCCTACTTCGACGCCGGCCAGCCCGCCTTGGTCCGCGACTGAGTCAGCGCGGTTCGGAAAGCCCGGTCATGACGGTTTGAAGTGACTCGCAAACCGTCATGACCGATTTCCGTTTAAGCGTCTCCGGACGGGCCAGGATGTCGATTTTGCGCACCGAGTTCACGCCGGACAACGGGCGCAGCACCACGCCGGCGTCCAGGACACGCCGGGCCGTGAAGCGCGGGAGCAGCCCGATCGCGCCGCCGGCCGAGACGAGCGCGGCCACGGTTGAGTAGTCGTTGATGCGGTGCAGGACCTCCGCGGGCCTCCCGCTCACGGCAACGACGGCGGCGAGGACGTCCGCGGGGGAGTAACCGTCGCGGCTGGTCACCCAGGGTTCATCCACGACGTCGGAAGGCTCCAGTTCGCGGCGGGATGCGAGTGGGTGATCCGCCGGAAGCGCGATGTCCAGCGGCTCGTCGGCCAGTGGGATCACCGCGACTTTGTCCTCCGGCCATTGCGGGCTGTTGTCCATGCGATGTGCCAAAACCAGGTCGTACCGTGCTGCCAACCCCGGGAAATCCTCCTGCGCCACGTCCTCGTCGGCCAGGCGCAGGCGAGGCGAGTTCCCGCCGTCGGACGCCAACAGCGCTGCCAGCGGCGCGAACAGCGCCTGCCCTGCGCTGTGGAAGGCGCTCACGCTGACCGGCGCGTCGGGAGCATCGTGATACGCGCCGATCGCTGCCCGCGCGTCTGCCATGGCATTTACGACGGCGGCACCCGCCTCGGCCAGCACGCGGCCCGCGTCGGTCAGGACCAGGGCGCGGCCCTCCTTCCGTGTCAACGGCACGTCCACGGACCTTTGGAGCAGGGCGAGCTGTTGCGACACAGCCGAAGGAGTGACCATGAGTGTCTCTGCTACCGCCTTGACGCTGCCCAGGTCGCCGAGCTCACGGAGCATCTGCAGCTGATGAATTTCCATTAGCAAATCCTAAATCGTTGATTGAGAAGAATCTAGTTGTGCTAAATCGTTGCCGGGGCTTCAATGGACTCAGCAGCAGTGAAGCAGCCCCAGCAGTGAGGAATCCCATGAAGGCTCTCTACAAATCCGGACCCCACGCCGGTTTCGAACTCGTCGACCGTCCGGAACCTGAAGCGGGCGCAGGCGACGTCAAGATCCGCGTGATGACCACCGGAATCTGCGGCACGGACCTCCACATCCAGAGCTGGGACGCCTGGGCGCAGAGCATCATCGAAACCCCCTTGATCGCAGGCCACGAGTTCTACGGTGAAGTGGTTGAAGTCGGCGAGGACGTCCGCGACGTCAAGGTCGGCGACCGCGTCTCCGGCGAAGGGCACGTAGTATGCGGAATCTGCCGCAACTGCCGCGCCGGACGCCGCCAGATGTGCATCCACACGGTCTCCGTGGGCGTGCAGCGCGATGGCGCGTTCGCCGAATACGTCGTGATCCCGGAGACGAACGTCTGGGTCCACCATGACGAATCCGTCACCCCTGAGCTCGGCGCCATCTTCGACCCCTTCGGAAATGCCGTCCACACCGCCTTGAGCTTCCCGCTGGTCGGCGAGGACGTGCTCATCACCGGCGCCGGCCCGATCGGGCTGATGGCCATCGCTGTGGCCCGGCACGCCGGTGCACGCAAGATCGCCATCACCGACGTCTCCGCACCGCGCCTGGAACTCGCGCGGCAGATGGGCGTGGACCTCGCCGTCGACGTTTCCAAGATGCGCGTCCGCGAGGCACAGCAGGAACTGGGCATGCGCGAAGGCTTTGATATCGGTCTTGAAATGTCGGGACACCCCACGGCACTGCCTGAGATGATCGACAACATGAACCACGGCGGACGCATCGCCATGCTCGGCCTTCCCAGCCAGTCCATCGACATCGACTGGGGCAAGGTTGTCACCCACATGCTGACGCTCAAGGGTATTTACGGTCGCGAGATGTTCGAGACCTGGTACGCCATGAGCGCCATGCTCTCGTCCAACCCCGTGCTGCACCGCAGCATCTCCGCCGTCGTCACCGACAAGCTGTCCGCAGCCGACTGGGAAAAGGGCTTCGAAATCGCCCGCAACGGCACCGGCGGCAAAGTGGTCCTCGACTGGACCGAACTGTAACTGGACCGAACTGTAAACCGGACCGAACTGTCACCCGGACCGAACCGCCACCCGGACCGCCAAAGACTTAGGAGCACCCATGTACTCAGCCATCAAAGACCAACTGCAGGGCGAACTCGACGAGATCCGCACCGCCGGCCTCTTCAAGACCGAACGCCACATCGATTCCCCGCAGGCAAGCCACATCGCCGCAGGACAGCTCGGCCAGCCGGCCAACAAGGTCCTGAACTTCTGCGCCAACAACTACCTTGGCCTGGCCGACCACCTGGACATCATCGCCGCCGCCAAGTCCGCCATGGACGAGCGCGGCTTCGGCATGGCCTCCGTGCGCTTCATCTGCGGCACGCAGGACCTCCACCTGGAGCTCGAAGCCCGCGTCTCGAAGTTCCTCGGCACGGAGGACACCATCCTGTTCTCCAGCTGCTTCGACGCGAACGGCGGTGTCTTCGAGTCCCTGTTCGGCCCCGAGGACGCCATCATCTCGGACTCGCTGAACCATGCGTCCATCATCGACGGCATCCGCCTGAGCAAGGCCAAGCGGTTCCGCTACGCCAACCAGGACATGGCGGACCTTGAAGCCAAGCTGGTCGAAGCTGAGGGCTCACGCCGCAAGATCATCGTCACCGATGGCGTGTTTTCCATGGACGGGTACCTCGCTCCGCTGGAAGCCATCTGCGATCTCGCCGAGAAGCACGACGCCCTGGTCATGGTTGACGACTCCCACGCCGTCGGTTTCATGGGCCCCACCGGCGCCGGCACGCCGGAGCACGCCGGAGTCTCCGAGCGCGTCGACATCTACACGGGAACCTTCGGCAAGGCCCTCGGCGGGGCTTCGGGCGGATACGTTTCCGGCCGCGGCGAAATTGTCGCCATGCTGCGCCAGAAAGCCCGCCCTTACCTGTTCTCCAACTCCCTCGCCCCGGCTATTGTTGCGGCCACTATCAAGGCGATCGAGCTCGTCCAGGAATCCGGAGAATTGCGCACCCGCCTCTTCGAGAACGCCGCGCTGTTCCGCCGCCGCATGAGCGAGGAAGGTTTCGAACTCCTCGACGGCGAACACGCCATCATCCCCGTCATGTTCGGCGATGCCGTGGTGGCCGCCAAGATCGCTGACGAGATGCTCAACAATGGTGTCTTCGTCACCGCCTTCAGCTTCCCCGTAGTGCCGAAGGGCGTGGCACGGATCCGGGTGCAGCTTTCGGCCGCGCACAGTGCTGACGACGTCGAAGCGTGCGTCCAAGCGTTCGTCAAGAGCCGCGCCGCCGTCGCCTAACAGCGCTCGCTCACATTCCGCGTGCTTGCCCGCGACGCTCGCTCACGTCCCGCGTGCTTGATCCCGACGCTTCCTCACGTCCCGCGTGCTTGGTTCCGACGCTTCCTCACGTCCCGCGTGCTTGGTTCCGACGCTTCCTCACGTCCCGCGTGCTTGGTTCCGACGCTTCCTCACGTCCCGCGTGCTTGGTTCCGACGCTCACTCACTTCCTTCTAACAAGTGAGTGAGCGTTGGGGTTTAACGGCCTGTTTCGTGAGTGAGCGTTGGTAGTTGGTGCTGCCCGGACAGGCGACGTCGACGGCGGTGCGTGCGTTCGGGTCGTCGTCAACAGTCGCGCCGCGGTCACCCCTCCGAACGCTTCCTCACATCCCTCGGGCTTCTTCTCAACCCTTGCTCACACCCCGCGTGCTTGCCCGCGTCGCTTCCTCACCTCCCGCGTGCATAATTCCGTCGCTTCCTCACACCCCTCGAGTTTCAAGGCGTCCCTCTATCGCTTTTCCCAAGAAAGTGAGCGAGCGATCCCGGGAAGCCCGTGGGATGTGAGCGAGGATCGCTGGCGGTTCGGCGGGCTTCTGACAGGATGGATCCATGGCTTCGAATTATGACGTGGTAATCGTTGGCGGCGGTATCGCCGGGCTGTCCTTGGCGGCGGCATTGGCGGGCAAATGCACAGTAGCTCTGGTGGAAGCTGAGCAATCGCTGGCCTTCCACACTTCTTCACGCTCGGCCCGTCAACTGATCCCCAGCTACGGGCCGCCGGTGGTGCAGGAGCTGACTCTCCGGACCTTGGAATTGCTGGCCGCCCGCGACGCCCGGGCAACGGAGCCGATCCTCACTCCGCGAGGCTTCATGCTGGTGGGGGATGAGGAGACGGTGAGTGCCGAGGCCAGTGGCAACATGCACCGGATCACCCACGCTGAGGCAATGGACCTGTGCCCTGTCCTCGCCCCGGATTCCTTCACTGCCGCAGGACTCGACAACGGCTCGTTCGGATGTAATGCTCCACTGCTGCTCGACGAACACCGGCGCACCGCAGAGGCCGCAGGCGTGGACATCATCACCGGTGCCAAGGTCCATTCGGCCCAGCGCTTGGGGAGTGGCTGGCAGGTGGGCGCCGGCACCGAAGGGTTCCAGTCCGGCGTCGTGGTGAATGCGGCCGGTGCCTGGGCAGATGAGCTGGCAGTCATCAGCGGCGTGGAGAAGCTGGGGCTTCAGCCGTTCCGGCGGACCGCCGCAATCGTGAACGTCCGGAATCCGCTGACGCTTGAAACGCCCATGGTGTGCGCGGCGGATGATTCCTTCTACTTCCGGCCTGAAGGCAAGCAAGTGTTGATCTCGCCGTCAGAGCACGTTCCCAGCGGTCCGGAAGACGCGAAACCACAGCCCGGGGACGTTGAAAGCCTCATCTCCAGGCTCAACAGCGTGACAACGTTGGGCATCCAGTCCGTGGACCGCGCTTGGACCGGCCTGCGGACCGAGGCCGCCGACGGCATCCCGGCGGTGGGATTCGACGCCGAAGCACCCGGCTTCTTCTGGCTGGCCGGACAGGGCGGCTACGGTTTCCAGACGTCCTCTGCCATCGCTGAACTGGCTGCGGCCCTCATCCTTGGCACCGTCGAGGCGGAGAGTCCGGAATCCCGGACAGCGGAGCAACTCGCGGCCACCCGTTGGTCCATCCGGCGCTGAACAATAGGCATATGAGCGGAACCACACCAGCCAGCACACTCATTACCAACATCGGCGAGCTGATGACCCAGGACCTGGAGCACCGGGTCCTCACGGATGCGGCCATCGTCTTTGAAGGCGAACGGATTTCCTGGATCGGGTCCCGCCAGGACGCTCCGGCCGCCGATGAAAAAGTCGACGCCGAAGGCCGCGCCGTCCTGCCTGGCTGGGTCGATTCGCATTCCCACCTTGTCTTCGCGGGGGACCGCACCGCCGAGTTCGAGGCCCGCATGGCCGGGCAGAGCTACAGCGCGGGCGGCATCGCCGTGACCACGGGAGCTACGCGCAGCGTCAGCGACGACGAACTCAGCCGCCTCGTGCGGGACCGGGTCAAAGAGGCAGTCTCCCAGGGGACCACCTACTTGGAGAGCAAGACGGGCTACGGGCTGGACGTGGACAACGAGACCCGCAGCGCCAGGATCGCCGCGGCCGAGGTCGACGAGGTCACGTACCTCGGCGCGCACCTGGTCCCCGCCGGTTCGGACCCTGAGGAGTACACGGACCTGGTCTGCGGTGCCATGCTCGACGCCGTCCTCCCGCACGTCCGCTGGGCAGACGTCTTCTGCGAGCGCGGCGCTTTCACCGAAGACCAGTCCCGTCGCGTCCTGACGGCGGCCCGCAACGCAGGTCTCGGCCTGCGGGTCCACGGCAACCAGCTCGGCGAGGGGCCGGGTGTGGCGCTGGCCGTGGAGTTCGCGGCTGCGAGTGTGGACCACGTGAACTATCTCTCGGACAAGGACATCGCCGCCCTCGCGGAAACCTGGACCGGCTGGGACGCCGCTACAGGCAACGGAGCACGGGGCACGGTTGCCACCTGCCTTCCGGCTTGCGATCTCTCCACCCGCCAGCCTTTGGCGCCTGGGCGTGAATTGATCGACGCCGGCGTGCAGATCGCGCTGGCGGCCAACTGCAACCCTGGAACGTCGTACACCACGTCCATGGCTTTCTGCGTCACCACAGCTGTTCTCCAGATGCACTTGAGCGTCCACGAGGCCGTCCGCGCGGCGACGTACGGCGGCGCCTTGGCGTTGGGCCGGGAGTCCGGGAACGACGTCGACGGCGAACGGGCGGTGGGTTCGCTAGCCGTCGGCCACCGGGCTGACCTGCACATGCTGAAGGCACCGTCGGCGACCCATCTGGCGTACCGTCCGGGAGTCCCGTTGACGCACTCGGTGTGGCGGGCGGGCGTGCGCGCGTTCCAGGACACCAGTAAAGAGGCCACAGCAAAGAGATGACGGCAAAGGGATAACAGTAAAGAAGGGCGGTGTTCCGGTAGGAACACCGCCCTTCTTTACTGGTGCGTGGAAAGACTGAGGCGCGAAGGGACTATGCGCAGCTGAACTTCGCGTCCGCCCAATCACCCCAGTCGTCGCCGGCGTCGTCACCGTTCCTGTCGGCGATCAGTTCGACGTTCTGGACTCCCGTGATGTCCACGTTGAGGGGAAGTGCTGCAGAGTCGGCGCTGAGAACGGGAGTCCGCAGCAGTTCACGTCCGTCGCCCTTCACGATGAAGACCACCGAGCCGTGCAGGCCCTTGTTCAGCTTCGCGTCGTCCACTCCCGCCACGGCGGTGAAGGCGGTGCATTTTGCTTCGGTGGCGATGCTGATCTTCGAGTCGGCGTGGACGCCGATTCCCTTGGGGTAGACGACGCCGTCAAGCCGCAATGCGGGTCCGTCACCGGCGTTCTGCTCACCGTTGGCCCGGTCCCTTTCCGCTGGACCCCAACCGTTGATGCTGCCGATCCAGGGCAGGTCGGAGGCGAACACGGTGCCTTGCAGGACGGGTGCGGGCGGTTCCTGGGACGTGGACGAGCACGTGAACCTGGCATCAGCCCAGTCGGCGTGGTCGTTGCCGTTGGAGTCGCCGGCGTCGTCAGCTACGAGTTCCACGTACTGGGCGCCGGTGACGTCAACGGTGAGCGGCAGGGGAGCGCTTGTGGCTCCCAGGACGGGGGTTGTTACCTTGGTTGTCCCGTCAGCCACCACGGAGAACTTCACGCTGCCCCGCGTCGGCTGGGCATCATCAATGCCGACTGTTGCGGTAAAGGCGGTGCAGTAGCCGCCAAGGTAGTAGCGGATGTTGCCGTTTGCGTGTGCGCCAAGTCCCTTCGCGAAGACGGTGCCGTTCAGCGTCAGCGGGGTGCCGTCGCCGGCCCCGGTTCCGCCGTTGGACTGGTCCTTTTCAACAGGGCCCCAGCCGTTGGTGGCGCTGACCCATGGGTGGTCGCTGGCGAACACTGTGGCCTGCGGCGGTTTGGGCAGTGTCCGGACAGTGGTGGTGGTGCCGATGGTCCGGCCGCCTACCGGGTTGTTGCCCGATGCTGCGGCGGTGTAACCGGCCTTGGCCGTGATGGGGTAGTCGCCGTCCGCGGACGCGGGTGCCGTGATCTTCCAGGTGGTGGTGAGGGTGCCACCGGCGGGCAGGGTTGCTGCCGTGGCCGGCGTGGACGGTGTCGCGGTCCATCCCTCGGGAAGCTCAAGCGCAACGGCGAGGTCGCTGATGGCCGCCGGTTCGTCGGAGATAAACGTGGTGACGAAGTCCTGTGCCTTGCCCTGCTGGACCACGTCGCCTTGAAGTCCGGCGGTGAGTTGCGCACACGCCGGAACGGCTTCCGAGGCACCGAGGTCCTCCACCAGGAAGTTGTCCAGCGTGAAGTCCGATCCGTTGGCGCTGCCCGTACGCTGCAAGCCCACGAAGTAGTCACCGCAGAAGCCGGTGTCGAGGATCTGCTCGAACCGCGTGGTGGTGGTTTTCGCGTCGATGGCCTGGCTGCCCGTCACTGCGGGGCCCGCCTGCGAGTCGTAGCCGGAAACCCAGGCGTATTGCCCGGCCTTGGAGTTCTGGTAGTCGAAGGACACCTTGTACTTGCGGCCGGCCTGGAACGGAACGCCCGCCTCGGTGGTGCGGTACACCATGCCCGGTCCGCCGTCAGGGGCGGTGTTTTCGTCGTGCGCGATCAGGGACCATGTGCCGTCCAGGACTTCATCGATCACATTGGTGTCCCAGCCCTTCTGGGTGAAGGGCTCGTTGCGCTCGGTGATGTGAGTCCGGGGGTCCGTTGAGCCGCCGGCGTTGCCCTTCACGAAGGGTCCCCAGCCTTGGTCCACGTTCTCGAAGTCTTCGCTGAGCACGCCGGTGGTGGCCACCCGGGCGGTCTTGACCGCCCGGAAGTCGTCGACGCGCACTGTGGCGTCGCCGTCGGCGGCTTTGACGGAAACAGTGGCCTTCGTGTTGTTCCGCGGCACATCAACCAGTACCCGCACGCGCTGGAACGAGGTCCCGTGCTTCTCGTCGCCGGCCACGTAGTTTTCTGCGTTGGATGAATCGATGGTGGTGCTTTCGGTCTTGCCGTTGATCTCGACAGAGAGGGTGGTGGGCCGGGCCTTGCCGGGCTGGATTTCAACCCAGGCGCTGACGGATTGGGTTCCGGCGTCCAGCTTGACGTCCTGGCTGATCGACGACGGCGTTGCCCCCATCTCGGCGAAGCGGCGGCCCTTGTCGTCGCGCACCTGGGTGACGTTGCCCGTGGGGTTCCAGGGGGAGAGGTCGGCGCCGTTGAAACCGGGATCGTTGAAGGCTGTGCCTTCGCCGAAGTCCGCCTTCTTGGGGAGCGCGTTGTTCTTGGTCGTGAGGACGTAGGGCTGCTTCGGGTCCGCGGTGACGGTGACCTGGCCGTTGACTACCGGTACATCAGCGACCTTCACTCGTCCGTTGTCGGTCAGTTTGAACATTTCCAGCGATGTTGACTTGGCGAATTCCTCGGTGAGCGTCCAGGTGCTGGCGCCACCGGCGGGGTTGTAGTGGTAGAGCTTGTCGGCCTTGCCGTTTTCCTTGGAGGACCACGGCAGCAGGTAGCTTCCGCCTTGCAGCACGGAGGTTCCGGCGACGGTGATGTTGCGTTCTTCCGCGGTGTTTCCGGTGACGGCCACGGCATCGGCGAGGTCGATCCGGTCTGGTGTCCATTTGGTGATCTGGTGGTGCTGCAGGAACTTCGCCGGGAGGTTGGCTGTCCAGACGTTCTCACTGAAGGCGTTGAAGTCGTTCTGCCCGGTCCAGCCTTCGAACTCCACGATGTGGCTCACGCCGAGCTTGGGGTCCGGGTTCCACACGTCTGATTGGGTGTTGTTGATGAAGCGCAGGATCTGCGAGTTGACGCCTTTGTTGGTGGAGCCACCGTACTTCTCATCGTTGGCCCAGTGGGACCACGTGTTGTTGCGGGACAGATGGTCGGCCCACTCCGAGCCGACACGGAAGCCGTTCTTGACCAGTTCCTGCTGCAGCTTCTCGGCAAGCCAGCCGAACTCGTAGTAGACGTCCACGTACACGAAGTCCAGGTTTTTGTCCGTGGCTTCGCGGAGTTCTTTGATGCGCCGGGCGAGCTTGCCGGAGTTGATGTCCTGGCGCTGGTTGATGTAGTAGGACTGGTCCAGCCAGTTCCAGCCGAGTCCCTTGTCGGCGCGCAACAGGTCTTCGCTGAAGGACTTCGCTTCGGGGTAGATCTCTGTGGCGTTGATGTGGACGCCGAAGCTGGCGTTCCAGTCTTTGCCCTCCTTCACCAAAGTGTTGAGGTCCTCCAGGCCGCCTGCACGGGTGTTGAAGTTGTTTCCGTAGTCGGTGTTGGCCGAGTCGTGGCCTTCGCTGGTGTAGCCCTTGAGCATGGCCACCTGGCCCAGTCCGTCCGTTGCCAGGGAGATGCGTTTGACATCGTCCAGAGTGCGGAGGAACGGGTGGGTTGCTTGTGAGGCGAAGTTGAAGGGGATGTGGGTGACCACGTTGTCGGGGGTCTGTTCGCCCTTGTTGGCGGACACCTGGATGGATCTCATGGCGATGGCCGCATCCTGCCAATCCACGCCGCCATCGGCATTCGCATCGGTGGTGATGGCAACCCGGGTCCAGGGAAGTTCCTCCGTGGTGGTGGAACCATCGGCACGGTACAGCCACTGGCCGCTGGCGATGCCCATGGCCACCCCGCCGGCGCCGTCGCTGACGGCCTGGCGCCAGAAGCGTCCCTTGTCTTTCGCTCCCGGGCCGGAGGAAGTGTCGTAGAGGGCGTTTGATTCGACGGCGGCACCCAGCGCGGCGGTGTTGGCCAGCGCGTACGCGGAGCTTTTGGGTGCAGTATCCAGGGGCGTAGCTGCAGTAACGGGCGTGAATTCGTCTCCGCTGACGCTTCGGTCGACGGACAGATTGGCTGTGGAGACCTGGGCCCCGGCCTGGGTGGAACCTACAGTGACCAGGTTTAGCCGGGGGAGTTGAAGGGTCTTCACGAGGTGGTCCGCGGAGTCCTTGATTTCCGTGACGTTGAAGGACACCACATTCTTCTTGACGGAGAGCCGCGCCTTGATCACGGTGTTGCCGAAATCGGGCACGGTGAGGACGTAATCCCGGGCATCCTTTCCGGAGGCCGTGGACGTTCCGCTGACATTGAACTCCACTCCGTTGAGGGTGATGGTGTTCAACCGGGCCGGGGTGCCGTCGAGGCGGGCCTTGGTGGCGGTGTCGGTGTAGCCGAGGACTTGGGGGAAGGTGGTGGCGATGTCCACGGCGAGGCTGCCGGAGGTGATGGTGGCGGCTTCAGCGGCGCTGACGAGCTCGGCAGGCAGGACCAGGGGGCTTGCGGTGGCGGGCTGGATTGCCATCAAGCCCAGCGAGGATGAGGCGACGACACAGGCCAAACTCAACGAGGCGAGGCGTCTGGGGGATGATAAGCGGGGCATGATGCTCCTTATTGATTATTCCGAGTGAGTAATAATCACTTTCTTGCGGACTCATCCAAGCCTGCTGCACGAACAAGAACATGACAAGAGTTAACAGGTAGTTAACTTAAAAGCACACGCAAGAACATGATTGCGACGTGGGCGGGACCTCTTCCGTCATGAGCGGCAAATGAGCAGTCTTCTCCAGTAGATGATCCTTGTGAGATCGAAAATGATCGTTTAGTGTTTCTATAGATCAAAAAACGTCATTACTTGAGCGGGAGCGAAACACACGATGAGCGAGAACATACTGGGTGCCTTCATGGAGGAAGAGCTGGTTTCCCAGCCTGTCGTATGGCAGCGCGCCGTTGAGCAGGCCCGCAGTGAAGACCTGCTTCCCGCAGATGGAAAACGCATCGCCGTCATTGGCTGCGGCACGTCATGGTTCATGGCCCAAAGCTACGCAGCTGCCCGCGAATCCGCAGGCAAAGGGGTCACGGACGCCTTTGCGGCCTCCGAGGCTTTCCTTAACAGCAACAGTGCGGACCGTCAGTACGACGCCGTCGTGGCCATCACGCGCTCCGGCACCACCACCGAAGTGCTGGAGATCCTCGCCGCGCTGAAGGGCATCGTCCCCACCGTCGCGATCATCGGAGACACCACCTCGCCCATCATCGAACTGGCCGACACCGTGATCGGCCTCCAGTATGCCGACGAGCGCTCCGTGGTGCAGACCCGTTTCGCCACCACCGCGCTGGTGTACATGCTGACCAGCCTCGACATCGACGTGCAGCCGGCCATCGCCGTTGCACGCGACGCCGTCTCCGCTCCGGTCCCGCAGGAGCTCCTGGACGCCGAGCAATTCACTTTCCTCGGCACGGGATGGACGGTAGGACTGGCCCACGAGGCCGGCCTCAAGATGCGCGAAGCCGTCCAAGGCTGGACCGAGTCCTACCCGGCCATGGAATACCGCCACGGTCCGATCTCCATCGCCGCTCCCGGCCGGGTTACCTGGTTGTTCGGCACCCAGCCCGAAGGACTGGACCAGGACATGGCCGCCACCGGCGCCCTCTACCTCCACACGGACAAGCACCCCCTGGCCGAGCTCGCCCGGGTCCATAAGGTCACCCTCGAGCGTGCACGGGTCCGTGGCTTGAACCCGGACCTGCCGCGCAACCTGACCCGCTCGGTCATTCTCGACGCCTCCGCCTAGGTACACGTCATGGTTCTCGGAGCCGCAGAATCACCGGTGCTGTCCTTCGATGTTGGCGGGACCGACATCAAAGCCGGTTTGGTGGATGCCAAGGGCGTGGTGCTGGGTATGCGCCGCGTCCCCACGCCACTGGACCCGGCACGTCCTGGCGAAGCCGTCGTTGAGCGGCTGGCAGAGCTCGCCGCCGAGCTGGCTGCCGAGTTCCCGGGCACCCCTGCCAAAGCCGCCGGAATCATCGTCCCCGGCATTGTCGACTCGGTGGCAGGGGTGGGCGTTTACTCGGCCAACCTCGGATGGCGGAACTTTCCCTTCACGGCCGAAGCCGAAAGGCGTCTCGGGATTCCGGTGGCCTTCGACCACGACGTCCGCTCCGCCGCTGCCGTTGAGCACGCGCTTGGAGGCTCCAGGGAGTTCAGCGACGTTGTCGTCATGGTGGTGGGCACCGGCATCGCGGCCGCAGTCTTCTCCGGAGGCAAAGCCGTGACTGCCGGGGGTTTCGCCGGAGAACTCGGCCACGCGCAGGTTCCGGATCCCGACGCCGGTCCCGGCGGCACCGCAGCCACCATCCTGGAAGCCGTCGGTTCAGCCGGGGCCATCGCAAAGCGCTACCACCTGAAATCTGGAAACAAGGTCAACGGCGCCCGCAGCGTGCTGCTCAGGGCAAAGTCCGGCGACGCCCTGGCGGAACGCGTATGGGCAGAGGCGATGGACGCGCTCGCCTTCACCATCTGCCAATGCGTCAACATCATCGGCACCGAAGCGGTGGTGATCGGTGGAGGCCTCGCCGAGGCCGGTGAGGACCTCCTGCAGCCCCTGCGCGCCCGGGTTGACCAGACCCTGGATTTCCAACGCCGCCCCCATCTGATCCGTGCCCAGCTGGGTCAGGACGCAGGCCTGCTCGGTGCCGCCCACAACGCACGCAAGCTGCTGGGAGCCGGACAATGAAGCGAGCCAACGTGAACCGCATCATCACAGTCACGCCGAACCCTGCCATCGACATGACGTATACCGTCCACGGCATCACTGAAGGCGCCAGCCACCGCGTCCCCACTCCCATCAGCCGTGCCGGGGGCAAAGGCATCAACGTTGCCCGTGTGACGCACCAACTCGGATACCCGGTGCTGGCCATAGCGCCCACAGGCGGTGCCGCGGGCCAGACCCTGGCGGCCGAGCTCTGGACCAGCGGAGTGCCGCACATCCTGGTAGGGGTCGCCGCCGAGACGCGCCGCAGCATTGCCCTGGTGGATACCGTGGGCGGCGAAACGTCCATCTTCAACGAGGAAGGCCAGGCGCTGCTTCCCGATGAGTGGCGCTCGTTGCGGACCGCCGTCGCTGAAGCCGTCACCGGAAACCCCAACCTCCCCGCCTCCGTGCTGGTCGGTTCCGGCAGCCTGCCTCCCGGCGCTCCCGCTGACTTCTACCCGGAGCTGGTCCGTCTGGCTCACGACGCCGGCATTCCCGCCATCATCGATACCTCCGGTCCCGGGATCATCGCCGCAGCCAAGGCCGGCGCGGACATCCTCAAACCGAACCACCATGAACTCGCCGAAGCCACGGGGGAGTCCAGCCTCCAGGCAGCGGCCCTCTCTTTGATCGACATGGGCGCCCGCACTGTGCTGGTGAGCGCCGGAGCGGACGGCATGCTCGCCTTCGACCACGCCGCCCCCGGCGGTTATTGGAGTGCGCGCTTGCCTGAGTCGCTCAGCGGCAACCCCACAGGGGCGGGCGACGCCGGTGTGGCGGCTGCCGCCGTCGCGCTCGCCGAAGGCATCACCGAGCCGCGCGAGATTCTTCGCCGTGCCACCGCCTGGTCCGCAGCAGCCGTGCTCATGCCGGCAGCAGGCGAGATCTCGCCGCGGTACCAGGAACTGCAGGACCAACTGATCGTGACATGGAAGGAGACCCGGTGACCCTGGTCAACACGCGGGAACTGATGGACAAGGCAGCTGCCGCCGGCACCGGCCAAGGCGCGTTCAATGTCATCCACATTGAAACTGCGGAGGGCCTGGTGGGAGGTGCCGAGGCCGCCGGCGTTCCGCTGATTCTCCAAATCTCCGAGAACTGCGCCAAGTACCACGGCGGCCTGGAACCCATCGCGTCCGCAGCGCTTGCGATCGCGCGTTCGGCCTCCGTGCCGGTGGCCCTCCACCTCGACCACGCCGAGTCCGAAGACCTGGCGCTCGCCGCCGTCGACCTCGGGTTCGGTTCCGTGATGTACGACGGCGCCCACTTGCCTTATGAGTGGAACGTTGAGGTCACGCGCCGCGTCGCCAAATACGCGCACGAGCGCGGTGTGTACGTTGAGGCCGAGCTCGGAAAAGTTGGAGGCAAGGACGGAGCCCACGCACCGGGTGTCAGGACCGACCCGTCCGAGGCCCGGGATTTCGTTGAGGCCACGGAAGTGGACGCACTCGCTGTGGCCGTCGGTTCGTCCCACGCCATGACGGAGCGCAGCGCAGCGCTGGACCTGCACCTGATCGCCCGCCTGAAGTCCGCCGTTGGAAAACCACTGGTTCTTCATGGCTCATCCGGTGTCACAGATGAGATGCTCGTATCCGCTATCGGCGCTGGTATGACTAAGATCAACGTATCCACACATTTGAACGGGTTCTTCACCCGCGCCGTCCGTGAGTACCTCGCTGCCAACCCCGCAGTGGTGGATTCCCGGAAGTACATCAAGGCCGGCCGGGAGGCCCTGGTGCTGGAGTCGGCACGTATGCTGACGCTGTTCGCCAAAGCGAAATAGCCGGAAACCGCGAAAGGCTTGTCATGACCCGCACCGATCGGCTGACCGCCATCCTCGATCTCCTGGCCGAATCCGGCCACGTGGAAGTCGAGGACATCGTGACGCGTCTAGGCGTGTCACCTGCCACGGCCCGCAGGGATCTGGACAGCCTCGCCAAGCAGCGGCTGCTGAGCCGCACCAGGGGAGGCGCCACGACGGGATCGGTGGCATACGACCTTCCCGGACGATACAACCGTGACGACCACGCCGAGGCCAAGCAGGAAATTGCGCTCGCGGCCTCCGCGCTGATCCGTCCCGGAGCGGTCATAGGGCTGAGCGGCGGAACCACCAACACCGCCCTGGCCCAGGTCCTGTCCACCCGCGAAGACCTCAACGCACCGTCGAACAGGCCCACGCTTACCGTGGTGACCAATGCAATCAACATCGCCTCCCAACTGGCGGTGCGCCCCAACATCAAGATCATGGTCACCGGCGGCATCCTGAACCCGCGGTCCTATGAGCTGGTGGGACCGTACACGGACGTGATCATGCAAAAGGTCGCCTTGGACATCGCCTTCATTGGCGTCAACGGCGTGGACCCGGACCTCGGCCCCACCATCACTGACGAGGGCGAAGCCATGGTGAACACCGTGATGGCACGCCGAGCCACGGAATCCTACGTGGTAGCCGATTCCTCAAAGGTGCGCCGACGCTCTTTTGCCGCCATGGCCGGCTACGACTTCAGGCACCTCATCACCGATTCCGGGATCAGCCCCGACGACAAAGCGGCGTTCGAAGCCAACGGCACGGAAGTCATCGTCGCACCGGCAGGCTGACGGGGACCCCTAGAACCGCATCCGCGGGGCGTGGAGCACCGAATCGTCCACATCCCTGGGCACCCACTGGCTGAACGGCAGATCCAGGCTGTACTGGTCGTCGTCGTTCTTGACCAGCGTGCGCAGCTCAGCGTTGCCCGGATTGTTGAGCGACTCAAAGTACTCCACCGTCCAGTGGAACCAGCGCATGCAGAACAGCCGCATCGTCAGCCCGTGCGTCACCAACAGGGTGTTCGGTGCGTACGTGGGCTTCTGCCAGTGCCGGTAAAGCGTCTCCATGAAGGACGACACCCGGTCGTAGACGTCCGAGCCTGATTCGCCTTCGCGGAAGCGGTAGAAGAAGTGGCCGTAGAGGTTCCTGAGTTCCTTCTGGTCCTCAATGTCCCCGGCGATCTGGAAATTGGCCCAGTCCTGCTCACGGAGCCGCGGCTCCTCGATGACACGCTCAATCAGGGACCCCAGGTTGAGGGCTTCCAGCGTCTGGTAGGCGCGCAAATAGGGGGAAACATAGACGCAGACCTGCTGCCCGTCGAGTTTGCGCCGCAGGTCCTCGCCGGCCAACCGCGCCTCCTCGACGCCCTGGTCCGTCAGCGGAATCCGATAATCCGGCACGCGGTTGTAGATGGACGTGTCGGCGTTCGCGGCGGACTGTCCGTGCCGGATCATGAATATTCTCTCTGGGGCACCCATCCCACCAAGCATAGGGCGGCGGTTCCCGGCAAAGAGGCAGGAACTGCGGGCAAGATAGGTACATGTTCCTTGCTTCCCGTCGCCGGCTGCGCGCCGAAGTGCTCATTGTCCTGGGCTTGTCCCTGGGCCAGTCGGCTGTCTACTCCGTGGTGCAACTGCTCGACAAGATGACGCGGGCGCCGCTGGCTGATGCAACGTCCACGCTGAACAGGTCCCAGAGCACCCGCGAATATTTCGATCTCACGTACCAGCTTCTGGATATCCTGTTCGCCCTGGTGCCCGTGGCGCTGGTGTTCTACTTCCTGTCCACGCACGTCCAGGCCACCAGGGACGGTGAAGGTTCGGCGTTCGCCCGGCTCGGCTTCAACTTGGTCCGCCCCGGCAAGGATCTGCTTCAGGGCCTGGGCCTCGCGGCGCTTATCGGCATACCGTCCCTTGGCCTCTACGCGGCCGGCCGGGCGCTGGGAATCACCACTGCCATTGTGCCCAGCGGCCTGGATGCCTACTGGTGGACGGTTCCCGTGCTGATTCTCTCCGCCGTGCGACACGCCATTGTGGAAGAAGTGATTGTGGTGGGGTATCTCCTGGACCGCTTCGGCAAGTTCGGCTGGAGCGTTCCGGCGGGCATCGTCGTCAGCGCCCTCCTTCGCGGGAGTTACCACCTCTACCAGGGCTTTGGCCCGTTCATCGGCAATGTGGTGATGGGCCTGGTCTTTGGGTGGATCTACACCAAGACCAAGAGGGTGATGCCCTTGGTGATTGCCCATGCCCTGCTGGACATTGTGGCGTTCGTTGGATTCAGCCTGTTCGGCAAAGCGGTGGGCCTGGGCTGAGCAGCCGTGAAAGCCGTTGCAGCCGTTAAAAGTATCCGGCCGCCATCGGTGGGTGACGTCATTGGCACCCGCTGATGGCGGCCGAAGCATTGTTTGGACAGCGGTGTCCAGGGCCGGGACCAGCCCGGATCAGGGGAACGGTCAGATGGTGACGGCTCCGGAGGCGGTTTCGAAAGTGACGGCCATGATGCCCGGCGTGCCGCGTGGTGCTATCCACTGGACCGCGACGTCCTCGAGAGGCTTCTCCACTGGCTCGCCCAGCCATTCGGTCACGCGTTCGGCGGAGCCCGCGATCGTGAGGCTGGACATCTTCACATCGCTCTCGTACACCTTGGACGGGTGAAGTGAGGGGTCGCCCTCCCACTTGAGCAGGTACGGCACCTGGGGATCGGCGATCAAGCCGAGGATGCCGATCTGCTGCCACACCAGTTCGCGGCCGTCAGGGAACTTGCGGTTGCCCGGGACTGCTGCGCGACCGAGGCGTTCCTCAAACGGGGCGAGGTCGTCAACTGCCACGCACCAGCCCATCCAACCGCCGCCGGCGGCTGAGCGTGCACGGACAGCTTGGCCGAAGGGTGCTTTGTCGGAAGCAGGGTGGTCCAGGACCTCCACGACTTCCAGGTACTTGTTATCCGCAAGGGGAATGATCATGTTCCGGGTGCCGAAGCGCGGGTGCACTCCGCCCCGGACTGCGTCCACTCCCAGAGCCGCGGAAATTCGTTCGGTAGTGGCCAAGAGGCCATCTCGTTCACAGGCGTAAGAGACGTGATCCATGCGCATGGCTTCATCTTGGCACTTTGTGATCGGTGTCTCAGCTAAGCCAACCCTAACTAAGGTGGGATCTCGCGACGGGCGTCATGGAAGGTCGCAAAAGAGCCCATATATTCTGCTGGCGTCACAAAGCTGTCCAAGGACCCGGACACTTCCTAGACTGGCCGCAGCTTCCTTCCCGCAGCTATTCCGCCGACCACACGCGCCACGAACAGGAGAATTCCATGTCCCAAGGATGGTCTTTCGAAACCCGCCAGATCCACGCAGGCCAAGAGCCGGATGCCGCCACGGGCGCGCGTTCCCTGCCGATCTACCAGACAACGTCGTTCGTTTTCCCGAGTGCTGAAAGCGCGGCCAACCGCTTTGCCCTGGCCGAACTGGCTCCGATCTACACCCGGATAGGCAACCCCACGCAGGACGCCGTGGAACAGCGCGTCGCGAGCCTCGAAGGCGGTCTGGGTGCACTGCTGCTCAGTTCGGGCCAGGCAGCCGAGACCTTTGCCATCCTGAACATCGCCGAGGCCGGCGACCACGTCGTCGCGAGCCCCAGCCTCTACGGCGGCACGTACAACCTGCTGGCCCACACGCTGAAGAAGTTCGGCATCTCCGTGACTTTCGTCGAGGACCCGGACAACCTCGAGCAGTGGCGTGCGGCCGTCCAGTCGAACACCAAGCTGTTCTTTGGTGAAGTCGTCTCGAACCCACGCCAGGACGTGCTGGATATCGAAGGCGTCGCCGGTGTCGCGCACGAGGCAGGCGTGCCTCTCATCGTCGACAACACCCTCTCCACGCCGTTCCTCATCCGGCCCATCGAGTGGGGCGCGGACATTGTGGTCCACTCCGCAACCAAGTACCTCGGCGGACACGGTTCGGCGATCGCAGGCGTGATCGTGGACTCGGGCAACTTCGACTTCGGCAAGGACCCGGAGCGGTTCCCCGGCTTCAACACCCCGGACCCCAGTTACAACGGCTTGGTTTACGCCCGCGACCTGGGCAAGGACGGAGCGCTCGGAGCCAACCTTTCCTACATCCTGAAGGCCCGTGTCCAGCTCCTTCGCGACCTCGGCTCGGCCGTGTCGCCGTTCAACGCGTTCCTCATTGCCCAGGGCCTGGAAACCTTGAGCCTGCGGGTGGAGCGCCACGTCGCCAACGCCACCAAGGTGGCCGAGTGGCTGGAAGCGCATGACGACGTCGAATCGGTCGCCTATGCGGGCCTGCCGTCCAGCCCCTGGTACGAGCGGGGCCGCAAGTACGGACCCCAGGGCACGGGAGCCATCGTGGCCTTCAACATCAAGGGTGGCGTAGAGGCCGGCAAGCGCTTCGTGGACGGTTTGGAGCTGCACTCCCACGTCGCCAACATCGGTGACGTCCGCTCCCTGGTCATCCACCCGGCGTCGACCACGCACAGCCAGCTGACGGTCGAGCAGCAGGTAGCCGCCGGCGTCAACCCGGGCCTAGTCCGCTTGTCCGTGGGCATTGAGCACATCGATGACATCATTGCCGACCTCGAAGCCGGCTTCCGCGCGGCCAAGGGCGCCTGAACGGGCAGTCCACGCCTGCAGCTGACGCACCCGGCTGACGGACCCGGGGTGCCGTCCACATCGACGATTATTCGCCGGACGGCACCCCGGAGTGCTCTTTCGTGAATGAAGCTGCCCTTGAACGTCACACTGGTGTCACATTCTTCGCCATAACGGTGGTGTCTTTCCTAGACTCTACGTATTAGGTCATGAGTGCCAGCAGATAGCCCCGGCTTGCTGGCCGGCAACCCTCCTTCCGCGGTGGGGTGCCCCGGGTGAAGACCTGGCCTGTTCGCACGCAAGGCGACGGGCAAGCGCGAAGTTAGGTGTCAAAGGAATGACCATCACTGCTACAGCACTTCCCAAATCCGGAGAAGAAGACGGAACCGTCAAGTACGCGGGCATAGGGCCGCTGGCGCTCGAAGCCGGCGGTCACCTCCCCAACGTCGTGTTGGCGTACGAAACCTGGGGACGACTCAACGCCGACGCGTCCAATGCCGTGCTCATCCAGCATGCGCTGACGGGCAGCACCCACGTTGCCCGCGGAGCCACGGACGAGGAAGGGTGGTGGGAGCAGTTGGTGGGTCCGGGCGCCACCATCGACACCAACAGGTTCTTCGTTGTCTCCATCAATATCGTGGGCGGCTGCTATGGCAGCACCGGCCCGTCCTCCGATGCGCCGGACGGCAAGCCGTGGGGTTCCCGGTTCCCCCTGGTCACTCTTCGCGACAGCACGGTTGCTGAGGCCCGTTTGGCGGACCTCTTGGGGATTGAATCCTGGCACGCGGTCCTGGGCGGCTCGATGGGTGGGGCCAGGGCCCTCGAATGGGCTGTCACGTTCCCGGAGAGGGTCAACCGCTGCGCCGTCATTTCGGTGGGAGCCTACAGCACCGCCGAGCAGATTGCCTTTGCGCAGGCCCAAACCCTGGCCATCCGGCAGGACCCGCACTTCAACAATGGGGACTACTACGGCGGTCCGGCTCCGGAACACGGACTTGCCCTGGCCCGCCGGATTGCGCACATCACGTACCGTTCCGCCCTGGAACTGGATCTCCGCTTCGGCAGGGAAGCCCAACATCAGGAAACGCCGCTCTCCGCAGCAGTCCTGGGGGAGCGTGGTCGCTACCAGGTGGAAAGCTACCTGGACCACCAGGGGACAAAGCTTGTGCGGCGGTTCGATGCCAACAGCTATATCGCCATCACCGAAGCGTTGATGTCCCACGACATCAGGCGGGGACGGGGCACACTGCAGGAAGCACTTTCGCGTGCCACCGCCGAGTTCTTTGTTGCTGCTGTGGACACGGACAGGCTGTACTTCCCGGCCCAGTCCAAGGAACTGGCGGCAGCACTGCCGGGGAATGTTCCGGTCCACACCATCCAGGCGCCGATCGGCCACGATGGCTTCCTCACGGAAATCGGCCAATTGTCGGAGCAGCTTCGCGGGGCGTTCTTCGCCTGACCGTGAGGAGCCTGTTCGTAGAGTTGCCTGTTTGTGGACGTGCCTAGCCGTTCATGATCTCCCCGCGTTGTTTCATGTAGTCCTCCATGGCGATCTGGCCATTGGTGAACTTCGCATCCAGTTCAGCCAGCTTGCGGGCGCGGTAGCCCTGGGGCTCGGAACCGGCAGTGGGAAACGGCGCGGGAGCGGGCTGTCCGGCCCGGTAGGAATCGCTTGGGTAGGAACCGCTTGGGTAGGAGGCGTTCGACGGCGGCGCGACCTGCGGAGCCTCGTCTGCAGGGCGGATGACTGCCGGCCCTGGCGGGTAGCCCGGGTAATTCTGTTGCGGGTAGTCCTGCGGCGGGTAATTTTGTGGTGGGAAACCCTGTTGCGGATAATCCTGACCACGAAAATTCCCGTTCTGCAGGCGGCGGGCCTTGGACCGGTTGTACATGCGGATTCCCATGGGAATCAGCCACGAGCAGACGATGATCCAGAAGATCAGATTGTTCACAGTGCAGGCCTCCTAGGTCTTAACCCCAGCTTAGCCCTGTGCCCATCACAGCAGCTTGGCCTCCATGCCCAGGAAAATCCCGTAGCGTTCCGCTTCGGCTTCCAGGGCCATCTGCTCTTCCTTGGTTGTCGGCTTGTCCATCCGGACTTCGAGCCCGCACATGCCCCCTGCGAAGCTGTGCCGCCACCATCCGGCCAGCCTGCCGTCCACGAGGACTACATGCATGGGGCCGTTGTCCTCAGGCAAGTACGGTGCGGTGCCGCCCAGGTAGTGGCGGGATTGCGAGTACCCCATCACGTATTCGTCGAAGCATTGGATGAGGTCGACGCGGGGGAGCACGGAACCGGCCGCTGGACCGGCAGGAGCCTCCAGGGCTTCTACGTCAGCCGAGGCGCCGTAAAAGTCCAGGTCATCGAAGGAGACCCGGGCCAACGTTCCCGGTGATAATTCCGCGGCGACGTTGAGTCCCAACGTGACGTCTTTCATGGTCAGCCCGGACCACGCCGAACAGTCCTTCACGGTAGCCGGTCCGCGACTGCTGAAATACCGCAGGGCCATCTGCCCCAGGGCGTGTTCCCGGTCCGCTCCGCTGAGCGGCCCGGAAAAAGGAGCGGTGACGCGTTCGGAGAACAAAGCGTAGGTCTGCTTCAGGGCTCCTCCAGCCGAACGAACCGGAGCGCCGCTCACCAGAATGCCGCTGATTTCGGCGTGCATGAGGTGGTAGATGAAACCCAGCCCCTTGCCGGGAAAGCCGGCCTGGCCCAGAACATCAGCCAACTCCTCGCGGGTCTTGTGGGCACCATCCGCCACGGCTGCTGCAAGAATCCTCCCACTGTGGGCGGCAGTTTCCCCGTCCACCCCGGTCCGCTTGTACATGCCCTTGTTGCCTTGATGCAGCCGGTCAGCGGACAACGCCATCAACCAGCCCAAGTCATCCCTGTGCACAAAATGCCATGTGGGGCGCAGGATGTGCGTCCGCAGGATGGTTCCGTCGGCAACGGCCTGTTCTACTGCAGCTGCAGTGCTCGAGGGCGTCCGCTGCGCCACGGTCCAACGGGCATAGGCGAATTCCTGCGACTGGACGGCCAGGAGATTGCGCACCACATCCCCTGGAGCTGCACCCAGGGGAGGACGTAACTGTTGCCGTCGGAGACGCAACTGCCGGACCCCCGCTGTACGGGGAGAGTCATCACTCGCCATGCTGGTTCACCGGCCCATCGCTCCCGGCTAGCTCCGCGGCATCACGGTACCGGCGGCACCAAAGACCGGTCCCGGCGTCGGACGCTTTGGCGTGATGCCGTCGCCGGACGATTGGTGACGGAGCCTCCGGATAACCCAAGGTACGAAGTATTCCCGTGCCCAGACCAGGTCCGATGAGCGGGCTTCCCGCCATGTCCGGGGAGGAAGGGCCTTGGGTACCAGCGGCTCCAGGGTGTGCTGGACGTTCAATGCCTCCAGGACCATCATGGCGATGGTGTGGTGGCCCAGGGGGGAGAAATGCAGGCGGTCGGCATCCCACATCTGGGTGTCAGCGAGCTGCCGCAAGGACCACATGTCGGCAATGATGGCGTCATGGCGGGCTGCGACCGTTCGCAGGTTCTCGTTGTAGATGGCAACTTTGCCCCGGATGCGGCCAAGGACCGAGGACGCAGTATCCGGACCGTTGAAGAGGACCACCGTGGCCCCACCCGAGCCCAATTCGCCGACGGCGGCGTCGAGTTTCTCGGCCAGAAGGTCGGGATCACCGCCGGGGCGGATGAGGTCGTTTCCTCCGGCGGAAATGGAGACGAGGTCCGGTTGCAGTTCCAGGCAGGGGCCGACTTGCTCGTCGACGATCTGCTGCAGCAACCGGCCCCGGATGGCGAGGTTGGCGTAGGCGAAGTCCTCGTGTCCGCGTCCCAGCTCTTCGGCGACACGGTCCGCCCAGCCGCGGTAACCGCCGGGATTGGCAGGTTCGGGATCGCCGATGCCTTCCGTGAACGAATCACCCAACGCCACGTAACGGCTCCACGGGTGCTTTTGGGCGGGTTCGCCCGGTTTCACTAAATGATTGTTCTCACTCACGCTCATATCCTGCCCCCAGAGGGCCGACCTACGCCACCGTAGGTTGTTACTTACGGGTAACTGCAAGAATGGAGGCATGACTGAAGCCCCCGCTTTTCCAGCACCTGTTGTCCTCTGGTCCCACGAGGAAGCCGAACGCGCCGGCAAGCCCCTCCTGGTCCTGCTGCACGGCTACGGATCCAACGAGGACGATCTCTTCAGCCTGGCCGGGCTCCTCCCCGAGGGGTTCGTCGTGGCATCGCTGCGTGCACCGATGCCCATGGGCCCGGGTTTTACGTGGTTCCCGCTCACTGCGTCCATCGACTACTCCCTGGACGCCGTGAAGCTTGCCGCCGAATACGCCCTGGAATGGCTGGACACGGTAAAGGTCAACCATTCCTCGGTTACGCTTCTTGGCTTCTCCATGGGCATGGCCATGGCGACCACCATGCTCCGGTACCGTCCCGCGGACTTCGCGGCCGTCGTCGGGCTTTCAGGCTTCGTGATCGACGCCGGTGGCGACGCCGCGTTCAAGGACGACGAGCTGGACGGATCGGTGCCGATGTTCTGGGGCCGTGACCAGCAGGATCCTGTCATTACGCCGGACAAGATCGAATACACCATGGGCTGGGTCCGCAAGCATGTGGACCTTACCAAGGTCCTCTACACGGGCATGTGGCACGGCATCAACCAGCAGGAAATCGGGCACGTAGGGGAGTTCCTCACCCACAAGGTCCTCGCCCCCTAAGGGGCGTTGTTTCAGGCGGTGGTGATCCGCACTGTCTGACCGTTGACGGTCACGGTGTCACCGGCGTGGAGTTGGCGGCCGCGCCGTTCATCGATCTCGCCGTTGACCTTCACCAGGCCGTTCTTGATGAGCTCCGTGGCCTCTACGCCGTCCTCCACCAAGCTGGCGAGCTTGAGCAGTTGGCCAAGGCGGATCATGTCGTCACGGATGGGGATCTCTTCAATTTCGGGGTTGCTCATACAGCAATGATGCCTGAAGTAGTGTTGAGACGGTGCCGCAGCCTTCTCCCCGTTCAGCCCTTCCGTTGGCCGTTGGCCTGCCCATTGCAGTAGCAACGGGCCTGGTCATTCCGTTGCAGGGAAGGATCAACGGGGCGCTCGGCGCCAAACTCGACGACGGCATCGCCGCAGCTGTGGTGAGCTTCACCACAGGCCTGCTGCTGATCAGCGCGATATCCTTGGCGACGCCCAAAGGAAGAGCCGGTCTCCAACGAATCATCCCCGCCGTGCGGAACCGCAGCTTTCCCCGCTTCTACGTCATGGCCGGTGCGATCGGTGCATTGTTCGTCTTCGCGCAGTCTTTCACGGTGGCACTGCTCGGAGTCGCGCTGTTCACCGTGGCAGCCGTGACAGGGCAGACGCTGAGCGGTTTGCTCGTTGACCGCATGGGCATCGGGCCGGGAGGGCGCCGCGCCATCACAGGGGTGCGGGTCCTCGGCAGCGTCCTGACCGTCGCCGCCGTCGCCTGGGCTGTCTCGCCGCGCTTCGGCGGAGACGCCGACCTCGCCTCGCTGGTGCTGCCCGTCCTTCTTCCCTTGGCTGCAGGCTTCCTGATGAGCTTCCAGCAAGCCATGAACGGCACCGCCACGGTTCATTACGGCACGCCCGTGGCGGCGACCTTGGTCAACTTCGTGGCAGGTTCAGCGGTTCTCTGGACAGCGTGGCTCATCAAGCTCGCCGTCGCGGGACCGGGTAATCCGCTTCCGGCTGAGTGGTGGTACTACCTCGGTGGCCCCATGGGTTGCGTCTTTATCGGGCTGGCGGCCCTGCTGGTCCGCAGCCTGGGCGTGCTGATCACCGGCCTGGGCATGATTGCCGGGCAGTTGGTCGGGTCTCTGGTGCTCGACGTCGTGATCCCCAGCCCCGGCGCGGTGGTCGCCTTGCCCACGGTGCTGGGTACGGTCCTCACCCTCGCCGCGATCATCGTCGCCACCTTGCCCTGGCCCAAGGGAGCTTTCGCACGGAGAGGTGCGGCGAAAGG
The DNA here is from genome assembly GCF_021919345.1 of Paenarthrobacter nicotinovorans. Lineage (NCBI taxonomy): Bacteria > Bacillati > Actinomycetota > Actinomycetes > Micrococcales > Micrococcaceae > Paenarthrobacter > Paenarthrobacter nicotinovorans. Next base: position 1,493,873 of record NZ_CP089293.1, read on the forward strand.
CCGGTAGGGTAGGAGTCAGTAAATTTCCCCCAAACCCCGCCGGACAACCTCGTCCGGAATCCGGGGTCAAACCACCGCGGACCGCACCCAGCGGCCCTGTAGAACAAATGGAGTCACCCATGGCAGCAAAATCCGTCCTTGACCAGGTCATTTCCCTCTCCAAGCGGAGGGGCTTTGTCTTCCAGGCCGGTGAAATCTATGGTGGCTCCCGTTCTGCCTGGGATTACGGCCCCCTCGGCGCAGAGCTGAAGGAAAACATCAAGCGCCAGTGGTGGCAAAGCATGGTCCGCGGCCGCGAGGACGTAGTGGGCCTGGATTCCTCCGTTATCCTGCCCCGCCAGGTATGGGAAGCGTCCGGCCACGTGGAGGTCTTCTCCGATCCCCTGGTTGAGTGCCTCTCCTGCCACAAGCGCTACCGCGCGGACCACCTCGAAGAAGAGTATGAGGAAAAGAAGGGCCGCCCGGCAGAGAACGGCCTGGCGGACATCGTCTGCGCCAACTGCGGTACGCGTGGTCAGTGGACCGAACCCCAGGAATTCTCCGGCCTCCTGAAGACCTTCCTTGGCCCCGTGGCCAGTGACGAAGGCATGCACTACCTGCGCCCGGAAACGGCACAAGGAATCTTTGTGAACTTCAACAACGTGCTCACCACCTCGCGCAAGAAGCCGCCGTTCGGCATCGGCCAGATCGGCAAGTCCTTCCGCAACGAAATCACGCCGGGCAACTTCATTTTCCGCACCCGCGAGTTCGAGCAGATGGAGATGGAGTTCTTCGTCGAGCCCGGCACGGATGAAGAGTGGCACCAGTACTGGATGAAGGAACGCATGTCCTGGTACACGGGCCTGGGTATCCGCGAAGAGAACCTGCGCTTCTTTGAGCACCCCTTGGAGAAGCTCAGCCACTACTCGAAGGGCACCACGGACATCGAGTACCGCTTCGGCTTCCAGGGTTCCGAGTGGGGCGAGCTCGAGGGCATCGCCAACCGCACGGACTTCGACCTCTCCACCCACGCCAAGGCCTCCGGCACGGACCTGAGCTACTTCAACCAGGCCACCAACGAGCGCTACACGCCGTACGTCATCGAGCCCGCCGCCGGCCTGACCCGCTCCTTCATGGCGTTCCTGATCGACGCCTACACCGAGGACGAGGCACCCAACGCCAAGGGCGGCGTCGACGTCCGCACGGTACTGAAGCTGGATCCGCGCCTGGCACCGGTCAAGGCTGCCGTCCTGCCGCTGAGCCGCAACGAGGACCTGTCCCCGAAGGCCAAGGCGCTGGGCGCCCAGCTGCGCAAGAACTGGAACATCGACTTCGACGACGCCGGTGCCATCGGCCGCCGCTACCGTCGCCAGGACGAAATCGGTACGCCGTTCTGCATCACCGTGGACTTTGACACCCTCGAAGACCAGGCCGTGACCATCCGTGAGCGCGACACCATGAGCCAGGAACGCGTTTCCCTGGACAAGGTTGAGGGCTACCTGGCCGCGCGTTTGATCGGCGCTTAGCCATGGCCTTGGAATACCGCGAATGGAAGGAAGGCGACGACCTCGCCCTTCTGGAAATCTGGGGTGGTCCTGAGACCCTCCCGGCAGAACAGTTCCGTGCTGCCCTTGCACCATCGAGCAACCAACCGTGGCGCCGGTGCATCGTGGCCGAGGACGTAGTCGACGGCGTACGGATTCCCGTTGCCGCCGGCGTGGTCCACGAGGCTTCCCTGCACCCGGAACGCCTGTGGGCCTACATCGAGGTTGCCAAGGACCACCGCCGCAGCGGCGTTGGTGCCACCCTCCTGACGATGCTTCGCCGCGAAGCCGGGAACTCGCCGTCGGGCGTTTCCAAGCTCCGCAGCAAAGTTGAACCGGACACTGCAGGTGCGGCGTTCGCCGCTGCCGCCGGGCTGGCACCGATCCAGCGCTCCCAGCTGGTGGTGGTGGATCCTGAGCCCCTGACGCTGCCGCGTTTCGGGGACGGTTCCGAGGAAGCAGCATCGGAGCGGGTGGAGGATCTTGCGACCGGCTCGGTTGAGCTCAGCGACGTTGTTGGTAAGTACTACTCCCACGTCCATCATTGGGACAGCCCGGGGGAGCTGAGCATCGCCACTGTCCAGCGACTGTTCCTGCACGATCTCACCGGCGCCCATGGTGCCATTGTGCTGCGGGCACCCAAAGCCAGCGCCTTCGGCGATGGTGTTCCGGCGAGCCGCAAGGGAAAGATCCAGGCTTTTGCCATCAGCTACGCCCAGGGTGGCACCGACGAACCGTCGGACGTCTTCCTTGGGCACGATCCCAGTCTGTCCGCCGAGGACGCTGCGTTTGCGGTGCGGGATCTGCTGGCGCTCATTGCCTATCAGCACCCAGTGTTGCTTGAAGTCGATGAGTCCATGACGGCCCTGCGGACAGTCCTTGGGCCGCTGCTGGAATCCGGTAAGGCCCATGTCCGGGGTGCGGATACGTTGATTGTGAGCGACTGAGCGACTGAGCGATCGACGGCGTCGCGGTCGCCGTTGGACTACTGGCAATCCTGTCTGGCCCATGTTTCATGGGTCAGGCAGGATTTGCCGTTTCCGGGGTGGTTCCCGAAGGTTCTTGACGCGGCAAACGCTCAGGAGTAGTCCTATCGAAGTAAGCCCCCACGCCATCACATCCGGGGGGAGAAGCGTGTGGAAACATCCGGTCTCACGTCTGAATCGATGGTAAGCACTATGAACAAAATCGCCCTCGACGGGCTCCGAGAACAGTTGCGCGGACAACTCGTGACTCCCGAAGATCCTGACTACGACGCGGCACGCGCCGTCTTCAACGCCATGGTGGACAAGCGTCCTGCCGGCGTCATCCGTGTAGCCCAGGTCTCCGACGTCATCGCCGGCGTGAACTTCGCCCGGGAAAACTCCATGCCACTGGCCATCAGGGGAGGTGGGCACAGCGCTCCCGGATTCGGCACGTGGGACGACGCATTGGTTCTGGACTTCGTTAATCGCCCGGGGGTGCGGGTGGACCCGCAAAATTCCAGGGCCCGTGCCGAGGCAGGTACTACCTGGGCCGACTTCAACCACGCCACCCATGCCTTCGGGCTCGCCACCACCGGCGGCATCGTGGGATCCACCGGTGTGGCGGGTCTGACCTTGGGCGGGGGAATTGGCTACCTGGCAAGAAAGTACGGGCTCTCCTGCGACAACCTGGTCTCTGCGGATGTGGTGACCGCCGATGGCAACTTCCTGATCGCCAGCGACGAACAAAATCAAGACCTGTTCTGGGCCATTCGTGGCGGGGGAGGAAACTTCGGCGTGGTGACTTCCCTCGAGTTCCAGCTCCATCCCGTGGATATGGTCCATGCGGGAATCATCATTTATGGTGCCGAGAACATCCCGGCTGTTGCCCGGTTCTACCGCGACTACATAGCATCCGCGCCCGAAGAGTTCGGCGCCTTCCTGGGCTTCCACCAAGGACCGCCCGTTCCTTTCCTCCCCGAGGAATGGCACGGAAAGTCCGTTTGCGTCGTCGTGGGAATGTGGACGGGCGATCCAGCCGAAGGCGAGGCTCGCTGGCAGCCCTTCCTGGACGCCGCCCCGGTGGCGGGCTCCATGGTGGCTCCCATGCCGTATCCGGCCCTGAATGTGGCATTTGACGGGCTCAACCAGAAAGGCATGCAGGGGTATTGGAAAGCCAACTTCCTGCGCGATCTCAACGACGGCGCGATCGCTGCCCACGCACAGTTCGGGGCCACAGTGACCAGCGTCAACACTGCGGTCCACGTCTATCCCATAGATGGAGCAGTGTCCCGCGTAGGCGTGCAGGACACTGCCTTTGCCCACCGCGACATGAAGTTCGCTCCGGTCATCGCCACCCAGTGGCCCGACCCTGCGGACAACGAAGCAAACATCGCATGGGCCCGAGCATATGCAGCTGCGTTGGCCCCGCACTCGGAAGCTGGTGGATACATCAATTTCATGGACTCCGAGGACCAGAACCGAATCGCGGACAATTACGGACCTAACTGGGAAAGGCTGGTAGCGGTCAAAGCCAAATACGACCCCGACAACCTCTTCCGCGTAAACCAGAACATCGCGCCGGCCTGAGTCGGGAGTCCGCACGTAAACGGCACCTATGGCTCGGCATGGCGTCGATAAGCTAACCGGATGACGATGATCGAGGCCTTTGGGCCTACCTTGCTGGGCGTCGTCCTCCTCGTGGCCCTGACCGCGGTAGTGCTGACCGTTTATCGGGTGCCCTACCGGTGGGCGCCGGCTCTGGCGATCCCGAGGGGGACGGTGCAGTTGATGGTCATCAGTGTCATCCTCAGCGGTGTCATCTCGAGTCCATCGTTTGTTGCCGCAGCGTTGCTGGTCATGTTTGCCGTTGCTGCAATGACGGCCACCCGGCGGATGGGCTGGAGTTGGAAGAACCTTGGCCTCGTGGGCGGATCCATGGGGCTCGGTGTTGCCGTGACGCTCGAGGAAGTGGAAGGATGGTTGGCCTTGGGCCGACACCTCGTCAGTCAATGCTGGAGCTGGCCCGCCACACTGTGTATTCGGCGTTGATTCCGTCCATAGACCAAACAAAGACGACGGGGCTTGTGACTCTGCCGGGTGCTTTTGTCGGGGCTATATTCGGTGGCATTTCACCGCTTGAGGCCGGACGGTTCCAGATCGTGGTGCTGGCCGGAATCATGGCGGCCGGTGCTTTGACCGCAGTTTTGGTCATCGCTTCCCGCGCCGCTGTTCAGCTGCGTCCAGCGCCATTGAGCCGGTGATGGGGCTACCGGCGATATTTGAAGGCCCGAGGAGCAGGTAGCTGTTGAGGATGCCCGTGGCCAGCCTATGGCATGGACATTGGGAGAATGATCCTCATACAGGTGCCTTGCGGGCCCGTGGAAACCACGTCAGCGGAGCCTCCGGCGGCGACGGCGATGTCGCGGACAAGGGCCAGCCCGATGCCGAAACTGCGCTGCTGCTGGCCCACGCCTTGATGGGTTGTCCGGGCGAATCGGTCGAAGATCCGGTCCCGGTCAATGCCGGTGATGCCCGGGCCTGTATCAGTCACGGTAATGATGGCCTGGCCGCCGGCAACGTTGGTGGCAACCGCTATCTGGCCGCCTGCCGGAGTATGGACAAGGGCGTTCTCCGCCAGACCCAGGATTGCACGGTGAAGCCTTTGCGGCGCAATGACCGCCCGTGGTTGTCCCTGGTTGGAACAATTCAGGGTAATGTCCCGGTTGGCAGCCAACAGCCGGACGCTGTCCACCACGTCCTGGGCAACGCCAGCGACGTCAGTCACCACAGCATACGGTTCCTGCGCCGCTCCGCTGGCGGATTCAAGGAGTTCGTTGACGATCGCGGTCAGGGCGGACGTGTCGCTTCGGATTCTAGCCAGCGCTTGGCCGTCCGCCGTATCAGGTGTTGTGCTGCGCTGCACCAGTTGAATTCTGGCGTCCAGGATAGCCAGGGGCGTGCGCATCTCGTGACTCGCGTCCTGAACGAAACGCCGTTGGATGGCCAGTGCCTCGCCCAGCGGCCGGATCGCGCTGCGGGCGCTGAGCCAGCCAATACCCCCGGCCAGCAGGACTCCCACCGCCCCGGCGATGGTCATCGCTTTGATCAGATCCTTGGTATCGAGATAGGCGTACACCGCGCCCGGCTCAGCCGGTTCCGGGCTGCCGGACTGGTTGAGCAGGTACAGCGTAGCCGCCGCCAGGAGGCACAGGACCGCAATGGCGCAGGCGGCACTGATGCGAAGAGCGATTCGCAGGGATGCCCGACGCAGGAATGCTTGATCCTGACCCCCAGAAGCGGGTTCTTTAGTCATTCGCATCACCAATCTGATATCCCAAGCCGTGCACGGTCCGAATAACAGATTTCGAAATTTTTCGTCGCAGGTGGTGTACGTAGGTATCGATCATCCCTGGCAGGTCACCCTGGCTTAACGTGGCATTGAGCAGCTCTTCGCGCGTGTAGACGCGATCTGGTTTCGCCGCCATCGTAGCCAACAGTTCGCTCTCCTTCGCCGTCAGGGAGGCTTGGAATCCATGGATGGACCGGATGGACCTGGCAGCAGGGTCCAGTTCCCAATCTCCAATAGTGAAAGTCTTGGGCTCTGGCTGGTAATTGCGGGTCAACGCCCTCAGCCGCGCACCCAGTTCCAGCGCGTCGAAGGGCTTGGTCATGTAGTCATTGGCACCCGCATCGAGTCCCCTGACCTTCTCATCTGTTGCGCCGAGCGCGGTAAGGATGAGGACAGGGGTGGCGATGCCTTTGGACCGGAGCGCGCCAATCAGCGCGACACCGTCCATGCCGGGCAGGCCCCGGTCCACTACCATCACATCCCAGCTCCGGGAAAGTCCCAGATGCAGGCCCTCATGGCCGTCTACCGCGACGTGGATTTGGTAGTCCGGCTCGAGGAGTTCGGCGATAAGCGGTCCCAGGACGGTGTCGTCTTCGACCAGAAGCAGGGACGGCTTGGTGGGTGTGCTCACGAATCCATTCTCGCTTGTTGGTCACTTTCCGGCTTACGGGCCCGCTTGCGCTTGAGGAACTCGATGCCCCACGGCAACACGGAGACGAGGACCATGACAATTGCTATGAGATCAATGTTCTTCGACACGAAGTCAAACCGCCCCAGCCAGGAGCCAAGCAAGGTCACGGAGGTCGCCCAGAGGATTGCCCCAGTGACATTCCAGAGAGCGAAGGATTTATAGTCATAGCGCGCGATTCCCGCGCTCAGCGGCGCGAAGGTCCGTACCACGGGCACAAAGCGCGCCAGGAGCAGGGCCGGGCCCCCTCGGCGACGGAAGAACTCCTCCGCCTTTGTCAGGCGCGCAGTCTTCAGTACCCGGGCGTCGTCCGAAAACCATCGGCGGCCGAACCGGCGGCCCAGCAGATAGCCCACTTGGTCACCGGCAATGGCGGCCACGGCCACAACGGTGATTAATACCGGCAATGTCAGGTTCAGTTGCTGGTGCAGGAGCCCGGCAGTGAAGAGCAGCGAATCTCCCGGCAGGAACGGAAACAGGACACCGGACTCGATAAAGATGATCAGAGCCACGACCGCCAGCGTTGCAGGGCCCAGACCCTGCAGGAGGCTTGCCGGATCCAGGATAGGCAGCAGTTCGGTGTGGATCAGTGCAGGGGCGAACGTGAGGGCTTCCATGTGGGCTTCTTTCACTGGGGACTCCGGCGGGACCGGGACGACGATGTGGACTGGAGCCGGGCAAAAACCGAGGGGGCATACCGGTTCCATAGGCCAGCCATCAACACGACGGCCGCAAGCGTTGCCGGGAACGACGCCACGACATCCAGGGGATAGTGTGCTCCGATGTACACGCGGGACCATGCGACGATCACTGCCAGGCCTGTTCCGATCCAGAGAACCGGTTTCTCCGCGCGGCTCCCTCGAGAGAGAAAATATGCCGCCAGGGCAAGGGCGACAGCCAGAGACGTGTGCCCGCTGGGAAAGCTGTTGGACACTGGCTCCGGAACAAGGGGATCCAGCAATAGGTCCGGGTCAGGTCGGATCCTGCCGATGACCACCTTGAACAACTGGCAGGTCAACCACCCTGAGCCCACCGTGAGGGCAAAGAGCACAGCTTTCGGGGGCGACCTTCGGATCAGGACGAGGTACAGGCTAGTGGCCAGCACCATCAGCGCTCCGGCCACAGGTCCGAACAGCAGGTTCAACGCCAAAGCCAAACCAGTCAGGACGGGGATGTGGTTGCGGCTGAAGCCTTGGTCCACGGCCAACTCAGCCGACGTGAAACCTGGCACCCACTGGACCGCCAGCCCAACAGTGATGACGGCCACCGCAAGCACCACCGCAACCGTCAGCCAGTGTCGGTGAGCGGGCAGCCGCTGTAGGTGCACAGGGCCGGATGGCGGTTTTTGCAAGATGGGACCCTTCGGCAGGACGTATCGTTCTTCCCATCGTCTGCCAGGACAATTAAGAACCAGTTAAGAAGTCCCCGGACAAGTTGTGCCGTCAAGTTGTGCCGTCAGATGGTGATACGGTCCGCGGGCTCCCTGACCTGTTCCCGAGGCAGCACCGGATCATCCTGACGCCGGATCCTCCAGAAGGAGGTCCGGCGAGCACTGCCGTCCCACGTAGGCTTAACCCCATGAGGTTTTGCAGCTGATGGGCCACAGTCATTCCCACGGTCATTCCGAGGGTTCGGAACCAACTCCGCAGGCGATCGCTTCCCGTAAACGGGCCAACTGGCTGCTGGCGGCCGTCCTGGTGCCGTTGGGTGTGCTCACTCTCGTGGCGATGTTGCTTATGTGGCCGTCGGGCAGCCGGGAGGGAATCAACTTTTCCAGTCCCTACCAGGCTGCCCCGGGGGTCACTTTCGATACCGGCAAAATCCAGAGCGTGGTGGTGGAGAGCTGCTCGCAGACGGGTCAAACGAACAGCAGCCAGTCCGGCAGCAGCCAGCCCGGCAACAGCCAGTCCAACCAAACCGGCGGGTCCCAGTGCACCTTCGCCTACACCGTTCCGGACAAGGGCGGCGAGGCGGTCAAGGTGGTCATCAACCCTGATGTTGCGATGTCCCACGGGGTGGATGTCGGCGACTCCATCCGCTACCTGAACCTTTCCGGCGTCCAAGGAAGCAGTGCGGGCAACGGCGCCCCGGCGTACGTCTTCGTTGATTTTGTCCGCAACATCCCCATAGCCGCCCTGGCGGTGCTGTACGCGGTGGTGGTGATCGCTGTTGCCCGTTGGCGCGGCTTCCGTGCCCTGCTGGGCCTGGTGGGGGCCTACTTCGTCCTGGTCAGCTTCATCCTGCCCGGTCTGGTGGAGGGCAAGCCACCGCTCCTGCTGGCGCTCGTGGGGTCCACGGTGATCATGATCGGGGTCCTCTACTTTGCCCACGGGTTCTCGGCGAGAACGTCCACAGCGTTGCTGGGCACCATCTTCGGCCTGGGAATCACCGCCCTGCTGGCCGCCTGGGCCACGGATGCAGCAAACCTGGCGGGCGTAGGAAACCACGACGCTTCAACGTTGGTGAACATGTCACCGCAGATATCGATCTCCGGGATTATCCTGTGCGGTTTGATTATTTCCGGCCTCGGTGTCCTCAATGACGTCACCATCACCCAGTCCTCGGCCGTTTGGGAACTCTATGAGCTGGCGCCGAACACCAGCGCCCGCAAGCTGTTTTCCTCTGCGATGCGGATTGGCCGGGACCACATTGCTTCCACGGTCTACACCATCGCCTTTGCGTATGCGGGTGCCGCCCTTCCCATTCTGATTATTGTGATGCTGTACGACCGCCCCTTGGCCGAGGCCCTGACCAGCGCCGAACTGTCGGAAGAAGTCATCCGGACCCTGGTGGGCTCCATCGGCCTCGTCCTTGCCATTCCGGTCACTACCCTCATCGCCGTCCTGGTGGTCAAGGCCACCGGGATGAAGCGCCTTGCCGCCGCGGGGACCGCCGTCAGTCCGGACGACCTTGACGACACCGGCGCGCTGGCCGCTGCCGCCGTCGTGGCCGGTTCCGAGAAGGACGAAAGGAACGACGCCGGTACCCGCCCGGGTGCCGGGGACGGGCCGGTGCGGCCCGGGAGTCGCCGGGCGCAGCGCGAAGCCGAACGCCGGGGCAGCGACTAGCCCGATGACATTTGTCATCCCGAACAGGTGACACCCGCTACGGGTGTATGGATGCTCCTCCGGCTTGAATGGGTACACCAGACCTATTCCAGGGAGAGTAATGACAACACCGGGTGTTCCTGCGGTTCGCGCCGCCGGACTTCATAAGAGCTTCGGAAAAGTGCAGGCGGTGCGCGGCCTGGACCTGACGGTTCAACAGGGGGAGGTCGTGGCTTTCCTGGGCCCCAACGGCGCGGGAAAGACCACCACCATCGACATGATCCTGGGCCTGAGCACCCCGGATGCCGGCGAGGTGTCCATTTTCGGCCACAGCCCCAGAGGGGCCGTTTCCCGCGGACAGGTGGCCGCCGTCATGCAGACGGGGGGTTTGCTGCGCGACATCAGCGTCCGGGAAACCGTGCAGCTCACGGCCGCGATGTTTGATTCGGCACGGCCCGTGGATGAAGTCCTGACCCGCGCGGGAATCCTGGACATCGCCGACCGCCGGGTTGAAAAGTGCTCCGGCGGCCAACAGCAACGTCTTCGCTTCGCCATGGCTTTGGTCTCGGACCCCGGCCTGCTGATCCTGGACGAGCCAACCACGGGCATGGACGTTGCGGGGCGCCGGGACTTCTGGTCCGCCATCCGCGACGACGCGTCGAGGGGTCGCACCGTCATCTTCGCCACCCACTACCTCGAGGAGGCCGACGCCTACGCAGACAGGATTGTGCTGGTCCGCCAAGGGACGGTGGTTGCTGACGGCACGGCAGCGCAGATCAAGAACCTGGCGTCCGGGAGGACAGTACGGGCTTCGCTGCCGGCCGGTGACCGCGCGCTGCTGGCAGGATTGCCGCCGGCAGACCATGTGGAGTTCGACGGCGGCCGCGTCACCGTCCGCACCTCCGACTCGGATTCCGTAGTCCGGTTCCTGCTCACCAAAACAGGAGCCCACGATCTTGAAGTGGTTGCGAACAACCTTGAGGAGGCCTTTGTGACCCTCACCGCGGACGAAGCCGGGACGGCCACAACCCCCACGGATCCAACAGCCCCCACGGATCCAACAGCCCCCACGTATACCTCAGCCCCCACTGCTTTGGAAGGGGAGCGGGCATGAGCCAGTCGACAGCAATGCAGGACCGCAAGCCCTCCGCCGGCGGTGTCAACACGACGTTCCTGTGGATCGAAATCAAGCGGATGCTCCGGAACCGCCGGACCATCGTCTTCACCGTGCTCATGCCCGCGATCTTCTTCTTCATTTTCGGGCTGTCCAACAAAGACCAGCAATTGCCCAACGGCCACAGCTACGGCCAGTACATCCTGATCAGCCTGACCGTGTACGCAGCCATGACGGCCGCCACGGGAGCCGGCAGCCAGGTGGCGGTCGAACGTGCCCAGGGATGGAGCCGGCAACTGCGCCTCACGCCCCTGCTGCCCGGGGCGTATATCGCCATCAAGGCAGCTGCGGCGTTGACCCTCTCGCTGGTGGCTGTGATCGCCCAGTTCGTGATCGGAGCCATCGCCGGAGTGACCATGGACGCGCAGACGTGGCTGACCGCCGGGCTGGTGGCCTGGTTGGGTTCCCTGGTGTTCGCCGCCCTGGGACTTTTCGTGGGGTACCTCATGCCCAGCCAGAACGTCATGCAGATCCTTGGACCGGCCCTGGCGATCCTTGCCATGCTGGGAGGCCTTTTCATGCCGATCGAAATCATGGGCGATACCTTCGGGACCATCGCCAAATTCACGCCCGCCTACGGGATCGGTCAGCTGGCGCGCAGCCCCATCACCGGTGAGTTCGACGTCTTGTGGATTCTCAACGTCCTGGTCTGGCTCGCCATCTTCGTCGGCGGCGCCGCCATGGCCTTCCGCCGCGACACCAGCCGCGTCTAAGTTGCTCCGGCGTGGCTAAGGTGGGATCCATGAGCAGCCAGTCCCTGGGGGATGCCTTCCGCGGTCCCGGACCCCGCAAATGGTTCATCGGCGCCGGCTTTTCCATTGTCCTCTGGGCGTGGCCCACCTGGAACCTCGTGTGGTCCGTGGACGAACCGGCAGGCTGGAAGGTACTGGCCTCGGCGTCGTTGGTGGCCTTCTTCGCCGCCTATGCCGTTTTGCCGATGTTCAGCCGGGTACGGGACAGTCGGACCGGCCTGCTGTGCCTCGCGATCCTGCTGGCACTCAACGGCCTGGTGATCCTTCTGGTGGGCAGGGAAGCGCTGTGGACGTGGCCTTTCCTGGCGTGCGCCATTGGAATGACCACACTTCCGCCGCGCGTCGACTTCGCTGTGATCGTGGCGCTTTCGGGAATTTCACTTGCGTCGGAACTCGCCGGCGGCAACCCTGGACAGGCTTTCTTCCAACCGGCCCTCATCCTGTCCCTGGGATTCATGATGTCCTCGTTTGCGCGCCTGATCCGCCAGACCGTTGAACTCCGGACCGCCCAGACTGAACTGGCGGATGCCGCCGTCGCCGCCGAACGCAGCCGTGTGGCCAGGGACATGCACGACATCCTGGGGCATTCCCTCACTGTCATAGCGGTCAAAGCCGAGTTGGCTGCCCGGCTGTTGGAGCAGGCACCCGGCGGACCGGCCAAGGACAAAGCCTCAGCGGAAATCGTGGAAGTCCAGGAGCTGGCGCGTGGTGCGCTCGCAGATGTCCGGGCCACAGTTGCCGGCTACCGCGGGGTCAATGTCCTGGCAGAACTCGCGGCGGCCCGGACGGCGCTGGAATCGGCGGGTATCGACGCTGATCTTCCGGGGACTGTGGAGCAGGTGCCCGCCAAGCACCGTGAGCTGTTCGGCTGGGTACTGCGCGAGGGCGTGACGAACGTTGTGCGGCATTCCGGTGCCGGGCGTTGCCGGGTCCGGTTGACGGCGTCGACGGTTCTGGTGGAGGACGACGGCGTGGGGCCGGGTCCGGCAGCGGGCGGCAACGGGCTGGCGGGGCTTCGGGAGAGAGTGGCCAGTGCCGGTGGCACAGTAAACATAGGTGCGAGCGACCTGGGAGGGTTCAGATTGGCTGTTGACGTATGACCATCCGGTTGGTGATCGCGGACGACCAGGCGCTGGTGCGCGGTGCCCTTGCCGCCCTTCTGGGGCTTGAAGAGGACATCGAGGTGGTGGCGGAGCTGGCGGACGGCGCAGGCGTTGTGTCGGCCGTGCTGGAGCATGCCGCCGACGTGGCGATGCTCGACGTCGAGATGCCCGGTCTGGATGGCATCAGCGCTGCCGCGGCAGTCCGCCGTGCGGTACCGACATGCCGCGTCCTGATGGTCACGACGTTCGGCAGGCCGGGTTATCTCAGGAGGGCCATGCAGGCCGGAGCCTCCGGGTTCGTGGTCAAAGACACGCCTGCGCGGCAGCTGGCCGAAGCCGTGCGTCGCGTGCACAGCGGGCTCCGCGTGGTGGACCCGATGCTCGCCGCGGAGTCTCTGACCTCCGGTGACAGTCCGCTGACCGAGCGGGAGGTCGAGGTGCTGAAGGCTGCATCCGACGGCGGTACGGTGGCGGACATTGCCAAAGCGGCGATGCTCTCAGAGGGCACGGTACGGAACTATCTCTCAGCGGCGATGGCCAAGACCGGCGGCCGGACGCGGGCGGAAGCCGTGCGCCTGGCACATGAGAACGGGTGGCTTCTGTGAGGGCCTGCGCCCCCGATTTGCCCTGCTTTGCAACAATGGATAGGTGACTGTAGTAGCAACGCCTCCCGCACCAAAGCTTGAGCTCCCGCCCCTGAAGCTCGGCGGGATTACCGTGGACACCCCGGTAATCCTTGCGCCGATGGCCGGAATCACCAACTCCGCCTTCCGCAGGCTCTGCCGTGAATACGGTGGCGGCTTGTACGTGGCCGAGATGGTGACCTCGCGTGCCTTGGTGGAGCGGACGCCGGAATCGCTGCGCATCATCTCCCATGACGAGGACGAGAAAGTCCGCTCCGTCCAGCTCTATGGCGTGGACCCCGTAACCGTAGGCGCAGCGGTGCGGATGCTCGTGGACGAGGACCGCGCCGACCACATCGACCTCAACTTCGGCTGCCCCGTCCCCAAGGTCACCCGCCGCGGGGGAGGGTCCGCGCTGCCGTGGAAGATCGACCTCTTCACCTCGATCGTGCAGACCGCGGTCAAGGAAGCCTCCAAGGGCGGAATCCCGCTGACCATCAAGATGCGCAAAGGCATCGACGATGACCACCTGACCTACCTGGAGGCAGGACGCATCGCCCGTGACTCCGGAGTTGCCGCAGTGGCGCTCCATGGCCGGACGGCTGCACAGTTCTATTCCGGCCAGGCCGACTGGTCCGCGATCGCCCGCCTCCGCGAGGCCCTCCCGGACATCCCGGTGCTCGGCAACGGCGATATCTGGTCCGCTGAAGACGCTGTCCGGATGGTGCGCGAAACCGGCGTCGACGGTGTTGTCGTCGGCCGTGGGTGCCAGGGCCGTCCCTGGCTGTTCGGCGATCTCCAGGCTGCTTTCGAAGGCAGCGACCAGCGGCACCGGCCCGGGCTGCGCGAGGTTGCCGAGGGCGTCTACCGTCACGCGGAACTGATGGTGGAGACCTTCGGGAACGACGAATACAAGGCTCTCCGCGAGATCCGCAAGCACATGGCCTGGTACTTCAAGGGCTACGTGGTGGGCGGCGAGCTGCGGGCGAAACTTGCCACAGTGCCCACCCTGGAGGTCCTGCGGGAATTGCTCGACGAACTGGACATGGATCTTCCTTATCCGGGCGTCGATTCCGAGGGCCCCCGGGGGCGTGCCGGATCCCCGAAAAAGCCGGCGCTGCCCAAGGACTGGCTGGACAGCCGTCAACTGAACGCTGAACAGAGCGCGGATATCTCCGCAGCGGAGCTGGACGTTTCGGGCGGTTAGCCTCACACGTGTAAGACTGGCTCAAGAAGCTCCACACCCCGGCGCTTGAAGGAGGCAGATACCCATGGGAACCGAAGCAATGCTTGGCCACGATGCAGCAAGCCACGATTTTGTGCTGGCCATCCCCGGATACGCCGAGGCAGACTCTGCCCGGTGGGTTGAAGAGCCGCGCAAGAGCAACTACCGCTCCGACTTTGAACGGGACCGCGCCAGGGTCCTGCATTCCTCCGCGCTGCGACGCCTGGGCGCCAAAACACAGGTCGTGGCCCCGGATACCGATGACTTTGTCCGCACCCGGCTCACGCACAGCCTCGAGGTTGCGCAGGTAGGCCGCGAACTGGGCCGTTCGCTGGGTTGCGATCCCGATGTCGTGGACACCGCTTGCCTGAGCCACGATCTTGGCCACCCTCCGTTCGGCCACAACGGCGAATCCGCATTGAACGAAGTGGCTCACACGATCGGCGGTTTCGAAGGCAACGCCCAGACGCTTCGGTTGCTGACCCGCCTCGAACCCAAGGTGCTCGCTGCGGACGGCAGGCCGGCAGGGCTTAACCTGACCCGCGCGAGCCTGGACGCCGCCTCCAAATACCCGTGGTCCGCCGTCGACGCCCCCGTGATCCATGGCCACCGCACCAGCAAGTTCGGCGCATACGAAGACGACCTTCCCGTATTTGAGTGGCTGCGCGAGGGCGCGCCCGGCAACCGCTCCTGCATCGAGGCGCAGGTGATGGATCTGGCCGATGACATCTCGTACTCGGTGCACGATGTGGAAGATGCGATCGTTGCCGGCCACTTCCAGCTGAAGTGGATGGAGAACCCTGACCATCGGGCCCGGGTGGTGGGCTACACCAAGCAGTGGTACCTCCCGCACAACGACCCCGCCGAAATTGATGCTGCCCTTGCCCGGCTCGAGGCCACCAAGGTCTGGGTCCGGGAAGCTGACGGCAGCCGCAAGTCGATGGCGGCGCTGAAGGACATGACCAGCCAGTTGATCGGCAGGTTTTGCCAGAGTGCCATGGAAACAACGCGGGCGCATTTCGGACCGGCCAACCTCACCCGTTATGACGCCGAACTCATGGTCCCCGAGGAGACCGTGACGGAGATCGCGGTGCTCAAGGGATTGGCCACCACCTTCGTCATCTCCACGGACCACCGGCAGCCTGTCTACGAACGCCAACGCGAAGTGCTGCACGCGCTCGTGGGCGTCTTGAACGCCACAGGCGACCGCCACCTGGAGCCGATGTTCGCCGCCGACTGGAGGGACGCCGTCGACGACGGTGCCCGCCTGCGGGTCGTCATCGACCAGGTGGCGTCGTTGACGGACGTCTCTGCCCTGGCCATGTACGAGCGTCTGGTGGGCAGCCTCCCGTCGCTTTGGTGAGGCGCGCCCGGGCGCCGGGCGGTTTGGTCGATGCGACTAGGATGGACACGTGGCTGGCCTGATCAAACGTGAAGATATCGACGAAGTACGCCAGCGCACGGACATCAAGGAAGTCGTTGACGGATACGTCACGCTCAAAGGTGCCGGACTGGGCAGTTTCAAAGGCCTGTGCCCCTTCCACGACGAACGTTCTCCCTCCTTCACCGTCCGCCCGCAGGTGGGCAGGTATCACTGCTTCGGCTGCGGCGAGGATGGCGACGCCATTTCCTTCGTCCAGAAGATGGATCACAGTTCCTTCCACGAAGCCGTGGAAAAGCTCGCGGCCAGGATCGGTTACGAGCTGCGGTACGAAGACGGCGGGACGGGTCCCAGCCGCGAGGAAGTGGGCAAGCGCCAGCGCCTGCTGGACGCCCACAAGATCGCCGATGAGTTCTTCCGCGCACAGCTTCTGACCCCCGGAGCGGCGGAAGGCCGTAACTTCCTGGATGGCCGCGGGTTCGACCGTGCTGCCGCCGAACACTTCGGAGTGGGATACGCGCCGCAAGGCTGGGACGCGCTGTTGAAGCACCTGCGCGGACGCGGGTTCACGGATGCTGAGTTGAAGCTCACTGGAATGTTTTCAGAAGGTAATCGAGGCATTTACGACCGCTTCCGTGGCCGGCTGATCTGGCCCATCCGGGACATCGCGGGGGACACCATCGGTTTTGGTGCGCGCAAGCTCTACGAAGACGACCAGGGCCCCAAATACCTGAACACCCCGGAGACCACGCTCTACAAGAAATCCCAGGTCCTCTACGGCATCGATCTCGCCAAACGGAACATCGCCAAGGAGCGCCAGCTGGTAGTGGTGGAGGGGTACACGGACGTGATGGCCTGCCACCTTGCAGGGGTCACGACGGCGGTGGCCACCTGCGGTACAGCCTTCGGTACAGAACACATCAAGGTGGCCCGGCGGCTGCTTTCGGACGACGGCAGCGGGGGAGAGGTCATTTTCACCTTCGATGGTGATGCCGCCGGCCAGAAGGCCGCTCTGAGGGCGTTCGAGGAGGACCAGCGCTTCACGGCCCAGACCTACGTGGCTGTGGAGCCTTCCGGTGCTGATCCCTGTGACCTTCGCCAGCTCAAAGGTGATGCCGCGGTGCGCGAGCTCATCGGTACCCGGAAACCGCTCTTCGAATTCGCCATCAGGGCCACCCTGCGGCGGCACAACCTGGACACCGTGGAGGGCCGCGTAGCAGCGCTCCGTGAGGCTTCTCCGGTGGTGGCGCAGATCAGGGACTCAGCCACAAGGCCCGAGTACACGCGGAACCTTGCCGGCTGGCTGGGCATGCCCATCGAGGAAGTCAGCCGATACGTCGGCGCGGCCGCTAAACGGGGGACAAGCGGCAGCAACGCTGCAGGCAGCGGCGAGCAAGCAGCGGCCGCGGCAGCACCGCCGTCGGGCGGTCCGGTGTTCAACCGTCCCAACCCCCGCGACCCCGTAGCGGGGATGGAACGCCAAGCACTCGAGGTGGTTCTTCAGGATCCCGCAGTGCTTGGTGGAGTGGCGTGGGACCGCTTTGCGGCTACGATGTTCGCCACGCCGGCCTATGCTGCCGTCCATGCGGCGATCCGCGCCACGGGGCTCGGCCATACGGCAGACCCGGTGTCGTGGGTGGAGCAGATCCGGCAGGAAGTACCCGAGCCCCTGCGCAATCTGGTGTCCGAACTTGCTGTGACACCACTGCCCGCCAGCACCCCGGAAGCGATGCAACGGTATTGCCGGGATATCCTGGCCCGACTCTTCGAGCTTCAGATCACCCGCATCAAGGCCGACAAGATGGGGCAGCTCCAACGGCTCGACGCTGCCTCCCAGCCTGAGGAATTCCAGCGGCTGAACCGTGAGTTGATGCAGCTCGAAATGGAACGCCGGGCGCTGCGCTCGGACGGCTGAGATCCTCGATTTCGTTTTCCGGCAGCCCCCTGTTAAGCTAGTAACCGCTTCATTCCTCCGTAGCTCAATTGGCAGAGCATTCGACTGTTAATCGAAGGGTTACTGGTTCAAGTCCAGTCGGAGGAGCGCACAATACCCCCGTTCCGGTTCGCCGGAGCGGGGGTATTTTTATACCCCCAGGGGGTATCGCCGACCGATTTCACATCCGGTAAAACCTTTGCTAAAGTCATAACCGCTTCATTCCTCCGTAGCTCAATTGGCAGAGCATTCGACTGTTAATCGAAGGGTTACTGGTTCAAGTCCAGTCGGAGGAGCACAAGGGCCCCGTACCCGCCTAATGGCTGGTGCGGGGTCTGCTTTTTAAACGAAATCCATCTCCACCTGGAGGAAGCGCGCGGCTTCCGCCACAGCCGCCATGAACGAGTCCTGCTCGGTGGGAGGGGTCCTGGGCTCACGCGGATGCCACTCATGCGGCGCCGAGTAGACTCTCGTGAAACCGCCGCCCGGAGGGGCATAGAAAATCCCGAACCTTTGGACCGGCCACTCCGGCGAGGTCTCCGGAGCGACCAACAGTGCGGCATCCGTTTCGGGGTTGTACCACTGGGCTATGGGCCGTCGCCGGTCGTCCGTGAAGAGTCCACCCGCGTACAAAGCGGCCGACGGCGGACTGGTCACCGAGCACAGGCGCTCCCACCACAGCGGGAGGATGCGGTCATCCTTGCGCTGCCACGGTGCCGGTAACGGGTTCAGCTCTTGCCAATGTGGCACATCTCAACTTTATCGCCGGTGGGTGGCCGCGAAAAGAGCTTCTAGCGGGACAGGCCCAGGCGCGGGTACAGCACTTCGAAGCCCTTCTCCAGGCCTGCGTTCAATGCCAGGCCCACGTGTCCGCCGTTGGGTACCTCGTAGTAGGTCACTTTCATTCCGGACGCTTGCGCCGCCGCGGACACGGCTTTCGCGGCGGCCACGTAGGTGGGGTCGTCCGAGCCGGCAGTGAACACGGCAGTTGTGTCGGGGAACTGTTTGCCCTTCATGATGTTGATGGGCTTTTGGGCATCGTAGGCGGCCTGGTTACCGCCAAAGATCCCGGCCAGGTTCTCCGTGGGGTCCTCTGCGCCGGGGAACTCCTCGCCTGAGATGTCCACCACGTTGCCCCACATTCCGGGGTACTTGACGGCGAAGGAGATGGCGCATTGGCCGCCGTTGGAATATCCGGCGATGGTCCAGTGGTCCCTGTCCGGAAGGATGCTCAAGTTGTCCTTGGCCCAGTTCACCACGTCCTGGTTGATGTACTTCTCGACGTTTCCGTACTTAGGGGTGTCCAGGCACAGGGTGTCATCCTGGTCCGGGCCGATCTGGTCGGCGACGATCGCAATGGGGGCCAGTCCATTGTTTTTTGCAGCGAACTCGTCGAGGGCGGCGGAGACGTACTGCGGATCGGGGAGGCCCGGCTGGCCCATCATGAGGACGAACAGGGGAAGCCTCGGTGGATTGGCAGTCAGGGCAGCCGGTGGAAGGTAGATACCGGCCGGGCGCGCGTCGAAACCCGACACCGTGGCCGGGATGACTTGGGTCCCCACCTTGCCTTTCGAGGGCATGTTGGCGGGCGGAGTCCAGTGCTGCCACAAGGGTCCGGCCGGAATGGACGCATCCGGGTCCGGCTTGTTCAGTTCAATGACGTCCTCGGTTGAGATCCCCAGGGCCGAACCCAGGGTGTTGTTCAGTCCGAACTCGGCGTTGATTTGCAGGGCGGAGACAGTGACGAAGACGGGGACCGAGATGATGGCCACCACTTTCCGCCAGCGCGCGCTGTGGAGAAAACTCACCGCGACCAACCCCAAAGCGGCGAAGCAGCTGATCGACCAGAACCATACCCGCGGGGTCAGTCCCACGTGAAAGACGTCCAGCACGTCCTCCACGATCCACACGGTGAACCACCCCACCAGCCCTGCCACCACAATGGCGCTCATCGCCGTGAGGACCCAGCGGGCAGACGGCCGGAGGAAGAGCACCAGGAAGAACCCGACGGCGATGATCCCGGCGATCGTCAGGACTACGGGGCTGCTGATTTCGAGTTTCAGGACATCGTTCATGGACGCACCGCCGGATGACCGGTCATGCGGCAGGCTCCCGGGCCACCATCTGCCTCAACAAACCAGCGCTTTGTGCGGGCGAGAGCCCGGGCAGGTAGGCCGAGCCGACCGCCAGTCCGATCGATGGCAAGGCCAGGGGGTCCTGGTAGTACATGTACAAGGTCCGGTGCTCGGGTTGGAACCTTGACTTGAAGGCAGCCAATGATTTGAAGCCGTACATCGGCTCCAGGGCATTTCCCAACAGGGCCAGGACGCGGTCCAGGGTGCTTCGGTCACCTTCCGCGCCTCCGGTCCCCGCATTGGCCAATGGAGAGCCTGAGAGGGAGATCTGCGGAACTTGCTCCTTGAAGTGCGTCACGGCTGAGGCGATCAGGAATTCCATGACGCCCTTGAAGCCTGTTGTGCGGCGCCTCATGAAGTCGAGGGTCCAACCGGAGATCTCGCCGTTGCTGAAAACGGGAAGCCAGCTGGTCACCCCGTGGACCAGGCCGTCGTCGTCCACCGCCACGCAGCAGAGAACTTCGGGATCCTTGAGTTCGTTCAAGCCGCCTAAGGTGAATCCCATCTCGGGTAGGGCCTTGTCAGCCACCCACTCCTCGGAAATCTCAGCCAGTTGGGCCCTGATGCCCGGCGGCATGCTGCCGTAGTGGTACCAAAGGTCCTTGATGGACAGCTTCTCAGCGCGGTTCAGCGCAGTGCGGACGTTCTGCCACTCTTTGCCCTTGAATGTCATTGCCTGGACGTTGAGAAGTGTTTCCTCCGCGACCTCCAGTTTCCTGAAGCCGTAGGGGAGCAGCGGGCCATCCAGCCCGGAGTCGGCGGAATAGAAACACGGGACCAATCCCAATGCGGAACAGTGCGCCACAAAACCAAGCGCTGCCTCGTCATGGTGGCCGGCATCGCCGTAGGGACCGGCAACGGTCAACGCCACCCCGTTGTGGACCTGGTAGGCGACGCCGGCCTTCCTGTCCGGAGTGAACCAGTACTGGTTGTTGTCCCACAATGCCATCCAGGACAAGGTGCCACCGCCCTGGTGCAGCAGCTCGCGGGTGTGGCCGAGATCGGCAGCAGGGTCGGTGGCGATCATCCTGAAGCGGCGGAAGTTGTTGAGGACCAGGACCAGGATGAGAAGCCAGATGACGTCTCCTCCCAGGCCGTACAGCACAGTGCTCAGCAGTCCCTGGGGCAGCGCCACAACGAACGGGACCGGGAAGGGCACCAGGATGTGCGTCAGCTGTCCGGCGAGGTCCCACAGGGTTGACTGGCCCGGGTTGCCCTCCAGGAACCAGAACGCCACGTAGAGGGCCACTGCGGTCACGGCCAGGATCAGGGCGGCCCGGCCAAGGGCACGGTATCCGGCGTCGCTGGACTCCACCCTGAACCTGTGCCTGTTGGCCAGCAGCAGCGCCACGATGATGATGGGCGCAAGAAGAGCCGGGACCACGTACAGCAGCAGGTAGCCGAAATCGTCGCCGCCCATGGTGACATCCGGGTCGCTGATGTACTGCACGATCGCCAGGACGGTCACCGCAGCCAGATACACCTGGATGATCAGTGTCAGCCGATAAGCCAGGCGGCGACCGCGTCGCAGGCCTTCGGCGCAAACCAGTAAGAGCAGGACAGGGATCACCGTCAGGATGGCCGCACCAAAGCTCCGGACACCAACGATGTTTTGCAGGGCCACGCAGTTCGCTTCGTTCCTGCAGGCCTCCTGAACCTCATCGACGTCGGGGCTTGCCTGGAGCATGACCTCGGAGACCACCGAGAGCGGGCCCACCTCCCAGGTGCCCGTCAGTTGGGTCAACAGGGGCCCCAGGGCGAAGACGCCAACCACCGTGCCGACCAGGAAACGCGTCTCACGGAGGCTGGAGGCATTGAACGATCCGCCGCTCTTGTGAAGGACCACGGAGTGTGCGGCCCAGCCGGCAACGATTCCGATCACTGCGCCGGCGAGAGCCTGCAAAGTTTGGGCCACTCCAACGAAGAGGGCGAACATCAGTGCCGCAGCGAGCAACCACGTCCGGAGGCGACGCCGCCACAGCGAGTCAAGTGCCGCCGTCGAAAATCCCAGGGCAGCCGCGGCTCCGCCGTAAGCGCCCACCGCGTACTCCCCGCCGAGGAAGCTCAGCCATTGGTCGCTGTTGTCGGTACCGAAAGCCACCAGCGCGACCAGCACCAGTGCGCTGAGGGCGGAACCGGCGATGAAGGCAGCCAGGGCCAGCCACGGGCCCAGAACCCTTTCGGCAATACCGACCCCCAGCAGGATCGCTGCGGTGCACGCCAGGTAGTCGAGAAGCGAGGAACCGAAGAACGTTGACGTGAAGACCGACCACCACGGCCCGGGTTCCACGGCCAAGCCAAGCCCCACCTGCTCCAGAAGTGCTTCGGGAGGACCGTTAAGGACGCTTCCCGTCGCCAGTGCCAAAACCCAGAGGACCACCACCAAGGCAAGCGTCAGCGGCAAACTCCGCACGGTTGCCAGGCCCCGTAGGGTGCCACGAAATCCGACCGCCGTGCTCATGTGATGTCCCCTTCACCGGTTAGGCACCGGTAACACCGGCTGGCCACCATTCTGCCCTGCGGCAGGGCTTTAGGGGAGGCTTTGAAACGTTCGACGCCGGAGGGTCGGCAAGAGCCGCCGCTTAGTCACGGTTCCTGCCTGGTCACGATTCCTGCCTAGTCACGGTTCCATGGTCCAGGATTGACCCGGTACAGAACCGCGGCGCCGATCACGGCACCGAGCAACGCGCCGAAAACCGCGCTTCCTGCAGCGCGGCCGATGAGTGCCCCGGCCACCGCGCCCAGCATCGCACCGAGAAAGAGGCCCCTGCCATTACGGTGCGGTTTGTTCGTCATAGTGACAGCCTACGGTGCGGTTGATGGATGGCAGCTAGTGGATGGAGGGCACGGTCCGTGGCCGCACAACCAACCAAAGTGCGGTCATGGAACCCGTGATGCAGACGGCCATCACAGCTCCCATGGGGACGGCGGAGGTGACCCCCAGCCAGCCGACCACCGGAGGAACGATGCCCGCCATCATGAACTGTGAAGCGCCAAGGAGGGAGGCCGCCGTGCCGGCTTGTGCGCCGTGGTTGGCCAGGGACAACACCTGGACGCACGGAAACATAAACCCGGTGGCGCAGATGTAGAACCACAGGGGAATCAAGGTGCCCCACAGCCCCACGTGGAACAGATCAAGCACGACGATCACAAGGGACATGCACAACATGAACAGCGTTGCTCCGGCCACAATCCACTGCGGGGCTACGCGCCGGATCAAGCGGGAACTGATCTGGACACCGGCCACGATGCCCAATGAATTGATGCCGAACAGGATGCCGTATTCCTGGGGGGAGAAGCCGTAGACCTTCTGGAAGAGGAAGGTGGACGCGGACAAATAGGCGAACAGGCCGCCGAAGTTGAGGCTGCCCACCAGCACCATGCCCACGAAAATCCGGTCCGTAAGTACCTTCTTGTAGCGCTGTCCGACCGTCACGGTGGACTTGCCGCGCTGTTCGGCAGGCAAGGTCTCCCGGATAAAGAAGATGGAGGCGATGATGACCAGCAGGCCGTAGCACGCCAGGAAGTAGAAAATCCCGGGCCAGGGAAAGACAAGGAGCAGTTGTGACCCGATCACCGGAGCCAGGATGGGCGCGAGCCCGTTGACCAGTGACATGCGGGAGAACATCCGCACCATGGAGTAGCCGTGGAAAAGGTCCCTGACCATTGCCATGGCCACCACGCCACCTCCGGCCGCCCCGATTCCCATGAGGACACGGAAAACGGAAAGCATGCCGATGTCGGTTGCCAGCGCAGCGCCCAGGGAAGAGCCAATATGCACGGCTGTGGCCAGGATCAGCGGCAGCCTGCGGCCTACCTTGTCGCTGAACGGTCCCACCACCAACTGGCCAAGGCCGAAGCCGACGGTTGTTCCGGTCAGGGTGAGCTGGATTGCCGCTTCCGAGACGTTGAAACTTGATTCCAGGGCCGGGAACGCGGGGAGGTAGAGATCGATGGTGAAGGGACCCAAGGCCGTCAAGGCGCCCAGGAGGAGAATGTAGACAAGCTTTTCGCGTCGGCTCAGGGAATCGCCCGGGGCAATGGGAGGGGTCACGATCATCTATCCTATGGCCCGGATCATATTTATTGCTGCTATGACGGGCGCGCCGGAGCGTGGCCCCGAAAGTTCAGCAGGAACCTGAATGATAGCTTTGAGGACAGGTGTCCGCGGCGGAGTTTTCCGCTGCGTTCGCCCGACACGATGCCAAGAGGAAGCAGTTAGGCGGAACCCATGAGTGGACGTCACACCGGCCGGACCAGTCAAGGACCAGCCATTCGTACTTTGCCGAAGACCCTCAAGCTCGTTGCACGCTTGGCCCCACGGCAAATCAATGATGAGATCGCCCTTGCCAAGGTGGAACTCAAACGCAAGGCCACACAGCTTGGCGTGGCCGGCGCCTTTTTCGGTGTTGCCCTCGTCTTCATGGCGCTGCTGGTCATTGCACTGGTGGTGGCAGCCATTCTGGGCCTGGCCACCATCATGCCCGGCTGGCTCGCGGCTCTGCTCGTCTCAGCGTTTTTCCTTGTGGTTGTCGCCATCGCATCGCTGATCGGCATCGCCAAGTTCAAGAAGGCCATGCCGTTGGTCCCCGAGGACACCATCCGGGGCATCAAGCATGACCTCGGGATCGCCAAGGAAGGCTCAGCGTTCGACGAGTCGATCCTCGACCCGAACTCGCCTGCCGCGAAGGCCGCCAAAGCCGAAAAGGAAGCCGCAGCTGAGAAGGCCAAGGCCGAAAAGGCAGCAAAGGAAGCTGCCAAGGAAGCCGATGCCGTCAAGGCGCCCACGGAAGCCGAGCTTCGCTCCCGCTTGAAGAGGCGCCGCGAACACCTGACGGGTGTCCGCGATGAGCTGGGTGAACAGCTGGACGTCAAAAAGCAGGGCCAGGCCTTGCTCGAGAGCGCCAACGTCAGGTTCCAGGAGGGCAAGGAATTCGCTGCCGCGAAGTTCGCCGACCTCGGCGATTCAGTTCCCCAAAGCGTCAGCGAGCGGATGGCCGCGCACTGGAAAGACCTTGCAGCTTTCGCCACCGCCGCGGTGGTCTTCGTGGTTGCGCTGAGGAAGCTGCTGAAGAAATAGCAGGTTTCTGAGCACCGGATACTGAACACGAGGAAGGGGGACACATGAGGCTGATCGGTGCTGGTTCGCACCCGGATCGTCCGCAGGTCGACCATGACCTCATCTTCACTGTCCCCAATATCCTCACCGTCCTGCGTTTCATGGGCGTGCCTCTCTTTGTCTGGCTCGTGCTCTCCGAACAGGAGTACGGGTTCGCGGTCCTGGTGCTCGTCGTCATGGGCAGCACGGACTGGGTGGACGGCTACATCGCCAGGCGGTTCGACCAGACCTCCAAGTTGGGCAGGATCCTGGATCCGATGGCCGACCGGGCCGCCCTCCTGGCCGTGGCTTTCACTTTGGCGATTGCCGGCGTCGTGCAGTGGTGGTATCTGGCGGCGCTTCTGGTCCCTGACGCGATCCTGGCGATCGCATCGTTGATCTATTTCCGGAGCCACCCGGATCTTCCCGTGAGCATCGTCGGGAAAATCCGCACCGCCCTGCTGCTGGTGGGCACGCCATTGCTCGTCCTGTCCAAACTGCCCATACCCTTGACTGACGTGTATTTCGTGGCGGCGTGGACGTTCCTGGGCCTGGGCCTGGTGGGCCACTGGATTGCGGCATACAACTACTTCTGGGCCATCCTGCGAAAAGGAAAAGAATTGAAAACCGACGACGGCGGACTCGGCTGATGGTCTGGCTGGCGGTTTGCCTGGCGGTACTTGGGGCCTTCTTCCTCGCCATCGGCGCCCAGCGGCAGGGGAGCGCGGTGAAAGCCGATACGGGTGGCCTGGCGCTGAGCTCCAATGGCTTCCTGCGGCTCCTGCGGAATCCGCGCTGGATGCTGGGCCTGCTGTTCCTTGCCTTGGGCATGGTGATGAATGCCATTGCATTGGTGTCTGCGCCCTTGACGGTGGTGCAACCGATCGGCGCCATTGCGCTGGTCATCACCACGGTGGTCAATGCCAAAGACCAAGGACTGAGCATCAACCGGGCAACAGTTGTGGCGATCAGCGCCTGTGTCACCGGTTCCGCGCTGTTTGTATTGCTGGCCGTGTTCGTCACACAGGAAAATCACCACGTCAGCGGTGACGATGAGCTGACGATCGTGCTGCTCCTTGCCCTGGCCGTCGGTATTTTCGGCACCCTGGCCGTCTTGTTCAAACACCGGATGAGCGCCTTCATTTACATCCTGGGCGCAGGCGTCCTGTTCGGTTTCGTGGCCGTACTGACCCGGATTATCGGCAAGCACTTGCTCGATCCCAACGGACTCTTCCTGCTCAACGTCCAGTGGTACACGCTGATAGCCATCGTTGCTGCAGGTGGCCTGGGTTCATGGTTTGTCCAGAGTGCGTACTCTGGTGGACCGCCGGACCTCGTGATCGCGGGATTGACTGTGATTGACCCGATGGTGGGCATTGCGATCGGCATCGTCATCCTTGGTGAGCTTCGTCCCGATGTCCACGCCGTGATGGCGATCGCCATGGCAGCGGCCGCTACGCTTGCTATCGTGGGGGTTATTGCCCTAAGCAGGCACCATCCGGAAGTCACCAAGCGCAAAAAGGACGCGAAGGCGGCTGCCAGCCGGAAGGCCTAGGGCAGATCTTTACCTTGCGCCACCGCTTTTGCGGGCGGCAACCCGGCGACACCGCAGCATTGCCACAAGCAGTGCTGTCCGCACCGTGACCATCAGGAGTTCTCCACGTGACCATTCCCGACACCAACAAGCCCCTCACCATCCTGATTGCCGCGGACACCTACCCGCCGCATGTCAACGGCGCTGCCCAGTTCGGCTACCGCCTGGCCAAGGGGATGACGGCACGCGGACACAACGTTCACGTGTTGGCCTGCCGTCCGGATTCGGGCAAGAGCTACACGGAATTCCGCGACGAGGCCACCGTGCACCGGCTGCGCTCCCATGGCGTTTTCACCCATGAGTACTTCCGCATCTGCTTCCCATGGGAAATCAAGAAGGAAATCAGCCTCCTGTTCGACAAGGTGCAGCCCGATGTCGTGCACATCCAAAGCCACTACATGATTGGCGAACACGTCCTTTATGAGGCCGTCAAACGCGGCATCAGGATCATTGCCACCAACCACTTCATGCCGGAAAACCTGAACCCGTTCCTGCCGTTCCCGCAGTGGTTCAAGGACATCGTGGGCCGCATTTCCTGGAAGGACATGGGCAAGGTCATGGGACAGGCTGACGTTGTCACCACCCCTACGCCTCTGGCCGCCAAGGCGATGCACCAGCACGCCTTCCTGCGCAAAGTCCTGCCGCTGTCCAACGGCATCGATTCTTCGGCGTATGAGCTTCACCCCGGTGAAGTCATTGAACCGCACAGCCATCCCACCGTGCTTTTCGTTGGGCGCCTCGCGGAGGAGAAGCACATCGATGTGCTGATCGACGCCGTGGCCAAGACTCCCCCGGAGTTGAACGTCAACCTTGAAATCGTGGGCGGCGGAGAAGTCCGTCCGGCCTTGGAAGCCCAAGTGGCCCGGCTTGGCCTGGGAGACCGGGTCAAATTCCTCGGGCTCGCGAGCGACGAGGACCTGCGTGAGGCCTACATCAAGGCCGACATCTTCTGCATGCCCGGCACGGCCGAACTGCAGTCCCTGGTGACGCTGGAAGCCATGTCCGCTTCCACCCCTGTCCTGCTTGCCAATGCCATGGCGCTGCCGCACCTGGTCCGCGACGGAGAAAACGGCTACCTCTTCACACCCAACGACAGCTCTGAACTCGCCGCGAAAATCACCAAACTGGTTCAGCTTCCCGAGGACGAGCTGGAAGCCATGGGCAAGGTGAGTCGCGAAATGGTGGAGCCGCACAGCCTTAACGGCACCCTGCAGACCTTTGAGGACCTTTACCGGGGCGCGTCCTATGAGGACATGGTGGTGTGACCAAAGCACTCCCCGTTAGCTATTAGTATTGCTAGAGTGCTTTGCCCGGAACGGCTGCTGGACGGCGGCTGTTCGGGCATTACGGGGCTATAGCTCAGCTGGTTAGAGCGCGGGACTCATAATCCTAAGGTCCTCGGTTCAAGTCCGAGTAGCCCTACCGGAAGATCCCCCTTGCCGACTCAAAGTCGGCAAGGGGGATTTTTTTTTGTGTTGCCGGCCCTGGGTAAGCAGCACCATGCACCGTTGCAGGAGGTGGCGTCATGCGGTAAGTTACTGATCAGTAACTTATTACCCGCCGGTAACTTGGCTGCCCTGCCGACTCCCGGGTCACAGTGCAGTCCTTCCGGGACCTTGACGTGGTCGCAGGTGACCACCCTTGAAGGAGCGAACATGTCCAACACCGCATTCGACGCCACCACTCTTCCTTACGCCGATGGTGACTTCTATGCCTTCGAGCAGTTGCTGACAGGCAAGGAGCAGGACCGTCTGGCCGAAGTGCGGGAGTTCCTTGCCCGCGAGGTCACTCCGATCGCAGTGGACTGCTGGAACCGCGGCGAATTCCCCATGGACCTCATTCCCAAGCTTGGCGAGCTGGACCTCGTAAGCCCGGTTCGGCGCCAGGGATACTCCAATCTCTTTGCCGGCATGCTCCATGCCGAAGTGACCCGAGCGGATGCTTCCATTGCCACGTTCATGGGCGTCCATGACGGCCTCTTCACGGGCTCCATTGAAGCCCTCGCCTCCCAGGAGCAAAAGGATGCGTGGCTGCCGGACATCTACTCCCTGAAGAAGATCGGCGCTTTCGGGCTGACCGAGCCGCTGGGTGGTTCCGATGTTGCAGGCGGAACCCGCACGACGGCACGACGTGAAGGCGACACGTGGATTCTCAACGGTGCAAAGCGCTGGATCGGCAATGCCACCTTCTCGGACTGGGTGGTCATCTATGCCAAGGACGTGGCCGACAACCAGGTGAAAGCGTTCCTGGTGGACACCACCCTGCCGGGCTATTCCGCCAGCAAGATCGAGAACAAGATTTCCCTCCGCACGGTCCAGAACGCGGACATCACCCTGGATAACGTGGTGGTGCCCGACTTCTTCAAGCTGGCCAACGGCAACAGCTTCCGGGATACCAACAAGGTCCTGAAGGTCACGCGCCTGGCTGTGGCGTGGCAGGCCGTCGGACTTCAGATGGCCGCCTTCGACGTTGCCCGCAACTACGCCGTGGAGCGCCAGCAGTTCGGGCGCCCGTTGGCAGCCTTCCAGCTGGTCCAGAACCAGTTGGTGCAGATCCTGGGCAACACAGTCGCCTCAATGGGCATGATGGTCAGGCTTGCACAGCTTGAGGACGCGGGCGTTGCCAAAGACGAACAGTCCGCCCTGGCCAAGGCTTTCACCACTGCACGCATGCGCGAAAGTGTCGCCCTGGGGCGCAGTATCCTCGGCGGCAATGGCATCGTTACGGACTACGGCATGGCCAAGATCTTCTCCGATGCCGAGGCGATCTACTCCTACGAGGGAACCCACGAAATCAACACTCTGGTGACCGGTCGGGCCATCACGGGCGTTTCTGCCATCGTCTAGAACCTCCGCGGACGGCGCGGCGGGGCTCACTCCAGCGGCAGCAACACTGATGGGCGCAGGTCGGACACAAAGCCCAGTGGATTGAGGTACTCCTCGCCGCGCCGAACACCCCAATGCAGGCACGTGGTGCTTCCGCAGTGTCCCGACTGCAGGGTGCCGACCGTTTGCCCTTTGGCCACGTGGTCGCCCTGCTTAAGGCTGCTGGCCACGGGTTCGAAACTGCTCCTGAGTCCGTCGCCGTGATCGATGGTGAGGACCGGGCGGTCAACCACGACGCCGGCGAAGGCCACCACGCCATCGGACGGCGCGGTGACCTGTCCGCCGTCGGGCCTTGGGCCTAAATCCACGCCGCGGTGTCCGCTCAGCCACGGCTTGTCCGGAGGATCAAACGTCCGCAGGACGGACGGCTTGGGGGACAGCGGCCAGCTCCATCTTCCCTGGGGAGCGTCCGGGGCGCCGTCCGCCCCGGACGGGATGCTGAGAGTGATGTTGAGGGTAAGGATCAAGGTGGCTGCCAGCTTCAGGAAGGACATGGATCCAGCCTTCCCTTTGCGTGATCCCGGGGCTATACGGGGGAGCCGGTATGTGGACAACTGCCGGTGATGGGCGGTCCGTTGGGCGGTATGGCTGTAGTACACTTGGTGGAGCAGTTTGCTGTGCCCTCAAGCTTGTTCAGGAACATGTCTCATTCAGATGTGTGGGGGTGCCAGGCTGACTACGCGTATCCAGCCCTCCTCCAGCGAAGCCCATGGTTTCATGCTGCGGAGGATTGTGCCTCTTGCGGTCCGGAGGAGCCTTTGGTTCCATGCCGGATGAGAAGCGCAATGGATGCCAGGAGCCGCGCCCGTCCGGGCAGAGGCTAAACAACCGTCAACTATTGGCAGGGTAAGAGCAGCCCCATGGGCTCTCTCATGAATGACCTGCCGGAAGGAGCGTCGGCATGCCCGTCGTAACCATGCGCCAGCTGCTTGACAGCGGCGTCCACTTTGGACACCAGACCCGTCGTTGGAACCCGAAGATGAAGCGCTTCATCTTCACGGAACGCAACGGCATCTACATCATCGACCTTCAGCAGTCGCTGTCCTACATCGACCGCGCCTACGAGTTCGTCAAGGCTACTGTCGCCCACGGCGGCACCGTCCTGTTCGTCGGCACCAAGAAGCAGGCTCAGGAAGCAATTGCCGAGCAGGCTACCCGTGTTGGCCAGCCGTACGTCAACCAGCGTTGGTTGGGCGGTATGCTCACCAACTTCCAGACCGTCGCCAAGCGTATCCAGCGCATGAAGGAACTCGAAGAGATCAACTTCGACGACGTCGCCGGCTCCGCTTACACCAAGAAGGAGCTCCTGCTCCTCAAGCGTGAACTCACCAAGCTCGAGTCCAACCTCGGCGGTATCCGCAACCTGACCAAGGCTCCCTCGGTTCTGTGGGTTGTTGACACCAAGAAGGAACACCTTGCTGTTGACGAAGCCAAGAAGCTGAACATCCCGGTTGTTGCCATCCTGGACACCAACTGCGATCCCGATGAAGTCGACTTCCCGATCCCGGGCAACGACGACGCCATCCGCTCCGTCAACCTGCTCACCCGCGTTGTTGCCGACGCCGTAGCTGAGGGCCTCATCGCCCGCAACCAGCGCGCAACCGGTACCACCGAAGCTCCGGAAGAGCCGCTGGCCGAGTGGGAGCGCGAGCTCCTCGAAGGCAGCAAGGCTGAAGAAGCAGCAGCAGCTGAGGCTCCGGCCGCAGAAGCTCCCGCAGCAGAAGCTCCGGAAACAACTGAAGCTGCAACCGGCGAAGCCGAAGCCAAGTAAATCTGGACCTTCCCTGATGCTGGAGACAGCGTCGGGGGCAACTGACAGGATGGCGGCTCACACGGTGGGCTGCCGTCCTGTCAGTCCGTAAACACACAAATTTCTAGACAGAGGGGTTCACATGGCGAACTACACTGCTGCTGACATCAAGGCCCTGCGCGAGCGCACCGGCGCCGGCATGATGGACGTCAAGAAGGCTCTTGACGAGGCCAACGGTGACGCTGAGAAGGCCATCGAGATCATCCGCATCAAGGGCCTCAAGGGTGCCACCAAGCGCGAAGGCCGTTCCACGGCTGAGGGCCTGGTTGCTGCCAAGGTCAACGGCGGCGTTGGCGTAATGATCGAAGTCAACTGCGAGACCGACTTCGTTGCCAAGGCTGACAAGTTCATCCAGCTGGCCGACAAGGTCCTCAACGTTGCAGTCGAGTCCGGCGCAGCCGACCTCGAAACCCTGCTGGCAACCGAAGTCGACGGCAAGCCGTTGTCCGAGGTCGTCGTCGAAGAGGGCGCTGTCCTCGGCGAAAAGGTTGTTGTCCGTCGCATCTCCCGCGTTGAGGGCACCACGGTTGACGCCTACCTGCACAAGACGTCCAAGGACCTCCCGGCCCAGGTCGGCGTCCTGTTCGCTGTTGACGGTGAAGGCGAAGCCGCTGCCACCGCCGCACACGACATCGCTGTCCACGTTGCAGCAATGGCACCGAACTACCTGACCCGCGAAGACGTCCCGGCCGAACTGGTCGAGTCCGAGCGCCGTATCGCCGAAGAGACCGCGAAGGCTGAAGGCAAGCCCGAAGCTGCTCTCCCGAAGATCGTAGAAGGCCGCGTTACGGGCTTCTACAAGGGTGAAGTTCTGGTTGACCAGGCATTCGCCAAGGATTCCAAGAAGACTGTTGCACAGGTCCTCGAAGAAGCCGGCGTCAAGGCAACCGCAGTAACCCGTTTCCGCGTCGGAAACTAGTAATTCATGAAAAGGGGTGGTCACTTCGGTGGCCGCCCCTTTTTCATGCACGCGTCCGGGTAGTACCTGCGCGGACCCCCAGCACGATAATCTAGCCAGAGTCCACCAACGGGAAGGCACCATGGAAACCGTCAACACTGCAATCCAGCCCGAGAAGACCCGCCGACGTGTACTTCTGAAACTTTCCGGCGAAGTCATCGGCGGAGGCAAGCTCGGCGTCGATCCCGAGACCGTCAGGGCCATTGCCAAGCAGATCGCAGCAGGTGTTGCGGATGTGGAAGTTGCAATCGTTGTTGGCGGCGGCAACTTCTTCCGGGGCGCTGAACTGTCCCAAAGCGGCATGGATCGCTCCCGCGCCGACTACATGGGCATGCTGGGCACCGTCATGAACTGCCTCGCGCTGCAGGACTTCCTGGAGCAGGCCGGAGTGGAGACCCGTGTCCAGAGCGCCATCACCATGGGCCAGGTGGCCGAGGCCTACATTCCCCGCCGCGCCATCCGCCACATGGAAAAAGGCCGGGTAGTCATTTTCGGTGCAGGCGCCGGCTTGCCGTATTTCTCCACCGACACGGTGGCTGCGCAGCGTGCGCTGGAAGTGCACGCAGATGTTGTCCTGATGGCCAAGAGCGGCGTGGACGGCGTTTACACGGCCGACCCGAAGAAGGACCCCACCGCCGAGAAGCTCGATGTCCTCAGCTACGACGACGCCCTGCGCCGCGACATCCGCGTCATGGACCAGACCGCCATGACCATGTGCAAGGACAACAACCTCTCCATGGTGGTCTTCGGCATGGAGGGCGAAGGCAATGTCACCCGGGCGATCCTCGGCGAAACGCTGGGAACCCTGGTAACTCCCTAGCAAGGGCTAGGATATTTCTAGGACCGTCCGCCCCTGGTGGCGGATCTTTACTGTGCATTGCCGCCTGCAGCTGGGCAGCAACTATTTCTGAGGAGAAACCCGTGATCGAAGAGACCTTACTCGAAGCCGGCGAGAAGATGGACAAAGCCGTGGAAGTAGCCAAGGACGATTTCGCCACGATCCGTACGGGCCGGGCCAACCCCGGTCTCTACAACAAGGTCATCGTTGAGTACTACGGCACACCCACCCCGCTCCAGCAGCTGGCGTCCTTCGGTGTGCCCGATGCCCGTACCATCCTGATCACGCCTTATGACAAGACCGCGCTGCGCGACATCGAAAAGGCCCTGAGTGACTCCGAAGTCGGGGCCAACCCGTCCAACGACGGCAACGTCATCCGCGTCACCATCCCGGAGCTCACCAAAGAGCGCCGCAAGGAATACGTGAAGATCGTCAAGGGCAAGGGTGAGGACGCCAAGGTCTCCATCCGAAGCATCCGCCGCAAGGCAAAGGACACCCTGGACAAGCTCGTCAAGGACGGCGAAGCCGGTGAAGACGAGGGCTCGCGCGCTGAGAAGGAGCTCGATGCCCTGACCAAGCAGCATGTCGACAGCATCGACGAGCTGCTCAAGCGCAAGGAAGCCGAGCTGCTCGAGGTCTGATGAGCCAGGCTGAGCCGGCGCCCGCTGAACGGGTCCCGACACGCGATACCCCCAAGCGCGCACGGCGTGTGCGGGCGAACCCCACACCCAAGGCAGGCCGCAACCTGCCCGCGGCCATCGGCGTCGGCCTTGCCATGCTGCTGGCCGTCCTGGGCGGGCTGCTGTTCCTCCCGTTGGGGTTCGTCCTGCTCACCACGGCCTTCGCGGTCCTTGGTGTTTGGGAAGTTTTCCGTGCCCTCGAAGCCCAAGGCACCAGGATGCCGATCGTTCCAGTGATGGTCGGCAGCCTGGTGATGCCGGTTTCGGCCTACTTTGGTGGTCTCGAAGGCCTGCTCTTCACCATGACAGCCAGCTCGGTGGCCGTACTGCTCTGGCGCTCCATCGAAAGCGCAGCCGGGGCGCCGCGCAGCGTCTTCGCGGGTGTCTTCACTTTGGCGTGGATACCGTTCCTGATCAGTTTCGCTGCGCTGCCGCTTCACGCCACTGGCGGAGCCACCCCCGTGGGCTTCTGGCCGCATGGAATCCCGGACGGGGCATGGCAGATCGCCTCCATGCTGCTGCTGGTGGTATCGAATGACACTTTCGGCTACATCGTGGGAGCTTCGTTCGGCAAGCACCCGATGGCTCCGAAGATCAGTCCCAAGAAGTCCTGGGAGGGGTTCGCGGGATCTGTGGGTGGTGCCATGGTGATCGGTGTCCTGGCCTGCATCTTCCTGCTGGAGCGGCCTTGGTGGGTCGGCCTTGTCCTGGCCGTTGGAATGGTTGCCGCAGCAACCGCTGGCGACCTTGCCGAGTCCATGGTCAAGAGGGAACTCGGCGTCAAGGACATGAGCAGTATCTTGCCGGGCCATGGTGGTGTGATGGACCGTCTTGACTCGATCGTGTTCGCGGCCCCTGTGGCCTATGTTTTGTTCGCGCTGCTGAGCGGCGTCTGACAACCGATGAAGGAAAAATAGTGGCCTTGGATATTCGACGCCAGATCCCCGCGACGTTCGACCGCGTGGAACGCAGCAAATACGGTTATAACGCCAAACAGGTAGACGAGTTTCTCCAGCGCGCACGGACGTCGTTTGAGAACCCTGTTGGCGCCGCGGACCAGGTTGCCAGCGTGGATGTCCGTGAGGTGGCTTTCGACCCCGTCAAGGGTGGCTACGACGCCCACAGCGTGGACGCCGCCCTGGACCGCCTTGAGGACGCGTTCGCACGCCGTGAGCGGGACGAACTGATCAGCCAACAAGGCGAGGAAGCCTGGTTGCGCCAGATCGGGAAGCTTTCCGGGATACTTCGCGGCAGGCTGCACAGGCCCGACGGTGAGCGTTTCCGCCGCCCGGCACGCAAGCGGACGCGCAGTTACAACGTCCAGGATGTCGATGCCCTGTGCGTTGAGTTGATCGGCTACCTGGAAAACGATCAGCCCTTGAGCGTAGACACCGTTCGACGCGCCGTGTTCCGTGCAGCCAAGGGCGATGAGGGCTACGAAGAAGCGCAGGTCGATGCCTTCCTCGCCCGAGTCGTGGAGCTGATGGCGGCCATTGACTGACGCCTACCCGGGCTGGTGAGGCGTGGGGGAGAGCGGCGGATTGTTCTTCCATACGTCCATGTAGTGGCGCCTGCCCCGTACCAAGGACGTGGCGAAGAACGCCAGGGCCACAACAACTGCGATGGCCACGGCAAACACAACAGGCAGGCCGGCTGCCAGCAGGGCTGATCCGAGCAGCAGGGCGATCAGGGCAGAGTTGGCGAAGCCCATGAAAACCATGCTGCTGCCTGCCACCTGGCTGAAGTCCTTCCTGCCGCCCAGGAAGTAGTAGGTGTGCTTCGAGCCTTCTTCGTCGTCGTGGTACCCGGCCATCAAGTACGGAGCCATTCCCGGGTCCAGGTCCACGTAGGCGGCACGGAGCCGGTTCATGGCAATGACGTACATGAGGTCCTCCATGCCGACGCTCATGACGCGGATATGCGTCAACAGGCCCACCACCAAGTCAATGCCCAGAACGGTCAGGGCAAAGGCCCGGAAGGCGCCGGAGAATTGGGTTGCCTGGCCCACCAGTGCCACGCTGAGCAGGCTGGCCGAGGTGAACGTCAGGAACATGCTGATCCGGGTGAGGACTTCCCCTTGTGTGGTGCTACGTGACGCCAGCAGGCTCCAATGCTCGGTGGCCAGCAGTTGCGCGCGGACGCTGGGCGTCAACTCCGCGGGACCGGCCGCTGGTTGCCCGTGGCCGGCAGTTTGTGGTTCCTCGGACATGGCGACATTGTCCTCCCGGGCCGTTGCGCGGACAACAGCTTTCAGCGCTCGGTAGCTACTGGCCGCTCAGGTACATGCAGCCGTGACATCACCCGGTTGACTGAGGCGGGAACGCGGTTCCGCGTCACGATGGACACGATTACCGTGACGGCGAAGGCTGAAGGCACACTCCACGCCGCGGGCTGGGCCAGCCAAGCGGGAGCGTTCCCTGTCCCAGTCAGGGTGCCCGCCACCATGGCACCCCCACACAGCACTGCGCCTGTGACCATCCCTGCGATCGCACCAAAGTCCGTCAGGCCGCGCCACCAAATGCCCAACAGCAGGACAGGACAGATGGTGGAAGCGGTGAACGCGAAGACCAGGCCGACGCTGCCGGCCAGGGCCAGGGTGTCCGTCATGAAAGCAAAACCCAAAGGCACGACGGCGGCCATCACCGCCGCGAGGCGGAACCCCCTCACACTTCCCCCGAACAGGTCCTGGCTGATGACACCGGACAGCGACACCACCAGGCCGGATGTCGTGGACAGGAAGGCAGCGAAGGCGCCTGCCACCACGAGCGCTGACAACAGGTCACCTGGCACCCCGCCGATCAGCTTGCCCGGGAGGAGGAGGATCAGGGCGTCCGCTTGTCCGGAGTGTGCGAGCTCGGGGGCGAACATCCGTCCCAAGGCGCCGGAGAGAGTGGGGAAGAGGTAGAACACGGAAAGCAAGCCCAGGACGATCAGCGTGGTCCGGCGCGCAGATTGGCCGTCCGGGTTGGTGTAGAACCGCACCAGCACATGCGGCAGGCCAAGGGTTCCGAACAGCAAGGCCACCAGCAGCGAGATGTGTTGGTAGGCACCCGCAGCGGCCTGGCCGGTGGGATTGACCGGCAAGGGCGCCTGCGGTGGTGTTCCGTTGCCAACCAGCACCAACAGGATGAAGACCACAGGCACGGCAAGGGCAGTCAATTTCAGCCAGTACTGGAAAGCCTGGACAAACGTAATGGACCTCATGCCACCTGCCACCACCGTGAGGCACACAACCGCCACCACCGCCGTCGAGCCTACCCACGACGGCAGGCCGGTGGTTATCCGGATGGTGAGCGCGGCGCCGTGCAGTTGCGGAACGATGTAGAGCCAGCCCACGGCCACCACCACCAGGCTCGTGACGCGGCGGACCAAGGGGGAGTCCAGGCGGGCCTCGGTGAAATCGGGGATGGTGTACGCGCCGGAGCGGCGCAGCGGTGCTGCCACGAAGAGCAGGAGCATCAGGTAACCGGCCGTGTAGCCAACGGGGAACCAGAGAGCGTCGGTGCCGGAGAGCAGGATCAGCCCCGCTACCCCCAGGAAACTCGCGGCCGAAAGATACTCGCCGCCAATCGCGGAGGCGTTCCACCACGGAGGGACGGTGCGTGAGGCCACGTAGAAGTCGCTGGTGGTCCGGGAGACGCGCAACCCGTAAAAGCCGATGACCGCCGTGGCGAGGGAAACGGCGAGGAACGCGAACAAGCCAACGGCCGGGTTCACTTGTCCTCCACCAGGTCCCGGTAGCGGGCCTCGTTGCGTGCTGCTGCCCGGTTGTAAAGCCAGGCGCTCAGGCCGATTACCGGATAGATGCCCACCCCAAGCGCCAGCCAATCCAAGCGGATTCCCACAACGCGCGTCTCCGACACGCCGGGACCGTAGACCAGGATCGTTGCAAGTACAGCGAGGATGATCAGGAATCCGCACGCCACCACCAACGCCAGGCGAAGCTGGGAGCGGATGAGGGAACGGACAAAGATCCGGCCGGCGTCCGAGTCCTCTGCGGCCTCATGTGGGTACGGCACCCGGCCGGTGGCCGGCGCGGCCGACTGGCGTGGAGCGGTAACGCGGACCCGGGTCATGCCTGTGGCCGGATGCGGGTGGACTGCAGCTTGTCCCTGACCGAGGGCAGGTGCCGCCTGCTGATGGGCAGCTCAGCACCCGAGACAGCGACGCTCGGTCCGGTAGTGGAAAGCTTGAGGTGTTGCACGTGCTGCAGCGCGATCAGGTAGGAGCGGTGAATCCTGATGAACCCGGCGTCCGCCCATTTCTGCTCGAGATCGGTGAGGGAAACCCGGATGAGGTAGCTGGCCTCGGCGGTGTGCAGCCTTGCGTAGTCGCCTTGTGCTTGCACGTACGTGACATCGTCCCGGCGGATCATCCGGGTGGTGCTGCCGAGGTCAACGGTAATCATTTCCGGGGCAGGAGTGCCGTCCTTGATGAGTTCACTGATCCGGTCCACCGAACGGGCCAGCCGTTCCGCCCGGAGCGGCTTGAGCAGATAGTCGACGGCGGCGAGGTCGAAGGCCTCCAGTGCGCAGTCTTCGTCAGCGGTGACGAAGACGACGGCGGGCGGGCTGCTGCTGCGGGAAATGGCGCGGGCAATGTCCAGGCCTGACAGGGCGGGCATATGGATGTCCAGGAAGACGGCATCGACGGACTCCGTTTCCAGCTTGCGGAGCGCCTCGGTCCCGGAGGACGCGCGATGGATGGCGCCAATCCGCGCATCCCGTCCGAGGAGGAAGGCAAGTTCTTCCACCGCGGGCAGTTCGTCATCGGCGACGAGCACGTTGATCATGATTAAAGACTAACCGCCGCCTCAGGCGTCGTGGCCGGGTTGCGACTTCGGGACCCGCAGCGTGATCAGGGTACCTTCGCCGGGGGCCGTATCGATCACCAGGCCGTGCTCATCTCCGTAGACCTGACGCAGCCGGGCATCGACATTGCGGAGCCCCACATGGTCGCCATCCGTATGTCCGGCGAGGACTGACCGCAGGTGCTCCGGATCCATGCCCACGCCGTCGTCTTCGATGGTGACTTCGGCAAACGCCCCGGAATCATTGGCGCAGATGGTGATGTGCCCCGGACCTTCCTTCGCTTCCAAACCGTGCCTGACCGCGTTTTCCACCAACGGTTGGAGGCTGAGGAACGGAATGACGGTGCTCAGCACTTCGGGTGCGATCCGCAGGCTGACTTGGACGCGCTCACCGAAGCGTGCCCGCTCCAGCAGGAGGTAACGGTCGATGCACCGCAGCTCCTCCGCCACCGTGGTGAAGTCGCCGTGCCTGCGGAAGGAGTACCTGGTGAAGTCGGCGAATTCCACCACGAGTTCCCTGGCCCTGGCCGGGTCCGTGTTGATAAAGGACGCAATGGCGTTCAACGAGTTGTAGATGAAGTGCGGGCTGATCTGCGCGCGCAGGGCCCGCACTTCCGCTTCCATCAGCAGGGTCCTTGAGGCCTCCAGCTCCGCCAGCTCCAGTTGTGCCGCAATCCAGTCAGCAACCTCACTGGTCGCCCGCACCAGACCTGCTCCGGCGGCGGGAGCCAACGCCGCAACCGAACCGACAACCCTGGATCCTGCCCTGATCGGGGCG
This sequence comes from Paenarthrobacter nicotinovorans, assembly GCF_021919345.1. Lineage (NCBI taxonomy): Bacteria > Bacillati > Actinomycetota > Actinomycetes > Micrococcales > Micrococcaceae > Paenarthrobacter > Paenarthrobacter nicotinovorans. The sequence goes on from NZ_CP089293.1 coordinate 1,533,222, forward strand.
ATGACAGCACTGAAATCAGGCCCGGCTTTGTCCGTGGAATGGCCTGCGTGGGGAACCACGGCAGTCCGCCCGGTCGCAAGGACTTCGGCTGCGAGCCCCATCAGTGCTGGCCGGAGTTCCTCCGCCGCCCCGTCCCAGGCAAGTACAGAGGCGGTGTCCGTCATGGCGAAGGCGTCGCAGCCCAGCAGGACGCGCAGCTGCCTGCTGGCTTTGGCAGCTCCCGCAGGCTGGAGGCCCGCGCGCAGATGCTGGCCCGCCCGCGATGCTGCGTGCAGCGTGTTGTACGTGGCGCGTTCGGCGTCCGTGCCGAGGTCCCGGAAGGAGCGGATCACCTTCAGGCCAACGCCCACGACGACGGCGACCGCCAGCACGATCACGGCGATGGCGGCTGCGGTGAAGAGCGGGGAATCGGGCATAAGGCCAGCGTAGTCCGATGTGTTCCCCGAACCCCGATATCGCCTGTGGCCTGCTGCAACCCACCGTTTGGCGCAGCGGTACAGCCGCTGGGCGACGCCGACCGGCGTATCTATGGATGGGAAGCCGGAGCGCATTCGATAGTGATTGCAGTCACATCAGCCGCGCGCGCTGACGTGGACTCATCACAACCAGGAGGAACCATGGGTAATGAGGCCCAACCCCAGGACGCAACGGCGTCCGTGGACTTCCAGGAAGTCCAGCAGACGGAACGGTTCAAGACGCTGCGCAAGCGGCACCGCAGCTTTGTCTTTCCCATGGCAGTGATCTTCCTGCTGTGGTATTTCGCGTACGTTCTTTTGGCCGACTATGCCGTCGCCTTCATGTCCACCAAAGTCTGGGGCAACATCAACGTGGGCCTGATTCTTGGCCTGCTCCAGTTCGTCACCACTTTCGGCATCACGGCCTGGTACGTGAGCTACTCCAACAGGAAGCTGGATCCCATCGCTGCCGAAATCCGCAATGAGATCGAGGGGCACCAATTCGATAAGGACGGCAACGTCATCCACGGAGGAGCCAAATGAACGCCACCATGGTCCCGGCAGTAGAGGTCGCTGCCCTAAAAGACACCACGCTCCTGAACATGGGCATTTTCGCCCTTTTCGTCGCCGTCACCATGGTGATTGTCTTCAGGGCAAGCCGCAACAACAAGACAGCTGCCGACTACTACGCAGCCGGACGTTCCTTCACCGGCTCCCAGAACGGTACCGCCATCGCCGGGGACTACCTTTCTGCGGCCTCGTTCCTTGGCATCACGGGCGCCATCGCCATCAACGGCTATGACGGTTTCCTCTACTCCATCGGCTTCCTCGTCGCCTGGCTGGTGGCCCTGCTGCTGGTGGCCGAACTGCTCCGGAACACCGGCAAGTTCACCATGGCCGATGTCCTGTCCTTCCGGTTGAGGCAACGCCCCGTGCGCATCGCGGCGGCACTGTCCACCCTCGCCGTCTGCTTCTTCTACCTCCTCGCCCAGATGGCCGGTGCGGGCAGCCTGATCTCGCTCCTGCTGGGTATCAGTGACTGGGGCGGACAAGCCCTGGTGATTATCGTCGTCGGGGCCTTGATGATCATGTACGTGCTTATCGGCGGCATGAAGGGCACCACCTGGGTGCAGATCATCAAAGCCATCCTGCTCATCGCCGGTGCCGCCGTCATGACGGCCATGGTCCTCGCGATCTACGGTTTCAACCTCTCCAACCTGCTGGGATCAGCAGCGGAAGCGGCCAACAACCCGAACATCCTCAACCCGGGCCTGCAGTACGGCAAGACCGAGACGTCCAAGCTCGACTTCATGTCCCTGGGCCTGGCATTGGTCCTTGGAACAGCCGCCCTGCCGCACGTCCTGATGCGCTTCTACACCGTCCCGACGGCCAAGGAAGCCCGCAAATCAGTGGTGTGGGCCATCTGGCTGATCGGCCTGTTCTACTTGTTCACTTTGGTGCTGGGCTACGGCGCAGCAGCCCTGGTGGGTGCAGAAACCATCAAGTCCGCACCCGGCGGCGTGAACTCGGCCGCCCCGCTCCTGGCGTTCCACCTGGGTGGCCCGCTGCTGCTTGGATTCATCTCGGCCGTGGCCTTCGCAACCATCCTTGCGGTGGTGGCCGGACTGACCATTACTGCGGCAGCATCCTTCGCCCACGACATCTACGCAAACGTCATCTCCAAGGGCAAGGCGGACGCCACCACGGAAGTCAAGGTCGCCCGGCGCACAGTGGTGGTGATCGGCGTCCTCGCCATCCTGGGAGGCATCTTCGCCAACGGCCAGAACGTGGCCTTCCTGGTGGCGCTCGCCTTCGCTGTTGCGGCATCAGCAAACCTGCCCACCATCGTGTACTCCCTCTTCTGGAAGAAGTTCACCACCCAGGGCGCAGTCTGGAGCATGTATGGCGGCCTCGCCGCAGCCATCCTGCTGATCACTTTCTCGCCCGTGGTCTCCGGCGCCAAGACGTCCATGATCCCCGGCGCCAACTTCGCCATTTTCCCGCTGAGCAACCCGGGCATCGTGTCCATCCCGTTGGCGTTCTTCCTGGGCTGGCTCGGAACTGTCCTGGACAAGCGGCGCGAGGACCCGGCCAAGCAAGCTGAAATGGAAGTACGTTCTCTGACCGGCATCGGCGCCGAAAAGGCGGTGAACCACTAAGACCGGAACAAAAGGCTCCCCTGGAAACAGCGTTTTCCGGGGGAGCCTTTTGCGTGCGTCATTTCTTCAGGCTGAGCCACTCTTTCAATTGGGCCAGCGGCCAGGTGGTCACGATGCGTTCCATCGGCACCCCCAGGGCTTCTGCGCGCTCGGCACCATACTGCAGGAAGTCGAGCTGGCCGGGAGCATGGGCATCGCTGTCGATGCTGAACAAGCAGCCGGCGTCGAGGGCCATCTTGACGAGGTCATCCGGTGGGTCCTGGCGCTCGGGCCGCGAGTTGATTTCGACGGCGACGCCCCACTCGGCGCATTCCTTGAAAACCTTGGGGGCGTCGAATTCCGATTGGGGCCGGGTCCCGCGTGATCCCTGGACCAGCCGACCGGTGCAATGACCCAAAACGTTGGTGTGGGGGTCGCTGATACCGCCAAGCATCCGTTCGGTCATGGTCTTCTTGTCGGCTCGGAGCTTGGAGTGGACACTGGCGACCACGACGTCGAGCTTGTCCAGCATTGCAGGGGTCTGGTCCAGTGTGCCGTCCTCCAGGATGTCCACCTCGATGCCCTTGAGCAAGCGGAAGTCGTCCTGGGAAGAATTGATCCCTTCCACCACGTCCAGCTGTTTTTCGAGCCGTTCGACGCTGAGGCCGTTGGCGATGGTGAGGTTGGGGGAGTGGTCGGTCAGGGCCAGGTATTCGCGTCCGAGCGTGCGGGCCGCAGCCACCATGGCTTCGATGGGCGAGCCGCCGTCGGACCAATTGCTGTGACTGTGCAGGTCGCCGCGCAACGCGGCCCTGAGTGTGTCTCCGCCGGAGGCAAGGGCTTCGGTGCCCTTCCCGCGGAGGTCGTCCAGGTAGTCGGGGACGCGGTCCTCCAGTGCCTGGGTGATGACTTCGGCGCTGCGGCTGCCTACGCCTTTGAGGCTGGTAATCCTGCCGCTGGCGACGAGTCGGGCCAGTTCATCTGTTGAGAGTTTCCGTGCGGCGTCGGCTGCCTTCCGGAAAGCCTGGACCTTGAAGGTTGGTGCTTGGCTGCGTTCCAGCCAGAAAGAAATTTCGTCGAGCGCCTCAATGGGATCCATGGCTCCATGATCCACGAACCAGGCGCACCATCAACAGTGGGCACGGTTTGATGGTGCGCCGGTCCGTGACCGCCACCTAGTGGTGGTGGCCCGGATCCAGGGCGGGATTGGAGCCCTGGCCGTTTTCTCCGACGGGTGCCTGGCCGTGTTCCCCGTGCGGAACGGCGTACTGGCCGGCCATCGACGCGGCCAGTCCGGGTGTTGCTACTGAGGCAACAACGACGGCGGCTCCGAACGCGGCTGCCAGAAGCCGCCCGGTCCTTGGCTGGCCGTGGGCGCCGCCGTCGTTGGTCTTGTGCTGCCGCCTGAGCCAGCCTGCCCCGGCAAGTGCCATGAGGGTCAGGCCGAAGGCGGCAAAGTGGCTGACGTCGAGGGAGCGCTGGGAGGTGATCCCTGCAGCCATGGCCGCTACGTGCGCGACCGCTGCCGTGGCGAGGGCCGGGAGCGCGAAACGGGCCAGGACGAGGGAATTGCGGTGCAGGCCCCACAGCGACCAGGCCATGAAGGCCAGGCCCGCCGTGAGGGCTGCACCGCCGGCAACAACCATGCCCAGGGCGGCGGATCCAGTTCCAGCGAGGTACCCGGCGGCCAGGGACAGTTCAACCATCCCGGCTGCCATCGCAGCGAAGTATACGTACAGCACTACAGCTGCCCTCAGGGTGGGGTGGTGGTTCACGCGGTGCATGGCTGTTACCGTCCTCGTCCTTTGGAGTCGATGATCAGGCGCGGGCGGAAGCTACGGTGGCCTTGTCCTGGGACAATGCAACGCCCAGCAGTACCACGGCGCTGGCGAGGTGCAGGACGTTGTCCGCGCCGTTCAGGGCGATGATGTTCAGTGAGCTGCCCACCAGGAAGAGGCCCACGATGCCGACCAGCAGGTAGACGCCGCCGACTGCGGTGTTGATGGACTTGGACAGCGTGACGCTGTTCATGCCGGCGATGAGGAGGGCTGCGCCAATGGCCAAGTGGATGATGTTGTGAAGCGGGTTCACGGCGAAGATGATCAAATTGGCGCCCTCGGTGGCGAAGAAGCCGATTCCCGAGGTGACGAAGAATCCGAGCACGCCTACCAAGAGGTAGACGGCTCCGAAGATGGTGGCGATCAAGCGATTGGGCGAAGTACGCATTGGTCCGAGCCTTCCGGTGATGGCCGGGATTCCCGGCCGACCTGCTGAGTCCCGGTCGGGACTCTCAAGCAGTGATTCGGATCATGCGTTTGCGTGGATGGGTGGATGGGCGGATTTATTTCTTGCCGGCTAGGGGCGGAGGCGGATGCTGCTCATTTTGAGGTCGTTGGTGCCCTCGAAAACGTACTGGAGGTCGATCGTCTTGCCGTCACATTGCAGTTTGCCTGCGAGGTTGGCCTTGTTGTTCCCGTTGTTTGAGTCAACGCTTACGGAGTTGTAGTTCGGCTTGCACGAGCTGTCCAGTTCCAGGCTGGCGATGCCGTCCACGAAGGACTGCTTGTCCAGTTCGTCCTTGAGGGGCTGGCTGAGGTAGTTGTCGTAGGCCTGTTCGGTCTGGCCGGAGACCACAAGGTTGGTGAATTCGTCCGCCAGCGACCGGGCCTTGGAGGTGGCATTGCCCACCACATTGACCAGGATGAGGACGCCGACTACCGCCAGCACGATGACGCCCGCCACGATGCCGAGGACGATCCACAGAACTTTTCGGTTCTTCTTGGGCGGGTGCTGGCCGTACTGTCCTGGTTGGTACTGCCCGGGCGGGTATTGGCCCGGTGGGTACTGGCCCGGCTGATATTGGCCTGGTTGATACTGCCCTGGTGGGGTTTGTCCCTGGGGATAGGGGTTCTGTTGGCCGGGAGCCGCGTATTGCGGGTTCCCGTTTTGGGGATCGGACGACGGCGGCTGTTGCCACTGCGGCGACGCTCCGGTCTGCGGCGGGTAACCGGGCCCCGGGGGAACCGGTGGCGGGTTGTACCCGGGCTGGTTCTGGCTGGGTTCTTGCGGGTTGCTCACGGTAGTGCCCCTTTCGGCAGCCTTCGGCAGCGCCACCACCTGGCCGGGAACCTCTGGGCGGCCCCCGGTGCGTCCTCTTGAATCAAAGCGCATTTCCGCTTCCGCGGGCAAGAGGCGCGACGGAACACCGCAGGTGAAGTGGCGGTTCAAGCCCCGGAACGACGTCCCAGGAGCGGCTGCACGCGGTACGGGATCATCTCACGCATGGCCAGTGCGGTGTCCGTCCTGTCCACTCCGTCGCAACCGAGGATCTTTCCATTGATGCGGTAGAGGTCTTCCGCATCCAGCGCAACGACACGCAACAACAGATCAGCGGAGCCGGTGAGGCCAAAGCCTTCGAGGATTTCCGGGATGTCGGCCAGGTCCCGCGCCAGGGAAGCGAGCTTCTGCTGCTGCACGTGGACGGTGATGAAGGCCGTCAGGGGGTAGCCGAGGGCCACAGGATTGATCCGTCGTTCGAACGACAGAAAGGCGTGTTTCTTTTCGAGCTGCGCCATGCGGGCCTGCACCGTGTTGCGGGAGAGGCCGAGCTTCTGCGCAAGGGCAACCACAGTGCCACGGGGATCCTTCGCCATGGCGGAAAGAAGGCGGGTGTCGGTGCCATCCAAGGGTTGCATAATGCGCAAGATTAGCACGCCCCCGATACTCCGAATAGTGCATAATGCTCAACTTCATCCCGGGTAGTTGTACCCGATGCGTTCTGTGAGTAGGGTCACAATTAACTCCGGCGAAGGTGCCGGAGGGCCGGCGTGCGGCAGGATCACAAGTCCTGCGAGCGCCGACGAAAACGAGCCGGAAGGTTGCGATCACCTGTGTTGACGGATCAGGCGGGCAAGGGAGTGCGACATGATGCTCCGGGCCCGGAACAAAGTGCACATATCTCCTTGCGGACTGGCGGCGATTTGCTCCAGTTGGTGTCTCCGGACGGCGAGCGCATCAGCCATCCCGAGTTTGATCTATGGGTTAAGGATGTCGGCGACGAACAATTGTGCTCGCTCTACGAGGACATGACCGTCATCCGCCGTATCGACGCAGAAGCCACGGCACTCCAACGCCAGGGTGAACTGGCCTTGTGGCCGCCGCTCCTTGGCCAGGAAGCGGCACAGATCGGTTCAAGCCGTTCACTGCGCGACGACGACTTCGTCTTCCCGAGCTACCGGGAAAGCGGAGTGGCCTACGTCCGGGGTGCCCATCTTTCCGAGATCGCGCGAGTGTGGCGTGGTAACGCTTCGTACGGTTGGGACCCGCAGCGCATCAACCTGGCGACTCCCCAGATCATCATTGGTTCCCAGAGCCTGCACGCTACGGGCTACGCCATGGGTGTGCAGCTGGACGGAGCCAACACGGCAGTGCTCGCGTACTTCGGCGACGGCGCCACGAGCGAAGGCGATGTCAACGAGGCCATGGTGTTCGCAGCCAGCTACCAAGCTCCTGTGGTGTTCTTCTGCCAGAACAACCACTGGGCAATTTCGGAGCCCGTGCGCATCCAGTCGCACATTCAGTTGGCCGACAGGCCCACCGGCTTTGGTATTCCCAGCATGCGCGTGGACGGCAACGATGTCCTGGCTGTCATGGCGGCCACTCGTGTGGCGCTTGACCGGGCGCGCAAGGGCGGGGGACCAACCTTCATTGAAGCCGTCACCTACCGAATGGGTCCGCACACTACCGCTGATGACCCCACCCGCTACCGTGATCCGATTGAGCTGGAGGATTGGGCTGCCAAGGACCCGATTCTTAGGCTCCGGAAGCTCCTGGAGGCCAAGGGCCTGCTCACGGAGGATGTGGAAGCCCGCGTCAAGGCCAAGGCCGATGCCGTTGCAGCCGATCTCCGTTCGAGCTGCATTGGCATGCCCGACCCGCAGCCATTGGACGTGTTCAACCACGTCTACAGCACTCCGAATTCCTGGATCGAGCGCCAGAAGGACCACTACTCCCGATACCTGAACAGTTTCAACCAGCCCGTCGAGGAAGGTGCACTCTGATGTCCAAGCTCACTTTTGCCCGGGCAATCAACGCCGGCCTCCGGAAATCGCTCGAAAATGATCCCAAAGTGGTCCTCATGGGTGAGGACATTGGCTCCCTTGGTGGCGTTTTCCGTGTCACCGACGGGCTGCAGAAAGACTTTGGAAAGCACCGCGTTATTGATTCTCCCCTGGCCGAGTCCGGGATCATCGGCACCGCAGTGGGGTTGGCCTACCGCGGTTACCGCCCGGTGTGCGAGATCCAGTTCGACGGTTTCATCTACCCTGCGTTCGACCAGATCGTCAGCCAGGTAGCCAAGATGCATTACCGCACCCAGGGCCGCGTCAAGATGCCCATCACTATCCGGGTGCCTTTTGGCGGCGGGATCGGATCGCCGGAACACCACTCCGAATCGCCGGAAGCCTACTTCACCCACACTTCGGGTTTGCGCGTCGTGGCCGTTTCCAATCCCCAGGACGCTTACACGATGATCCAGCAGGCCATCGCATCGGACGACCCCGTCCTCTACTTTGAGCCCAAGAGGCGCTACCACGACAAGGGTGATGTGGATGAGTCGCTCGACCTCGCCACGGCATTGCCCCTGGATAAGGCTGCTGTCGTTAACGCCGGCTCCGACGTCACCCTGATTGTGTACGGTCCGCTGGTCAAAACAGCGAAGGATGCCGCCTTGGCCGCCGCTGACGAAGGCATATCGGTTGAAGTGATCGATCTCCGGTCATTGGCCCCAGTGGATTACCCGGTAGTGGAAGCCTCCGTCCGCAAGACGGGACGACTCGTGATCACCCACGAAGCAGGACAATCCGGTGGCGTTGGCGCGGAGATCGCGGCGAGCATTACGGAACGCTGCTTCAATTACCTGGAGTCCGCGCCAGTCCGGATTACCGGCTTTGACGTGCCGTATCCCTACTCCAAGCTCGAAATGCACCACTTGCCGGATCTGGACAGGATCCTCGACGGCGTGGATCGCGCCCTCGGCCGCCCCAACTCCCTGAGTGGACTGGAAGGATGACCGCCACCATGATCAAGGAATTCAGGCTCCCGGATTTGGGTGAGGGGCTGACGGAATCGGAAATCCTGAGTTGGAAGGTGGCAGTGGGCGACACTGTCACGTTGAACCAGGTCATCGCCGAGGTCGAAACCGCCAAAGCCGTGGTGGAGTTGCCGTCACCATTTGCAGGCACGGTGGCCGCGCTTCACGAGCAGCCCGGAACGGTCGTGGAGGTCGGGAAGCCGATCGTCTCTTTCGAAGTCGACGACGCCGGGTCCTCCAACGGGGCTGGCTCGCCGACCGCTGGTGCCGGGTCCGCCGTCGGGGCCTCTGCGCATGGTGCGCCTGCCGCCAGCGGTGTTGAAGCGGTGGGGACCCCCGCGAAACGTGAGCCGAACCTGGTGGGTTACGGTGCCGTCGTCGAACACTCCGGACGTCCAACGCGACGTGCCCGCGTTCAGGCGCCCGCAGCAGAGCAGGCTACGGTGCAGGCGGAAGTTCCGGCGATCCCGGAACCGGTCGCCGAGCCGCAGGCGGAGGTCTCGGGGGAGCGTCCGAGGTCCACGCCTCCGGTGCGCAAGTTGGCCCGCGACCTCGGGATCGACCTGGAACTGGTGCCAGGAACCGGCCCGGGCGGACTTATTACCCGCGAGGATGTCCAGAACTTCTCCGGCACAGCGGATGAGCTTGCCGTGGCGCCGGTTGCTGCAGGGCAGGGCGAGCGGGAAACCCGCACGCCCATCAAGGGAGTCCGGAAGTTCACCGCCGCTGCCATGGTGCAGAGCGCCTTTACGGCACCGCATGTCACGGAATTCCTGACAGTGGATGTCACCGCGACCATGGAATTGCTGGCCAGGCTCAAGGGCAACAGGACCTTCGAAGGCTTCAAACTGACGCCGCTGACCATCGCGGCCAAGGCGGTCCTGGTGGCCCTGCGGAACAATCCCTCGCTGAACTCCCGCTGGGATGAGGCAAACCAGGAGATTGTCCAGTTCAACTATGTGAACCTGGGTATCGCGGCCGCGACGCCGCGGGGCCTGACCGTCCCGAACATCAAGGACGCTGACCAACTGTCGCTGCGCGAGCTCTCCACTGCGTTGACCCAGCTCACCGACACGGCGCGGGCAGGCAAGACGTCTCCGTCCGATCTCTCCGGTGGCACGATCTCGATCACGAACATCGGCGTGTTCGGGATCGACGCGGGCACGCCGATCCTCAATCCGGGCGAGGCCGCGATAGTGGCCCTTGGTGCTGTCAGGAAGGCGCCATGGGTGGTGAACGATGAACTGGCAGTGCGCCAGGTCATGTCCCTTAGCCTGTCCTTCGACCACCGGCTGGTGGACGGGGAACAAGGCTCGCGGTTCCTGGCGGACCTGGGCGCCATCCTGTCCGACCCCGCCATGGTCATGACCATGATCTGACGCGTCCCAAGCTGCGGCGGCCCATCCCCTTACGAGTGCATGCAGGAAACTGCAGCCAGGGGATGGGCCGTCGCGCGTCGGGGCACAATGGTGCCGCGTCCGTGCTGAGCGTTAGTCCTCGGTGGGAGTGGTGCGGTTGGAGTGGACGTTGCGCCAGCTGTGCTCAGGTTCGAAGCCCAACAGTTTGCGCGCCTTGTCGATGGACAGCATGGTTTCGTGCTCGCCCAGCTCCTTGAGAACCTCGACGCCGGGGAAGACTTCCGCTGCCAACTCAGCGCTGCTGCGGCTCATCACGGTATCGGCCGCGGCGATGATGAACGTCTCGAATCCCGGTTCCCCGTGTTCCAGCGCACGCACGACGGCCAGGGCCCCGTCCCGGGCATCGATGTAGCCCCAAAGGTTCCATTTGCGCAGTGTGGCGTCGGCGTCGAAGGACGGGAAGGCATCGTAGTCCTCGGGGTCCATGACATTGGAGAAACGAAGCGCCGTGATGCTCAGGTCGGGATCCCACCGCGTCAGATGGATGGCCATCTGCTCCTCGAGGTGCTTCACCAGTGAGTACGTGCTTTCCGGGCGGGCGGGGTACTCCTCATCGACCGGAATGTAGGGAGGGTCGATGTCGAAGGGGAGGCCAAGGACGGTCTCGCTGGAGGCATAGACCACTTTTTTGATGCCGGCACGCCGTGCTGCCTGGAAAACGTTGTAGGTGGAGACCATGTTGTTTTCGAAGATCGCGGCGTCGGGGGCGAGGCCCGGCGCTGGGATGGCGGCCAGGTGAACTATTGCATCGAGGCCGTCATGTTGGTCATCCAGGCTCAGGATGACGTCCAGGACCTGTCCGTAGTTCCGAAGGTCCACGCTGACATAGCCTCGTCCGCGAGTGCCGGCCCGGTCCATATTGAGAACCTGGTGGCCATCCTGCGTGAGGCGACGCACCACGCTCCTGCCCAGTTTCCCGCTTCCGCCGGTGACGGCAATCCTCATGGTGTGCTCCTTGATAGTGGCTGGACCTTGCCCTGCTGCAGTGTGCTTTCCAGCGGGGTTCGGTTTTCCAGCCTAGGCCGCACGCGTGCCGTGCGCAGCCCCTAAGGCAGGCTCTGTGAGTCCTAGGAATACCGGAGCGACCCACGTGCGTGGCAGTGCAGGCGTGCGAACGACGGCAGCTGTCGTGGCCAGCGCGTTGGGAGCAGTGCATGTCCGGGGGCATGTCCGGCGCCCGTTCGGGTTCCTGTTTAACTGCGTCTTGGGCCTGTCTTAGGCGCGCGGGCATTGGGATGCGTATTGGTTTTCCCGCCCCGGGGTCACGTTTTTCCCGCCCGGTGTCATGTTTTGGGTGGTGTGTGGTGGTGGTTGCGTCGGGGTGTTTGGTGGGGTTCGATGTGGGGTGGGGGGATGAACCAGGGGACGCCGTTTTGGATGGTGATGCGCCAGTGTTCTTTGTGGATGAGGTGGTGGTGGTGGGAGCAGAGCAGGGTGGCGTTGTTTGTTCCTGTGGTGCCGCCTTGTGACCAGTAGGTGATGTGGTGGGCTTCGCACCAGGGTGCGGGGAGGGTGCAGTCGGGGAACGCGCAGCCGCCGTCGCGGGCGGTGATGGCTTTGCGGATGTGGGGTGGGAAGATCCGGGTGGTGCGGCCGATGTCGAGTATTTGGGAGTCGGTGCCGAGCAGGACGGGGAGGATGTCGGCGTCGCAGGCTATTTTGCGGATGGTGTTGGGGTGGATCGGGCCGGTGAAGGTCGCGGTGCCGGTACTGACAGTGTTCCGGGGGCGCGGCTGCTTCGGGGTGTTGGTTTCTTTTGTGGCGCTCGTGGTGGTGTGGGTGAGGTGTTGGAAGAGGTCGTGGTGGTCGATGGTGACGGTGAGTTGGGGTCGGAGTCCGCCGTTGCTGGGCAGTTTCCCGGTGGTCATGGCCACGGCGCAGGCTCCGATGAGGCCGTCGAGGAGTTTCTGGGCGCGGGAGCGCCGGTCCAGCTGAGGGCCGGTGGTGCCGGTTTGGGTGTTTGTGGTGTTGGTGAGTCGTGGGTTGGTGGCGGCGTTCATGGCGGTGGTGAGGGTTTCGTATTGTTCGGTGGTGGCGAAGATTTCCAGGTGGTGGAGTCCGTGGCGGCGTTGGCGTCGTAGGAACGCGCCTTGGACGTGGTGGAGGGCTTCTTCGGTGGGTTCGGGGCCGTTGTGGTCGATGTGGTCGATCCAGCGGTTGGCCATTTTGGTGACGAAGTCGGGGTCGGACTGTGTGGCGGTGGTGGTGAGGGCGTGTTCCATGCCGGTGAGGGTGTCCGGGTCGGTGAAGTGTTGGGCTTTGTCCAGGGCGGTGCTGATGATCGTCGCGGACCGGGATGGGACCTGTCCGGTGTGGAGGGCGTCGGCGAGTCTTTGACGACGGGCCGGGATTTCCTGGCCGGTTATTCCGGCTCCGGGCAGGACCTCGGTGGCGAGGGCGAGCCTGCGCCGTGCTTCGCCGATCCCGATCCGCAACCGGGCCCGGAGGAACTCTGCCGCGTTCCGGTACCCATCATCCAAAACACTGCCACCACCACCACCAGCACCATCAGCACCATCAGCACCAGCACCATCCGCTTTGACGGTGCTTCCGGGGGCCGCTTCACCCGTACCACCACCGGATCCACCGCCACCGCCCTCTGAGCCACCGGCGGGCTCGGTCCACCCCGTCCGCCATTCTTGGGCGCCGGACGCCGGGGACTGTCCGGGCTGCTGTGCCGGCACCGCACGCTGCGCCTCGGTCCGGGTCCGCTCTACAGCCTGCGCCGCGACGACCTGGAGGTACTCGATCGACCGCGAGATGTCCTCGATCCTGCCGGCAAGGTCAGCAGCCTGTGCTAGATCGAACAAGGGTGCCTGCTCGGCAAACGACAACCGTGCGGTGTCCAGAAGAGCCTGTCCGTCCTCAAGAAGTGCCGCGAGATCCGGCCCCGCAGGCGCAGCAGGTTTCCCGCCGTCGAAACCCCTGGAGGTGGTGCCCTCGCGGCTGAGTAGTCCAACGCCGTGGAAGTGGCCGATAGCGGTGGCTACCGCCGTCGAACCCTTGATCCACTGGAGATTGCCTGGGGATTGCCGTGAGCAGCTCGCGGTCAGGGCAGCGACAGCAGGTGACGACGCCACCCGCGCTGCTGTCAGTTGCCCCAAAGCTTCCATGCATAAAGCTTTTCACCAGGGTCTGACATTATTAGCGCTTCACCCTGTCGGCTGCGCGTTCCGGAAACTGCACACTCAGGCAGATGTCAGCGCCGCCAAGGCCATCTGCTCCAGTATGGGCCTGGCTGATTTCACTGCGATCCTGCGGCCGTGATGCCGGACCGAATGCGGGGTGGAGTTGATCAACCCGAAGGCTGCGTGTGCCCGGACGCGCAGGCCTGCGATGTCCGCGTCGGCATGAATCCGGGCCAGAACATCCACCCAGGTCTCTACATAACTGCGTTGCAGGGATCGGACCTCGGCCTGGTCTGCCTCAGTGAGGCTGGCGAAATCACGGTCCTGTACCCGGATGACATCCGGATTGCTCAGGGCGAAGTCCACCTGGAATTTCACCAGGGCTTTCAGGGCGTCCCCTGGGCTGCCGGCTTCCGCAACAACGCGACGGCCGCCCTCCAGGAGGTCGCGGCTGACACTGAGGAGCAGTTCACCCAGAACCGCCTGTTTTCCCGGAAAGTGCCGGTACACCGCCGGTCCGCTTACACCGGCCGCGGCTCCCAGGTCTTCCAGGGATACGCGGCTGAATCCGTTGTCCGCGAAGAGTCCGGCTGCGGCTGACAGCAGTGCCAGCCGGCGGAGCTCTTTGGCTTGGCTCCGCTGGGTTGTGGCGGCACGGGAGCCTTCGGCGTGTGCTTCCGGGCTTGCTGTCATGGTGTCCTCCTCGTGCCCGTCCCAACGCAGGCGGCAGGAGCCCCGCTGTGCTGGACATGTCAGTTAATAAAGACTAACCTAAATTTCAGTTACATGGCACTAACCGAAATGGCCGTGGGCCGGGAATGGAACAGGGGTCGATGGAGACAATTGCCAGCCTGACGGGAGCTGCCGCCGGCACCTTCGAGGCCAACCAGGAGGCACAGTGTGCCTTGGTGGAGGAACTGAAGGAGCGCCTCGCCACGGCAGCATTGGGTGGACCGGCCAAATCCCGGGAGCGGCACGTTGCCCGGGGAAAGCTCCTGCCGAGGGAGCGCATTGATTTCCTGCTGGATGAGGGCAGCCCGTTCCTTGAGATCGCGCCTCTCGCCGCCAATGGCATGTACAACGACGATTCACCCGGCGCCGGGGTGATCGCCGGTATCGGCCTGGTCCATGGCCGGCACGTCCTGGTGATTTCCAATGATGCGACGGTCAAGGGCGGTACGTACTACCCGATGACCGTGAAGAAGCACCTCAGGGCCCAAGAGATTGCCCTGGAGAACAAGCTTCCGTGCATCTACCTGGTGGATTCCGGGGGAGCGTTCCTGCCCAAGCAGGACGAGGTCTTCCCGGACAAGGAACACTTTGGCCGGATCTTCTACAACCAGGCCAGGATGTCTGCGGCCAAGATCCCGCAGATCGCCTCCGTGATGGGCTCCTGCACTGCCGGCGGTGCCTACGTCCCGGCAATGAGCGACGAAACAGTCATCGTCCGCAACCAAGGCACCATCTTTTTGGGTGGGCCTCCGCTGGTCAAAGCAGCCATCGGCGAGATCGTCACCGCGGAGGAACTGGGCGGTGGCGACGTCCACTCAAGGATCTCCGGGGTCACCGATCACTTGGCCGAGAACGACCAGCATGCGCTGGAAATCGTCCGGGACATCGTAGCGACGTTGCCGAAGCCGGCGCAGCCGGCCTGGGACGTGCTCGACGTCGTCCTGCCGCCCGTCGTCGACCCCTCGGAGATCTACGGTGTGGTTCCCACGGACGTCAACGCCCAATATGACGTCCGGGAAGTCATCGCACGCCTCGTGGACGGTTCCGAATTCCATGAGTTCAAGAAGAACTATGGCACCACCCTGGTGACCGGTTTCGCGCACCTGCATGGCCACCCCGTGGGAATCGTGGCCAACAACGGAGTCCTTTTCAGCGAGTCGTCGTTGAAGGGTGCCCACTTCATTGAGCTGTGCGATCAGCGGGGCATTCCCTTGGTCTTCCTCCAGAATCTCTCCGGGTTCATGGTGGGAAAGGACTACGAACAGGGCGGCATCGCCAAGAACGGCGCCAAGATGGTCACGGCAGTGGCGACGGCCCGGGTGCCGAAACTGACCGTGGTGATCGGCGGCTCCTTCGGCGCGGGAAACTACTCCATGTGCGGCCGGGCTTATTCGCCGCGTTTCCTCTGGATGTGGCCCGCGGCCCGCATCTCCGTCATGGGCGGAAACCAGGCCTCCAGCGTCCTGGCAACAGTCAAAAGGGACCAATACGAGGCCGCCGGCCAGGAATGGTCCGTCGAGGACGAGGAAGCCTTCAAGGCCCCCATCAAGCAGCAGTACGAGGACCAGGGCAGCCCCTACTACTCCACCGCCCGGCTGTGGGATGACGGCATTATCGACCCCGCTGACACGCGGCGGGTTCTGGGCATGGCCCTCGACGTCGTTTCCCGCCCGCCACTGCCGGAGACCTCTTTCGGCCTCTTCAGGATGTGACCATGACCCTGCCAACAACAGCCACAGAACCAACAACAGCCACAGAACCAGCCACAGAACCCACAGTCTCAGCGCAGACCTTTTCGGCCGTCCTCGTTGCCAACCGAGGTGAGATCGCGTGCCGTGTCATCCGAACCCTAAGGGACATGGGCATCCGCTCAGTCGCCGTCTATTCGGAAGTGGACAAGGACGCCAAACACGTCAGCCTGGCGGATACGGCCGTCGCCATTGGCGGAACGTCACCTGCGGACAGCTACTTGAAGATCGACGCCATCATTGACGCGTGCCGCCGCAGCGGAGCGGAGGCCGTTCATCCGGGCTACGGCTTCCTGTCCGAGAACGTAGCGTTCGCCAAAGCGTTGGACGCTGCCGGCATCACGTTCATCGGACCCGGTATCGGTGCCATCGAAGTGATGGGAGACAAGATCCGGTCCAAGAACCACGTAATGGCCTACGACGTTCCCTGCGTTCCCGGCATCGCCAAGCCCGGACTCACTGACCAGGATCTCATTGAAGCAGCCACCGAAGTCGGCTTCCCGCTCCTGATCAAGCCATCGGCAGGCGGCGGTGGCAAGGGTATGCACGTGGTGGAACGGGCCGAGGACCTGGCCTCCACGCTTCTGACGGCGAGGCGCGTCGCAGCGTCCGCTTTCGGTGACGACACTCTCTTCCTGGAACGGCTCATCCGGGCTCCCCGGCACATCGAAGTGCAGGTCCTGGCCGACAACCACGGAAACGTCATCCACCTCGGCGAGCGCGAATGTTCCCTGCAACGACGGCACCAAAAGGTCATCGAAGAAGCTCCCTCCGCGCTTTTCGAATCACTGGCGGACGGCGCTGCCCACAGGGCGCGGATCGGCGAGGCGGCCTGCAACGCAGCGCGTTCGGTCAATTACAGCGGCGCCGGAACCGTCGAGTTCCTGGTGTCCGACGAACATCCGGATGAGTTCTTCTTCATGGAGATGAACACCCGGCTGCAGGTGGAGCATCCCGTCACTGAGCTGGTCACGGGAATCGACCTCGTTGAATGGCAGGTGAGGATCGCCGCCGGTGAGGTGCTCACCGTGGCGCAGTCCGACGTCGTACTGCAAGGCCATGCCGTGGAGGCGCGGGTGTACGCGGAGGTGCCCGAGCGGAACTTCATGCCGTCGATGGGGCGCATCGTGGCACTCGCTGAGCATGGCGCGGCGGACGCCGCGGTGTCCGGTCAGCAGCAGGCCCATGCCAATGTGCGGATCGACTCCGCCATGCGGGACGGGCTGCAGATCACGGGTGACTACGATCCCATGCTCGCCAAAGTTATCGCGTGGGGAGCGGACAGGGCCGCCGCACTGGACACGCTGGATGCTGCGCTGGGCCGTTACACCTTGCTGGGCGTGGACACGAACGTCGAGTACCTTCGACTCCTGATCAACGACGCCGATGTCCGTGCCGGGCACCTCGACACCGGGTTGATTGAACGCAAGCTGCCGTCCATGGAGTTCCGGCACGCAGGCCCCAAGGAACTGATCGCGGCCGCCCTCACGCTGTGGCTTGAACGCCCGGCCCCGGCGCTCGCAGGAGACGCGTGGAAGAGCGCCGACGCTTGGCGGGTCGGGGCTCCCGGTGCCTGGACCGCGACCTTCGGCGTCCCAGGCGCCGCTATGGCTACGGTCGCCGTCACCGAAAAGGCCGGCACCGTGACGGCAAGGGTCGACGACGGCGAACCGGTGGGCGTGCGGGTGGCCGACCGCAGCGGGACCGGGATAACCCTGGAGTTCGACGGCGGTCAGGTCACCTATGCGGTGGCCACGGCGGACGCAGCACGGGAGATCTTCGTGGGCAACGATGGCTGGTCCTGCCGGCTTGAGGTCCTTGACCGGGCCGGGCGCCTGCAACGGATGCTCGCGGGGATCCAGCGCGTCGAAGGAGCAGCCGATCCGGAAGTGCGCTCGCCCATGCCCGGGACGGTGGTTTCCGTGTCCGTGGCCAACGGTGACGTGGTCGAGGAAGGACAGGTCCTCCTGGCTGTTGAAGCCATGAAGATGGAGCACCAACTTGTGGCGTCCGTCGCCGGAACCGTCCACCTCACCAGCAAACCCGGCGATCTGGTCAAAGCCGACCAGGTGCTCGCCACCATCCATGCAGCGGTCGCCGCAGAAGACACGGCCAACGCGGGCCGCGACACCAACAACGGCCGGAACCCAGACAAGAGCCAGAACCCAGACAACGGCCAAATCCCAGACAAGGAAGTCCAGCCATGAGCACGTTTGAACTGACAGAGGAATACCAGGACCTCAGCGATTCCGTCAGGGAGTTCGCCGACGAGGTAGTAGCCCCTGTCTCCGCCAAGCACGACGAAGAGCACAGCTTCCCTTACGAAGTGGTCAAGCAGATGGGGGAGATGGGCCTGTTCGGCCTGCCGTTCCCCGAGGAATTCGGCGGGATGGGCGGAGACTACTTCGCGCTCGCCTTGGCGTTGGAACAGTTGGGGCGCGTAGACCAGTCCGTGGCCATCACCTTGGAAGCCGGAGTATCGCTGGGGGCCATGCCGGTTTACCGCTTCGGCACCGAAGAACAGAAGCAGGAGTGGCTGCCGCAGCTGGCATCCGGCCGGTCCTTGGCCGGTTTCGGGCTGACCGAGCGTGAAGCCGGATCCGACGCCGGCGGCACCAAGACCAACGCCCACCTGGAAAACGGCGAGTGGGTCATCAACGGCAACAAGGAGTTCATTACCAACTCCGGCACGGACATCACTACCCTGGTCACCGTCACGGCAGTGACAGGCCGGAAAGAGAACGCCGACGGCAGCACCAAGAAGGAGATCTCCACCATCCTGGTGCCGACGGACACGCCGGGGTTTACCGCAGAAAAGCCCTATAACAAGGTTGGGTGGAACGCGTCGGACACCCACCCGCTGACCCTGGACAACGTCCGGGTTCCCGAAGCCAATCTGTTGGGCGAGCGCGGCCGCGGCTATGCCAACTTCCTCTCCATCCTGGACGAGGGCCGGATCGCCATCGCTGCCCTGGCCACGGGTGCGGCCCAAGGTTGCGTGGACCTGTCCGTGAAGTACGCCAAGGAGCGCAGCGCGTTCGGACAGAACATCGGCAAGTACCAGGCCATCCAGTTCAAGATCGCCCGCATGCAGGCCAGGGCCCACACAGCCCGCCTTGCCTACTACGACGCCGCCGCGAGGATGCTGGCGGGCAAGCCGTTCAAGACCGAAGCAGCCATAGCTAAGATGGTCGCAGGCGAGGCAGCCATGGACAACGCGCGGGACGCCACCCAGGTGTTCGGCGGCTATGGCTTCATCAACGAATTCACGGTGGCACGCCATTACCGCGACTCCAAGATCCTTGAGATCGGCGAAGGCACCACCGAAGTCCAGTTGATGCTCATCGCCCGCGAGCTGGGTCTGTAACCGTACGTTGGGTCGGCAGTGGCAGGGAAGGATCAAGGATGATTGACAAGGTTGTTGCCAGCGCCGCCGAAGCGGTGAAGGACATCCCGGACGGAGCCTCGCTCGCGGTAGGGGGCTTTGGCTTATGCGGTATCCCCGTTTCCCTGATTGAAGCCCTTCATCAGCAGGGAACCACGGACCTGGAAACTGTCAGCAACAACTGCGGCGTGGACGATTGGGGCCTGGGAATCCTCCTCAAGGACGGCCGCATCCGCCGCACCATCAGTTCCTATGTGGGCGAGAACAAGGAGTTTGCCCGGCAGTATCTGGCGGGGGAGCTTGAAGTTGTCCTCACCCCGCAGGGCACCTTGGCGGAGAAGCTGCGCGCCGGCGGCGCAGGCATCCCGGCCTTTTATACCAAGGCCGGCGTGGGAACCCAGGTGTCCGAAGGCGGCCTCCCGCAAAAGTACGACGCCGAAGGCAACGTTGCGATTGCTTCGGCGCCGAAGGAGGTGCGGGCTTTCAAGGATGGCGACTACGTCCTGGAAGAGTCTTTGACCCCGGACTTCGGGCTGGTCCATGCCTGGAAGGGGGACCGCCACGGCAACCTTGTTTTCCATGCGACGGCCATGAACTTCAACCCTCTCTGTGCCATGGCGGCCCGGGTGACGATTGCCGAGGTCGAGGAACTCGTGGAACCGGGGGAGTTGGATCCGGAGCACATTCACACGCCGGGTATCTTCGTTCAGCGGGTCGTCGTAGCAGGAGCGGCGGAGAAACGGATCGAAAAGCGCACCGTCGCGTTGACCTCCGCAACAAGCGGACAGACAGGAGCTTCATGATGGCCGACAACACGTATCAGGACTTACCGCCACGTCCCGAAGCAGTACGGCACGAGTACCGGCGGGCCGACGTCGAACACCACGAAGCAAAAGGCTGGACCCGCAACGAACTGGCCGCCCGCGTGGCCAAGGAACTGGTCAACGGACAGTACGTGAACCTGGGAATCGGGATGCCCACCCTGATCCCCAACTACATCCCGGACGGAGTGGAGGTCATCCTCCACTCCGAGAACGGCATCCTCGGAGTTGGCCCGTACCCTACCGAGGACAGGGTCGATCCCGACCTCATCAATGCCGGCAAGGAGACCGTGACAACCAACCCGGGTGCTGCGTTCTTCGACTCGGCGTCCTCGTTCGGCATGATCCGCGGCGGACACGTGGACGTGGCGGTCCTGGGAGCGATGGAGGTCGCTGCCAACGGCGATCTTGCCAACTGGATGATCCCCGGCAAGATGGTCAAAGGCATGGGCGGCGCCATGGACCTGGTGTTCGGTGCCAAGAAGGTCATCGTCATGATGGAGCACGTCGACCGCAACGGCCGGCCAAAGATTGTCCCGAGCTGCACGCTTCCCCTCACCGGCAAGGGCTGTGTGGACAGGATCATCACGGACCTGGCGGTGATCGACGTCGTCAAGGACGAAGGTGATCCGCGGTTGGTGTTGCGCGAGCTCGCCCCGAACGTCACCCTTGACGACGTCCTGGCGGCCACAGGCGCCGAGCTGTTCGAAGAGGACCAGGAGCTCACTGTATGACGCGGGTCGTGGAACAACGCGGACTCTACTTCGACGAACTCGAAGAAGGCGTGATCTACGCCCACAAGCCCGGCCGCACCGTCACGGAGACGGACAACGTTCTCTTCACCACGTTGACCATGAACACCCAGGCGCTCCATCTGGATGCTGCCTGGAGTTCCGGACAGCCGTTCGGTCAGCGCCTCATGAATTCCATGTTCACGCTGTCCACCATGGTGGGGCAGTCGGTGACACAGCTGACGCAGGGGACCATCATTGCCCAGTTGGGGCTGACGGATGTCACGTTCCCGCACCCGCTGTATCACGGGGATACGCTGTACACGGAAACGGTGATCACGGGAAAGCGTCTGTCTTCGTCCCGGCCCGGACAAGGCGTGGTGACCATGCAGCACACGGGCCGCAACCAGGACGGTACCGTGGTAGCCCTGGCCACCCGCACCTGCCTGATGTGGACCAAGGAAGCGCACGCCGCGAACCTCGCCGACCATTAGTACGCGCAGCCATCAGCACGCCCAGCAGCAAGGAAATCCATGCACTCTCCCTTCACCATGGGCCCGGCCCTCCTCTTCTGCCCCGCCGACCGGCCGGAGCGTTTCGGCAAGGCCGCGGACCGCGCGGACTCGGTCATCCTGGACTTCGAGGATGCCGTGGCTCCCGCGGACAAGCCCGGGGCCCGTGATGCTGTTTTGAAGCAGCTGGGTGCCGGGGAACTGGACCCCCAACGGACCATAGTGCGCGTGAATCCCGTGGGAACCCGTGACTTCGAACTCGATCTCCAGGCCTTGGAACAGACGCCGTACCGGACGGTCATGCTGGCCAAAGCAGAAAGCGGAGAACAGCTGCGGGCGCTGGCTGGCTACAGCGTCATCGCTCTGTGTGAAACCGCATCAGGCATCGTTAATGCTTCCGCCATCGCGGCCGAGCCCAACACCGTTGCCATGATGTGGGGTGCGGAGGACCTCCTGGCTTCCTTGGGCGGACTCTCCAGCAGGAACGACGACGGCGGCTACCGCGCTGTCGCACTGCACGCGCGCTCCACTGTGCTGCTCGCAGCCAAAGCCGCCGGCAAGGAGGCCATCGACTCCGTGTACGTGAACATCCCGGACTTGGCGGGCCTGCTGACCGAGTCCGCAGACGCGGTGGCCAGCGGATTCGGGGCGAAGGCTTGCATCCACCCCAACCAGGTGGCCGTGGTCCGGGAGGCTTATGCGCCTGCCCCCGAAGCTGTTGCCCAAGCCGAAGAACTCCTCGAAGCAGCGGCCGCCGCAGGCTCAGGTGTGTTCCAGTTCAAGGGCAAGATGATCGACGGACCCATTCTCAAGCATGCGGAAGCGACGCTGCGCCGGGCCAGGCGTTAAACAAACCGGCCCTTGTTGCGCAGCCACCGTAGACCGGTTTGCTGGGCGAACAAGGGCCGAATTCGTGTGCGTCCGGTATGACGCCTTAGGCGTGAACCGCCGTCGCGAGTTCAGTGAGTTCGACGGCAGCGGGCCTGGCAACCGTGCTCTTGATGACTTCGGCCTTCCCGCTCTTGGCCGAGGCGAGGACCGATTCCATGACGTCCAGTGCATGGAAGGCCAGCTGGCCACCGGCCCGCGGTTCCTCACCGGCGTGTGTCGCGGCGAGGTCTGCGATGCCGAAGCCGCGGCCCGAGTCCTTGTAGCCCGCAGAAACCGGGAGGGTTTCCCAGTCCTCGGCGCCAAGGGCGAAGAGCTGCACATCCCCGTCGAAATGATTCGGATCCGGGACGACCAACGACCCCTTTTCGCCGTGGATTTCGATGTTGGGACTCTTGGTCTTCACGGCGTCGAAGCTCATGAAGAGCGTGGACAGGGCCCCGGAAGCGTGGACCAGTACTCCGGTGACATGGGACTCGATGTCCACCGGGACCTTCTGCCCTTCCCGCGGACCTGAGCCGATGGTGCGTTCGTTTCGGGTATGGCTGGCCGCCCCCACCACCGACACCACGGGCCCCAGCAACGTGACCAATGCGGATACGTAGTACGGCCCCATGTCCAGCAGGGGCCCACCACCGGGCTGGTAGTAGAAGTCGGGGTTCGGGTGCCAGCGTTCGTGTCCGGGAGTTGCCATCGTGGCCGTGGCGGAAACCGGTGCGCCGATCAGTCCGTCGTCGATCGCCTTGCGGGCTGTTTGAATACCGGTACCCAGGACGGTGTCCGGTGCACAGCCAACCAAGACACCCGCGGCGGACGCAGCCTCAAGTACCTCCTTGGCCTCAGTAGTTGTGGCTGCGAGGGGCTTTTCGCCGTACACCGATTTGCCGGCGGCGATTGCCTTGAGTGCGATCTCCGCGTGAGCAGCCGGGATGGTCAGGTTCAGCACCAGCTCGACATCATCCGCTGCCAAAAGCCCGTCCACACTCAGCGCCCTGACGCCCTCGTAGGAGTCGGCCACAGCCTGCGCCCTTGCGGGATCAAGGTCTGCCACGGCCACCAGATTCACCGAATCCAGCCGGCGGAAGTTTGCCAGGTACTGGGCAATGATGGCGCCGCAGCCGATGATGCCGACGTTGAGCGGCTTGGCGGGGTTCAGCGGGATGCCCACAGCATGCCCCTTTCGATGATGGTGCGGACGTTGCTGTCCTGCAGGATTTCCACCCTGTGGCCGGGGGTGCAGACAAAGATTTTGCCCTTGCCCCACTGGCGTGTCCAGATGGCCGGCGAGGTAACTTCGCGGTTCCAAGGATCCCACTCACGTACCTTTTGGGTGGTGGTGGCCAGGACATCAACGTAGTCGTCGCTCAAAACCCAGTACTGCTCCGTGACGAGGTCAAAATCGCCAATTCCCTGGGTAATGGGGTGTTCGGCTGCGGCGGGCAGCATGTTCACCGTGTAGGGAACATAATTGTCCGATTGCTCCCCGGTCTGTTCGTCCGAGTGCTTACCCGGGTGGCAGGCGAACTGGCCACCGATGAGATGGAGGTAATCGGAGTTGTTGCGGTAGGAATCGGCGATTCCGCCGTGCCAGCCGGCCAGTCCCGTGCCGTTTTCGACGGCGGTCCGCAGCCCTTGGAACTCGTCCTTCTCGATGGTGGACATGGTCATGCATTGGACGATCAGGTCCACACCGGCCATATATTCAGCGTCGGCATATATCTTGGGTGACTCTTCGACGCGGACGTCGTAGCCGTTGTCCCGCAAATAGGGGAGGAAAAGCTCCGTGGCCTCGATTGGCTGGTGTCCATCCCAGCCGCCGCGGACCACCAACGCGGTCTTGTTATTGCTTGTCATGGTTTCCTTCGTATCGGGGCGTGTTCGTTGGAGTCAGGGTAGGGATTCAGCGTGTTGCGAAGGCCGCATCAAAGGCAGCGGCCGGAGGACGGATGGCAGCGAGTTCGCGGACCATCTTGAGCGCCTGGGGAGCGCCCACCAACCGGTCCATGCCTGCGTCCTCCCATTCGATGCTGGTTGGTCCTTCATAACCAACAGCGTTCAAGGTTCGGAAGATCGGCTCCCAATTCACGTCGCCGTGACCGGCCGTGACGAAGTCCCACCCGCGGCGGGGATCCGCCCAGGGCAGGTGGGAACCAAGACGGCCGTTTCGTCCATTGAGTTGCCGGACGGATTCCTTGACGTGGACATGGAAGATCCTGTCGGCAAAGTCCTGCAAGAACATCACCGGGTCCAGGTCCTGCCAGATGAAGTGGGACGGGTCGAAGTTCAAGCCAAAGCTCTCCCGCGGCCCGATGGCTTCCAGGGTGCGCTTGGCCGTCCAGTAGTCGTAGGCGATTTCCGATGGGTGGACTTCCAGGGCGAAGCGGACACCCACTTCGTCAAAGACGTCCAGGATGGGATTCCACCGATCGGCGAAGTCCTGGTAGCCGCGCTCAATCATGGCGTCCGAAGCCGGTGGGAACATGGCTACGCACTTCCAGATGGACGAGCCAGTGAAACCGGTGACCGTCTTGACGCCCAGCCTCGCGGCGGCGCGGGCCGTGGTTTTCATGGCTTCAGCCGCGCGTTGGCGTACGCCTTCAGGGTCACCATCGCCCCATACCGCCGGGGCGAGGATGTCACGGTGCCGCTCATCGATGGGGTCATCGCAGACGGCCTGTCCGGTGAGGTGGTTGGCAATGGCATGGACAGTCAGGTTGTGCTTTTCCAGGATGTCGAGCTTTCCCTGAAGATAAGCGTCGTCCTCCACCACTTGCAGGGGATCCAGATGATCGCCCCAGCAGGCGATTTCCAAGCCGTCAAAGCCCCACTCGCCTGCAAGCCGTGCCACTTCCTCGAACGGCAGATCAGCCCACTGGCCGGTGAAGAGGGTGATGGGTCGGGTCATGATGCTTCCTTGTCGACGTTCTGCCAGCGGCTTGCGTTGTCCGCGCTGGTCTCGACTGCGGCCAGTACCTTTTGCACCTGCAAGGCATCAGCGAACGACGGCGAGGGCTGCTCGCCTGCGTCGATCGCGTTCACGAGGTCCACAACCTGATGGGTAAATCCGTGCTCATAGCCCAAACCATGTCCGGTGGGCCACCAGTTGGCGGTGTAGGGATGGGACGGTTCGGTGACCATGATCTTCCGGAAGCCCGCGTCCGGTTCCAGCGCCGCTTCATAGAACTGCAGCGAGTTCATGTCCTCGAAATCGAAAGCAAGGGAACCCTTGGTGCCGTTGAGCTCCAGGCGCATGGCATTCTTGCGTCCCAGGGCAAAGCGGGTGGCTTCGAAGATGCCGATGGGTCCTGACTCGAACCGCGCAGTGAACAGGGCCGCATCATCAACGGTTACCGGGCCACGCGGTCCATCTGAACCGCCGTGTCCGCCCAACCCCACGAAATCGCCGCCCACCGGGCGTTCCTTGACGAAGGTTTCCAGCAGCGCAGAGACTCCGGTGATATTGAGGCCGGTGATCCACTGCGCGGCGTCGATGCTGTGGGCTCCGATGTCGCCCAGGGAACCGGAACCGGACTTGGATTTGTCCAGTCGCCACGTCAGGGGTGCGTCCGCATCGCTGAGCCAGTCCTGGAGGTACTGGGCGCGGACATGGCGGATTTCGCCGAGCCGGCCTTCTTCAACCATTCTCTTTGCCAGTGCCAAAGCAGGCGTGCGGCGGTAGCTGAAGCCGCACATGGACAGGACTCCGCGCTCGGCTGCTGCCTGCGCGACGACTGTCATCTTTTCGGCTTCCTCCACGGAGTTGGCCAAGGGCTTTTCGCACAGGACATGCTTGCCGGCCTCGAGCGCGGCAATGGCGATCTCGGCATGGGTGTTGCCCGGGGTGCAGATGTCGATCAGGTCGATGTCGTCCCGTTCGATCAACCGCCGCCAGTCGGTTTCGGTGGATGCCCAGCCGTATTTGGCTGCCGCAGCCTTGACACCGTCAGGATTCCTGCCTGCCACGGCCGTAAGTTCCGGTGTCCGTGGCAGGTCAAAGAATCGTGGTGCGGTACGCCAGGCGTGGGAGTGCGCGGCGCCCATGAAGGCGTAGCCCACCATTCCTACACGCAGTGGTTTTGCTTGTGTCACAGGGGAGTCCTTTCTATTTGCTGAAGCCTGCGGTCAGGCCGCTGACCAATTGGCGGCGTCCAAGGACATAGATCACCAGGATGGGCAGCGTGCTCAGCACGACCGAGGCGAGAACGGCAGGGATGTTGACGCTGAACTCACCCTGGAAGGACCACAGACCCAAGGGCAGGACGCGCAGTCCGGGACTCTGGGTGAGCACGAGCGGGAGCAGGAAGCCGTTCCAGACATGCAGGCCGTTGTAGATAGCCACGGTGACGATGGCGGGCTTGGTCAATGGAAGAGCCAAACGCCACATGGTCTGCCACTCGCTGCACCCGTCCAGGCGCATGGATTCGAAGAGCTCGTTCGGAACGTCGCGGATGAAGTTGGACAGGATCAATACCGTCAGCGGTATGGCGAACGCAATGGACGGAAGCATGATGGCCAACAGGCTGTCATAGAGATTCAGTCGGATGATCATCAGGTAGATCGGGATGATGGTGGCCTGAAGGGGAATTGCCAGTCCCATCAGGAAGACACCGTTGACGAACTTCAAGTACCTGCCCTTGCCGCGCACGATCGCGAAGGCCGCCATGAAGGCGATCAGGACCGTGGGGATAACCGATCCCAGTGTGACGATGACGCTGTTCATGAAGTAAGTGGCGAAGTTGGCTTCAAGAACCAGCTGGTAGTTCTCCAGGGTGGGGGCTGTCGGCAGCGCCATCGGATTTTGTCCGAAATAGCCTTCGGAGGTCTTCAGGCTGGTGATGACGATGTAGTAGACCGGAATGATGATGACGGCGAGCCAGATCCAGCCGCCGAGGCCGCCGGGGATGTTGAGCCGCCTGATCCGTGTGCCAAGGCTTTGCTTGGCTTTGATCGACGATGCCGCAGAGGCGGGTGTTCCGGGTTTTGAGTCGCTCTTGAGGACAGTACTCACGTTACATACCTTCCAGTTGGCTGCCCTGTTGGTCCTTGCCGCCCAGGCGTTGGAGGAATAGGGCCAGCGCCAGGCCAATGACGACAAGGATGACGGCGATGACGCTTGCAGGTCCCATGAGGTTGGCCCGGAAGCCGCGCAAGTACATGTCGAGGGCCAGGATGCGGGTGGTGTTACCCGGTCCGCCACCTGTGAGGACGAAGATGAGGTCGAAATACGTCAGCGACCCAACAACCATCAGGGTTGAGGACGTGATGATGGTGTACTTCAGCTGAGGCAGTGTGATGTGGAAGAACTGCTTGATGGTTCCTGCGCCGTCGATCTGGGCCGCTTCATAGAGCGACTTGGGGATCTGCCGCACGCCACCTTGGTAAATCAGGGTGTGGAACGGCACGAACTGCCAGGCGATAACGAAGATGATCAGTCCGAGCGCCAGCTGGGGCACTCCCAACCAGTCCTGGGCAAGGAACGGAAGTCCCAGGCCCATGGCCAGGCCGAAGTTCGGGTCCAGCAACGCCTTGTAGGCGATGGCGACCGCAGCCGAGGAAAGCAGCAGGGGCAGGAAGTACAACACGGCCAGAGCAGCCCTGTATCGCTGCGTTCCCGCGGTAAAGACCCCCAGCAACAGACTGATGGGCGTCTGGACGAGCCAGGACACAATCATGATCATGAAGGTCAGGCCAAGGGAGTTGTAGAGCTCGGGGTCGGACAAGACCGACGTCCAGTTCTCCATTCCGGCTGCTCCAATGGCGCCGATGCCGTCCCAGTTGGTGAAACTCAGGATCAGTACCCCGAGAAGCGGTACAACGGCGAAGACGACAAAGAAGAACAAGGCCGGAATCGTCAGCCAGGGAAGCGCGGATCTTTGCTGCACGCTTCCTTGGGTCTTTTGTGTACCAGAGGCAGCCCTGTTAGAGGTTATGGAACTCATTTGCCCAGGGTGGCATTCATGTTCTCAGCGAATTGCTGCGGGGTGATCGACTTGAGGAAGAGCTGGTCAATGTTGTTCAGCAGGGCTTCGGCAGCGGTGGGGCTCAGGGCCTGGTCCCAGGACTGCTGGAAGTTGGGGGCGTCCTTGCCCAGGGCGTAGACGAAGTTCAGGAAGTCCTTGTCCGGGGACGAGGCAAGCTTGTCTTCAATGCCCTTGACGATCGGAACCGAGCCGGAGTTGATGTAGGCGTCGATGACCGTATCTGTCATGATGCCGTCCTTGAAGAATTTCTTGGCCGATTCCTTTTCCTTGTCCGTGGCCTTGGCCGAGATCGACATGTACTGGGCCGGGTTGCCCACGCCGTTCTTCGGGTCTCCCTTGCCGCCGGCAATGGTCGGGAAGTTTACGAAACCGAGCTTTCCATTCTGGACGAAGTTCTGGCCGTCCTTCTTCATGGCGCCGTAGGTCCAGGAGCCCTGCAGCATCATCGCTGCCTTGCCGGTGAACAGGAGGGCCTGGTCTGCCTTTGAATCCGCCGTGATGGAGGAGAAACCCTTGATGAAGCCATCGGCGGAGACCAGTTCCTGGATCTTGGTGCCGGTTTCGATGACGGCCGGGTCCATCCAAGCGTTGGGCTTGCCATCGAAAATAGCCTTGAAGACCTCGGGGCCGCCGATGCGGTCCAGCAAGTATTCCAGCCACATCATGGAGGTCCAGCGGGATTGTCCGCCCAGGGACAACGGGGCTACGCCCATGTCGTTGAAGGTCTTGACCAGGGACATGAGGTCTTCCCAGGTTTTCGGCGGCTGGACTCCGGCTTTGTCGAACAGGTCCTTGTTGTAGAAAAGGACGATCGGGGCCACGTACTGGTTGGGAAGGGCGTAGATCTTGCCGTCAACCGTTGCTGCTCCGAAGGAGGAGGGGAAGAACTTGTCCTTGAGGTCCGGGTTGGAATCAAACCAGCTGGTGAGGTCTTCAACCTGTCCCGCGTCGGCGTACGTTTTCAGGCCACCGCCACCCCAGCCGTAGATGATCGTGGGGGCCTGGCCGGCCCCGATGGCCGTCTTGATCTTGGTCTTGTACGCGTCGTTCTGGAAGTACGTGACGGCGATCTTGTTATCGGGATTGGCCGATCCGAATGCATCCACGGCCTTCTGCATGGTGGTTTGGTTGGGCTCGCCTGTAAGGAACCACATGCTGGCTCCGCCTCCGCCGCTCGCACCGCCTGGACCGGACGTGCCGCAGGCGCTTGTGGCCATGGCGGCGAAGGGAGTCACGGCCGCGAGGGCCAGGAAGGAACGCCGGGATGATTGGAACTGCTTCATTGCTTCTCCAGGGGTAGTCGCATCACTGAGCAAGCCTTGGTGCTTACTGCCGAACAGAGTGCCTGGCCCGAAATTTATCGAAAAATTTCGATGCCATGATTTAGGTCACGGTCTAAACTAAAGCCTGCGTCACAGTCCGTCAAGGGTCTCCTCGTAAAGATCGACGGCGATAAATCCGGTGAATTGCACGCGTCAGATTTATCGCCGATACTGAAAACACGTCGAAAGATTTCGAAAGTTGGGGAACATGGTTCGAGAAGTGCGTCCGCCCAAATTGACCTTGGCTGCCGTCGCCAAGGAAGTTGGCGTCTCCGCGCCAACCGTGTCCAAGGTGGTTAACGGCCGGCAGGACGTGGCCGAGGAGACCCGTAACCGTGTCCTCGCGGCTTTGCACAGAACGGGCTACCGTTCCCCGCTTCAGCGCAAGAGTCCTCCCGCGCAGCAAGCCGTGGAGGTGGTCTTCGATTCGCTGAACTCTGCGTACTCCGTGGAGGTGCTCAACGGAATAATGGAGCATGCCGCGGCCTCGCAGATGGAAGTGATCCTCTCCGTCACCAGCAGGCAGTCAGCATCGCCCATGGACCCGGAGGAGCGTGCCCAGCGCCTGCTCGATGAGGGCCGCAGCGGCATGATCGTCGTCACCTCGGCCTTCGGGCCAGGGCAGCTTAAGGCCTTCCAGCGACGCCGCATTCCGGTGGTCGTGGTGGATCCGCTCAACCCGCCACCGGGAGACGTCTTCAGCGTCGGAGCAAGCAACTGGGCAGGAGGAAAGGCGGCGGCTTCCCACCTGTTGGAACTGGGGCACCGTCGCATTGCGTACATTGGAGGTCCGGCGGCCGCCGAATGCAGCCAGGCCCGTTTGCATGGTTACATGGCCGCGTTGATGGCCGCCGGCGTGCCGGTTGTGGAGGAGTATGTCTCGGCAGGTCCGTTCCGTTCGTCAACCGGGGTGGCGGCGATGAAGTCGCTCCTGGCCCTGGACGATCCCCCCACGGCGGTCTTCGCCGCCAGCGACAGCATCGCCCTTGGGGTCCTGGCAGAAGCCAGGAGGCAGAACATCCGCATTCCGGACGACATGAGCCTGGTGGGATTCGATGGCACGACGCAGGCTGAAGAGTCCCTGCCGCCACTGACTTCGGTATCGCAACCCCTGCTGGAAATGGGCCGTTCAGCGTTGAGCTTCATTCTCCGCCAACGGAGCGGAGAGGAAATCGACTCCCGGCGCGTCGAACTTGCCACCCATCTGGTGGTGCGTGAGTCCACCGCCCCGCCGCGTACGCAGCAGAGTCCGGCAGGTCTCCGACGCCAGGCGGATTGACGCCGGCAGTCAGAGCCGGAGCGGCGGAATGGCTTCGTACAGCAGCAACCGAACCCAACGATCGCCGGTTTCGCGGTACTCCTCACGGCTGGCAAAGCGGTAAAGGTAGCTGCGCGCACGCACCCAGCGGGGGCGTTCGCCGTCGAACGGGTCTTGGCGAAGCAGCCCAAGCGTTGTTTTGTCGGCCTCCAGAAGTCGGTTGAGGAAGGCATAAAACCATTCCTCGTGGACGGTTCGCAGCGGCAGGAACCACATCAGCCAGTCCAGCCTGAGGTGATAGGGCGCCCATTGGCGCGGGAGGCGCCGGACGTCGCCGGGCTTTCCCTTGAAGCCGTATTCCAGCCAGCGGTCATCGGGCGCATCAGGTTCCTCGTCCAGGGTGCCCTCCACGACGATTTCGATCCGCTGTTTGGTGACCGTCCCGAACGCCCCATAGGCATTGACCAGGCGCCATCGGTTGAAGCTGGCATTCATGAGCTGCTGACGCGAAAACAGGTTCAGGAGCGGACGGTAGCTCAGGACCAGCAGCAGGACACTGACCATAACGACGACGGCGAGCCACCACGCCGGGGTTTCGGCGCCTGAGTGCCACTCAAGCGGGATGAACGGGAAGACGGCATGGACCGCGGAGTCGCCCACCGCTCCGAAGGTCAGGATGATCGCTGCCCAATTCAGCCACGCGAAGTTCCCTGAAGCCACCAGCCACAGCTGGGTGACGATGATGACGCCCGCGGCGGCGCTGGCGACCGGCTGCGGTGCGAAAAGGAAGAACGGCACCACCAGCTGCGCAAAATGGTTTCCCGCTACCTCGACCTTGTGCAGCGGGCGGGGGAGGAGGTGGGCCTGCCGGCTGAGCGGGCCGGGCATTGGCTGTGTTTCGTGGTGGTAGAACATCGCTGTCATGTCGCGCCACTCGCGTCCGCCGCGGATCTTAATCATCCCGGCACCGAACTCCAGCCGGAAGACCAGCCACGTGATCAGGATGAGGATGGTGGTGGGTGGGGGCGTCTGGTCCGAACCAAGAAACGCTACCGTGAATCCCGTCTCGAGGAGGAGGATCTCCCATCCAAACCCATAGAACGTCTGGCCCACGTTGACGATCGACATGTACAGGAACCACAGGGCAAGGAAAGCCACCATGGGCAGCCAGGGAGGACCGGCCTGCGGGAGGCCGATCAGCAGTAAGGCCGCCACTGTGATCCCCGCCCGGCACACGGCCCGGAGCAGCGCATCCGAGTAGTGCCAGCGAAAAAGAGTCGGCCTGGCCAAGCGGCGTGCAAGGTCCAGGAATGCCGGTACCGGTAGCAATCCCCGTTCGCCCAAAAGGGCAGGGAACTGGTTCAGTGTCGAAAGGAACGCAACCGCGTAGAGTGCCGCGGTGCCGCGCTGCAACACCTGCCGGGCGAATTCATGGTCCCACGCATCAAACCAGGACAGCCATTCCACAATCCCACGGTACGCAGGGGAGCCCGGCGGTCAAGCAGTGCAGGGCCGCAGGGGTTCCCGTCCCGTTCGCAGGCCCTCGTGCCGGCTGGGATACTTAAGGAATGCAGCCGCGCAAGATCGTCATCCTCGGGTCCACTGGTTCCATCGGCACGCAGGCGATCGACGTCGTCGACGCCGCCCCGCACCGTTTCGAGGTGGTGGCACTGAGCGCCGGCGGAGGAAACCTGGAACTCATCGCCCAGCAGGCCGTTCACACCCGGGCGCAAGCGGTGGGCATTGCCCAGGGCGATCCTGCCACCCTGCAGCAGTTCATTGCCGCTGCGGCCGCGGAAGCGGGCGTGCCGGACTTCGCTCCGCAGATCTTCGTCGGCCCCGATGCCTCAACGGAGATTGCCGCCATCGACTGCGATGTTGTCCTTAACGGCATCACTGGTTCCATTGGCTTGGCCCCCACACTCGCTGCGCTGGGCACGGGAGCTACGCTGGCCCTGGCCAACAAGGAGTCGCTGATCGTCGGCGGTGCCCTGGTCAAAGCCGCCGCACGCCCGGGCCAGATTGTTCCCGTCGACTCCGAACACTCCGCCATTGCACAGTGTCTCCGGTCCGGCACCGAGCAGGAAGTGGAGAAACTGATCCTGACCGCTTCCGGTGGGCCGTTCCGCGGCCGCACCCGTGAGGAACTCCACCACGTCACTCCGCAGGAAGCGCTGGCCCACCCCACCTGGGACATGGGCCTCATGGTGACGACCAACTCGGCCAGCCTGGTAAACAAGGGCCTGGAAGTGATCGAAGCGCACTTGCTGTTCGACGTCCCCCTGGATCGGATCGAGGTGGTGGTCCATCCCCAATCCGTGGTCCATTCCATGGTTCAGTTCGTGGACGGTTCCATCATTGCCCAGGCGTCGCCCCCGGACATGAGGCTTCCCATCGCCCTCGGACTGGGTTGGCCCGACAGAGTGCCCCGGGCCGCGCAGGCCTGCGATTGGACGCAGGCCACGAGCTGGACGTTCGAACCCCTCGATGCCGTGGCGTTCCCGGCCGTCGACCTCGCCAAGGACGCAGCCAAGCAGGGGAGTACCTTCCCGGCGGTGTTCAACGCGGCCAACGAGGAAGCCGTTGAGGCCTTCCATTCCGGCCGGATCCGCTTCACGGACATCGTTGACACGGTGGAGTCCGTCCTCAGCGAACACTCAGGATCCTCTGAGCTAACGGTGGAATCCGTGCTGGATGCTGAGAAGTGGGCACGAGCCCGAACCCACGATCGTTTAGCTTCACGCAGCGCCCAGTAACCCCCCCCATACCTTTACGGAAGCAGTCCCACCGGCATGAGTCCCGTCCTTCTCTTCATTCTTGGAGTTATCTTCGTCGCGATCGGCGTCGCTGTCTCCATCGCGCTGCACGAGGTGGGCCACCTGGTGCCGGCGAAACTCTTCAAGGTGCGCGTCACCAAGTACATGATCGGCTTCGGGCCGACGCTGTGGTCCAGGAAAAAGGGCGAAACGGAGTACGGCTTCAAGGCCCTGCCCCTGGGCGGCTACGTCTCGATGATCGGCATGTATCCGCCCAACAAGGAGGACGGCGGAGTCCGCCCTTCAAGCACCGGCATGTTCCAGACCCTCGCCACCGAAGCCCGCTCGGTCGCCCATGAAGAAGTAGGGCCCGGAGACGAAGGGCGTGTCTTCTACAAGCTTCCGGTCTGGAAGAAAATCATCATCATGCTCGGCGGACCGGCCATGAACATGGTGATTGGCTTGGTCCTGCTGGCCGTGCTGCTCATGGGATTCGGCGTTGCCCAGGCAACAACCACGATCTCCGATGTCTCCAAATGCCAGGTGGCGGCAGGCGAAACCGTGGACCCTGATTCAGCCGACTGCAAGCTCACCCCGGCAGCTGCCGCAGGGCTTCAGCCCAATGACAAGGTCACCTCCTTCGACGGCAAGGCCGTCACCAGCTGGGATGAACTGACCAGTTGGATCAGGTCCTCCGCGGGCAAGGAAGTACCCATCACGGTGGAACGCAATGGTGCAAGCGTGGAGACCACCGTGACGCCGGTTCTTTCCTCGCGCCCGGTCATCGGGGCGGACGGCCGCCCCGAGCAGGACGCCAACGGCGTCCTCAAATACCAGGAAGTCGGCTTCCTTGGCATCGGTGCGCAAAGCGCCTTGGTTCCCCAACCGGCGTCGGCTGTCCTTCCCATGGCGGGAGAGAACATCAAGCAAATTTCCGGTGTGATCTTCAACCTGCCCGCCAGGGTGGTCGGCGTCGCCAAAGCGGCCTTCAGCGAGGAGCCCAGGGACCCCAACGGCCCCATCAGCGTGGTGGGTGTCGGCCGCGTGGCCGGCGAGGTGGCAGCCATGGAACAGGTACCCCTGCAGGCCCGGATAGGGACCCTGATCGGACTGCTGGCGGGGCTCAACTTCGCCCTGGCCATCTTCAACCTCATCCCGCTCCTGCCGCTCGACGGCGGCCATGTGGCCGGTGCCCTGTACGAAGGAGCACGACGGCGGTTGGCCAAGTTGCGTGGCAAGCCGGACCCGGGCGCCTTCGACATCGCGAAGCTCCTGCCGGTGACCTACGTCGTGGCGGCGTTGCTGCTGTGCATGAGCGTCCTGCTGATTTACGCGGACATCGTCAAGCCCGTCAACATTTTCGGCTGACCCATGAACATTGACGACCGGGCTGTGGGGATAGGCTAGCTCCATGACTGTTTTCGCTGTTGAGTACGTATACGTCGCCGATTCCGACGCCCTCCGCGACGAAGCCCGGCCAGCACACCGTGCGTGGCTCGCCGGACTGGCTGAGGACGACAAGCTGCTTGCCAGCGGCCCCTATGGTGACGGTGCCGGCGCTTTGCTGATCTTCAAGGCTGCGGAAGAAGCCGAACTCAATAACCTCCTCAAGCAGGATCCATTTGCCGAAGCCGGGGTTATCGCCGGTATCCGCACCACCGAATGGGCCCCCATCATCGGCGTCCTGGCAGCCCACGCTTCCTAGCCCCGGCGTCCTCCACCTCAACGATCACCCCAACCCAAGGAGTCCACGTGACCTCGGTCAGCCTGGGAATGCCAGCAGCCCCACCACCCGTTCTTGCCCCGCGCCGCAAGACGCGACAAATCAAGGTTGGTTCGGTTGGCGTTGGCTCTGATTCGCCGATCAGTGTTCAATCCATGACCACTACGCCAACCACGGACATCAACGCCACCCTCCAGCAGATCGCGGAACTGACTGCATCAGGGTGCGACATTGTGCGCGTTGCCTGCCCCTCCGCTGATGATGCCGAAGCGTTGCCGATCATCGCCCGGAAGTCGCAGATTCCGGTGATCGCCGACATCCACTTCCAGCCCAAGTACGTCTTCGCCGCCATCGAAGCAGGTTGTGCCGCCGTCCGCGTGAACCCGGGCAACATCCGCAAGTTCGATGACCAGGTCAAGGAAATCGCGGCAGCGGCCCGGGACCACGGCACGTCCATCCGCATCGGCGTCAACGCGGGTTCCCTGGAGCCCGGCATCCTGAAGAAGTACGGCAAGGCAACGCCCGAGGCGCTGGTTGAATCCGCCGTGTGGGAGGCCTCGCTGTTCGAAGAACACGGATTCCACGACTTCAAGATCTCCGTGAAGCACAACGACCCCGTGATCATGGTGGCCGCCTACGAGATGCTGGCAGAGAAGGGCGACTGGCCCCTCCACCTCGGTGTGACGGAGGCCGGACCGGCTTTCCAGGGAACCATCAAGTCGGCCACGGCCTTCGGTGCGCTCCTGTCCCGCGGCATCGGCGACACCATCCGCGTTTCCCTGTCCGCCCCACCGGTGGAGGAAATCAAGGTTGGCAACCAGATCCTCCAGTCCCTCAACCTCCGCCCACGCAAGCTCGAGATCGTCTCCTGCCCGTCCTGTGGCCGCGCCCAGGTGGATGTCTACACCCTCGCCGAGCAGGTAACTGCCGGCCTGGAAGGCATGGAGATTCCGTTGCGCGTTGCGGTGATGGGCTGTGTAGTCAACGGACCCGGTGAAGCACGCGAAGCAGACCTCGGTGTGGCCTCCGGAAACGGCAAGGGCCAGATTTTCGTGAAGGGCGAAGTCATTAAGACTGTGCCCGAGAGCGAAATTGTTGAGACACTGATCGAAGAGGCCATGCGTATCGCTGAAGAGATGGGGGAGGCCGATGGCGAAGATGCTGTCAAGGGTAGCCCCGTGGTTAGCGTCTCGTAACGAGAACGGCTTGGGGGTCAGGGTGCTCGGCGGTGCCGACACCCTGGCTCTTCGCGCGCTCGCAAACGAAGACGCCGTAGCCAACGTCTTCATCCTTGCCCATCTGGAAAGTACCGGAACGGCGGCGCCTACCAGCGGCGGGGCCAGCGTTTTCGGAGTTTTCGACGGCGACACGCTCCTGGGTGCCTGCTGGGCCGGCGCCAATCTGGTTCCCGTGCAGCTGGAGCCCGGGCTGGCCGGCTACGTGGCCAACGCCGCCCACCAGACCGGACGCCGGTACGCTTCCATCTTCGGACCGGCCGAGACTGTGCTTGCGCTTTATGCCCGGTTCGAGCAGTTGGGCCATGTGGCCCATGAGGTCCGCGCCGAGCAGCCACTTCTCAGCATCTCCGGCGGCCCGGCCATCGGTGCCAATCCGGCCCTCACCTTTGGCTCAATGGTGGATTTCGACCGCATCCTTCCCGCCTGTGCTGCCATGTTTGAGGAAGAAGTGGGCTACTCTCCCTTCCTGGGAGGCCAGGAGTTCTACAGCAAGAGGGTGGCCGGCCTTATTCGGCAGGGCCATTCCCTGGTTCACATCGATACAAGCGGCACGGTGGTCTTCAAGGCCGAGCTGGGTGCCGTCACACGGGATGTCACCCAGGTGCAGGGCGTGTGGATGAATCCGGAACTGCGTGGCCGTGGCCAGAGCGCCGGGTACATGGCCGCCGTCGTCAACCTCTCAAGGACGTTCGCTCCGGTGACGAGCCTGTACGTCAACGACTACAACACCAAAGCCCGGGCCACCTACGAGCGCGTGGGATTTGAACAGGTTGGCACCTTCGCGACGGTCCTGTTTTAGGTCGCTGGCCGCGACTTGTAGTCTTGTCTCGGTTGGCGCACGCCACCACATCACTCAACCTTCCCTGGGGAACAAATGAATAAGAATGCGCTGCGCGGTTTTGCCGTGTCAGGACTGTTGGTCATGGGCCTCACCGCATGCGGCGGTGCCGGCACTTCCACGGACGCCGCGTCCGCTCCGGCCAGCGAAACTGCGACGCCGACGCCGACGACCGTTGAGTTCCGCACGTACTCAAAGGCGGAGCTAACAAAGATGGTCGGAGATGTCCGTGACGGCAAAGGCACCAGACTTATGGTGATGCCTGACGACCGCTTGGCAGACACCCTGCAGCAGGTGAAGGACCTTGTGGCGAACAGCGTCATTGAGCCCGCGTCCTGCACCAGCTTCCTGACTGGTGGCGGTATCCAGATGGAAGAAGGAGCCACGATGAGCATCGGCGCCTCGGCCAGTTCAACGGCAGAGACGGCTTACCTGCTGTCTTTGTTCTCCGGTGCTGCAGAGGACAAGGTCAAAGCCGTCGCCGAGAACAGTGCCAAGGATCTCGCTGCCTGTGGTGACATCCAGATGACGGTCATGGGAAATGCGGTACACGCCAGCATCAAGACGCTGCCCACCTCCGCCAAGACTCCGGGGGCCATTGCCTACCACAGCACCGCGGCGGGGCCAGCTGGATCGCAGGAACAGTTGTTCGTCAGCACGGTCAAGAGCGGAGTCGTCCTGGTGGCACAGTCCACCGGTACGAAGGTCTCGGACTCCGATCTTCCCAAGCTTGAGGCGATGCTGGACCAGGCTGCCGATCTCATCAAGTAGCCGCCGGAATCTGTGTAGCAGTACATGCCGTTTTGGAGCTTCATTACGGCATGTACTGCTACTTACCTGGGGAGTCCAGGTTGCCTGTGAGGTAGTGCTGGATGTTCGGGGCAACCAAGCGGACCACTTCCTCGCGTGGGGCGGACGCCAGGGGCTGTAGCCGGATCACGTATCGCGCCAGCATGAGGCCCACCACTTGGGTAGCCACCAGGTTTCCGCGCAGCCGCACTTCGGCGGCGGAGCCCGGCAAGCCCCCCATGATCCGTGGCAGGACCGCCCTGCTGACCACTTCCTTCATGAGCGCCGTCTTGGCCTTGGAGCCGATGGTTCCACGGGCGAAGGCCACCATGGCGTGCTGTGCCGGGCCTTCCCAGAGCTCCAGGACGGTGCGGACAATGACTTCAGCCCTCACCTGGGGGTCAGCGTTTTCGACGTCGGACAGGACCGCCGCGGGGTCTGCCGGCAATTCGACGCTTGCTGCGAACAGCTCGTCTTTGCCCTTGAAGAAGTGGTGCACCATGGCCGGATCCACGCCGGATTCGCGGGCTACCTGGCGCAGGCTTGTTCCATCGAACCCCTGCTCCGCGAAAAGCCCCCGTGCGGCAGCCAGTATGGCTTCCCTGGAGTGATCTTCCTGACTGCGTCGGCCGCGTCGTAGCTGCGGGAGGCTCATCGCGTTTGTCGCCGCAGGGTCAGCGACGCCAGGACCAATACGCCTACCACGATCGCAGCCATTACCGAGGCGTCCTGCCACATCGCCGACGTCGCCTCGGAATTGCCTGCGATCTCCTTCAGGGCGTCCACCGAGAAAGTCAGCGGCAGGACGCCCGAGATGCCGTCCAGGACCTCATTCATGTGCTCCCGCGCAACAAAGAGTCCGCACAGCAGGATCTGCGGAACAACCACTACCGGCATGAACTGCACGGCTTGGAACTCCGTCCGCGCGAACGCCGAACACAACAGGCCCAGGGCGACACCCAATACCGCGTTGATGACGGCGATCAGCACCACCAGGCCAGGGCTTCCCTTGATATCCAAGTCAAAGATCCAGTACGCCACCGCTGTGGCCACCAGGGACTGCAGGGCCGCCATGATGGAGAAGGCCAAGGCGTATCCGAACAGGAGATCGGCTTTGTGGATAGGAGTGGTGAGTAACCGCTCCAAGGTCCCGGAGGTGCGTTCCCGCAGCATGGTGATGGACGTCACCAGGAACATCACAACGAAGGGAAAGATCGCCAGCATCATCAGGCCCACACGGTCGAACGTGCGCGGTACCCCGGGCGGCAGGGATTCGTTCTCATAGAGGAAGTAGACGGCCGTCAGCAGGAGGGCGGGAACAACGAGGATCATTGCCACGCTTCGGTGGTCGTGACGCAGCTGGCCCAGGACCCGGGCGGTCGTAGCCAGCGTCATCCGGAGGTTCATGATGCCACCTGGTTTTCGTGCCGGCCACGGTCCGCAGCCCGGATGATGGTCAGGAACGCCCGCTCGAGGTCCACGCTCTGGCCGCGTTCGGCAAGTTCGGCCGGCGTGAGCTGGGCGAGCAGGAGTCCTTGCCTGAGCAACAGCAAGGTGGAGCAATGGGACGCTTCCTCCATGACGTGGCTGGAGACCAGCAGGGTTGTGCCGGCTGCGGCCATGGCGGCGAACCGCTCCCACAGTTCGGCCCGAAGAACGGGATCCAGCCCCACCGTGGGCTCGTCCAGGACGAGGACTCTCGGGTGGGCCACCAGTGCGCAGGCCAACGACACCCGGCTGAACTGTCCGCCTGAAAGATCGGCCGCCTTTTGCCGGGCAAGATCCCGAAGCCCGACGGCGGCAATCGCCTCGGCGGCGTCTGCCGCCGTCGCGCTGTGCATGGCGCCAAAATAGCGGACGTTCGCTTCGACGCTGAGGTCTCCATAGACGCTGGCGCCCTGGGTGACATATCCGACGTCGTGCCTGAGGGGGGCGCTGCCTGCGGCCTGTCCCAGCACGGTGATGGATCCGCGGGTGATCCGCTGGACTCCGACGATGGCGCGCATGAGCGTGGTCTTGCCGCTTCCCGAGGGGCCAAGCAGTCCTGCTACCTGCCCCGGCGCTACCGTGAAATCGAGGCCGCGGAGGACTCTGTTGCGGCCCAAGGAAACATGGAGATCCGTTGCTGCGATGGCAACGGCAGCAGCGGAGGGAGCGGCAGGTTGGGGAGTGCGCGACATGATGGCCTCACGAGCATCCGAAAATTCATCAAGTGATGAAATAACGGTAGAACTGCCGCTGATGAGTGGTCAAGGACTTTCTCCTCCATCGAAAGTACAAAAATCCTTGAAAACGTGTCGTCAATCACATAGGTTCATCCCTAACCGTGTCGTTGGGGCGCGGGTGATTATTGAGGGGAATCGTGACAATGGCAGTTGGCGTTGATCTTTCCAAGGCACTTGACAAGGCGTACGAGGACAAGACCCTGAAGGAAATTCTGGATGCATCTCCGGCCGCGTTAGCAGGTGTTACGGATGCCACGGCAAAGGCCTTGAAGGATTCCCTGGGTATCGACACCATCCGCGAGCTCGGCAGCAATAAGTTCTTCGCAGTCGCAGGCGTACTCGTCGCCCTGGAGGGCAAGACCAAGTAGTCCACGGATAAGCCCGCGGCCGGCCGTTGAGCCACGCCATCGCAGGATGACCAGCCCACAGCGGCCAGGGGCTTCCGCTCGCGACGGCGTGGCTCTTCCGTGTGCGGGGCAATGAGGCTCCTAAGGCCGTCCGTTCAAGGCGCAAGGCCGTCAGCCGGTAGATTAGTACGCAGTTGTTTTGCCACATCTGCCAAAGAAACGGATACGTACCCGTGGTCCTTCGCCTTTCCCAGTTATTCCTGCGCACCCTGCGTGAAGATCCCGTCGACGCCGAGGTCGCCAGTCACAAGCTTCTGGTCCGCGCCGGCTATATCCGCCGTGCGGCTCCCGGTATCTACACCTGGCTCCCGCTGGGCCTGAGCGTCCTGCGCAAGGTTGAGGAAATCATCCGCCAGGAAATGTCCGCCATCGGAGCCCAGGAAGTCCACTTCCCGGCGTTGCTCCCGCGCGAACCCTACGAGGCCACCAACCGCTGGACCGAGTACGGCGAAGGCCTGTTCCGTCTCCAGGACCGTAAGGGCGCCGACTACCTCCTTGCCCCCACGCACGAAGAAATGTTCACGCTGCTGGTGAAGGATCTGTACTCCTCGTACAAGGACCTGCCGCTGAGCCTGTACCAGATCCAGAACAAGTACCGTGATGAAGCACGTCC
Organism: Paenarthrobacter nicotinovorans; assembly: GCF_021919345.1. Taxonomy (NCBI): domain Bacteria; kingdom Bacillati; phylum Actinomycetota; class Actinomycetes; order Micrococcales; family Micrococcaceae; genus Paenarthrobacter; species Paenarthrobacter nicotinovorans. The sequence goes on from NZ_CP089293.1 coordinate 1,574,419, forward strand.
CCGCGCCGGGCTCCTCCGCGGCCGGGAATTCATCATGAAGGATTCCTACTCCTTTGACGTTGACGACGCCGGTTTGGACGCCAGTTACGCCGCCCACCGTGCCGCGTACCTGAAGATCTTCGAGCGCCTGGGCCTGGAAGTCATTCCGGTTGCCGCCACCGCCGGTGCCATGGGTGGTTCCAAGAGCGAGGAATTCCTGTTCCCCACCGAGATCGGCGAGGACACCTTCGTTCGCTCGGCCGGTGGATACTACGCCAACGTGGAAGCCGTCACCACGGTTGTTCCGGCGGACATCGACTTCACGAACGCTCCGGCAGCCGAAGTCCTTGATACGCCGAACACGCCGACCATCGATACCCTGGTCGCGGCAGCCAACCAGCTGGCTCCGCGCAACGAGGCCGACGGCGGCGCATGGACTGCCGCCGATACCCTCAAGAACGTGGTCCTTGCCGTGACGCTGCCCACCGGTGAGCGCCAGATCGTCGTCATCGGCGTACCGGGCGACCGGGCCGTGGACCTCAAGCGCGTGGAAGCCAACATCGGTTCCCACCTGCCGATCGCCGGTGAGATCGGCCTCGAGGCCGCCAACGAAGAGGACCTCAAGAAACTCCCATGGCTGGTCAAGGGCTACATCGGCCCTGGCCTGTCGCTGGACCAGCCTGTGCTGGGTCTTGAGGGGTCCTCCAAGGTGCTGTTCCTCGTGGATCCCCGCGTGGTTTCCGGCACCCGCTGGGTCACCGGCGCCAACGCTGAAGGCAAGCACGTCTTCGGCCTGGTGGCCGGCCGCGACTTCACCTGGGACGGCGTCATCGAAAGCACCGAAGTGCGCGCGGGCGATCCTGCGCCGGATGGCTCGGGACCCCTGGAAACCGCTCGTGGCATAGAGATGGGCCACATCTTCCAGCTTGGCCGCAAATATGCCGAAGCCCTCGACCTGAAGGTCCTGGACCAGAACGGCAAGCAGGTGGTGGTCACGATGGGTTCCTATGGCGTTGGTGTTACCCGTGCCGTGGCGGCCCTGGCTGAAGCCAACCATGACGAGCGCGGCATCGTGTGGCCGCGCTCGGTTGCTCCGGCAGACGTCCACGTGGTGGCCGTTGGCCGCGGCGACGACATCTTTGATGCTGCCGAGAAGCTCTCCATTGAACTCGAGGCCGCAGGCCTGGAGGTCATCTTCGACGACCGTCCCAAGGTTTCACCAGGCGTGAAATTCGGTGATGCCGAGCTCGTAGGCGTTCCCACCATCCTGGCCGTTGGCCGTGGACTCGTGGACGGCGTCGTGGAAATCAAGGACCGCCGCAGCGGTGACGCCGAGAACATCCCGGTGGACAAGGCCGTGGATTACGTGGTCAACGCCGTACGCTCCCGGTGATTTCCGGCTTCGAATCGATCCAGCTCACCACCATCATCCTGATCGTGGTGGCTGGATTCGCAGCCGGTTGGATCGATGCAGTCGTTGGTGGCGGGGGACTGATCCAGCTCCCCGCCCTTCTGCTGGTACCGGGCATCAGCCCTGTCCAGGCGCTGGCGACCAACAAAATGGGGTCCATCTTCGGGACCACCACCAGCGCGGTGACGTACTACCGCCGTGTTGGTCCGGACCTCAAGACCGCGATTCCCATGGCTGTGATTGCTTTGGCCGGAAGCTTCGGCGGCGCCATCCTGGCCGCGTCCTTGCCGGCAAGCGTCTTCAAGCCGATCATCGTGCTGGCGCTGGTCGCCGTCGCAGTTTTCACCGCGATGCGTCCCAGTGCAGGTGAGCTGACGGCATTGCGCCACGATGGCCACAAACACTATGTCGTGGCCTGCCTGATCGGCGGCGTCATTGGTTTTTATGACGGCCTGATCGGCCCGGGAACGGGCTCGTTCCTGGTCATTGCCCTGGTTTCGGCCATGGGCTACGCCTTCCTTGAAGCGAGCGCCAAGGCGAAGATCGTGAATATGGCAACCAACGCAGGGGCGCTGATCTTCTTCCTGCCGCACGGCTCGCTCCTCTGGGGCGTAGGCCTGGTCCTGGGCCTCGCCAACATGGCCGGAGGCTATCTGGGTGCCAGGACAGCCGTGGCCAGGGGGAGCAAGTTCGTACGCCTCGTCTTCCTGGTGGTGGTCGCCGCGTTGATCGTCAAACTGGGCGCGGACGTCTGGAACGAGAACTTCGCCTAAGGAACCGCGGCGCAGTCCGGCCCCACACTCCGGGCTGTTCTCCTCAGCTTTCGAGTTCTCCCGGATCCGGAAGATCGTGTGCCCGGGGAAGGTTGTCCAGGGTCCGGCCCGCCATGGTGCTTGCCACCCAGAGGGACCGTGCCAGGTCACCGCCGTGTCCGGGTTTGGCTGCGTACGACAAAGCGTTTTCCACTTCGCGGGCGATGCTCCACTGCTCCGCAATCCCGGGGTCGAGACCGGCTGCGAGGCTGAAGTCATGGCATCGCTCGCGAAGGGCTGCCTCAGGATCTGCCCACGAAAGGTCCGAAAGGCGGTTCCAGAGGATCGGTGCTACGGCAAATTCGGCCTCGCCGATCTGAGGTTGGGGATCAATGGCGAGGTAGCTTCCACGCGCCTGCTGGTCTGTGGTGGTGGCGAGGATGTTCATGAAGTGCAGATCCGTGTGGACCAGCACGTCTTTACCTGAACGGCGGCCTACGGCTCCGCGGGTTTGGCACACCTCGAGGGCCGCCTCCAGCAGCCACCGGGGGAAGGGGCGGTCGAGGCGTTCCCACTCTGCGGGGAGCTCGTCGCTCCAACGCTCCGCGGTCGCGGCGATATGGTCGAAGGCCTGCCATTCACGTCCCTCGCCCGGCTGTATGGAGAGTTCCCGCACGATGCGGCCCCACGAGTCCACGGCCTGGTCCATCGGCACGTCCTGAAGCCCATGGATGGCGTCCAGCCGCTCCAACAGCATGGAGCAGCTGGCGGCGTCGGAAGCCAGGAGCCGGACGGCCCCACGCCCTTCCCAGAGTGCCAGCGCGTGCCGTTCTGCCCGTGCTTCGTCGTGCGGGAAGGCAATCTTCAGGGCGGCCGGCGCGGCACCATGCCGGCGGACGGGCACCACCAACGCGCCGTGGCCGTTCCATGGCTCGGCGGCGGGCGCCAGGTCCACAGAGAGTTCCCAGCGATCCAGGGCACCGGAGATGAGACCCGGCAGGCTGGCCAGCCAGTCCCGGCCCGCTGAGTCACGGTTATAGCGGGCGTGCAGGGCGCCCGGAATAGGAATCATCGCGTGAAGGGTCACGCGAACAGCCTAACTCTGCGGGAATGGACGGCCCCTAGAAAACGCCGCTGGCGCCCAAGAGCGTTCCGATGGAGAACGTAGCGGCCAGCGCGAGCGCTCCACCCAGCACTACGCGGACCGCAGCCCGGACACGGGAAGCCCCGCCGATCCAGGCCCCAATTGCTCCTGTGATGGCCAAGGCCACAAGCACCGCAACGAACGTCAGCGGTACGCGCATCTCCGCGGGCGGAAGGAGGATTGCCAGCATCGGGAGCACTGCCCCCAAGGTGAACGCCACAGCGGAGGCCAAAGCGGCATTCCATGGGCTCACGATGTCGTCTTCGTGAATGTTCAGCTCGGCGGACAGGTGGGCAGCCAAAGCATCGTGCTCGGTCAGTTCTTCGGCGACAGTCCTGGCCGTCTTGGCGCTCAGCCCCTTGGACTCGTAGATCGCGGCGAGCTCGTTAAGTTCGTCTTCGGGTTGCTCGGCGAGTTCCCGGCGTTCCTTCTCGATCAGGGCCTTCTGGGTGTCGCTCTGGCTGCTGACGGAAACGTACTCGCCCAGGGCCATGGAGATTGCACCACCCACCAAACCCGCTGTTCCGGCAGCCAGGATGCTGCCCGTGTTGGTAGTGGCACCCGCCACGCCCACCACGATCGCGGCGACCGACACGATTCCGTCATTGGCGCCCAGCACCCCGGCCCGCAACCAGTTCAGCCGGTGGGCCAGATCGTCCCGGTGCGGTTCATTCTCATGGGTGGTGGCAGTTTCCGTTGAAGCCATGTTCCTAGCCAAGCACCCGGCGACGACGTTGGCCAGCATGGCTAGGCTCGCCTATCCACCCCGCGCCCGTGCGGTCGCTTATCCGCCGGTGGATGCCTGGGCGCGGGAGGAAACAGCGCCCGGAGTGGGCAAGGAAGGCAAGGTATCGGCGTCGAGCTTGAGTCCAGGCAGTGCGGGAAGTGAGGCACCCCAGGCGACGCTCCTGCGGGCCGCCGCCAGAAGGCCGTCCACGGCCCACCCGCGGGTCTCACCGGTGGACAAGGCCACCAAGTCCCCGAAGCGCGGCAATGACGACGTTTCCAAGGCGGCGAGGGCCGTAGCGGGATCCTGCGCAAACAGCTCCGGAAGCTGATAGCCGGCCGTTGTGGCTGGGACGTCCCCGCAATTGGCACGGGTCAGCGCTTCTGCCTGCCGAAGCAAAAGGACGTGCACTTCCAAACCCCTTGCCGCAGCGGTGCCGGCACTGTTCTCCAGCCTTTTCAGGGCGACCTGGTAGGCGTACACCGCTTCTTGTTGTGAACGGACTGCCGCAGCAAGCGCAGCATCGGTAGTTGCCGACGAGGGCTTCGGTGTGGGGCTGACTGAGGGACAGGATGCCGCGGTTGGCGTCGCCGCCGGAACCGTCGAAGCAAGCAGTGTCTTGCTGTCCGCCGGCGGCTCCACGGGCAACGGTAATTGCCACTGGGCAGCAAGTGTCTCAGCGTGGAGCAGTTGGGCGGTGCCGACGGAGGCCAGCAGGCGGGCGATCCCGCCGTCGGCTTCCCGTGCAGCCGCAAGGCGTTTCCGGCCGCTCAGAGCGAGCTCTTCAACCAGGGAAGCGCGTGTTGCCGGTGCGACTGATGCGGTTTTCGTAGCTGGTGTGGCCTGGGGAGTGGGATGGGTGGCAGCTGCGCCGGTAGCATCTTCCGGAACCATCAGTGCCCGCGCGTGGGTTGTCAGCAATGTCACAAGACCGCCAAGGCCCGGGTTTTTGGCGTCCTTCCCCTCGGCTTCCGCGAGGGCTTGGGCTGCTTCGAGCAAAGCCGCGGCCTCTTTCGCGGCATCAGTGCGGGCAGCTTCGGAGAACGAAACGGGCGGAGGAGTCCCGGAATCGCGCGGAATCAGCACCATCCCGGTGCCAGCCACCAGCAAAGCCACCACGGCAACCAGCAGAACCCTGCCCCATGCTGGTGCTCGTCGTTTTTCGCTTGTTTGCCCGTTCACAACACACCATGGTGTCACGCGGGCAGGCAACTCCGTGCACCATGTTCCCGGGATAATCGTTAGGCTAGTAGTCACAACAACATCTATCGGGAGGCGGCGGGCAACGTGAGTGACTCGGAAGCCACGACTTCAACAGACCGTTCTGAATCGAACTCAACGGCCACCATCCACAACCCGGAAGAGAGCAGGCTCAAGGCGCTGCTCGAACCGGCTGTCCTCGCCAGCAGGCTCTACCTCGAGGATGTTTCCATCCACGTTGCCGGAAAACACCGCACTGTCCACGTCGTCGTGGACCTTCCCCAGGAAGAAACCGGCGGTGTCAGCCTTGACGCCATTGCGGAGGTTTCCCGGGGCCTGTCGGATATTCTGGACAACGATCCCCATGATGACGGACGTCCCTACGACCTCGAGGTTTCCTCGCCGGGAGTGGGACGCCCCCTGACCGAACCCCGCCACTGGCACCGCGCCCGTGGCCGAATGGTGCGGGTCAACGTCATCCAGGGAGACAACCTGCTGGGACGAATCACCTCCGTCGGTGACAACGACGTGACGATCATTCCCGAGCACGAAGTCAAGAAGGGCATGAAGCCCAAGCAGGGCGACCCCATCACTATTCCTTTCGACAGGATCCGCCATGGAAAAGTCGAGATTGAATTCAGCCACCTCCACGAGGCTGCGCTGGAAGACGAGCACAACGGACCTTCCGAGGAGGCCTAATGGATATTGACATGAGCGCACTGAGACTCCTGGAGCGTGAGCGTGAAATCCCGCTGGATCTCCTGATTCCGACCATCGAGCAAGCCTTGTTGGTGGCGTACCACAAGACCCCCGGCGCCTTTGAGAAGGCCCGCGCCGAGCTGGACCGCAAGAGCGGACACGTGACCATCTGGGCCACCGAGATTGACGACGACGGCGAGCCCATCGGCGAGTTCGAAGACACCCCGGCGGGCTTCGGACGCATCGCAGCAAGCACTGCTCGCCAGATCATCCTCCAGCGCCTCCGTGACGTTGAGGACGACAACGTGCTGGGCGAATTCAAGGGCCGTGAGGGTGAGCTCGTTGCCGGAATGATCCAGCAGGGCAACAACCCCCACATGATCCAGGTCAACCTCGGAACCGTGGAAGCCCTGCTTCCCCCGCCCGAACAGGTTCCCGGTGAAAAGTACCTGCACGGAAGCCGCCTGCGTGCCTTCGTCGTGGACGTCCACCGCGGCGCCAAGGGTCCCTCCATCACCCTTTCCCGGTCGCATCCCGGCCTGGTCCGCAAGCTCTTCGAAATGGAAGTTCCGGAGATCGCGGACCACTCCGTCGAGATCGTGGCGCTGGCCCGTGAGGCCGGCCACCGCACCAAAATCGCAGTGAAAGCGAACATCCCGGGCGTCAACGCCAAGGGTGCCTGCATCGGTGAAATGGGCTCCCGCGTCCGCGCGGTCATGACTGAGCTGAACGACGAGAAGATCGACATCGTGGACTTCAGCGACGACCCGGCAACGTTCATCGCGAACTCGCTGTCGCCGTCGCGGGTGAATTCGGTCACAATCACCGACGAGGCGACCCGGTCGGCCCGCGTGGTCGTGCCGGACTACCAGCTTTCGCTGGCGATCGGCAAAGAAGGTCAGAACGCCCGGCTCGCAGCCAAGCTGACTGGATGGCGGATCGATATCGTTTCGGACGCAGCCCCGGCGAAATCCGAATAGCGGCAGAACCGACGGCATCGGCCGCCGGTTTCGCGCCGCCCTCCCGGCGCTCCTGGTTTCAGGAGTCAGGGGCCGGGGGGCTAGACTAGATGGAACCGGGCTTACGTCCGGTATCCGCGCGCTTTGGCGTGCCTCAGCTGCATCTGCAGGACCGGGGCCGCCGGCGCCAGTAACGTAAGGCAGGTTGGACACGTCGTGGCTGAACTGCTTGAACACGGCCAGGGGCCTGTTCGCACGTGCATCGGATGCCGGAAGCAAGGCTCCCGGTCCGAGCTTGTCCGGCTGGTCGCCCAAGGCAGCGGTTCATCCGCTGTCCTCGTCGATGTTCGACGCCGGATGGCCGGCAGGGGTGCGTGGCTGCACCCCAACGAAAAGTGCCTGGCATTGGCGATCAAGCGTCGCGCTTTCGGAAGGGCCCTTGCGGGCGCTACCGAAACGGACGCCGTCGAACGCTACCTGATGCCGGGTACGCCACTTGTGGAGGCCCCGGCAGCCGCAGGAAAACCGTCCAAACCTGAAAGCGGGTCAGAAAACTGATGGAAACCCGATGAGTTCCCAGCGATGAGTGCGTAACGATGACAACTTTGTTGCGCTCTGCAATGGGCCTTTCAATCGCGCAAGCGGCGAAGGCCCGCAGTAAGAAGTAGACGGTTCGTGCCTGGCTCGGTGCGGACCGAGACAGGAGAAATGTGGCCAAGGTCCGCGTACATGAGCTCGCCAAAGAGCTCGGTATTACTTCCAAAGATGCAGTAACCAAACTGCAGGAATTGGGCGAATTCGTTCGCTCCGCCTCTTCCACCATTGAGGCCCCCGTCGTGAAGAAGCTTCGCGACGCCTACCCGGGTGCCGGCGCTGCAAAGTCCGCCGCTCCCGCTGCCGCTCCGGCGGCAACCCGTCCAGCAGCAGCATCCCGTCCGGCTGCCCCGGCTCCGGGCCCTGCAGCGCCGAAGGCTCCGGCCCCGGCACCCGCAGCTCCTGCTCCGGCAGCTCCGGCTCCCGCGGCTCCGGCAGCCCCCGCTGCTCCCGCCGCATCCACCCCGGTTTCGGCCAAGCCCGGTGCCCGTCCTGCTCCCAAGGCAGAAACTCCGGCTCCGGCACGCCAAGGCGGCCAGGCTCCCCGTCCGGGCGGTCCCCGTCCCGGCAACAACCCGTTTGCCACGTCGCAGGGCATGCCCCGCGGCCGTGGTGGCGATGGCGATCGTCCGCCGCGTCCGGGCAACAACCCGTTCGCACCGTCGCAGGGCATGCCCCGCGGTGAACGCCGCAATGACGGCGAACGCCCCGGTGGCCCGCGTCCGGCAGCCGGTGCAGGCGGTCCCCGTCCCGCAGCAGGTACCGGTGGACCCCGTCCGGGTGCTCCGCGTCCCGGCGCACCCCGTCCGGGCGCTCCGCGTCCTGCCGGCGGCCCCGGTGGCGGAAACCGTCCGACTCCGGGCATGATGCCCAACCGCACTGAGCGTCCGGCTCCGGGTGGCGCAGGCCGTCCCGGTGGCGCTGGTCGTCAGGGTGGCGGACCGGGTCGTCCCGGTGGCGCTCCAGGTTCGGGCACTGGCGGCGGAGCTCCCGCCGGCGGTGGCTTCGGCAAGGGTGGCCGCGGTCGCGGTGGCACCCAGGGTGCCTTCGGCAAGGGCGGCGCCGGTCGTGGCAAGCAGCGCAAGTCGAAGCGTGCAAAGCGCCAGGAACTGGAGCAGATGAGTGCTCCGTCGCTGGGCGGCGTATCAGTACCCCGCGGTGACGGTGAGACCATCATCCGCCTGCGTCGTGGTTCGTCCATCACGGACTTCGCCGAGAAGATCGACGCGAACCCCGCATCGCTGGTAACCGTGCTGTTCCACCTTGGTGAGATGGCTACGGCTACGCAGTCCCTCGACGAGGACACCTTTGGCTTGCTTGGCGCCGAACTTGGCTACAAGCTCCAGGTTGTTTCGCCGGAAGACGAAGAGCGCGAGCTTCTGGACCAGTTCGACATCAACATCCAGGACGAACTCGACGCCGAAGGCGACGACGTCCTTGAGCCCCGCGCACCGGTTGTCACGGTCATGGGTCACGTTGACCACGGTAAGACCCGTCTGTTGGACGCCATCCGCAACTCCAACGTTGTGGCCGGCGAGCACGGTGGCATCACCCAGCACATCGGTGCCTACCAGATCAGCCACGTCCACGAGGGCACTCCCCGCGACATCACCTTCATTGACACCCCCGGTCACGAGGCCTTCACGGCCATGCGTGCCCGTGGTGCCAAGGTCACCGACATCGCGATCCTGGTTGTTGCAGCCGACGACGGCGTTATGCCGCAGACGGTGGAAGCGCTCAACCACGCACAGGCAGCAAACGTGCCGATCGTCGTCGCAGTGAACAAGATCGACAAGGAAGGCGCCAACCCTGACAAGGTCAAGGGCCAGCTGACCGAGTACGGCTTGGTTCCCGAAGAATACGGTGGCGACACCATGTTCGTTGAGGTCTCCGCACGCCAGAACCTCAACATCGACGAACTGATCGACGCAGTCCTGCTGACGGCCGATGCCGCCCTGGACCTGCGTGCCAACCCGGACAAGGACGCTCGAGGCATTGCCATCGAAGCGAACCTGGACAAGGGCCGCGGTGCTGTTGCTACCGTCCTGGTCCAGTCCGGCACCTTGGCTGTCGGCGACACGATCGTTGCCGGTACGGCCCACGGCCGTGTCCGTGCCATGTTCGACGAGAACGGTGAGGCACTCGATGTCGCACTGCCGTCCCGCCCCGTCCAGGTCCTGGGTCTGTCCAACGTGCCGCGTGCAGGTGACACCTTCCTGGTGACCCCTGACGAGCGTACGGCCCGCCAGATCGCTGAGAAGCGTGAGGCTGCCGACCGCAACGCGGCCCTGGCCAAGCGTCGCAAGCGCATCAGCCTGGAAGACTTCGACCAGGCCGTTGCCGAAGGCAAGATCGACACCCTCAACCTCATCCTCAAGGGTGACGTATCCGGTGCCGTGGAAGCCCTCGAAGACGCCTTGCTCAAGATCGACGTTGGGGACGACGACGTTCAGCTCCGTGTCATCCACCGCGGTGTGGGTGCCATCACGCAGAACGACGTCAACCTGGCAACAGTGGACAACGCCATCATCATCGGCTTCAACGTCAAGCCCGCCGAGCGCGTGGCTGAACTGGCTGACCGTGAAGGCGTGGACATGCGCTTCTACTCCGTCATCTACGCAGCAATCGATGACATTGAGATGGCTCTCAAGGGCATGCTCAAGCCGGAGTACGAAGAAGTCCAGCTCGGTACTGCCGAGGTCCGCGAAGTCTTCCGTTCTTCCAAGTTCGGCAACATCGCAGGTTCGATCGTCCGCTCGGGCATCATCCGCCGTAACTCGAAGGCCCGTGTCACCCGCGACGGCAAGATCATCGGTGACAACCTCACCGTTGAGACGCTCAAGCGCTTCAAGGATGACGCCACTGAAGTCCGTACGGACTTCGAGTGTGGTATCGGTCTTGGTTCCTTCAATGACATCAGCGAAGGCGACATCATCGAGACCTTCGAAATGCGCGAGAAGCCGCGCGTCTAGGTTCCGCATGGAACGGGTCCGTCGGGTAGTCCCGGCGGACCCGTTCCGTTCCCCGTTTCTACTTTCCAGGAGGAAGTCATGGCTGATCCCGCACGCGCTGCCAAGCTGGCACAGCGGATCAAGGTGGTCGTCGCCGAGGCCCTCGGGCGCCGGGTCAAGGATCCGCGCGTCGAGTCCATCACGGTCACCGACGCCCGCGTCACCAACGACCTTCAGCACGCCACCATCTACTACACCGTCTTTGGCGATGAAGTCGCGCACGCTGATGCCGCGCGGGCTTTGGAGAAGGCAAAGGGTGTGCTGCGCCAGGAAGTTGGCCGCAATATCACAGTGAGGCTCACTCCGACCCTCGAATTCGTGGCGGACCAGATCCCGGTCAACGCCTCGAACCTCGAGGAACTGCTGCGTGAAGCCAAGCGTCGCGACGCCGAGGTAGCCGCACTGGCTGCCAGCGCCAAGCACGCCGGCGAAGCAGACCCGTACAAGGGCGACGCCCCGGAGGATATCGACGAGGACGATTTCGACGAAGAGAACACCGACCTCTCCGGCGACAACGAGCTCGACGAAGACGCCAACCGCTAGTACCCCAAGTTTTTGTACAGCTCATGCCCCTAAGACTGCGTTTTAGGGGCATGAGCTGTACTCAAACTCGTTAGGATCAGAGCATGTCGGCGCACAGTGCTCACCAGCGTGATGAATACCTGAACCGGGCCATACAGCTGGCCGTACAGAACGTTGCCGACGGCGGCGGACCGTTCGGCGCCGTCGTGGTCACCCCGGACGGGGAGGCCCATGAAGGAGTCAACCGTGTCACGAGGGACCACGATCCCACGGCCCATGCGGAAGTAGTGGCGATCCGCCGGGCCGCAGCAGCGATCGGGAAGTTCGATCTTTCAGGGTCGGTTCTCTACGCCAGTTGCGAGCCTTGTCCGCTCTGCCTGTCGGCTACGCTCTGGGCCAGGATAGGGCGGGTCTACTTCGCCGCTGACAGGCATGGAGCCGCGCGTGCCGGTTTTGACGATGCTGTGTTCTATGAATATTTCAGCGGCTCACGGCCCGAACTTCTCCCCGTCGAACAAACCGTCCTCCTCGCGTCCGAGCAACCCTTCGACGCCTGGCGGAACCACGTGCGGCGCACCTCTTACTAGGACGCGCCGGTACTAGACCCGGGCTGGAAGGCGATTGACGCCGTCGAGCAGTGCTTCCTGGCCGCCGCAGAGCGCAATCCGTATCCATCCCTCGCCGATGGATCCAAACGCCGTCCCGGGGGCGAACGACACGCCGGAGTCCGCAAGGAATTTGCGCACCCAGGTTCGGACATCCCCGTCGCTGACGTGCGAAACGTCAGCCCATAAGTAGAAGGCGCCCTGCGCGCCAAGGAACGGAATGTTCTTCGACCCGAGCACGGCCGAGGCCGCGTCGCGGTTGCTCCGGTAGTGATCGCGGGCGGTGGCAACGTAGTCCTGCGGGCCCGTCAAGGCAGCCAGGGCTGCGTACTGCGACGGCGACGCAACGCACGACACGATCGATTCCATGACGTTGTTCATCTTCTGCTCCAGACCCGGCGGGCAGACCAACGCCCCGATCCGGAGCCCGGTCAAGCCGTACGTCTTCGAAAGCGTCAGGGACGTGAAGACCCGGGCTTCCCCGGGAACGGCGCTGTCGAAGCGGGCCGGACTGACATGCGGGACGTCGAAGGTGAAGGCTTCGTAGCATTCATCAGAGATGATCCAGAGATCGTGCTTGACTGCCAACGCCACCAGTTCGCGGGTTGTTTCCTCACTGATGACGGCGCCAAGCGGATTGGATGGGGAGTTCAGCATCAGCACCCTGGTCTGCGGGGTAACCAGCGCTTCGATGTCCTCGATGTGCGGCTGGAAGTCGTTGTGCGGATACAGGGGATACTGCACCGGGACGGCATGCAGGAGGCGGCTTGTCATGGCAAACGTGGGGTACCCGGGGTTGGGGATGAGGATTTCGTCGCCGGGGGAGAGGAGGAGGCACATGGCGAAATGCAGTCCCTGCTGGGCGCCATCCACAACATAAACCCGTTCGGCGCCGATGTTCACGCCTTGCTGGGCGCGGAACCGGGCAGCGAAGGCTTCACGGAGGGCCGGGAAGCCGGCATTGGGTGTGTAGTTGGTCTCGTCCCTGTCCAGGCACGCAATGCCGGCATCCAGGACGTGGCGCGGCAGGGCAAAGCCCGGCTCGCCGATGCTGAGGACGATCGCTCCGGGGGTGGCCCAGGCGGCTTCTGTGATTTCACGGATCTGGTTCACGGGGACGTCGCGGACGTGCGCGGCAAGCTCAGGCATGGGAGCCATCCTAGCCACCCATATACTGGTAAGCGTGCTTTCTGGACTGGTAATCGTTGACAAACCGCAGGGATGGACCAGCCATGATGTGGTTGGCCGGATGCGGCGGCTGGCCGGCACCCGGAAAGTGGGGCATGCCGGGACGCTCGATCCCATGGCCACGGGGGTGCTGGTGCTTGGCATCAACAAAGCCACCCGGCTCCTGACCTACATCGTGGGCACGTCCAAAACCTACACAGCCACCATCAGGCTCGGTGAAACCACCATTACCGATGACGCCGAGGGCGACGTCACCGAGGCCCGCAGCGCTGCCGCCGTCACCGACGACGCCATTGCAGCCGGAGTAGCGGCCCTGACGGGCCCCATCCAGCAGGTGCCCAGCAGCGTCAGCGCCATCAAAGTGAATGGTGAGCGCTCTTACGCCCGGGTCCGCTCGGGGGAAGAGGTCAAACTCGCTGCCCGCCCTGTTACCATCCACCGCTTCGACATCCACGCGGTCACCAGGGTCGACGGCGGCAGGGTAGTCGACGTCGACGTCACCGTGGAATGTTCTTCCGGCACGTACATCAGGGCCTTGGCCCGCGACCTCGGCAACGCCCTGGGAGTCGGCGGACACCTCACGGCCCTGCGTCGTACCCAGGTGGGACCGTACTCGATCGAGCAGGCCAGGACGCTGGAGGAGCTGGCGGAAGAACTCGAGGTCCTCGACATGTCACTGGCCGCACGTGCCCTCATGCCCAACCGGGAACTGAGCGACGACGAAACCACGGAGATCTCATTCGGCCGCCGCATTGCTGCCGGCCCGGGTGCAGGCACCCCGGATGCTGCCACGGCCGAGAAGCCCGCCGCAGCGTTCGCGCCGTCGGGAGAGTTGGTCGCTTTGCTGGCCGATACCGGAACTTTCGCCAAACCGGTCCTGGTCTTTGCCCCGGGAACAGGCGCGGGAACAGGCGCGGGAGCGGGGCAGGCGCAGTAGGCATGGACGGATACTTTTACGCACTCCTGATCGTCGGTTTGGTCTCCACCATCATGTGCCTGGTGGCCGGCTTGATGAAGAAAGCCCCGAACGATCCCACGATCTACTCCGTGCTGGCCGTCGAAGTGGTGCTGCTGGTGTACCTGGTGGGCTCGATCGTCCGCGTCGCCATGGGTGAACAGATTGCCGGGGAGCCGTGGGAGTTCTGGGGTTACCTCATCACCGCGCTGATCATCCCGCTGGGCGCCGTTTACTGGGCAATCCTTGAACGAACCCGCTGGAGCAATTTCGTCCTCGCAGCCGTAGGTGTGACGGTACTTGTCATGGGTGCCCGCATGAACCAGATCTGGTACTGACCTTGAAGGAAGAACACAAAGTGACTGGAACCGAGACCAACTCCACCGGCCAGCAGCCGAAGCAAAAAGACACCCGGAACACAGGTCCGGGGCGACTGCTGATCGCGGTGTACGCGGTGTTCGCCCTGTCTGCCACAGCCCGCGCCGGCTACCAGATCGCCACCAAGTTCGCAGAAGCTCCGTTGGCGCACATCCTTTCGGCGTTCGCCGCCGTCGTCTATATCGTGGCGACGGTTTCACTGGCCAAGCCAGGCCGCACCTGGTTCAAGGTGTCACTGGCGGCCGTGCTCACGGAACTCGTTGGCGTGCTGGTGGTTGGGGCGATCAGCCTCTTCGATCCTGTGGCTTTCCCGCATGACACCGTATGGTCACTGTTTGGCCGGGGATATGGCTTCGTGCCCCTGCTGCTGCCGATCCTTGGGCTCCTTTGGCTCAACAAGCGCCGTCCGTCCTGAGCCGCCGGCCCATGCGGGTAACCTTAGAATGTTCCGGCGCCGGGAGGTTGTCGGGCGGAACGAACATCTGCAGTAAAAGGCGAGGTTGATGGTCCACATCTGGAACGATCCCACCGAGGTCCCCAAGGACTTCGGACCTACCGTTGTCACCATCGGAAATTTTGACGGGGTACATCGGGGCCACCAGCATGTCCTCTCGCAACTGACGGACACCGCAAAGCGGTACAGCATTCCCTCCGTCGCCGTGACCTTCGATCCCCATCCTGCACAGGTACACCGGCCGGATGCAGCGCCTGAACTGATCATGGGCCTCCAGGACAAACTGGAAGCGCTGGGCGATACCGGTGTCGATGCCGTCCTGGTCATGAAGTACACCCTGGACCTTGCTGCGATGTCACCCATCGAATTTGTTCGTGATGTCCTGATCGACGGACTCCATGCGGCGCACGTTGTTGTCGGCCACGATCTGCGGTTCGGTGCCGGGAACGTCGGTGACGTCGTGACCATGCAGGAATTGGGCGAACAGCTGGGCTTCGGCGTGCAGGTGGTCAACGAATACGGCGCAGGCGGTTTTCCGCTGCATCACGACGGCGACGCGGACCGCCGCTGTTCCTCCACCTGGGTACGGGAGGCCTTGTCCGAAGGCGATGTGGTCACTGCCGCCGCCGTGCTGGGCAGGCCCCACCGGATGCGCGGGGAAGTTGTCCACGGCGCTGCCCGCGGCCGCGATCTCGGATTCCCCACAGCAAATCTTTCCCCCGATTCAACCGGCTACATCCCCGCCGACGGCATCTACGCGGGGTGGCTGATCGACCAGTCGGGGACGCGTTGGCCTGCCGCCATTTCCGTCGGTTCCAACCCCACCTTTGATGGCGTCAGCCGTCAGGTCGAAGCGCACGTCATCGACCGCCCGGAGGAAAATGTGGAGGACTTCGACCTTTACGGCCAGACCGTGGCGGTCGAATTCACGCGGCGCTTGCGGGGGATGGTTGCCTACCGCGGACCCGAAGCCCTGGTGGAACAGATGTGCCTTGACGTTGCCCAGGCGCGCGAGTTGCTCGCCCCCAGCTAAGGGTGTTTCGACAACACTGCTGACCTGCCGGTAAACTGATGAGTGGATCCGGCCGCAGTCCGTGGCAGCTGGACCTGTTTTTGTGTGCGGCAACGCATGCAAGGCAACCCGTCAGCGAGGCGCTGCATCGGGAAGCACGGCACAACTCTAGGAGTTCACGTGGCACTTGAAGCCGCTGTAAAGCAGTCCATCATCAAGGAATACGCAACCTCTGAAGGCGACACCGGTTCGCCCGAGGTCCAGGTTGCAGTCCTGACCCAGCGGATCAAGGATCTGACTGAGCACATGAAGGAGCACAAGCACGACTTCCACACCCAGCGCGGTCTGCTGGCCATGGTTGGTCGTCGTAAGCGCATGCTTTCCTACCTGAAGAACACTGACATTGCCCGCTACCGTTCGCTCATCGAGCGTCTCGGCCTGCGTCGCTAGTCTGCCTTTAGGGGCGGCCCGCGCCTCTGCAGGACGGGCCGCCTTCTTCACCAACAACTAAAAACAGGAATCAACCGCATCGCGCATTCGCGGTCCTCGGTAGTGATTCCCGGGAGGGCCATCTGTGATGATGGCGCCCGTGGATCTCGATCGATGACCGGGTGTCGTACAGGCCAGGAAAAAAGAAGAGGCCTGGGTTGATGCGGTGGACTTCCGCTAACAGAAACGGAGGTGACTCTCTATGGAGGGTCCCGAAATCCAGTTCTCCGAAGCCATCATCGACAACGGCCGTTTTGGCAAGCGCGTCATTCGCTTTGAAACAGGCCGCCTTGCCAAGCAAGCAGCCGGCGCCTCGATGGTCTACATCGACGAAGACACCGCACTTCTCTCCGCAACCACCGCAGGCAAGCAGCCGCGTGAAGGTTTCGACTTCTTCCCGCTGACCGTGGATGTCGAAGAGCGTATGTACGCTGCCGGCCGCATCCCGGGTTCGTTCTTCCGCCGCGAAGGCCGCCCCTCCACGGAAGCCATCCTTGCTTGCCGCCTGATGGACCGCCCGCTTCGCCCGGCGTTCGTCAAGGGCCTGCGCAACGAGGTCCAGATCGTCGTCACCGTCCTGGCGATCAACCCTGATGAGCTGTACGACGTCGTCGCCATCAACGCGTCCTCGATGTCCACCCAGCTTTCCGGCCTCCCGTTCTCCGGCCCGATCGGCGGCGTCCGCGTTGCCCTCATCGCCGACGAGCAGGGTTCGCAGTGGGTTGCTTTCCCGAAGCACTCCCAGCTCGAAAACGCTGTCTTCAACATGGTTGTCGCCGGCCGTATTGCCGGTGACGACGTCGCCATCATGATGGTTGAAGCCGAAGCCACGGACAACTCCTGGAACCTCATCAAGGAACAGGGCGCAACCGCTCCCACCGAAGAGGTCGTTTCCGAGGGCCTCGAGGCTGCCAAGCCGTTCATCAAGGC
Source organism: Paenarthrobacter nicotinovorans (assembly GCF_021919345.1). Lineage (NCBI taxonomy): Bacteria > Bacillati > Actinomycetota > Actinomycetes > Micrococcales > Micrococcaceae > Paenarthrobacter > Paenarthrobacter nicotinovorans. Next base: position 1,591,428 of record NZ_CP089293.1, read on the forward strand.
ACTCTGCGAAGCACAGGCCGACCTGGCAGCCCGCGCTGCCAAGCCCACGGTCGAGTTCCCGGTCTTCCTTGATTACCAGGACGACGTTTACGCCGCCGTTGAAGCCGCTGCCGCTGACAAGCTGGCTTCCGTCTTCCAGATCGCCGACAAGCAGGAGCGCGACAACGCTTCCGACGAGCTCAAGGACGAAGTCCTTGGCGCCCTTGCCGGTGACTTCGAAGGCCGTGAGAAGGAACTGTCCGCAGCATTCCGCTCGGTCACCAAGCACGTCGTGCGCCAGCGAATCCTCAAGGACCAGGTCCGTATCGATGGCCGCGGCCTGACGGACATCCGCCAGCTGACCGCCGAGGTCGAGGTTCTGCCCCGCGTTCACGGCTCAGCCATCTTCGAACGCGGCGAGACCCAGATCATGGGTGTCACCACGCTGAACATGCTCAAGATGGAACAGCAGATCGACTCGTTGTCGCCGGTAACGCGCAAGCGCTACATGCACAACTACAACTTCCCGCCGTACTCCACCGGCGAGACCGGCCGCGTTGGTTCCCCCAAGCGCCGCGAAATCGGCCACGGTGCCCTCGCCGAGCGCGCCTTGGTTCCGGTTCTGCCCAGCCGTGAAGAATTCCCGTACGCCATCCGCCAGGTATCCGAAGCTCTCGGGTCCAACGGTTCAACCTCCATGGGTTCGGTCTGCGCTTCGACGCTTTCCATGCTCAACGCCGGTGTTCCGCTGAAGGCAGCCGTCGCCGGTATCGCCATGGGCCTGGTTTCCGACCAGATCGACGGCCAGACCCGCTACGCAGCCCTGACCGACATCCTTGGAGCCGAAGACGCCTTCGGCGACATGGACTTCAAGGTCGCCGGTACATCCGAGTTCGTCACGGCCATCCAGCTGGACACCAAGCTGGACGGCATCCCCGCCTCCGTGCTCGCAGCAGCACTGAAGCAGGCCCGCGAAGCCCGCCTCCACATCCTCGAGGTCATCAACGCCGCGATCGACACCCCGGACGAGCTCTCCGAGTTCGCACCGCGCGTCATTGCCGTGAAGATCCCCGTGGACAAGATCGGCGAGGTCATCGGCCCCAAGGGCAAGATGATCAACCAGATCCAGGAAGACACGGGCGCGGACATCTCCATCGAAGATGACGGCACGGTCTACATCGGCGCTACGAACGGTCCGTCTGCAGATGCAGCACGTTCGGCCATCAACGCCATCGCCAACCCGCAGGTACCGGAAATCGGTGAGCGCTACCTGGGTACGGTCGTCAAGACCACCACCTTCGGCGCCTTCGTATCCCTCACCCCGGGCAAGGACGGCCTGCTGCACATCTCCGAGCTCCGCAAGCTGGCCAACGGCAAGCGCGTGGACAACGTCGATGACGTCGTTTCCGTGGGCCAGAAGGTCCAGGTCGAGATCACCAAGATCGACGACCGCGGAAAGCTCTCCCTCTCGCCGGTTGTTGCCGATGAAGAAGGCGCAAGCGCAGAGGAAGCTCCGGCCGAGGCCGCAGAAGCTTCCGCAGAGTAGTCTGTAAGCAGTACACCCGGCGGGGCCGGTGGGCTTGAAAAAGCGCCACCGGCCCTTCCGGCCTTAACCTGAAAGGCTTTAATGACTGTCGTACCCTTGCCGTTGGAGCAAACACTTCCTGGCGGCGAATTGATCCATGGTGCCGAGGGCGGTTCCGTTGTCCGGCGTTCTGTTCTTCCTGGGGGCGTCCGCGTCCTGACCGAGGCGATGCCGGGCCAGCGATCGGCCACTATTGGATTCTGGGTGGCAGTCGGTTCCCGTGATGAGGCAGAAGGCCAGCACGGATCAACACACTTCCTTGAGCACCTGCTTTTCAAGGGCACCAAACGCCGCACTGCCTTGGAAATTGCCTCAGCGTTTGATGAAGTAGGCGGCGAGTCCAATGCTGCAACGGCAAAGGAAAGCACCTGCTACTTTGCCCGGGTACTGGACACCGATCTGCCCATGGCCATTGATGTCATCGCGGACATGATCACCGGAGCGGTCCTGGACCCTGCGGAGCTGGAACAGGAGCGCGACGTTATCCTCGAGGAAATCGCCATGGACAGCGATGACCCGACGGATGTGGCGCATGAGAAGTTTGTGGCCGCTGTCCTGGGTGACCACCCGTTGGCGCGCCCCATCGGCGGAACGCCCGAAGCCATCAAAGCCGTGGCCCGCGATTCCGTGTGGGAGCACTACCAGCGCTACTACCGGCCCGAAGAACTGGTCATCACCGCTGCAGGGGGACTGGACCACGACGTCGTCTGCGGGCTGGTCCTCGACGCCTTCACCGCCGCCGGGTGGAAGCTTGATTCCGACTCTGCTCCGGTGAACCGGCGGGGGACCGGCAGGGCAGTCATCACAGGGACGTCAGGGCTGCACGTGGTCAAGCGCCCCGTGGAACAGGCAAACATCATCATGGGCTGCCCCACGATCGTTGCCACCGATGACCGGCGCTTTGTCATGAGTGTTCTCAACGCCGTCCTCGGTGGAGGCATGTCCTCACGATTGTTCCAGGAGATCCGCGAAAAGCGCGGCTTGGTCTACTCGACGTACTCGTTCACTGCCGCCTACGCCGACGCCGGGTACTTCGGGATGTATGCCGGTTGCACGCCCTCCAAGGTCCGCCAGGTGGTGGAACTGCTGGGTGTGGAGCTGGACAAGCTGGCTGAGGATGGCATCACGGAGGACGAACTTCGGAAGGCTGTGGGCCAGCTCAGCGGCGGGATTGTTCTGGCGCTTGAGGATACAGGCTCCAGGATGTCCCGGTTGGGCCGGGCAGAGCTGGTGTCCGGCGAATTCCAGGACATCGACGAGACATTGGCCCGCATCCAGGCAGTCACCGTGGAAGAGGTCCGCGACCTTGCCCGCGAACTGGCCGGGGCTCCCCGCACCATCACCGTGGTTGGCCCCTTCGAGGAATCGGAAACCTTCGGTCTCTGACGCGGACCCTATCCGGGTCCGAAGTCTCTGGACGCAGCCGGCATCGGCAGGGCAGCATGATCACACAAGGTGATGCTGCCCCCGTGGACTTTGGAGACGAGATGGACCTGCCCGCAACCGCTCATGCCGCGGATATTCTGCGGGATTTCATCGGTCATTGGCGGGGCATTACGGAGATTGCCTCTTCACCCTGGGGGACTGCACGGACGGCTGAGGCCGAAGTGGTGTTCACCAAGGCCGCCGGCGGCCACGCAGTGGTCCAGAGCTACAGGCACCGTGAGCCCGACGGCACCCATTTCGAAGGGCATGGCATGTTCACGGTCGACCGCGACCACGGAGACACCCTGTGGTACTACGTGGACAGCATGGGCAAGGGCCCGGCCGCTCCCGTGAGGGGAACCTGGAGCGGGGGAGTCCTGACCCTGGACAGGCGCACGGCCGACGGCGTGGCCAGGCACACCTTCCGGGTTGAAGACGGCGTCCTGGTGCACACCGCTGACTTGCGGCTGGAAGGACACAGCGGTTTCAGCCCACTGTTGAAGAGCGTGTTCCGGAAGAGCCCTGAACCGGGAGCTTAGCCTCCGGCGAAAGGCGGAAGCACGTCAATGACGTCTTCCGTGCCCAGCGGCACGGAGTGGTCACGGACGGCCACTTCGTTGCGGAGGAAACTGCTGCGTGCCACTATCCTCGCCAGCGTCGGCGTACCTTCCGGAGGCGCCGGACGTTCGACGGCGAGGGCGGCTTCCAGGAGCCCCTCCAGACTCGTGCCTTCCGGGAGGGCGTGGATTTCTTCTTCGACGCCTGCTGCCGCACGCGCGGCAGCGAAGTAACGGACCAACAAGTTTTCAGCCTCCGATTGCGCTCATGCTGCGGTCCGGCTGGACGAAGTCCGCTGCGCCGAGACCGGTGTGGTCCATGCCATGGGCCTTGGGCTTGATCCACATGGCGTCCTGCCAACGGCCGGCGAGCTCGGTATCCGTAGCCCCGCTGCGAAGCAGCCCCAGGAGGTCGAACTCTTCACGGGAGAACAGGCAGCTCATGATCTTGCCCTCTGCGGTGATGCGCGTGCGGCGGCAGTCCGAGCAGAACGGCTCGGTGACGGAGGCGATGATGCCAACGGTGCCCAGCACGGGACCGGAGGCATCCCCCGAAGCCGTGTCCCGGCGTCGTACTTCAAACCGCTCTGCTGGAGCGCCGTCCCGTTCACGGGGGTCGTTGGACAACACGAAGTCCCGGGACAGGAGCTCCCGGATCTCCGCGGCCGTGATCATGTTGCGTCGGGTCCAGCCGTGGTCGGCGTCGAGCGGCATCTGCTCGATGAATCGGAGTTCGTAGCCGCGGCCCAATGCCCAGGCAAGGAGGTCCGGGGACTCGGCGTCGTTGATGCCACGCATCAGCACGGCGTTGAGCTTGACGGGACCCAGGCCGGCCGCCCACGCGGCGTCCACGCCGGCCAGGACCCTGTCCAGGAACGGACGACGGGTGAGTTTGGTGAATGTCTCCTCATGCAGGGAATCAAGGGAGACGTTGATCCGGTTCAGGCCGGCAGCCTTCAGGGCAGCAGCTTTCTTGTCCAACCCCACACCGTTGGTTGTCATGGAGATGGGAAGATCCGGATGTTCGCCGCGGATGCCGGAAATAATGTCTGTGAGGTCGGCGCGGACCAGGGGTTCGCCGCCGGTGAGGCGAAGTTCCCGCACGCCCAGGGCGGTGACGCCGATGCGGACTATCCTGACGATCTCATCCCGGGTCATGACAGCTTGCTTGGAAAGCCAGTCGAGGCCCTCGGCAGGCATGCAGTACGTGCACCGCAGATTGCATTTGTCGGTCAGGGAAAGACGCATGTCAGTGGCCCGACGACCGTACTGATCCCACAAACCGGCAGGCGTTCCGGCAGGGCGGGGTGGCGGTGTTTGCCCACCGCTTTCCGTGCTGCCTGCGGCACTGCTGGAAGGGGGCATCGGCATGCCCAACTGAACACTCATAAATTCAGGCTACGCCACCGCACCCTGATCAGTGATACCCGTTACAGTCTTCAGTTCTTACGGAATCCGTACGGTTTGCCCGGGAGGGGCGGAATCGGGTGCCGGGCACCCGCAGCAAACTTATGCTGAGAGCGTGACCACAAATACGGCATCGTCAGCGGAGCCCGGAAACCGGCGCATCCTCCTGGTCGAAGACGAAGAGACCATTGCCGCTGTCGTCCGCGACTACCTGGTGAGGGCGGGCTTCCAAGTGGACACTGCGGGCGATGGCTTCACGGCCTTGGAAGTGGCCACGGCCCGCACACCGGACCTGGTCATCCTGGACCGTATGCTGCCGGGACTGGACGGGGTTGAAGTATGCCGGCGGTTACGCCAAACCATGAGCGTGCCGGTCATCATGGTCACGGCCTTGGGAACCGAAGACGACCGGATCCTGGGATTGGAGATGGGAGCTGACGATTACGTCACCAAGCCGTTTTCTCCCCGGGAACTGGTACTGCGCGTCAAGTCGGTACTGCGGCGCAGCATCAAGGACCATACGCCGGAACCAGCGGTCCAATCGGCAGGCCTGGAGCTTGACCCCGCGTCCCGGACTGTCACCATGCTTGGTTCACCGCTGGCTTTGACGGCCCGTGAATTCGACCTCCTGGCCTTCCTGATGCGCAGGCCCAACCAGGTGTTCAGCCGTGAAGAACTCATCAAAGCCGTGTGGGGATGGGACTTCGGAGACCTTTCCACGGTGACGGTCCACGTCCGGCGGCTGCGCGAGAAGATCGAAGCAAATCCCACCAAGCCGGAACTCCTCAAGACCGTGTGGGGCATCGGCTACCGCTTTGACGTTCCCACGGAGGGAAAGGCGGAAGCCGTCCATGGAGGGTAGCGAGCTCTGGACCATCCTTGCGTGGGTGCTCTTCTGGGCAGTCCTGATCGGCTCGGCAACGCTGCTCCTGTTGAGGTTGCTTCGGCGGGCCTCGGTACTGGTCCGGATCTGCCTGGTGGTGGTGGCCACCGTGGCTGTGCTGGTGGCCGGGATGGTCAGCGCCTTCAACGCGATGTTCATCTCTGCCCGGGACCTCGAAGTGATGTGGTACATCCTGGCGATGGCATCGGCCGTGGCTATAGCGCTGTCTTTGGTGCTCGGCGCGGGGGTGTCCAGGAACGCTGCCCGGCTGGTGGAGGCCGCCCGCAGGATAGGCCGTGGCGAAACGCTGGAGACCTCCGGGCCTGAGGGCAGGAGGGCGGCCCCTGCCATGACATCGGAGCTCGCTGCGCTTGAACAGGAACTGGAAGCCAGCAGCCGGAGCCTCGCCGAATCCCGGGAACGGGAAGCCGCCATCGAGACGGCACGGCGCGAACTTGTGTCCTGGATTTCCCATGATCTTCGAACGCCCCTTGCCAGCATGCGTGCCATGACCGAGGCCCTCGAAGACGGCATGGCCTCGGATGTGCAGGGCTATTACCGGAAGATCATCGGGCAGACCGAGCAGATGACTGCCATGGTCAACGACCTCCTGGAGCTTTCCAAGATCCAGGCCGGGACGTTGCATCTGCGCGCTGAAGCGCTGGACCTGTACGACCTCGTCAGCGATGCCCTCTCGGACCTGGCTCCGTTGGCAGCGAAACGGGGCATCAGGCTCGACGGCGGTGGTGACCGTGAGTGCATGGCCGTGGCGGACGGACCCAGCCTGGCCAGGGCCGTGAGGAACATCCTCCTCAATGCGATCATTTACAGCCGGCCGGAGACCGACGTCCACGTCAGTGTCGGGCGGGACAACGGAAACGCTGTCATTGCCGTCCAGGACCACTGCGGCGGCATTCCGGAGGAGGACCTTCCGCACCTGTTCGAAACGGGTTGGCAGAAAAACCCCGCCCGGGGCACCCAGGGGTCCCTGCAGGGAAGTTACAGCGGTGCCGGCATCGGGCTCAGCATGGTGGCGGGCATCGTCAAGGCGCACGGGGGATCAGTGACGGTCCGCAACGTCGACGGCGGCTGCCGCTTCGCCCTGAAACTTCCGGCCGGTTCGCTTCCGGAGCCATCGCCCGCTCCGGCTTCGCCAAAGCCCGGGCCGCTGGAAACCACTGAAACAAACGAGGGCCTTGGAGGCACATCATGAGCGCGCCGGCAGTCAAGCAAACGAAGACCGGACGTCCCGCCGGCGGAGCCCGGTTGTGGGCACCTGCCGCCGGACTCGCTGCCGGAGCCGCCGGGATTGCCGCGGGAGAGCTGACGGCAGGATTCCTCAGCCCGCTGGTTTCTCCGGTGACGGCCCTCGGCGGCGCAGTGATAGACGCCGTCCCGCCCGCGGTGAAGGATCTGGCCGTGCAACTTTTCGGAACGGCCGACAAAGTCGTCCTGGTGGCCTCCATCGTGGTGGTCGCAGGATTCCTGGCCGCGCTCGCCGGCATCCTGGAACGCCGGCGGCCCGGACTGGGCCTGGCACTTGCCGGCCTGGCGGGCGTGGCGGGACTTACCGCCGTCGTCACCCGTGCCCAAGCCGGCCCGCAGGCAGCGCTGGCACCGATCGTGGCCGCAGTTGTCACCATGCTGCTCCTGCGGATGCTCGTTCGGAGGCTGGATGCCTGGATTCCGCGCGGGAGCACCGCGGGCGGGGACGCTGCCGGGCGGGCGCCCCTTGCCAGGAGGAGCTTCCTCAACGCCCTGTCCGGAACTGCCCTGGCAGCGGCGGTCGGAGGGACCGTCACCGCCATCCTCACCCGGGCCACCGCTGTGGCTGCCGGGTTCAGAAGCTCACTGGCACTGCCGGCGCCCGCAACGCCGCCGCAAACCATTCCCGCTGGCGCGTCCTTGAGCGTGCCGGGCATCAGCCCGCTGGTGACGCCGAACGCGGACTTCTACAGGATCGACACGGCCCTGACTGTCCCGGCCATCGATCCTCCGTCGTGGAAGCTGAAAGTCACCGGAATGGTCGAACGCGACATCGAACTGGACTTTGCCGACCTCTTGGCCAAACCCATGACTGAACGCCACATCACCATCGCCTGCGTTTCCAACAACGTTGGTGGCGACCTCATCGGCAACGCGCTGTGGCTGGGGTGGCCGGTGCGCGAACTGCTGGCCATGGCCGGCCCGAAAGCCGGTGCGGACATGGTGCTGTCCACCAGCAACGACGGCTGGACCGCCAGCACGCCCCTGGAAGCGCTCACCGACGACCGTGACGCCTTGCTGGCCGTGGGAATGAACGGGGAGCCGTTGCCTTTGGAACACGGGTTCCCGGTCCGGATGATTGTGCCTGGACTTTACGGGTTCGTCTCAGCCACCAAATGGTTGACCGAACTCAAAGTCACCCGTTTCGCGGACGATACTGCGTACTGGACACCCCGGGGGTGGAGCGACCACGGACCCATCAAAACGCAATCGCGCATTGACGTCCCACGCAGCGGACGGACGGTCCAGCCTGGAAAGGTCCAATTCGGCGGCGTTGCCTGGGCCCAACATCGTGGCATTGAACGCGTCGAACTGCGGGTCAACCGCGGCGCCTGGCAGAAGGCACAACTCGCCGGCGCCATCTCCACCGACACCTGGTACCAGTGGCAGATCGGCATTGACCTCCAACCTGGCGACTACGAAGTCCAGGTCCGGGCCACTGACGCAAGCGGCCAACCTCAAACCGAAGACAAAGCCCCAGTGGCCCCCGACGGCGCCACGGGTTATCACACCATCACCGTGAAAGTGGCCTGAGGATCTACGCTGGGAACGTCCGGATCGTAGCCGGAAGCCAATGTGCCCCCAGGAGGATATCCGTGCCCAGATCCGTTGCAGCCCACCGTCAGGTAATCGCGGAATTGCTGACAACAGCCGCCGCAAGGAAAGGCACGCACCGGCTTCCGTTGATGGACGCACTCGGAAGGGTGCTCGCCGTCGACCTCCACGCACCCTTGTCCCTCCCGCCCTTCGCCAACTCCCAAATGGACGGCTTTGCCGTCCGTTCAGCAGACATCCCCGACGGCGGTGCGAAGCTCCCCGTAGCGGCGCCCGTTCCGGCGGGTGCCGCGCCGGAAGCCCTGAAGCCGGGCCATGCCGCTCCGATCATGACCGGAGCCATGATGCCGGAGGGAGCGGACGCCGTCGTACCTATTGAGAAGGCGACGCCCGGCACTTTTCCGGCGCCCACGGACGTCGACGCGGAGGTGGAGCTGCCAGCGGTCGAGCCCGGGACGTACGTGCGTGATAGCGGCAGCGACATCGGCAAGGGAGCCTTGGCGCTTGCCGCCGGCACGCTGCTGGGCCCAAGCCAGCTGGGGCTGCTGGCAGCGCTCGGCCTTGTCGAAGTGGAGATCCGGCAGCCCTGGCGTGTCCTCCTGGTCACGACGGGCGATGAGGTCCTTGAACCGGGAACCGAACTGACAGCCGGGAAGATCTACGACTCCAATGGAACACTCCTGGAAGCCTCCATGCGGCAAGCCGGCCTCGACGTAGTCCGCACCGGTATCTCGGACGACCAACCCGAGGGCCTGCTGGCAGTCCTGAGGCAGCACCTCGCGGACCCGGACAAACCGGTGGACATGATCGTTTCCACCGGGGGAGTGAGCAAAGGGGCTTACGAAGTCGTGCGCCTGGCCATGACCGGGCAGCCGGTGGAATTCCTCCACGTCGCCATGCAACCTGGCGGACCACAGGGACTGGGCACTTTCGAAGGAACCCCTTTCATCGGCTTCCCGGGCAATCCCGTCAGTTGCCTGGTCTCCTTCGAAATGTTCCTCCGCCCCGCCCTTTCGCAGGTTGCCGGCGCACCCTCGCCCAGGCCCGTGCTGAGGGCACACCTGGCCGAAGGCCTTACCTCCCCGCAGGGCAAGCATCAGGTGCGCCGGGGGACCGTCATGGGTGACGTTGTCCGCATGGAAGGTGGTGCCGGCTCCCATCTGGTCCATGCCCTGGCCCGCGCCAATGCCTTGGTGCAGATCCCCGAGGACGTCACGGAACTCGCCGAAGGAGACGAAGTGGAAGTATGGATGTTGTGAACCACACTCCCGAATCCCCGGCAGGCCCCACAGGCCTGACCCACCTGAGGCAGGACGGCACCGCCCAGATGGTGGATGTCTCCGAAAAAGCCGTCACCACCCGCGAAGCAACCGCCACGGCCACGGTCCGCTCCACCTCCGAAGTCCTGGCCCTGCTGGGTGCCGGCGAACTGCCCAAGGGCGATGCGCTCGCAGTTGCACGCGTTGCCGGCATCATGGCTGCAAAGAAAACACCTGAACTGATCCCGCTGTGCCATCCTTTGCCCATTTCCAAGGTCACGGTGGACTTTGAGCTGGGTACGGATTCCGTGGGGATCCTTGCCACGGTCAAGACCCGGGGCGTGACCGGCGTCGAAATGGAAGCGTTGACTGCGGCCTCCGTTGCCGCCCTGAGTGTCTACGACATGATCAAGGCCGTGGACAAACATGCCGTCCTGGACGACATCCGGGTGCTGTCCAAGAGCGGTGGCAAGAGCGGAAGCTGGGACGTCTCCGGGGACTCCAGGCCGGAGGCAAGGGCATGAGCGCATGCGAGCCGAACGCACACGGCCCCCGGAAGGCCGGCGTCGTGATTGCCTCCACCCGGGCCGCCGCCGGAATCTACGCCGATGAGACAGGTCCTATCATTCTCGACTGGCTCAAAGAGCACGGCTTCGACACCTTCCCCACCATGGTGGTCCCGGACGGTGAAGCCGTGGGTGCCGCCCTGAGGGCATTGCTGACCCAGGAACCGGCCGTCATCATCACCAGCGGGGGTACGGGCCTCAGCCCGGACGACCACACACCGGAAATGACGCTTCCACTGCTGGACCGGGAGATACCCGGCATCATGGAGGGCCTCCGCCGCGCAGGCGCCGCCAAGACCCCCATGGCGATGCTGAGCCGTGGCCACGCGGGCGTTGCGGGAAAGACATTCATCATCAACCTGCCGGGATCTCCCAAGGGAGTCATGGACGGACTGGCCGTCCTTGACCCTGTGATCGGGCATCTCTGCGAGCAATTGGAAGGAAGCCATGGGCACTGAAACAGACTTCGAAGTTGTCAGCGCTGTCCTCAGTTCCGAGCCGATCTCGGTGGACCAGGCCATCAGTGCAGTGGAATCGGACACTGCCGGCGCGGTCGTCAGCTTCAGCGGCGTTGTGCGCAACCACGACGGCGGCAAGGCAGTGGACCGGTTGAGCTACAGCGCCCATCCCACAGCGCATCAGGTCATGTCCGAGGTCGTGGCCCGGCTCGTCGCAGAGCACTCGGGCGAGGCTGACCAGCCGGTCCGTATCTGGGCTGCCCACAGGATAGGCACGCTGGAGATTGGTGATCCCGCGCTGGTATGTGCGGTTGCAGCTGCCCACCGTGGACAGGCGTTCGCTGTTTGCTCGGAACTCGTGGACCGGGTCAAGGAGCAGGTCCCCATCTGGAAGGAACAGTTCTTCTCCGACGGCACCGTTGAATGGGTAGGTGCGGGGGAGTAGGAAGCTGTCACGGTTCCTTCCCGGGTCCTGCCCGGCGGTAGGGTTAAAGGCATGACCGAACAACTTGCTGTTGCTGTGCTGGGCGCCAATGGGCGCATGGGAATCGAAGCCGTCAAGGCCATTGAAGCAGCAGGGGACATGACGCTTGTGGCAGCGCTCGGCCGTGGTGATTCGCTGGAGAAACTGCTCGACGCCGGTGCACAGTACGTTGTTGACCTCACCGTTCCGGATATCACCGAAACCAACGTCCGGTTCGCTGTTGAGCACGGAATCCACGCTGTTGTGGGTACCACCGGTTGGAATGCGGACAGACTGGAATCCCTGCGGGCGCTGCTGGAGCAGAAGCCGGACACAGGTGTCCTGATTGCCCCGAATTTTGCCCTGGGCTCAGTGCTGGCGTCCGCTTTCGCGGCCAAGGCTTCCCAGTACTTTGAATCCGTGGAAGTCATCGAACTGCACCACCCCGACAAGGTGGATGCCCCCTCGGGTACAGCGGTACGCACAGCCCAGCTCATCGCCGAAGCCCGGCATGAGGCAGGAGTGCCGGCGAGCCCGGACGCCACTGAAACCTCGCTGGACGGTGCCCGGGGCTGCGACGTGGACGGAATCCGTGTGCACAGCGTCCGGCTCCGCGGCCTGGTGGCCCACCAGGAAGTACTCTTCGGCGGACCCGGCGAACAGTTGACGCTGCGCCATGACTCCTTCGACCGGGCGTCCTTCATGCCCGGAGTCTTGCTGGGGCTGCGGAAAGTGGCAGCAAATCCCGGCCTGACGGTCGGCTTGGACGGCTACTTGGACCTGGGGCTCTAGGACGTGGGAAATTTCCTGGCAGCCCTGAAGAAGAACCGAACCAAAATCTGGGTAGGTGCCATCACCTTGCTTTTGGTGTTGTACCTGGTGGTCTCGGTTCAGCGGTCCTTCCTGCTTCTCGGTGATCCCAACCTGGTGGCCAAGGGCATCGGAGCGGCTTACTTGGTGCTTCCGGTCATTGGCGCCTGGGCCATGATCCGCGAGCTGCTTTTTGGCGCCCGGACAGAGCAGATGGCCAAGGTGCTCGAAGCCGAGGGTGGACTGCCGGAGGACACCCTGCCCCGGACCCCGGGCGGACGGATCGTTCGCGCCGCTGCCGACGCCGAATTTGAGAAATACCGTGCCGAGGCCGAGGCTGCGCCGGAGGATTGGCGTTCCTGGTTCAGGCTGAGCTGTGCCTACGACGCTTCCGGTGACCGCAAACGTGCGCGCGCATCCATGCGCGACGCCGTGAAGCTGTTCCGCTCTCAGCCCACCGCGGCCGGACGGTAGCTGCCCAGCCTCGATGCCATGTGGGCAGCCCATTCAAGCGGTCCACGCCGCCGGAGCAAGGCGAAACACACGCCGATGCCGATGGCTCCGAGCGCCTGCGTCCAGTACATGCCTTCGGCGGTCCACCCGGCGGGAAGCGGTTGGTTGGTGAAGCCCGAGACGAGCCATACGTGCGCTGAATACAGGCTCAAGGTCATGGCGCCTGGTCCGCTGAGCACCAGCAGGAAATTGACCTTGATGCGTTCGGCGAGCCTGCCAAGCATCAGGAAAATCCCAACGACGCCGGCGGCAACGCCACTGGTGTGCAACAAGTCCAGCGTGGTGCCCGCATGCGGTGAGGCCGTAGCCAACCACCACGACGAGTCCACTTGCTGGAGCCCGGTGAGATTGACCTGGAGCATGCTCTCCAGGGGATAGCCCCTGGTGCCGGGAAGCGCCGACAGGGCTGCCCGGCCGCCCCATACCTCCATGGCCAGCACGCCGCATATCTTCGCCATGCCGGCCACGACGAGTCCGGATGTCAGCAGCATCAGCTGGACGGCCGCCGTCGTCAGTGCCAGCCGCCCGATGACCAGGCCGACAAGAAGGTAGGAGATCCACTGGAACACCGGGTAGTACCCGGTGAAGAACAGATCGGCGAGCAGACGGCCGGGGGTTTCCAGATCTTCCCAGCCGGGGTTGTGCCCCAGCTGCAGCGGCGGGTTCCCGTCAAGCAGCACGGGGCGGACCAGGAACGCGAGAACGGGTGAAACAAGGATCCACCCAGCCGCCCAGAAGCAAAGGGCTTTGAGCCGCAAGCCGAGGAACGGCAGGATGCACAGGAACAGCATCGCGTAGTGGACCAGGATCACCGCGACGTTGACGTCCAGCCCTCCCAACGCAAGTCCGACGACGGCGATCACCACCGCGCGCATTGCCACGCCGGCCCTCGCGGACCAAAGCTCCTTTCCGCTGCGGGGATCCTGCTTGCCGGTGGACAGTGCAAGGCCGATTCCGGCCAGTACCGCGAACAGCGCAGCGGACCGCCCCGAGAACACCAAGCCCACCATTGTTGGCTCCCACTGGGGTGCCGGGCCGAATGTCGGCATCAGGTGCGTGGCCATCATGCCAAGGAGGGCAGCCCCCCTGGCTGCGTCGATGCCGGTCAACCGGGTGGGAGCCGCGCGTTGACCCCGTGTTTTTCGCGGAGGCGCCGTCTCTTGCGAAGTCATGCAGCGATCGTCTCACAGCCGGGTCCCGCGACCGGCGAGTGACGGCTGCCGGGACGTTCCCGTCCTGCGCCCTTGTGTTCGAATATATGTTCGAATAATATGGCGGCATGAATGAAGTTCCAGAGCGGCCGGACGGCATGGGCGGCCCCATGAAAGCGATGAGTCCGGGAGTTGTCGACTTCCTTTTCCGGCAGCTCGTGGCCGGCGAACCTCCCGAAGACACGCAATGGCGCCGCGAGGGTACGGTGCTCGCGGAGCAGGCTCCGGGTGCTGAACTGGCCCGCCGCTTGTTTGAAACGGATGTGGAATCGCTGACGCCCCTGGAACTGTTCGAGTACGTGCGGGCCTCGCAGCGTTTGGTCGCCTGGGCAGAACAACTCAAAGAGCGCGCCGTAGGGCAGTACTGCTCGGGTCAGCGTGCCCGCACACCCGGGGTCGCATAGCCTTCGCGGCAACGCGCATGAGGACCGTCACGCGATACCCATTCTTGTAACGAGGCCGTGACAGGGTAACGTTTTTCCTATGTCTGACGTTCGCGCGCCCATTCCCACCCTTGGTACCCTGCTGACCGCCATGGTCACCCCGTTCACCGACGACGGCAAGGTGGACTACGACCAAGCCGCGGCACTGGCAGAAAAGCTGGTCCAGGATGGCTGCGATGGACTGGTGGTTACAGGCACCACCGGAGAGACGTCCACCCTCACGGACGACGAAAACCTGGGCATGTTCCGGGCTGTCAAGGAAGCCGTCGGTGGCAAGGCTGCCATTATCGCGGGCACGGGCACCAACGACACTGCCCACTCGGTGCACCTTTCGCAGCGCGCTGCCGAGTTGGGCGTCGATGGTCTCCTGATCGTGACCCCTTACTACAACAAGCCAAGCCAGGCTGGTGTGCGCGCCCACTTCGAGACCATTGCCTCGGCTACCGACTTGCCGGTGATGCTCTATGACATTCCCGGACGGTCCTCCATCGCCATTGCGCCGGAGACCATGATCGAACTGGCCAAGCACCAGAACATTGTGGCCGTCAAGGATGCGAAGGCTGATTTCGCTGCCGCTACCCGCGTCATGGCTGAGACCGACCTTCTTTTCTACTCCGGCGATGACGGCCTGACCCTCCAGTGGATGGCCCTCGGCGCCGTCGGACTGGTGGGCGTCACCACCCACGTGGCTACGCGCCGCTTCCGCGAGCTGATCGACGCCGTCAACAACAACGACCTCGCTACGGCGCGGTCCATCAACTTTGAACTGGAGCCGGTGGTTCGTGGAACCATGACCCGGGTCCAAGGCGCAGTAGCCGCCAAGCAGATTCTCAAGTGGCAGGGAGTCCTGCCCAACTCGGTTGTCCGTTTGCCCCTCGTGGAGCCGGACGCGGCCGAGATCGAAATCATCCGCGGGGATTTGGCGGAAGCCGGAATGGACTTCACCGTCCAGGATGGTTCCGCCGGAAAGTAGCACAATATGACCCAAACCGCCCTTCCCGGACTGGTTACGCCGCCGAAACTGCCGAAAGGCACGCTGCGGATCGTTCCGCTCGGTGGACTGGGAGAGATCGGCCGCAACATGGCGGTCTTCGAGATCGACGGCAAGCTGCTCATAGTCGACTGCGGGGTACTTTTCCCCGAGGAGACGCAGCCCGGCGTTGATCTGATCCTGCCCGATTTCTCCTACATCGAGAACCGGCTGGAGGACGTGGTCGGGGTTGTCCTCACCCACGGCCACGAGGACCACATTGGCGCGGTTCCCTACCTGCTGCGCCTCAAGGCCGACATTCCGCTGATCGGTTCCCAGCTCACCCTTGCGCTGGTGGAAGCGAAGCTGCAGGAGCACCGGATCAAGCCTTACACGCTCACCGTCACGGAGGGCCAGGTTGAGCAGTTCGGTCCCTTCGAGTGTGAATTCGTTGCCGTCAACCACTCCATTCCGGATGCCTTGGCCGTCTTTATCCGTACCGAAGGGGGCAACGTCCTCCATACCGGTGACTTCAAGATGGACCAGTTGCCGTTGGATGGCCGCATCACGGACCTCCGGCACTTTGCCCGCCTCGGTGAGGAAGGAGTCGACCTCTTCATGGCCGACTCCACCAACGCCGACGTGCCTGGCTTCACCACGGCAGAGAAGGAAATCGGGCCAACACTGGACCGACTCTTCGGGCAGGCAAAGAAGCGCATCATTGTGGCTTCCTTCTCCTCCCATGTGCACCGTGTCCAGCAGGTACTCGATGCAGCAGCAAAGCACGGACGCAAGGTCGCCTTCGTGGGCCGCTCCATGGTGCGGAACATGGCCATCGCCGCCAAGCTTGGTTACCTGGAGGTTCCTGACGGCATCCTGGTGGACATCAAGAACATCGACAACATGCCGGACGATCGCGTGGTCCTCATGTCCACGGGGTCCCAGGGTGAGCCGATGGCAGCCCTTTCGCGCATGGCCAACGGCGACCACCGGGTGATTGTCGGCAAGGGCGATACCGTCATCCTGGCGTCCAGCCTCATCCCCGGCAACGAGAACGCCGTATTCCGCATCATCAACGGTCTCCTCAAGCTTGGAGCCGACGTCATCCACAAGGGCACGGCCAAGGTCCACGTCTCCGGTCACGCGGCGGCGGGGGAGTTGCTCTATTGCTACAACATCCTTGAGCCGCTCAACGCCATGCCGGTGCACGGTGAAACGCGCCACCTGATCGCCAACGGGAACATTGCCCTGGAATCAGGCGTGCCGTCGGATGGCATCATCCTCAGCGATAACGGCACCGTGATCGACCTCAAGGACCACGTGGCGAACATTGTGGGCCAAGTGGAGGTGGGCTTCGTCTACGTGGATGGTTCGAGCGTTGGCGAAATCACTGACGCAGACCTGAAGGACCGCCGCGTCCTCGGCGACGAAGGCTTCATTTCCGTCATCACGGTCATCAGCCGCACCACCGGCAAAATCGTGTCCGGACCGGAGATCCACGCCCGTGGCGTCGCTGAAGACGACTCGGTCTTCGACGAGATCATCCCGAAGATCAACGCCGCACTCGAAGAGGCTGTGCTGAATCACACAGACCACACGAACCACCAGTTGCAACAGGTGGTTCGCAGGATCATCGGCACGTGGGTCAACCGCAAGCTTCGCCGCCGTCCAATGATCATCCCGGTGGTCCTGGAGGCCTAGTCCGCCAGCAACATGAATACCCAAGGGGGTCTGAAATCCGCGGATTTCAGACCCCCTTGCGGTACCGTGGCACGTATGGCGACCCGTACTACCTCCGCGCCACGAGGCAGCTCCAGCAATAAATCCGGCGGCACAGGCCGGGGCGGAGCCGCATCCAAAACCAGCTCCGCCAGCAAAAGCGGGCGGGGAAGCACTGCCCGCACCAAGCAAGCAGCCGCCGTCGAGCCCCAGGCTCCGCTTCCGCTTCGCATGCTGTCCGGTGCCTGGCAGGGCATCGGGCACGTGGTGGGTGCCGGCGTGCGCCGGATCGGCCACGATGTCAGCGACCTCGACCCCGCGGACCGCCGGGACGGGGCAGCGCTGTTCAACCTTGTGCTGGGCATCGCGATCGCTACTTTTGCCTGGTGGGGCCTCACCGGTTGGCTCCCGGACATCGTGTACAGCGTGGTCAACGGGACCTTCGGCTGGATGTCCCTGATCCTGCCTTTCATGCTCTTCGTCTGCGCCTTCCGCTTGTTCCGCAAGCCTCAGGATGGCCGCGGAAACAACCGCGTGGGCATCGGATTCATGATCATGACGCTGGCCGGCTCCGGACTTGCCCAGGTCATTGGGGGCCAGCCCACCGTCGCCGATGGCTTCGACGGCCTGCGCCGTGCGGGCGGCATGCTGGGCTTCCTCGCCGCGGCTCCACTTGCCGCCATCCATGTCGCTGTTCCGGTCATCATCTACAGTCTCCTGGCCTTTGTTTCCTTGCTGATCGTTACGGCAACCCCCTTCGGTGCCATTCCCGCCCGGATCCGGGGTGCCTACGAACACCTCATGGGCGTTGACCTCATGGACGACTCCGGCAAGGACGACCACGACCGAAGCTACCTCTACGGCAACGGCTCCTCGTCCGCGCCGCCGAAGAAGAAGAAGCGCATGCGCCTCTTCGGCAAGGATGAAGAACCCGACGCCGGCCTGGAAGGTTACGTCGGTGACGAAGCTTTCGAACACGCAATAGTCGACGACGACGAAACCCCCGCCGCATCCGCACCACGTGTACCGCCGGGTGTCCGGCGCCCCACGCAAGCGGAAATTGCCGTGGAGAAGATCAAGGCCGCCCAAGGCCTCGCGGGCGCAAATCCCGGGATCGACAACCCCACGGAAGCCATTCCCGTCCTGACCCCGGAAATGACCGCCCCTGTGGCGGCCCAGGTTCCGGCGCGGCCCGCGACGCCTCCTCCTCCGCCCACGCCGATTCCGCAGCGTACGGAACAGTTGTCACTGGCCGGCGATGTCACGTATACACTGCCTGCCTCGGACTACCTGACGCCGGGCTCCATTCCGAAGGAGCGCACGGAAGCCAACGACGCCGTCGTCGCCGCGCTGACGGACACTCTCACGCAGTTCAACGTCGACGCCGCGGTGACCGGCTTCAGCCGTGGTCCCACCGTGACCCGCTACGAGATTGAGCTCTCTCCCGGCACCAAGGTGGAACGCGTCACGGCGCTGTCCAAGAACATCTCCTATGCCGTGGCTTCCAGTGATGTCCGCATCCTGAGCCCCATCCCGGGCAAGTCCGCGATCGGCATCGAGATCCCGAACACCGACCGCGAGACGGTGTCCTTGGGTGATGTCCTCCGGAGCCAGAATGCCCGCCGTACCGACCACCCGATGGTCATGGGCGTGGGCAAGGACGTTGAGGGCGGCTACGTCGTGGCCAACCTTGCCAAGATGCCCCATCTCCTGGTCGCCGGTGCTACCGGTGCAGGTAAGTCGAGCTTCGTGAACTCCATGATCACCTCCATCCTCATGCGCGCAACGCCGGATGAAGTCCGCATGGTCATGGTGGACCCCAAGCGTGTGGAACTCACCGCCTACGAGGGCGTCCCGCACCTCATCACGCCTATCATCACCAACCCGAAGAAGGCCGCAGAGGCCCTCCAATGGGTGGTCCGGGAAATGGACGCCCGCTACGACGACCTCGCCAACTACGGCTACAAGCACATTGATGACTTCAACAAGGCCGTCCGTGCGGGCAAGGTCACGCCGCCGGTCGATTCCAAGCGCGTCATCAAGCCCTACCCCTACCTGCTGGTCATCGTGGACGAACTCGCGGACCTCATGATGGTGGCACCGCGTGACGTCGAAGACTCGATTGTCCGTATCACCCAGCTGGCCCGCGCCGCCGGTATCCACCTGGTGCTGGCCACCCAGCGCCCATCCGTGGACGTCGTCACGGGCCTCATCAAGGCCAACGTGCCGTCCCGCATGGCGTTCGCCACCTCGTCCGTGACGGATTCCCGCGTGGTCCTGGACCAGCCAGGCGCCGAGAAGCTCATTGGCCAAGGTGACGCACTGTTCCTGCCCATGGGCGCTTCGAAGGCCATGCGTGTCCAGGGTGCCTGGGTGACCGAGTCCGAGATCCACAAGGTCGTTGAGCACGTCAAGGGCCAGTTGCAGGCCGTCTACCGTGACGACGTCGCAGCCGAGGCTCCCAAGAAGCAGATCGACGACGACATCGGAGACGACCTCGAGGTCCTGCTCCAGGCTACGGAGCTGGTGGTCACCACGCAGTTCGGTTCGACGTCCATGCTGCAGCGCAAGCTGCGCGTCGGCTTCGCCAAGGCCGGACGACTGATGGACCTCTTGGAATCCCGCGGCGTCGTGGGCCCGTCCGAAGGTTCCAAGGCCCGCGATGTCCTGGTAAAGCCCGATGACCTCGCCGCTGTACTTGCTGCGATGAAGGGCCAGGAGTCACCGTCCACCCCTGATGCCCACACGGCCGCCCTGAGCGACAACGCGAACTCGAACATCGCCGTCGGCGGTTATGCCGAAGACCTGGTGCAGGCGGACCTGGACAACCGGACCCAGGCTGTTGAGTACTACGACGGCGCGGACGGCCCGGATGACGACGACGAGGGCGGCGAAGACGCCTGGTCGCTCACAGGACGTTAGCCCCCAAAGCGGCCGCCGCAAAGACGGTAGCCTAGAGGGGTGACTACAGCCGAGGGTGATAACGCGACCTCCAGCAGTTCCGATATCTGGAACCTGCCCAACATCCTCACGATGCTGCGCATCGTCCTGGTGCCGTTCTTCGTCTGGTTCCTGCTGGCCGATAACGGCGCGTACGGGATCTGGCGCTGGGCGGCGGTGGTTGCCTTCGCTGTAGCGATCTACACCGACAAGCTCGACGGCGACATCGCCCGGGCGCGCGGCCTTATTACCAACTTCGGCAAAATCGCGGACCCCATTGCCGACAAACTGCTCATCGGCTCAGCGTTGGTGCTCCTGTCCATCCTGGGGGAGTTGCCCTGGTGGGTCACCATTCTCATTCTGGTCCGTGAATGGGGCATAACGGCACTGCGCTTCGTTGTGATTCGGTACGGGGTCATGCCCGCTTCCCGTGGCGGCAAGCTCAAGACCGTCGTACAAACAGTGGCGATCTTCCTGTACATCCTTCCCCTCCAGGCGATCGCCCCATGGCTGGGCGCCGTCGCTTTCCTGGTCATGATGGTTGCCCTCGCCATTACGTTGTGGACCGGCGTCGAATATGTCATCCAGGCCATGCGGCTGCGCGCAGCGGGACGTCGCGCGTGAAGTCCGTGAGCGGTGCGGCAGAAACCGCGGAGACGGTGGTGGGCGCCGCCGTCCGCAGTGGCCTCACGGTGGCTACGGCTGAGTCCTTGACTGCAGGTCTCGTGGCCGCAACGCTCGCCAACACTCCGGGCGCTTCGGCCATGCTGCAAGGCGGTGTGGTCGCTTACCAGAACTCGGTCAAGGCCGGCATCCTGGGCGTGCCGGAGGAGCTTCTTGCATCGGTCGGCTCCGTTGACGGCGGTGTCGCCGAGGCAATGGCCGACGGCGCACGCCGGGCTTGCGCTGCCGACGTCGGGATTTCGACGACCGGCGTCGCCGGACCGGAGCCGCACGACGGCAAAGATGTCGGCACCGTGTTCATTGGCGTCGCGTCTGCGCTGGGGGTGGCGTCGTTCGAGTACAGCTTCGACGGCGACCGTCAGTCCATCCGCGAACAGGCCTGCGACGCCGCCCTGGCGCGCCTGCTTGCCGCGCTGGGTGACCTTGGTTACCGTTCGTAAAGTACTCGGGAACAAAAACTCATTGCCAATAGTTGTGTCATTGTGTCGCTTCGGAAGAGCCGGGGCGCCTAGGATGTAAAAACATACCCGGTCCGCCAGCCAGCGAACCGGATCAACGAGGGAGCATGGCGATACAGATGGTAAAGCAGCCCGTATCCGTAAACGGCGTTGTCCGCTGGAAGGATGTGGGCTTGGCTGATCAGGCACAGAGCGAACAGAAGGAGCGCAAAATGGTTGTACTACGCCACGAGATCGGTGATGTACTGCGCGATGTCCGCCAGCGTCAGGGCCGTACCCTTCGCGAGGTTTCGCACAGCGCCCGCGTCTCACTTGGCTACTTGAGCGAAGTGGAACGGGGCCAGAAGGAGGCTTCTTCCGAGCTCCTGTCCTCTATCTGCACAGCCTTGGACGTTCCTTTGTCCCACATGCTTCGCGAAGTCAGCGACCGCGTGGCCGTCGCAGAAGGTGTTGCTGTCCCGGACACCGTCCCGCAGGAATTCTCACAGCGTTATGGCCGCGATCTGGGCCTCTCGGACGACTTCCCCCAGGGAATGCTCTCCGGAGCCCGCTAAACGGTTCCATAAGTAACGAAGAAGGTCCCCAGCCTGAGGCTGGGGACCTTCTTTCTTTAGCGCTGCGGCGTCGCGTCACGCGCCCGGGGGATTGTCCGCGGAATCGGCTCCTGCTTCCTTGGTTCCCAGGTCCCTGAGCGCGCCGTCACCGTAGATGGCATTCAGGCGCCCCATGTAGTCGGCCAGGGTCTGGACATCTTCCAAGGGCCACTCACCGAGGCGTTCCCTGAAGACCTGGCGCCGGGCATCCTGGACGAGGTGCATCTTCTCTTCGCCCTTTTCGGTCAGGCGGATGGATTGTGCCCGCCCGTCCTGCGGATCCGCTTCCTTGTAGACCAGGCCGATGCTCTCAAGGAAGGCGATCTGGCGGCTTACCGATGGCTTGCCGACGCCGATGCAAGTGGCCAACTCGGTGAGGCGGATGGGGCCTTCCCTGCGGATGACGGTGAGCAAACCGTAGGCGGCCGGTTCCATGTCCGGATGGACCTGGCGGGACAGTTGGTGGGAGATCGAACGGGCGCGGCGCCAGAGCAGGCTCAGCTGGTGTTCCACCTGCTGGAGGGCGTCGTCGACGTCGTCGCCTGGCACGGCCGGACCTGGCGCGCTCTGGAGAGGATTGCTCATGGCAACCATTCTAGAGTCCACTGCCATGAGAGACTCTATCCGTGAGGGCAAGTGACTTTTGGCGATTGATGGACGATGAATTCGGGGCCGGCTATTCCCGTGTCCTGGCCAACTCGCTGGTACTCGCCGGTGTGGGCGGGCGGACGGCCGTGGAGGCCCTGGCGGCCGGATACCATCCCCGTGAGGTCTGGCTGGCCGTGTGCGAGGTCCAGGACGTACCCCCCGAGCGCAGGCTCGGCAGGGACATCAAGCCCGCCTCGAACTGAGTCTGCCGCTGGCAGGAACGCCTCGGCGCCGGGAGACACGCCGCACCATTGTTCGAATATCTGTTCGGATGGGGATATGCTCCTGTGAGAGGAAAATTGATCCCGTAGGACGCATTCCAACAGCATTCGGCAAGCAGGTTATCCACATAGCCGGAGTCGGCACCTAAAAATGTCAGGCCGCCGTAATAGCGTCTGGGATGACAGGAAAGCGGCCTATCGGGCCACTCCACAGCGAGAAAGCATCAGAGGTGTGAACCATGGCGGCAACCCCGGATCGTGAAAAGGCGCTCGAAGCAGCGCTTGCCCAGATCGACAAGCAGTTCGGCAAAGGCTCCATCATGCGTTTGGGTGATGACACCCGTGCGCCCATCGAAGTCATTCCCACCGGTTCCATTGCGCTGGACGTGGCCCTCGGCATCGGCGGCCTGCCCCGCGGCCGCGTCGTGGAAATCTACGGTCCTGAATCGTCGGGTAAGACCACCGTGGCGCTGCACGCCGTAGCCAACGCACAGCGCGCCGGCGGTATCGCCGCGTTCATTGACGCCGAGCACGCGCTGGACCCGGACTACGCCGCGAAGCTGGGTGTGGACACCGACGCCCTCCTCGTTTCCCAGCCGGATACGGGTGAGCAGGCCCTGGAAATCATGGACATGCTGGTGGGCTCCGGTTCGCTGGACATCATCGTCATCGACTCCGTCGCCGCGTTGGTACCCCGTGCCGAAATCGAAGGCGAAATGGGTGACTCCCACGTTGGCCTCCAGGCGCGCCTTATGAGCCAGGCGCTGCGTAAGATCACTGGTCGTTTGAGCCAGACCAAGACCACTGCCATCTTCATCAACCAGCTGCGTGAGAAGATCGGCGTCTTCTTTGGCTCGCCGGAAACCACCACCGGTGGCAAGGCGCTTAAGTTCTACGCTTCGGTCCGCATCGACGTTCGTCGCATCCAGACGCTGAAGGAGGGCGCGGATTCCGTAGGTAACCGCACCAAGGCCAAGATCGTCAAGAACAAGATGGCTCCGCCGTTCAAGATCGCCGAGTTCGACATCATCTATGGTCAGGGCATCTCCCGCGAGGGTGGCATCATCGACATGGGCGTTGAGCACGGCATCATCAAGAAGTCCGGTTCGTGGTTTACCTACGACGGCGACCAGCTCGGCCAGGGCATGGAAAACTCGCGGCGGTTCCTGCGGGACAACCCCGAGTTGGCGCAGGAGCTGGAGCGCCTGATCAAGGAAAAGCTTGGCGTTGGCGTCAAGCCGGAGGAAGACTCCCCAAAGCTGAAGGCCGTTGACGGCTAGCACCGGGCCGGACCCGGAGTCTGCCCTGGCTGCAGACTCCGAGCCCGACCCTGAGTCCGTGGCGCGTGCCATCGTCCTGCGACAGTTGACGATGGCGCCACGGAGCCGCCTGCAGTTGTCCCGCAAACTGGCGGAACGCAATGTTCCCAAGGACGTTGCCGAGGCGGTACTGGACCGCTTCGAGGAAGTTCAGCTGATTGATGACGCTGAATTCGCCCGGATGTGGGTGCGGAGCCGTTCACAAAGCAAGAAACTGGCCAAAGGTGCACTTCGTCGCGAACTGGCTGATAAGGGCATCGTCCTCGAGGCCGCCGAGGAAGCACTGTCGCAACTCAGTGACCAGGATGAAGAGACAGCCGCGAGGGATCTGGTGCAGCGTAAGCTTCGGCCGGGCATGAACCTCTCGGACCGTGCCGAGCGGGACAAGTACACGCGCAGGTTGGCCTCCATGTTGGCGCGCAAGGGCTACGCTCCATCGTTGGCCTTCAGGATCGTCGGTGAGGTGCTGGCAGAAGCCGGTACCCTTGAGTAGTGAGTTTGACCATTCCCTCCCCAACACCTGCCACCGCTGCTTCGACTGAGCCCCGGACGTATCAGGTCCGTACTTTCGGTTGCCAGATGAACGTCCATGATTCCGAGCGCATGGCGGGCCTGCTAGAGGACGCCGGCTACGTTCCTGCAGAGGGCGACGTTGCCGATGTCGTTGTCTTCAACACGTGCGCTGTGCGGGAGAATGCGGACAACAAGCTCTACGGAAACCTTGGGCAATTGCGGCAGGTCAAGGAATCCCATCCCGGCATGCAGATTGCCGTTGGCGGGTGCCTGGCGCAGAAGGACCGCGAGACCATTGTCCGGAAAGCGCCGTGGGTGGATGCTGTCTTCGGCACCCACAATGTGGGCGCCCTGCCGGCCCTCCTCAAGCGGGCCCGGCACAACAACGAGGCCCAACTCGAAATCCTGGAATCCCTGGACGTCTTCCCGTCCACGCTTCCTACCAAGCGTGAGTCTGTGTACTCGGGGTGGGTTTCCATTTCAGTCGGTTGCAACAACACCTGCACGTTTTGCATCGTTCCCTCGCTGCGCGGCAAGGAAAAGGACCGCCGTCCAGGCGAGATCCTCGCGGAAATCCAGGCCCTCGTCGATGACGGCGTTGTCGAAGTTACGTTGCTGGGCCAGAACGTGAACTCGTACGGGGTGGAATTCGGCGATCGCCTGGCCTTTTCCAAACTCCTCCGTGCCTGCGGTGACATCGAGGGTCTCGAACGCGTGCGGTTTACCAGCCCCCACCCCGCGGCCTTCACCGATGACGTCATCGATGCCATGGCTGAAACCCCCAACGTGATGCCGCAGCTTCATATGCCACTGCAGTCGGGATCGGACAAAGTCCTCAAGGACATGCGTCGTTCCTACCGCTCCAGCCGCTTCCTGGGCATCCTGGACAAAGTGCGTGAGCGGATTCCGCACGCTGCCATCACCACTGACATCATTGTTGGATTCCCGGGTGAAACCGAAGAGGATTTCCAGGCGACCTTGGACGTCGTGGAGAAGTCGCGGTTCTCCTCGGCCTTCACGTTCCAGTACTCCAAGCGTCCGGGAACACCGGCAGCGGACTTGCCTGATCAGCTGCCTAAAGCGGTGGTCCAGGAGCGCTTCGAACGGCTCACGGCCCTGCAGGACCGTATCGCCGCCGAGGAAAACGCCGCGCAGCTTGGCCGGCAGGTCGAGGTCCTGGTGACAGCCCAGGCAGGCAGGAAGGCCGAGGAGACCCATCGGCTTTCCGGGCGGACCAAGGACCAGCGGCTTGTGCACTTTTCCGTCCCTGACGGTGCGGAAACCCCCCGTCCCGGGGACTTCGTGACGGTGACCATTACGGAAGCAGCCGCTTTCCACTTGGTAGCCGACCCCGCGACAACCAATGACTACGTCCTGCGGCGTTCCAGGGCCGGAGATGCCTGGGACCGTTCGCAGGCCGACTCCTGCGGTGTTCCCGCACCAGGCACATCCGGCGGCAAGACCGGGGTGTCCTTGGGCATGCCCGCATTGCCGATCCGCCGCGCGTAGCCGCGTCGTCCATTCCATGTCGGATTCCCAGCAGGCCCGGCCTGTCATCGCCGTGGTCGGGCCCACAGGTTCGGGCAAATCGGATCTGGGCGTCAACATCGCCCTGGCGCTCGGTGGCGAAGTCATCAATGCTGACGCGCTGCAGTTCTACCGGGGCATGGACATCGGCACAGCCAAGATCAGCATGGAAGAGCGGAAAGGCGTTCCGCATCATCTCCTGGACATCATGGATGTCACGCAAGAGGCAAGCGTGGCGGACTTCCAAAGCGAATGCCGCGCAGTCATCGCGGACATCCACTCCAGGGGGAAGCACGCCATTCTGGTCGGCGGATCCGGACTGTACGTGCGCGCGGCCCTGGACATCCTGGAGTTTCCGGGAACGGATCCCGCTCTGCGCCGAAGCCTCGAGGACGAATACGAAGCCAAAGGACTGGCTCCGCTCAGGGCCCGCCTGGAGGAAGTGGACCCGGTCTCGGCAGCCCGTCTTGGCGACGCCCGAAGGGTAATTCGTGCTTTGGAGGTCCACGGACTGACAGGTCGAGCCTTCAGTTCATTCATGCCCCAGAGGGAGTACTATCAACCCGCTGTTCAGATCGGCCTTTCCGTTGACCGCGAAGAACTCAGGGAGCGGCTTGCCCGCCGAGTGCACCGCATGGTCGAGACCGGCCTGGAGAACGAGGTCGCGCGACTCGACACCCTGGGATTGCGCCAGGGCAAAACAGCATCAAGGGCTCTGGGGTACGCCCAGTTCCTCAAAGTCCTGGACGGTGAGATGGACGTGCCGGCCGCGGCCGAGGAGACCATCGTCGCCACAAGGCAGTTCGCGCGCCGCCAGCTCACCTGGTTCCGTGCAGACCCACGGATCTCATGGTTGGACTGGAAGGACCCCGGGCTGACATCCCGGGCCGTGTCGGCAATCCTCGCCCAGGAGTAACCTTGGGTGATTTCTGGCCGAACACACGTGGAAGGTAGCCTTGGTTCCATGGATGAAACCGCCTCAGTTCCCACCCGCCAGCCCTCGGCTGCCGGGGCTGCCGAACCCACATCGAGCCTTGCCGGATTGGCGTTCTCTAAAGGGCACGGGACAGGCAACGATTTCGTCCTGATCGCCGATCCCGGCGACGCCCACGAGATCACTCCCGAACAGGTGGCACACTTGTGCGATCGCCACACGGGCATCGGTGGCGACGGACTTATCCGTGCAGTTCCCTCGCGGTTCCTCCCGGAAGGGCGGGCACTCCTGGAAGTGGACCCTGCTGCGGAGTGGTTCATGGACTACCGCAACGGCGACGGTTCGCTGTCCGAAATGTGCGGCAACGGCGTGCGCGTCTTCGTTCACTTCCTCAATGAGCAGGGATTGGTGGACCTTGGTCCCGGCGAAACCCTCACCATCGGCACGCGTGGCGGAGTCAAGAAAGTAGTCCGTACCGTGAACGGATACGCGGTGGACATGGGCCCTTGGGAGTTCATTTTCCCGGACGAGGCAACCAGCAAGGCCATGGATGCCCTGGTCAGCGCGGACGGCCTGGAAGTGGCACGCCCCGGCCTTTCGGTCAGTATGGGCAACCCGCACACAGTCGTTGCCTTGGCCGAACTCAGCGAGCTTTCAGCCACCCAGCTGTTCAAGGCTCCGGTTGTTGATCCCAAGCCGGTCAACGGCACCAATGTTGAATTCGTTGTACCGGCCGAACCGTTGGTCGAAGACGGCGTCGGAACCATCACCATGCGCGTGCACGAGCGGGGAGTGGGGGAGACCCAGTCCTGCGGTACGGGAGCCTGCGCAGCAGCGGTTGCAATCCGTCACTGGGCCGGCAGCACGGCGCCCAACGACTGGCACGTCAAGGTTCCCGGCGGCGTCGTCGGTGTGAAGTTCTTCCCCGGCGCCGGTGGCCGTGAGCACGTTGAACTCAGCGGCCCCGCCGTCATAGTGGCTAGCGGGACGCTTTCCTGACCCGAATGATCCTGAAGGACTTCGACGTGCTTTCGCGGGAAACGCTGAAAGACGCATCCAGTTCAGAAGCCAGCCACCGCTGCAAGGAATCTGAACCCAGGTTCTTCTGAACCACCAGCCATGCGTTTCCTCCCGGCGCCAGCCGCGGCAACCAGGTCAGCAACAACGAGTGGAGTTCATCCTTGCCGATCCGGATGGGCGGATTGGACCAGATGGTGTCGAACTCGACGGCGGGGTCCACCTCATGCGGGAGGCTGGCGGTCACGTTGTCCAGGCCCAGGGCCGCTGCGTTCTCGTTGGTCAGGGTCACGCAGCGTTCGTTGACGTCGACGGCGTACACGCGGGCGTGCGGGGCCATCAAAGCAAGGGTGAGGGCTATCGGACCCCAGCCGCAGCCGATGTCCAGCAGATTGCCTTGGGGAGCGGGCGGTGGAACCTCTGAAAGGAGTATTGCCGTTCCCTTGTCCACGCCGTCGGGGCTGAAGATGCCGGATGACGTCTGCAGGTGGCGCGTAGCTCCAGCGAGTTCAACTGTGAGTGGCTTGCGGGTGAACGGCCCAGCCGGCTGGGCGGTGAAATAGTGTGCAGACTCCATAATTTGCCAGATTAGTTGGCTATTGGCGCCTTGGGAAACCGCCACGGTCCCAGGTTCGTTTGACACGGCTGATAGTGTTGAGGTCATGTTCTTGATCTTTGAGTAATCGGCCGAACCACGCCTGCTTTCCAGGCGTTCCCCGGCACCGCCCGCGACGCAGGTCCGGCCTGGCACCATGCCCGGCCCATGGCCTTTCCGCCCGGCAGGTCCCACGGCACATGTCGGCGCCACTTCCTCGTGGCGCCGGACGCACAGAAGATCAAAGCCCCACCCATGCCTTCACATGATGGTATTCCCGGAACCGGGCCGTCGTGCGAACCCTGGTGGGCAGCATAACGACTTCAAGCAGGCCAGGACCTCCCTGCGGATCCACCCGTCAGATCACCGACGCCACGTCCCCGACAGGCCAGTGGCGTTCAGCACACAGGAGGCCACTTTGGCCCAAGCCCGTCAGCCCAGCGCGAAGAGCGCCCCATCGAGCGACAAACAGCACTATTCTGGAATTGCCGAACAGTCTAAGGAGACCATGACCACCCAGAAGCACTCCGGATCCGATTCCGACGCCCAGGACATGAGTCCTGAACAAATCCAGGCCGTCATCGACCGGATTCTTTCCAAGGATGCCCCCGCGCAGGCATCCGAAGACAACGACACCAGTGGTGTGTTCGGCAAGGCGCAGGCCATCTCGACCCTGGACCAAGAGCACAGTATCTACGACGGCGACCAGGAAGACCTGGCCGAGCGTCGCGCCTTGCGCCGCACCGCGGGGTTGTCGACTGAACTCGAAGACGTCACAGAGGTCGAATACCGGCAGCTGCGCCTCGAACGCGTTGTGCTGGCTGGTCTGTGGACAGAAGGTACCCTGGCCGACGCCGAGAACTCGCTGCGCGAACTCGCGGCCCTTGCCGAGACCGCAGGTTCTGAAGTACTTGATGGCCTGGTCCAACGCCGCTCCAAGCCGGACCCGGGAACGTTCCTTGGATCCGGCAAGGCACAGGAACTCAAGGACATTGTCGCTGCCACAGGCGCGGACACTGTCGTGGTGGACACTGAACTGGCACCGTCACAGCGACGCGGTCTTGAGGACATCGTGAAGGTCAAGGTCGTTGACCGGACCACGCTGATCCTGGATATCTTCGCCCAGCACGCCAAGAGCCGCGAAGGCAAGGCCCAGGTGGAGCTCGCGCAGCTGGAATACCTGCTTCCACGCCTGCGTGGTTGGGGTGACTCCATGTCCCGGCAGGCCGGCGGCCAGGTGGGCGGGGCCGGGGCAGGCATGGGCTCGCGCGGTCCCGGCGAAACCAAGATCGAACTGGACCGCCGCCGAATCCGCACACGCATGGCCAAACTGCGCCGGGAAATCGCCGCGATGAAGCCGGCCCGTGAGACCAAACGTGCCAACCGCCGTCGTAATGCTGTTCCGTCCGTCGCAATTGCCGGGTACACCAACGCCGGTAAGTCGTCGTTGTTGAACCGCCTCACCGACGCAGGTGTCCTTGTGGAGAACGCACTGTTCGCCACTCTGGATCCCACGGTCCGCAAAGCGCAGACTCCTGACGGCATCGGCTACACACTGGCCGACACCGTGGGATTCGTGCGCTCACTGCCGACCCAGCTCGTTGAGGCCTTCCGCTCAACGCTCGAGGAAGTGGCCGATGCGGACCTCATCCTCCATGTCGTGGATGCATCCCACCCGGACCCCGAAGGTCAGATCGCAGCAGTGCGCACTGTCTTCACCGAGGTCGACGCCCGCAAGGTTCCCGAGATCATTGTCCTGAACAAGGTTGATGTGGCCGATCCTTTCGTGGTTGAGCGTCTCAACCAGAAGGAACCCCGGCACGCAGTGGTTTCCACCCGCACAGGACAGGGAATCGCCGAACTGCTGCAGGACATCAGCCGGTCCATACCGCGCCCGGGGGTGCGGCTTGAAGTGCTCATCCCGTACGACCGCGGCGACATGATCAACAAGCTGCACAATTCCGATTCCGAGATCCTCAGCCTGGAACACGAGGAAAGCGGGACGCGCGTGGTGGCGATGGTCCGTGAAGGTCTGGCAGCTGAGCTGGAGTCATTCGTCAGTAATGGTTGAGAAGGTGGCGGCGGACGCCGTCGAGTCGGTGGGAGAGAAGACCACCCTGGAATTGTTGGACCGGGCTGTCGCCGGAATGGGCGGCCAAAGCCGTGCCGGCCAGCACGAAATGGCCAAGCACGTCACCCGGGCCATTGAGACCGGGGAACATCTGCTGGTCCAGGCGGGAACCGGTACGGGTAAGTCATTGGCGTACCTAATACCGTTGATCGCCCATTCCATGGACAGCGATAAACCGACGCTCGTGTCCACCGCCACCTTGGCTTTGCAGACCCAGATCGTAGGCAGGGATCTTCCGCGTTTGCTGGAGACCATCAATCCTGCCCTGGACCGTCCGGTCAATGTCGCGCTCGTGAAGGGCAGGGCAAACTACGTCTGCCTGCAAAAGCTCGAGGGCGGCTTCCCGAGTGAGGAGCCCTCCGAAGGACAACTTTTCTCCCTCGGCGAGGACACGAGCGTGCCGCACTTCGCGGCGTCGGTCGGTGGCCCGTCGTCCCAGCTGGGCAAGGAGGTTGTCCGGCTCCGGGAGTGGGCCGAAACGACGGCCACCGGCGACCGGGACGAGCTCATGCCAGGGGTCACGGACCGTGCCTGGCGGCAGGTCTCCGTGACGTCCATGGAGTGCCTTGGGGCCCAGAAATGTCCGGTTGCCGAGGAGTGCTTCAGCGAGCTGGCACGCGCCCGGGCAGCCGAAGCCGATGTCGTGGTCACCAACCACGCCATGTTGGCCGTCAGCGCGTTCGAAGGCCTCGCGGTGCTGCCCGAGTACGACGTCGTGGTGGTGGACGAGGCCCACGAGCTTCAGGACCGGGTCACAGGGGCAGTGTCAGGGCAACTCTCTGTAGCCATGGTGCACGCCGCGGCATCAAGCGCCCGCAAGCACACAGCCATCACCGTTGACGCCCTGAATGCAGCCGCGGATAGGCTGGACATGGCTATTGCGGGAGTACCCAACGGGCTCCTTCCCAGCGGACTCAACGACGAACAACTCGATTGCCTGGACCAGCTGCGCGACGCCACACGGGCGGCCCTGTCCGATTCGAAGACTGATTCCTCCAGTGCCGCGGACGGCGGACGGCAGCTGGCACGTTCGCGGCTGATGCTCATCCTTGAGCTGTGCGAACGGATGCTCGCTGCCAAGGAGAACCGCGAAGTAGTGTGGTTCTCCCGTAACAGCACTTTTGATCCCCAGCAGGGATACTCCCAACCTGACGAGACCGCGCCTGCGCTCATCAACATCGCGCCGCTGAGCGTGGCAGGCAGGTTGCGCGAGGGATTGTTCGCCGGACACACGGTGGTGCTGACCTCGGCCACGCTGGCCATCGGCTCGGCTTTTGAACCCGCGGCCGGAGGCCTCGGCCTGATTGGCGACGGCGCGCCCAGCTGGACAGGAATCGACGTCGGATCTCCTTTTGATTACCCCAAACAGGGGGTGCTGTACGTAGCGAAGCACCTTCCGAAACCCGGTCGGGGCACGTCGCCGGAGGCCTTGGACGAATTGGAAGACCTCATCCGGGCATCCGGCGGGGGAGCACTGTGTCTCTTCTCCTCACGGCGGGCCGCCGAGGAAGCTGCGGACGCCATGCGGCTGCGCCTGGACGTGGATATCCTCTGTCAAGGCGAATCGACCATGGCTGCGTTGGTGAAGCAATTTGCCGACGAGCCGGATACTTGCCTCTTCGGAACCATGTCGCTGTGGCAAGGGGTGGACGTACCCGGCGGCTCATGCCGCCTGGTGGTTATTGACCGGATTCCCTTCCCGCGTCCTGACGATCCCCTGATGACCGCCCGTTCCCGTGCCGTGGCACAGTCCGGGGGGAACGGGTTCATGGCTGTTTCCGCCACCCACGCAGCCATCCGGCTCGCGCAGGGTGCAGGGCGCCTGATCCGGTCCACCGGTGACAAGGGCGTAGTGGCAGTCCTTGATTCACGCCTGTCGACAGAACGTTACGGCGGGTTCCTGCGGGCCGCCCTGCCGCCGTTCTGGCCGACCACTGACCGCACCGTGGTTCGTGGTGTCCTGGAGCGCTTGGGATCCGCCAGGAAGGCGTAGAGGACAGTCAGCTCCGGGCCCCTTACGGGTCGGAAAAAGCTAGAGGGACCTCAGTACCGAAACGACCTTGCCCATGATGGTTGCCTGGTCGCCGAGAATGGGTTCGTACTGGGTGTTTTGGGGCAGCAGCCAGGTATGGCCATCGCGCTGTCGGAACGTCTTTACAGTGGCTTCGTCGTCCAGCAAAGCGGCCACGATGTCGCCGTTGATGGCGTCGTTCTGGCGGCGGACAACGACCCAGTCGCCGTCGCAGATCGCGGCATCAATCATGGAGTCGCCAGCGACTTTCAACATGAAGAGCTCACCGTGTCCCACCAGTTGCCTGGGCAGGGGGAGCACGTCCTCAACTGTCTGGTCGGCCAGGATGGGTCCGCCTGCCGCGATGCGGCCAACCAGCGGAACCATGGCGGTGTCGCTTGCACTCGTGAGTTCTGTCACAGCCAGGCCGCCGGTGCTCCGAAGCGTTGCCGGTGCCTCCACGCCCGGGATGGGGCCGCCGTCCAGGGTCAAGGGCATCAGTACTTCCATTGCGCGGGGACGCTTGGGGTCCCGGCGAAGGTAGCCGAGTTTTTCCAGCTGGGACAACTGGTGGGTAACGCTGGAAAGGCTGGCCAGTCCAACGGTGTCCCCGATTTCGCGCATGCTGGGCGGATAGCCGTTGTCGTTGACTGACCGCTGGATGGTTTCCAGGATCTTTTTCTGGCGCACGGTCAGGCTCTTGGGAGTCTTGGGAGGCTG
Source organism: Paenarthrobacter nicotinovorans (assembly GCF_021919345.1). Lineage (NCBI taxonomy): Bacteria > Bacillati > Actinomycetota > Actinomycetes > Micrococcales > Micrococcaceae > Paenarthrobacter > Paenarthrobacter nicotinovorans. The sequence continues at coordinate 1,624,807 of NZ_CP089293.1, forward strand.
TTGGCTCCGCAGGGGTACCCCGCCGCCTGTGGCTTTCGCTGCCATGTTCGCCAATGCCTTTCGTTCCGCCCCGAAACGAACCGGGGATGCAGGGACTGAAAAAATGTCAGACCCTCCTGTTCCACTGAAACAGTGCTGTTCCTTCACTCAAACGTAGGGCAGGCACAGGCGTTTATCAAACATTTGTTCTAGCGAGTCTCGACACCGTTCGTTGATAAGTGCTAAAAATGTCATAGCAAGGTTCGAACATGTGTTCTATAAACCTCGCGCTGAAACTGGATGTTCGAACGAACTGTTCGAATACCGGCCGCAGTCGGGAGGAGCACACAAAGAATTGGCAGCCTTGCTCCGGAAGCTCCGGAGCAAGGCAATAGCTCAGAAGGGCTCAGCTCATGTCCGCAATAACTTCGTTCGCTGATTTCCGCACCACGCAGGCCCCCGCCCGCCTGCGCCTGACCCGCCGTGGCCGGGTGGTGTTCTTCTTCATCCCGGCCATGCTGCTGGCGGCTGTTCTGCTCAGCCTTGCCGGGTTCATCACTTCCCCTGCCAAGGCTTCCGATTCCCAGGCCGAGCTGCAGCCGCCGGTTGCAGTCTCTGTGACAGTCCAGCCCGGTCAGTCCCTGTGGGGCATTGCCGGCGCGGCGGCTCCGGAGCGGGACCCGCGTGATGTCATTGCTGAAATCATCCAGTTGAACGACCTCCGCGGCGGGCGCATCCTTCCGGGGCAGCAGCTGTTCGTCCCGGCCCACTAAGGCTGTTAGCCGGTAGCCGGATCCCGCGCCGCGACGTCATAGTTACTCCGCAGTCCCGCCAGCCCCTTAAACTGTTCCAGTGAGTGAGCAGCTTGAGCGACTTGACCGACTACCCCTCCGGACCAACCTGCGTGGACTGAGCCCCTACGGCGCACCGCAGCTTGATGTCCCCGTTTTGCTCAACGTTAACGAAAACACCCATGGCGTCCCCGCCGATGTTCAGGCGGCGATTACTGAGGCCGTGGCAGCAGCAGCCACGGGACTGAACCGCTATCCTGACCGCGAGTTCACCGATCTTCGTGAGGCCCTCGCCGAGTATCTGGGCCACGGCCTTTCAGCAGACAACATCTGGGCCGCCAACGGGTCCAACGAGGTCCTGCAACAGATCCTGCAAGCGTTTGGCGGCCCGGGACGCAAGGCCCTTGGCTTCCCGCCCACGTATTCCATGTACCCGTTGCTGGCCAGCGGAACGGATACCGAATACATCCGGGGAGTCCGCGCCGATGACTACGGGCTGGATGCCCGGTCGGCGGCTGCGCAGGTGCGCGAAACCGGAGCCAACATCGTTTTCCTGTGCTCACCGAACAACCCCACAGGGACGGGCCTGGGCCTGGATGTGGTGGAGGCCGTGTATGAAGCCGGTGAAGCAAGCCAGGCCATCGTGATCGTGGACGAGGCCTACCACGAGTTCGCCCACGACAACACTCCGAGCGCGTTGACGCTCCTGCCCGGCCGTGAGCGACTGATCGTTTCGCGCACCATGAGCAAGGCCTTTGCCCTGGCAGGTGCCCGGCTCGGCTACATGGCGGCGGCCCCTGAAGTTACGGACGCCATCAGGTTGGTCCGCCTGCCTTACCACTTGTCTGCCATCACGCAGGCCACCGCCCTCGCAGCATTGACTCACCGCGAGGCCCTGATGGCCGACGTTGAGGACATCAAGGTCCAGCGCGATCGGATCGTTACCGAACTTCTCCGCATGGGACTCAAGCCCGCGGCGTCGGACTCGAACTACGTCTTCTTCGGTGGACTCGAGAACCCGCACGAGATCTGGCAAGGGCTGCTCGACGCAGGCGTGCTCATACGTGATGTCGGCATTCCGGGTCACTTGCGGGTTACCGCCGGGACCGAACCGGAAACCACCGCATTCCTTGATGCCCTGGAAGCACTCCTGGAACGCTCAGCGTCACAGCGCGCCTAAACTTGTCAATAGACCCAACCTCCCTCCCTGCATAAGGACGTCCCAATGAGCGAAACCGGCGCCACGCCGTCCGCTGCCCGCACTGCGCGCATGGAGCGCACCACCAGCGAATCTTCCGTATTGGTGGAGATCAACCTGGACGGTTCCGGAATTTCGGACATCAGCACCTCGGTACCGTTCTACGATCACATGCTGACCGCACTGTGCAAGCACTCCCTGATTGACATGACGGTCAAAGCCACAGGTGACACGCACATCGATGCCCACCACACGGTGGAAGACGTTGCCATCACGTTCGGTGAGGTGCTCCGGACGGCCTTGGGCGACAAAGCTGGTATTCGTCGTTTTGGCGAAGCCACGGTGCCTCTGGACGAAGCCCTCGCCCATGCAGTCGTTGATGTTTCCGGACGTCCGTACCTTGTGCACGGTGGTGAACCTGCGGGACAGGAGTACCACCTGATCGGTGGCCACTTCACCGGCTCGTTGACCCGCCACGTTTTCGAGGCAATCACGTTGCACGCCGGAATTTGCCTGCACATGAACGTTCTTGCTGGCCGGGATCCGCACCACATTGTGGAGGCCCAGTTCAAGGCTTTCGCGCGCGCACTGCGTGCCGCCGTAGAGTCCGATCCGCGTGTCGAGGGCATTCCCTCCACCAAGGGGGCACTGTGAGTAGCCAGGTCCTGAAGAACGGCGCAGTGGCTGACGCCACGGCATCCGTTAGGCCTGAGTCGCCGGAGGGCAAGCCGACCGTTACGGTTCTGGACTACGGATCCGGCAACGTCCGGTCCGCCGTCCGCGCGCTCGAGCGGGCGGGTGCCCACGTGGTGCTCAGCGCCAAGCCTGAGGACGTCCTCAACGCCGACGGCCTGGTTGTCCCCGGTGTTGGCGCCTATGAGACCGTGATGAAAGAACTCAAAGCCGTAGACGCCATCCGCATGATTGGACGCCGGGTTGCCGGTGGACGTCCGGTGCTGGCTATCTGCGTGGGTCTCCAGGTTCTTTTCGAGGCCGGCGTTGAGCATGGTACCGAGTCCGAAGGCATGGCCGAATGGCCCGGCAAAGTCGAACTCCTTCCTGCTCCCGTGGTGCCGCACATGGGATGGAACACAGTGGACGTACCTGAGGGTTCCAAGCTGTTCGCCGGTGTGGAGCAGGAGCGTTTCTACTTCGTTCACTCCTACGGTGTGCAGGAGTGGAACTTCGACGTCGTGCAGCCCCGCATGGCGCCCCCCATGGTCACGTGGTCCGAGCACGGCGCACGTTTCATCGCTGCCGTGGAAAACGGCCCGCTGTGCGCCACCCAGTTCCACCCCGAGAAGTCGGGCGACGCCGGGGCCCGCCTCCTGCGCAACTGGGTGGATAGCCTTCGGAAGCCCGCACCGGAAGCTTCCGGAAACGGTGCTGCCTAGATGTGGTCTGTGATCCTCATGGGCCTGGCCGGCCTCCTGGTGGGCGGTGGGATTTCCTTCCACCAGCAAAAGAAGCCCCGCTGGGTCTCCATTTCTTTCTACGTGTTGGCCGGGATGTCCCTGCTGGCTGCGTACCTCCTGACACTTCCCGGTAACTGAACCGCTGGTCCCAAGCCGGCGATCCCTTAACTCCAAGGACACTCATGACCACCTCCTCCCAGTCCGTACTGGAACTCCTGCCGGCCGTCGATATCGTCGATGGCCAGGCGGTGCGCCTCCTGCAAGGAGAGGCGGGATCTGAAACCAGCTATGGGACGCCCTTGGAGGCAGCCCTGAACTGGCAGAACGACGGTGCGGAATGGGTCCATATGGTTGACCTCGACGCCGCCTTTGGCCGTGGCGACAACGCCGCTCTCATCAGCGAGGTCGTGTCTCAGCTCGACGTCAAGGTGGAGCTTTCGGGCGGCCTGCGGGATGACGAATCACTCGAACGGGCCCTCGGCTTGGGCGTTGCCCGGGTAAACCTTGGGACAGCAGCGCTGGAAAACCCGGAGTGGACGCGCCGGGCGATCGAACGCTTCGGTGACAAGATCGCCGTCGGGCTTGATGTCCGCGGTACTACGCTGGCCGGACGCGGATGGACCAAGGAAGGCGGGGACCTTTGGGAGGTTCTGGCCCGCCTCGAGGACGCCGGGTGCGCCCGCTACGTAGTCACGGACGTTACCAAGGACGGAACGCTGCAGGGCCCCAACGTGGATCTGCTGCGTCAGATGGTGGAGAAGACCGGCAAGCCCGTAGTGGCTTCCGGCGGTATCTCCAGCTTGGAAGATCTTCGCGTGCTGCGTGAACTCGTGCCGCTGGGTGTCGAGGGTGCGATTGTGGGCAAGGCTCTGTATGCCGGTGCCTTCACCCTGCCCGAAGCCCTGGACGTGGCCGGCCGCCGCTGATGGGCCGCCACTCAGCCCACGAGCCGGAGCTTAACCAGCGGGAGAAGCGCGACCTGCCCGGTCACATCGCGGCGGCCTTGGCAGGCGCCGGGGGAGCCACGGACTCGGCGGGCCAACCCTGGGCAGGTAGAAGTCTCACTGGCGACGACGCAAAAATCCACAACTTCGAAGACGATGATGGAACCGCAGACGCCGGTTACCTTGCGGCTATTGCGGCGCTGATCGACGGAAGCGGTGGCGAGGCGGAGGTCGTGGCCTCCCTGGCCACGGCACGTGTCTTTGTCCCGGTGGTTGCCCAATTGGCCGAGGAAGCCGAAGGCGTCGACGGCCTGCATGCAGACAAGCAGGCCGATATGGCATTGGTCACACTGAAGGCCCCCGACGGCCGCACGGCAATGCCGGTGTTCACCTCGGCGGCAGCCTTGGAAGCGTGGCACCCCCAGGCGCGGCCGGTCGCTGTTTACGCAGCACGCGCAGCACTCTCGGCGGTGTCGGAAGGGGCCCAACTCCTGGTTTTGGACCCTGGCTCCCAGTTCGCCTTCGTCGTGCGGCGACCCGCCATGTGGGCGCTCGCGCAGCAGAAGGACTGGACGCCGTCATACCTTGATGATCAACTGGAGACTGCTCTCGTTTCGACGATTTCAGCCTTCACTGCGGTCCGCCGCCTTGAGACGCACCCCGGCGGTGGCGTTGCGTCCCTCACGGCGGACGGCCGCCAGGTCCTCGGAGGCGGTCCGGGCCCGGAACTGCGTGTGGTGCTTTTCCTCGAGGACGGTTTGGACGCCGGGGCCGTGCAGGCGCTTGTCGCGCAACTGAACGATGCGTGGGCACGGATGGATTCCTTTGCCGAGGGTGTTGATTCCATGGAAGTAAAACTGCAGCGTGCAGCACAGGAGCGCGCGCCGCACTAATGGCAGGTCCGGTTCCCCGGGACTGCCCGGGGAAATGAGGATTGAGCCAGTGAACTTCGCTCTCTACAAAGAGATGCTGTCCATACGCCCTGTCCGGCGGCTGCTGGTTGTCGGGATGGTTGCGCGTATCCCGCATTCGGCCGCGGGAGTGCTCCTTACCTTGCACATTGTCCTGACGCTTGGCCAGGGATATGCCGCTGCGGGTGCTGCTGCGGCGGTCATGACCATCGGCATTGCCCTGGGCGCACCGTGGCGCGGCCGCAGGGTTGACATGGTGGGGCTGCGTAAAGCTCTGATCCCGTCAGTTGTCTCCGAAACCGTCATCTGGTCGATCGTCCCGCACGTGTCGTACCAATGGCTGCTACCTCTGGTGTTCATCGGAGGCCTGTTCACCCTTCCGATCTTCAGTGTCGTCCGCCAATCGTTGGGCGTCATGGTGGACGGTGAGCAGCGGCGTTCGGCCTTTGCCTTGGATTCCATAGCCACCGAGCTTGTTTTCATGATCGGTCCGGCCGTCGGAGCTGTGGTGGCGACCAGCGGCTACTCGGCTCTTGGCCTGACCGCCGTTGGTATCTCGGTATCTGTGGCTGGACTTTTCCTGATGTGGTTCAACCCGCCCACCAGAAGCGAAGCAGCCTGCACACCGGAGGAATCCGCCGATCGGGAGTCGGCCGATCTTGCGGCAGCGGAGGCGGCCATGGTGGCTTCGGCTCCTGCGCATGTCCAGGAAGCGGCCTCGGAAATGGCGTCTGCAACCTCGCGCACGGCCGGGCTCCGGAGCCGAGTGGCCAGGAATTTCACCTGGTTCACCGTTTCTGTTGCTGCGCTCTTCGCAGTAGCCGCTGGTTCGGGCATGGTGCTCAGCGGCTCGGATGTCAGCATCGTGGGGCTGCTGGAACGTGGCGGCCACCAAAACGAGATCGGTATTGTCTTCTTCTTCTGGTGCGCCGCGTCGGTAGTCGGCGGTCTCATCTACGGTTCGATGAAGCGGTCCATCTCACCCATGCTCCTTCTGCTGGGCATGGCCGCACTGACCATTCCGATGGGATTTGCCCAGGACACCTGGACCCTGGCGTTCCTCTCACTCCTGCCGGGCTTGTTGTGCGCACCGGTGCTGTCTGCTTCCTCCGAGAAAGTTGCGGACCTTGTGGAGGAGGATCGCCGGGGCGAAGCAATGGGCTGGTACGGCTCTGCGCTGACCGCCGGTGTTGCTCTGGGGGCGCCCCTGGCAGGGGTCTTCATCGACACCGTGGGTCCGTCGGGCGGCTTCGCTGCTGTTGGTATCGCCGGCGTCGTGCTGTGCGCCACCGGCCTGGTGCTCATGTCCATCCGTCGACGGGCTGCCCGGGTCTGAGTCAACCGGCACCAGACGACGACGGCGGGTCGACCACTGATGGTCGGCCCGCCGTCGATGATTATTCAGGCAGTTGGCGTCAGTTCACCGGTCCGGTGAACTTTTCGCCCGGGCCCTTGCCGGGGGCATCCGGAATGATGGATGCCTCGCGGAACGCGAGTTGCAGGGAGCGCAGGCCGTCGCGCAACGGGCCTGCGTGCTGGGAGCCGATTTCGGGTGCGGCTGCGGAGACCAAGCCGGCGAGTGCGGTGATCAGCTTGCGGGCTTCGTCCAGGTCCTTGAGATCCTCGGCGTTGGGGTCGTCGGCAAGCCCAACCTTGACCGCTGCCGCACTCATGAGGTGCACGGCGCCGGTGGTGATGACTTCCACTGCCGGGACCTCTGCGATGTCACGGATCTGCTGGGAGACTCCGGCGTCGGCGGCGGGGGCGTCTCCGCCGAAGGAATTGCGGGAATTGCTGTCTTCAGTGCTCATACTGGTAAGCTTGTCACAGACCGACTGGAAGTCGTTATTCACCGTGGACATCTACAGTACTGTGGGCATCGACAGTGAACCATCGCAGTCAACGTCCCGCCGTTCGCAATGTGCGCTTGGCGGGTTGTTTCTGTAGAATTGACTTTCAGTTTGCAAGCGGAGTTCTCTCCCACCCGCGTCAGCCGTTTCCCTTCGGGGACAGGATCCCCTTGATGGGACAAGAGGTTGCCGGGTACCTGGTCGGACATTTCAGGGTTGATCCCGGAAGTGCGCGCTTTCCATAGGGGAAGTGGATCCGATCTTCGAGGCCTTCGATTGCGCCAGCAATTGGGGGCCTTCTCTATTTGCCGGTGACACCACCACAACCACAGGAGCTTTAACATTAGCGAGCCAAGAATCAATGAGCGTATCCGCGTCCCCGAGGTGCGGCTGGTCGGCCCTGCCGGCGAACAGGTAGGAATTGTCCGCATCGAGGACGCACTGCGTCTTGCTGCCGAATCCGATCTCGATCTCGTTGAAGTTGCGCCGCAGGCTAAGCCTCCTGTTTGCAAGTTGATGGACTTCGGCAAGTACAAGTACGAAGCCGCCGTCAAGGCCCGCGAAGCCCGCAAGAACCAAACCAATACGGTTCTGAAGGAAATCCGCTTCCGCCTCAAGATCGACAAGCACGACTACGAAACCAAGCGCGGGCACGCTCTGCGCTTCCTCGGAGCCGGTGACAAGGTCAAGGCCATGATCCAGTTCCGTGGTCGTGAGCAGCAGCGGCCTGAAATGGGCATCCGCTTGCTTCAGCGTTTCGCGGAGGATGTAGCCGAGGTTGGCGTCATCGAGTCCAGCCCCCGCATCGATGGCCGCAATATGGTCATGGTGATCGGACCGCTGAAGAACAAGGCCGAAGCGAAGGCTGAAGCCCGTCGTGCCAGCCAGCGTGCAGAAGCCAAGGCCCAGAATGAGGCCAAGGCCGCAGGACGCGTTGACACCACGGGGGAGCAGGCGCCGCTGACGCAGAGCCTCGCCGATCTTCTGCCCGAAGGCTTCAAGGTTTCCGAAGAGGAAAGCACGCAGGAAGCTCCCGCAGCAACCGAGGCGCCCGCAGCTGAAGAAGCACCGGTTGTCGAGGAAGCTGCAGCTGAAGCTCCGGTTGCCGAAGAGGCACCTGAAGCAGCAGAGGAAGCACCCGTTGCTGAGGAAGCTCCGGCTCCCAAGGCGGCTCCGGCACCTAAGGAAGCTCCGGCTCCCAAGGCGGCTCCGGCACCTAAGGCGGCTCCGGCTCCCAAGGCAGCTCCGGTGGAGGCAGCTCCGAAGCCTGCTGTTCCGGCTGCGGCGCCCAAGCCAGCGGTTCCTTCGGCCCCGAAGCCTGTCGCCAAGCCGGCAGCTCCCAAGCCGGCTGCCCGGCCCGCGGCCCCCAAAGCCACGCCGAAGCCAGCAACACGTAAGACCAATTAGTTCAACGCCGCGGAGGCCCTGGCCTCCACCGGCAAGCAACCAGCACGTCGGCCCTGGTGGCCGGCTGCGCGATAGAATCGCGGACTTGTCCGTGGATACGTAAGGAGATCGGTTCCCATGCCGAAGATGAAGACCCACAGCGGTGCTAAGAAGCGCTTCAAGCTGACCGGTACCGGCAAGCTGAAGCGTCAGCAGGCCAACCGCCGTCACTACCTGGAGCACAAGTCCTCCAGGCTGACCCGTCGCCTCGCCGGCGACAAGCTCGTCTTCAAGGGCGATGCCAAGGTCATCAAGAAGATGCTCGGCGTCTAAGTTCCAAGTTCTTTGGTTACTGCCATCCGGCAGGGACCGACTACACCAAAAGCCTTCTCAGGCCGGCCGGGTTTCCGGCAGTAGCAGCTTGGGATAAAGATTTCTGAAGGAGTACGCACGTGGCACGTGTGAAGCGGGCGGTAAACGCCCACAAGAAGCGCCGGGTTGTCCTCGAACGCGCCAAGGGTTACCGCGGTCAGCGTTCGCGCCTGTACCGCAAGGCCAAAGAGCAGCTGCTGCACTCGTTTGTGTACAGCTACGGTGACCGCCGTAAGAAGAAGGGCGACTTCCGTCGCCTCTGGATCCAGCGCATCAACGCTGCATCCCGCGCCAACGGCCTCACCTACAACCGTCTGATCCAGGGCCTCAAGGCCGCTGAGGTCGAGGTTGACCGCCGCATGCTCGCCGAGCTGGCTGTTTCCGACGCCAACGCTTTCGCCGCTCTGGTGAACGTTGCCAAGGCTGCCCTGCCGGCTGACACCTCTGCTCCGGCTGCCAAGGCTGCTCCGAAGGCCAAGGTTGCTCCGGCTGTCGCTACGGCTCCTGCCGTAAAGGCTGTCGTTTCCGAGAAGCCGGCCATCGATGGCGCAGTTGCCGCCGACGGTGACGAGGCTCCGGAAGGCTACGCCATCAAGGGCAACGCCGAATCCAAGAAGTACCACGTTCCGGGTTCCACCTGGTACAACACCACCGCTGCTGAATACTGGTTCTCCACCGTTGAAGCTGCGAAGGCAGCCGGTTTCGAGCCGGCCGGCGGCGAAGCCCGCCAGCAGATCAAGAACTAGTCGCAACTGCCACTAAAGTTCTTTATATGAACGAAACCGGGCGCCCGCAAGACTTTCCGATGACCAACCCCCGAGCAGATCGGGTGAGGGATGTCGCAAAGCTTGCCGGGCGCCCGGCGCGTTTAAAGCGCGGGCGGTTCCTTGCTGAGGGGCCGCAGGCGGTGCGCGAGGCATTGACCCTGCACCGCGACCGGACAACGGCGGGCGGATCCGCCGTCGTACATGAAGTTTTCGCCAGCGAAGCGTGCCTTGATCGCCTCCCCGAGCTTGCCGACCTGGCGCGGGGGACGCTGCTGCGGCTGGCGAGCGATGAAGTACTAGCCGCCATGGCTGACACCGTTAACCCGCAAGGGATCGTAGCGGTCTGCAGTTTCGTGGACGTCAGCCTGGACTCGGTGCTCGACGCCGGTCCGCAGCTTCTTGCTGTCATGTGCCAGGTGCGTGACCCCGGCAACGCCGGAACCGTGCTCCGCGCCGCCGATGCCGCTGGAGCAGACGCCGTGGTTCTCACCGGCTCCAGCGTAGACATCTATAACCCTAAAGCGGTGCGGTCCACCGCAGGCTCCCTGTTCCACCTCCCGGTGGTCCTGGGGGCGGACGTCGAGGAACTGGTTGCGCGGTGCCGGGAGCGGGGAATAGGCATCCTGGCCGCTGATGGCTATGGAACCCTCAATCTGGACAAGCTCCAGGATGAGAACGCTGCACGAAGGCTCGGCAACGGTTCCGTGGCCTCGGACTATGCCCTGGAGTCGCCTACAGCGTGGCTCTTCGGCAACGAAGCCCAAGGCTTGTCGGAGGACGAACTTGCACTGGCCGATCACCGTGTTGCCGTGCCAGTGTACGGGGCGGCCGAGAGCCTGAACCTGGGTACCGCCGCCACTGTGTGTCTTTACGCCAGCGCACGTTCGCAGCAGGGCGCCCGAGTGGGGAATGCGTAAACAACGCGCCGCCGGGTACGGTATTGCTTGCAAGATCAGACGATGACGACTCTTCTTGGCCCTTTCCATTCTTTCCCAAACCCGAAGAGGTGAAGCTTTCGTGGCTGCTGGTGGCGGTACCAAAGCGATTGTTGCGGCTCTCGCCGCAAATCTAACGATTGCTGTTCTGAAGTTCATTGCATTTTTCCTGACAGCGTCATCGTCCATGCTCGCCGAGGCAATCCACTCAGTTGCCGACTCCGGCAACCAGATCCTGCTGCTGGTGGGCGGGAAGCGGTCCAAACGCGCCGCCAGTCCGGAACATCCGTTCGGCTATGGCCGCGAACGCTACATCTACGCCTTCATCGTGTCCATTGTCCTGTTCAGCGTCGGTGGCCTGTTTGCCCTTTACGAAGCCTGGGAGAAGTTCCAGCACCCGCACGGCATCGAAGGCGGCTTCTGGTGGGTTCCCTTGGCGGTGCTGGTGGGAGCGATCATTGCCGAAAGCTTCTCCTTCCGCACGGCGATCATCGAATCGAACCACATCCGCGGCAAGCAGAGCTGGGTCAAGTTTGTCCGCAATGCCAAGCAGCCCGAGTTGCCGGTCATTCTCCTGGAAGACTTCGGTGCCCTGCTTGGCCTGGTCTTCGCGCTCTTTGGTGTCAGCATGACGCTGGTCACCGGTAATGGCGTCTGGGACGCCCTCGGAACCGCGATGATCGGCCTGCTCCTGGTCGCAATTGCCGTGGTCCTGGCGATGGAAACCAAGTCCCTGCTGCTGGGCGAGTCTGCCACCAAGGAGGACGTCCAGCGTATTGCCGACGCCCTGCAGGCTGACGGGACCCGCATCATCCACCTCAAGACCATGCACCTCGGACCCGAAGAACTGCTGGTCGCCGCCAAGATCTCCATGGGAGCGTCCGAGACGGGCGAGCAGATCGCCCAGGGTATTGACGACGCCGAGCAGCGGATCCGTGCGGCGGTTCCCATCGCCCGGGTCATTTACCTTGAACCCGACATCGAACGGGTCCAGGCCCAGGCTTAGTCCCGACCGTCAGTCCCGTAGAGGCGACTTAAAAGAATGGCTCCGCATTTGCGGAGCCATTCTTTTTTGGGACAGATCGTTTCCCACCAGCCATTCTTCCCTTGGGTCAGGCAGCCAGCGCTTTCCTGCGTTCAAGTGCACCGCTGATGACGGCTACGACCAGTCCGAGGATGGCCAGGACTGCTCCCACCAGGGCCGGGGCTACGTAGCCCCAACCCCACGCGATGACTGTGCCGCCGAGGAAAGCACCCAAGGCGTTGGCAATGTTCAGGGCTGAGTGGTTCAGCGAGGATGCCAGCGAGGCCGCCCCCGGTGCTGCGTCGAGAAGCCTGGTCTGCAAAGCAGGAGTCAGCATGGAACCGATGCCGCCGACGACGAAAGCCATGACGAACGCGGACCACGCCCAATGGGCGGCAATGGCGTAGACCACCAAGGCGGCGGCAATCCCCGGCATGACCCAATAAATGGTGCCCATGACGGACTTGTCCGCCAGCCGCCCACCGATGATGTTGCCAACCACCATGCCGAGCCCATAGAGGGCAACAACGGCCGGAATGAGGTTCTCCGGGATGCCGGCCACAGACGTCATCGTGTGGGCGATGTAGGTGTAAACGGCGAAGAATCCTCCGAAGCCGATGATCCCGATGAGCAACGCCAGCCATACTTGGAGCCTTTTGAGCGCCCCAAGTTCCCGACGGATGCTGGCATCCGGATGCGCGGCTTCGAAGGGGACGAACTTCCACACCATGGCAACAGTAAGCAGGCCGATGGCGCCCACTATGACAAACAGGAGCCGCCACCCGAAGGTTTGTCCCACCCAGGTGGCCAGCGGAACACCAATGACATTGGAGACCGTGAGTCCGGCCATCACCATTGAAATGGCCCAGCCGCGTTTGGTTGGTGCAACGAGGCCGGCTGCGATGACAGCCGCCACCCCGAAGAAGGCCCCGTGGGGGAGCCCGGAGGCAAACCGCGACAACAGCATCAAGCCGTAGTCAGGGGCGATGAAAGACGTGAGATTCGCCAGTGCCAGGAACAGCATGAGGCCCAAGGCCAGGTTCTTCCTGGGTAGTTTGGCCCCCAAGGCGGCAAAGACGGGTGCGCCGATCACGACACCCAGGGCATACGCCGAGATGAGGTTTCCCGCTTCGGGGGTGCTGATGCCGAGTCCCTCTTCGACTTCCTTCAGCAGGCCCATCATGGCGAACTCGGTGGTTCCGATGGCAAATCCGCCCATGGCCAGAGCCAGGATGGCCAGGCCAAGGTGGCGTCGGGATTTTTTGGCGACGACGGGCTGGGACGTGGTGATAGACATAGACCTGCTTCTGGGGGCGTCTTGCGAGCTGGGAAGAATGGAAGAAAATCCGATAACAAGTCTAGTTCGCCGCCGGGGTAGGGCTTTACTTATGTGACTACGCCCATGTGCGCGGTCCGTGGACCTGCCGGCTCCTGAATCGTGCGGCCTCTGAACCGTGCAGCCTCTGAACCGTGCAGCCTCTGAACCGTGCGGCCTCTTGTACGGTCGGGCCCTAGACTGTTGCGGTGACTGCATTGATAAACGTCGTGGGTGCCGCCGTCGTCGACTCTTTGGAAGCCCCCGGCCGTTTGCTGGTTGCTCGTCGCACCGCCCCGCCTCAATTTGCCGGCATGTGGGAGTTCCCGGGTGGCAAGGTTGAATCCGGTGAAGCCCCGGAAGCGGCCCTCCACCGCGAACTCACTGAAGAGTTGGGGATCCAGGTCAAGCTCGGCCGGGAGCTGGAATCGGGCAAGCCGGACGGGTGGACCCTCAATGAACGGGCGTCCATGCGAGTGTGGTTTGCCGAGGTGACCGCTGGGGACCCGCTACCACTTGAAGACCATGACCAGCTTCAGTGGGTTTCGCTTGCCGACCCTGAGGAAGCGCTCGGCCTGGCGTGGATACCTGCGGATCTTCCGATTGTCCGTGCGCTCCTGCAACGGGTCTCGATGCCCGCCGAAGGCGTCCGGCCGGTCTAGAACAGAGTCTGTTGGCCCGGAAGGGGAACGGCAATGCCCGCCGTTTGGGCGTCAGTGGCGGCAGATGAATGCCGGGCGTTCCGATGGCTGAATCCGGAGCTTCCCGTGAAGCCGTATTTCGCCTTGAAGTGAGTGATTCTGCCGGTCAACCATGTGCGGTATTCCTTGGAGGCGTACCAGCCGTTGCCGTAGAGGCGCCGGTACTTGCCCACTAATCCGGGGTGCTGGGCGGCAAGCCAGTCCATGTACCACTCGCGTGTGCCGGGTTTGAGGTAGAGGGCTCCTGCCGATACTCCTGTGGCGCCGGCCTGGGCCAGTCCGGCGAACAGGGAGTCCAAGGCTTCGTCGGAATCCGTGAGCCACGGCAGGATGGGCATCGCCATGACACCGCATCCCAAGCCGGCGTCGCGGAGCCGGGCAATAAGTTTCAAACGGGCCCTGGGGGAGGGAGTGCCGGGCTCGATGAGTGCGGCGAGGTCCTCGTTGGTCATGGCCAGGGAAATGCCCAGATCCACGGGAACCTGGGTGGCAGCATGCTTGAGCAAGGGGATGTCCCGCGCCAAGAGTGTGCCTTTGGTCAAGATGGAGAACGGCGTGCCCGAATCCGCAAGGGCTCGGATGATCCCGGGCATCAGGGCGTAGCGGCCCTCCGCCCTCTGATACGGGTCCGTGTTGGTGCCCAGGGCAACCTGATGGTGTCCCCAGGACGGCTTGGCGAGTTCTTTGCGGAGCACCTCGGCAGCATTGATCTTGACGACAACCTGGGAGTCGAAGTCCCGGCCCGCATCGAATTCCAGATACGTGTGGCTTTTGCGTGCGAAGCAATAGACACAGGCATGGCTGCACCCGCGGTAGGGGTTGACCGTCCATTCGAACGGCATGTTCGAACCGGTGGGCACCTTGTTGAGCACTGACTTTGCGGTGACCTCATGAAAGGTGACCCCGGAGAATTCGGGTGTGGAGACGGAACGCACAAGCCCGGCCAAGGGCAGCAAGGCATCCATCGCCGGGGCAGGGCGTGGAACGATGCTGCCATCCGCATCCGGTGCCGGTTCACGCGTCGGTGAAAGTGCTTGTGCGTCCCATCTCATGAACTCCATTCGAATGTATGTTCGAACCAATGTCAAGGCCTCCGAATATTCGTATCCCATGGCCGGGCCCCTCGTTGCTAAGGTAGGCCCATGATTCTGCTCACGGGTTTCGAACCGTTCGGCCGGGATACGGTCAATCCCTCCTGGCTTGCCGTCCAGCTCGCCAGGGAGAGCCTCCAGGCAGAGGGGTTCGCCGTGGAGGCCATCGAGTTGCCCTGCGTTTTCGGAGAGTCACTGGACGTCCTCCACCAGGCCATTTCGCGTCTCACTCCGGAGGTGGTGGTCTGCGTGGGCTTGGCCGGTGGCCGGGACCGGGTATCGCTGGAACGCGTCGCCATCAACTGCGATGATGCCCGGATCCCGGACAACAAGGGCCAGCGCCCCATTGATGAAGAAGTGATCCCCGGAGGACCTGCAGCATACTTCTCCAGCCTGCCGATCAAGGCCGCGCTCAGGAACCTGCAGATCGCGGGGATCAAAGGTGAAATCTCCCAGACAGCCGGTACCTACGTGTGCAACCACGTGTTTTTCGGCTTGATGAATGCACTGGCGTCCCGGCCGGGCGTTCGGGGCGGTTTCGTTCACGTTCCCTATCTTCCGGAACAGGTCACGCCGGAAGGGGCAGCTCCATCAATGCCGTTGGAGCTGACGGCCGAGGGGATCGCCGTAGTTGTCCGCACTGCGCTCAACACCCCGGTGGATACCAAACTGCCCGCCGGGGCAATCCACTAGCGAGGGCCATCCACTAGATAAGTTCCCATTCCACCGTGACGCTGGCGGAGATGACAGATTCACCGGCCTCAACCGGCAGGGTCTCTGCGACGTAGGACGCCCGGACCATTCCACCCATGGGAACCGGGCCGCTGTGTACCGGTTGCTGGGAGATGGACACCACGGATCCCAGCCGGGCGGAGGCCAGCGCCGCGTACTGTTCGGCCCGGGCCAAGGCATCCTGCCAGGCGGCTTCCTGGGCTTGTGCCGTGGCGCGGGAGGGGTCGGCCAGTCCTTGCTCCAGGCCGTTGATGCGGATGTCATCGCCGCCGGCTGCGACGGCTGCAGCAATTGCTGCCGGTGCGTCCCCATACGACCGGATACCGACGTGCAGTGTCGTGGACGCTACGTAAGCCGACACCTTCTGGCCTTGACCTTCAACCCACATCACATCGGCCCGCAGGTTCAGCCCGCTCGTCCGCAGGTCCCCGTCCCCGATACCCGCTGCTCGCAAGCTTGCCGCGACGGCGGCCGCTGACGTGCCGGCGTCGTCGTATGCTTTCGCCGCGGTTTCCCGTCGCGTCTCCACGCCCAAAGTCAGCGTCACCAGGTCCGGAGCAGCCGTTGCGCTCCCTGTACCCGTCACGGTGATGGTTCGCTCCATGGCTAAGCCTCGATTCGATCATGGGCAGGATGGTCCTGCCGGCGGTTGGTGGGTTCGATGTAGCCGCCTGCTTCCAGCCCGGCATGGCGCTCGAACCAGTTACCCAGTCCCGGATTACCGGTCCGGACCATCGACCAGCAGGCCGCAGCCCCGTAAAGGACCAGGAACGGAAGCCCGAGGCAATACGCATATTGCGTGCTGTGCCGTTCCTCGTGGCCCAGCAGCACAGGGTTGGTTCCGGCAACACCGTACGGAGCCCGGTACACAACCACGTTGCCGACGGTAAAGGCCCCGGCAAGGGGGAGCCTCCACTGGTAACCGGACGCAATCAGCAGGCCGCGCGGCCCGCGCGACAACTTCGACCGTGACGTGACGGCCACCGCCAGTCCGAGCGGAGTGGACAGGTTCAGGACGTTGGCGATCTGCCGGAGGCGTTGCGCGGGAGTCATGAAGCCATGCTAGACCCGCGGCGTGTGGCAGGGCGCGGACGGCAGGGATACGCTGTTCGAGCACTCACTCGTGCAGGGGATGAATGGGGAAAGAAACATGAACGTAAAACGCGCCATAGGCGTGCTCGGTGTGCTGATTGCCGTCATGGTGGCCTTGACCGGATGCGTCAAGCTCAACATGTCAGTCAAGGTCAATAACGAGAAAAGCGTCGACTACGAGGTTGTATACGCGATCCAAAAGTCGGTTCTGGGGGACAAGTCCTTCGACGACTTCATGAAGTCCAATGGCGGCGGCAGCCAGGAGATGGACATTCCTGAGGGTGCCACCGTGGTGGACTACGAAGACGACAAGTACAAGGGCAAACGGATCACGGCGGTGAACCTTGACCCGGCCAAACTGGCCGAATCGTCCAGCTCCGAGAACCCTTTTGATCTGAAAAGGGATGGAGATTTCTACGTCATGTCCATGGGAAGTGTTACGGGAGCTGACAGCAGCGATCCCCAGGCATCCGCCATGGCAAAGTCGATGTTCGACGAAGCGTCCGTCAAGTTCACGTTCCCCGGGAAGATCGTTGAAGCCAACGGTGCAGTCGTTGATGGCAACACGGCAACATTCGACATGCTGTCCATCAAGGAGACGGCTGTTCAGGTAAAGGCCGAGGCCAATGCCGGCATCCCGGGGTGGATCATCTGGACCCTCGTGGCCCTGCTGGTGGTTGCTGCGGCGCTGGTGCTGCTGTTCGTGCTGTTGCGCAGGAAGTCAGCCCGGCAGTCGCCGGCGCTCGCAGGCGCCCCAGTGTACGGCCAGGACGTGAACGGCCCGGGGCAGCCCGGTTACCCCGCGCCGCAGTCACCATCGGGACAGCCGGGGTACCCTGCGCCGCAGCCTGGCCAACCGGCCCAGCCGCCACAGCAGGACTGGGCCGGTCAGGGCTACACGCCCGGCGCGCAGTCCACGCCGCAGCACGGGAATGGTCACGACGACGGCCAGGTACCTCCGCCGCCGGCCGCACCACCGGCTTCGGGCGCCTAAGCGCCCGGCTGCGTACCGCCGTCGTGATGAAAAGCGGCGGCTGTTTCACATAGCGGGATGCGCGCGGGCGGGTTAAATCCCGCATGTGCGCTTCAACTAGACTGAGGGGTAGTGCCCGCCGTCCGCGGCGAGCACTACCCCTTTGTTTTGCAGGCCTGCATTGCCGGCCGCTCCCAACTCGTAGCTAAGAACAGTAGATGACTGACACTTTGCCAGGCGCCGCCATCCCGAATCCGCTGGATGAAGCCGCCATCAACGCCGCCGTCGAGGACGCCATCGCCGCAATTGCGGCCGCGTCTTCCCTTGATGAACTCAAGGCTGTCCGCCTCGCCCACACCGGCGAGAAGTCGCCCCTGAGTCTTGCCAACCGCGAAATCGGTGGCTTGGCCAAGGAACACAAGGCAGCTGCGGGCAAGCTCATGGGCTCCTCGCGTGGCCGGGTCAATCAAGCGCTCGCGGCAAGGACCCAGGTTCTGGAAGCTGAGAATGATGCCCGCATCCTGATCGAGGAAACGGTCGATGTTACAGCGGCCCCGCGTCGTCGCCGCGCCGGTGCCCGCCACCCGCTGTCCACCTTGCAGGACAGGGTGTCGGACATCTTCGTTGGCATGGGTTGGGAGATCGCCGAAGGACCCGAGGTGGAGTCCGAGTGGTTCAACTTCGATGCCCTGAACTTCAAGCCGGACCACCCGGCACGCGAAATGCAGGACACGTTCTTCGTGGAGCCTCCCGAGGCGCACCTGCTCATGCGTACGCACACTTCACCGGTACAGGTTCGTTCCATGCTGGAGCGCGAAGTGCCTATCTATGTCCTGTGCCCGGGCAAAGTGTTCCGGACCGACGAGCTCGACGCGACGCACACACCGGTGTTCCACCAGTTCGAGGGTCTCGCAATCGACAAGAACCTCAGCATGGCTGACCTGCGCGGCACGCTGGAGCATTTCGCACGCCAGATGTTCGGCGACGAAGCCTCCATCCGTCTGCGCCCAAACTACTTCCCGTTCACCGAGCCGTCGGCAGAACTCGACATCTGGCACCCGGGCGCCAAGGGCGGCCCACGCTGGATCGAGTGGGGCGGCTGCGGCATGGTCAACGCCAATGTCCTGCGGGCTGCCGGGATCGATCCGGACGTCTATTCAGGTTTTGCTTTCGGTATGGGCATTGAGCGCACGCTCATGTTCCGCAACGAGGTCGGCGACATGCGCGACATGATCGAAGGCGATGTACGTTTCAGCGAGCACTTCGGGATGGAGATCTAACAGTGCGTATCCCACTTTCCTGGTTGCGTGAGTTCGCGCAGGTTCCGGCCGAAGCTACGGCCGAAGATGTCATGGCTGACCTGGTCAAGGTCGGCTTTGAAGAAGAAGATGTCCACCGTCCCACCGATGAGCTGAAGGGCCCTGTGGTTGTTGGGCAGGTGCTGAGCCTGGTCAAGGAACCGCAGACCAACGGCAAGACCATCAACTGGTGCCAGGTCCGGGTTGTCCCAGAGGGCCAGGAGCAGACCCTCACCGGCAAGGGCATCGATCCCTCCGGCGTGCAGGGCATCATCTGCGGCGCCCACAACTTTGTTGAGGGCGACAAGGTTGTTGTTACCTTGCCCGGAGCCGTACTGCCCGGAAACTTCCAGATCTCGGCCCGCAAGACCTATGGCCACCTGTCTGCCGGCATGATCGCATCCGTGCGAGAGCTGGGCATCGGCGATGACCACGATGGCATTTTGGTCCTCTCCCGCATCGGCCTCGACCCCGAGATCGGCACTGACGCCATGGAGCTGCTGGGTCTGTACGACCAGGCAGCCGAAATCAATGTCACTCCGGACCGCGGCTACGCATTCTCCATCCGTGGGGTTGCCCGCGAGTACGCCCACGCCACGGGAACTTCGTTCGTGGATCCGGCGTCCAAGGTCAACGCGCCTGCTTCCCTGCAGGGTGGCTACGGAGTCAAGCTCAACGACGATGCTCCCATTTACGGCAAGCCGGGCTGCGATCGTTTCGTTGCGCGCACGGTCCGGGGCGTGGATGCCTCCCGCCCCACCCCGCCGTGGATGTCCTCACGCCTCCGCCTGGCCGGTGTACGTTCCATCTCGTTGCCCGTGGATATTTCCAACTACGTCATGTTGGAGCTTGGCCAGCCGAACCACTGCTACGACCTCGACAAGCTTTCGGGCGACATCGTTGTCCGCCGCGCGGTCGCGGGGGAGAAGATCACCACGCTCGATGACAAGGAGCGCACACTCGACGCCGAGGACCTGCTGATCACGGATGATTCGGGTGCGATCGGCATCGCAGGCGTGATGGGTGGCGCCTACACCGAGGTTTCCGATTCCACCACGAATATCCTTGTGGAAGCCGCGCACTTCGACGAAGTATCCATTGCCCGCTCACGCCGCCGCCACAAGCTGCCGTCCGAGGCGTCCAAGCGCTTCGAACGCGGTGTGGACTGGCATGTCGCCAACGTCGCTGCCCAGCGCGTGGTGGACCTCCTGGTGGAACTCGCCGGAGGTACCGCGGACGAGACCGGTACCGACGTCGGAACGGCGCCTGACGCCGTCGTGATTGAGCTGCCTGCTGGTTATGCTTCCGCGCGTATCGGCATCGACTTCACCGAAGATCAGATCACCACCTCCCTTGAGGACCTGGGGGCCGTGGTGGAGAAGACCTCCTCCGGTTACCGCGTGACTGCACCAAGCTGGCGCAACGACCTCGAAACCAAGGACGACCTCTCCGAGGAAATCGCCCGTCTTGTGGGCTACGACAACATCCCGGCCACCTTGCCGGTGGCTCCTCCGGGACGCGGATTGAGCCGCACGCAGCAGCAGAAGCGCCGCGTCGTGCAGGCCCTGGCCGATGCCGGGCTGACCGAGGTGCTGTCCTACCCCTTCGTCACGAAGGCAGCCAACGACGCCTTCGGAGTGGCGGAGGAAGGCGCTGCCCGTCCGGCGTTGAAGCTCGCCAACCCGATCAGCGAGGAACAGGGGTATCTCCGCACGTCCATCCTGCCGGGCCTGATTGAGGTGGCACGCCGCAACCACTCGCGCGGTTTCCGCGATCTTGCACTCTACGAGGCCGGCTCGGTCTTCCTGCCGGGTGACAAGCTCGGAACGGAGTCCATCCCGCCGTTGGGTGTCAAGCCCTCCGATGAGGTGCTGGATGCACTGTACGACGGCGTCCCCGACCAGCCGCTGCACATCGCCGCGGTCCTGACCGGTCATGATTCTCCGGCTGCCGCCACGCACAAGCCTCGTGCCTGGGACTGGGCCGACGCCCTGGACGTGGCCCGGCTGATCGCTGACGTTTTGGGCGTTGAACTGGTTGTCAGCCAAGGCAGCCACCAGGCATTCCATCCCGGGCGCGCGGCGCAGCTCGCACTGCGCAACGGCGACGTGGTTGGATACGCAGGGGAACTCCACCCCAAGCTCCTTGCTGCGCACGACATGCCTGCGCGTTCAGTAGCGGTTGAGGTGGATGTCGATGCCTTGTTCGAAGCTGCCGCCGACGTGATTGTCGCCAAGCACATCTCCGGGTTCCCGGTGGCGACGCAGGACGTTGCCCTGGTAGTTCCCCTGGACGTGCCGGCCGATCAGGTCCTGTCCGCACTCCGTGAGGGTGCAGGTGAGCTCCTTGAGGACGTCTCGTTGTTCGACGTCTACGTGGGCCCGGGCATCGATGACGGTAAGAAGTCGCTCGCCTTCGGCCTGCGGTTCCGCGCAAACGACCGCACCCTGACGGCGGATGAGGCTTCGGAGGCCCGCGCTGCTGCCGTGGCCGTAGCCGCCGACCGCTTTGGAGCTGTCCAGCGCTAACTCGAATCAAGAAAACCCCGGGACTGCTGTCCCGGGGTTTTCTATTTAACGAGATTCAACTCCCAACATCTTGACAGGCTGTTCACATGTGTATGACAGTTTTGTCATACACATGTGAAGCATGTGTATCACATCCCTCGAACGGTTCCACGGGAGCCGTCCTTTGAAAGGTACCCATGAAGAAGCAGAACATTGCTGTGCTTGTCGGGGCTGCAGTTGTGGCTTTGACGTCCTCGCTTGGTGGAGCTGCGGTAGCGTCAGAGCCGACGCCCCAGGCCGCCATTTCCGGGGTGCAGCCTGTGTCGCACACGGTGGACAAGACGCAGACGTCAGGGTCCGCGGCATCTCCGCTGGCCGACAAGTACACGCTGGCGATGCCCTCCAAGGGTGGCGGCGCTTCCACGGACTCAGTCATCGGCGCTGATGGCAGGGTACGGATCACGAACACCACGGCCGCGCCCAACCGCTCGATCGTGCAGATCGAATTCAACGGAGGCTACATCTGCTCCGGCGCCCTCATTTCGGATGACACCGTGCTGACCGCGGGCCACTGCGTGCACGAAGGTGGCACGGGTTCCACGGCGGATTACTCCTGGGGTGTGAAAGTGGCTCCCGGCCGGAACGGATCAACTGATCCTTACGGTACCTGTGGAGCTACCCAGCTCCTGACGGATCAGCGCTGGATTGATTCAGCCAACACCAATGCCGACTGGGGAGTCATCAAGCTCGACTGCACCATCGGCAACACCACCGGCTGGCTGAACTACACCGGAACGACCACCAGCCTGAACGGAACCACCGCGACGGTCCGGGGCTATCCCGGTGACAAGGCCTTCGGCACCATGTGGTCCATGACCGGTTCCATTGACAGCACCCAGGCCGAGAAGGTCTTTTACAAGATGGACACCTACGGCGGCCAGAGTGGCGCACCCGTCTACAACAGCTCCAACACCATCGTGGCCATCCACACCAACGGAGGCAGCTCGAACTCAGGCACGCGCATCACGCCCACCCTGGCGAGCTACCTGAACTCGGTGAAGTAGCGCCGGTGGGTTAACTCAGCAACAGTGTTCCCCGCAGCAATCCTGGCTGCGGGGAACACTGTTGTTTGCCCGGTAAACATCACCACCACGCTACAGTTTGCTGGGGACAAAGCCGCGAAAGGGGGGAGTGATGGACGAGCCTGTACTTGAGTTGCGCAGGCTGGACGAAGTTCCAGCTGCCGAGCGCTTCACACGACTCGGCAAACCCGCCCAGCAACGTGCGCTCCATTTAGCCAACCCCAAGGACCGTGAAGAATTCGTCGCTGGCCGGCTGGCCCTGCTGAATTTTGCCGCCTCGCTTCTCGACGTCGATCCCGTACACCTCGGGCCTGATTATCATTGCCCGCAGTGCGGTCCCGGCCAGGATCACGGCCGCCCCGGCTTCCTTCTCGACGGCGGTCCGGCGCCTCTGCTGCTGAGCGCATCCCGGGCGTCGGGCTGGGTGCTGCTGGCCGGCGTCGTGCATCCAACAGATGGCTCCCGGCTGGGAGTTGATCTGGAAGCGATAGAGGGGGTTGGCTTCGACGGATTCGATGACGTGGCCCTGACTGAAAGCGAGAAGCGTTTCCTGGTGTCCTTCCCGGAACAGGACCAAGCCACGCAGCGGGCCCGGCTCTGGGCACGCAAGGAAGCCTGGCTGAAGATGACAGGCGAGGGCCTGAGGCATAACCCTGCGGAGCTGGATGTGCTGGGCCTGCCCGGTCTGCACGACATCACCCACATGCAACTACCTGACGGACTGGTGGCCGCCCTGGCCCTGGGCTAACGTGCTGCAGGCAGCGGCGGAAGCGCGGCTTCGTACAGCCAGGGCCGGAGAATTCCAGCAGCACCGATCCCCGGAATGAAGGCGTCTGCAGCTGCAATGAACGATTCCGTGGATACTGACCCGTGCCGGTTCGAGGCGGTCCACTCCTGCAGGAAGCCAAAGAACGCTTCATCCCCGGCAGCCATCCGCAGAGCGTGGACGGCCAGCGCCCCGCGCTTGTAGACACGGTCATCGAACATCAGCTCCGGGCCGGGGTCGCCCACCAGCAGGTCCTGCGGCCCGGCATCGAGCCTCTTCCATGCAGCCGATGCCCGCGCCGCAACAGTCATGGTGCCGGATTCCTCGGACCACAACCATTCGGCGTAGCAGGCAAATCCCTCATGAAGCCAAATGTCCTTCCAGTTGCTGACCGTCAGCGAATTCCCAAACCATTGGTGGGAGAGCTCGTGGGCGATCAGCCGCTGGGAATCCCAGGCATCCTTCATGTGGTTTCGGCCGAAAATGGAGACCGTCTGGGCTTCCAACGGAATTTCCAGCTCGTCTTCAGTGACCACCGAGGTGTAGTCCGCGAACGGGTACGGGCCGAAGCAGTCCTCGAATGTCCGCATCATGTCCGGTTGGCGACGCAGGCCCTGAAGGGCGTCCCCGGTCATTTCAGGAGTCACGGCAACGTACTGGGGGACCCGGTGGTGTGCGCCGTCCAACTGCAGCGGCACTTTGGCGTAACGGCCTATTTGAACGGTGGCCAGGTAGGTCGCCATCGGCTCAACCTGCTCGTAGACCCACGTTTCCCGGCTGGATTTGCGGGAATGGGACACGAGCCTGCCGTTGCATACCGGGCGGTAGTTCTCGTCAGTGGTCACGGAAATCAGGAAGCTGGACTTGTATCGGGGGTGGTCATTGCAGGGGAACCATGAGGCCGCGCCGTTGGGCTGGCCGGCCACCAGTACGCCGTCGTTCAGTTCTTCCCAACCCACGTCGCCCCACAACCCGCGCCGTGGTTGCGGATTGCCGTCATAGCGGATCTCCAGGGAAAACTGCTGCCCGGTTTTGAGGGCCGAGGCCGGATTGAGGACCAGGTGCTCGGCACGGTGGCTGAATTTCTGCACCTTCTTGCCGTCCATATGCACCTTCGACGCCCGCAAGCCCACCAGGTCCAGGACAATCTGTGTGCTTGCTTCCAAAGCTGTGCACTTCAGGACCGCTCTGCCCATCAGCTTGTTGCTGCCCAGCCTGACATCGAGCTCCAGCTCGTATCGGTCCACGCGGTAGCGCGTGCTTCCGTGGTCCAGGGTGTAGGGGTCGGGACTGGGGGTGCTGATGGGTGCGGTCATTAGCTCCCAATCTACTTGAGACGGGGAGCTTGTGCTGACGGACCCACCCACTGGCTCACCGGGTTACCCATCCAGTACGTCCCCGCGGGGACGGTTTCGCCGCGCATGACCAACGACGCCGGACCAACAGTCCCGCCGTCACCGATACTGGCCGCGGGGAGGATGACGCCGTGCGGCCCCATCGTGGCCCCATTGCCCAGTGTCACGGTGTCCAGGCTCATGACGCGATCATGGAACAGGTGCGTTTGGACGACGCAACCCCGGTTGACGGTGGAGTTCTCGCCCAAGGTTACGAGGTCGGCTTCGGGCAGCCAATAGCTTTCGCACCACGTGCCGCGGCCAATCTTTGCGCCGAGGCCGCGGAGCCACCACACCAGGGCCGGAGTGCCCGCCGCCGACCTGGCAAACCACGGCGCGCTGACCATTTCGATGAAGGTGTCCACCACCTCGTTGCGCCAAATGAACGAACTCCACAGGGGGTGTTCGCCGGCCCGGATGGTTCCCACCAGAACCCATTTGGCAACAATGGAGCTGAGCGCTGCCACCGCTCCAGCGGCCAGCATCACGATGCCGCAGAGCAGGGCGGCAATCCAGTAGCCCCATCCGCGCGCGATCCAGTCCAGGAACACCATGACGGCCACGGCGATGGAAACAGTGAGGATGACGGGCACCAGCCGGCACAGTTCCCACAACGCCCGTGCCAGTTTGAGTTTGAACGGCGGCTTGAAGGTGCGGCTCTGGTCAGCGTCGACGGCGGTGCGGCGCAACCTCACAGGCGGGCTGCCCAGCCACGATGTTCCAGACTTCGCTTTGGCCGGGGTGGCTGACAATACCGCGACGAGGGAATTCTTGGGCACATTGCGTCCGGCAGCAGTCATGCCCGAGTTGCCGAGGAAGGAGCGTTTCCCGATCTTGGCCGGGGCAATCTTCATCCAGCCGCCACCGAGTTCGTAGGAAGCCACCATGGTGTCGTCGGCGAGGAACGCGCCGTCGCCGATGGTGGTCATCCTGGGGACCAGCAACACCGTCGAGGCTTCCACGTTCTTGCCCACTTTGGCTCCCAGCAAGCGCAACCAGACAGGTGTGAACAGGCTGGCGTAGATGGGGAAGAGAAGGTCCCGTGCCATGTCCAGGAGGCGTTCAGTTGCCCACACCTGCCAGCCGATGCGGCTGCGGACGCGGTAATGCCCCTCTTTGAGTCCCACACCCAGGAGCCTGGCCATCAAAAGAATCAGAAGGAGGTTACCGAGGAACCACACCAGCGCTGCCAACGGTGCGGACAGGGCGATCCCGGGGAGCGCGGTTTCCAAGGAATCGTGTCCTTGGATGAAGGCGAGGATGACCATGGCACCGGCGAAGGCAGAGATGTAGGGGATCAGGGCGAGCAGGGCCGACGCGCCAGCAAAAGCAAGGAGCCACAGCCGGTCGACCGCCGAACGACGGATCATCGCTTCGGGCCAATCGTGTTTGGCCTTGCCGCGCCGTTCCGCCGGTGACCCCGCCACCAGATGGCCGGCCTTGACCTTGCCGAAAACTGCGGAGCCAGGCTCTACGTGGGCCCCGGCGCCGATGCTGGCTCCAGGCATGAGCGTGCTGCGGGAACCCACAACGGCGCCCGCACCAACATGGACCTGGCCAATGTGGACCGAATCGCCATCCACCCACCAGCCGGACAGGTCCACCTCGGGCTCAATATTGGCTCCGCTGCCCAGTGACAGGAGGCCAGTGACGGGCGGAAGTGAGTGAAGGTGCACGTCCCGGCCGATTTTGGCGCCGAGGGCACGCGCGTAGTAAGGAACGAACGGAGCGCTGGCCAGCCCGATGGCGCCGGACAGGTCCTGGATCTGTTCGGCCAGCCACAGCCGCAAGTGGGTCTTGCCGGACCTGGGGTAGGTACCGGGCTCGACCCTTCCCAGCAGCAATCGTGCCGCCACCACGGAGATGGCCATGCGTCCCAGTGGGCTGACGAAGATCAGCCAGGACAAGCCGATCCACCACCAGGACACGACCGGAGCGGCAGAAAAACCGGCGAAGTCAGCCAGCAACTTGTTGGCAGCCATGAGATAGGTCAGCCAACGCATTCCCACTAGGATGTGCAACGGAACGCCCATCAGGACTTGGAAGATCTGCGACTTCAAGGCGGTGGGGCGGACGGTTCGCTCGGCAGCGGGACCCGGGGCGCCGCCGTCGGGAAGTGACTGGCGGGCGGCGTCGATCAGTGCGCCGACGCGCGGTGTCGCGTAAATATCGGCGACGGTAATGGTGGGGTACCTGACGCGAAGGGCTGAGACGAGCTGGGCCGCTGCCAGGGACCCGCCACCATAGGCGAAGAAATCGGCGTCGAGCGAACTCACGGGACTGCCGAGGACCGCTTCCCATTGCTCCACCACCCAGCGGGCGTCATCGGGCAGGTTCAACGGGGCGTTGCTCGCCTCCGTAGCGCCGGCGCCGGCCAGCGGCCAGGGGAGCGCGTGGCGATCCACCTTGCCGCTGGTCTTGGTGGGCAACGAATCCACCACGGTCAGCAAGGGGATCAACGCAGCCGGAAGGCTTTCGCCAAGCAACCTGCGGGCTTCGTCCATGCTCAGCTCGTAACCGTCAACGGGAGCCAGGTAGCCCACCAGGATCTGGTTGCCGGCGGCGGTCGTCTGCACGGCAGCAGCCGCACCGGCGACGCCGGGCAAGGACTGCAACGCTGCATCCACCTCGCCCAGTTCAATCCTGCGCCCGCCGAGTTTGACCTGTTCATCGGCCCGGCCCATGAAGATCAGGCCCTCGGCTTCGAACCGCACCAGGTCACCCGAACGGTAGGCCCGGTCCCAGCCCAGCGTGGGCATGGGTGCGTACTTCTCGGCGTCCTTGGCGGGATCGAGGTAGCGCGCAAGGCCGACGCCGCCGATGATGAGTTCGCCGATGTCACCTTCGGCGACCGGAACACCACTGGAATCGACGACGGCGAGGTCCCACCCGTCCAGCGGAAGCCCGATCCGCACGGGGCCGGGTCCGCCCAAGGGAGCGGCACACGCAACGACGGTGGCTTCCGTGGGGCCGTAGGTGTTCCAGACTTCGCGACCGTCCACAGCGAGCCGCTCGGCGAGCTCCGGAGGGCAGGCTTCGCCACCGAAAATGAGAAGACGTACGTTTTCCAGTGCCTCGGCCGGCCACAGGGCGGCGAGCGTCGGCACTGTGGACACCACGGTGATGCCGTGGTTGATCAGCCAGGGACCGAGGTCCATTCCGGTGCGAACCAGAGCGCGGGGAGCAGGCACCAGACACGCGCCATGGCGCCAGGCCAGCCACATCTCTTCGCACGAGGCGTCGAAGGCCACCGAGAGGCCGGCAAGCACCCGGTCCTGGGGGCCGATGGGTTCGGCCTGGAGGAAGAGCCTGGCTTCGGCGTCCACGAACGCGGCGGACGAACGGTGCTTGACGGCCACACCCTTGGGAGTGCCGGTGGAGCCCGAAGTGAAAATGATCCACGAATCATCGTCCAGCCCAGGTCTTGCCGGATTGGAGAGAGGTTCGCGCGAAGCATCGGAAAGCCGGACGTCCAGCCCCGCACCGATGACTGCCGCCACTTTGGCCTCCCCGAACACCAAGCGTGCCCGTTCCTCGGGATCGTCGGCGTCGACGGGCACGTAGGCGGCCCCGGCCATCAGGATGCCGAGGATAGCCACGTAGAGCTCATTGGTTCCGGAAGGGATGCGGACACCGATTTTCGCACCAGGGCCCAGACCCGCTGCGTTCAGGGTCCGGGCAAAAGAGCTGACGGCGGCGAGAAGTTCGGTGTAGCTAAGTGACTTGTGGCCGTCGTCCAGCGCTGAGGACTCCGGAAAGGAAGCCGCGGTGGCCTCCAGGATGTCCACGAGGGTACGTTCGGCAGGTGCTGCGGTGCCGCCCGGCAGCTGGGGGCGGTACGTGGTCAGGGCAGGCGTCTGCCCGGCCCCCACGGAATGTTCTGTGCTCACGGGCTCAGCTTTTCGCAGGAAGGTGAACAAAAGATGTCGGTGGCTTCTTGCCCGTCACAGTCCGTTGCTGCGATGTTCGCCGGAACGTCACCGGGAGTTTGGGGCCGGGCGCTGCCCCTACGGGACAAGCCGGTCGTCACAGGACAAGCCGGTCGTCATGGGACAAGCCGGCCGTCACGGGACCAGCAGGACCTTGCCGGTGGTCCGGCGTCCCTCCAGGTCCCTGTGGGCCTGGGCCGCTTCGGCCAGGGGGTACGTGGCGCCGACCCTGACAGCAAGAGTGCCGTTGGCTGCGGCGTCGAAAATTTCGGCCGAGCGCCACCGGCGTTCCTGGGCATTCTGTACAAAGTGCGCCATGGTGGGCCTGGTGAGTGTCAACGAGCCTGCCGCGTTCAACCGCTGTGGATCAAACGGCGGCACCGGTCCCGAGGCTGCGCCGAACAGCACCATGGCCCCACGGATCCGCAGGCTTCTCAGAGAGTCATCGAAGGTGTCCTTGCCAACGCCGTCGTAGACGACGTTGACGCCCTCGCCGTCGGTGAGTTCACGGACCTTGTCGGCGAAGCCCTCATAGCGCAGGACGTCATCAGCCCCGGCGAGAGTGGACAGATCGGCCTTCTCGTCGGAGGACACGGTGGTGATGACCCGGGCCCCGCGGGCCTTCAGCAGTTGGGTCAACAGCAGGCCTACTCCGCCGGCTCCGGCGTGCAGAAGCACCGTGTGGCCGGGCTCAACCCGGAAAGAGGAGTTCATCAGGTAGTGGGCCGTTATTCCCTGCAGCGGCAGGGCGGCGGCGGTGTGGTCATCGACGCCGGCAGGAACCGGGAGCGCCCTGGCGGCGTCCACCAGGGAGTACTCCGCGTAGGTCCTGGTTCCTTCGGCCGTGGCAATGCGGTCGCCGATGGCAAACTCTTCAACGCCCTCGCCTACTGCCTCCACGACGCCGGCTGCTTCGGCGCCGGGGGTGAAGGGGTAGTCCACCTTGTAGGTGCCATTGCGCTGGTAGGTCTCGATGAAGTTGACCCCGGCAGCTGCGACTTTGATCAGCAGCTGCCCGGGGCCCGGTGCCGGTACTTCGACGGAAGCGAACTCGAGGACCTCCGGTCCTCCGGGCTGCTGTGCAACGATTGCGTGCGTCATGGTGGCTCCTTACTCCGGGGCGGACCTTCCGGTGCCCGGTTCCAGAACCCATCCTAGGGAGGTTGGG
This sequence comes from Paenarthrobacter nicotinovorans, assembly GCF_021919345.1. Taxonomy (NCBI): domain Bacteria; kingdom Bacillati; phylum Actinomycetota; class Actinomycetes; order Micrococcales; family Micrococcaceae; genus Paenarthrobacter; species Paenarthrobacter nicotinovorans. Next base: position 1,654,427 of record NZ_CP089293.1, read on the forward strand.
GCCTCCCGTGTCGAACGCCTAGAAGCGTCCGTGCGTCGATGCCACGGGGCAATCGAATCCGCGGCCCGCTGCCAGGCCGACTTCGTTCAGGTACCGGACCACGATGCCGTAGGACTGCATCAGCGTGGTTTCGGTGTAGGAGATCGAATGCTTGGCGCAGAATTCGCGGACGATCTTTGTGGCCTTGTACAAGTGGGGGCGGGCCATGTCCGGGAACAAGTGGTGCTCCACCTGCCGGTTGAGTCCGCCCAGGAGGAAGTCCATGAAGATGCCGCCGGAGATGTTGCGCGAGGTCAGGATCTGACGGTTGAGGAAGTCCACGCGGCTGTCCTTGGGGAGGACGGGCATGCCCTTGTGGTTCGGCGCAAACGAAGCTCCCATGTAGAAGCCGTAGACCATGATCTGGACACCGAGGAAGGCAAAAGCCATCCCGATGGGCAGGAAGGTGAAAGCCAGTACGGGAAGGGCCGTGAGTCTTGCCAGCAGGATGGGTGCCTCTACCCAGCGGTGACGTACGTTCTGCTTGCCGAGCACGAAACGAAGAGAGTCGAACTGAAGGCTCAGGCCAAGCAACGTCAGGAGGGGGAAGAAGAACCACCCCTGCTTCTTGGTGAGGAACGCCAGGCGGCCCTTGCGTTCTGCCGCTGCATCCTCGTAGAAGACCAAGGCGTTGTTCCGGATGTCGGGGTCCTTGGAAATGACGTTGGGGTGGTTGTGGTGGGCGCCGTGTTTCTGTTCCCACCAGGAGTAGCTGATGCCGGCAATGCCTGTGGCCAGGAGACGGGCTGACCAATCGTTGGCGCGGCGTGAAGCGAAGATCTGCTTGTGTCCGGCCTCATGGGCCAGGAAGCTGAGCTGCGTGCAGAGAATACCGACTGCGGCGGCGATGAGGAGTTGGTACCAGGACTCACCCAAGAGGGCGAAGCCGAGCCAGGTGCCGGCCATGAGCAGTATCAGGGCTACGAAAACCCAGATGTAGAAGCCGCTGCGGCGCTCAAGGAGCCCTGCGGATTTGACGGTCTTGAGGAGCTCTGAGTAGCTCTGAACGACGGGATTTGGCTGAATTGCGCGTGCTTTGGGGCGCTCAGCGGTGGACGTGGGTGCCATATATGTGCCCCGTATCGCTAACGGGCAACGCTGCAGCCGACGTTCGGACTGCACGGTCTGGATCACCCTCCACTAAGCATACGCGCAATGTCCTAACAAATGTGACAGCTCACATTGGGCATGCATAAATATCGGACAGCATGAATATTCTTGCTGTATAGTGGAGTTATGACTATTTCTGTTGCCGTCTCCGGTGCCAGCGGCTACGCCGGGGGAGAAGTGCTGCGCTTGCTTGCGGGCCATCCGAACGTCACCATCGGTGCCATTACCGCACACAGCAACGCCGGTTCCAGACTAGGGGAGTTGCAGCCACATCTCCACGGTTTGGCCAGCCGGATACTGGAAGACACCACGGTGGAGAACCTCTCCGGCCATGACGTTGTGTTCCTGGCCCTGCCGCACGGCACTTCTGCCGGGATCGCGGCACAGTTGCCGGAAGGCACTGTAGTCATCGACGCCGGCGCGGACCACCGCTTGCAGGACGCCTCAGCGTGGGAGAGGTTTTACGGCTCCGAACATGCGGGCACCTGGCCGTACGGCCTGCCCGAACTGCCGGGCCAGCGCGAGGTTCTCAAGGGCGCAACCCGGATCGCCGTGCCTGGCTGCTATCCGACGTCGGCCCTGCTGGCCTTGACGCCAGGGTTCGCCAACAATCTCCTCCAGCCGGACGACGTCGTGATTGTTTCCGCCTCAGGCACCTCGGGTGCCGGCAAAGCGGCCAAGGTCAACCTGATCGGCTCGGAGGTCATGGGTTCCATGAGCCCCTACGGCGTGGGTGGCGGTCATCGCCACACGCCTGAGATCGAACAGGGACTGTCCAATGCAGCAGGGGAATCCGTGACAGTGTCGTTCACCCCTACGCTCGCTCCGATGAGCCGCGGCATCCTCACCACTGCTACAGCGAAAGTGCGGCTGCAGGATGGTCGCAGTGTCACTGAAGCAGAGCTTCGCCAGGCGTGGGCTGATGCCTACGACGACGAACCGTTCGTGCACCTGCTGCCCGAGGGCCAGTGGCCAACCACCAAGTCGGTGCAGGGTTCCAACCATGCCGTCATGCAGCTGGCGTTCGACCAGCACACCGGCCGTGTCATCGTCACCTGCGCCATCGACAACCTCACCAAGGGGACAGCCGGCGGAGCCGTGCAGTCCATGAACATTGCCCTCGGCCTGGACGAAACAGCCGGCCTGAACCTGCAGGGAGTTGCACCGTGACCATTACCGCACCCAAGGGATTCCGGGCCGCCGGCATCACAGCCGGCATCAAGGCCTCAGGCAAGCCGGATCTGGCACTCGTCGTCAACGATGGTCCGTCCAAGGCGGCCGCCGCGGTTTTCACCTCCAACCGCGTGGCAGCTGCCCCTGTTCACTGGTCCCGCCAAGTTGTCAGCGATGGCCGCGTGGATGCCGTAGTGCTGAACTCCGGCGGCGCCAACGCCTGCACCGGCCCGCAGGGCTTCCAGAACACCCACGCAACCGCTGAGAAAGTGGCGGCGGTGCTGGGAATCTCAGCTTCCGACGTCGTGGTGTGCTCCACCGGGCTGATCGGCGAGCAGCTGCCCATGGACAAGATCATCCCGGGTGTCGAAGCCGCCGCCAAGGAGCTCTCCGAGGACGGTGGCGCAGCCGCGGCAACCGCCATCATGACCACGGACAGCGTCTCCAAGGAAGCTGTCTTCGCGGGTAAGGATGCAGAAGGCAAGCCGTTCACCGTCGGCGGTATCGCCAAGGGTGCGGGGATGCTGGCACCAGGCCTGGCCACCATGCTGGTGGTCCTTACCACCGACGCTGAAGTACCGGCGAACGAGCTCGACGTAGTGCTCCGGGACGCCACGCGCGTCACGTTCGACCGTGCAGACTCGGATGGCTGCATGTCCACGAACGACACCGTGGTGCTGCTCGCTTCAGGTGCTTCCGAGGCCCTGCCGTCGGCAGAGCAACTCAGCGAAGCGGTAACCGCCGTCTGCGCTGAGCTTGCCCGCAAGCTGATCGGCGACGCCGAAGGTGCCAGCCACGACATCGCCATCCGCACCTTCAATGCCGCCAGCGAACGTGACGCTGAAACCGTCAGCCGCTCCGTGGCCCGCTCCAACCTCTTCAAAGCGGCCATCTTCGGCAAAGACCCCAACTGGGGCCGCGTGCTGTCCGCCGTAGGAACCACCGACGCTGTGTTCGAAGCGGACCAGCTCAACGTCGCCATGAACGGCATCCAGATCTGCCGCAACGGTGCGATCGGTGATGACCGGAACCTGGTGGACCTCGAACCGCGCGAAGTGCTCGTGGAAATTGATCTCCAGGCCGGCGACGCCGAAGCGACTATTTGGACCAACGACCTCACGCACGACTACGTGCACGAGAACAGCGCCTACTCGAGCTGAGCGGAATGACGATGACTGCGCACACCCGCGAGAAGACTGCACCGGGCTACGTCTCGGCCGAATCAGCACAGGACAAGGCTGGCACGCTGATCGAGGCTTTGCCTTGGATCCAGCGTTTCGCCGGCACCACCATGGTGATCAAGTACGGCGGAAACGCCATGGTCAACGATGACCTTCGGCGTGCCTTCGCCGAGGACATCGTGTTCCTCCACCACGTAGGTATCCACCCGGTGGTGGTCCACGGCGGAGGTCCCCAGATCAACTCAATGCTGGGCCGGCTCGGCATCGAGTCCGAGTTCAAAGGCGGCCTGCGCGTCACCACCCCCGAAGCCATGGACGTTGTCCGCATGGTCCTCACGGGCCAGGTAGGACGCGAACTCGTTGGCCTCATCAACTCCCACGGACCGTACGCGGTGGGCATGTCCGGCGAAGACGGTGGACTGCTGCGCGCCGTCCGGACCGGCACCGTGGTGGACGGCGAGGAAGTAGACCTCGGCCTGGTGGGCGAAGTCGTCGGCGTGGACCCCGCTGGTATCACGGACATCCTCGACGCCGGCCGCATCCCCGTGATTTCTACGGTCGCCCCCGAGATCACTGAGGAAGGCAACGGTTTCCAGACCACAGGGCAGGTCCTCAACGTCAACGCGGACACCGCCGCAGCCGCGGTAGCGTCAGCCTTGGGCGCAACCAAGCTGGTCATCCTCACCGACGTCGAAGGCCTCTACGCCAACTGGCCGGACAAGTCCTCGCTGATCTCCTCCCTGACGGCCTCCGAACTCCGTGAAATGCTGCCCCGCCTCGAGTCCGGAATGATCCCGAAGATGGCCGCGTGCCTGAAGGCCATCGACGAAGGCGTGGAACGCGCACACATCGTCGACGGCCGCCTGCCGCACTCGATGCTGCTGGAAACCTTCACGACGGCGGGCATCGGCACCCAAGTTGTCCCCGACGAGGAAGTGAACGCATGAGCGAAACTGTTGGCCTCAGCCCGACCGGCGATGGACCCCCCGCCCGCTTCGCGGTGCCCGACCACACCCGGGGGTCCATCGCCGGATCGGACGCCAAAGCTTCCGTCATTACTGGAGTGAGTAATGGCGCGGACTGGCTTGCCCGGTACTCGTCGTCGCTCATGGGTGTCTTCGGGACCCCGCAGCGGGTTCTTGTCCGTGGCGCCGGCTGCCTTGTGTGGGACGCCGACGGCAAGGAATACCTGGACCTCCTGGGCGGTATCGCCGTGAACGCGCTGGGCCACGCCCACCCGTTCGTCACCTCGGTGATTTCCAGCCAGTTGGCCACGCTGGGCCATGTCTCCAACTTCTTCACCAGCCCCACCCAGATTGCCCTTGCCGAGAAGCTGCTGTCCCTGAGCAAGGCACCGGCCGGGTCCAAGGTGTTCTTCGCGAACTCCGGCACGGAAGCGAACGAGGCGGCCTTCAAGCTCGCGCGGCGGAACAACGCCGACGGCAAGCGCACCAAGATCATTGCCCTTGAAGGCGCCTTCCACGGCCGCACCATGGGTGCTTTGGCGCTCACTGCCAAAGAAGCCTACCGTGCGCCCTTCGAGCCACTGCCCGGTGGCGTGGTCCACATCCCGTTCAACGACATCGACGCCTTGCGCGCCGCCGTCGATGATTCCACCGCGGCCGTATTCCTGGAACCGATCCAGGGCGAAGCAGGCGTCCGGCCCCTCAGTACCGAATACCTGCGGGCTGCCCGTGAGGCCACCAGCGCCGCGGGCGCGCTGCTGATCCTGGACGAAGTCCAAACAGGCATCGGCCGCACCGGCAAATGGTTGGCAAGCGAAGACGCGGGCATCGTGCCCGACGCCGTGACCCTCGCCAAGGGACTCGGTGGCGGCTTCCCCGTAGGAGCTCTGGTCACGTTCGGCAGTACGACGTCGGCTCTGCTCACCGCCGGGCAGCACGGCACCACTTTCGGCGGAAACCCCGTGCCCACCGCCGCCGCGCTTGCCACGCTTCACGCGATCGAAAGCCAGGGTGTCCTGCAGAATGTGCTCGCTGTTGGAGCGCACCTGCGCGACGGCCTCGCCGCACATGAGGCTGTGACCGAAGTCCGCGGAGAAGGCCTTCTCATCGGCTTTGACGTGGACGCCGACGTAGCACCGGCCATGGTGACAGCGGCCCTGGATGCCGGATTCATTATCAACAGCCCCGGCCCGCGGACCATCCGCCTGGCGCCCCCGCTGATCCTGACCATCGAACAGGCAGACCGGTTCCTGACCGCCCTGCCGGCATTGATCTCCACGGCCAAGGCCACGACTTCCAAGGACAACAAGTGAGCATTTCCACCCGTCACTTCCTCAAAGACACCGACCTGAGCCCGGCTGAGCAGGCCGAGGTTCTGGAACTCGCAGCCCGGATGAAGGCCGCGCCGTACAGCGTGCAGCCCTTCGCCGGGGAAGGCAACGGCCGGAAGACGGTCGCGGTGATCTTCGACAAGACGTCCACCCGGACACGTGTCTCCTTCGCCACGGGCATCGCCGACATGGGTGGCAACGCCTTGATCATCAATCCCGGTGAAGCGCAGATCGGTCACAAGGAATCCGTGGAGGACACCGCGAAGGTCCTGGAGCGCATGGTCTCCACCATTGTGTGGCGCACCGGAGCCCACTCGGGCCTGGTGGCCATGGCGGAAAACTCCAAGGTCCCCGTCATCAACGCCCTGTGCGACGACTACCACCCGTGCCAGCTCCTTGCCGACCTCCTGGCCGTCAAGGAACACAAGGGGGAGCTCGCAGGATTGACCATGGCCTACTTGGGTGATGCTGCGAACAACATGGCCAACTCCTACCTCCTGGCGGGAGTTACCGCGGGAATGCACGTCCGCATCTCCGGTCCCGAAGGCTACCTCCCGGCACCGGAAATCGTCGCGGCCGCGGAAGAGCGCGCCGCTGAAACCGGTGGTTCCGTCCTGATCACCAGCGATGCCGCCGAAGCCCTCAAAGGTGCAGATGTCGTGGCAACGGACACCTGGGTGTCCATGGGCCAGGAAGCGGAGAAGGAAGCACGCCTGCAACTGTTCCGCGACTACTCCGTGGACGAGGCTGCCATGGCGCAGGCCGCGCCGGACGCCGTCGTCCTCCACTGCCTCCCGGCATACCGCGGTTACGAGATTTCGGCCGGCGTCATTGACGGACCGCAGTCCATCGTCTGGGATGAGGCAGAGAACCGGCTCCACGCCCAGAAGGCCCTCATGGCCTGGCTGATGCACCGCTCCGGACTTGCGTTCGTTGAGGGCCTTTCTCCCGTCGAAGGTACTGGGGAGAGCACGTTCTAGTGTCCGCCAACCCGTCCGTGCCGGGCGCAAGCCCGGCCACCAAGACCGCCCGGCAGGCCCGCATCACTGCGATCCTGACGGGTGAGTCCGTGCGCTCCCAAGCAGAGCTTGCAGCCCTGCTCGCGGACGACGGCGTGCAGGTCACCCAGGCCACACTGTCCCGCGACCTCGTGGAACTGGGCGCGGTGCGCGTCCGCGGCAAGGATGGAGCATTGGTCTACGCCGTGCCGGGGGAGGGCGGCGACCGCAACGCCAAGAGCGGGGTCACCCAGGAAATTCTCGACGCGCGGCTGACCCGGCTCTGCGGCGAACTCCTGGTAACCGCCGAGGCATCGGGCAACATCGTGGTGCTCCGCACCCCGCCGGGGGCAGCGAACTTCCTGGCACTGGCCGTTGACCACTCCGTGATGCCGTCGGTATTGGGTACGATCGCAGGCGACGATACTTTGCTGCTGGTCGCACGGGATCCCGATGGCGGGGCAGAGCTAGCGGCCAGATTCCTGCGGATGGCCGAGGAAGCCGGCCCCGGCAACTAACTGCTTTACACCGCACTGATTCACACAGCATTTGATTCGAATGAACCAAGCAACAACAAAGGAGCACTCTCGTGACTGAGCGCATTGTTCTGGCCTACTCCGGTGGCCTTGATACGTCCGTAGCCATCGGCTGGATCGGTGAAGCCACCGGTGCCGAGGTCATCGCCGTGGCCGTTGACGTCGGACAGGGTGGCGAGTCCCTGGAGACCATCCGCCAGCGCGCCCTCGGCTGCGGCGCCGTCGAGGCCTACGTCGCGGACGCCCGCGACGAGTTCGCCAACGAGTACGCCATGCCGACGCTGAAGGCCAACGCGCTCTACCAGGGACACTACCCGCTGGTTTCGGCGATCTCCCGTCCGGTCATCGTGAAGCACCTGGTGAAGGCTGCCCGCGAATTCGGCGCCACCACCGTTGCCCACGGCTGCACCGGCAAGGGCAACGACCAGGTCCGCTTCGAAGTCGGCATCCAGACCCTCGGCCCGGACCTGAAGTGCATCGCACCCGTCCGCGACCTCGCACTGACCCGCGACAAGGCCATCGCCTTCGCTGAGGAAAAGGGCCTGCCGATCGAGACCACCAAGAAGAACCCGTACTCGATCGACCAGAACGTCTGGGGACGCGCCGTCGAAACCGGTTACCTCGAGGACATCTGGAACGCTCCCACCAAGGACATCTACGACTACACCGCCACCCCGGAATTCCCGCCGGCACCGGACGAGGTCACCATTTCCTTCCAGGCCGGCGTGCCGGTAGCCATCGACGGCGTCAAGGTCACCCCGCTGCAGGCCATCCAGGAACTCAACCGCCGTGCGGGCGCGCAGGGCGTTGGCCGCATCGACGTCGTCGAGGACCGCCTTGTGGGCATCAAGTCCCGCGAAATCTACGAAGCCCCGGGTGCCATGGCGCTGATCACCGCGCACAAGCACCTCGAGGACATCACCATCGAGCGCGAGCAGGCCCGCTTCAAGGCCACCGTTGGCCAGCGCTGGGCAGAACTCGTGTACGACGGACAGTGGTTCTCCCCGCTCAAGCGCTCCCTGGACGCCTTCATCGAGGACACCCAGAAGTACGTCTCCGGTGACATCCGCATGGTCCTCCACGGCGGCCAGGCAGTCGTCAACGGACGTCGCTCCGAGACCTCGCTTTACGACTTCGACCTCGCCACCTACGACACCGGCGACACCTTCGACCAGTCCATGGCACGCGGCTTCATCGAGCTGTGGGGCATGTCCTCGAAGGTAGCATCCGGCCGCGACCTCCGCGTCGCAGGCGAGTGACGCCGCAGCAGGGCCCCGGGACGCAGGGGTCCCCGGCCGAGCGTAGCGAGGTAGGGGAGCGTTCAGGGACAAATGAAGGTGCACTGTGGGGCGGCCGGTTCGCCGGCGGCCCCGCGGATGCGCTGGCCGCACTGAGCAAGTCCACCCACTTTGATTGGCGGCTTGCCCGTTACGACATCGCCGGTTCCAAGGCCCACGCCCGCGTGCTGGCCAAGGCCGGACTGTTGGACGACGCCGAGCTCGAAGGCATGCTCGCAGCCCTCACGCAGTTGGACGAAGACGTCGCGAGCGGCGCCTATCTCCCGGCCGAGAGCGACGAGGACGTGCACGGGTCACTGGAACGCGGACTGATTGAGCGTGCCGGGACCCAGCTGGGCGGCAAGCTCCGCGCCGGCCGTTCACGCAACGACCAAGTGGCCACCCTTGGCCGCATGTTCCTGCGGGACCACGCCCGGATCATCGCCCAGGGTGTCCTTGCCACCATCGATGCCCTCGTTGAGCAGGCAAAGGCACACCATGGTGTCGCCATGCCTGGCCGTACCCACTTGCAGCATGCCCAGCCGGTTCTCCTGAGCCACCACCTGCTGGCCCATGCCTGGGCTTTGCTGCGTGATGTGCAGCGGCTCCAGGACTGGGACAAGCGCGCCGGTGTTTCGCCATATGGTTCCGGTGCCTTGGCTGGTTCGTCCCTTGGGCTGGATCCTGAGGCTGTTGCCGCGGACCTCGGTTTCTTCTCGGCCGTGCACAACTCGATCGACGGCACTGCTTCACGTGATGTCTTTGCCGAGTTCGCCTGGGTTTGCTCCATGATTGGCGTTGACCTGTCCCGGATTTCCGAGGAAGTCATTTTCTGGGCCACCAAGGAGTTCTCCTTCGTCACGCTGCATGACTCGTACTCCACGGGGTCCTCGATCATGCCGCAGAAGAAGAACCCGGATGTTGCCGAGCTCGCGCGCGGCAAGGCGGGACGCCTCATCGGCAACCTGACCGGCCTCCTCGCGACGCTCAAGGGCCTGCCGCTCGCGTACAACCGCGATCTGCAGGAAGACAAGGAGCCGGTCTTCGACGCCGCAGACACCCTGGAGCTCTTGCTCCCGGCCGTGTCCGGCATGATCGCCACGCTCACGTTCAACACCGAGCGGATGGAATCACTGGCACCCCAGGGCTTTGCGCTGGCGACCGATATCGCCGAATGGCTGGTCCGCCAGGGCGTTCCGTTCCGCGAGGCGCACGAGCTCTCCGGGGCAGCGGTGAAGCAGGCCGAAGGCCGGGGCGTGGAACTGTGGGATCTCACGGACGAAGAGTACGCAGCGATTTCGGAGCACCTGACGCCCGAGGTCCGCTCTGTGCTGAGCACCGAAGGTTCCCTCAACAGCCGCAACTCGCAAGGCGGAACCGCACCGGCCGCCGTCGAACGCCAACTGGCTGCTTTGGAAGCTGAACTGGACGCGGCGCGCTCCTACGCGTTGTAACCCTCGTCCGCCGGGAGCGGGACGGTGCCTGAAGGCGCCGTCCCGCTCTTCGTTTAACTCTGCGTTAGCATGGCGATATGACCCGGATCACCCCAGAGACGCTGCCCGCAGAGCTTCACAAAGCCGCCGGCACCGTCACCCGACTCCTTGCCAAAATGGACGACGCGTCCGTAGCCGAACCCTCGGAACTTCCCGGTTGGACCCGCGGACACGTCCTTGCCCATATCAGGGGCATTGCCGACGCGATGGCACGCCAGCTCGAATATGCACGCCGTGGAGAGACCATCGAACTGTACGACGGCGGCATGGAGGGACGCACGAAAGCGATTGAACTGGCCGCCGGTCACAGCCTTGCGCAGCACACGGAGTCCGTCACCGCTGCGCTGGATTCCGCCCTCGCCGCATTCGACGCCTTGGGTCCTGACGACTGGCAAGCCCGGATTGCCTATCGGGACGGAACAGTCCTCGACGGCGGCCTGGCGCTGTGGCGCGAACTCGCCATCCATGCCGCGGACCTGCGTCTCGGATTCGGACCGGAGACCTGGAGCCGCCCGTTCTGCGAACACCTCGTGGGTTTCCTGGCCGCGCGCGTGCCCGGGAAATACAAGCTGGTCCTGCAGCCTACCGGCCTTCCGCAGCTGAGCATCGGCAGCGGTGGCACGTCGATTGCGATCACCGGCATGCTGACGGACATCGCAGCGTGGTTGGCGGGTCGCGAACCGAGCCTCGGCAGCCTCCGGGCAACTGCGGCCGCCGACGGCGTCGAACTGCCCGAACTTCTGCCCTGGCCGGCCGCCCAACCCGCTGCCCGTTAGTCCACCGACGCTTCTTCACGTTCCGCGTGTTTGGTGCGGTCGCTTCCTCACGTTCCGCGTGTTTGGTGCGGTCGCTTGCTCACGTTCCGTGTGTTTGGTGCGGTCGCTTGCTCACGTTCCGTGTGTTTGGTGCGGTCGCTTGCTCACGTTCCGCGTGTTTGGTCCGGTCGCTTGCTCACGTTCCGTGTGTTTGGTGCGGTCGCTTGCTCACGTTCCGCGTGTTTGGTCCGGTCGCTTGCTCACGCCCAGTCGACTCAACGGCGCGACGCCGGCACTAGGCGTGGGTGCCGACGCCGGCTGCCGTGCGGGCGGGACGGACCGCAACGGGCTTTGCCGCTGCCCGCCACAAATGCATGGTGGCGTAGGAGCGCCAAGGGCTGACTTCCCGGAAGTCGGCACTGAGTCCCGCCCCTGACGGAAGGACCTTCAAGCCGTTCCGGACCGCAGCATCGTTGGCCAGCAGAATGTCCGGAGCGCCGAGCACGCGCATCGCGACGTATCCCACGGTCCACGGCCCCACCCCGGGCAAGGGGAGCAGCTTGCGTCCAAGGCTTTCGACGTCGTCGCCGTAGTCGAAATCAAGTGTCCCGGTAGCCATGGCCTCCGCAGCTGACACGATGGAGTCGATGCGACGCCGGGGTCCCCGGATCAGGGCCCGGCCGTGCTCGGCGAGTTCTGCCGCCGTCGGAAACAGTCGATCCAAACCCGGTCCGCCCACACCGGCGGGGGAGCCGGCGTCCGATAACTGCGTGAGGGCCGTGCGGGCGGCGGCGACGGTGATCTGTTGACCGATCATCGCCCGGATCAGTAGTTCCTGGGGATCCACCGCGCCGGGAACCCGGATACCGGGAATGGCCGGGATTCTGCCGGACAGACGGGGGTCTATGGCAAGGGCGTCATCGATCGCCTGCGGATCGGCGTCGAGGTCGAACAGTCTCCGGACCCGGCTCAACAGTGCGGGGAGGTCGTGGAGATCCAGGGCGTTGACCGTCAGTTGCAGGGGCTTTCCACGGGATTCGGGGTTGAAGGAGACAGAGAAGGATGCGTTGCCTCGAGGCAGGCGCAGGGTGCGTGCGTAGCTCCGGGTTCCGTCCGCCGAGGTGTCCGCAGACTCGATGCCGGGAACTGCGCGTACTGCCAGGAAGTCGAAGATTCCGGGGTCGAACGGTTCCCTATAGGGCAGGTTCAGTGTCAGCGCCGAGGGCGTGGCCTCCGAAACCCCGGCACCACGGCGCAGGCCGGTCTTCGCCCCGGTGGCGCGCAACGCCGTCGGGGTCATGGCGAACACTTCACCGATGGTGTCGTTGAATTGGCGCACGCTGTTGAACCCGGAAGCGAATGCGACATCTGCCAAAAGCATGTCCGTAGAGACCAACAGGGTCCTGGCCGTCTGTGCTCTGCTTGCCCGTGCAAGGGAGAGCGGGCTCGCGCCCAGTTCATCGCTGAGGATGCGGTTGAGATGGCGGGCTGAGTACCCCAAACGGTGCGCCAGGCCATCGACGCCTTCGCGGGTTATGACACCGTCGTTGATCAATCGCATGGCGCGGCCGGCGATATCGGAACGGAGGTTCCACGCGGGCGTCCCGGGAACCGCTTCGGGCAGGCATCGCTTGCAGGCCCGGTAGCCGGCCTCGTGCGCTGCCGCCGATGTTTCATAGAACGTGACGTTCTCGGCCTTGGGTGTCCGGGCGGGACATGATGGCCTGCAATAGATGCCGGTGGACCTGACGGCTGTGAAGAATTGACCGTCGAACCGGGTGTCGCGGGCGTCGATTGCCCGGTAGCGCTGCCAGAAGTCCATGGCTTCATCCTGCCAGCCGCCCCGGGTCGGTGCTAGCGGAAATCGGACATGTCCGTTACGGGGGTTGTTGCTAGGGTCTGGTCATGAGTTCGTCCATGGAGAATGGTGTCAGCGACCCGGTGGAAGTGCGTAGCTTCCTTGAGGGCGACCCCCGTGTGATCGCCCCGCTGATCCTTGGCGCTGTACTGACCCACAACTCGGAAGCGGGCCCGGTTTCCGTCCGCCTGACGGAAGTCGAGGCCTATATGGGTCCCAAGGATTCCGAACACCCCGACCCCGGTTCGCACACCTTCGGCGGCCCCACGGCCCGGAACGCGCCCATGTTTGGACCGCCGGGATTTCTCTACATCTACTTCACCTATGGCATGCACTATTGCGCCAACATCGTTTGCGGACCCGACGGTTCACCCTCGGCTTTGCTCCTGCGGGCGGGAGAAATCGTCGACGGCGAAGGCCTCGCCGCCGTCCGAAGACCGGCCTCGAAAGCACATAAGGACCTGGCCAGCGGACCAGCCAGGCTCGCCTCCGCACTGGGACTGACGACGTCGGACACCGGCCGTGACGCGCTCGCGGAACCCTTCAGCTTGTGGTTGCCTGCAGTTCCGGCGGCGGCAGTGGCCAGCGGTCCCCGCGTTGGAGTGGCGGGACCGGGCGGCACCACCGAGTACCCGTGGCGTTTTTGGATCGAGGATGACCCGACTGTGTCCAGGTACAAGGCGGCCCGGCCCAGAAAAAGGCCTGCATCCGGGTAACTTTCCCCTCCGGCAGTACGACTTTCCTGTGACGCAGTCCGAGGTATGACTTGTACCCCACGCGTTTACCAAAATCGCTGTAGAATGGTAGGTCTGTCTTTTGCGATAGGGGTTACGGTTCGATGCACGACGCTGATTTGGTCCACGAGCAGGAATACGTTGCCGGGCTTTACGCCCGGCTCGATGAGCTGCGCGCTGAAAAGCGCGCCCAGCTGGCGCAGGTGCGCAAGGCAGGCGCGGTGGGAACCATGCAGAACGTCTCAGAGCGTGACGCGTTCGCTGCCCTGTACGAGGACCGCCTTGCCCAGCTCGACGCCGTCGACGACCGCTTGGTCTTCGGCCGCCTCGACCTGGATTCCGGAGAGGCGCAGTACATCGGTCGCATCGGCCTGTCCACGGCCGACCTCCAGCGGCTCATGGTCGACTGGCGTGCGCCCGAAGCCGGCCACTTCTATCAGGCGACCGCGTTCGACCGCCAAGGTGTGCGCCGCCGTCGTCACTTGATCCTTCAGGGACGCGACGTCAAGGCGATCGAAGATGACGTCCTGGACGCGGGGATGCTGGCCGACAACGACTCCCTCCAAGGCGAAGGCGCGCTGCTGGCCGCGCTGAATTCGAAGCGTACGGGCCGGATGTCGGACATCGTGGGCACCATCCAGTCCGAACAAGACAGGATCATCCGTTCCTCCATTTCAGGGGCGCTCGTTGTTCAAGGTGGTCCCGGTACGGGTAAGACCGCTGTTGCCCTGCACCGCGCGGCCTACCTGCTCTACACGCACCGCGACCGGCTCAAGAGCGCCGGCGTCCTGCTGGTGGGACCGTCGTCGTCGTTCATGCACTACATCGAACGCGTGCTCCCGTCCCTCGGTGAGACAGGGGTGGTCATGGCCAGCCTCGGCCGCCTGATGCCCGGCATCAACGCCGTCCCCGAGGAAAACGCCGACGTCGATGCCCTCAAGGGCAAGCTCGACATGGCCAAGGTGGTGGCCAACGCTGTGGCGAACCGGCAACGGACACCTGCCGAGGACCGCATCCTGGAAGTCGATTCACGGAAGCTGACGCTCACCGTGCGCCAAGTGCGCCGTGCCCGCGAAAAGGCTCGCGCCACCGGCAAGCCCCACAACGAAGCACGCCTGACGTTCGTCAAGATTCTCCTGCGCGAGCTCACCGAGCAGCTGACGGACCTCGTCGAGGAATCGAACATCGGCAACAACGCCGATCGCGCCTACCTTGCCGAGGACGTTCGCTCTGCCAGGGACGTCCGGATCGCGTTGAACTTGTGCTGGATGCCGATGACGCCGGAGAAGCTCATCTCGGAACTCTTCAGCAAGCCCGCCATCCTTGAAGCGTGCACGCCGCACCTGACGCCCGAACAGCGTTCGTTGCTCCAGCGGCCTGTCGACGCGCCGTGGACCGAAGCAGACGTTCCGCTCCTGGATGAGGCCGCCGAACTTCTGGGCGAGCTGGATCCGGCAGCCGGCAGGGGATTGGCCCAGCAGGAAGCTGACCGCGCTCGTGACCTTGCCAATGCCAAGCAGACCCTGGCCAACATGGAAGCCATGGGCGTCGACGTCCTGGTCACGGCCGAAGAGCTCGCGGAGCAAAACCAAGAGCGCGAAGGCCGGTTGACCGCTGCCGAGCGCGCCACGAGCGACAGGTCGTGGGCCTTCGGCCACATCGTAGTTGACGAGGCCCAGGAGCTCTCACCCATGCAGTGGCGCCTGTTGGTGCGCCGCTGCCCGTTGAAGTCCTTCACCATCGTGGGCGACATCGCCCAGACGAGTGCCGCAGCCGGTGCCAATTCGTGGCAGAGCGCATTGGCGCCGTCGTTCGGTGACCGCTGGACGCTGGAGGAATTGACGGTCAACTACCGCACGCCGTCACAGATCGCAGAAGCTGCCGTCCGCATGGCCAACCGGGCCGGGCTGGTGGTCTCAGCCCCGAAGGCGGTGCGCGAGGGCAAGTGGTCACCCATCGTTGACCGCGTGGAGCCGGACGGTATTGTGCAGCGCCTGGTGGACGTCCTGCCCGAGGAGGTGGAAGCGATCGACGGCGGCCTGCTGGCCGTCATTGCCGACGGTCCCTTGCTGCCGCAGGCAACCGCGGCCTTGAAAGAGGTCTACGGACGCCGTATCGGTGCCGGAGCAGGCAGCTACGAACAGGACATCGTGGTCATCAGCCCCAAGGAAGCGAAGGGGCTGGAATTCGACGGCGTGGTGGTCCTTGAACCGGCGGCGATGCTCAACCACGAGCACGGCAAGGTAGGCGACCTCTACGTTGCCATGACCCGGGCCACGCAGCGTCTGCGCCTCATCGCGGCCGCGCCGGTGCCTGCCGGTATCGAGCGCTAGGCAAAACCGTCCCCGCAACCCTGCTAACTTAGATCTCGTGTCACACGTAAACAACCTCGAGTCCCAGCACAACGATCCCGCCTTTGCCAACATCTGGCAGGAACTTACTTGGCGCGGCCTGGTCCACGTTTCCACTGATGAAACGGAACTGGAAAAACTGCTCGCCGGGGACCCGATCACGTATTACTGTGGCTTCGATCCCACGGCGCCGTCACTGCACTTGGGCAACTTGGTGCAGTTGCTGCTGATGCGTCGCCTGCAGTTGGCCGGCCACAAACCCCTCGGTTTGGTGGGCGGTTCCACCGGCCTGATCGGCGACCCGCGTCCGACGGCGGAGCGCACCTTGAACACCAAGGACACCGTGGCCGAGTGGGTGGGTTACCTGCAGGGCCAGGTTCGCCGCTTCCTCAGCTTTGAGGGTGACAACGCTGCCCGCATGGTCAACAACCTTGACTGGACTGCGCCCCTGAGTGCCATCGACTTCCTCCGGGAAATCGGCAAGCACTTCCGCGTGGGCACCATGCTCCGCAAGGACGCTGTTGCCTCGCGCCTGAATTCCGACGAGGGCATCAGCTACACCGAGTTCAGCTACCAGATCCTGCAGGGCATGGACTACCTCCAGCTCTTCCGCGACTACAACTGCGTCCTGCAGACCGGCGGTTCGGACCAGTGGGGCAACCTCACCAGCGGAACCGAGCTCATCCGCAAGGTGGAGGGCAAGAGCGTGCACGCCCTGGGTACGCCGTTGATCACCAACTCCGACGGCACCAAGTTCGGCAAGAGCGAAGGCAATGCTGTCTGGCTTGACCCGGACATGTGCAGCCCGTACACCTTCTACCAGTTCTGGCTGAACACGGCGGACGCTGATGTCGTGGATCGCCTTAAGGTGTTCACCTTCCTCTCGCGTGCCGAGATCGAAGCGTTGGGCGAGGCCGTGGCGGAACGTCCGTTTGCCCGCGAAGGCCAGAAGAAGCTTGCCTACGAAGTGACGTCGTTGGTCCACGGAGTCGACGCCACGGAGAAGGTCATCGCTGCCTCCGCTGCCCTTTTCGGGAACGGCGACCTCACGGTTCTGGACGAGCGCACCCTGGAGGCGGCCACTGCGGAACTTCCTTCGGCGACGATCAACGCTGACGGCCTCGGCATCATCGATCTCCTGGTTGCGTCCGGACTTTCCGAGAGCAAGTCGGCTGCCCGACGGACAGTTGGCGAAGGTGGTGCGTACGTGAACAACACCAAGGTGTCCGATCCCGACGCCGTCATTGCCCGGGACGAACTCCTTCACGGCCGCTACTTGCTGCTCCGCCGGGGCAAGAAGAACCTGGCCACGATCGAGGTCTCGGCCTAGGTTCCTTGGCAACCCAGCTCTGAAAGGGCCGGCGACCGTTATGGTTGCCGGCCCTTTTTGTGTTTAAGCGCGGGTTGTTCAGTTCCTCAGGCCGGTGGGGCTTGTCGCGGAGAGGTGGCTGTCGGGGAGGGGTGGCTGTCGCGGAGGGGGCGGTCATCCTCTGCGCGCTCGGTCGTTCCTCCCTTGGACGCGCGCTGCCGGATAACCGCCGCCTCTTTCCGACGCTCGCTCACATCCCTAGCGCTTGCGTGTGACCCTTGCTCACATCCCTAGGGTTTGAATCGGACGCTCGCTCGCATCCCTCGGGATTGAATCGGACGCTTGCTCATATCCCGCGGGTTTGAGGCGGTCGCTTGCTCATATCCCGCGGGTTTGAATCGGACGCTTGCTCATTTTCTTCGACGCTCTCTCACTTTGGTGGGGGAGCGTTGTTGTTTTGGTGTCGGGTGTCGTCTTTGGGTGTTCGACGGCGGTTGTTGGGTTGGGTGCGTGGGTGTCCGGGGGTGTGGGTGGGTTGTGATGGGGTTCACGGTGGTTGTTTTGGTGGGTTTGGGGGTGGTTTGTTGGGTTGGTGGGGTTGTTTGGGTTGTGTTTGCGGGGTTTTTGGGTGGTGTTGGGGTGGATTTGGTGTGGGGGTGGGGCGCGTGTAAAGTTATTCGAGTCGCCGCCGCTGATGCGGAAAGATAGCGACCGACTCCCTTTCAAATCACCGGTTCCGGTTGTGCTTTTGTGTGCTTCTGGTGGGTGGGGGAGGCCCGGGTTTGGTTTGCTTTATGCGGCCGGTTCGGGTAAGTTTGGAAAGTTGCTCCGGAGCGATCCTGGACCCTGTGGGGTGTGGGTGGTGCCGGTAGTGTCTGTTGTTTGAGAACTCAATAGTGTGCCAAGTTTGTTGATACCGATTGTTTTATTGATTGGTTGAAATTTTGCCAGGTTGCTGCGCACCCCCGTGTGTGGTGGTCTGGTTTTCAGCTGGTTTCGAATTTTGTGCAGCCGCGTTTTGCCGTTATTTCCGGTGGGTGTGGTTGTGTCTGTTTGATTTTGTTTTACTTCAACGGAGAGTTTGATCCTGGCTCAGGATGAACGCTGGCGGCGTGCTTAACACATGCAAGTCGAACGATGATCCCAGCTTGCTGGGGGATTAGTGGCGAACGGGTGAGTAACACGTGAGTAACCTGCCCTTGACTCTGGGATAAGCCTGGGAAACTGGGTCTAATACCGGATATGACTCCTCATCGCATGGTGGGGGGTGGAAAGCTTTTGTGGTTTTGGATGGACTCGCGGCCTATCAGCTTGTTGGTGGGGTAATGGCCTACCAAGGCGACGACGGGTAGCCGGCCTGAGAGGGTGACCGGCCACACTGGGACTGAGACACGGCCCAGACTCCTACGGGAGGCAGCAGTGGGGAATATTGCACAATGGGCGCAAGCCTGATGCAGCGACGCCGCGTGAGGGATGACGGCCTTCGGGTTGTAAACCTCTTTCAGTAGGGAAGAAGCGTAAGTGACGGTACCTGCAGAAGAAGCGCCGGCTAACTACGTGCCAGCAGCCGCGGTAATACGTAGGGCGCAAGCGTTATCCGGAATTATTGGGCGTAAAGAGCTCGTAGGCGGTTTGTCGCGTCTGCTGTGAAAGACCGGGGCTCAACTCCGGTTCTGCAGTGGGTACGGGCAGACTAGAGTGCAGTAGGGGAGACTGGAATTCCTGGTGTAGCGGTGAAATGCGCAGATATCAGGAGGAACACCGATGGCGAAGGCAGGTCTCTGGGCTGTAACTGACGCTGAGGAGCGAAAGCATGGGGAGCGAACAGGATTAGATACCCTGGTAGTCCATGCCGTAAACGTTGGGCACTAGGTGTGGGGGACATTCCACGTTTTCCGCGCCGTAGCTAACGCATTAAGTGCCCCGCCTGGGGAGTACGGCCGCAAGGCTAAAACTCAAAGGAATTGACGGGGGCCCGCACAAGCGGCGGAGCATGCGGATTAATTCGATGCAACGCGAAGAACCTTACCAAGGCTTGACATGAACCGGAAAGACCTGGAAACAGGTGCCCCGCTTGCGGTCGGTTTACAGGTGGTGCATGGTTGTCGTCAGCTCGTGTCGTGAGATGTTGGGTTAAGTCCCGCAACGAGCGCAACCCTCGTTCTATGTTGCCAGCGGTTCGGCCGGGGACTCATAGGAGACTGCCGGGGTCAACTCGGAGGAAGGTGGGGACGACGTCAAATCATCATGCCCCTTATGTCTTGGGCTTCACGCATGCTACAATGGCCGGTACAAAGGGTTGCGATACTGTGAGGTGGAGCTAATCCCAAAAAGCCGGTCTCAGTTCGGATTGGGGTCTGCAACTCGACCCCATGAAGTCGGAGTCGCTAGTAATCGCAGATCAGCAACGCTGCGGTGAATACGTTCCCGGGCCTTGTACACACCGCCCGTCAAGTCACGAAAGTTGGTAACACCCGAAGCCGGTGGCCTAACCCTTGTGGGGGGAGCCGTCGAAGGTGGGACCGGCGATTGGGACTAAGTCGTAACAAGGTAGCCGTACCGGAAGGTGCGGCTGGATCACCTCCTTTCTAAGGAGCTGCTTGCAATGATTGGTGCCCTGCATGGGGTGTCTGGTTGTTGTCAGTGTTGCCCATTGCGCAGGCGTTTGTTCTGCGGTGGGTGCTCATGGGTGGAATATCAACGAATCATTTTTTTGGCATGGCTTTCGTGGTTGTGTCCTGGTGCTAGTACGGCGGTTCGTGCTCCTGCTTTGTGTGGGGGTGTGGGTTGTTGGGAACGTGTCCGGGGTGCGGCTGGTGGGGGTTGTGTTTGGCGCACTGTTGGGTCCTGAGGCAACAGGACCTTTTTGCAGCAATGCAGGGGGGCACTTCTGGTGTTTCTTTTGTTCCTGCAGCCGGTTCCTCCGGTCTTTGTGTTGCGGCCTGCGTGTGTGGGTTGTGGCGGGTTGGGGGGTTGGTTGATGGGGTTGTTGTTTGAGAACTACATAGTGGACGCGAGCATCTGGGACATACACGCTTTGGTGTGTGTGTTCCATACAGCAATTTCTTATGAATGAACCTTGGGCCGTAGTGGCTCGTGGTTCTCTCGAGTAAGTTTTTGATCATGTTTGTGTGGTCAAGTTTTTAAGGGCACACGGTGGATGCCTTGGCATTAGGAGCCGAAGAAGGACGTAGGAATCTGCGATAAGCCTGGGGGAGTTGATAACCGAGCGTTGATCCCAGGATGTCCGAATGGGGAAACCCCGCACAACGCTGTCATGGTGATTGTGTGACCCGCATCTGAACACATAGGGTGCGTGGGGGGAACGCGGGGAAGTGAAACATCTCAGTACCCGCAGGAAGAGAAAACAAGAGTGATTCCGTTAGTAGTGGCGAGCGAACGCGGATCAGGCTAAACCGTTTCCATGTGTGATAGCCGGCGGGCGTTGCATGGGCGGGGTTGTGGGACTTTCCGTTCTGGTTCTGCCGGGCCAGTGAGGTGAGAGTGCGTGCATAGGTGAACGGTCTTGAAAGGCCGGCCAGAGAGGGTGTGAGCCCCGTAACCGTAATGTTGTGTGCCGCCTGGAGAGTATCCCAAGTAGCACGGGGCCCGAGAAATCCCGTGCGAATCTGTCAGGACCACCTGATAAGCCTAAATACTTCCTAATGACCGATAGCGGACCAGTACCGTGAGGGAAAGGTGAAAAGTACCCCGGGAGGGGAGTGAAACAGTACCTGAAACCGTGTGCTTACAATCCGTCGGAGCAGTCTTGTTACTGTGACGGCGTGCCTTTTGAAGAATGAGCCTGCGAGTTAGTGTTACGTCGCGAGGTTAACCCGTGTGGGGTAGCCGTAGCGAAAGCGAGTCTGAATAGGGCGAGTGTAGTGGCGTGATCTAGACCCGAAGCGGAGTGATCTACCCATGGCCAGGTTGAAGCGACGGTAAGACGTCGTGGAGGACCGAACCCACTTCAGTTGAAAATGGAGGGGATGAGCTGTGGGTAGGGGTGAAAGGCCAATCAAACTCCGTGATAGCTGGTTCTCCCCGAAATGCATTTAGGTGCAGCGTTGCGTGTTTCTTGCCGGAGGTAGAGCTACTGGATGGCCGATGGGCCCTACAAGGTTACTGACGTCAGCCAAACTCCGAATGCCGGTAAGTCAGAGCGCAGCAGTGAGACTGTGGGGGATAAGCTTCATAGTCGAGAGGGAAACAGCCCAGACCACCAACTAAGGCCCCTAAGCGTGTGCTAAGTGGGAAAGGATGTGGAGTTGCGAAGACAACCAGGAGGTTGGCTTAGAAGCAGCCATCCTTGAAAGAGTGCGTAATAGCTCACTGGTCAAGTGATTCCGCGCCGACAATGTAGCGGGGCTCAAGTACACCGCCGAAGTTGTGGATTTCACACAGTACCCTAGCCTTCGTGGTTCAGGGGTGTGGAGTGGTAGGGGAGCGTCGTGTGGGCAGTGAAGTCGCGGTGGAAACCAGCGGTGGAGCCTACACGAGTGAGAATGCAGGCATGAGTAGCGAAAGACGGGTGAGAAACCCGTCCGCCGAATGATCAAGGGTTCCAGGGTCAAGCTAATCTGCCCTGGGTAAGTCGGGACCTAAGGCGAGGCCGACAGGCGTAGTCGATGGACAACGGGTTGATATTCCCGTACCGGCGAAAAACCGCCCATGCCAAGCGGGGGATACTAACCGCCCGGAGCCTGCCCGCTCACCCTTGTGGTGTTGTGGGTTTTGGCCGAGCGCGGGACCTGATCCCGGGAGGTAAGCGTATTAACAGGTGTGACGCAGGAAGGTAGCCGGGCCGGGCGATGGTTGCCCCGGTCTAAGGATGTAGGGTCAGGGATAGGCAAATCCGTTCCTGTGTGCTTCGAGCACGTTCCTGAGATCTGATGGGACTCCCGTAAGGGGGGATCCGGTGATCCTATGCTGCCAAGAAAAGCATCGACGCGAGGTTTTAGCCGCCCGTACCCCAAACCGACACAGGTGATCAGGTAGAGAATACCAAGGCGATCGAGAGAATTATGGTTAAGGAACTCGGCAAAATGCCCCCGTAACTTCGGGAGAAGGGGGGCCTGCCCCGTGATGGAGACTTGCTCTCCGTGAGCGGGTGTGGGCCGCAGAGACCAGGGGGAAGCGACTGTTTACTAAAAACACAGGTCCGTGCGAAGTCGCAAGACGATGTATACGGACTGACTCCTGCCCGGTGCTGGAAGGTTAAGAGGACCGGTTAGCCACTTGTGGCGAAGCTGAGAATTTAAGCCCCAGTAAACGGCGGTGGTAACTATAACCATCCTAAGGTAGCGAAATTCCTTGTCGGGTAAGTTCCGACCTGCACGAATGGAGTAACGACTTCCCCGCTGTCTCAACCATAAACTCGGCGAAATTGCAGTACGAGTAAAGATGCTCGTTACGCGCAGCAGGACGGAAAGACCCCGAGACCTTTACTATAGTTTGGTATTGGTGTTCGGAGTGGCTTGTGTAGGATAGGTGGGAGACGTTGAAACCCGGACGCCAGTTCGGGTGGAGTCATCGTTGAAATACCACTCTGGTCACTTTGGACATCTAACTTCGGCCCGTGATCCGGGTCAGGGACAGTGCCTGATGGGTAGTTTAACTGGGGCGGTTGCCTCCTAAAAAGTAACGGAGGCGCCCAAAGGTTCCCTCAGCCTGGTTGGCAATCAGGTGTCGAGTGTAAGTGCACAAGGGAGCTTGACTGTGAGAGAGACATCTCGAGCAGGGACGAAAGTCGGGACTAGTGATCCGGCGGTACATTGTGGAATGGCCGTCGCTCAACGGATAAAAGGTACCTCGGGGATAACAGGCTGATCTTGCCCAAGAGTCCATATCGACGGCATGGTTTGGCACCTCGATGTCGGCTCGTCGCATCCTGGGGCTGGAGTAGGTCCCAAGGGTTGGGCTGTTCGCCCATTAAAGCGGTACGCGAGCTGGGTTTAGAACGTCGTGAGACAGTTCGGTCCCTATCCGCTGCGCGCGCAGGAAATTTGAGAAGGGCTGTCCTTAGTACGAGAGGACCGGGACGGACGAACCTCTGGTGTGTCAGTTGTACTGCCAAGTGCATCGCTGATTAGCTACGTTCGGATGGGATAACCGCTGAAAGCATCTAAGCGGGAAGCTCGCTTCAAGATGAGATTTCCATACACATTATGTGTGAGAGGCCCCCAGCCAGACCACTGGGTTGATAGGCCGGATGTGGAAGCGAGGACTAAAGACTCGTGAAGCTGACCGGTACTAATAGGCCAACAACTTACACCACACACAAAACACTGCACGCGTCCACTATGTGGTTCCCGAACAACAACCGTTCCAGGAACCAACAACAACAACAACTACATAACACCACAGTTGTAACCACAAAGCTTCCCACCCACCCCCACACCAACGCGGGGCCGGGACGGGTAACAGAGTTACGGCGGTCATAGCGTGGGGGAAACGCCCGGTCCCATTCCGAACCCGGAAGCTAAGACCCACAGCGCCGATGGTACTGCACCCGGGAGGGTGTGGGAGAGTAGGACACCGCCGGACAACCATTAACGAAGAGCCCCAACCACGGTTGGGGCTCTTCCATTTAACAAACACAACCCCCACACAAGCACCGGCCCTGCCCCTCGTGGCAGTTCCTGTGGGCCTTCGTGCTTGTGAGACTTGCCACGGGTGCCCCAAATCGGGGTTCCACGTTCGGGACTGATGGCGGGGTCGAATAGAATTGACTGAGATATACGAGTCGGGAGCTTCGGGCTGCCGGCGGCGTGACAACGAAATAAGGGTTATGAGCGACTACGCACGCGCCAGTGGTCGGCTCGCAACAGGAGGAATCCACCATGGCTGAGCACAACGGCGGCAATCGCGGCGGCAATCGCGGAAACTTCGGCGGGAACCGGGACGACCGCGGTTCGTACCGCCCCAACAACAATTCCGGCGGAGATCCTCGCGGATTCCGTTCCAGGGAAAACCGGGACAGCAACGATCGTCCGGGTCGTGATGGTGAGCGTCGTCCTTTCAACAACGATCGTGGTGACCGTCCGGCCCGTGATGGTGAGCGTCGTCCTTTCAACAACGACCGTGGTGACCGTCCGGCCCGTGATGGTGAGCGTCGCTCCTTCGGTGGGGATCGTGATCGAAAGCCGTTTGGTGATCGTGGTGACCGTCCGGCTCGTGATGGTGAGCGTCGTTCCTTCGGTGGGGATCGTGATCGAAAGCCGTTTGGTGATCGTGGTGACCGTCCGGCCCGTGATGGTGAGCGTCGTTCCTTCGGTGGCGACCGTGACCGCAAGCCCTTTGGTGACCGCCCCGAGCGCGGCCCGCGGAACTTTGACGGTCCTCGTCGTGATGGCGATGACCGCCGTCCCTTCAACAACGATCGTGGAGATCGCAAGCCTTTCGGTGACCGTCCGGCCCGTGATGGTGAGCGTCGTTCCTTCGGTAGCGACCGTGACCGCAAGCCTTTCGGCGACCGCCCCGAGCGCGGCCCGCGGAACTTTGACGGTCCTCGTCGTGATGGCGATGACCGCCGTCCCTTCAACAACGATCGTGGAGACCGCAAGCCTTTCGGTGACCGTGCGGCCCGTGATGGTGAGCGTCGTTCCTTCGGTGGCGACCGCGATCGCAAGCCCTTCGGTGACCGCAAGCCTTTCGGTGACCGCCCCGACCGTGGCGACCGCCCCGACCGTGGTGACCGCCCCGCCCGCGGTGACCGTCCGGCCCGTGATGGTGAGCGTCGCTCCTTCGGCAGTGACCGCGGCAATTCCTGGGAAGAGCGTCCTGCACGGGTCCCCAACGCCAAGGACATCCGCAGCGCAAACCGTCCTGACCGCGAACGTTCCCCCGAGATCGATGACGACGTCACGGGCAAGGAACTCGACCGTGCCACGGGTCACCAGATCAAGACCCTTGAAGAGCAGAGCGCAGGCTGGGTTGCAAAGCACCTGGTCATGGCCGGGCGCCTGATCGACATTGAACCGGAGCTTGCGTTCCAGCACGCCCTGGCTGCAAGCCGCCGCGGTGGCCGTCTCTCGGCTGTCCGTGAAGCTGTGGGTCTGACGGCTTACGCTGCCGGCCACTATGGCGAGGCACTGCGTGAATTCCGTACCTACCGCCGTATCAGCGGATCGAACGTACACCTGCCCGTAATGGCCGACTGCGAACGTGGCCTCGGCCGCCCGGACCGTGCATTGGATATGGTCCGTTCGCCCGAAGCCCAGGATCTTGACGCTCCGGGCAAGGTGGAGCTGGCGATTGTGGCGTCCGGTGCACGCACGGACCTGAATCAATTGGACGCTGCTGTCAGCGAGCTTGAGATCCCGCAGTTGGACATCAACCGGGCGTTCTCCTACAGCCCCCGTCTCTTCCGTGCTTACGCTGAGGCACTGAGCGCTGTTGGCCGTACTGAGGAAGCCGACAAGTGGGCCCGTCAGGCCCTCGTGGCCGAGAATGCTTTGGGCGTTGGCGATTTCGCTGAGCCTGAGATTCTTGACCTCGGCTGGGATGAGCAGGAAGAAGAAGCCGAACGCAGGCCGCGCTTCAAGACGCCGGCCCCGGAGGCCGACGTCGCAACGGCAGAAGCCGCGACAGCACAAACCGAAACGGTCATCGTGGAAGCCGCAGCTGCTGATGTTGAGCACGACGAGGTTGAACTTGATGACGCTGAGTCGGACTACTTCGAGTCGGATGACGCCGAGTCGGACGTTGATTCCGTCGAGGACGAGGAAGAGCACAAGGAAGCAGACAACGAGGGTACCGACTCCCAGCATGGCTGATTCACTGATCTCGAGGTTTGATGCTGTCCTGTCGGACCTGGATGGCGTGGTCTACGCTGGACCGCACGCCATTCCGGGCGCCATAGAAGCGCTGCAGCGGCTGGCGTCCGTGGGGGTTGGTCTGGGTTATGTCACCAACAACGCATCCAGGACCCCCGCCCAGGTCGCCGCGCATCTGCGTGAGCTCGGTGCGCCGGCTGAGGACCATCAGGTAGTCAGTTCCTCGCAGGCAGCAGGGGAGCTCCTGGCTTCCATGCTTCCCGCGGGGGCGCATGTCCTCATCACAGGCAGTGCGGCGTTGGCCCATGAGATCGAATTGGTGGGACTCAAACCGGTGCACAGTGCCGCTGAGTCTCCGGTTGCTGTCGTCCAGGGGTTCAACCCGGACATCGGTTGGAAGGATCTGGCCGAGGCGTCGTACGTGGTGGCCGGGGGAGCCATGTGGTTCGCCACCAACACGGACATGTCCATTCCTCAGGCACGCGGCATGGCGCCGGGCAACGGAACCCTCGTTGCCGCCGTCGCTGCTGCCACAGGGAAGTCCCCGTTGGTGGCGGGGAAGCCGGAAGCGCCGTTGTTCCATGCGGCAGCCAAGCGACTCAAGGCGGACCGGCCACTGGTGGTGGGCGACCGTCTGGACACTGACATCCTGGGCGGCAACCGTGCAGGATATGCGACGGCGGCCGTCCTCACCGGTGTTGACACCAAGCACACCATCCTGGCTGCAAGGACCGATGAGCGTCCCGACTACCTGCTGGCGAACCTCGAGGACCTCTACGCTCCGTATCCCGGAATTATCGACGACGGCGGCTCGTTCCGTTGCGGGTCGGCGTCGGCGGTTGCTGATGGCGGTACGGTGACGGTGACCGGCGAAGAGGGCGATCTCGACGCATGGCGCGCCGCTTGCGCGGCATGGTGGGCAGCTGTCCCGTACGCGTCGACAGCGCAGGCGCCGCAGCTGGAATGGTGAACTAACTAGACTGGTGCGATGACCGTGCCGAACAGTTCACCCGAGCCCGGGACGCCCGAGCCCGAAACCCGCGACATCCAGTGGCCTGACGACTCCGAGACCACCGGCGACGCACTCGTCGACAGGGCCCTCGGCTTGCTCGAAGGAGTCCGGGAAGCACCCATAGCAGAGCACGGTGAACTGTACGCCGGAATTCACGACTCCCTCTTGGCGGCGTTGGACGCGGAACCTGGACTCCCTGCCGCGCCGAGGCCCATCACCCCGGAAGGCGACAGCTAACGCATGGCACGACTCGATCAGGAACTTGTCACCCGCGGGCTGGCGAGGTCCCGTACCCATGCGGCCAAGCTCATCAGCGATGGCAAGGTCAGCTCGTCCGGCAGCGTCCTCGCCAAGGCGGCCCTGCAGGTCGACGCTGAGACGGAGCTTTCCGTCGAGGCCCATCTCGAAGACATCTACGCCAGCCGTGCCGGTCACAAACTGGCCGGCGCGCTGGAGGCCTTTCCCGCCGTCGCGGTGGCAGGGAAGCGGTGTCTCGACGCCGGTGCCTCCACCGGTGGTTTCACCGACGTGCTGCTCCGGCAAGGTGCAGCGCGGGTTGTGGCGGTCGACGTCGGGCACGGACAACTGGTGCCGCACCTTCGGGACGATCCGCGCGTGGACGTCCATGAGGGCCTCAACGTCCGGTACATGACCCCGGAGCAGATCGGCGGCACGGCCGCGCTGACTGTCGCGGACCTGTCCTTCATCTCGCTGACGCTGGTGGTGGCGCCCCTGGCGTACTGCACTGATCCAGGCGGTGACCTGGTCCTCATGGTCAAGCCCCAGTTCGAGGTCGGCAAGGAACGGCTGAGCCGGACCGGCGTTGTTTCTTCCGACAATGAACGACGCCGGGCTGTTGCCCAGGTTGCCCGGGCTGCGGTTGATTCGGGGTTGGATCTACGGGGCCTTGCGGCCAGTCCGTTGCCGGGCCAGGACGGAAATGTTGAATACTTCCTGTGGATGACGCGCCGGATGTCGGCTGCGTTGCCTAAGATCGAAGAGCGGGACCAGCACGTAGCTGCCTTGTTGAAGAACCTCTGGCCAAACCACTAGAAAGCAGAACCCGATGAGCAGGCGTGTACTTGTCCTTGCCCACACTGGGCGGGAGGAATCGCTCCGCGCTGCATGGGATGCCTGTACGCAATTGCACTCGTCAGGTTTGGTTCCTGTGCTGCAGAAGTCCGAACTTGCAGATATCGAGCGGTTTTTCGGTGCTTTGGACACCCCGATTGAGATTTTGAACGACCACGTCAGCTTGGAGGACGTGGAACTTGTCATGGTCCTGGGTGGCGATGGCACCATCCTGCGCGCCGCTGAGCTGGTCCGCGAGGTGGACGTCCCTCTGCTTGGGGTGAACCTTGGGCATGTGGGCTTCCTGGCCGAAAGCGAACGGGCTGACCTCGCCCAGACGGTGGAGTGGATCGCGAGCCGCCAATACACGGTGGAAGAGCGCATGACCATCGACGTCCAGGTATGGATCAAGGGTCAAAAGATCTGGCACACGTGGGCTTTGAACGAGGCAGCCATCGAGAAAGCCAACCGGGAGCGGATGCTGGAGGTGGTGACGGAAGTGGACGAGCGTCCCCTGACCTCCTTCGGCTGTGATGGCGTGGTGATGGCTACCCCCACCGGGTCCACTGCCTACGCTTTCTCGTCGGGCGGACCCGTGGTGTGGCCGGAAGTTGAAGCGCTCGTGATTGTCCCCATCAGCGCACACGCACTATTCGCCAAGCCCTTGGTGGTCTCTCCGCGCTCCAAGCTGGCTGTTGAAATCATGAACCGCACGGATGCCCTGGGTGTTCTCTGGTGCGATGGGCGGCGCTCAGTGGATCTGCCGCCCGGTGCCCGGGTGGAGGTAACCCGATCAGCTACTCCGGTGCGGCTTGCCCGGACCCACAAGACGCCGTTCTCGGCCAGGCTCGTGCGTAAGTTCGAGCTTCCGATCCATGGCTGGCGTGGTCCGGCCCCCCGGAGCGGCGAAGTCCACACAGGTCCCATCCCTGTGATCCGGACCTTGTCGCCGGCTCCCTTGCCCAGTCCGCGGGATGTTGACAGTCCCCAGGACGGTGAACCTTCCGACCCCACGAATGCGAAGTGAACCATGCTTGAAGAACTCCGAATCCGTGACCTGGGCGTCATCACTGACGCTGCCCTGCCGCTGGGCCCTGGCCTCAGCGTCGTCACCGGCGAGACCGGTGCCGGCAAGACCATGGTGGTGACCGCCGTCGGGCTCCTTCTCGGTGCCCGATCGGATGCCGGGGCCGTCCGGAGTGGCGCCAAGTCCGCGTCGGCTGAGGCCGTGTTGAAGCTTGATCCCGCGCACAGTGCTGTGCAGCGGGCCAAGGACGCGGGGGGAGACGCCGAGGAGTTCGACGGCGTGGCTGAACTCCTGCTGGCCCGCACGGTGGGCGCGGATGGACGCAGCCGTGCGTATGTTGGCGGGCGCGCGGCACCGGTAGGGGTGCTGGCCGAGCTGGGGGAGAGCCTGGTGGTGGTCCATGGCCAATCGGACCAGATCCGGTTGAAGAGCGCGACGGCACAGCGTCACGCTTTGGACCGCTTTGCCGGAGCGCCCCTGGCCAAAATCCTGGGGGAGTACCAGGAGAAGTACAACCACTGGAAAGCTATCCAGTCGGAGCTGGAGACTTTGCGGAGGGAAGCCCGCGAACGCTTGCGCGAGGCCGAATCGCTGGACGCGGCCCTCAAGGAGATCGACGAGGTGGATCCGCAGCCGGGCGAGGACGAGACCCTCAAGGCCGAAGCCGTGAAGCTGGCCAACGTCGAAGAACTAAGGCTTGCTGCAGCAGCGGCCCACGAGTCGCTCATTGCCGAGGAATTCGGTGAGTCTGGAGATGCCACCACCATGGTGGATGCGGCGAAGCGGACGCTGGAGCATGTTGCCGAGCACGATGAAGAGCTGCGCTCCGCTGCTGCACGGCTGGCCGAGGTGGGCTTCCTTCTCAACGACATTGCAGCGGAGCTTTCCAGCTACCAGGCAGCGCTTGATACGGAAGGCCCTGAACGCCTTTCCGAAATCGAGGACCGCCGCGCGGCCCTCGCCAAGCTGATTCGCAAGTATGCGCCCAGCATTGACGAGGTACTTGAGTGGGCCGCTGCAGCCCGGACCCGCCTGGACGAGCTTCAGGATGACTCCAGCCGTATCGAATCCCTCGACGCCGAGGTGGCCTCCACTGAGGTGGCGCTCCGCAAGCAGGCGGCGGCTATCAGCAAGGCACGTGCCAAGGCCGCCAAGGACCTGTCCGGACGCGTGAGTGCGGAGCTCAAGGCACTGGCCATGGCCGATGCAACCCTGGTGATCGAAGTGGAAAGCACCGATTCACTGGGCCCTTGGGGAACCGACGAGATCGCTTTCCTCCTGCAGCCGCACTCGGGGGCTCCTGCCCGTCCGCTGGGCAAAGGAGCCTCCGGAGGTGAACTGTCCCGGGTCATGTTGGCGATCGAGGTTGTCCTGGCCGCCGTGGACCCGGTCCCGACCTTCGTCTTCGATGAGGTGGACGCAGGCGTGGGCGGCCGCGCCGCCGTCGAAATCGGCCGTCGGCTCGCCATGCTGGCACGGCACGTCCAAGTGCTGGTGGTCACCCATCTGCCGCAAGTGGCAGCTTTCGCCGACCAGCACATCCGCGTCACCAAGACCTCGGTGCGGGGTTCGGACGGCAAGACGGCCACCGGCTTCACTTCCAGCGACGTTCAGCTCCTCAGCGACGACGAACGCGTCAAGGAGCTGGCGCGCATGCTGGCAGGCCAGGAAGATTCCGAATCCGCTCAGGCCCACGCCCAGGAGTTGCTGGATGATGCGAAGCTCCTGCCTCAGAGTGCCTGATGCCGCAGCGGTGCGGTGCGAAACGCGATGCGAGCACCATCACATCAAGAGGCTTTTGGCCGCCCGGCTCTTGATTGGAACGCGGTCCTGGGCAACCATTGACCATTTGGGGAATCCGAACAGGACGCTTGGAAGGCGTAATTGATGATAAGCTCGAATTCCGTGGTGCAGCGATCAAATTCCCGTGTAAATTCCCGGTTCCCGGGCTCGTCCAAGACGACCAAACACATCTTCGTCACCGGTGGTGTGGCGTCCTCGCTCGGTAAGGGTCTGACGGCTTCCAGCCTCGGCCACCTGCTGCGGGCACGCGGTTTGTCTGTAACTATGCAGAAGCTCGATCCCTACTTGAACGTGGATCCGGGCACGATGAACCCCTTCCAGCACGGCGAAGTATTCGTGACGGATGACGGCGCCGAAACCGACCTCGACATCGGACACTACGAGCGCTTCCTCGATGAAAACCTCGAAGGTTCGGCCAACGTCACAACCGGCCAGATCTACTCCACCGTTATCGCCAAGGAACGCCGCGGCGAATACCTGGGAGACACTGTCCAGGTCATCCCGCACATCACGGATGAAATCAAGCGCCGCATGCGCCTTCCTGCCGAAGGCAAGAACGCTCCGGACGTCATCATCACCGAAATCGGTGGCACCGTGGGCGACATCGAATCCCAGCCGTTCCTGGAATCGGCCCGCCAGGTCCGCCAGGATGTGGGACGCAACAACGTCTTCTTCCTGCACGTTTCCCTGGTGCCGTACATCGGCCCCTCCCAGGAACTGAAGACCAAGCCGACGCAGCACTCCGTAGCGGCCCTCCGTTCGATCGGTATCCAGCCTGAAGCCATCGTGATCCGTTCGGACCGTGAAGTCCCCGAAGCAATGCGCGAGAAGATCGGCCGCATGTGCGACGTCGACATCGACGCTGTGGTTAACGCCGCAGACGCACCCAGCATCTACGACATCCCCAAGACCCTGCACTCCCAGGGCCTGGATTCCTACATCGTCCGCGCGCTGGACCTGCCGTTCAAGGATGTCGACTGGAGCAAGTGGGACAAGCTGCTTGAAGCTGTCCACAACCCCAAGCACGAAGTCGAGATCGCTTTGGTGGGCAAGTACATCGACCTGCCCGACGCGTACCTCTCGGTGACCGAAGCCCTCCGCGCCGGTGGTTTCGCCAACGAGGCAAAGGTCAAGATCCGCTGGGTACCTTCGGATGAGTGCGAGACCCTGGCCGGTGCTACAAAGTCCCTGGCCGGCGTCGACGCCATCTGTGTTCCCGGCGGCTTCGGCATCCGTGGGCTTGAAGGCAAGCTGGGTGCTTTGAAGTTCGCCCGCGAATCCAAGCTTCCGGTCCTGGGCCTGTGCCTCGGCCTGCAGTGCATGGTCATCGAGTACGCCCGTAACGTGGTTGGCCTTGAGGGCGCTTCCTCCAGCGAGTTCGAACCCGATTCCAAGTACCCGGTCATCGCCACCATGGAAGAGCAGCTGGACATTGTCGATGGCAAGGGAGACCTGGGCGGCACCATGCGCCTTGGCCTGTACGAAGCCAAGCTGGACGAGGGCTCGGTCATTGCCGAGACCTACGGCACCACAACGGTCAGCGAACGCCACCGCCACCGCTACGAGGTCAACAACAAGTACCGTGACCAGATCGCCGCAGAAGGACTGGTCTTCTCCGGTACCTCTCCTGACGGCAAGCTGGTGGAGTACGTGGAGCTTCCCCGCGAAGTCCACCCGTACTACGTGGCAACCCAGGCGCACCCGGAGCTCAGCTCCCGCCCGACGCGCCCGCACCCGCTGTTCGCAGGTCTGGTGAAGGCTGCGCTCGAGCGTCGTGAAGGAGCCCCCGTTGCCACCAAGACCGGCGACCGCACGGTAGCAGCCAAGTAAACAGCAAGCACTAACGAAGGACGGCGCGATGCCCGGTATTTCTGAAACCCCCCGCACATCAAGGCAGGTTTCGGACATGCCGAGCCCGCGCCGTCTTTTGTCTACCAGCAAGGTTTACGAAGGACGCATCTGGGACGTGGTCAGTGACTCGTTCCAACTCAGTGAGGGCACGAACACCCTGGTCCGCGACTACATCGACCACCCAGGTGCAGTAGCGGTGCTTCCCATGAACGTCGACGGGGAAATCCTGCTGTTGAAGCAATACCGTCACCCTGTGGGCATGGACCTCTGGGAGATACCGGCCGGTTTGCTGGACGTGGAGGGTGAGGATTTCGTGGTGGGTGCTGCCAGGGAACTTGCCGAGGAAGCTGACCTTGTGGCGGCGACGTGGAATGTCCTGGTCGACTTCTTCAACTCGCCCGGCTCCTCCAGCGAGGCAGTCCGCATCTACCTGGCGCGCGGGCTGCGGGATGTTCCCGAGGCCGAGCGCCACGTCCGTACGGACGAGGAAGCGGAGATCGAACTCCACTGGGTTCCGCTGGAAGATGCGGTCAAGGCCGTCCTGGAGGGGCGCCTGCACAACCCCTCCGCGGTGCTGGGCATCCTTGCCGCCGCTGCAGCGAAGGCCGACGGATTCACCAGCCTCCGCCCTGCCAACGCGCCGTGGCCGGCACACCCGAGCCAGCGCTGAGCATGACCGAAGCCGCTGCCCGACCCATCAACGGGATTGACCGTGCGGTAACGGATTACCTGCAGCACGTTGGCGTGGAGCGCGGCCTGGCGGCGAACACCTTGGCTGCCTACCGCCGTGACCTGGCCCGATACTCCAATTTCCTTGCCTCGCAGGGGGTGGAGCAGCCCGGCGACGTCACACGCCATCATGTGACAGCTTTCGTCCAGGCGTTGTCCGACGGATCGGATGGAGGCGCGGTCCTGGGTGTCCGCTCAGCGGCGCGCACCGTGGTTGCCGTCCGCGGACTTCACAAGTTTTGGGCGTTGGAAGGGACTACGACGGCGGACCCCGCCAGCGATGTCCACCCGCCCATGCCGGGCAAACGGCTTCCCAAAGCCATCAGCGTAGGAGAAGTGACGCGGATCCTGGAGGCTGCAGGTTCGGACACGGCCACAGGGCTCAGGGACCGGGCGCTTCTTGAGTTCCTCTACTCCACCGGAGCCCGCATCAGCGAGGCCGTCGGGCTGGACGTGGACGATGTCTCGTTGGAAAACCCTGGAGCCGGTCCGGCGATCGTACGGTTGTTCGGCAAAGGTTCCAAGGAACGGTTGGTGCCGCTGGGATCATACGGTGCCCGCGCCGTCGGAGCTTATGTCGTCCGGGGTCGGCCCTTGCTTGCCTCCAAGGGCAAAGGCACCCCGGCGCTGTTCCTCAACGCCCGTGGAGGCCGGATCAGCCGGCAAAGCGCATGGACCATTCTGAAAACGGCGGCCGAGAGGGCGAACATCACCAAGGATGTCTCGCCGCACACGCTGAGGCACTCGTTCGCCACGCACCTGTTGGAGGGTGGCGCTGATGTAAGGGTGGTGCAGGAGCTGCTGGGCCACGCCTCCGTGACCACCACACAGGTGTACACCCTGGTCACCGCCGACACCCTGCGCGAGATTTACGCAGCGGCCCACCCCAGGGCGCTCGGCTAGTAATCTTCGGCTGGTAACCCTCGGCTGGAAACCGTTACTGGAACCACTCCGCCGGAAGCAGGTTACTCCAGAACGTTCAGCGTCAATTCGACGGCGTCCACGAACAGCGCCAACAAAGAAGTTCCCAGTCCGGCCACCAGCAGCAAACCCGGATGGGCGAGTCCCACCACCACGCGCTTCAGCCGTGGACGTCCCCGCAGGAACTTCTTGGGAACCCTGGTCTTGACCGGCACCTGCCGCCAACCGCGCAGCCGCCGCAGGAACCAGGCACACCGCACAATGAAGGCCATCCAGAGCACGGAGAGCACCAGGGGAACGGCCGCCAGCATGAGGTTGAAGCCAAGGGCAGTGACTTCCTTCTCCGAGTCGCCGATTACTGACTGGACAGTGGTGGAGATGGACGCGCTCATCACCACTGACGCAGCCCACACCATGAAGGCCGCCACCAATGCCAGGAACCGGACAAAGAAGTGTCCGAGCACCGTCGCGTCGACCGCGCGGAGATGGCTCCGTGGGGTGGCGTGCAGCACCACCAGCGTGGAGATCAGCGTCGGCAAGGCAGCAACCAGGACCAGCAGATACCAGGTCCAGCCGGCCAGGTCCAGCAGTTCGTCCAGGACAATGAGCCCAGCCCAGAGAAGGGTCCACGCCCACCCGGCGTTCAGCGGATGAGCCACAAGCCAGCGCGGGAGCCAGGCGTCCCGTTCGGCTTTGGCTTCGGCGCCTTTGACTGTTGTCCCGTCCCGGGTGCTTTCCGCTGTGGACGGCATCCCGCCAACCTCATCGACGGCGGCCGCTTTGGCGCCCGCTTCACCCCCACCTTCGCTCATGGGCTCACTGTAGCAATGGCGGCAACGGCTGGGGAGATCAGGTTAAGGTAGGCAGCATGACTGCAGCCCAGGTGACTTTGTGCTTCCTCCTCCGCGACGGTGCGGACGGCGAATACGTACTTCTCGGCACCAAGAAGACCGGCTTTGGCCGGGGAAAAGTAGTGGGCGTAGGCGGACACGTCGAAGTGGGGGAGACTGCATCCGAGGCCGCCTGCCGTGAGGTG
This sequence comes from Paenarthrobacter nicotinovorans, assembly GCF_021919345.1. Classification (NCBI taxonomy): domain Bacteria; kingdom Bacillati; phylum Actinomycetota; class Actinomycetes; order Micrococcales; family Micrococcaceae; genus Paenarthrobacter; species Paenarthrobacter nicotinovorans. The sequence continues at coordinate 1,689,764 of NZ_CP089293.1, forward strand.
ATGGAAGAAATCAACGTGGTGGTCCATGCGCATGACCTGATTCCCGCGGGAACCGTAGACTTCGTTTTTCCGGCCAGGCCCGAATGGAACATGGCCACCACGGTCTTCCTCACCCGTGCCTGGGAAGGCGAGCCCTCCGAGAGCGAGGAGATCGCTCCGGCGTGGTTCCCCGTTGGCCGGCTTCCGGTGGAGCGGATGTGGGCAGATGCCGAGCATTGGTTGCCCGCCATGATTTCCGGTCAGCGCATCGCCGTGCGCGTCGACCTGGCGGAAGACAACGAGAATGTCGCTGAGGTCCACACTGTGGAGTGGGCGGAACCTGAGGCCTAAAGAGTACGACGTCGGGCCGGTCGCCTTTCGGTGACCGGCCCGACGTCGTACTTACCGCTTTTGGCGCCCAAAAAGCCTTACGGAACGTGGCGCTCTTCGGGTCCGTTGTATTCGCTCAGCGGGCGGATCAGGGAGTTCGAAGCCACCTGCTCCATGATGTGCGCGGTCCAACCGGTGATGCGGCTGGCGACGAACAACGGTGTGAAGGTTTGGGTGTCGAAGCCCATGAGGTGGTACGTGGGTCCGGCAGGGTAGTCAAGGTTGGGCTTGATGGCCTTGGCCTCGTCCATGGCCTGCTCCAAGCCGTTGTAAAGACCGAGGAGCTCGGGTCGTCCGTAGTGGGCGATCATCTTGTCCAGGGCGGCCTTCATGGTGGGCACGCGGGAGTCGCCGTGCTTGTAGACGCGGTGCCCGAAGCCCATGACCTTCTTCTTCTGCGCCAGCGCGTCTTCCATCCACGTCTTCGCCCGGGAGGCGGCTTCTTCGAGGGACTCCTCGCTGCGGATGCCGATTTCGTCGAACGTGTGCATCACGGCCTCATTGGCGCCGCCGTGCAGCGGGCCCTTGAGTGCTCCGATGGCTGCGGTGACAGCCGAGTGCAGGTCCGAGAGCGTGGAGGTGACTACGCGGGCGGTAAACGTCGAAGCGTTGAAGGAGTGCTCTGCGTAGAGAATCATCGAGACGTTGAAAGCCTCCACTACCTCGGGCACTTGTTCTTCGCCGAAGGTCATCCACAGGAAGTTGGCGGAGTAGTCCAGGTCCTCGCGGGGTTCCACGGGTTCCTGACCGTGGCGGCGGCGCTGGTCGTAGGCGACGACGGCGGGCATGGCAGCCCACAGGTCGATGGCTTTCTTCATGTTGGCTTCGGGTGATGAATCCTCGGCCAGCTCGTGCCGGGCGCCGAGTACGGACGCGGCGGTGCGGCACACATCCATGGGGTGTGCTGTGGTGGGCAGGGCATCGATAACCTGCTTCACTACCGGGTCCAGCGCGCGGCCCGCGCGCTCGCGGGCGGTGAATTCGGCCAACTGTGCCTCGTTGGGCAGTTCTCCGTTCCACAACAGATAGGCGACCTCTTCGAAGCTGCATTTGGCGGCCAGTTCCTGGACCGGGTATCCGCGGTACAAGAGCGAGTTGGTGTCCGGGTTGACCTTCGAGACGGCGGTGTAGTCCACCACGACTCCGGCAAGGCCCTTTTTGATGTCAACAGCTGCCATGCTGCTCTCCTTCGTTCATAGTGCAGGTGCACCGGGTCGATCCGGAACGCCTGCGTTCCCCTTGATGAATCCGGAACCTAGCGGACGCCAGGAACCTGGAAGTTGAAAACGCCGGTATCGAATTGGTTGTATGCCTCGTAGTCGACGAGTTCGTAGAGGCGCGCACGCGTGAGCATGTTTTCCACTTGCGCTTCTTGGGTCCCCGCAGCCTTAATCGATTCCAGAGTACGCTCTGCAGCGCCCATGGCAATGCGGAGGAGCGTGACGGGGTAAATGACCATGTTGACGCCCACCCCTTGGAGCTGGTCGACGGTGAAGAGCTCGCTTTTGCCGAACTCGGTCATGTTGGCCAGGATCGGAACGTCCACGGCGTCGCGGATGGCTTGGAATTCGTCCAGGGTGGCCATGGCTTCAGGGAATATTGCGTCGGCGCCGGCGTCTACGAGGGCTTTGGCGCGGTCTTGTGCTGCCTGGATTCCTTCTACGGCGCGGATGTCGGTGCGGGCCATGATGAGGAAGTTCGGGTCCCGGCGGGCGTCTGCTGCGGCGCGGATGCGTTTGGTGGCGGTGTCGATGTCGACGACGTTCTTGCCGTCCAGGTGTCCGCAGCGTTTCGGGTTGAACTGGTCCTCAATGTGGCAACCGGCCAGGCCTGCGTTTTCGAGTTCCTGGATGGTGCGCGCCACGTTCATGGGCTCGCCGAAGCCGGTGTCCGCGTCCACCAGCGACGGCAAATCGGTCATGCGGGCGATCTGTCCGGCGCGGGTGGCTACCTCGGTCAGGGTAGTGAGCCCGATGTCCGGCAGGCCGAGGTCATTGGCGAGGACGGCGCCGGAGATGTAGACGCCGGCGAAGCCTTTCTCTTCGATGAGCCGGGCGGAGAGCGGGTTGAAGGCGCCCGGGAACTGCTGCACGGTCCCGGAGGCCAGCAGTTCCCGGAGTTTCAGCCGCTTCTGTTCGGGGGTGACTTTGGAGTACAGCATTTAGAACAGTCCCTTGGGTGCGTTGTTGAGGTTGATCACGCCGGGGGCTGCGGTGATGTTCAGCTGGTCCAGTTCGCCTTCGCCCAGTTCGGTGACGCGTTCGACGGCGGCGAGGAACCTTTCGATTTCGGCTTCCTCCACGAGCCCGGCAGCAAGCGTGCGGAACTTGTGGATGTATTGCTCGCGGGCGAACGGCCGGGCACCGAGCGGGTGGGCGTCGGCTACGGCGATCTCGTCCGTGACAACCGACCCATCCGTGAGTGTGATGACAACAGTGCCGCCGAAGGCTTTTTCCGCGATGTCCAGGGAGTGGTAGCGGCGGGTCCATTCCGGGTCCTCCACAGTGGTGACCTTGTGCCAGAGTTCCACAGTGTCCGGGCGGGCGGCGCGTTCGGGGGCGTAGGAGTCCACGTGGTGCCACGCGCCGTCCTGCAGGGCGACGGTGAAGATGTACGGGATGGAGTGGTCCAGGGTTTCGCGGGATGCCGTGGGGGAGTACTTCTGGGGGTCGTTCGCGCCGGAGCCGATCACGTAGTGCGTGTGGTGGCTGGTCTTGATCAGCACCGATTCCACGTTGGCGGGGTCGGTGGTTTCGGGGTGCTCGCGGTGCAGTTTGCGGGCGAGGTCGATCCAGGCCTGGGCCTGGTACTCGGCGGAATGTTCCTTGGTGTAGGTGTCCAGGATGGCGCGCTTGGCTTCACCGGGCAGCGGCAGCGGGACCTCGTAGGAGGCGTCCGGTCCGTCGAGCATCCAGGCGATCACGCCATCTTCGCCTTCGTAGATCGGCACAGGGGAGGTCTGTCCGCGCATGGAGCGGTCCACGGCTTCGATCGCCATCTTGCCTGCGAACGCCGGGGCGTGGGCTTTCCAGGTGGAGATTTCGCCCTTGCGGGATTGGCGCGTGGCGGTGGTGGTGTGCAGGGCCTGGCCCACGGACTGGAAGATCGTCTCGACATCCAGCCCCAGCAAGGTGCCGATGCCTGCGGCGGCCGATGGGCCGAGGTGGGCGACGTGGTCGATCTTGTGCTTGTGCAGGCAGATGGCCTTGACCAGGTTCACCTGGATCTCGTAGCCGGTGGCGATGGCACGGACCAAGTCAGCGCCGTTGGAGCCAACGTGCTGGGCAACGGCCAGGATCGGCGGGATGTTGTCGCCCGGGTGGCTGTAGTCGGCGGCCAGGAACGTGTCGTGGTAATCGAGTTCGCGCACGGCTACGCCGTTGGCCCAGGCAGCCCACTCCGGAGAGACCTGCTCAGTGATGCCGAAGACGTGGGCACCCTTGCCGTTGGCGGAGGGGCCGTGCGTCAGGGCCTGTGCACGGGCTGCGACGATCGGTGCCCGGTTCAGCGAGGCGATGGCAACGGAAGCGTTGTCGATGATGCGGTTAATCACCATGTCGGTGACCTCCGGGGTGACCTCGACGGGGTCGGCGGCGACCACGGCGATCTTGTGCGCCAGCTGCTCCTCCCGGGGAAGGTTCTCCTCGGACTTGTAAACACGGACGTGGTTGGACTTGACCATGGTGCTCCTTCTGGTGGGACGTTCAGCCGGCTGAATGAGCGGCTTTGAGGTGGGTGAGACTGCGGTGCAGGTGGACCATCGTGGCGGCTTCGGCCAGGCGCGGGTTGGCGACGGCGATTGCTTCGGCGATGGCGGCATGTTCGGCGGCCGCTGCTTGGAGCCTGGCGGTGTCGTCGGCGGCCAGGCGGCGGACGCGGGCAAGGTGGACGCGGAGGCTTCGCATGGCGTTGGCCATGTACACATTGGAGATCGCGGCGTCGATGGCTTCGTCCAAACGGCTCACCAGGGCGTAGTACTCGTGCCTGGCGGGATCGTCGTCGCCCAGCAGCGTGGGAGCCAGCAGCAGTTCTGCGTGCAGTTCCGCGAACACTCCGGGTTCGCCGCGTTGCGCGGCGAGGGAAGCGGCCCTTACCTCCAGGGTTTCGCGCAGTTCGAACAGTTCGTCGATGCTGTCCAGCGAGATATCGGTGACGACGACGCCGCGGCCGCCCGCCGCCGTCGTCAGACCTTCCGCGGTGAGTCGCCCCAGCGCTTCCCTGACGGGAGTGCGCGAGACCCCAAGGCGTTCGGACTGCTCGACCTCAGCGAGGACGGTGCCGGGGCGGAGGCGCCACTCGAGAATGTCTTCCCGGAGGGCCCTGTAAGCCCGATCACTGGCGCGCATGACCTCAGTGTATACATTGAGGACGAGCTACGCCAGCAATAGGGCTATAGAGCGATGCTTTGTATACATTCATTCAATTGCGGTTCCAGCCATACTCGTTCTCCGGTCGGCCAGGAGTGCCGTACCGCGGTGCCCGGGTGACCGTTCCGGCGTCGGCCAAGTACTCCAGATACCTGCGGGCGGTCACCCTGGACATTCCCAGCGCGTCCATGACTTCACTCGCGGAAATGGGATCCTCGCGCCCCCGCACCAGTTCCTTGACCGCTTCGAGCGTGGACCCGGACAGACCCTTGGGCAGCGGCAGTTCCGTCGGGGCACGGAGGCTCGCGAACGCCTGGTCAACGTCGCTCTGTGACGCGCCGGCTTTGGAAATCCCGGACAGTGAACCCGCCAACTGTTCGCGGAATGTCCGATAGCTGCGCAGCTTGTCCGCGAAGGTGGCGTACGTGAACGGTTTAATGAGGTACTGCACGACGCCGATGGATACGGCACTGCGGACAATGTTCAGTTCACGGACGGCCGTGATGGCGATGATGTCGGCGAAGACACCTGCTGAGCGCATGCGGCGGGCGACGTCCAGCCCATGCAAGTCCGGGAGGTTCATGTCCAGCAGGACCAGATCCACGGGGGAGCCTGATGCTGCGAACTCACCCAGGATGCGGAGGGCCGATTGTCCGTCTGGCGCTGTTCCCACCAGGGTGAATCCGTCCAGGCGGCCGATGTAGACGGAGTGGGCATCCGAAGCGATCGGCTCGTCCTCTACAACCAGGACGCGGATGTCTGTCATGCCTTCTCTTCCTCGGGAACCGGCGAAGGCAGCACAACATGGAACTGTGCACCGCCGGGATTGCTGATGGTCATCGTACCGTTCAGCCGCTGGACGGCCTGCCGCACCAGGGCAAGACCCACCCCCCGGCCGTGCGCTCCACGGGAGTTTCCCTCCGACGACTTGGTGCTGAATCCGTACTGCAGGACGTCGTCGATCGATTCAGGGTCGATGCCGGCGCCCGAATCGCGCACGGTGAATTCGACAGCGGCAGGACCGGCGTCCACGTCCATTTCCACTTGGCGGGGGAAATCCCCGGCTGCCGCGGCATCGATCGCATTGTCCAGCAGGTTACCCAGGATGGTGACGAGGTCCTGGATTTCCAGCCCCCGGACACCGCCACTCCCTGATGTCCGGACAATCAGTTCCACGCCGCGCTCATGAGCTTCGGCGGCCTTGCCCATCACCAGAGCGCTCATGACGGGTTCATCCACCGAGGCCACCATGTCATCGGTGAGTTGTTGGCTGAGTTCCAGGTCCTTGGTGGCGAAGTCCAGGGCCTGCGGTGTCCGGCCCAGTTCCAGCAAGGAGACGATCATGTGGAGGCGGTTGGCGTGTTCGTGGGTCTGGGCGCGCAGAGCATCGGAGAGGGTTTTCATGGTCTGCAGCTCCGTGCCCAGGGATTCGATTTCCGTGCGGTCCCTGATGGTGGCCACTGTCCCATACACCGCCGGTTTCTGGCGGCTGCGCGCGGGAACCGGTCCGACCGCCGGAGCCTGGTTGATCACCAGGATGCGGGAGCCGGTGAGGTGGATTTCGTCATGGGCGGCCCTGCCGGATTCGAACAGTGCCCGCAGGCTGCCGTCGATCGGCAGCTCCGCCAGCTTTGGCGCCGCCGTTGGTGACCTGTCGGCGTCGGAAGGCTCCAAACCCAGGAGTTCGGCTGCCTGGTCGTTGTACATCACGGCCTTGCCGTGGGTGTCGATGAGAATCAGGCCCTCGCGTACTGAGTGCAGGACCGATTCGTAGTAGGCGAAGAGCTGTGCCAGCTGTTCCGGCCCCCAACCGCGGGTGACCGAGCGGAGGTAGCGGCCCAGCAGCCAGGCAGCAAAAGACCCGAATGCCAGCACCACCAAGGCAATGCTGCCAATGACGCCCAACCGCTCGGCAACGTCGGTGTCCACCGTGCGGACCGTGACCCCTGCGGCAACCAAAGCCTTGATGGATCCGTCCGGTGCCCTGACCGGTGCAATGGTACGGACCGAAGGCCCCAGCGTTCCCGCAGTGACTTCAGTGAAGGTCTCTCCGCGCAGGGCAGGCTCGATCGTCCCGATGTAAGGCTTGCCCAGCTCTTCGGCCCGGGGATGGGTCCACCGCGTCCGGTCCGGAGCCATGATCGTAATGAAGTCCGCATCGGCATCGTGCATGACCTTCAGGGCATACGGCTGGAGCGTCTCTGACGGGTTGGCAGTGGCGGCCGCCTCCAGCACGAGGGGGTTGTTGGCAATCGACGTGGACAGGGCAAGCATCCGCCCGCCGGCGTTGTCATACGCCCGGTCCCTGGCTTCCAGCACCGAAAAGGTCCCGAAGACCGCCGTCATCACCAGGACGAACAGCAAGTTCGCAACAAACAACCGCCGGGCAATGCTCCAGCTGTGAAACACATGGACCTCCATGACCAATATGACCGCAACGGTGATGTATGTCACCAGCGGCTCAATGATGGATATCACACAAGGGCAGCGGATTGGACATCAGTGCAGGACCGCAGCGCCTTACACAGTATCCAGAAGGAGAATCCCATGACCTCTCAACGAGGAGAGTCGGCAGTAGCTGCCAAAAGTGGACGCAAGGGGCTCGACAAGTCGCACTACCTGTACATCGCGGTCATCCTGGCCGTAGTGCTTGGCGCTGTCGTCGGCCTGATGTTCCCTGAGGTCGGAAAGTCACTCAAACCGCTGGGTGATGGCTTCATCAAACTCATCAAGATGATGATCGCCCCCGTGATCTTCTGCACCATTGTCCTTGGCATCGGCTCCATCGCCAAGGCCGCAACCGTCGGCAAGGTCGGCGGGCTCGCTTTGGGGTACTTCGTGGCGATGTCGACGTTCGCGCTCGCCATCGGCTTGGTGGTCGGCAACCTCATCCACCCGGGTGAGGGACTCAAGCTGACGCCGTACGATCCCAACAAGAAGGCGGCGACGGACAGCACCGTTGACTTCCTCCTCGGCATCATTCCGGGCGACATCCCCGTCCTGCCCACCCTGCTTGCTGCAATCCTGGTCGGCTTCGCGCTGCAGAAGATGGGCAAGCAAGGCCAGCCCATCCTCAATGCCATCGGCCACGGTCAGCGACTCGTGTTCCGCATCCTCATCATGATCATGTGGCTGGCCCCGGTAGGTGCGTTCGGTGCGATTGCCGCCGTCGTCGGTGCGACGGGTGCCCAGGCCATCCTGAGCATGTTCACCCTGATGCTGGCCTTCTACATCACCTGCGCCCTGTTCATTGTGGTGATCCTCGGTACGTTGCTCCGCGCCGTGGCCGGCGTGAACATCTTCCGCCTCATGAAGTACCTGGCCCGCGAATACCTGTTGATCTTCTCCACGTCGTCCTCCGAAGCGGCTCTTCCCCGCCTCATCGCCAAGATGGAACACCTGGGTGTTTCCAAGCCGGTCGTTGGCGTCACCGTTCCCACGGGCTACTCCTTCAACCTGGACGGCACGGCCATCTACTTGACCATGGCCTCCCTCTTCGTGGCCAACGCCATGGGTACGCCGCTTGACCTCGGTGCGCAGATCTCGCTGCTGGTCTTCATGATCATTGCCTCCAAGGGAGCCGCAGGCGTGACGGGTGCCGGACTGGCGACCCTGGCGGCCGGTCTCCAGGCGCACAAGCCCGAACTCCTGGGCGGGGTAGGCATGATCGTTGGCATCGACCGCTTCATGTCGGAGGCCCGCGCTCTGACCAACTTCACCGGCAACGCTGTGGCCACCGTCCTCATCGGTACCTGGGTCAAGGAAATCGACAACGGCCAGGTCGAGCGGGTCCTCTCCGGAAGCGAGCCCTTCGACGAGCAGACGATGATGGCCCATGGCGAAGAAGACGTGGTTGTCGCCGAAGCCGAAACCCGCGGCAAGGCTGTCGTCTAACAGCCAAGTCCCGGAACAGAACAGCAACGCCGAAGGCCGGCACCATCCAGGTGCCGGCCTTCGGCGTTTTCCAATACCCGGCCAGGCTCCCGGATCCCAACCTTCGACCTCAACTAGAGGGTCAAGGCTCAAACAACGGACAAAGTCAAGTTCCCCGGATTACCGTGTCGGGACATGTAGCCTAAGGGGGTAGTAGCGCTGCAGCCGGGGGTACAGCGGCAGGGAAGATCGTCGTCGAAAGAGTGGTTAGATACGTGAGCATCGAACGGGGAACAGCTACGCTGGAAGGCACCGAGCTCGATCTGGAAGACGCCGTCATGGGGCCTACGGGCCGCCCTTACCGCGAATTCCCGGAACCTGCACCCCTTGCCTCCCACGGGCCGGCGCGAGTCATCGCCATGGTCAATCAGAAGGGTGGGGTCGGTAAAACGACGTCCACCATCAACCTTGCAGCAGCGCTCGCAGAGTACGGCCGGCGGGTCCTGTTGGTGGACTTTGACCCCCAGGGCGCTTTGTCGGCAGGCCTGGGCGCCAATCCGCATGAACTCGACCTCACTGTCTACAACGTCCTGATGGACCGCAAGGTCAATATCCGTGACGCCATCCAGCAGACCGGGGTGGAGGGCGTGGATCTCCTTCCTGCCAACATCGACCTCTCTGCTGCTGAAGTGCAGCTCGTCAATGAGGTAGCCCGGGAACAGGTCCTTGACCGCGCCCTCAAGAACGTCGAAGACGACTACGACGTCGTGCTCATTGACTGCCAGCCCTCTTTGGGTCTTCTGACCGTCAACGCGCTCACGGCAGCCCACGGCGTCATCATCCCTTTGATCTGCGAATTCTTCGCCCTGCGCGCCGTGGCCCTGCTTGTCGAGACCATTGAGAAAGTCCAGGACCGCCTCAACCCGCGCCTGCAGGTGGACGGCGTCCTGGCCACGATGTACGACGCCCGGACCCTGCACAGCCGTGAAGTCATCTCCCGCCTGGTGGAAGCCTTCGGAGACAAAGTCTTCGAGACCGTCATCAAACGCTCCATCAAATTCGCCGACGCCACGGTGGCGGCGGAGCCCATCACGAGCTACGCCGGCAACCACATCGGTGCCGACGCCTACCGCCGCCTTGCCAAGGAACTGATTTCGCGCGGCGGCGCGCCGTAACCGACGGTGGCACCGTCACTCGCCCCGGCATCGGAAGCGATCGCCGAACGGGAAGCACCCGACGCCGATACCTCCGCAGCTCCCAAAGCGGGCTTTGAGGTCCGGCTGGCCAACTTCACCGGCCCCTTCGACCTCCTGCTGGGACTGATTTCCAAGCACAAGCTGGACATCACCGAAGTGGCTTTGGCTACCGTCACCGATGAGTTCATCAAGTACATCCGCCGCCTCCAGGAACTGGGGGAGGACTGGGCGCTGGACGAAGCCAGCGAATTCCTGGTGATCGCAGCAACCCTGCTTGACCTCAAAGCCGCCCGCCTCCTGCCCGCAGGAGAAGTGGAGGATGCCGAGGACATTGCCTTGCTGGAGGCAAGGGACCTCTTGTTCGCCCGTCTGCTGCAGTACAAGGCCTTCAAGCAAATCGCCGGAATCATGGGTGAAACGCTGGAGCAGGAAGCCATGCGGTACCCGCGCCAAGTGGCTCTTGAGGCTCACTTCGCCGCGCTGCTTCCGGAACTCGTGTGGCGGCACACCCCTGAACAATTCGGTGAACTGGCGGCCAAAGCGCTCAAGCCCAAGGACTCGACTCCGGAAGAGGTGGGTTTGGGCCACCTGCACGCCCCGCCGGTGAGCGTCAAGGAGCAGGCGGCGATCATCGGCCATCGCCTGAAGCTGGGTGCCCCGCTGTCCTTCCAGACGCTGATTGCCGATGCCGAAACCACCTTGGTGGTGGTGGCCCGGTTCCTGGCGTTGCTGGAGATGTTCCGGGATCGCGTGATCGCATTCGAACAGCCGGAGCCGCTGGCAGAGCTGACGGTGCGGTGGACCGGCGACGACGCCGAATGGGACAGCTCAAGGCTGAGTGAAGAATACGAGGCAGGTATCAATGAGTGAACAAGAAGCGGTCCAGGATGGGCTTGCGGAGCTGGAGGCTTTGCCCGGCGGAGCCCGCGCTGCGCTGGAGGCCGTGCTCATGGTCATCGACCAGCCGGCAACCTCCGAAGAGCTGGCCGCCGGACTCAACGTAACGGTCGCCGTCGTCGAGGATTTGCTGGAGGACCTGCGGCGGGAGTATAGCGGCTATACTGTTAAAGCCCCGGACGTGGATGCTGTCGGCTTTGCCGTTGCCAGCACTGCACCCCGGGGTTTTGAATTGCGGAACGTCGCTGGAGGGTGGCGGATCTATTCACGGTCGGATTTCGCCGACATCGTGGGAAGGTTCGTCCTCGAGGGGCAGACCACCAGGCTTACTCAGGCAGCACTTGAAACCCTGGCGGTTATTGCTTACAGGCAACCGGTCTCCAGGGCCCGGGTGTCCGCCATTCGCGGCGTTAACGTCGATTCCGTGGTCAGGACCCTTACGCAGAGGGGCTTGATCGAGGACTCCGGAACGGATCCCGAATCCGGGGCTGTCCTGTATCGGACAACCTCGTACTTCCTGGAACGGATGGGCATTGGATCGGTGGCCGAATTGCCACAGCTCTCGCCGCACCTTCCGGGTTTGGAAGGGATCGACGAATACTACGACGCAAGCCGGATGTAGCCACGGGCTCCAACAGGCTGTGCGACACAACTTCATACTGAATTTCGGCACCTTATATAGGTGCACAGCGACAAGGGGCAGACGATGTCTGCCCGGCTGGCTAGTGTTGATTGCAGCACACAATGCCGGCCATTACTACACAAGGACGGGTCATGACACAGGCGGGACGCCAGAGTTCACCACGTAACGGTTCGGGGCGCAACAGCTCCGGACGCAATGAGGCCAAGGGAGGCGGCACTGGCCGCTCCAACGCCGGCGGCTTCTCCGGCCGCGGCGGAAGCGCCGGCGCTGGAAAGCGCAACTTCACCCAGGGCGAGGGTCGCCCCTTCAAGGCTTCGAAGCCGCGCGAAGCGGCCCCCTTCGATCCCGACAACCCCACAACGGCCGGCGATTACGACCGCGGCCAGGCCGCACGGCCTGCCAAGCCGTTCCGCAAGCCCGGCTCCAACAAGCCCGGCTTCGGCAAGGCACCCGGCACGCCCGGCGCTTTGAAGCCCAAGGCCAAGCCGGCCCGGCAATACGGTTCCAAGGCCTTCGGCAGCGAACGGTTCGGCCAGAACCTTGGCCCCGTGCGCAAGCCGGGCCGCAACCGCGGGCCCCGCCAAGAGGTCCCGCAGTCGGACCTTCACGATGCCGACGGCGTACGCCTGCAGAAGGTCATGGCCCAGGCCGGAGTTGCTTCCCGTCGCGTCTGTGAGGAAATGATCCTCGAAGGCCGCGTTGAAGTAGACGGCGTGGTCACCACCGAGCTCGGAATGCGCGTGGACCCTGCAACGGCAGTCATCCACGTGGACGGTATCCGTATCCAGCTGGACGAGACCCTCGTCTACATGGTGTTCAACAAGCCCAAGGGCGTTGTCTCCACCATGGAAGACCCCGAGGGCCGCCCCTGCATCAGCGACTTCCTCAAGAACAGCAAGAACAAGGGCGAACGCCTGTTCCACGTAGGACGCCTCGACGTCGCCACCGAAGGACTGCTTCTGCTGACGAACGACGGCGAGCTCGCCAACCGTCTGACCCACCCTTCCTACGAGGTACCCAAGACGTACCTGGTCCAGGTGCGTGGCCCCTTCCCGCAAGGAGTCGGCGCCAAGCTGAAGAGCGGCGTTGAGCTTGAAGACGGCGTAGCAGCAGTGGACTCCTTCCGGCTGGTGGACTCCACTCCGGGCCACGTCCTGATCGAGGTTGTCCTCCACTCCGGTAAGAACCGCATTGTGCGCCGCATGTTCGACGCCGTCGGCTTCCCGGTAGAACGGCTTGTCCGGGTCAAGGTTGGTCCCATCGGCCTGGGTGACCAGCGCCAGGGCAGCATCCGCAACCTCGGCAGGCAGGAAGTCGGACACCTCCTGGCATCTGTGGGGCTCTAGGGCATGTCGGCATTCGGTACGCACGGCCGGGGCCATCTTGATGGCCCGGTCGTCGTTCTCGGTACAGGCCTGCTGGGGGCCAGCATTGGCCTCGGGCTGCGCGGACGCGGGGTCCCGGTCTTTCTTTTCGATCCTTCGCCCACCAACCAGGCGGTTGCGGTGGACATCGGTGCAGGCCGTCCTTTGTCTGAGCTGGATGAAGTACCCCAACTGGTAGTCGTTGCTGCCCCGCCTGACGTGACGGCCGACGTCGTGCAAAAAGCGCTGGGGGACTACCCGTCCGCCGTCGTCGTCGACATCGCGAGCGTCAAGGCAACCATCCTGGCGCAGCTGCGCGAACGCGGAGTTGATCTCTCCCGGTACGTGGGGACACACCCCATGGCCGGGCGCGAGAAGTCCGGTCCCGTTGCAGCAAGGGGGGAACTCTTCACGTCCATGCCGTGGGTCGTTTGCCCTTCCGAGGAGACCTCGGCAGCGGCCGTCCAGGTAGCGCGTTCGCTCGCCGGAGATCTTGGGGCGATTGTCTCCCAGTTCACCGCGGACGAGCACGATGAAGCCGTTGCCTTGGTGTCGCATCTGCCGCAGATCATGTCATCCCTGCTGGCCAGCCGCTTGCAGGGTACGCCACTGCATGCCCTCTCCTTGGCCGGGAACGGGCTCCGGGACACCACCCGGATTGCCGCCAGTGATCCAACCCTCTGGGTGCAGATCCTGGGAGGCAACGCAGACAAGGTGGTGTCCATCCTGCACGGTGTGCGGGAGGACCTGAACCGGCTGATCGGCACGTTGGAAGCACCGTCCGCGCCGGGCGCCAGGCTCGACCTCGCCCAACTGATCAGCGAAGGCAACGCCGGCCAGGCAAGGATTCCAGGCAAACACGGCGGACCACCGCAGGCCTACTCGTGGCTCACCATCCTGGTGGACGACAAGCCAGGCCAGATCGCACGTCTCCTGACCGAGATCGGTGAAATCGGCGTGAACCTTGAAGACCTTCGGCTCGACCATTCGTCCGGTCAGAACGTGGGCATGGTGGAGCTCTCCGTGCTTCCCAGCAAGCATGACCTCCTTGTTGAAGCTTTGACCGACCGTGGATGGCGGGTACTCCAGTAATGACACGTGAATTCTTTGGCCCCGAGACGGTCGCCCGCCCCGGCAAGCCCTTGGTGATTGCGATCGACGGCCCTTCGGGTTCCGGAAAATCGAGCGTCAGCAAGGAAGTGGCCCGCCGCTTGAAGCTGGCTTACCTGGATACGGGTGCGATGTACCGCGCCTTGACCTGGTACTGCCTCAAAACAGGAGTGGACCTGCAGGACGGCGCCGCTGTGGAACATGCCTCCAAAACCATGCCCTTGGAAGTCAGCACCAGTACTGCCAAGGAATATGTGGCCGTTGACGGCACCGACATCACCGATGAGATCCGGGAACCCCTGATTTCGTCCTCCGTCAGTGCCGTGGCGACAACCCTCGGCGCACGCACCGAATTGATCCGCCGGCAGCGAGAGCTGATCGACCAGCACCACCACCGCATGGTGGTGGAAGGGCGGGACATAACCACTGTCGTCGTCCCCAATGCCGAGGTCCGTATGCTCCTGACCGCCAGTGAGGAAGCCAGGCTCCGGCGTCGTGGAATCCAGTTGGGTGGCACGCAGAGCAAAGAGCAGCTCGCGGCCCAGGTGATCCAGCGCGATGCCAAGGACTCCACGGTGGTGAACTTCACCCAGGCTGCCGACGGCGTTGTGACGCTAGATTCTTCCGACCTCAACTTCGAGGAAACCGTCGACACCGCCCTGGCAATCGTCAGCAAGGTCATCTATGGCGACTAGCAATCAACTCCCGGCAGCGTGGACGCGCCTCTGGAGCCGGCCTGTGGGTTGGTTCCTGGACCACGTCCTTTACCGGACCGAGGTATCTGGCAAGACCAACGTGCCCGCTGCCGGCCCGGTGGTTTTCGCCGCCAACCACATCAGCTTTCTGGACGGACCGGTGATGTTCGGCGCTTCGCCGCGTCCCATGCACATCCTGGTCAAGAAAGAGATGTTCAAAGGATTCCTGGGCAAGGTCCTCAGGGGCTCCGGGCAGATTCCAGTGGACCGGACCGGCGACCGCACGGCGCTGCACATCGGCAAGCAACTGCTCGACGACGGCCGCTGCGTCGGGATTCTTCCTGAAGGAACCCGGGGGAGCGGCGCCGCCGAAAACATCAGCAACGGGGTTGCATGGCTCGCCATCAATTCCGGAGCAACAGTAATTCCGGTCGCCATCCTCGGAACCCGCCAGGGTGACGAGCACCGCGACCATATCCCCAAACCACGCCGCAAGCTCCATGTGAGCTTCGGCGAACCCATCACGGTGAAGCGCCGGAAGGGCGAACCGGGGCGTGTTTCAATGGACAGGGCAGCTGCGGAGATCCGTGAAGCCCTTGCCGGACACGTCCAGGATGCCATCCGGGCCACGGGCCAGGGCCTGCCTACGGAGCCTGCGCCCGGGGTAGCCCTTCTGCAGCACCGCCCATCAGAAGTAGCCGGGACGCCGGCAGACCACCACTAAGGAAAGTGCAATGAGCGATACGACTCAAAAATCCGGCCTCCACGGAGCCGGCGACGACGAATACACGCCCACCGGCACCGACCAGGTGGCTGAAAACCTGGCTGCCCTGGACGACGACGAGGCCGAGCTGCGCGCAGCCACCCTCCGGGCAGGCCTGGACGATTACGAACTCGATGAAGAAGATGCTGCGCTGCTCAGTGGCGAGTACGGCGATGAAGGAGACGAAGGTCCCCTCAAGCTGGACCCCGTCCTGGCCATCATCGGCCGTCCGAACGTCGGCAAGTCCACGTTGGTCAACCGCATCCTGGGCCGCCGCGAAGCAGTTGTCGAAGATACCCCCGGCGTTACCCGCGACCGCGTCATGTACTCGGCCCGCTGGAACGGCCGCAACTTCACCCTGGTGGACACCGGTGGCTGGGAGCATGACGCCAAGGGCATCCATGCCCGCGTAGCCGAGCAGGCCGAGATGGCAGTGGAGCTCGCTGACGCCGTTCTCTTCGTGGTGGACTCCGCCGTTGGTGCGACAGCCACGGATGAGGGCGTCATGAAGATGCTCCGCAAGAGCAAGAAGCCGGTCATCATGGTGGCCAACAAGGTGGACGACTTTGCGCAGGAAGCCGATTCCGCAGCACTGTGGGGACTGGGCTTCGGTCAGCCGTACCCCGTCTCGGCGCTGCACGGACGCGGTGTTGCCGACCTCCTTGACCATGTCATGGACACCCTTCCCGAGTTCTCCCTGGTCGAAGGAGTGGAGCGCTCCGGCGGCCCGCGACGTATCGCCCTGATCGGACGCCCGAACGTTGGCAAGTCCTCGCTGCTGAACAAGCTCGCAGGTTCCGAGCGCGTAGTGGTGGATCCGCTGGCCGGCACCACGCGCGATCCCGTTGACGAGTTCATCGAGCTGGGTGACCGCACCTGGCGATTCGTGGACACCGCCGGTATCCGTCGCCGCCAGCACATGGCCCAGGGTGCAGACTTCTACGCATCCCTGCGTACGCAGGCCGCGCTCGAAAAGGCGGAGGTCGCCGTCGTGCTTCTTGCCGTGGACGAGGTCCTCAGCGAGCAGGACGTCCGCATCCTTCAGCTGGCCATCGAATCCGGCCGCGCCCTGGTGCTTGCGTTCAACAAGTGGGACCTGTTGGATGACGAGCGCCGCCGCTACCTTGAGCGTGAGATCGAGCAGGACCTGGCCCACGTTGAATGGGCTCCCCGCGTCAACATCTCAGCCAAGACCGGCTGGCACAAGGACCGATTGGTTCCTGCCTTGGACATCGCCCTGGAGAGCTGGGACCGCCGTATCCCCACCGGACGCCTCAACGCGTTCCTGGGTGAACTCGTCGCAGCCCACCCGCACCCGGTCCGTGGTGGAAAGCAGCCCCGCATTCTCTTCGGTACCCAGGCTTCCAGCCGTCCGCCGAAGTTCGTGCTCTTCACCACTGGCTTCCTGGACCCGGGATACCGTCGCTTCATCACCCGCCGCCTGCGCGAAACGTTCGGCTTCGAGGGCACGCCCATCGAGGTCAACATGCGCGTACGCGAAAAGCGCGGCAAGAAGCGCTAAGTGAGACGCGCATCACAGCCCACTTTGGCTGTGATGGCGTCTCCGACCTCCAACTTCGTGTAAGCTTTTGGAGGTGGTTCGGCCGGACTGCTTAGGTGGGACTCTTCGGAGGAAAACTTAGGCGGAGAACGGTGGAACCAGCGGGCTGTAGCGCAGCTTGGTAGCGCACTTGACTGGGGGTCAAGGGGTCGCAGGTTCAAATCCTGTCAGCCCGACCAAAAAGGCCGGAATCACGTGGAAACGCGTGATTCCGGCCTTTGGTCGTTAAGTCGGGTCGCTAAGGCGCAAGACTTCCCGGGCTCGTTCGCCACGCCCGTCATTCAGGGCGGAATTGCGCCTACGAGCCCGGGATCCGGCCTATGCCTTTTGCAACGCTCCGAGCGCCCTTACGAGCGGCTCAAGCTCCGGCACGGCCTCCGCGGCGTCCAAGGCTGCAGCCAGAGTCTCGTCATGAACGGGCTTGGCTGATTCGAGGAGCTTCTGGCCGGCGCCCGTCAGCTCCGTGTAGATCCCTCGCCGGTCGTCGGCGCAGAGGATGCGGGTGAGCAGCCCCCGGTCTTCCAGGCGGTTGACCAGGCGCGTTGTGGCGCTGCTTGAGAGTGCGGTGGCGCGGGCCAGCTGCTGCATCCGCATGTGCCAGCCGTCCTGGCGGCTCAGCGCATCCAGCACCGTGTACTCCACGACAGAGAGCTCGTTCGAGGCCTGGAGCGCCCGTTCCAGCTCCGCTTCGATGCTTCCGTGCAGGGCGGCAAGGGTCCGCCAGCCCTGTGCCCGTACTTCTACGGCGTCATCCTTGATGCCCATGTCTGCTGTGCTCCTGCCTTGATGTTGAGTCGATCGCGGACGTTCGAAAGTAGTTGCTTGCGCAAGTACCTAGCGTATGCAACTATATATAGAGCGTCTGCAACTATTATTCTACGGTTCCCGGCGACGCACTTCCACTTCCCAGGGGAACCGGCCATCTAAGGAGTTCCACATGCCCGCAGGGTTGATTGCCCTTGCCCTCGGCGGATTCGGCATCGGACTGACCGAATTCGTGATCATGGGCCTCTTGCCCGAGGTTGCCGCCGACTTCGACGTCAGCGAGGCTTCGGCCGGTTGGTTCATCTCCGGTTACGCCCTCAGCGTCACTGTCGGTGCCCTGCTGGTGACTGCCGCTGTGACCCGGCTGCCCCGCAAACCTGTACTCATGGGCCTGCTCGTGCTCTTTATCGCAGGCAATTTCCTCTCCGCGATCGCCGACACCTACTCGGCCATGCTGCTCGGACGTATCGTGGCCGCACTGTGCCACGGGGCCTTCTTCGGTATCGGCTCAGTGGTGGCCGCAAGCCTCGTGCCGGCGCACAAGAAGGCCGGCGCCATCGCGATCATGTTCACCGGCCTGACGGCGGCCAACGTCCTGGGTGTTCCCTTCGGGACCTTGCTTGGCCAGAACTTCGGCTGGCGTTCAACGTTCTGGGCTATCACCGTGATCGGCGTAGTGGCGCTGCTCGGCGTCGCCTTCATGGTCCCCAAGGCCGGCACGGAACCCACAAAGGGCCTACGCAGCGAACTGGGCGCCTTCGCATCCGGCCAGGTGTGGCTGTCGATCATCGTGACCATCCTCGGCTTCGGCGGCATGTTCGGCGCCTTCACCTACATTGCCTTCACCCTCACCGAGGTCTCCGGATTTGAGCCGGGCGCCGTCCCATGGCTGCTGGTGCTGTTCGGTGGAGGACTGTTCGTCGGCAACTTCCTCGGCGGCAAGGCTGCCGATAAGGCCTTGGACAAGTCACTCATCGTGATCCTCGCCGGACTTGTGGTGGTTCTGGTCTTCTTCGCCCTGACGGCTGCCAGCAGCATTGCAACCCTGGTGTCCCTGGCCCTGATGGGCGGATTCGGATTCGCAACCGTTCCAGGCCTCCAGATGCGCGTGATGCACTTCGCCTCCACGGCACCAACGCTGGCATCGGGTGCGAACATTGGTGCCTTCAACCTGGGCAACGCGCTGGGCGCATGGCTGGGCGGCGTCACCATCACTGCCGGTCTCGGCTACACCTCGCCCATCTGGGCGGGCGCAGGGATCACGGTTGCTGCCCTGCTGGTCATGATTGCTGCCGCTGCGGCCGCCAAGCGCGGGGGAGGGGCCGCACCGACGGCAACTCCCGACGTCGAACGCGAACCTGATGGGGCCATCGTCGCCTAAGTCATGTGGTCTGGAGCCCGACGCCTGGAGCGTCACGTCTGACGCAGGCAGGAAAATGCCCGCCACGGAAAGTCCGTGGCGGGCATTTTCGGCTCTTATGGGGTGGGCGTGGGGTTCTGCGGTTCCGGTTCGGCGTTCCGGTTCCCGGCAGCCTTGATGCGTTCGTTCTCCGCCTGCTTCAGGGCCTTCATCTGTTTGCCCCGGCGCCGCCAGATCGACCACATGACCGTCACCGCAATAAAGACAACTACCGCGGCAACGGCGGAGATGGCTGTCCAGGTGGTGAAGAAGCCTGCATCCACGCTGAGGGTCCTCTGGCCGGCGTGGGCTGATTCCGTGGAGCCAAAGACGATTCCGGCAGTGAGCAGATTGGGAGTTGCGATGGCAACTGCCAGCAGGACGATGGCTGTTTTCCAGGGCCAGCTTACGGCTTTCCTGGTGGCCTGCCAGGCGACCAGCAAAGGAATGAAGGTAAATACGAAGCCGTAGAACATGCCGACCAGCACGCTGGCACCAAGGTCACGCCTGATTTGTCCTGCGATGACATCGGACCACCATCTGGGAAGAATTGCCCCAAGAATGAACCAGGCGGCCACAGCAACCAGCAAAAACACAAGGACCAGGATTATTTTGGCGCCCAGGTTGCTCTTTTTCCCGGCTGGTACTTGTGCTTGTTCAGTCATGGGTCAATCATGGCAGAGACCCCATCAGGCGCAGGGGAATTGTGCCTATACTTTCAGCGGCGGCCAGCTGCGCAGGCCGTCGCCGAGGTTCGTCATTGTCCCGATGAAAGGCCACCCGTGAGCAATATTCCTGAAGAACTTTCCTACACTGCAGAACACGAGTGGGTCACCGCTCCGGATGCCGACGGCGTTGTGCGCATTGGCATTACCGACTTCGCCCAGGACGCGCTGGGCGACGTGGTCTACGCCCAGATGCCGGAGCCGGGGACAAAAATCACCGGCAATGAAGTTGTTGGGGAAGTCGAATCCACCAAGAGCGTCAGCGACATCTATGCTCCGGTTTCCGGCGAGGTCACCAATCGCAATGACGCGTTGGATACGGATCCCGCACTGATTAACTCCGACCCTTACGGCGAAGGTTGGCTCATTGAAGTAAAGCTCGCAGAACCTGACGCAGTGGATTCCCTGCTCAGTGCATCGGAGTACGAACAACAGGTAGGCTAAAGTTATCTGGCCCGCCAGGCTGTTTTCCCATTACAGGGGAAATGGAAGGGCGGGCCAGGAACCGATTTGCCCGGCGGTACCGGGATGCGGAAGTTGCTGGCAGGGTTTGGAACTGTCAGCGGATGAGGAGGAAATTCCATGGTTGGCGGCGAACAGAATCAAGCCAATGTCGGGAACGGCGCGGAGGAACAGCCGACGTCGGAGACCACCTCAATCAGCATCACGCCAACGTGGGACGAGCCGAGCATTGCCCCCAAGTTGGCTCCTGAAGAGCGTGCATCCGTGGATGCTCTTCCGCCGAATTCGGCCTTGCTCATTGCGCACAGCGGACCCAACGCCGGAGCCCGGTTCCTGCTGGACGCGGACACCACAACTGCCGGCCGGCACCCTGACGCGGACATTTTCCTTGACGATGTCACGGTGTCCCGCAAGCACGTGCAGTTCATCCGCACTGCGTCGGGATTCGAGCTCGTGGACATGGGCAGCCTCAACGGTACGTATGTCAACCACGACCGCGTTGACCGCGTGCAGCTCAAGAGCGGCAACGAGGTCCAGATCGGTAAGTTCCGGTTGACCTACTACATCAGCCCTGTCCGCTCAGCAGGCCAAGTCTGACGGGGAACCTGCCTGTGGCTATTGCCCAGCCGGACCGTCGCGGGCCGCAGGTCCTGAACATCGGGGAAGTCCTCGCCCAATTGAGCGATGACTTCCCTGGAATGACTGCGTCCAAGATCCGCTTCCTGGAGGAAAAAGGCCTCATCAATCCGAAGAGGACTCCTGCCGGATACAGGCAGTATTCGGACAGCGACGTGGAGCGCCTGCGCTTCGTCCTGGCCCTGCAGCGTGACCAGTACCTGCCGCTCAAGGTCATCAAGGACTACCTCGACGCCATCGACCGCGGTGAACGGCCGGAGAATCTTCCTCCGGGGGTCACTGTCTCCCCGAGGGTTGTCTCGCCGGAAATGGCGGCGGAGATGCAAGGACGAGCCCGGGCCCTCACGGAGGAGCAATTGCGTGCCGAGTCCGGCGCCAGCGTGCCGCTGCTGGAATCGCTCCTGAGCTTTGGCTTGATCTCCCATGTCGGTGGCAAGTTCGACGAACATGCCCTCCAGGTGGCCAGGGCTTGCGTTCAATTGGAGGGCCACGGCCTTGAGCCCCGGCACCTTCGTCCCTTCCAGGCTGCAGCCGAGCGGGAGTTCGGCTTGGTTGAAAGGGCCGTCGCGCCGTTGACCTCACGGCGCGACGCAGCATCCCAGGCAAGGGCCGCAGAAGCGGCACGCGAGATCAGCGAGCTGTGCCTCACCCTCCACCGGGCCCTCGTCCACGACCGAATCTCCCGGATGGACAGCTGATGATCGAAGTCGAAATTGTCGGTGTGCGGATCGAATTGCCGTCCAACCAGCCATTGGTGCTCCTTCGCGAACTCAACGGTGAACGGCATGTGCCAATCTGGATCGGCACGCCGGAAGCCAGTGCCATCGCCCTCGCCCAGCAGGGCGTGGTCCCGCCCCGGCCCATGACGCATGATCTCCTGATCGATGTCGTGGAATCGCTGGGTCACACAATCATCAGCGTGAACATCGTGGCGGTCGAGGACAACATCTTCTATGGCCAGCTGCAGTTCGACGACGGCACGGTGGTCAGTTCCCGCGCCTCGGACGCCCTCGCCCTGGCTTTGCGGGCCAAGTGCCGCATCTGGTGCGCTGACGCCGTCATGGAAGAAGCGGGTGTCCGGATCACCGAGCACGATGAAGGCGAGGATTCGGAGCCGGATCCCACGGTGGACGAAGAACGAGAAATGCGCCGGTTCCGCGAGTTCCTCGACGATGTGGAACCTGAAGATTTCGAAGGTTGAAACACCCTCAACCTAAAGTTGAGGGTGAAAGTTTCGACACGACTGGATTTTGGGCCCAAGGTCTTTGACCTCGGCGCTTCACGGGCCTAACGTCGAAGTATCAAGTTCCCGTTGCATACACTGCCCGCGCAAGTCACACTGGAAGGTGCCGACTTGTGGGAATTACACTGCTGCATTTTGTTGTTGTGTCAGGGGTATGCACCGTCCCCAAGGGAGCTGAGAACAAGGAGGTCACGTGAGTCCGAAAGGCGAAGCAGGCGAGCTGAAGCAGTCCTCTGCCGGCATTGCTGCGCCCGCATCCGGCGCCCAAGGTCTGCTCTTCACCGAGGATCTTCCCGTGCTGGACGAGGACGCGGGATACCGCGGCCCCACCGCATGCAAGGCGGCAGGCATCACCTACCGCCAACTGGACTACTGGGCACGCACAGGACTCGTTGAACCTGCTGTCCGTGGAGCTGCCGGCTCCGGATCACAGCGGCTCTACGGATTCCGCGACATCCTGGTTCTCAAAGTGGTCAAGCGACTTCTTGACACCGGCGTATCACTCCAGCAGATCAGGACCGCGGTGGAACACCTCCGCGAACGTGGTGTGGAGGACCTCGCGCAGATCACCCTCATGAGCGATGGTGCCAGTGTTTACGAATGTACCTCCGCAGATGAGGTCATCGACCTGGTGCAGGGTGGCCAAGGAGTCTTCGGCATAGCCGTTGGCCGCGTATGGCGGGAAGTTGAGGGCAGCTTGGCCGCGCTGCCGAGCGAGCACGCCGTCGAGCAATCCTTTCCCGACGACGAACTGAGCAAGCGCCGCGTTGCCCGCCGCATAGGCTAGGCAACCGACAAAGGACATGAAGAAAGCCTCTTCCCACAGGGAAGAGGCTTTCTTGTTGTGCAGACCGGGGCCACTGACGGAGCCCCGTGCCCGTCAGCGTTGGCGGCGTTCCCTGGTGGAACCCTGCCCCTCAAGAAGACTCTCTAGCAGGGCATCGAAAAGTTTTGCGGCATTCTTCGCAGAATCTCCCGGCCAGTGGTGGACGGAATGCGCCGCACCCTGGATCTGCTGCCAATTGGCTTGTTCCGGAATGTGCGGAGTCAACAGCAGCTCTCCGAACATGGACTCCATTTCGGCCAAGCGGAAGGTGTGCTCGGCGGATCCGCTGCGCACGCGGTTGGCCACGATACCTGCCGGGGCCAGATTGGGGGCGAATTCCTGGCGGAACAGCTGAATGGCCCTCATGGTTCGTTCGGTGCCCGCTACGGAAAACAGCCCGGGCTCGGCCACGAGCACCACGCGGTCACTGGCGCTCCAGGCCATGCGGGTCAATCCATTCAGGGACGGCGGGCAGTCGACCAGTACCAACTCGTAGTTGGTGGTGCCGGCCAGAACCGTGGACAGCCTGCGGAGGTCGCGGCGGCCGAGGTCGGGGCGGTCGTAGATTCCAGTGAACGCTGAGCCTACTGCGACGTCCAGGGTGCCGTTGCTGGAGCCGTTGGAGACCCAGCTGCTGCCGGCGACGTTGTCCTGGAGCCTGGCACGCCGAGGGCTTTTCAGCATCCGACCGATGTCCTGCTGGCCGCCGGGCTGGACACCAAGTGCCGTCGTGGCGTCGGCATGGGGATCGAGATCCACCACCAGGGTGGATATGCCGGCAGCGAGGGCCGCGGACGCCAGACCGGTGGTCACGGACGTCTTTCCCACTCCACCTTTGAGGCTGCTGATGCTGACTACTTGCACTTGAAAACCCAAAACCTAACGCCGGTTGCCGTATCGCGCTCATTCGCCTCCGGAATCACCGGAGCCGGGGCTTGCCGAAGCCCCCTCAACATCATATGGTGCTTCGGCATCGAATCCCGCTTTCTACGCGCCCGGCCAAGGGAGATCGCAGTTGGCAATAGCATGCCGTTGGATCGCGCGCACGCATATACAGCCCACATGACGATTCCTTTGTGATGGTTGCCACAAAGATTTGTGTTTGATGCTGGCGGCACTACACACTGTGACCACCGACCGATCCACCCGCAATGATGCAGGAGAAGTATGTTTTCGAAAATTCTGGTGGCCAATCGCGGCGAAATCGCGATCAGGGCGTTTCGCGCTGGTTATGAACTGGGCGCCAAGACCGTAGCCGTCTTTCCGCACGAGGACCGTAACTCGATCCACCGTCAGAAAGCCGACGAAGCTTACCTGATCGGCGAGGTGGGTCACCCCGTCCGCGCCTACCTGGACGTCGAGGAGGTTGTCCGCGTCGCCAAGGAAGCCGGGGCAGACGCCATCTACCCCGGCTATGGCTTCCTTTCGGAGAACCCGGATCTCGCGCGAGCGGCCAAAGCTGCGGGCATCACCTTCGTGGGCCCGCCCGCCGAGGTCCTGGAACTGGCCGGCAACAAGGTCGCAGCCCTGGAAGCCGCCCGCAAGGCCGGTGTGCCCGTCCTGAAGTCGAGCAAGCCTTCCAAGGATCTTGACGAACTTATTGCGGCAGCCGACGAGATCGGATTCCCCATCTTCGCCAAGGCTGTTGCCGGAGGTGGCGGTCGCGGCATGCGTCGCGTTGAGACGCGCGAGGCCCTCCCCGAAGCACTGCAGTCTGCCATGCGCGAGGCCGACGCGGCCTTTGGTGATCCCACGATGTTCCTTGAGCAGGCCGTACTGCGCCCGCGCCACATCGAAGTACAGATCCTGGCTGACGCCGAGGGCAACGTCATGCACCTCTTCGAGCGTGACTGTTCCCTGCAGCGCCGCCACCAGAAGGTCGTTGAAATCGCCCCGGCACCGAACCTGGATGAGAACATCCGCCAGGCGCTGTACCGCGATGCCGTGGCGTTCGCCAAAGCACTGAACTACGTCAACGCCGGAACGGTCGAGTTCCTGGTGGACACCGAAGGCGAGCGTGCGGGACAGCACGTCTTCATCGAAATGAACCCCCGCATCCAGGTGGAGCACACCGTCACGGAGGAAATCACCGACGTCGACCTCGTGCAGGCGCAGATGCGCATTGCGTCGGGGGAGACCCTGGCGGATCTGGGATTGAGCCAGGAAACCGTCTCCATCAAGGGCGCTGCCCTGCAGTGCCGTATCACCACTGAAGACCCCGCCAACGGCTTCCGGCCTGACGTCGGAAAGATCACCGGCTACCGTTCAGCCGGTGGCGCCGGTGTAAGGCTCGACGGCGGCACGGTCTACTCGGGTGCCGAAATCAGCCCCCACTTTGACTCCATGCTGGTGAAGCTGACCTGCCGCGGCCGCGACTACCCGGCTGCTGTTGCCCGCGCCCGGCGCGGACTCGCCGAGTTCCGTATCCGTGGCGTGTCCACCAACATCCCGTTCCTGCAGGCCGTCCTGGCCGATCCGGACTTCAACGCCGGCAATGTGGCGACGGATTTCATCGACAAGCGTCCTGAACTGTTGAAGTCGCACATCTCCGCCGACCGTGGCACCAAGCTGCTCACCTGGTTGGCTGAGGTGACTGTCAACAAGCCGAACGGCGAACTCAAGGTCCACAGCGATCCCGCAAGCAAGCTGCCCGCCGTCGACGGTCCTGTTCCGATGTCGGGTTCGCGGCAGAAGCTGATCGAGCTCGGTCCGGAGGGCTTCGCCAAGGCTCTGCGCGAGCAGAACGCTGTGGCGGTCACGGACACCACGTTCCGTGACGCCCACCAGTCGC
The DNA here is from genome assembly GCF_021919345.1 of Paenarthrobacter nicotinovorans. Lineage (NCBI taxonomy): Bacteria > Bacillati > Actinomycetota > Actinomycetes > Micrococcales > Micrococcaceae > Paenarthrobacter > Paenarthrobacter nicotinovorans. The sequence continues at coordinate 1,715,449 of NZ_CP089293.1, forward strand.
TCCTTGCCACACGGGTCCGCACCCGCGATCTGGTCGCGGCCGGTCCGGCCGTGACAGCTTTGATGCCTGAGCTGCTTTCAGTGGAGGCATGGGGTGGCGCGACGTACGACGTCGCCCTACGGTTCCTGGGCGAGGATCCCTGGGACCGCTTGGCCGCACTGCGCCAGGCCCTTCCGAACACCTGCCTCCAGATGCTGCTTCGCGGACGAAACACCGTCGGGTACACGCCCTACCCGGAAGAAGTGACGGAAGCTTTCGTCGAGGAAGCCGCCGCTACGGGCATCGATATCTTCAGGATCTTCGACGCCCTCAATGACGTCAACCAGATGGCTCCGGCCATCCGGGCGGTCCGGGCCACGGGAACAGCTGTAGCGGAAGTGGCCATGTGTTACACCGGCAACCTCCTGGATCCCAACGAGGACCTGTACACGCTGGACTACTACCTGGACCTGGCCCAGAAGATCGTCGACGCCGGTGCGCACATCCTCGCCATCAAGGACATGGCCGGGCTCCTTCGCCCGGCCGCCGCGGCCAAGCTCGTTACCGCACTCCGTGAGCGCTTCGACCTGCCCGTGCACCTGCACACGCACGACACCGCCGGCGGCCAGCTGGCCACCCTGCTGGCAGCTGTCGACGCCGGCGTGGATGCGGTGGATGTCGCCGCGGCTTCCCTGGCCGGTACCACCAGCCAGCCTGCTGCCTCCGCGTTGGTTGCCGCTTTGGCCAACACTCCCCGTGACACCGGCCTCAGCCTGGCCAACGTCGGCGCCATGGAACCGTACTGGGAAGCTGTGCGACGCGTTTACGCACCCTTCGAATCCGGCCTCCCGGGCCCGACCGGCCGTGTCTACCAGCACGAGATCCCGGGCGGCCAGCTGTCCAATCTGCGCCAGCAGGCCATTGCCCTGGGACTGGGGGAGCGGTTCGAAGCGATCGAGGACATGTACACCGCGGCAGACCGTATCCTCGGCCGCCTCGTCAAGGTGACACCGTCCTCCAAGGTCGTGGGCGATCTCGCCCTGCACCTGGTGGGACTGAACGCAGACCCGGCGGACTTCAACGAGAACCCGCAGAACTACGACATTCCGGATTCCGTCATCGGCTTCCTGTCCGGTGAACTTGGTGATCCTCCCGGTGGCTGGCCCGAACCCTTCCGCACCAAGGCCCTCCAGGGCCGCAGCGTGAAGGTCCGCGACGTCGATATCAGCCCGGAAGACAGCGCAGCCCTCAAGGGCGACTCCAAGACGCGCCAGCACACGCTGAACCGCCTGCTGTTCGCTGGTCCCACCAAGGACTACCTGAAGAGCGTGGACACCTACGGCAACCTTTCCGTTCTCGACACCCGTGACTACCTCTACGGTTTCCAGCAGGGCTCCGAGCACGTCATCGAACTGGAAAAGGGCGTCCGCCTCATTGCGCAGCTCGAAGCCGTTTCCGAAGCCGACGAGAAGGGCATGCGCACGGTCATGTGCACGCTCAACGGCCAGTCCCGGCCCGTGGTCGTCCGCGACCGCTCCGTGGTCAGCAACGTCAAGGCTGCAGAAAAGGCCGACCCAGCCCAGCCCGGACAGGTTGCAGCACCGTTCGCCGGTGCCGTGACCGTTACGGTCAAGGCCGGCGATGCCGTGAAGGCCGGTGACACTGTGGCCACCATTGAGGCGATGAAGATGGAGGCATCCATTACGACGCCGGTGGCCGGCACGGTTTCGCGCCTGGCCATCTCAGCGGTGGAGCAGGTGCAGGGTGGCGATCTGCTGCTGGTCATCAGCTAGCTAGCGGCCACGAAAAAGTACCCCGCCCGGAGTCATCCGGGCGGGGTACTTTTTTGCTTTTTGCTGTGTGCTGTCCGGCTGTTTGGCCGGAAGGCGGTCTAGGAGGCGCGGGGAGCCGAGTACATTTCCTCGATCACGGCGTCAAAGTCCTTCATGACCTGCGCGCGCTTGACCTTCAACGACGGTGTCAGGTGACCGGAGGCCTCGGTGAAGTCAGCCGGAACCACACGGAAGGCCTTGATGGCCTCTGCCTGGGAGACGGACTGGTTCGCCTTGCTGATCAGCTCCTGCACCGCAGCCTTGACCACGGCGTTTTCGGTGGCCTCGGCCAAAGTCGTGCCGGCCGGAAGTCCGTGGCGTTCGAGCCAGCCGGGCAGGGCTTCCTCGTCCAGGGTCACCAGCGCGCCGATGAAAGGACGGTTGTCACCAACCACCAGGACCTGGGACACCAAGGCGTCTGCGCGGATCTGGTCCTCCAACAGCGCAGGGACCACGTTCTTGCCGCCTGCGGTGACGATGATCTCCTTCTTGCGGCCAGTGATCTTCAGGAAGCCGTTGCTGTCCAGCTCTCCGATGTCGCCGGTTCGGAACCATCCGTCGGCTGTGAAGGTCTCTTCCGTGAGGTCAGGTCGTTTGTAGTAGCCGCGCATCACGCAGACGCCCTTGGCGAGAATCTCGCCGTCGTCCGCGATCTTCACTGCGTTCCCCGGAAGGGGAGCGCCCACCGAGCCGATCCGGATCATGGATGGAGTGTTGACGGAGATCGGAGCCGTAGTCTCGGTCAGCCCGTACCCTTCGAGGATCTGCAGGCCGATGCCCTGGAAGAAATGGCCCAGGCGTTCGCCGAGCGGCCCGCCACCGGATACCGCGTGGGCCACGTGGCCACCCATCGCCGCCCGGAGCTTTCCGTAGACCAGCTTGTCGAACACGGCATGCTTGATCTTCAGCCCCAGGCCAAGGTTCCCGTCCTGGCGCGCCTTGGAATAGGCGATCGCGGTGTCTACCGCCCGGTGGAAGATGGCGCCCTTGCCACCGTCTTCGGCCTTCGTGAGCGCCGAGTTGTATACCTTCTCGAACACGCGGGGCACGGCGAGGATGAACGTCGGCTGGAAGCTCTGGAGGTCGCCCAGCAGATTCTTGATGTCCGGGGTGTGGGCAACCTTGACGCCGCCGGCCACGGCCAGCACAGAGATAAAGCGGGCAAAAACGTGGGCCAATGGCAGGAACATGATGGTCTTGCCGGATTCGTTGATGATTTCCGGCAACGAGGCGCGGGCATTCTCGGAAAGTTCCACGAAGTTTCCGTGGGTCAGTTCGCAGCCCTTCGGCCTGCCCGTGGTTCCGGAGGTGTAGATGATGGTGGCGATGTCCCGCAGGCCTGCCGCGGACCGCCGCGACTCGAGTTCGTCGTCGGGAACTCCCGCTCCCGCAGTGCGCAGGGCATCGAGGCCGGCGCCTTCGAGTTGCCAGACGTTGGCAACGGACGTGATGTCCTCCGCGACGACGGCCTGGCGGATGATGTCCTCATGGTGGGCTGACTCGCCGAAGGCGGCTACTGCGCCTGAGTCACCAAGGTTCCATGCCACCTGCGACGGCGACGACGTTTCGTAGATCGGGACGGAGACGGCCCCGGCGAACCAGATCGCGAAGTCCACCAGCGACCACTCGTAGCGTGTCCGGGACATGATGCCTACACGGTCACCCTGTCCTACGCCGCTGGCGATGAGGCCCTTGGCCAGAGCCCGGACGTCAGCGAGGAAGTCGGTGGCGCGGATGTCCGCCCACTGCCCGCTGGCATCCAGCTTGGAGAACAGCGGGGGATTGGACGCCTTTCCCGCCTCCCGAAGCACGAGGTCCGTGATGTTGGTTTCAGGGGAGATGTTCACGAGGGGAGGAACACTGATTTCACGCACGGTAGCTCCTTTGATATCCACGGGCCACGAGGGGCTTCTTCCACTCTAGTATGCCCGCTCGCGGAGGTGTGTTCTATTTCACCTACTGGCGAGTAACTTTACGGATCAGGCCCCATTTCAAGCAACTCGGGGACTTCTGGACCCGGCGATGCGGGGGCGTGCCCGATGGCGGAATAGGATGATGGGATGCCCGCATTTCGGTCCAGCACCCGCGTAAACTCCAGGCCCCCGGCCGCTGCCTGGAAGGACGTCCCCTGGGCCGCTCGGCGAAGCCACTTGGGCCGCAGGGGACTGGCCATCGGAATCGATATCGGGGGCACCAAAGTTGCCGCCGGTGTGGTGGACGCCGACGGCAGGGTCCTCGCCGAGGCGCGCCGGTCCACCCCGGGCGCCGATCCACGGGCAGTTGAACAGACCATTGTGGAACTCGTGGACGAACTCAGTGCTGGGCACAGGGTGGCCTCCGTGGGGATAGGCGCAGCCGGTTGGATGGACCTCGACGGCGGCACGGTGCTTTTCAGCCCGCACCTCGCCTGGCGTAACGAACCGCTCAGGGCCAGCCTGCAGAAACTGCTCAGGCGCCCGGTCCTGCTCACCAACGACGCCGATGCCGCAGCATGGGCGGAATGGCGCTTCGGGGCCGGTCAAGGAGAGAGCCGGCTTGTGTGCATCACCCTTGGTACTGGCATTGGCGGTGCCATGGTGATGGACGGCCGGGTGGAACGGGGCCGCTACGGTGTCGCCGGCGAATTCGGTCACCAGATCATTTTTCCCGGCGGCCACCGATGCGAATGCGGGAACCGAGGGTGCTGGGAACAATACGCTTCGGGCAACGCGCTGGGACGTGAAGCCCGCCAGCTGGTGAGGACAAATTCGCCCGAAGGCCGGGCCTTGCTGGATCGCGCCGGAGGTACCGCCGACAACATCACGGGGGCGGTCGTCACCGCCCTCGCCCTGGCCGGGGACGCTACGTCCCGGGAGTTGCTGGCGGACCAGGGCGACTGGCTTGGCCTGGGCCTGGCCAACCTTGCAGCTGCCCTGGACCCGGGAATGTTTGTCATCGGTGGTGGACTCTGCGACGCCGGAGACCTTTTGGCTGGTCCTGCCCGTGACTCTTTTGCCAAGAACCTCACAGGGCGTGGCTTCCGGCCCATGGCCAGGATTGAACTTGCCGCCCTGGGCCCACGTGCCGGCATGATTGGCGCTGCCGACCTCTCACGGGTCAGCGGCCGGACGCACAGCTAAGCGTCAGCGGGACCTGGAGCGTCGGCACCTAGATGCGGGCGCCGTCGTCGTCCTCGTTCTTCTCCTGCGGAAGCCTCATGATGAGGAAAACCACCGAGACCACAAACGCGGCGACGATTCCGAGGATGGCTGCCAGCGGCGCTGATCGCCAGAACATGGCAGTGAAGAGCAGCGCGATGGGTCCGCCCACAGCGCCTACCCAGGCCAGCATGGTCAGCGGTTCGGTACCTGCCAGGCTCGGCGGTTCTTCCGGGACGAACGACTCGTCGTCGTCGTCCACCTCAAAGTCACGCGGTCCCGGCGCACGCCCCTGACCCTCTCCGGCCATGGGATCAGCGGCCGGCACTGCAGCGGGGGTGGAAAGGCCGAGGGGATCGAAATCCCGGAAAGACCTGGCTGGACCCGCCGGAGCCTCGCCGGGGCCGGCGGTGGGCTCCGGTTCTTGTTCATCAGGCGTGGACCTGGTTGCCTCAAGCCGGGCCACGAGGTCCTGCCAGACCGCGTCGTCGTCTTTATTGGCGCTTTGGTCGGCGGAGTTGGGATCAGGCCTGTTCATGGGCTGCGTCCTTATCGGGAGATGGCCCCTGTCCGGCCAAGGCGGCAAGTGTCTGTTGAATGAAATCGACCGTACCGGAGAAGATTTCCGGTGCGTCGTTATCGAGGGTGGCCACGTGGTGGCTGTTGTGAAGATAGCTGATGTCAACCGGAGCGTTCACGCGGGAGCGGAGAAATTCCAGGCTGGCGTTCGATATGACGTTGTCCACTGTTGACCGGTAGACGCGCACCGGGGCGCTGATGCGTGGCAGGATCGCGGCCGTGTCCTTGTACATCTTCTTCAACTGATGGGCCGCGGCAACAGGGGTGCGTGCATACGCACCTTCGTCCTGGTCCGGTTTGAGGATGTCGTTGGCGATGGCCGGCGTCGTCTTCACCACGTACTTGAGTGCGGCGACGATCACGGCACGTGGATCGTCCAGGACGAGGCCGGGATTGACCACCACAGTCCCCGCGACGGGCCGCGTGGCTGCTATTCGCAATGCCAGGGTGCCGCCCATGGACAAGCCCGCGGCGAAGACGTAGTCGCACTCCGCAGCCAGTTCAAGGTAGGCATCATCCACTGCCCTGTGCCATTCCTGCCAGGATCGCTTCGCCATATCCTGCCAGGTAGTGCCGTGGCCCGGCAGCAACGGCAGGCGGACGGCATAGCCGGCAGCGGCCAAATGCTCAGCCCAGGGCCGCACGCTGTGCGGGCTCCCGGTGAAGCCGTGGGACATGACCACGCCGACGCGCGGTCCAGTTCCGCTCCAGCTGCTGAGGAACGGTGAGAAATCCGGGGTCATCTTCATGATGACTCCGAGGCTACTCTGTGATTGGCGTGCCGGCGGAAAAATGCTGCTGATTCTTCAAAAATGGTGGGGGCGTCAACGTCCAGGGTGGCCACGTGCCCGCTGTGCGGGAGGGTCACAACTTTCAGGCGCGCCGAGTCGATGTGCCTGCGGATCGTATCCACCGAGCTGGGCGGAATGACCCCATCCACCGACGATTTGAAGACCAATGCCGGCGCCTTCACCTGGGTCAATCCCCGGGTCGCGGACCGGAACAGCTTCTTGAGCTCGTGCACGGACTTCAAGGGTGTCTTGGAGTAGTCACTGTCTTCGATGAGCTCAGGTGCCGGGGAATCCTCCACGATGGGATCCGTGGTGCGCATGACGTATTTCAACGCGCCCACGTACTTCACGCGGCGGTCATAGAAGCTCAAACCCGGATTGACCAGCACGACGCCCGGAACATCGTGGAGGGACGCCAGACGGAGGGCTACAGCCCCACCCATGGACAGCCCCGCCACGAAACACGTTTCCGTTGTGGCAGCGAGGTCCATGTAGCTCTTTTCAAAGGCCCGGTACCAGTCCTGCCAGCGGGTTGTGGCCAGGTCATGCCAACTTGTCCCGTGTCCTGGAAGCAGGGGGACCGTGACAGCGAAGCCTTGCGCGGCCAGATATTCAGCCCATGGCAGCATGCTCAACGGGCTGCCGGTAAATCCGTGGCAGATCGCTACGCCGGTGGAGGCGTTCGGCCCATGTCCGGCGTAGTGGAAAGCGGCCGCGGCTGGTGGTTTGCGTTCCGTCATGCGTTCCATCGTGTCATTGTTCCGGACATTTCACACTGGAGTAGGGTTGCAATTGAATGCCGGCCGGGTTGCCGGACGCATGCCTGCCAACGGCCGTGAGAGGACAAACGTGTTCTATTGGGTCATGAAGAGGATCTTTCTGGGTCCGATCCTCAAACTCCTGTTCCGCCCCTGGGTCAAAGGCCTGGACAATGTCCCTGAGAACGGCGCAGCAATCCTGGCCTCCAACCACCTTTCCTTTTCGGACTCCATCTTCCTTCCCCTGATGGTGCATCGCCCGGTGATCTTCCTGGCGAAGTCGGAGTACTTCACCGGCAAAGGGCTTAAAGGACGCCTGACGGCATTGTTCTTCAGGCTGAGCAACCAGCTCCCCATGGACCGGTCCGGAGGCGCCGCGTCCGAGATGTCGCTGCAGGCAGGCAAAGACGTCCTCACGTCGGGCGGCCTCCTGGGTATCTACCCCGAAGGCACGCGAAGCCCCGATGCCCGGCTCTACCGCGGCAAGGTGGGCGTTGCCCGGCTTGCCCTGCAGACCCGTGTTCCGGTGGTTCCGGTAGCCATGATCGGCACGGAGAAGGTCCAACCCATCGGCAAGAGGCTTCCAAGCATTCGCCGCATTGGCATCATCTTTGGGCAACCCTTGGACTTCAGCCGCTATTACGGCATGGAGGACGACCGCCTGGTCCAGAGGGCGGTCACCGACGAAATCATGTACGAACTGATGCGCCTCTCCGGCCAGGAATATGTGGACGAGTATGCCGCCGTCGTCAAGGCACGGCTGGCCGGAAAGGGGCCGGAGCCCCTCCACAAGCTCGAAGGGACCGAAGACGCCGTCGCGGACATCGCCGAAGACAGGGACGACCCCAATCCCGAAGGCCAGGAACCACCAAGGAAACTGTGACGCAGACGGCGGCATCAGTTACGCCTGCAGTGCCTCAACCCCGCCGGAGGCTACTACTCTTGAAGGGTGACTGAGCTAACCGCGAACACCGCACCTTCCACAGTAGATCCCCTCGCCAGCACCGCCCAGAGCGGAGCGGCAAACTATCCCGGGCTGGATGCCTGGCGTGACCTGCCGATTTCGCAGCAGCCAACGTGGTCGGATGCCGATGTCTTCAAGGCCTCGGTCAACGAACTCTCCGTTGTTCCGCCATTGGTCTTTGCCGGAGAAGTGGATGTTCTTCGGGAACGTCTGGCTGCCGCAGCCCAGGGCAAGGCGTTTCTGCTCCAGGGCGGAGACTGCGCAGAAACGTTCGAGGCTGCCACGGCCGACAAGATCAGCGCACGCGTCAAAACCATCCTGCAGATGGCCGTGGTGCTGACCTACGGCGCAGCAATGCCCGTGATCAAGATGGGACGGATGGCCGGCCAGTTCGCCAAGCCGCGTTCGTCCAATGACGAGACCCGCGACGGCGTGACTTTGCCCGCTTACCGCGGGGACATCGTCAACGGCTACGAGTTCACACCTGAGTCCCGCGCACACGATGCCGGTCGCATGTTGAAGGCCTACCACACCTCGGCTTCCACCCTGAACCTGATCCGTGCTTTCACCCAGGGCGGCTTTGCTGATCTGCGCCTGGTGCACCAGTGGAACAAGGGATTCACTGAAAACCCTGCCCATGCACGCTACGAGTCGCTGGCCCGTGACATCGACCGCGCCATTATGTTCATGGATTCCTGCGGGGCAGACTTCGAGGCACTGAAGCGTGTTGAATTCTTCGCCAGCCATGAAGCATTGCTGCTGGACTATGAGCGCGCCCTCACCCGCATCGACTCCCGTACCGGCCTCCCTTATGACACCTCCGCCCACTTCCTCTGGATCGGGGAGCGGACCAGGGAACTTGACCACGCGCACGTGGACTTCCTGTCGCGTGTCCGGAACCCCATTGGCGTCAAGCTCGGGCCGACCACCAGCGGTGACGACGCCCTGCGCCTCATCGACAAGCTGGACCCGAACCGCGAACCCGGCCGCCTGACGTTCATCACCCGCATGGGCGCGAGGAACATCCGCGAAAAGCTGCCGGCCGTCGTCGAGCGTGTCACGGCATCCGGTGCCCAGGTGCTGTGGGTGACCGATCCGATGCACGGCAACACGGTGACCTCACCCAACGGCTACAAGACCCGCAACTTCGACGACGTCATCGATGAAGTCCGTGGCTTCTTCGAGGTGCACCACTCGCTCGGCACCGTCCCCGGTGGTCTGCACGTTGAAATGACGGGCGATGACGTCGCTGAGTGCTTGGGCGGCGCAGACCCGATCGACCAGGACGCATTCCTGGACCGCTACGAGTCCGTATGCGACCCGCGCCTGAACCACATGCAGTCGCTGGAGATGGCGTTCCTGGTGGCCGGCGCCCTGTCCAAGCGGTAGCTGACAGTCCCTGCTGCCACAGAAGAAGGCGCGGTCCGGATTTCTCCGGGCCGCGCCTTCTTGGGTACTGGGTCGCTGCGTGGCCGGGTTACTACACCACTGTCAGCGTCACGACCGATTCTTCGGGTGCCTCGGTATTGACGGGATTCTGATCCCGTACCGTTCCAAAGAAGCCGCCCAGGATCTTGTTGATCTCTACCTTGAAGCCCAGCTTCTTGAGTTCTTTCTCCGCTTCGGCGGCCTGCTTCCCGATGAAACTCGGTATCTTGACCATCTTTGGTCCCTTCGAGACCGTCAACGTCACCGTCTCACCCTTGACGAGCGTGCCATTGGCGGGCGCCTGCGAGACAACCGAGCCTTTGGGGACGGACTTGTCGTTCACCGTCTCCGGGGCGATCACGGCCTTCAGCCCGGCATCCTGGATGGCCTTGACTGCCGCGTCCTGCGCAAGACCCCGTACATCCGGGACCGGGATTGGCTGGGGACCCTTGGAGACGACCAGGGCAATGGGAGTGCCGTGCCTGACTTCCGTGCCCTTCGCGGGATCCTGGGCGATGACCACGCCGGCAGGCACTTTGTCATCGAAAGCCTCAGTGACGTTGCCCAGGGCCATCTGGGCTGAATTCAAGGCAGTTTTGGCTTCGTCCAGGGTGCCGCCGGTGAGGTCCTCGAGAGGGAAGAGCTGGGCTCCCTTGGACACGAAAAGGGTGATGGGCTGAAACTTCCGGACTTCGGCACCTGACTCCGGCTTGGTGCCAACAGCGAGGCCGGAGAGGATATCGTCATCGAAAACATCCTGGGGTTCTGACTGGAAGCCGGCAGTGCGAAGCAATTGCTGGGCCTCGGCGACAGTCTTGTTCTTGACGTCCGGAACGGTGCCTGGCGACCCCGGCCCCATGCCGAAGAACCAGCCGGCGCTTGCCGCGAGCAGCGCAAGAATGACGATCACCACGGTCCAGATCAAGCCACGACGGCGTGGATTACCTTCCCGCAGTGGTCGGACCGGGGTTGCCGCCGCCCGGGCCTGGTCCTTTGCCTGCTGCCGTTCGATCCGTTTCAGGTCCCTTTTTCCGGGCGGGCGTGACTCCACCCCCGTGGCACCCTTTGGCGACTGGTAGGACGCGCCACCGGCGGCCATGATGGTGGTGGGGTTGCTTTGCCGGGCAATGAATTCCGTTGGTGATGCCGTGGTGGCAATGGCTTCAGTGGCGTTCGTGTCCGGCCCGGAGGCTGCCATGGCTGTGGTGGGAGCGGCAGGGAGGACAGCGGTGGCTGACTGTTGCTTGAGATCCAGCTGTTCGTCGGTGAGCGTCGTACGGATGTGGCGCAGTTCAGTCAGCAGTGCGGACCCGTCGATGGGCCTGTTCTCTGCGTCAACGGAGGTGCACCACTGCACCAGTTCGTCCAGGTCTTCGGCCAACCCGGGGGCTGCGTCCGACGGGCGGCCCACAGAGGCGTTCACGTGCTGGTAGGCCACATGGATGGGGGAGTCGCCGTTGTACGGTTGCTTGCCGGTCAGCATTTCGTAGAGCATGATTCCGGCCGAGTAGATGTCGCTGCGGGCGTCGGCAGGCCGGCCAAGCACAAGCTCCGGAGCCAAGTAAGCCACAGTCCCGATCAGGGCCCCGGTGCTGGTGTTGGCAGAGATGGCCCTGGCCAAACCGAAATCCCCGACCTTGATCCGACCATCGTCTGCGATCAGGACGTTCTCAGGCTTGATGTCGCGGTGGATCAAGCCTGATGAATGGGCGGCCGCCAGACCTTCGATCACGGGATCGATCAAGGCCAGGGCGAGGCGCGGGGGCAGCGCTCCTTGGGTATTGAGGACATCACGGAGGGTGTGCCCCTTGACGTACTCCATGACCAGGTACGCGATATGGCCGTCTTCGCCTTGATCCAGGACGCCGACTATGTGGGGGTGTGAGAGGCTGGCTGCGGCTTTTGCTTCGCGGCTCAGGCGCTCCAGGAAGGTCTGGTCGTTTGCCAGATGCGGGTGCAGGACCTTGAGGGCCACGTCGCGCTCCAGGCGTCTGTCAGTGGCCAGGTAGACGGTGGACATTCCCCCTTTCGCCAAGCGGGAACGGACCACGTAGCGCCCGTCCACGGTGGTACCGATGAGGTGGTCCTGCGTTGCTTCTTGCACCATACGATCCTAAACGAGACAGGGAAGGGGCCCGAATCCCCGGTGGGATGCGGGCCCCTTCCGAGGGTGCTGCAACAGGCCTAGCCGAACGTGCGCTGACGTGCCTTGATCGATTCGACGTAGCGTTTGGTGTCCTCGTACATGCCGTACTTGCTCACCGAATACTGTCCCTGGTAGTAACCGGCAATGGCCGTATCGAGATCCTTGCTGGTGGCCACCAGGACGCGGATGATCGCGACGCCGGCCGTGGCGTTGTCGTAGGGGTCCAGGAGGTTGAGTTTCCGGCCAACCAGGTCAGAGGCCCACTGGCCGGAGGACGGAATGACCTGCATGGTGCCGATGGCGTTGGCCGGGGAAACGGCCCGCTGGTCAAAACCGGATTCCTGCTCTGCGAACGCGAGGGCCAGCGACGGGCTGACGCCCATGCGCCGTGCCGTGTCAGCCACAATGGTCTTCATTTCAGCGCGGCTGGGCACCGGCGAAGCGTTGAGGAGTGCCTTGTTTTCATTCGCGGAGCTGACCACGGCCGGGGGATAGGTGAACCCCAGGAATGTGCTGGGCACCAGCGGTGTGGTCTCTCCGGCAGGCTGCAGGCTGCCGCCGGGGATGGTCAGCTTCTGGCCGGGGTAGATGACCGTGCTGGCGTTCACGTTGTTGGCCGACATGAGTGCGGAAAGCGAAACGCCCAACCGTGAGGCGATGGAGCTGAGGGTGTCGCCGGCCTTGATGGTGTAGGAACCCGTGCTTGCCAGGGGGGCAGGTGCTGGTGCCGGCGCTGGTGCGGGTGCCGGAGTTGCGGGCGCGGACGGCGCCGATCCGCCACTGACCTTGATTTTTTGGCCCGGGTAGATGATGGAGCTGCCATTGAGGTTGTTCCAGCTGAAGATGCTGGACAGCGGAACGCCGTGCTTGGCCGCAATGCCGCCGAGGGTATCGCCGGAGACAACCGTGTAGACGGTGGCGGTGCTCGCGGTGCCGGAGGCAGGCGGGGCGCTGGGCGCCGGGGCCGACGCAGCCGTTCCGGTGAGCTTGATGCTCTGCCCCGGGTAGATCAGCGTGGTGGGAGTCAGGTTGTTCAGCTGGAGCACCGCGGAGGTGTCGAGGTTGAAACGTCGGGCGATGGCGCTGATGGTGTCGCCTCGAACCACGGTGTAGCTGTCCGGAGTTGCGGGGGCCATCGGGCGGAGCGCCGCGGGAAGCGTGGCGGCCACTGCCTGCGCGGGGATCACCGTACCGGTCGTGACTGCCTGGGCCTTCATGGCGGCAGCGAGCGTGGCCGGTATTTTGCGGGGCTGGGGTGCGGGCGCTGCGATGGACGGTTGGGCCAGCGCAAGCGACGACAAAACCACAGCGGGAAGCGCGGCCGTGGTTGCCGCGATAACGGGCATGCTCATGGTTCGTTTCGGCGAGCGGGGCGTCGTCATGAAGGAGTCCTCATCTCAAACAGCGGGGGTTGATTGTTAACGCTGTTGTCAGTGTTGCCAATGTTACTGATGTTATCAATGGTGCAAGTGTGATCAGTGTGAATCTCTCATACTTATTCCGTGGACACAACAATTCCCGCGGGGGAAGATTCTTGATGCCATTCGTTGGTATGGGAATTGCAGGTAATAAGGGCTTCGACGTGGTCCCTTTCGGGCTCCGGCTAGGCGACGGGTGGGCCGGCATGGCAACCTTGATCCGTGAGTAATGTAGAAAGCCTTGTTTCCGAGTGGTTGCCGCTTCCGGATGTTGCCGGGTTGCTGGAAGTTTCCATCACCAAAGTCCATGGACTTTTGGATGAGCGTGCGCTCGTCGCCGTCAGGCGGGGAGAACGGAATATCCGCTCCGTCCCGGCCTTGTTTATTCAGGATGGCCATGTTGTGGACAGCTTGAAGGGGACCATTGCGGTCCTTAGTGACGCCGGCTACAACGACGAAGAGTTGATCACCTGGCTGTTTACTCCCGATGAATCACTGCGTGGCCGTCCCATTGACGCCTTGCGTGAGGGGCGTAAAACGGAGATCAGGCGCCGCGCCCAGTCGCTGGCCTGGTAATTGCGCCGGTTCACTTCCTAAAGCGGCAACTACTTAAAGCGACGACGACGGCGGTCCCCAAACCGCCGTCGTCGTCTCATGCCTTCTTTGCCTTGCTCCGCGCGGCTGACCTGCGCCCGGTGTCAGGCTGCGCGGCTGACGGCCGCTTCGGCCAGTTCTCCCAAAGCCTGCAGCGGGAGTGCATCCAGTGGCAGGCGTTCCAACGCTTCGAATGCGTCAGTGCTCAGCTGCGCGATCAGCGATTCCGTCGCGTCCAGAGCCCCGCAATCAACCATGAGATGGCGGATCCTGGCAACGTCCTCCTCAGCGAGTTCCGGGTTCCCCAGCATGCGGTCAAGGTAATCGGCTTCGGCCGCCGAAGCCTGATTAAGGGCAAAGCCAACCAGCACAGTGCGCTTGCCCTCCCGCAGGTCATCTCCGGCCGGCTTTCCTGTCGTTGCTGGGTCTCCAAAGACCCCAAGAACGTCATCGCGCATTTGGAACGCTTCACCGAGCGGGAGCGAAAAACCGGAGTACCCGGCAAGTAGTTCCGTGGAAGCACCGGCAAGGGCACCGCCCAATGCCAACGGATGTTCCGTGGAGTACTTGGCTGACTTGTAGCGGATGATGGAGCGGGCCCGGTCCACCGATCCCGCCCGGTCGCGCACGGGGCCGGCCACCTCTTCAAGGATGTCAAGGTATTGACCGGCCATCACCTCTGCCCGCATCACGTTGAAGATGCGGCGGGCAGGGCTCCCTGAAACGGCGCGGGGCCCAATCCCGGTAAAAGCCTCTTCGCTGAAGGAGAGACAGAGGTCACCGGTCAAAATTGCGGCAGCATCTCCAAAATGTTCGCTGTCCAGGGCCCAGCCGTTCGTTTCATGAAGCTGGCTGAACCGTTTGTGCACGCTTGGGCCGCCGCGCCGCGTATCGGAACGGTCGATGATGTCGTCGTGTATCAGTGCCGCAGCCTGGAAAAGTTCCAGGGCACATCCGGCTGTGACAATGTCCGCGTCGCCGGCGGGGCCGCCTGCGCCGCGCCAACCCCAGTAGCACATCAACGCCCTCAGCCGCTTGCCGCCGGTTACCAACGTCGAGATCGACCCGATGAGCGGATCGACGTCGGGTGAAACGGTAGCCATGACGTCGCGCTGTCCCGACAGGAAACTGCTGAGGCTGCCGGCGACGCCTTCAATGTATCGGGCCTGCTCTGACGCGACGGGGGACGCTGACGTCACTTGATGGACCCGGCTGCCACATTGGCGCCGATGGTGAAGGTAGAGACGCCTTCCTTTTGCATGATCGAGACATTCACTGTTTCACCATCACCGCGGACAAAGTCCAGGGAGGTGACGTTGCCCACCGCTTCCGGTCCGGGGACAAGCTTAAAGCCCTGGGCCTCGAGCGAGGACTTGTAGTAGTCCACCACGCCCTGCGGAGGCGCTTTGACGGTCCCTACCAGCGCCACGGTGGCCAGGGAGGCGTTCTTGTCGAAGCTGCTGGACCGTACCGAGGTGTTTGGCATGACGGGAATGAGCTTCTCAGGGAATCCGGGAACAAGCGCATTGACCGTGGCCGTGGCATTGGGGTCGGGTGCGCTGGACTCGGTGAACCCGGTGGTTTCAGGCGAGGGGGTGCTGCTCGCCGAAGACGCTGTCCCGGAGGGTGAGGGCGCCGGCGAAGCTGACGAAGATGAAGCAGCGCCGGTGGATGACGGAGCCGCCGAACCGCTGGGGGACGGCGTGCATGCGGAGACCGCCACTGCGACACTGACTGCGAGCAGGGCAAACCCTCGCGATTGAGGAGTTCCAAAGAGCTTCACAGGGTATCCTTCCTGGGGCTGAGCCGGACTTTGCCTCCAGTTTAGTCAGTGCCCGGGCATAGTATTGCCGTTGTGAGGCAGGAAGCACCCGGCGGCGAGTCAAGCGCTGGACACAGACCGGCCCGCAGCGCTGAAGAAGCCCTGCGGGAATTGAGGCGAACCAGCATCCTGCACGTTGATATGGACGCATTCTTTGTCTCCGTCGAACTCCGCAGCCGTCCCGAACTGCGGGGCAAGCCCGTGATCGTGGGATTCCCCGCGGACAGGTCCGTGGTCCTCTCTGCTTCCTATGAAGCCCGGACCACAGGGGTCAAGTCGGCCATGCCGATGTCCATTGCGATGAGGCGCTGTCCGGCGGCGGTCGTCATCAATCCCCGCCACACTCTGTACTACGAGGTGTCAGCGCAGCTCATGGAGATCTTCGGGTCCATTACGGACCTGGTGGAGCCTTTGAGCGTGGACGAAGCTTTCCTGGACGTTGGCGGGGCCATCCGCCGGCTGGGCACGCCCTTGGAAATTGGCCACCTCATCAGGCGCAGGGTCCAATCAGAGCTTGGCATCACGGCTTCCGTGGGGATTGCCGGCACCAAGTTCGTTGCCAAGATCGCCTCCACCCGGTGCAAACCCGACGGCATTTTGCAGATCGACGCCGAAGACACCCTTTCCTACCTTCACAGCCTTCCTGTTAGCGCCCTCTGGGGTGTGGGTGGCCAGACCGGGGAGGTCCTGGCGCGTATGGGCATCCGAACGGTCGCCGATGTGGCCGCCACACCCTTGTCCTCGCTGAAGAAGGTTCTTGGCGCAAGCGGGGAACATGTGTACAGGCTCTCCATGGGAATTGATCCCCGTCCAGTGACGCCCACCAGGGTTGAGAAGAGCATTGGTGCTGAAGAGACCTTCTCCGTAGACACAGCAGATGAAGAACTGCTGCACAGGGAGTTGTTGAGGTTGTCCCACCGGACGGCCAGTCGTCTCCGGAGTTCCGGAATGCTCGCACGGACGGTCGCCTTGAAGCTCCGGTATGCCGATTTCTCCACGGTGTCCCGGAGCCGCACTGTGCACACGCCGGTAGACAGTGCCCAGTTGATCTACCAGGTGGCCATGCAGCTGCTCGACTCCTTGGGCCCGCGTTCCATGAGCGTCAGGCTGGTGGGAGTGCGGGCGGAGCAATTGGAACCGGCAGGTCAGACGTCGATGCAATTGAGCCTGGACCGCCGGGATGACAACTGGCGGGCAGCCGAGCAGGCCCTGGACAGGGTTTCCCAGCGATTTGGTTCCAAAACCCTGCTTCCGGCCCGGCTCCTGGAACCCGGTAAACCTGCCTCGGAGGCCTGAACCCTGTGACCTTGGTCCCGCACGGCCCCAGGCGTCTTTCAGAACGGCCCCGGACAAACTATCCTATTTATTACAGAGATTTAGATCGTCTGGACAAACTGTTTCCTGAACAGTCGGCCCTGAGGTATCCGCTGAACCAAGAGGGTATTTTGGGAACGAAATTCTTGGTCCGATCGTTGGGGTAAACAGACGCACAGGACGCGTTATGTCCAGACGCTGGCTGACTAAAGGAGGTCGCGATGCCCCTCTCGGAGCACGAACAGAAGCTGCTTGAGCAACTTGAAAAGCAACTTCATGAGGACGATCCGAAGTTTGCCAACACCATGGGTTCGGATCCCATCCGCAGCTGGTCGACCAGGCATGTCATCATTGGCGTCCTTGGGGCAATCGCCGGCATTCTTCTCCTGCTGGTCGGCGTCTCGCTGCAGGCGATACCTGTGGGTGTCCTCGGCTTCATAGTCATGGGTGCTGGCGTGTACTTCGCGACGTTGCGTGGAGCGGCTTTCGGGAAATCCGGTAAGGGAAAGCCCGCCAAGGCCAAGCCCAAGAGCACCTTCATGAGCAGCCTCGAAGAGCGCTGGGATGAACGACGCCGCGACGACCACTGACGGAGGCCGTGTCACTTCTCCCGGCAGCAGGCCATCGTGAGTCAGTCGCGCCCCTGAGCCCGCTCGTGGATTAAACACTTCCAATGCTTTGACAAGGACCCGCCAAGCGGGTCCTTTCGCATTTAAGGGTTGCAACGCCCGGCCCCTCCATTTCCCACCACCAGCTCCACTTTCCTCCCGCCGAAAGCGGTTTTGGGGTGCAGAGCGCTTCCCAGGCGCCTTTCAGCTTCCCGGCGCGGGACTTGGACGTCGGCCGACGTGTCGATACCTCCACTTCACTCCACCCCCGGAAAACCCGCGGCAATTCGGCCCCGAGGAATCTCAAAGTGGTGGAGAAACGCCCACGAGTGCGTTGACTGTGGTGCGTTGTGGAGTAAAGTGGAGCACATAAGAGGGTAGTGGCAGTGTTGGGTATGTACGGGCACCTTGACTGAGGGGCGGTGGGGCCAGTGTTTCTGGGCACTCACTCGCCGCGTCTCGATGAAAAGGGCCGGATCATACTTCCCGCCAAGTTTCGTGAGGAGCTTGCAGAGGGACTGGTCCTCACAAGGGGCCAGGAGCGCTGCATCTACGTCTTCAGCCAGAAGGAATTCGAACGTATCCACGAGTCGATGCGGGAAGCGCCATTGTCTTCCAAGCAGGCACGTGACTACATCCGGGTCTTTCTGTCCGGAGCCTCGGACGAAGTACCTGACAAGCAGGGGCGCGTGACCATTCCACCGGCGCTCCGTGCATACGCAGGCTTGGGAAGGGAGCTGGCAGTGATTGGTGCCGGCACCCGGGCCGAGATCTGGGATGCAGACGCTTGGAACGAGTACCTCAACGAGAAGGAAGCAGCCTTCTCGGAAACGGATGACGACAATCTGCCCGGGTTCATCTAACCGGTCGGTGGAAGCAGTACCGCTTCTTGAATGGGATCTCCAGCCGCCCATCGGACAGTCTTCCTGGCTCAACTTCCCCTGAGCCAGGCCGGCGGACGATAGGCGCGGATGGGGATCCGGTTCAAGAATCACCATGCACGTAACTGAGGAAAGAGGAGGCAGCGTGGAAGAGCAGGACGCGGCAAAGCCCACATCGGAGCGCCACGTGCCCGTCCTGAAAGACCGCTGCATCAACCTGCTCGCTCCCGGCTTCGAAGCTGCCAGGAGCAGGGGAGAGACTCCTGTTGCCATCGATGCGACTCTCGGCATGGGTGGGCACTCCGAAGCGATGCTGCAGCGCTTTCCCGATCTTCACCTCGTTGGCATTGACCGGGACGAAGAAGCACTTTCACTGGCCGGCGCCCGGCTGGAGCCCTTTTCGCAGCGCACTGACCTTGTTCACGCCGTCTATGACGAGATCGAGGACGTGCTGGCTGACCTCGGAATTCCGGAGGTCCACGGCATCCTGATGGACCTGGGAGTTTCCTCGCTGCAGCTGGACGAACGCGAACGTGGATTCGCCTACTCCTATGACGCTCCTCTGGACATGCGCATGGACACGAGCCGCGGGCAGACCGCCGCCGACGTCGTGAACACCTACAGCGAAGAAGATCTTGTCCGCATCATCCGCAAATGGGGCGAGGAGAAGTTCGCCGGACGGATTGCCAACAGGATCGTCAACGCGAGGGCGGAGAAGCCATTTGCCACCACGGGCGAGCTCGTGGAGCAGATTCGCAGCGTGGTTCCTGCCGCCGCAGCGAAAAGCGGGGGACACCCTGCCAAGCGCACCTTCCAGGCTTTGCGCATCGAGGTCAACGAGGAACTCGATGTCCTGGAACGCGCAGTTCCGGCCGCAGTGGCCGCCACGGCGTTGGGTGGCCGCGTGGTGGTGATGTCCTATCACTCGCTGGAAGACAAGATCGTCAAGTCCGTATTCCAGAAGGGCTCGAAATCCTCGGCGCCGCTCGGGTTCCCGGTGGAGCTCGAGGAACACAAAGCTGAATTGAAGACAATCACCAAAGGCACGGAAGTGCCCACAGCGGCAGAAATCGCAGAGAACCCGCGCGCGGCTTCTGCGCGGCTGAGGGCCGTCGAACGCATCAAATCGAGGAGAGACGCATGAGCAACGCCGCAGCGAGGACTTTGCCCTCCGTGGTGGGCAACACTGCCCGCGCGCTTCCAACACCGGCAGGGAAGCCGGATGTCGCCCGCCGGCCGCGCACGCCGCTCTCCGTTGTACGCAGTGCTCCCGGCAGGCGCAGGACCCCCTTCGTGGTTCTGTGCTTCGTGGCCATGGCAGCGGCGCTCCTGACGGTCCTGGTGCTGAACATCTCCGTGTCGACGGCGCAGTACCAGCTGGTGCAGCTCAAGGCGCAGGCCGCGACCCTTAACAAGGAAAACCAGGACCTGACACAGAAGAAGCAGAACTTCGAAGCTCCCCAGAATCTGGCCGCCAAGGCTACAGAATTGGGTATGGTTCCTTCCACGGTCAAAGGCCAGATCGACCTGAACACCATGACGGTGACCGGGAAGGCTACTCCCGCAGTCAAGGGCGACAGCCCCGGGGCTGTTCTTGCTCCTCCGGCCGTCGGGGGCGTATTGGATGTTGTTCCCTCGGTGACCACCAAGGATCCTTTGGAGAACCTCAAGCCAGTCACCCCCGCGGCGCCGGCAGCGTCGGCCGCGCAGGCAACTGCGTCGGCAGCTCCGGCGTCCCCGGCAGCGAAACCGCCGGTGGATCTTCATGGAGGGTCGGTCCCGGCCCCCCAGCAGAAGACTCCCGGACAGTAGTCCATCCGTCCACTGAACCAAGGCCAGCAGCAAGGAATCAACGTGGCTCAGAACCCCGGCACATCGAATAAAACGAAGACGCCGGCGGCACGAAGGCGGCTGCGCGTTGGGCTCGGCATCATGCTGACCCTGCTGCTGGTGGTCGGGGGCAAGTTGTTCATGGTCCAGGGCCTGGACATGGGCGGGATGGCCGAGGCTGCCCTTGCCAAGCGCCTGACCCCCCAGGTCCTCCCCGCTGAGCGTGGGCAGATCCTGGACGCGAACGGCACTGTTCTGGCCAGCAGCGTCATCCGGTACAACATCGTCGTCGACCAGACCGTGAATACGAACACCGAGACGTTCCACCGCTACAACGAGAAAACGGAAAAGCTCGACGAAATCACGCGTGACCAGGGCATTGCTGATCTTGCGGCCTTGCTCGGGACCGACGTCGCCAAGGTCCGGGACTCCCTGACGGGGGATAAGCGCTACTTTGTGGTCGCCAAGGACATCAAGCCTGAGCTGGAGGACCGGATTACCAAGCTCTACATCCCGGGACTCAAAGCTGAAGGCATCAGCAAACGCGTCTACCCGAATGGCAGCGTGGCCGGCGGGGTAGTGGGTTTCCTCAAGGACGGGACCACCGGCCAGGCGGGCATCGAGCAAACCCAGGACGAGATTCTCCGCGGTACTGAAGGCAAGCGCGTCTTCGAGATCGGTGCCGACGGCCTCCGTATTCCCGTGGCCACTGACGAACTGACACCTGCCGTCGACGGCAGTGACGTCAAACTGACCATCAATACCGACATCCAGTACTTCGCTCAACAGGCTATTCAGAGCCAGGTCAACAAAATGAATGCCGAGTGGGGTTCGATCGTCGTGATCGACACGAAGACCGGCAACCTCATCGCCCTGGCCGACACCAATGCCCCGGACCCGAACGACCCCGGCAAAGTCGACGCCAAGGACCGTGGCGTGCGTTCGGTGACTGCCGCCTACGAGCCCGGCTCCGTCCAGAAGATGATCACCGCTGCGGCGGCAATCGAGGAGGGCAAGTCCTTCCCGCTGGACCACTTCACCATTCCGCCCGCATACACCATTGACGGGCAGACCTTCACGGACGCTTTCGAGCACGGCACCGAAGAACGCACACTCGCCGGCATCCTGGGCTGGTCCATGAACACCGGCACCGTGATGGTCGGGAGCCGCCTGAGCAAAGAGCAGCGGTATGACTGGCTGAAGAAGTTCGGCATCGGAGAGCAGACGGACATCGGGCTGCCGGCCGAAGCGACGGGCATCCTCGCCACGCCAGACCAATGGGATGAACGCCAGCAGTACACGGTGCTCTTCGGACAGGGCGTGTCGCAGTCGACGCTGCAGACGGTCCGGGCCTTCCAGAGCATCGCCAACAACGGGGTGATGCTCCAACCCCGGCTGATTGACGGTTACATCGGCCCCGACGGCCAGGAGCAGAAGGCCCCTGCCAAGGATCCGCGCCAAGTGGTCTCGAAGGAGACCGCCCAACAGGTCAGGGACATCCTGGAGAGCGCAGTGACCGAGGGACAGATCAAGGATGCCGCCATCGACGGCTACCGTGTCGGCGCCAAGACCGGTACGTCCCAAGCCCCGCGTGAGGACGGACTGCCGGGCTTCGATGGCTACACTGCCTCGATGGTTGGCATGGCCCCCATGGATGACCCCCGGTTCATCGTTGAAGTGGTCTTGCAGCGCCCCAAGGGAAACATCTATGGAGTCACCAACGGCCCGGTGTTCCGGTCAGTGATGGCACAGGTCCTGAGGACCTACAACGTGGCCCCATCCACCGGGACTCCCGCGCGGCTGCCCCAGTTCGTCAAGTAAGCTTCTTGGGCGTCTGTTTCGGTCACCATTCGATCCACCACTAACGGCCCGGGCGCCGCTGGCCCCCGGCCGGTCGTTCCACGAGCACCAACGGAGAACCACGTGTCAGAGCACAAAGAGGCAGCTTCCAATACCGCGACGCCGGATGCCGGACGGTCAGCTTTCCGTCCCGCATCCGTTGCTGCGGTGCCCCTGGCGGTCATAGCGGGAGCGCTGGGAGTAACGGCCCCTGACGGCAGCCAGGACCTTGGCGTCACCGGCATCACGCTCAATTCCCGTGCCGTTGAACCGGGCGATCTCTACATGGCCTTGCCGGGCGCCACGCGCCATGGTGCCGATTTCGTACCCCAAGCCGTGGAGGCCGGTGCCGTCGCAGTGGTTACGGACGACGCCGGTGCACGCCAGCTTGCGCTGGCAACCGAGCAGCCCGTCCCTGTCCTCATCATTGCGGAGCCGCGGGCCGCCGTCGGGCCTTTGTCCGCGCTGATCTATCGCAGCCAACCGGAGGATGCGGCCTTCCCGTCGCTTTTCGGCGTCACGGGGACCAATGGCAAGACCACCACCACTTACTTCATCAACTCGCTGCTGCGTGCCTTGGGCAAGCAGCCGGGCCTGATCGGGACCATCGAGATAGTGGCCGGCGGAGAACCCATCCCGAGCCTCCTGACCACTCCGGAGTCCCCGGATGTCCACGCACTGCTCGCATTGATGCGGGAGCGGGGCCTGGACGCGGCGTCCATGGAGGTTTCATCGCACGCGATCTCCTACCGCCGGGTGGACTCTGTCATGTTCGACGTCGCAGGATTCACCAACCTCACCCAGGACCATCTGGACCTCCACGGCAGCATGGAGGAGTACTTCAACACCAAGGCCGAACTCTTCACCGCCGGACGCGCACGCCAGGCTGTTGTCACGGTCGACGACGAATGGGGCCGCAAGCTTGCCGCCCTGGCGGACATTCCGGTCACCACGCTTTCAGCGGCTTCTTCCAGTGGCGCCCCGGACGCTGACTGGCACGTCGCGTCCATCAACCCGCGCGGGTTGGGTTCGGAATTCGAACTGCACCACACGGACGGCCGGACCTTGCGGGTCCACACCGGCTTGCCGGGCGACTTCAACGTGGCAAACGCGGCGTTGGCTACCGTCATGGTCCTGGCGTCCGGGGTAGATGAATCCGAGCTCCAGGACGCCTTGGATGCCCACGATCCTTTTACGGTTGCTGTTCCCGGGCGCATGCAGCTCGTCTCCACGGAGCCCGCCGCCGTTGTTGATTTTGCCCACAATCCCGATGCCCTGGCCCGTGCACTGATGGCGGTCCGGTCACCGGAGGAAGAGTCACGCGTCATCGTGGTTTTTGGCGCCACAGGACAACGTGACCAAGGCAAAAGGCCTACCATGGGCGCAATCGCGGCCCGTCTGGCCGACGTCGTGATTATCAGCGATGACGACCCCCACGATGAGGATGCCGCCGCCATCCGCGCTGAGGTGCTGGCGGGCGCCTTTGCTGCGCGGGAGGGAGAGAACCTGGGCAGCGAGATCATCGAGTCCTACCCGAGGGATGCTGCCATCCGCCTCGCCGTTGACCTGGCGACGGCGAAGGACACCATCCTCATCGCAGGACGCGGCCACGAGGTGTGGCAGGAAGTACAAGGCGTAAACCTCGCCCTGGACGACAGGGTCGAGTTGCGGGCCGCCTTGACATCCAAGGGATTCAGCGTTTCATCGGACCAGCGGATAGAGTCCTAAACCGAGATGATTGCACTTACTGCGGCGGAGATCGCCGACATCACCCATGGCCGTTTGACCGGAGATCCGGGCATCGTGCCCTCCTCTGTGGTTACTGACTCACGGGAGGCGATGCCCGGCTCGTTGTACGTGGCCAAACCCGGCGAGCACGCCGATGGCCACGACTTCGTCGACGCCGCGTTTGAGCGTGGCGCCGTTCTGGTCCTCGCCGAACGTGAGGTGACCGATGCCCACGGCAGCCCATATCCCGCCGTCGTGGTCGACGACGCTGTCCTGGCCATGGGCGCCCTGGCGGCTGAAGCGGTCCGGCGCATCCGGGCCGACCGCGAACAGCGCGGCGAGCAGTTCACGGTCATTGGAATCACCGGCTCAGCCGGCAAGACCACCACCAAGGATCTCCTTGCCGGCGTGTTGTCGACGGCAGGCGCCACTGTGGCGCCACAGGGCTCGTACAACGGCGAGGTGGGTGTTCCGCTCACGGTTTTCGCCGCTGACACCGATACGCGCTTCCTTGTCATCGAGATGGGTGCCACCGGCCTGGGCCACATCAAGTACCTCGCGGAGATGGTCAAGCCGGACATCGGTGTAGTCCTGGTAGTCGGGACCGCCCATGCCGGCGAATTCGGCGGTGTGGAGAACATCGCCAAAACCAAGGGTGAACTGGTCGAAGCCCTTAGCGAAAACGGCACTGCGGTCATCAACCTCGACGACGGCCGCGTAGCTGCCATGCGCGCCCGCACCAAGGCCAAGGTCCTGGGGTTCACGGCCTCGCCCGCTACCACCGAAGAGGTGGAAGCCCGCAACGTCGTGGTCAACGACCAGGGCTTCCCCGACTTCGACCTCATACTTCCCGACGGCGGCCCTTCTGTTCCGGTGCGGAGCCGCCTGATCGGTGGCCACCACGTGACCAACCTGCTCGCAGCTGCGTCAGCGGCTTTTGCGGCCGGGATTCCAGCCGTCGACATCGCCTCGTCACTCAGCTCCCAGTCGGCAGCCAGCCGTTGGCGCATGGAGCGAACAGAACGTGAAGACGGCGTGACCATCATCAACGACGCCTACAACGCGAACCCGGAATCCATGCGCGCTGCTCTGCGCACTCTTGCAGACCTTGGACAAGGCAGGAGGACCTGGGCTGTCCTTGGCGCCATGCTCGAGCTGGGCGAAGACTCCATCCGCGAACACACTGCGGTTGGCACTCAGGTGGTCCGGCTGAACATCTCCAGGCTGGTGGTGGTGGGACGCGAAGCCCGCGCCCTCTATGTCTCTGCCATCCAGGAAGGCTCCTGGGGGGATGAATGTTCCTTCACCGAGACTGTGGAGGAAGCATACGAACTCCTGCAGAACGAACTCAGACCAGGCGACCTCGTGTTGTTCAAGTCCTCCAATGGTGTGGGGCTCAGGCACTTGGGGGATCGGATAGCATTACCTCCACGGGCCGAGCCCACCGGAGAAAGCGCGGCTGAAGCTGCCGCAAGCGAAGGGAACGAGCAGCTGTGATTGCACTTTTGATCGGCGCCGGCGTCGCCCTTCTGGTGGCCTTGATAGGCACACCCCTCTTCATCAGGTTCCTGGTAGCCAAGAGTTACGGGCAGTTCATCCGCGATGACGGCCCCACTTCGCACCACACCAAGCGCGGCACCCCCACCATGGGCGGGACCGTCGTGGTGGCGGCTGTGCTCATCAGCTACTTTGTGACGCACCTGATCATGTGGATGATGAACCCGCGGTCCGCCGGGCCATCGGCGTCAGGTCTTCTTCTGCTGTTCCTCATGGTCGGCATGGGCTTCGTGGGATTCCTGGATGACTACATCAAGATCTCGAACAAACGCAGCCTGGGCCTGAACGCCCGAGCCAAACTCATCCTCCAGGCAGCCGTTGGCATCATCTTCGCCGTGCTCGTCCTGCAGTTCCCGAATGAGGACGGGCTCCGTCCGGCCTCGACGCAGATCTCGCTGGTACGGGATATTCCCTGGCTGGATCTCGCCTTCGGCGGGACAGTACTGGGCGCTATCTTGTTCATTGTCTGGTCCAACCTGATCATCACGGCAGCAACCAATGGCGTGAACCTGACAGACGGCCTGGACGGGCTGGCCGCCGGAGCATCCATCATGGTCTTCGGCGCCTACACCATCATGGGTATCTGGCAGAACAACCAAGCATGCGGTTCACCCAAGGAAGCGGGCAGCGGTTGCTACCAGGTCCGCGACCCCATGGATCTGGCCTTGCTCGCGGCCATCCTCAGCGCAGCCCTGGTCGGGTTCCTCTGGTGGAATACGTCACCGGCCAAGATCTTCATGGGCGACACCGGCTCGCTGGCCATCGGCGGAGCCGTGGCAGCATTTGCCATCCTTTCCCGGACTGAGCTGCTGTTGGCTTTCATCGGCGGCCTGTTCGTGCTCATCACCCTGTCGGTCATCATCCAAGTGGGCTTCTTCAAGCTCTCAGGCGGTAAACGGGTGTTCAAAATGGCCCCGCTCCAGCACCACTTCGAACTGAAGGGCTGGGCCGAGGTCACCGTGGTGGTCCGCTTCTGGATCCTCGCCGGGCTGTTCGTGGCCGCAGGCCTGGGAATTTTCTACGCTGAATGGGTGGTGCTGCTGTGAACGAGGCCCCTGGAACCATGTCCTCTTCATCCGACCGGCTCAAGGAGCTGACCAGCTGGGATTCCAACTGGAGCGGGCTGCGGGTCGTGGTGACGGGTATCGGCCTGTCCGGTTTTTCCGCTGCCGACACCCTGATTGAGCTCGGAGCCAAGGTACTAGTGGTGGACGCCGCAACCACCGACAAAGCCAAAGCTCAGGCAGACACCCTGAAAATCGTCGGCGCCGTTGACGTCCTGCTGGGGGAGGACGCTGTCAGCACCCTCCCGCTGATTGAGGACAGCCTGCCCGACCTCGTGGTAACTTCTCCCGGCTGGCGTCCGGATCAAGCCCTGCTGGCGGCGGCCAAGCGCAAGCACATCGCCGTATGGGGCGACGTCGAATTGGCGTGGCGACTCCGGGTCCGTGAAGGGCGCAAGACCACCGACTGGCTGACCATCACCGGCACCAACGGCAAAACCACCACGGTGGGGATGACCGAGTCAATGCTGCAGGCTGCCGGCTTGAAGGCCATCGCGGTCGGCAATGTTGGAACGCCGATCCTGGACGCCCTGCGGGACCCGGTGGACTATGACGTCTTTGCTGTGGAACTGTCCAGCTTCCAGTTGCATTGGAGTCACTCGCTCTCGCCCGTGGCAAGTGTGTGCCTCAATGTCGCGGAGGACCATGTGGACTGGCACGGTTCCTATGCGTCCTACCTCGCGGACAAGGCCAAGGTGTACGAGAACACCCAAAAGGCAGCGATCTACAACGCCGAGCAAATCGAAACCGAGCGCATGGTCGAGAATGCGGACGTTGTGGAGGGTTGCCGGGCCATCGGTTTTACCACCAACACTCCTGCCATCAGCATGCTGGGCGTCGTGGACGGTCTGCTGGTGGACCGCGCTTTCATCGCCGAACGCAAGGATTCGGCAGCGGAACTGGCCGCGATGACAGATCTTGGCCCGGTGGCCCCGCGCCACATGGTGGCCAACGCGCTGGCCGCCGCGGCACTGGTCCGGGCCTACGGTGTGGAACCCTCGGCTGTGAAGCAGGGACTGGTCAACTACCTCCCCGGCGCGCATCGGATCCAACTGGTAGCCAAGCACAACGACATCCTGTGGATCAACGACTCGAAGGCGACGAATCCGCATGCGGCATCGGCGGCACTCTCGGCCTTCCAGAACGTGGTGTGGATTGCCGGCGGCCTGTCCAAGGGCGTCAACTACGACGAGCTGGTCAAGGAACATGCACGGCGGCTCAAGACCGTGGTGCTCATCGGAACCGACACCGCCTCGCTGGAGGCCTCCCTCCAGCGACACGCGCCGGATGTCCCGGTGATAGCCCAGGCCAAGGGTGACACTGAGAGTGTGCAGACCGCAGCCGGTAACGCCGCTTCGCCAATTTTCGGCGAGACCATCATGGCCCAGGCCGTGGCGTCCGCAGCCGGAGTGGCAACCTCGGGCGATACCGTCCTCATGGCACCAGCGGCTGCATCCATGGATCAGTTCTCTTCCTACGCTCACCGTGGCGACGCATTCGTCCAGGCAGTTCGCGAGCTTGTGGAAGGGCAGGCACAGACCACCGAGGAGTAACAATGGTCAGCACGCCCACCCGCACCCGCGGCAAAGAGCCACGGGACGGGAAGAACAAGGCCACGCCCCCGGCCGCCAGGCAGCCCAAAGGGTTACGCCGGCACTGGCGCAGCTTCTGGGAGAGCCTAGAGGGCAAAAGCAAGGCGCCCAACAGCTCCACTTATTACCTCATTCTCGGTTGTGCCCTGGCGTTGACGGCCATTGGCATCATGATGGTGTTGTCCGCTTCCAGCGTCGAAGCCATCTCGGAGGGAAAGTCCCCCTACGCGGATGCGTTGAAGCAGGCCGTGTTCGGCGTCGTCGGCCTGGTCGCCATGTACGTCATTTCACGAACCAACGTGAACTGGATGAAGAAACTTTCCTGGTGGGCTCTTGGCGCCGTCGTGGTCCTCCTGGCCTTGGTCCAGGTCATGGGCAACAGCGTCAACGGAAACAAGAACTGGATCGACATCGGCGGTGTCACACTCCAGCCTTCGGAGATGTCCAAGCTGGTCCTTTGTGTCTGGATTGCCGCCGTGCTTGCCCGGAAACAAAAGCTCCTTAACCGGTGGATGCACGTGATCATCCCGGTTGTGCCGGGTGCCGGACTGGTCATCGGTTTGGTGATGCTCGGTAATGACCTCGGAACAGTCATTGTCATTGCAGCCATCGCCGCCGCAGGGCTCTACTTCGCCGGCGTTCCGGGGCGCATGCTCGGCATCGCCGGCGCCGTGGGTATCGTCGGGGCTGTGCTGGCCACCGTCAGCAGCTCCAACCGGATCTGCCGCATCACGTCATGGCTCGGAACGGCGTCCGCGACGTGCACCGAACAGTTCGACTTCGATTTCCAGTCAACGAACGGCATGTACGGCCTGGCCCAGGGTAGCTGGACAGGTCTGGGCCTTGGCCAGAGCCGGCAGAAGTACAACTGGCTTCCGGAAGCCCACAACGACTTCATCTTCGCCATCATCGGTGAGGAGCTCGGCCTTGTGGGAACCATTGTGGTCCTGGTGCTGTTTGCCATCCTGGGCATTGCGATTTTCCGGGTCGTGGTCCGCCAGACGGACCCGTTCCAGCGGACCCTTGCCGGCGGCATCATGGTGTGGCTCCTGGGCCAGGCGAGCATGAACATGGCGGTGGTAACGCAGTTGCTGCCGGTGGTGGGAGTGCCTTTGCCGTTCATCTCATATGGCGGTTCGGCGCTGATCATGTCCCTGTGCGGTGTGGGCGTAGTGTTGTCCTTGGCCCGCGGCCAGCTGCCACCCCAGCAACGTCCACGATTCCTGCCGCGCCGCTCACCCAAACCCGCACGAAAGCGTACCTAGCACTTCATGACTTCTGATTCCCACGCGACCAAGCCTTTGTCCGTCGTCCTTGCAGGCGGCGGAACTGCCGGGCACATCAGCCCTTTGCTCGCCATTGCTGATGCCATCAGGGAAAAGCGTCCGGAGGCGTCCATCCTGACTGTTGGCACGCCGTCGGGAATGGAAACCAGGCTCATCCCGGCGGCCGGTTACGAGCTCGCCACCATTGACCGTGTCCCGTTCCCCCGACGGCCTTCCGTTGATCTGCTCAAGCTTCCGGGCCGCCTGGGCGGGGCAGTCAAGCAAGCCTGCCGGATCCTGGAGAACGCACGGGCCGACGTCCTGGTGGGTGTGGGCGGCTACGTCTGCACCCCCATGTACCTTGCAGCACGGAAGCTCGGCGTCCCGATCGTGGTCCACGAAGCCAACATGAAGGCAGGGCTGGCCAACCGGGTCGGCGCCCGGTTCAGCAACCACGTCGCCGTGGCCTTTGCTGGTACACGCCTGAGGGGCGCCCGCCATGTAGGCATGCCGATGCGGCGTGCCATCTCCACTCTCGACCGGGGCGCAGCGGGTCCGGCCGCCAAAGCCATGCTCGGCCTCGATGCGGACCGGCCGGCCCTGATCGTGACCGGAGGCTCTTCCGGAGCGCTCAGCATCAACCGTGCCATCGCCGCAGCTTTGCCTGCCTTCGGGGCTGCAGGGGTCCAGACGCTCCACATCACAGGTGTCGGCAAAGCCGTCAAGAACGACGACGGCGGCCTGCTGGCCGGTGAAGGCTACCGGCAGGTTGAGTACGTGGACGGGATGGAGAACGTCTACGCTGCTGCTGACGTCCTGCTGGCCCGCGCGGGAGCCGGAACGGTCAGCGAAGTGGCAGCAGTCGGCGTGCCGGCGGTCTTTGTGCCGTTGCCGATCGGAAACGGGGAGCAGGCCCTGAACGCGGCTCCCTTGGTGGAAGCCGGCGGTGCGTTGTTGGTCGCGGACCAGGACCTTGACCCGCAGTGGCTGGAACGCGAGCTCATTCCCCTGCTCTCGGACCGCGAACGACTGAACGACATGGCCCGGAAATCCGAGGCCCTTGGTATTAGAAACGCCGATCAGCGCATGGCTGATCTCGTCCTGGAAGCGGTATCCGCATGACCACCAGCATCGCACCCCTTGAGACCCTCGGCCGGGTCCACTTCATTGGTATCGGCGGTGTCGGCATGTCCGCCGTTGCACGCATCATGGTTGCCCGTGGAGTTACCGTAAGCGGCAGCGACGCCAAGGATCTGCCAGTCATGCAGGATCTGGCTGCTGCCGGAGCACGCATCGCCGTCGGGTACGACGCGGCAAACCTGGGTGACGCCCAGACCATCGTCGCTGGATCAGCCATCCGGGCCGACAATCCTGAACTCGTGGCGGCACGAAGTGCCGGGCTGCCTGTCCTGCACCGCTCAGAAGGCCTGGCGGCCACCATGGCGGGACACCGGGTGGTCACGGTAGCCGGTACGCACGGGAAGTCCACCACAACGTCCATGGTTGCAGTCCTGCTCAAGGAGGCCGGCCTGGACCCGTCCTTCGCCATTGGGGCGAACGTTCCCGCGCTTGGGGTCAATGCAGCGCATGGCTCCTCGGATATTTTCGTGGCCGAGGCGGACGAATCAGACGGCTCATTCCTGAACTACCAGCCGCTCATCTCCGTCGTGACGAATGTCGAAGCGGACCATTTGGACCACTACGGCACACCCGAAGCTGTCTTTGCTTCCTTCGACGCGTTCGCAGCGCTGCTGCCCGCCGACGGCGTACTGCTGGCGTGCGCGGACGACCCCGGAGCGCTGGCACTCGCCGAACGAACAGCGGCCAAGGAAAGCACCCGGGTCTTGACGTACGGAACGTCACCCGACGCCGACATCAGGCTCCACGATGGTGGACCCGGAGAGGTGTCGGTGGGTCTTGGCAACGACATTCACCGCCTCGAACTCCAGGTACCCGGACGCCACAACGCGCTCAACGCAGCGGCTGCCTTCGCCGTCGCGCTTGAACTGGGGGTGGCCCCGGCGGCTGCCGCGGCAGCGCTGGGACACTTCACTGGAGCCTCGCGCCGGTTCGAGCTGAAGGGGCAGGGGAGGAGCGTGCGGGTCTACGACGACTACGCACACCACCCCACGGAAGTCCGTGCCGCCCTGTCTGCTGCCCGTTCGGTAGCCGGCGGCCACAAAGTCCACGTTCTCTTCCAGCCGCACCTCTTCTCGCGCACGCGGGAATTCGCCGGGGAGTTTGCCTCGGCACTCGGGGCGGCAGATACAGCGCTGGTCCTGGATATTTATCCGGCGCGCGAGGACCCGATTCCCGGCGTGACCAGTTCGCTGATCTCCGACCGGCTGTCGAATGGGCGCCTGGTGACCGGGGCCGAGGCCGTGGACGCCATTGCGGCGGTTGCAACGGAGGGCGACGTGGTGATCACGGTGGGGGCCGGGGACGTTACAGCCTATGGTCCCGCCATTGTGGAGGCGTTGGGTGGCTAGCACCCGGAAGCCCACGTTCAAGCCGGCTGCCCGCCAACCGGAACCTGCGGCGGGCCGTTCGGCCAAGCCCGGGGGCCATGACTCCGGCGCCATCATCAGTGCGCAACGGGATCTTGAACCTGACGTGAAACCGGCAGATAAAGCCGGCCGCAAGTTGCCTGGGAAGACTGCTGACAAAGCCCCCGGAAAACCTGCCGGGAAGTCCGGCGGGAAGGCAGGCGCGACAGCAACCAAGTCTGCTGCGTCGTCCGGGGACAACATCATTGCGTTCCCCGAACCCAAGCGCAGGCGCCAACGCCGCATCGTGTGGTGGACGGTTTCCGTGGTGACCGCATTTATTGCCGTGCTTATTGCCGGGGCAATCTTCTCGCCGGTATTGGCAGTACGGACCATCACGGTTGACGGCACCACCCTGCTGACGCCCGACGCCGTGCAGAAGGCGTTGTCCGGCCTCGAGGGCAAGCCGCTGCCGCAGGTCACTGAGCAGGACATCAATGAGCTCCTCAAACCCCTGGTCCAAGTCCGATCGGCAACGATGGAGGCCCGGCCGCCGTCGGGGCTGTTGGTGCACATCAATGAGCGTGTTCCGGTGGCGCTGTTGAAGCAGGGCGATTCCTACATCATGGTTGACGTTGATGGGGTCCAGTTGGGTGCGACGCAGGATCCCTCTGCCGTGGCACTGCCGTTGATCGATGCTGGTGCCGGATCGACCAATACGGAATTGTTCAAGGCGATCGCCGCGGTCCTGGATACCTTGCCTGCGGATGTCCGGGCCCGGATGTCGACGGCGTCTGCGGCTTCGGTCGACGCCGTGGAACTCAAACTCGTGGACGGAAAGACTGTAGTGTGGGGCAATGCCGAGGACAGGGAGCTGAAGGCGAAGGCACTTGAGGCACTGCTCAAGATGCCTGCCGATCCCAAGGTTCCCGTCAGCGTCTATGACGTCAGTGTTCCCCGGCATCCATTCACCAAATAGGCAGCTTTGACGATGTAAATCCACTGCCGCCGGTAGCCCTTAATTTGCGACATTCCCACGACACGCGCAAGCGGTCATTGCATGTGCGAACCATAGGAAATACCGTCGCAGTAGAGTTACTTGACATAACTATAACCTTCAACTAGAGGGTTAAGGTCCAAGGATTCAAGTTGGACTCGATCAGTTTCGCTATAGGACACAAGCAAGGGGCACGAAACGTGGCAGCACCGCAGAATTACCTGGCCGTCATCAAGGTCGTCGGCATCGGCGGCGGTGGCGTGAACGCAGTCAACCGCATGATCGAGGTCGGCCTTCGTGGAGTCGAGTTCATCGCCATCAATACTGACGCGCAGGCGCTGCTCATGAGCGACGCCGATGTCAAGCTTGACGTCGGCCGCGAGCTGACGCGCGGCCTTGGCGCCGGCGCAAACCCTGAGGTCGGCAAGCAGGCCGCCGAGGACCACGCTGATGAGATCGAAGAAGTTCTCCGCGGCGCTGACATGGTCTTCGTAACCGCCGGCGAGGGCGGTGGCACCGGAACCGGTGGCGCCCCCGTTGTTGCGCGCATCGCCCGCTCCCTGGGCGCGCTGACCATTGGTGTGGTCACCCGTCCGTTCACGTTCGAGGGCCGTCGCCGTGCAGGTTCTGCCGAGGCCGGAATCGACGCCCTCCGCGATGAAGTCGACACTTTGATCGTGATCCCCAACGATCGCCTCCTGTCCATCAGCGACCGCAATGTCTCTGTCCTTGACGCCTTCCGTTCCGCGGACCAGGTGCTCCTCTCAGGTGTCCAGGGCATCACGGACCTCATCACCACCCCCGGCCTCATCAACCTGGACTTCGCCGACGTCAAGTCGGTCATGCAGGGTGCCGGCTCGGCCCTGATGGGCATTGGCTCGGCCCGCGGCGAGGACCGCGCGGTCAAGGCAGCGGAACTTGCCATTGCCTCGCCGCTCCTGGAGGCTTCCATCGATGGTGCGCATGGTGTTCTGCTCTCCATCCAGGGTGGCTCGGACCTCGGCCTCTTCGAAATCAACGAGGCGGCCCGCCTTGTCCAGGAAGTTGCCCACCCTGAGGCCAACATCATCTTCGGTGCTGTTATCGACGACGCCCTTGGCGACGAAGCACGCGTGACTGTCATCGCTGCAGGCTTTGACGACGTCAAGGCCACTTCGCCCTCCATGGATCAGTCCCGTCCGGCCCAGAACCCCGTACCGGCCGACCGCCCTGCTGCGCCGTCCAGCGCGCCGTCGAACGCTGCGGCTCCGCAGCACGCAACGGCTGGCATCGGCGCCGCAGGCTTGAGCAACTGGGGCCAGCAGCGTCCTGCCGCGTTGCCCGCGGACTCAGGCTTCGACGTCGACCTCCCCGCAGTGGTGGAGCCCGATCTTTCGGGCAGCCGCTCGGACGATCTCGATGTTCCTGACTTCCTGAAGTAAGCCCCGTTCGGAGAAGAAGTACTTGGTGTTTTTGTGGCGCGATGAGGTCCGGCCCGGCGTCTCCGTAGCATTCACTGATACGGGCGCCGGGAACCTGGCCCTCCACGTGGGGGACAATCCCGGCGACGTGCAGCTCCGCCGTACCGGGCTGGAGCAGTCGGCAGGGTTGGGCTCCAAGCGATTCCAATTCATGGACCAAGTGCATGGAAACCATGTGGAGTTCATTGCTTCGCACGGTTCCGGGCCCACCGCCGATGCCATGGTGTCTGCGGCCGTACTGCCCAACGGTGCGCCCCAACCGTTGGCAGTCATGGTCGCCGATTGCGTACCGGTGGTTCTGGTAGGGATCGACTCCGGAGATCGCCCCGTTATCGCCGTGGCCCACGCCGGTCGCCCGGGTGTTGCCGCCGGAATCGTTTCTTCCACGGTGGCCGAAATGCGGCACCGGGGTGCGCTGGATATCCAGGCATGGGTGGGTCCCTCAATTTGTGGAAACTGCTATGAGGTCCCGGAGCAGTTGCGGTCCGAGGTCGCGGAAAAGGTTCCTGCGACGTGGTCTTCCACATCGTGGGGAACTCCTTCCCTGGACCTGCCTGCGGGTGTCCGGGCCCAATTGGACGCTGCCGGCGTTGCCGTGGAGTACCTGGGGGAGTGCACGTTGGAGAGCGACTCGCTGTTTTCATACCGGCGGGACTCCCGTACCGGTCGATTCGCAGGATTGGTGTGGACGCATGACTAGCCCAGGCAACGGCGACGCCCCCCGGCACGGTGACGCGCGTTCTGCGGAACTTGCGGAGCGTCTCGATGCTGTAAGTCACCGGATCAAGGCCGCTACTGTTGCCGCCGCCCGCTCCGACACTCCCCGGCTGATCGTCGTGACCAAGTTCCATCCCGCGGACGATGTCCGCAGGTTGGCCGCCCTCGGGATCGCCGATGTTGGCGAAAACCGCGATCAGGAGGCCGCCGCAAAGGCTGCCGGGCTTACTGAACTGGACATCCGCTGGCATTTCATCGGCCAGCTTCAAAGCAACAAGGCCAAATCCGTGGCCAAATATGCGTCTTCGGTCCAATCGATCGACAGGCCCCAACTGGTTGATGCCCTGGCAAAGGCTGTCGCCCGTGAGCAGGACGCCACGGGCAGGGCAGACCTTGATTGCTTCATCCAGGTCAGCTTGGAGAACGACGCCGGTACCCACCGGGGCGGTGCCGCTCCGGCAATGGTCGGGGACCTCGCCGCCCGGATCGAGTCGGCGGCCGGCCTGCGTTTGTGCGGGCTCATGGCGGTCGCGCCACTCGGCGCGGACCCCGAAGAAGCGTTCGCGAACCTGGCCGGCATTTCTGCCGCACTGCGTGCCGACCATCCGTCCGCGACGGCGATTTCCGCCGGCATGAGCCAGGACCTGGAGGCCGCTGTGAAGTTCGGGGCGACACACCTGAGAATTGGCTCCGATATTCTCGGTTCACGTCCGGCCGTGGGGTAGCGTCAAAGTATTGGAATGACGGGCCGGGGTTCCAATATGTCAAGTCATGGCGGCCCGCCTACTGCAGAAATGATAGGAGTGCACCATGGCTGGCGCTCTGCGCAAGACAATGATCTATCTTGGGCTCGCCGACGGCGATGAACACTACGAATCTGAGCAGTCCGTCGCCGCGCACCACGACGAAGAACGCCCCCAGACACAGGATCGGGAAGAGCGACGCGCGCCCGCTCCCGTCCGGGAAGTTGTCCGTGAAATGCCCCCTGTTGAGGTCGAAGAGGAATACCGCGCACCCGTGACACCAATTAAGCGTGCGGCGTCCAGCCGCGAAGATGCCTCTGGCTTGAGGCAGATCACCACCGTTCACCCCCGCTCCTACAACGATGCCAAGGTCATCGGTGAAAGTTTCAGGGATGGCATTCCGGTCATCATGAACGTCACCGACATGGGTGAAGCGGACGCCAAGCGCCTGGTGGACTTCTCCGCCGGCCTGGTCTTCGGCCTGCACGGCAGTATCGAGCGGGTTACCAACAAGGTCTTCCTGTTGTCGCCGTCGTACGTTGAAGTCATCGGAGATGACAAGAAGGCCAGCGAAACGCAGGCCAGCTTCTTCAACCAGAGCTGACAACAGTCTTTTCGCGGATGCCAGGCGGGTCAACCTGCCTGGCATCTGTGTTGCAATAGTAGGGACCGATCCGCATTCCGGAACAAGTGGGAGATCTGAGCTAACTCGTGGGCATTGTTTTCGGCCTTATCCATATTGTGTTGTTTCTGTTCTTCATCACGCTGATCATCCGCCTGGTCTTTGAATGGGTGCAGATGTTTGCGCGCCAGTGGCGCCCCAGGGGTGTGGCATTGGTTACAGCACATGTGGTCTACTCCGTCACGGATCCTCCCCTGGGAAGGCTTCGTCGACTGATACCGCCATTGCAGCTGGGTGGAATATCCCTGGATTTGGGCTTCCTGATCCTGATCATTGCCGTGAGCATCGCCATGGCAGTGACCTTCAGTCTGGCCTGATTGCCCGCGGAACCTGGACCACCGATGGTTCACAGGCCGCAAATTCTCCAAATCAACACGATGGTGTTGAATTGGAGGAACAAGATGTTATTTAGGTACCGTAGTTTTGAACGGCCGGAAGGCCTACTGACTAACTAGACCAACGAGGTGACCAGATGGCTTTGACGCCAGAAGACGTTGTCAACAAGCGCTTTCAGCCGACCAAGTTCCGCGAAGGCTACGACCAGGACGAGGTCGATGACTTCCTGGACGAGATCGTGGTGGAACTGCGCCGCTTGAACCAGGAAAATGACGAGCTCCGCAAGAAGCTCGGCGAGGCTGGTTCGGCTGTGCCCGCTGCAACTGCTGCGGCTCCGGTCGTCGAGAAGGTTCCGGCTCCCGTCAAGGTCGACAAGGAAGCCGAGGCGAAGGCCGAGGCTGAAGCGAAGGCCGCCGAAGCTGCCAAGAAGAAGGAAGCTGAGCAGGCTGCCGCCGCTGCCAAGGCCCCGGCCGCCAGCAACAGCGTTACCCCCTCCGCTGAATCCGCTGCAGGCCTGCTCGCCATGGCGCAGCAGATGCACGACAAGCACGTCTCCGACGGTGCGCAGCAGAAGGAAAAGATCATTGCCGAGGCTCAGATCGAGGCTTCCAGCCTCGTGAACGATGCCCAGGAAAAGTCCCGCAAGATCCTTGGTGCTCTCGAGCAGCAGCGTTCCGTCCTGGAGCGCAAGGTTGAGCAGCTCCGTGGCTTCGAGCGTGACTACCGTTCACGCCTGAAGGCTTACATCGAAGGCCAGCTGCGCGATCTCGATGCCCGTGGTTCCGTTGCTGCCCCCGAGGTCGGCGAAGCAACCGCAGACGTTTAGCAAGTATTCTGAAAGCCGGTGGCTGAGGACTCCTCGGCCACCGGCCTTTGCTGTTAAAGACCAATAACAGACCGCCACGCCTCCCGAATGAAAGCACTATGACCGACGACCTAACTGACGACGCCTCACAGCCGGCACCCACCGTGCAACGTAAGTGGCGTCCGGCCATGCTGTGGCTTTTTGCCGGCTTCGCTGCGTTCGCCTACGCGTTTGACCAGCTCACCAAGCTCTGGGTTACGAGCACCATGACCGAGGGGGAGCGCATTCCGGTACTGCCTCCGTTGCTGCACTGGTACTTCATCAGGAACTCCGGGGCCGCGTTCTCCATTGGCGAGAATGTGACGTGGATTTTCACGATCATTATGGCGGCGGTATCGGTGGCCATCCTGTTCCAGCTTCGTCGCCTGGGCTCTGCATGGTGGGCGCTCTCCTTGGGCCTTCTCCTGGGAGGAGCACTGGGCAACCTGACGGACCGCTTGTTCCGGGAGCCTTCGTTCGCCATGGGTCACGTGGTCGATTTCATCCAGCTGCCGAATTTCGCCATCTTCAACATCGCTGACTCCGCGGTGGTGTCCGGCGTCGTCATCATCTGTTTGCTGACCTTGCGGGGTATTGGCATGGACGGCAAGCGCCATGTCGCCGCCGCGAAGTCTTCCAAGGACGCCAAGCCGGCCGGCGGAGGCCCCGCCGGTGAGTGACGCTGTGGTTGTACCTGACCATCTGGCCGGCGTCCGCGCGGATGCCGGACTGGCCCAGCTGCTGGACATATCCCGCTCGGCCGCGGCCCTGTTGATCGCCGAAGGGAACGTTACGAGCGCCGGTGCGCCCTTGGGGAAGTCGGCAAAGCTTGTGGCCGGTGCGGTGCTGGACGTCACGGTTCCCGACCGGCGTGACCCCCTTGAAGTGGTGGAGGAAGTTGTGGAAGGCCTGAAAATCCTGCTGGATGACGAAGACTTCGTTGTCATCGACAAGCCTGTGGGGGTTGCGGCGCATCCGTCTCCCGGGTGGGTTGGACCCACAGTGGTTGGCGGTCTCGCCGGGGCGGGGTACAGGATTTCCACGTCCGGAGCGCCGGAGCGCGCCGGCATCGTCCACAGGCTCGACGTTGGCACGTCCGGTGTCATGGTCGTAGCCAAGACCGAGCATTCGTACACGGTGCTCAAGCGGGCTTTCAAGGAGCGCACCGTGGACAAGGTTTACCACGCCGTTGTCCAAGGGCTGCCCGATCCCTTGGTCGGAACCATTGATGCACCGATCGGCCGGCACCCGGGCCACGACTGGCGCTTCGCCGTCATCGAGGACGGTCGTCCGTCCGTTACCCACTACGAGGTCCTGGAAGCCTTCGGTAAGGCGACCCTGGTGGAAGTCCATCTGGAGACCGGACGGACGCACCAGATCCGTGTCCACTTCTCGGCGCTGCGCCACCCGTGTGCCGGAGATCTCACCTATGGCGCCGATCCCCGTCTTGCGGCAACGCTGGGGCTGACCAGGCAGTGGCTGCACGCCCGCCAGCTCGGCTTCACGCACCCCCGCACCGGCGAATGGGTGGAAGTTGCCAGCGATTATCCGGCGGACCTCCAGTACGCCTTGGATCTGTTGGAAACGGGTTCGGCCTGATTCCATTGACCTGAAGTCCGGTGCCGTTGCGGTCCGTTTCCTCCCCGACCCGGGACGGTAGACTGTCGTGGTGACTTCCAGCAATGATTCGTTCGTCCATCTTCACACCCACACCGAATACTCCATGCTGGATGGAGCGGCACGGCTGGGGGAGTTGTTCGACGAAACTGAGCGCCTGGGCATGCCGGCCCTCGCAACCACGGACCATGGCTATTTGTTTGGCGCCTTCGACTTCTGGCGCAAGGCGACGGATAAAGGCATCAAGCCGATCATCGGCGTCGAAGCCTATGTGACCCCGGGAACGGCCCGCGGTGACAAAGAGCGGGTCCGTTGGGGCGATGAGAGCCAGCGCAAGGACGACGTTTCCGGCGGTGGCTCCTACACCCACATGACCCTGCTGAGCTACAACAACGTGGGCATGCGAAACCTGTTCCGGGCCTCGTCGATTGCGTCGTTGGATTCTGTTTTCGGTAAGTGGCCGCGCCTGGACCGTGAACTGCTCAACACCTATTCCGAAGGCCTCATTGCCACCACGGGCTGCCCCTCCGGAGAAGTCCAAACTAAGCTCCGCCTGGGACTCTACCGGGAGGCCGTGGAAGCCGCAGCCGAGTTCCGCGACATCTTCGGCGCGGAAAACTACTTCTGCGAGTTGATGGACCATGGTCTGGACATTGAGCGGCGCGTCACCGGTGACCTGCTCCGCCTGGCCAAGGAGCTCAACCTGCCGTTGGTGGCCACCAACGATCTCCACTACACGCACGAACACGATGCCAAGGCGCACGAAGCCCTGTTGGCCATCCAGTCCGGTTCCACTCTGCTTGAGCCAACCTACGACAACGGCGGGTCCCGCTTCGCCTTCTCCGGCAGTGGCTACTACCTGAAATCACCGCAGGAAATGCGGGAGCTGTTCCGTGACCATCCGGAAGCCTGCGACAACACGCTCCTGATCGCCGAGCGCTGCGAAGTTTCCTTCAATACCGGTGCCAACTACATGCCCCGCTTCCCCTGCCCGCCAGGCGAAGACGAGACCTCGTGGCTGGTGAAGGAAGTCGACGCCGGCCTGAAGTACCGCTACCCCCAGGGCATCCCGGACAAGGTCCGCAAACAAGCCGATTACGAGCTTGGCGTCATCACCTCCATGGGTTTCCCCGGGTACTTCCTCGTGGTGGCCGACTTCATCAACTGGGCCAAGAACAACGGCATCCGGGTGGGTCCCGGACGTGGTTCCGGTGCCGGTTCCATGGTTGCCTACGCCATGCGCATCACCGACCTCGACCCCCTCCAGCACGGTCTGATCTTCGAACGCTTCCTCAACCCGGACCGCGTTTCCATGCCTGACTTCGACGTCGACTTCGATGATCGTCGCCGTTCGGAAGTGATCGACTACGTCACCAAGAAGTACGGCGACGAGCGCGTGGCGATGATCGTGACGTACGGAACCATCAAGACCAAGCAGGCGCTCAAGGACTCCTCCCGCGTGCTGGGCTATCCGTTCAGCATGGGCGAGCAGCTGACCAAGGCCCTGCCGCCGGCCGTCATGGCCAAGGACATTCCCCTCGCGGACATCCAGAATCCGGAGTCCAAGCGCTACAGCGAGGCCGGGGACTTCCGGCAGCTCATTGCCACCGACCCGGAGGCAGCCAAGGTCTTCGAGACGGCGCTGGGCATTGAGGGCCTGAAGCGCCAATGGGGTGTACACGCCGCCGGCGTCATCATGTCCTCGGACCCCATCATCGACGTTATTCCGATCATGCGGCGGTTCCAGGACGGCCAGGTCATCACCCAGTTCGACTACCCCACCTCTGAAGGCCTCGGCCTGATCAAGATGGACTTCCTGGGCCTCCGAAACCTCACGATCATTTCGGACGCCCTGGAAAACATCAAGATGAACCGTGGCGTGGACCTGGATCTCGAAAACCTTGCGCTGGACGACGCCGCGTCGTATGAGCTTCTGGCCCGCGGCGACACCCTGGGCGTGTTCCAGCTAGACGGCGGACCCATGCGGTCGCTGCTCAAGCTCATGAAGCCTGACAACTTCGAAGACATCTCCGCCGTCCTGGCCCTGTACCGGCCGGGTCCCATGGGCGCCAACGCCCACACGGACTATGCCTTGCGCAAGAACGGCATCCAGGAAGTCATTCCCATCCATCCGGAGCTGGAAGAGCCGCTCAAGGAGATCCTTGGTGGCACCTTCGGCCTGATCGTCTACCAAGAGCAAGTCATGGCCGTCGCCCAGAAACTGGCCGGTTACTCGCTTGGCCAGGCAGATATCCTTCGCCGCGCGATGGGTAAGAAGAAGAAATCCGAACTGGACAAGCAGTTCGCCGGGTTCTCCCAAGGCATGCAGGACAACGGCTACTCCATGGCCGCGGTCAAAACGCTCTGGGACATCCTGCTTCCGTTCTCCGACTACGCCTTCAACAAGGCGCACTCGGCCGCGTACGGGGTTATTTCGTACTGGACTGCCTACTTGAAGGCGCACTATGCACCGGAGTACATGGCCGCACTGCTGACCTCGGTGGGTGATGACAAGGACAAGTCCGCGATCTACCTCAATGAGTGCCGGCGCATGGGCATCACGGTGCTTCCGCCGGACGTCAACGAATCGTCGCTGAACTTCACCCCGGTGGGCCAGGACATCCGTTTCGGCATGGGAGCCATCCGCAACGTTGGTGTCAACGTGGTGGACGCGATGGTGTCCACCCGGGCGACGGAGGGAAACTACACGTCCTTCAAGGACTTCCTCCTCAAGGTCCCGGCGGTGGTGTGCAACAAGCGCACCATTGAATCGCTGATCAAGGCGGGCGCCTTCGATTCCCTCGGCCACCATCGCAGGGCGCTGGCGATGATCCACGAAGAAGCCATTGATTCGGTGATCACGCTCAAGCGAAACGAGGCCATTGGCCAGTTCGACCTCTTCGCCGGGTTCGAAGACCAGGA
Organism: Paenarthrobacter nicotinovorans; assembly: GCF_021919345.1. NCBI lineage: Bacteria > Bacillati > Actinomycetota > Actinomycetes > Micrococcales > Micrococcaceae > Paenarthrobacter > Paenarthrobacter nicotinovorans. The sequence goes on from NZ_CP089293.1 coordinate 1,757,379, forward strand.
ACCGGAAGCTTCGCTGACCACGGAAATTCCCGATCTCCCTGAATGGGAAAAGAAGGACAAACTCTCCTTCGAGCGCGACATGTTGGGACTGTACGTTTCAGACCACCCCCTGCAGGGGCTGGAGGGTGTCCTGAGCCAGCACGCCGAGCAGACCATTGCGTCGATCATCGCCGAGGACGGACCACACGACGGCGCCATTGTCACCATTGCAGGCATGATCACCTCCCTGAGCCGCAGGATCGCCAAGGCCAGCGGCAATGCCTATGCCAGGGCGGAGATCGAGGACCTCGGTGCATCAATGGAGGTCATGTTCTTCGGCCAGGTCTACGGCCCCATTGCTTCTGTGCTGGCCGAAGACCTGATCGTTGTGGTCAAGGGGCGCCTGCAGCGCCGGGATGACGGCGCTGTGACATTGAACTGCATGGAACTATCGGTGCCGGACCTGAGCGAAAGCGTCAACGGTCCCGTCGTGATCACCATTCCCACGTTCAAGGCCACGGAGGCAGTGGTAACGGATCTGCGGGACGTCCTTCGCACCCACCGCGGGAACTCGGAGGTCCGGTTGAAGCTGATGGGTGATACCAAGGTGGAGGTCATGGGATTGCCAGTGCATCTTCGGGTGAATCCCAGTCCGTCGCTCTTTGGAGACCTCAAGGTCCTGCTCGGTCCGGCCTGTCTGGACAACTGACAGCCGGGCCCGCGGTAGTCAGATCTCGTAGTCGAGCGGCGCAGGCTTGCTGTAAGCGCCGCCGTGGTACAGCAGCGGGGTCCCTTCCCCGCCCACTTGGCCGTCGACGACCTCGACCACAACCACTGCGTTGTTCTCAAAAGACAAGCGCATCTGGATCTTGCCGACCAGCCAGCCGCTGACGTCCTTGAGGATGGGAACGTCATGGGGGCCGGGCTCCCAGTGGTCGCCGTCGAACCGGTCGCGGGTCCGTGCGAACCTGTCGGCCAACGCCTGGTTCTCCAGCCCCAGCATATGGACACCGATATATTCCGCGTTCGCGACAGCGGGCCAGGAACTGGAGCTCCTGGCCATGTTGAAGGTGAAACGGGGCGGCTCGGCGGACAGCGATGCCACGGATGTTGCGGTGAAACCAAAGGGTTTGCCGTTGAGGTTGGCCGTAATGATGGCGACTCCGGCAGCGTGCCTGCGGAACATCTCCCTGAAAGTCTGTTCGAAGCCGGATGGTTCGCTTGCCACGGTGGTGTTCTCCTGGGGTGGGCCTATGCTCTCCTCCCAGAGTATTCCTCCCACGCAGCGGTTCCCCTATTTTGCGGAGCCAGCGTGAACCTTTGTTAATGTGAGTGCATGACCGAGCCCAGTGTGAACCTCCAAGCTGCTTCCGAACCGGCTCCGGCCACCGCTTCCCGCCCGGCGCGGGACTTCCTTTGGCTGGTTGTCCCGGCCGCTTCCGGAATCGTTGTGGGGCTGCTCTGGTGGTTGCTGGCTCCGGGCGGCCTCAACCTCGTCTCCGGCAATCCCGAGCTGTCCAATCCTGACAACCCTGAGTCGTGGCTCCCGCGTGACCTGATCCTGGCGGCCTTGATGCTGGTATCGGGATGCGCTGCCGGGCTCATGCTCGATGGCAAGCTCGAGGGTGCCAGCGCCTCCCGGCGTTTGGTGTTGGCGCTACTCGGGGGTGCGGCGGGTGCACTCCTCGCATGGCTGACCGGCTTGCTGGCCGCCCAGCTATGGGGTCCTCCAGCCAACCCGGCCCTTGGCCCTGGTTATGGGTTCACGCTCCGGTCCTATGCTGTCCTCCTGCTGTGGACCGGTGCGACGGCGTTTGTCACCTTCGTCCTGTCTTTATTCGGGGTTCTCTCCAAGAAGCCCGTAAAATAGCGGGGTGACCACTTCCTCCGATACTTCCGCCCCAGCCGCCCTTAACTTCCGGAGCATTGACTTCCGGGGTCGTCGCCTCTCCCTGGCGGAACTCCGCGGAGCTGTTCCCAGGGCGCGCCATCAGACCATGGCGGATGCGGAACAGAAGGTCCAGGACATCATTGCCGCCGTTCGCAGCCGCGGGTTCAGTGCCTTGGCCGAGCTGGCACGCACGTTCGACGGCGTTGAGCAGTCGCATCCAAGGGTTTCCGCGGAGGCCCTGACCCAGGCTCTCGCCGGGCTTGATCCCAACGTCCGGGCCGCCCTTGAAGAGTCAATCAGCAGGGCTCGGCAGTTTGCCGACAGGCAGCGACCCCGCAACGTGGACGTTTCGCTGGGGGACGGTGCAGTCGTCAGCCAGAACTGGATTCCGGTGGGCCGGGTGGGGCTGTACGTTCCCGGGGGACTCGCTCCGTTGGCGTCCTCCGTCATCATGAACGTCGTTCCTGCGGTGGCCGCCGGCGTCGAATCCATCGCCCTGGCCTCACCGCCGCAGAAGGATTTTGGCGGACTTCCGCACCCCACTATTCTCGCGGCCGCCAAGCTTCTGGGCATTGATGAGGTCTACGCCATCGGCGGTGCGCAGGCCATTGTGTCCTTCGCCTACGGGATTCCGGGCTCGGGGGACGAACTGCCCATCGAACCTGTGGACGTCGTGACAGGCCCGGGCAACATCTTCGTGGCCACGGCCAAGCGGCTGGTCAAGGGCGTGGTGGGTATTGACTCGGAGGCCGGCACTACGGAGATCGCCATCCTCGCCGACTCCACTGCCCAAGCCCCGCTTGTGGCGGCCGACCTCATCAGCCAGGCAGAGCACGATCCCAAAGCAGCCTCAGTCCTAGTGACGGATTCGACCGAACTCGCTGACGCCGTCGTGCGTGAGCTGGCGCGTCAGGCGGCGGCAACCAAGCACAGCGCCCGTGTTCTTGAGGCCCTCTCCGGCCCGCAGTCCGGCGTGGTCCTCGTGGATGACCTTGAGCAGGGGATTGCAGTCTGCAACGCCTACGCTGCGGAGCACCTGGAAATCATGACGGCGGATGCCGCAGCGGTAGCCGGACGCATCCACAACGCCGGGGCCATCTTCGTGGGGGATTACAGCCCTGTCAGCCTCGGCGACTACTGCGCCGGATCCAACCACGTCCTGCCCACCAGCGGCACGGCGGCGTTCTCCTCCGGACTGAACGTGACCACCTTCCTGCGGGCCGTCCAGGTCATCAACTATGACCGCGGTGCCCTGGAGGAGGTCAGCAGCCACATCGTGAGCCTGTCCGGTGCCGAGGACCTGCCGGGTCACGGAGATGCGGTGCGGATCCGCTTCGAATAGCAGGTCAACCACTACATATAAGGGTCACCACCACTACATGTAGTAATTACAAGCTTGTCATTAGGGTGTGTACCTACGTAAACTAGTGCCGGAAGTGAATCTTCCGGCACCTTTTGCGCATCCGGCGGCTTGCCGGGTGGTGCCCGTGCCGGAGTTGTCAGGGGAGGCCCAGCGTGTATTGTCCGTTCTGCCGGAATCCCGATTCCCGTGTTGTCGACAGCCGCATGGCGGACGACGGCTCTTCCATTCGCCGCCGTCGGCAATGCCCGGAATGCGGCCGCCGGTTTACCACGGTGGAGACAACCAGCCTCTCCGTCATCAAACGCTCCGGCGTGGGTGAACCATTCAGCCGCATCAAGGTCATCAGCGGCGTCCGCAAGGCCTGCCAGGGGCGGCCGGTGACCGAGGACGACCTCGCCATGCTTGCCCAGGAAGTTGAAGAAAACATCCGCTCATCCGGCGCGGCGGAGATTGATGCCCACGAGGTCGGGCTCGCCATCCTTGGACCGCTCCGCAAATTGGACGAGGTTGCCTACCTCCGCTTCGCCAGTGTGTACCAGGCCTTCGAATCATTGGAAGACTTCGAATCCGCTATTTCGCTGCTCCGACACGAGCATGAAGCTCACGCAAAAGCGGGCAGCAAGCAACCCAAAGGCTCCGAGGCGAGCCAACTCTAGCTCCGGTGGCGGCAGCGGAGGGGAAGCCGCAGCCGCCACCGGCACCAAGGCATGGCCGTATCAGCGGCCGCCGGAGACCGGCAGCACTGCACCCGTGATGTACCCGGCGTCATCGGACATCAGCCACGTCACAGCTGCCGCGATTTCCTCGGGTTCGGCTCCGCGGCCCATGGGAATGGTGGGATTGAGCCTCTCCACACGATCCGGCATTCCGGCTGCGGCATGCAAGCCGGTGTTCGTGCTTCCGGGCGCCACGGCGTTAACCCGGATTCCCTGTTTGGCGACCTCGGCAGCCAGGCCCACGGTCAGAACGTCCACTGCGCCTTTGGTTGCGGCGTAGTGGACCCAGGTTCCGGGAGAGCCGGCTTTGGTGGCCGTCGACGAAATATTGATGATCGAACCGCCGGGTCCGCCGGAATCCAACGAGAGCCTCCGGACAGCTTCCTGGCACATATAGATCAGGCCGGCGATGTTCACGTCGCACACCCGTTGAACAGTCCCCGAGGGTACGTCCACCAGCGGCCCGATCAGATCGCCCGTGATGGCTGCGTTGTTGATAACGGCAGTCACTGGTCCGCGGCGCGCAGCTTCGTCAAACAAACGCTCGACGTCGGCGGGTTGGCTGACGTCTGCCCGGACGGCGTGTGCCTCGCCGCCGCGGGCGCGGATGCTGTTAACCACGGCATCCGCGCCCGCGGCGTCAGACGAGTAATTGACGACGACACCGTATCCCGCCAAGGCCGCTGCTTGGGCGACGGCAGCACCAATCCCGCGGCTTGCGCCGGTGACGATCGCGATGCCTGAGCGGCTTTCTGTAGCCTCGGCCATGTCCGGGTTACTTGGCGAGTTTGTGGTGCAGGGCAACTTCGAGGGCTGCGCCCACGATGCCGGCGTCGTTCTTCAACTTTGCAGTCACGATCCTGGTACGGAGGTCCAGGTACGGGAAGTACTCGTCCGAGCGCTTGGAGATGCCACCGCCCACGATGAAGAGCTCAGGGGAAAACAGGAATTCCACGTGCTGGAGGTAGCGGTTGAGCAACACGCCGTACTCGTCCCAGCTGAGGCCATCCCGTTCGCGGGCCACGGCGGAGGCTTTGGTTTCGGCGTCATGTCCGTCCACCTCAAGGTGGCCGAGCTCGGCGTTGGGGACCAGCTGGCCGTTGAAGATGAATGCTGACCCGATGCCCGTTCCCAGCGTGATCACCAGGACGGTACCGTCGACACCTTCACCGGCTCCGTATCGTGCTTCCGCGAGGCCCGCTGCGTCGGCGTCGTTGATGACCTCAACCGGACGGCCGAGGCGCTCGGTGAACTTCTTGTCTATGTCGGTTTCGAGCCAGGACTTGTCCACATTTGCTGCGGAGTGGACAACGCCGTGCTGGATGATGCCGGGAAAAGTGACGCCCACCGGGGAGTCCGCTGCCGGGGCCTCGGGACGCTTGGACAGCTCCGCGACAATCGCGGCTACGACATCGGCCACCGCTTCCGGTGTAGCAGGCTGCGGTGTGGGGACCCGGAAGCGGTCGCCGATCAGCTTCCCCTTCTTGAGGTCGACGATGCCGCCTTTGATGCCGGTACCGCCGATGTCGATACCGATCAGCGGCGCGTTCTTGTGGGTTTTCTCATCCTTCTTGGACAATGCATTTCCGATCATGGCAGGAGGGGATGGGCAAGGCACAGCCGGCCGGGCTGCTTGGACCTTCCGGTGAGCTCAGGGAAGGGTAAGGATTTCCGCGCCGGTCTCAGTGACCAGCAGCGTGTGTTCGAACTGGGCCGTTCGTTTGTGGTCGCGGGTGACGACTGTCCAGTCATCTGCCCACATATCCCATTCGATGGTGCCGAGGGTAAGCATGGGCTCGATGGTGAACACCATGCCCGCCTCGATCACGGTGTTGTATGCCGGGGCTGCGTCGTAATGCGGAATGATGAGGCCCGTGTGGAAGGCCTCACCCACGCCGTGGCCTGTGAAGTCCCGGACCACACCATAACCGAAGCGCTTGGCGTAGGACTGGATGGCACGGCCGATTACGTTGATTTCGCGGCCCGGGGCCACGGCCTTGATGGCCCGGTTGAGCGACTCCTGCGTACGCTCAACCAGCAGACGGGACTCTTCATCCACGTCGCCAACCAGGAAAGTGTAGTTGGTATCCCCATGCACGCCGTCAATAAAGGCGGTGATGTCGATGTTGAGAATGTCGCCGTCCTGGACCACGGTGGAATCCGGGATGCCGTGGCAAATCACCTCGTTGAGGGAGGAGCAGAGGGACTTGGGGAAGCCCCGGTAGCCCAGGGTGGACGGGTAGGCGTTGTGATCCAAGAGGAACTCATGGCCGACCTTGTCCAGCTGGTCGGTAGTGACACCCGGCTGGATGTGCTTTCCTACTTCTACTATCGCCTGGGCGGCAATCCTGCCTGCTACGCGGATCTTCTCAACCGTCTCCGGCGACTTCACTTCGGAGCCCGTGAACTTGGCAGGCGCCTTCTTGCCGACGTACTCCGGCCGGGGAATCGATGCGGGGACGGGGCGTTCAGGGCTGATGGTTCCCGGGGTGAGGGCGCCAATGGGTGCAGTCGAAGCAAGAGAAGGCATAGATTGATCATATAAGGCACGCAAGAGACGTAAGTAACAATGCACGGCAAGGCTACTGTGGCCGCGCCAACGTTACGCGTTCAACGGCCCCGGCGATGAGGAGGAGACGTGACGGAGTACTGGTACAACGTCAAGACGCACGAGATCGAAGAGGACGCCATGTCCGATTGGACCCAGCTGATTGGCCCCTACAAAACCAGGGAAGAAGCCGAGCACGCATTGGAGAAGGTCAAAGCCCGCAATGACGCCTGGGATGCCCAGGACGACGATTAGCCAAGGCCTGCCTAGAAGGAGTGTTCCGGTCCGGGGAACTGCCCGGACCGGACGTCCTCGCCGAATGCGGCAGCTGCGTCGGTCAGGGTTGTGCGCAGGTCTGCGTACTGCTTGACGAACTTGGCCATCTTGCCGCCCCGGAGTCCGGCCATGTCCTGCCAGACGAGGACCTGGCCTGTGGTGCTCTTGCCTGCTCCGATGCCCACCGTTGGTACGCGCAACGCAGCGTCCACAAGGGCAGCCGTTTCCGCGGGGACCATTTCCATCAGGACGCTGAACGCTCCGGCATCCTGGAGGGCCACAGCGTCGTCCACGAGCCGCTGCGCGTCATCCCCACGCCCCTGGACGCGGTAACCGCCGAGGGAGTGTTCGCTTTGCGGTGTGAAGCCGATATGCGCCATGACGGGGATGCCTGCCTGGACCATCGCTTTGACAGTGTCCGCGTAGTACGCGGTTCCCTCGATCTTCACCGCGTGTGCAAGGCCTTCCTTCAGGAAGCGCACGCCGGTAGCCACGGCCTGGCCGGGAGAGACCTCATAACTGCCGAAAGGCAGGTCGGCAATGACCAATGCCCGCTTGGCTGCGCGGCTCACTGCCCGGGTCAGGGGAAGAAGCTCATCCACGGTGACGGGAAGGCTGGTTTCGTTGCCGAAGACGTTGTTGGAAGCCGAATCGCCGACAAGCAGCACTTCGATTCCCGCTTGGTCGAAGATCTCCGCCGCGTACTGCTCATACGCGGTCAGCATGGCGAAGTGTTCGCCGTTGTCCTTGGCCTGTTGGAGGTGGTGGATCCGTATCCGGCCGGCCGGCTTCCTGCCGGTCGCTGATGGCGCCTGCGCACCGGTTCCGGGACCGCTTCCGTAAGGGGCGGAAACTTCGGCGGGCGTGGTGGACTCAGGAAGGTTGCTCGGGGCCATGGATAGAGCCTAAGCGGTGCCGACGGCGGCTGCCAGCAGTGTGCCCAGCGTCACCTTTTGTAAACGGTGTGTTACACGCAGCTACTGCTGCGGCTTTAGGGGGGAACTCTTAGTAGAGTGAAGGCTGAGCTGCCGTGGCTTCTGTCCCTTGAAACCAGCGGCATGGACAACGAATCGGAAAAGAGGCCCTATGGACCGCCAGCAAGAGTTCGTTCTGCGGACAATCGAAGAGCGTGACGTGCGCTTCGTACGCTTGTGGTTCACCGACGTCGTGGGTTCCCTTAAATCGGTGGCGCTTGCGCCCGCCGAAGTCGAGGGTGCCTTTGAAGAAGGCCTTGGCTTTGATGGCTCAGCGATCGAGGGCCTGGCGCGTGTGTTCGAATCCGACATGCTCGCGCAGCCGGATCCCTCCACCTTCCAGATCCTGCCCTGGCGTGGTGAGACCGAACAAACCTCAAGGATGTTCTGCGACATCCTGACTCCGGACGGCGAACCGTCGGCCGCGGACCCCCGCAACGTCCTCAAGCGGACCTTGGCAAAGGCCGCGGACATGGGCTTCACCTGCTACACCCACCCTGAGATCGAGTTCTACCTGCTCAAGTCCAAGGACTTGGGCCCGGATGGCTCGCCGGTACCTGTGGACGAGGGCGGCTACTTCGATCACGTTCCCGGTGGTGTGGCACAGGACTTCCGCCGTACTGCGGTCACCATGCTCGAATCCGTGGGCATCTCCGTGGAGTTCAGCCACCACGAGGGCGGCCCGGGGCAGAACGAGATCGACCTTCGTTACGCCGATGCGCTTCAGACCGCGGACAACATCATGACGTTCCGTACCGTCATCAAGGAAGTTGCGCTCCAGCAGGGTACCTACGCCACGTTCATGCCCAAGCCGTTCACCGATCACCCCGGTTCCGGAATGCACACGCACTTTTCGCTGTTCGAGGGCGACACCAACGCTTTCTTCGAAGCCGGTGCGGAGTTCCAGCTCTCCAAGACCGCACGCCAGTTCATTGCCGGCATCCTCAAGCACGCTCCGGAATTCACGGCTGTCACCAACCAGTTCGTGAACTCCTACAAGCGGCTTTGGGGCGGCGGCGAGGCCCCGAGCTACCTGAGCTGGGGACACAACAACCGGTCTGCGCTGGTCCGCGTTCCGCTCTACAAGCCCGGCAAGGGACAGTCTGCGCGGATCGAATACCGTGGCATCGACTCCGCCACCAACCCTTACCTGGCCTACGCCGTGTTGCTCGGGGCGGGCCTGAAGGGCATCGAGGAGGGCTATGAGCTCCCCGCTGCCGCTGAGGACGACGTATGGTCACTGACCACCGCGGAGCGCAAGGCGATGGGGCACGCGCCTCTTCCGGCCAGCCTCCACGACGCCATCCGGGCAATGGAGGAATCCGAACTGGTGGCCGAAATCCTTGGCGAGCAGGTTTTTGAGCACTTCCTCCGCAACAAGCGGGCAGAGTGGCAGGATTACAGGCTCCAGGTCACCCCCTATGAGCTGCAGCGCAACCTCGGCATTCTTTAGGCAGGGCCAGTGAGCCTTGCACGACGGCTCATCTCAGCCGGATTCAGCGACCTTGAGAAGGGGGAGCGCTTCCTTGCTGCCCCCGAGCTTGAGGGTATTGACGAGGACGCACTGTTTGCCGGCCTTTCCATGGCTGCCAGTCCCGATACGGCCCTGCAGTCACTGGTCCGGCTCATTGAGAAGAATCCTGGCCTGAAGAAGCTGGCCGCGGCGGATCCGGACACCTGCGAGCCCCTGTACCGTTTGCTGGGGGCCTCGGAGGCGCTGGGGGAGTTCCTGATGCGCCGGCCCGAGCACCTGGACGTCTTTGATGCTCCTGTCAGTCCGGAGCCCCTGCAGGCTTCCAGCGACGAGCTCCGCGCCACACTGCTTCGTTCCGTCAAGGCTGAGCCCGGCGCCCACAGGCCCGTGGCAGGCATCACCGGGCAGCCCGCCTATGCCGCATTGCGGACGGCGTACCGCCGGGGCCTGACTGAGCTCGCCATCAAAGACCTGTGCGCAGCTTCGCCCCAGGACTTCATGCCTGCAGCCGGAGCTGAACTGGCCGACCTCGCCGGTGCCGCGATCGAAGCCGCCCTTGCCGTATCCCGGGCTGAAGCGGCAGGCCATTACGACGCTGACGACATCGCCGACGTCGGAATGGCCGTCATCGGCATGGGCAAATGCGGAGCCCGCGAGCTGAACTACATTTCGGACGTCGATGTCATCTATGTCATCGAGTCCGAAGAGCTGGAGGATGCCCGGGCGTCCACGATCGGGACCGCCCTGGCCTCGGGTATTTCCCGGGCAATTTCCTCCTTTGCTCCCGAACCGGGCCTCTGGGAAGTGGATGCGAATCTCCGCCCGGAAGGAAAATCGGGCCCTCTTGTACGCACCCTTCCTTCCCACCTGAGCTACTACGCCCGGTGGGCCGAAAGCTGGGAGTTCCAGGCGCTGCTCAAGGCGCGGACCATCGCCGGCGACCGGGAACTTGGCCAGCGCTATGAAAAGGCCGTGGAGCCGTTGGTCTGGTCTTCTGCCGGCCGTGAGGGCTTTGTGGAGTCCGTGCAGGCGATGCGCCGCAGGGTGACCGACTACATCCCCGCATCCGAGGAGCAGCGGCAGATCAAGCTGGGACGTGGCGGACTGCGGGATGTCGAGTTCACCGTCCAGTTGCTGCAGTTGGTACACGGCAAGTCCGATGAATCCCTCCGCTGCAAAGATACGACGTCGGCCATCGCCGCACTTTCGGCGGGAGGCTACATCGGGCGTGCCGATGCCGCTGCCTTCGACAGCGCTTACCGGTACCTCCGCTTGCTGGAGCATCGGATCCAGCTGTTCCAGCTGCGGCGCACCCACCTGATGCCTGTGGCTGAGGATGCCCAGCGGTTCCTGGCCAAAGCTGTCCTGGGTCCGTTTTCCCTTGAGCGCCCCCATCCGGACCAGCTCATGGCTGCATGGCAAAAGACCAAGAAGTCCGTGCGGGAACTCCATGAACGGATCTTCTATCGTCCGCTGCTCAACACTGCTGCGAAGTTGAGCAGCGAAGACGCAAAGCTCAGTCCTGAGGCAGCCCAAGGCCGGCTGGCGGCTCTCGGCTACCTGGATCCCCAGGGAGCTCTGCGACACATTGAAGCTTTGACGGCGGGCGTCAGCCGCCGTGCTGCTTTGCAACGGCAGTTGCTGCCGATCCTTCTGGGTTGGCTTGCTGAGGGCGTCGACCCCGATGCCGGCCTGCTTGCGTTCCGCCGGGTCAGCGAAGCCCTTGGCACCACGCACTGGTACCTGGGCCTGCTCCGTGATTCGCAGGCTGCCGCCGAACGCCTATGCCAGGTCCTGGCCAATTCCCGTTTGATTTCGGACCTCCTGGAAGTATCACCGGAGTCCGTGGCGTGGCTGGGCAGCGACAAGGAATTGGCCCCCGTTCGTTTCGAAGCCCAATGGCAGGAAATCCAATCCAAGCTGTCCCGGCATCCTGACCCTGAGAGTGCCATGAGGCTTATCCGGTTGATCCGGCGACGCGAGATCCTCAGGACGGCCATTGCGGACAGCGCCGGACTCCTTGACCAGGACGCCGTCGGTTTGGCTTTGGCCGAGACTGACCGCGCTGCCGTACTGGGAGCCCTGCATGTGGCCGAGGCCGTAGTGGCTGGCTCAGGCCCGTTGAAAACCGATGTACTTGTGGTTGCCATGGGTAGGCAGGGCGGCCGCGAGATCGGCTACGGCTCGGACGCGGACGTTATGTATGTGCACCGTGCCCGCCCTGGCTTCAGCGATGCCGAGGCGCAGGAACAGGCGACGGCGATCGTCGCCAAGGTCTCCGGCTTCCTCACCCAGCCGCTCAAGCCGGCAATCATGGCCGAGCGGGTGCTGATGGTGGACGCCGACCTCCGGCCGGAAGGCAAGAACGGTGCGATGGTGAGGTCCTTGGACTCCTACGCGGAGTATTACCGCCGGTGGTCTTTGATCTGGGAAGCCCAGGCGCTGCTGCGTGCCCGTCCCATGGCTGGTTCGGATGAGTTGGCGGCAGACTTCGTTAAGCTGATCGATCCCATCCGGTATCCGCAGGAACTGCAGGAGCAGGATGTCCGGGAGATCCGGCGGATCAAGGCGCGGGTAGAGTCTGAACGGCTGCCCCGGGGCGCGGATCCCGCCAGGCACGTCAAGCTTGGCCGTGGTGGTCTGAGCGACGTCGAGTGGCTGGTGCAGCTGCTTCAGTTGCAGCATGCCGGGAAGCATCCCGCTTTGCGGACCAGCTCCACCCTTGAGGCCCTGGCTGCCGCTGAGGAGTTGGGGTTCATCGGCAGGGACGACGCGGCACTGCTGCGGGATGCTTGGCGTCTGGCCAGCCGCATCCGATCGGCCAATGTGATCGTGACCGGGCGTGCCTCAGATGTCCTGCCTTCCTCGCGCAAGGACCTTGAAGCTGTTGCGCGCTGGTGCGGCTACCCGCCCGGGAACGCCGGCCATTTTGAGGAGGACTACCTCCGGCTGAGTCGTCGGGCCAGGGCGGTTTTCGAGAAGATGTTTTACGCCACCTAAGGCCAAAGGGATTACGGGCTACTTCGTGACAGCGGCCGAGGCGGCCAGCTCCCGGGCATGCCGCAGCATCGTCACCACCGGCACTCCGGTGACCAGCTCGCCGTCGACGACGTACCCTTCTTCGCGGTCTGTCAGTGCCTCCACCATGCGTTGGCGCCACATCGTCAATTCCGCCTGATGGGTTGCGTCGTCGGCGAGGTTGTTGCGTTCCTGCGGATCGGCGTCGAGGTCGAACAGTTCCTCAGTGCCTTCGCCCGAGCCCCATATGTACTTGTAACGGCCGTCCGTCAGCCAGTGCAGGTTTTGCCCCCAATACACGTGTTCGCCGTGCAGTACCTCCCGAACGGCATCAGTGTTTTCACCACGAATGATTGATGCCAGGGACTTGCCGTCCACGGAATCGGGGATCGGGAGGCCGGCGAGCTCCAGCAGAGTGGGCATGATGTCCCTGAGTTCCACTACGTGGTCCACTACGGCTCCGCGGACGGCATGCTCCGCGGTGGGTGCATTGGCGATGATGAACGGGACCCGGGCCGACCCCTCATAGGGCACTGCTTTACGGAACATGTGGTGGTCGCCCATCATCTCGCCGTGGTCGCTGGTGAAAGCGATCACCGTGTTCTCACTGAGGCCGAAGTCCGCCAGGGACTCCTTGATGCGGTTGATCTGGAGGTCAATCTGGGCCATCAGGCCGTAGTACCCCGCTCTGGCTCTATGTACAACGTGGTCGGGAATGGTGCCGTAGCTGGCTTGGTAGTCGCTGTCCTGCCGGTGGGCGTCCCAGTGGTGTTCCCAGTTGCCCTCCACGGCTTCGTAGGCGGGAATGCCGAGGTACTGTTCGAAAGCCCACGACGGCGGATCGTACGGCGGATGGGGGCGGTGGAAGGACAGATACAGGAAAAAGGGCTTCACGGGGTCGCGGCGGTGCATCCATTCAATGGCTTGCGTGCCGATCCAGTGCGACGGGTGCAGGCTTTCAGCCTTGTCCCACGGGCGGGCGACGATGGAATTGCAGTTGACGCCGTGGTCGAAGTACTCGGCGTCGGGACCCATGCCGGGTTGCCTGCGGAGCCATGGCACGTAGTCATCAAACATCGCGAAATGCTGTTGGTGCTCCCGGCGGGCGTGGTGGAGGTAGCCATCGTGGAGGATGACGTCGTCGAAACCGAGCCTGGAGCGTTCGGGCCACACGTGCATCTTTCCTATGGCCTGCGTGTGGTACCCGCCCTTTCTGAACTCCTCCTGTACCGTCACCGGGTGGACAGCATGGAAAGGAACGCCATCGTTGTAGCCAACCCGGCCGTGCTTCTCCTGGGACTGTCCGGTGAACAGTGCTGCGCGGGCCGGCACACACGACGGCGTAGCAGAATAGCCTTTGGAGAATCGGACGCCGTTCCTGGCGAGTTCGTCGAGGTGGGGTGTCTCCACATAAGGGTGACCGTCCGAGGACAGGCAGTCGCCCCTCCATTCGTCAACGCAGATCAGGATGACGTTGGGCTGGCTCATTGAAGGGTTCCTTTGCCGTAGGAAACTGTTGAGACAACCCTAAGGGGAGGAAAGCACTTAATGCGTGAATATGACTCAGAAAAAGCCTTTTCAATCGTAAGCGATCAAGATCCTGTTGGCGATGTGTGGTTGATTCCGCTGAAGATGCTCGACGCCGACGCCCGTGCCATCCAGCTTGGCGCCGTGGCTGAACTGTCCGTTGGGGATGGGCAGCGGGAGTTTGTGGGGGATCCGTTGCGCATGATGCTGATAGCTCTGGAGGAGGAGTCCAGACTGCCCTTCGTCATTGAGTCGGGTGGTGTGGGTGTAGGGGTGCTGACACTGCAGACCGGTGCGGCGTCGCTGGCGGGCTGGGGAGATGACGATTCGGCATGGCTGCTCAGGGGTTTCCTTATCGACGCCGGGAGCCAGGGGCGTGGTCTGGGTACCCGGGCTGCCCGCGCTGCCGTGGCCGAAGCCCGCAAGCTGACGGCGAGGCTGGGAGGCGGCCAGTCCGGCGTCGTGCTTTCTGTCAATGAGCGCAACCCTGCAGGGTTGGCCGCCTACAAGAAGGCCGGCTTTGTGGACGCCGGGCGCTATTCGGGCGGCAATTCCGGACCGCAGAGGACGATGTTCAAGTCCTTCCTGTGACGCGGCATGCATCGCCGTTGGCTGGCCGGAGTCACGCGTTGCACATAAAACTAAGCAGCCTTATAGACTTGGCGTGTCACTGATCTCGAATCGGAGGGAACGTCCATGGAATACAACGGAAGCCCCACTGAAAGGGCAATTCCTGCCGGAGAACTCGACCGGCGCCACGTGGGTCAATCGGTTAGCTTTCAACCAAATGACTTCACGGTTGTCTTCGGCACCATCGCAGGCATCGCCCGGACTGAGGCCCTCGTCTATCTGTCTCTCGACGGAGTCGGCGGCGGAACGCATCTGAAGGATGAATACGACCTGTCGATCGACCACAAGGTCTACCTCCAGCTCGACCCCTTGGGAAGCGCAGAAAAGGGTCTTTCCGAGGCAGCAAGCTTCGTGAAAGAGAAGTTGGATGAGATCACCCGGAACATCAGGGAGCGTGAACAGGGGAAGCCTGGGCAGTAATCCCTGCGCATTGAAAAAGGCCAGCCCCATCCTCGCGGATGGGGCTGGCCTTCTCAGTATGTGCCCAGGGGCTTAGACGCCGTAGTAGAGCTCGAACTCGTAGGGGTTCGGGCGGAGCGACAGCGGGCGGATCTCGTTTTCGTACTTGTAGTCAATCCAAGTATCGATGAGGTCCTGGGTGAAGACGCCGCCGGCCTGCAGGAACTCGTTGTCCTCGCGCAGGGCCTCCAGGGCTTCTTCCAGGGAACCCGGAGCCTTGGGGATGTCCTTGGCTTCTTCGGCCGGGAGCTCGTAGAGGTCCTTGTCGATGGGAGCCGGGGGTTCGATGCGGTTGCGGATGCCGTCGATTCCGGCCATCAGCTGTGCGGCAAACGCCAGGTACGGGTTGGACGAGGGGTCCGGAGCGCGGAACTCGATGCGCTTGGCCTTCGGGTTGGTGCCCGTGATCGGGATGCGGATACCGGCAGAGCGGTTGCCCTGCGAGTAAACCATGTTCACGGGAGCCTCGAAACCCTTGACCAGGCGGCGGTAGGAGTTGACGGTCGGGTTGGTGAACGCCAGAACTGCCGAGGAGTGCTTGAGCAGGCCGCCGATGTACCAACGGGCGGTGTCGGAGAGTCCGGCGTAGCCCTTCTCGTCGTAAAACAGGGGATCGCCGTTGCTCCACAGCGACTGGTGGCAGTGCATGCCGGAGCCGTTGTCGCCGAAGACGGGCTTCGGCATGAACGTCACGGACTTGCCCCAGGCGTCAGCGGTGTTCTTGATGACGTACTTGAACTTCTGCAGGTCATCAGCAGCTGCGGTCAGGGTGGTGAACTTGTAGTTGATCTCCGCCTGGCCGGCAGAACCAACTTCGTGGTGGGAACGCTCGACCTCGAGGCCGGCCTTGTCCAGCTCAACGCACATGGCGTCGCGGAGGTCAGCCTGCTTGTCGGTGGGGGACACCGGGAAGTAGCCGCCCTTGACGGGGGTCTTGTAACCGAGGTTGCCGCCTTCTTCCTTGCGGCCCGTGTTCCAGTGTGCTTCTTCAGAGTCGATCTTGTAGAAGCTGCCCTGCGGGGAAGACTCGTACTGGATGTTGTCGAAGACGAAGAACTCGGCTTCCGGCGCGAAGAATGCGGTGTCGGCGATGCCGGTGGAAGCCAGGTAGGCCTCTGCCTTCTCGGCCACGCCACGGGGGTCGCGGTGGTAAGGATCGCCCGTGCGGGGGTTCACGATGGAGAAGTTCAGGGCAAGGGTCTTCTCGATGCGGAAAGTGTCGATGAAGGCCGAGGTCACATCCGGGATGAGCTGCATGTCCGACTCGGCAATGCCCTGGAAGCCGCGGATGGAGGATCCGTCGAAGAGCTGGCCGTGGACGAAGAAGTCCAGGTCAACGCTCTTGGCAGGCACATTGAAGTGCTGCTGGACACCAGGAAGGTCGGTGAAGCGGATATCGACGAATTTGACGTCTTCGTCTTTGATGAACTTGAGGACTTCGTCCGCAGTCTTGAACATCTATGCTCCTTATGCATATCAAGTAACAGGCCCGGAAGGCCGCGTGGTGCAGCCCAGACCAGGACGCAGGAAACACAAAAAGGTCCCCTTGCCATGGTGGCTGGCAACTCATACCACCATAGGGAGGTGGGATTTCCCGGGGGTGTCAGTATTGTTTCCGGCAGGTTACAGAATCATCTGTTGTGTAAACGGTAGTCTGCTTTCCGGTGCCAGGTCCACGTGGGTCCGCTGGTCGAACACCCGGCCGGTTCGGACTCTGTCCCGGGGCCTCCGCCCGGCATGCCCAACCATCCTCCAGCGGTAGGCTTGGAGGGTGGTAGATCGAAAAGACATTGGCTCCTGGTTGAGCGGTCCGGACACTTCCGGCATCTCCAAATATCCTGGTGAAAGGCTCGGCCTGCCCGAGTCCGGTCCTGGCTCCATGGCGCGTGCCGGGCGCCGGATCCTCGGCATCGTGATCGACTGGACCATCGCCTTGGTCATCAGCAACTTTGCCTTCGGCGGAAATCAGTGGGCAACGCTGGCCATTTTTGCCGTGGAACAGATCCTGCTGATCGGCACGTTGGGATACAGCGTGGGACACAGGATTGCCGGTATTCATGTGGTCCGCTTGGGCGGCGGTCCTGCAGGCCCGCTGGCCGCCGTAGTGCGAACCCTCCTGCTGTGCCTGGTCATACCGGCCGTTGTTTTCGATCCCGACCAACGCGGTCTTCACGACAAAGCCATGAACACCATCCTTATCCGCATGTGATTCCGCGGGGCCGGGCGGTGAAGACCGCGGTTGTCCCCGGACCAACGACAAAAACAAACCGCCCCCGCCTCTGTTACCCAGAGGCGGGGGCGGTTTTGTGCCTGGTTCAGGAATATCAGCGGCCGCGTGCGGCTTTGCGGTCGGGACGAGCTTTGTAGGGGTCGATGCCCTTGGGGATCGGGAGACGGTTGCCAAGGGAGTTGATGCGCTTGGAAACTGCGTTGACCTCAACCTTGGTCAGTTCGTTCTTCATCTTGCCCATGGTCTTAGCAAGTTTGTTGAGGGGGACCTGGCCCTCGCCGCGGCCTGACTCCAGGACGTGGATGGTGACGTTGGGGAGGATGCGCGTAAGGCGCTTGCGCTCCGCATCCACCAGCGTCTTTACGCGGTGGCTGGGTCCTTCGCTGACGAGAACGACGCCGGGACGTCCGATCGCCATGAAGACGGCATCCTGGGTGCGGGGGTTGACAGCAACCGGCTGATCCTGGGTGACCCACCCGCGCCGAAGCGTGCCCAATGCAGCACCGGAGGCGCCGGGCTGGTTCTCGATTTGCGCGAAGGCGGCTTTCTCCGCGCGGCGGGAAAGGATAAAGACGGCTGCGAGAAGGCCCAAAGGAATACCGATGATCAGGCCGGTGACCCAGTTCTCCAACAGGAAGCCGATAAGGAAGGCAACGGCAACCACAGCGAGGAATGCCAGCAGCATGATCCAGACAACCTGGGGATCATTTCGCCGGGTCATCTTGAAGACTTCAGCGATCTGCTTCAGCTGGCTCGGCTTCTTGGCCTTGGCTTCCTTGGGCTTGCGCTGGAACAGCCCACGCTTGGGTGCGTCGGCCGAGGGGGTCGAATTGCTGGAATCAGAGGAGTTCGCCATAGTGCCTTAATTCTACGTGATGTACGTCGAAGGACCGGACGCCGTTACGTGGGGCATCCGGTCCTTCAGAACTGCTTGCTGTTACTTCTGTGCCGTTTTGGGGCTAGCCGTGGGCGGCGAGGATGGTGGAGGCTTCCTGGCGGGTGGTGCCGGAGGACTCGATGTGTGCCAGGGCTTCGGGGATTTCCCAGCCCTTCTTCCGCATCGCGGTGGCCCACAAACGGCCGGCCCGGTACGAGGACCGCACCAACGGCCCGGACATGACACCGAGGAAGCCGATCTCTTCGGCTTCGTGCTGGAGGTCCACGAATTCCTGCGGCTTGACCCACCGGTCCACCGGCAAGTGCCGTTCGGACGGGCGAAGGTACTGGGTGATCGTGATCAGGTCACAACCGGCCTGGTGCAGGTCCCGCAGGGCCTCGGAGATTTCCTCCCGCGTCTCGCCCATGCCCAGGATCAGGTTCGACTTGGTCACCATGCCCAAATCCCGGCCCTGGGTAATGACATCCAGGGACCTCTCGTACCGGAACGCCGGGCGGATCCGCTTGAAAATCCTCGGCACGGTCTCGACGTTGTGGGCGAACACCTCGGGCTTGGAATCACAGATCGCCGCGATGTGTTCGGGCTTGCCGGAGAAGTCCGGGATCAGCAACTCCACCCCGGTGCCCGGGTTCAGTTCGTGGATCTTCCGGACCGTTTCGGCGTACAACCAGACACCCTCATCGGCGAGGTCATCACGGGCCACCCCGGTCACGGTGGCGTAGCGCAACTGCATCGCCTGGACACTCCGGGCCACCTTGGTGGGTTCGAACATGTCCACCGGGGAGGGCTTGCCGGTGTCGATCTGGCAGAAATCACAGCGCCGTGTGCACTCGGACCCGCCGATCAGGAACGTCGCTTCCTTGTCTTCCCAGCACTCGAAAATGTTCGGGCAGCCGGCCTCTTCACAGACCGTGTGCAGGCCCTCTTTCTTCACCAGGTTCTTGAGCTGGACAAACTCAGGCCCCATCTGGACCTTGGCCTTGATCCACTCAGGCTTACGTTCAACCGGTACCGCAGAATTACGCTGCTCAACGCGCAGCAACTTACGGCCTTCAGGTGCCAAGGTCACTGGAGTGCTCCTTCGGGGGTGGAAACGAGTGCTTCTTCATGCTTGCGGAATTCTTCCACGAAGCGGTCAACGATATCGGCGGGATTGATGGTCCGACCGGTTTCCAGCGTCATGGTGGTGACGCTGGCGTCAGTGATTCCACAGGCAATGATTTGGTCGTAGGGTGCCAGGTCATTGCTGCAGTTGATGGCGACGCCGTGCATGGTGACACCCTCCAGGACGCGGATGCCGATTGCGGCTATCTTCCGGTCCGGTCCTTTGTCGTCGGCAAGGATCCATACTCCCGCGCGGCCCTTGACGGTGACGGCTTTGATTCCGTAGTCGACCATGACGGCGATCATGATGGCCTCGAGGCGCTCGACGTAGTCGCGGATGCCGGCTCGGTTTTTCAGTTTGAGGATCGGGTAAGCGATCAGCTGACCGGGACCGTGCCACGTCAGTTTGCCGCCACGGTCCACGGGAACCACGGGGGTCCCATCGAAGGGCCGCTCGTGATCTTCCGTGAGCTTGCCGGCAGTGTAAACGGCGGCGTGCTCCAGAAGCAGGACGGTGCTGTTCTGCTCACCCGCAACAACTTTGTTGTGGATCTCGCGCTGCAGGTCCCAGCCCTGTACGTAGTCAACGAAATCCGGGGCAAGACCCAGTTGTGAAAACTCAAGAGTCATGCGTTCAAGCTTAGACCCAGCAGGGGATTGCCCATGGTTTTGTGGTGAAGCTCTCAGTCGCATCACGTGCTGTCGTGACAAGTGCGACAACGGCAAAAGTGCCGTGGCTGTGGATAACTTCTGCAGAGAATCGCAAGGTCCGGTAGACCTGATCCATGGAAACTCTGGAAACCGCCAATGCCGTGGCACCCCTGCTTCCGGGCTACGAAATTTCCCGACTCCTGGGTCAGGGCAGCAGCTCCGACGTCTGGCTCGTCAACCGGCTCAGCGACCGGGCCCTGTTGGCGGTCAAATGTCCGCGTGGCGAAGTGCAGGCTGAAGCCTTGGGGAGCGCCGCCCGCGAGGTCACGCTGCTGTCGCACCTGGTGCACCAACATCTCGTGCGCATCCACGAGGTCCTCCCAGCGGATGATGGTTCCGGCGGGACGGCCGGGATCGTTATGGATTACGCCGCAGGGGGATCGCTGGCGAACCTGGTGCCGGGGAGGAAACGGTTGAGCGTTGGCGAAACAGTGACGGTGCTGACGCCCATTGCACAGGCGTTGGACTATTTGCACCTCAACGGCATCGTGCACGGTGACGTTTCGCCGGGAAACGTCCTGTTCACAGCGGTGGGCATGCCGGTCCTGGCGGATCTGGGCCTTGCAGTGAGGGTGGGGGATACGCATCAGAACCTTGATGCCGGAACCACGGGATTCAAGGATCCGTTCAGCCCGGTATCCACGCATGGGACCTCAGACCATGGGCTGCGGCCGCAACGGGACGTGTACTCCTTGGCAGCAGTCGGCTGGTACTGCCTGACCGGCGTCGTACCCGGGCCGCCCCAGGTGAGGCCACCATTGTCAATGCTGGTTCCTGACGTGCCGAAAGGCTTGGCCGCAGCCCTTGAGGCCGGGTTGGCGCCGGACCCGCAGATGCGGCCGACGGCAAAGGAGTTCGGCACGGCTATCTTCAGGAGTGCTGCCCCGGAGACCCTTGACCTGTCCGGAGCGGTGCATCATTCCGTGATTCCTGAGTTGCTCACCCGGCGCGAAGTGCACGGTCGTCAGGCACGCCGGGCAAGCCGTGGGCACTCCTGGATGCGCAGGCTCCTGTCGTTGCCCCGGGTGGAGGGACAATCAGGAGCCCGACGGTCCGGTACCTCCAGGAGCGTCCTGGCTGTCCGCGTGGTTCTGGTGGGGGTGGGCGGCACGCTGATCGGCGTCATGGCTTGGAACCTGTGGCAAGGGGGTGGTCTCGAGCCAAGGAATTTCCAGGCTGAGCCAACGGCCAGCCCGTCTGCCGGTCCCGGTCCATCCATGGAGCCTGCAAAGGCGGATGATCTTCCGGAAGGGCTCGCCGGAGCCCTCACAGCCGATGATCCAGAGGTCGCTGTGGGTGCCCTCTCAGCTGTTCGTGACTTCGCGCTGAGGGAAGGACGGCTCCAACTGCTGGACCTGGTCAATGCCCAAGGTTCCCCGGCTGCGGAGTCGGATCACGGGCTTCGCGAACAGCTGCGGCTGTCCGGCACGACGTTCGGGGGGTTCACTACTGAACTGTCGGGAGCATCGGTTGGCGCATCACCGGAAGTGGACCGCGTACAGGTAGACGTCACGGCCACCATCTCGGCTTATGAGGAACGTGATGCGTCGGGCGCGGTGGTCCGGACGCAAACAGCCGGCGCGTCCCAAGCCCTTCGCCTGACCTTGATCCGTGCGGATGGACGCTGGTGGCTTTCGGAAGTAACCGGGCCGGGCAAATGACCGCATCACGGCCGGCCGTCCGGGAACCCTGCTGCGCTTAGTGGTCAGTGTCCTTACGCAGCCACTCCATGGCTTCCGCCAGGGACGGGTGCTGCCAGTGGAAGCCTGCTTCGGCCAGGCGGGAGGGCTCCATACGTTGGTTGGCCAGCACGAGTTCATCCGCCAGCTTCCCCAGGACAAGACGCAGGGCAGGGCGGGGCACCCGGCAAAACGCCGGCCGGTGATACGCCTTCGCCAGCGCCTTCACGATCGTGTTGACGTCAGCACTTTCCGGGGCGCAAACGTTGACCGGACCTTCGAGTCCGGACCTCAGGAGGAAAGCGAGGGCAGCCGCCTCGTCCTGCAGGGTGATCCATGGCCAGTACTGGCGTCCGTTCCCGAACGGACCTCCGAGCCCAAGCTTCAACAGGGGGAGCAGGGGCCCCAACGCTCCGCCTGCGGAACTCAACACAACACCCGTTCGGGGAGTCACTACCCGGACGCCCGCCGGTGCCGTCTTGGCAGCGCCTTCCCACTCGACGCAGAGCGGGCCCAGCACGCCGCCGCCGGCTGGCGAATCCTCGCGGAGGACGCCTGTACTGTCCGCTCCGTAATAACCGGAGGCGGATTGGCTGATGAAGGCAGCGGGCGGCTTGGCAAGGCGCCCCATGGCCGCTGTCAGCGTGTGCGTGGTTTGCAGTCTGGAATCGCGGAGGACTTCGATCCGTTTCTTCGTCCATGGCCGGTCCCCGATGCCGGCGCCGGAGAGGTTGACCACAGCATCCACGCCATCCAGGACTGCTTCGTCCAGCTCGCCCTTGGCGGGGTCCCAGGTGAATTCACCGGGCGTGTCGGCGGGCCGGCGCACAAGCCGGACAACCTCATCGCCCTGGGCGGCCAATTGCCCGGCCAGGGCGGTTCCAATCATTCCTGAGGCTCCGGACATCACGATGCGCATGACCCATCTCACCATAAGGCCAACGTCTGGCGGAAACGCCTGTCATTGCCGCCGAGGGCAGGTGCCTCTTGACTATGATCGAACAATGACCTCCTCCAGCTACCTCCGTTTCCCGCATGTGCACGGCGATCTGGTCACTTTCGTGGCCGAAGACGACGTCTGGGTCGCACCGCTCCAAGGGGGCCGCGCCTGGCGGGTCTCCTCCCAGCAGCTTCAAGCAAGGAACCCGCGGTTCACCCCGGATGGAAAACGGTTGGTGTGGACGGTCGTGGTGGGAACGTCCCCGGAAGTCGTCACGGCCAACGTCGACGGCGGAGGGTACCGGCAGCTGAGCTACTTCGGTCACAGCACCACGAAAGTCAAGGGATTCACTCCGGCGGGCCACGTAGTGGTTACCAGTGCCTTCCAGCAGGCGGAAAGCCGCCACACGCACGCCTACAGCCTCCCGCTCGACGGCGGCGCCGCCGTCGAACTTCCTTTTGGTCCGGTAGAGGCTGTTGCTTTCGGGCCGGAGATCGGCGACGAGAAGCCGGTGGTTCTGGCGAGCGTTCTTTCCCGCGAACCCGCCTGGTGGAAGCGTTACCGTGGCGGCACTGCCGGCAAGCTGTGGATTGACGCAGACGGCAACGGTGAGTTTGAACGGCTGATACCGGAAATTGATGGAAACGTCACCGACCCTCTGTGGGTCAAGGGCAGGATCGCTTTCCTGTCGGACCACGAAGGTTACGGCAATCTCTATTCAGTCCTTCCCGATGGCTCCGGGTTGCTGCGGCACACGGATCACGAAGACTTCTATGTCCGGCACGCCAGCACGGACGGCCAGCGGGTCGTCTTCGAGTCTGCCGGCGAGCTGTGGGTCCTTCCTTCCCTCGATGCTGAGGCGCAGCCGGCCAAGCTGGGGATCTCGCTCGGCTCAGCTTCACCGGCGCGCCGTCCCGCACCCCTCAAGGCTTCCGCGCACCTCGGCGATGTCTTCCCGAATGCCGGAGGCACGGCCAGCGCCGTGGAAGCGCACGGTACGATTCACTGGCTTCGGCACAAGGACGGCCCCTCGCGGGTGGTGGAGGCCACGCCCGGTGTCCGCGCACGCCTGCCCCGTCCGCTCACCGACGGCAGGATCGCCTACGTGGCGGACCACGGGGGAGTCGAAGCGCTTTACATCAAGCGCATTGCGGCACGGCTGACTGCCTCGGTGGAGGTATCCAAGGATGCTGAGGCGCCGGCGCCGGCGAAGGAAGACGATTCCCTGCCGAAGCCGGTTTCCGCCTCAAACGTTTTGGGACAACCGAAATCGGCCGGGGAGGCAGCCGCACCGGTAACGCTTTCCGTCGCCAACGCCGACACTCCTGCCAACGTTGCGCCCTCGCCCGACACGGCCGCCGGCGTCTCTACCTCTGATGCAGTTCCTTCGCCTGAGGACGCCGCCCAGCTCCGCATCGACTTTCCGCAGCCCACTCGAACCAGCGCTTTGGAGCCGAGCCCTGATGGCCGCTGGATCGCCGTCGGGACCTCCTTTGGTGATGTTTTCGTCGCTGATACGTCGACCGGGAAGCTGGTCAAGCTCGTCAGTGTGGGCGATGGCAGCATCGAGCAGTTCGCGTGGTCGGGCGACTCGCAGTGGCTCGCCTGGTCCGAACCGGTCACGTCCTTTGGCTCACGCAGCAAGTTGAGGATTGCCCGCCCAGGCGAGCCCAGCCCGGGCATCATTGATGTCACTGACGGCCGCTTCTGCGACGAATGGCCGAGGTTCACCCCGGACGGCAAATTCCTGGCATTCCTGTCCAACCGGAGTTTCGACCCCGTCTACGACGGTCACTCCTTCGACCTCTCCTTCCCCAGCCCCATCAAGCCGTACATGGTGGCGCTGGCGGCGGATACGCCGTCGCCGTTCGGACCCTCGGTAGACACACTTGAGGATGCGCCGCTGGATGCCGGAAAGTCCGACGACGGCGACATCCCGGACGTGCGCGTGGATGCCGAAGGACTGGCCCACAGGGTCATCACCGTTCCGGTTCCGCAGGGTAACTATTCCCACCTCGCCGTCGGCGAGGGCGCACTGCTGTGGTTGGACACTGAACTTTCAGGCGTTACCGGCGAGGGCAAAGGCACGCCCCAGGATAAGAAGTCTGCGCCATCCTTGGTGCGTTATGACCTCGCCAAGCGCAAGTCCACCACCATCGTTCCTGCAGTGGACAGCTACCGGCTATCCGGTGACCTGCGTCGGGTGGTTTACATCCTGGACAAGAGCGTCACCTCGGTGCCCGCCGATAGCAAGGTGGAGGAGGATTCGGCAGAACACGTGAAAGTGGAGCTTAACAGGATCCGCGTGACCCTCGACCCGGTCGCGGCCTGGGGACAGGCATTCGATGAAGCCTGGAGGTTGCAGCGCGACTTCTTCTGGACCGCGGACATGGCAGGCCAGGACTGGGACTCCGTCTACAAGAGGTACCGGCCGATCGTGGACCGCCTCGGCTCCCATGACGACCTCGTTGACCTGCTGTGGGAGCTCCACGGCGAGTTGGGAACCTCGCACGCCTACGTGCGTCCGGCAGCCGTCAACGAACCGGGGCGGAATGGCCAGGGGCGGCTGGGTGCCGAGCTGCAGCTCAGTAGCAAGGGTTGGGAAATCACCCGGATCCTCGCAGGGGAATCATCGGATCCGTTGGCTACCTCGCCCTTAACGCGACCCGGTGTGGACGCGAAGGTGGGCGACGTGCTCCTGGCTGTTGACGGCGTCGGGCTTTCGGCAGCCTTGACACCGGCGATGCAGCTGGTGGGCGCAGCAGGACGGACTGTGGAGCTGACGCTTCTGAACGGTGACGGACACGGCGGTTCCGCTGGCGCGCAGCGACGTGTGGCAGTGGTTCCCATCCGTGATGAGGAACGGCTCCGCTACCAGGACTGGGTGCGTGCGAACCGCAGGACCGTCCGTGAAGCTTCCAATGGCAAGTTCGGTTACCTCCACGTCCCCGACATGATGGCCAACGGCTGGGCCCAGCTCCACCGTGACCTGGATACCGAAACGGCACTCGACGGACTGATAGTGGACGTTCGCCGCAACCGCGGTGGACACACCTCGCAACTGGTCGCCGAGCTGATTGGACGCAAGGTGACCGGCTGGAGCATGCCGCGCGGCGAAAAGCCCCGGACCTACCCGGACCACGCACCCCGAGGACCTGTCATCATCCTGACCGACGAATTTGCCGGTTCCGATGGCGACATCATCACGCAGGTCTCAAAACTCAGGGGCATCGGGCCTGTCATCGGGACCCGGACCTGGGGTGGCGTGGTGGGAATCGACAACCGCTTCTCGCTGGCCGACGGTACGGGCGTCACGCAGCCCCGCTACGCCACCTGGTTCAGCGGCGGAATCGGCTGGGACGTTGAGAACCGGGGCGTTGAGCCTGACATCGAAGTACTTTTCCCGCCGCACGCGTACGCAGCCGGCACGGATCCCCAGCTCGAGTACGGTATCGGTGCACTCAAGGAAATGATCCAGGAGCTGCCTACCGACCGGCCCCCGCTGCGCGAAGGCTACCGGAAGCTGCGGCCGGAGCCGTTGCCTTCACGGCCACAGGCCCGGAAGTAGAGAGCCCGGTAAGCACAAAGAACCCCGTCACCAGCTGGTGACGGGGTTCTTTTGCATCAAGCGCGGGGGTTCTGGCCCCTCTGCAATGCGCGCTTGCTGTGGCTACTCGGCGAGTGTTGCGTCCAAGGTGATTTCGATGCTGGCCAGCGCGCCCGAAACGGGGCAACCCGTCTTCGCGTCCTCGGAGATACGGCGGAAATCCTCTTGGGAAAGACCCGGAACCTTGGCGGTCATCGTCAGGTGGCTGCCGGTGATGCCGGTGCCCGGAACGAAGGTCACGTCGGCCTTGGTGTTGACTTCCTCGGCGGTGAATCCTTCACCGGCCAGGGCGTGGCTGAAGGCCATGGAGAAGCACGCGGAGTGGGCTGCAGCGATCAGTTCTTCCGGGCTGGTCTTGCCGCCGGACTGCTCCGTGCGGGCCTTCCAGGTGACATCGAACGTACCCAGGCCGGAGCTGTCCAGTGTGGTGTTTCCAGCGCCCTCAATGAGGTTGCCGTTCCATACCGTGTGTGCGGTGCGTGTTGCTGCCATGTCCACTCCTTGGGTCGTTGTATTCCGGCACCCGGCCTCCGCCGCGTGCCACCGCTTTCAATCCTAGGGATTCGGTCCAAGGACTGCACGGTCATTCCGCTGTCGGTGGATTGTGACCCCCTAAACTGGCGCCATGGATACAAAAGAACACGTAACCGGCGTGCAACGCCGAGGCCCAAGAATCGCGTCGATCATGGTCAATGCCGTGGATGCGGCCCGACTCTCCGCTTTCTGGTCTGAACTGCTGGACATGCCCGTTTCAGCGGAGCACGAAGGGTTTATCTGGCTGCGTCCAGCCGAACCGGGTCTTCCCCAACTGGCGTTCCAGCAGGTCAACGAACCTACCGAAGGACGGCGCCGGCTTCACCTGGACCTTCACGACGCCGATGCCGCTGCCTTGCGGCGAAAGGCGGAGTCCCTGGGCGCTACCTTCATTGAGGGGCACGACGTGGCGGATTTCCACTGGGACGTCATGCATGATCCTGAGGGAAACGAGTTCTGTATCGCCCAGGAGTAGCAGCGTACTTAACGGCGGAGGCCGTCCCACCGGGCTGTGCGCACGGTGGGGCGGCCTCTTGCATCAGGATGCAGGCGTGGGAGCTAGTTCCAGAGAGTGGCGATTGCTATGTTCACCAAGGCAAGGCCGCCCACACCGTGAGCCAATCCGGTAGACACAGCTTCACCGTTCTTGACCTTGCGCGAGCCGATGACCGCCAGCACGGCCACGGCCACGGCAATGGCGAACTTGACGCCGAGCTTGAAGTAGTTGGGATCGGCGTCCGGCAAGAAGGGGATCACACCCATCATGGCGATGCCGGTCAGGAGCTGAAGGAACGCACCATCGCGCTGGCGCGGGTGGACGGTTGGCTCCCTGAGGGTGGCGATCCAGTAGCCCACGATCATGGCTGCGCCGACGATGTGCAAGAACACCAGAATGTTGAAGAGAATACTCATGGCCCTAGCTTATCCAGTCGGTTCTACGTCCTGTAGCAAAGCCACGCGCTGGTGTTAAAAGCGGAAGGGGCAGGTCCCCGGGTTTCCCCGGCAACCTGCCCCTTCCGGATCTGCGGGAGTACCTGCAGACGGAACTACTTAGAGACCGAGGTCTGCTTCGAACGCGCCCTCTTCAAGGCGTGCCTTGAGGGTCTGAAGGAACCGGCCGGCGTCGGCGCCGTCCACCAGGCGGTGGTCGTACGTCAGCGACAGGTACATCATGGAGCGGATGGCGATCGAGTCGTCACCGTTTTCGTCAGCAACCACAACAGCGCGCTTGACGATGGCACCGGTGCCGAGGATACCTACCTGCGGCTGGTTGATGATCGGGGTGTCGAACAGGGCGCCGACAGAACCGATGTTGGTGATGCTGAACGTACCGCCGGACAGCTCGTCCGGGCCGATCTTGCCGTCGCGGGTGCGGCCTGCAACATCAGCGATCTTCCCGGCAAGGCCGGCGAGGTTCAGGTTGCCGGCGTCGGAGATGACGGGAACCAGAAGGCCCTTGTCAGTGTCGACGGCGATCGCCAGGTGTTCGGCGTTGTGGTAGGTGATTTCCTGCTTGGACTCGTCGTAAGCAGCATTCAGCTTGGGGTGCTGCTTCAGTGCCTCGGCCACAGCCTTGGCGATGAACGGCAGGAACGTCAGCTTGACGCCGTTCTGGGCCTGGAACGAGTTCTTGGCCTTGAGGCGGAGCTTGGCGATCTTGGTCATGTCGACCTCGTGCACCTGGGTCAGCTGGGTGGAGACCTCAAGAGACTCGCGCATGCGGCGGGCGATGACCTGACGGATGCGGGGAGCCTTCTCCGTGGTGCCGCGCAGCGACGACGCAACGACCGGTGCAGCAGCCTTGGCTGCGGGCGCAGCGGCAGGAGCGGGGGCAGCCGGTGCAGCGGCAGCCTGCTTGGCTTCCGCGGCGGCAAGCACATCCTGCTTGCGGATACGTCCACCAACACCGGTGCCGGAGACAGATGCAATGTCAACGCCGTGCTGGTTGGCAAGCTTGCGAACCAACGGAGTGACGTAGCCGGATTCGGAGGAGCCAGCCGATTCGGCGGCAGGAGCAGCAGGTGCGGCGGCCGGAGCGGCTGCGGGAGCCGGGGCGGCTGCGGGAGCCGGGGCTGCTGCAGCGGGGGCAGGTGCTGCCGGTGCTTCTGCAGGGGCGGCCGGAGCCGGAGCGGCGGCCGGGGCGGCCGGAGCCGGAGCGGCGGCCGGGGCGGCTGCGCCCGAGCCGATGATTGCCAGGACGGAACCGACTTCAGCAGTCTCGTCCTCGTTGACGCGGATCTCCTGGAGGGTACCGGCAACGGGGGAGGGGATCTCCGTGTCGACCTTGTCGGTGGATACCTCAAGAAGGGGCTCGTCGACCTCAACGGTGTCACCGACGGCCTTGAGCCACCGGGTGACGGTGCCTTCGGTGACGCTCTCGCCCAACGCAGGGAGGGTGACTTCGTGGCCTTCGCCGGACGAAGCGGCGGGTGCTTCCGCAGCCGGAGCTTCTTCTGCGGCGGGAGCTTCTGCGGCGGCCGGTGCGGCCTCTTCCGCGGGAGCGGCAGGTGCTTCCTCAGCCGGTGCCGCAGGTGCGGCCTCTGCAGCTGAGCCGGAGCCATCGCCGATGCGGACCAAGGGTGCGCCAACTTCAGCCGTCTCGTCTTCAGCGACGAGGATTTCTTCGATGACGCCTGAGATCGGAGAAGGGATTTCGGTGTCTACTTTGTCGGTTGAAACCTCGAGCAGCGGCTCGTCGATCTCCACCCGGTCACCAACCTGCTTGAGCCAGCGGGTGACGGTTCCTTCGGTGACACTCTCACCGAGGGCGGGCAAGTTAACGGATTCAGACATGTCGTCCCCGTTCTCCTTATTGATCTTTGTGCGGATGAATTCTGCTGGTCCGGGCCGGGTGCATCCGGCAGATTCCGCCGCATGCACCCGACCCGTTTGTCTTGGGTAAAGACTTAGCCGTGGAGCGGCTTGCCCGCGAGGGCGAGGTGGGCTTCGCCCAAAGCTTCGTTCTGGGTCGGGTGGGCGTGGACCAGCTGGGCCACGTCCTCCGGGTAGGCTTCCCAGTTCACGATCAGCTGGGCTTCACCGATCTGTTCACCCATACGTGAACCAATCATGTGGATACCAACTACGGGGCCATCCTTCTGGCGGACAAGCTTGACGATGCCGCCTGTGCCGAGGATGGAGCTCTTGCCGTTTCCGGCAAGGTTGTATTCCTGGGTCTGCACCTGGTCGTCGCCGAATTTCTCCTTGGCGGCCTTTTCGGTGTAACCGACCGTGGCGATTTCAGGTTCGCAGTACGTGACCTTGGGGATGTTGATGTCTTCGACGATGGCCGGGTTCAAGCCGGCGATCTCCTCGGCAACGAAGATGCCCTGCTGGTAGCCACGGTGTGCGAGCTGGACTCCCGGGACGATGTCGCCCACGGCGTAGATGTTGCCGACACCGGTGTGGAGGCGCTCGTTGGTGATGACGAAGCCACGGTCGATGGTGATGCCGGCTTCTTCGTAGCCCAGGTTGGCGGTCACGGGACCGCGGCCTACTGCAACGAGCAGGAGGTCTGCTTCGAAGGTCTGGCCATCAACCAAGGTGACCTTGACGCCGTCGTCGTTCTGCTCGACGCCCTGGAAGAAGATGCCAGTGGTGAACTTGATGCCGCGCTTCTTGAACGCACGCTCGAGGTTCTTCACGATCGAGGCGTCCTCGTTGGGGACCAAGGAGGGGAGGCCTTCGATGATGGTGACGTCCACGCCGAAGGACTTCCACACGGAAGCGAATTCGACGCCGATGACGCCGCCGCCGAGGACGATGGCGCTCTTGGGGATGTAGTCCATGGTGAGGGCCTGGTCGGAGGTGATGACCTTGCCGCCGATTTCAAGGCCCGGGAGCGACCGCGAGTAGGAACCGGTGGCCAGGACAATGTTCTTGCCCGTGTAAGCCGTGCCGTTCACTACGACGGTATTGTTGCCCTGGAGCTTGCCTTCACCCTCGATAACGGTGATGCCCTTGGACTTAATGAGTCCCTGGAGGCCCTTGAACTTGCCGGCGATGATGCCGTCCTTGTAGGCGTTCACGGCCGACATGTCGATGCTGTCGAGCGTGACGTTCACGCCGTACTTGGCGGAATCGCGTGCATGGTCAGCCAGTTCGGCCGAGTGCAGGAGGGCCTTGGTGGGGATGCAACCATTGTGCAGGCAGGTTCCGCCGAGCTTTGCCTTTTCCACAAGGCCAACGGTGAACCCAAGCTGCACGGCCCGCAGGGCAGTGGCGTAGCCGCCGCTGCCGCCACCGAGTACCAGGATGTCGAATTCTTGCGCAGTTGCCTGATCGGCCACTAAAACGCTCCCTCGCGTGAATGATGACACGGGACTGCGTGTCATCTGGTCTTTGGAACTTGTTCTGCCGTGATTATGCCAGCACCTAAGTTCTCTTGCATTTGTGACTATCGAGTTCACCTTAGCGAACCACCTACCCATGCTCCACCCTCTGCGGGTGTTTGTGGAGCGCTTGTGTCGAGACTCACGTTCACTTGTGACACAGCGCTACACGCCGCATAATTCCGGGGTTGCGTGGCCCTTGCCGGGTCATCGCCCGGACCACGCAACCCCGGAGGAAGCGGGGAGTGTGCCGCTAGGCGGAAACCGCCAAAAGGTCCTCGGCGTAGGCAACCAGGGTGCGGACGGTGCATCCGGTGCCCTGCTTGGGTGTGTAGCCGTAGGGGCTGCCGTTGTTGAAGGAGGGGCCGGCAATGTCCACGTGGGCCCACGGGATCTGCTCGCCGGAATCGTCCTTGCCCACGAATTCGCGCAGGAACACCGCGGCGGTCATCATGCCACCGTTGCGCTCACCAATGTTGGCGATGTCTGCCACCTGGGAGTCCAGGCTTGGGCGGAGTTCTTCCGGCAGCGGCATCGGCCACACCAGTTCGCCTGCGCGGTCGGCGGCGGACTTGAGTGCAGCCGTGACGGAATCCGAACCCATCACACCAGCGGTGCGCAGGCCCAGGGCGATCAGCTGTGCACCCGTCAGGGTGGCGACGTCAATGATCACATCCGGCTTCTCCAGGCTGGCGGCGACGAGTCCGTCGGCCATCACCAGGCGACCCTCGGCGTCGGTGTTCAGTACTTCCACGGTCTTGCCGCCGTGGATGGTGAAGACATCGGCGGGCCGCGCTGCGGCGCCGGACGGCATGTTCTCGGCGATGCAGAGCCAGGCGGTTGCCTTGATGGGCAGGCCCAGCGAAGCCAGCGCCAGGACAGTATTGAGGACGACGGCGGCGCCCGCCATGTCGCTCTTCATGTCGCCCATGCCGAGGGCGGGCTTGATGGAGATGCCACCGGTGTCAAAGGTGATGCCCTTTCCGACGAGGGCAATCTTCCGGGTGGCCTTGGCGGGAGCGTATTCCACCTTGACCAGGCGCGGCTGGCGGGTGGAGCCCTTTCCGACGCCGAGGATGCCGCCAAAGCCCTCCTTCTCCAGGCGCTTCTCATCCCAGACGGTTACCTTGACCGGAAGGCCCTTGGCGAGTTCCTTGGCGGACTCGGCAAACGACTCAGGGTAGAGGTGGCTGGGCGGTTGGTTCACCAAGGTGCGGGTGGCGTTGACTGCCCTTGCCAGGACAACTGCCCGATCGAGCGCAGGCTGGGCCGTCTTTGCATCCACGTCAGAGAAGATCAGTGCCTTGGCCACCGGCGCCTTCAGGCCATCGGTGGAGGAGCGGTGCTCAGTGTAGGAATAGGCGCCCAAAGCGGCACCTTCGGCGACCGCTGCCACATCCGTGAGTGCCGGCGTCGGGAAAGCCAGTGTCACCGACGGCAGCCCTGCAAGCTGGCGCACTGCCGATCCTGCGGCCCGGCGCAAAGCCTCTTCGCTGAGGTTGCCGCCGTTGGCAAGTTTGCCCACACCCGCCAAGACCAGAATTCCGGCGCCCGTTTCGGGCAGTCCGGGAAGGCGGTGCACCTGGTCGGCCGCGCCGCTGATCCCCAGGAGCTTCAGGGAGCCTGCCACAGACTCGGCAGACTTGGCACTGAGCGGATTGGGAAGCAGCACCGGCCCATCCGTGCCTTGTGCAACTCCGATCACGAGTGCGTCGCTGGGGGACTTTTTCAGGTCCTTGGCAATGATGCCCAGGATGATGTCAGTAGTCTTGACCACGAGGATGTGTCCTCACTTCTCTCTGCATTGCATGGCGGGGCCGCATGTTAGGCGGCCTGCCCCGGTACGCGCCCGACGTCCACGTGCGACGGCGGCCTTGGTCTTCAGGCCGGGCGTCACTGGAGGACGGCGGCCCGTTTCGATCGTAGTCTCTCAGCGACCGCTGACAGCAATTAAATGAGAGCTGCCGCACATCGGGGGCAGGAATGCCAGCTCCGCGTGCAGCGTTGTAACCCTACAGACCATCCCGAACCACAGAACCGAACTTGCCCCGTGAAAGGAATACGCCGTGTTTGAACGGATATCCGGCACCCTCCTGGACCCTGAAGCGCTCTACGCGAGCAACATCGAGACCTTCCACAGCCCCGAATTGCGCGGCCTGGACATGGTCATGGGCTTCACGGGGTTTGCCGATGCCGGTCATGTAGTCCGGCAAATCAATGCGGAACTGTTGGACGAGCTCGATGCCGAGGTCGTGGCCATGTTCGACGCCGACCAGCTCATCGACTACCGCTCGCGCCGACCCCACATCAGCTTTGTGGAGGACCATCTGCAGGATTACCAGGCGCCCAAGCTCGGCCTGTACAAGCTGACGGATGGGCTGGGACAGCCTTTCCTCCTGCTGGCCGGTTTTGAACCTGATCTGCAATGGGAGCGGTTTGCCCGCGCCGTGGTCGGAATCGTGGAGAAACTGGACGTCAACCTCGTCACATGGATCCACTCAATCCCCATGCCCGTGCCGCACACGCGGCCAGTGGGTGTGACGGTGCACGGCAACAGGCCCGAGCTCATCGAAGGAATCTCCAGCTGGAAGCCCACCGTGGAGGTGCCGGCAGCCATTGGCCACATCCTCGAGCTTCGGCTCACCGAGGCCGAACGCAGCGTCGCCGGTTACGTCATCCACGTGCCGCACTACTTGTCCGAGGCCGAGTACCCTCCCGCGGCAGTGGCGGGCTTGGAATACCTCGGGGCGGCGACGTCCCTGATGCTCCCCACTGACCGCCTGCGCGAAGCGGGGCGGGAGGTTGGCCGGCAGATCGCTGAGCAGATCGCAGCTTCCGAAGAAGTGCAGGCGGTGGTGGCGAACCTGGAGACCCGCTACGACGAGAAATCCGAGGGAATCGTCCGCCGCTCGCTGCTTGCCGACGAGAACGACGAACTGCCCAACGCCGAGGACATCGGAGCAGCTGTGGAAGCGTACCTGGCACGTAAAGACACGCCTCAATAAATCAGCTTTATCCGTTGACCGGCATAATTGAGGTGTGACTTCTCCCCGCGCCTGGCTTATTTGGACCATAGGCATCTTCGCCTACCTCGTGGCTGTAGCGCAGCGGACTTCCTTCGGCGTGGCAGGTTTGGAGGCAACTGAACGGTTCCACGCCAGCGCCTCAGCCATCTCCTTCTTCACCGTCCTGCAGTTGTTGGTCTATGCAGGGCTGCAGATTCCGGTGGGCGTACTGGTGGACCGGTTCGGGTCGCGCGTCATGGTGGCCGGCGGTGCTGTCCTCATGGCCGCCGGACAACTCCAGCTTGCTTTCGCTGAGAGCATTCCCGGCGGTGTCCTGGGCCGCGTTCTCGTAGGGGCGGGCGATGCCATGACGTTCATCTCGGTAATCCGCCTTGTTCCCTTGTGGTTCGCCCCGGCAAGGGTTCCCCTGGTGACCCAGTTGACTGGCATGTGCGGCCAGCTGGGCCAGCTGTTCAGTGTGGTCCCGTTCGCGTTGTTGCTGCATTCTGCCGGATGGACGCCAGCGTTCCTGACACTGGCTGCGATGTCGGTGCTGGCAGTTGTCCTGGTCCTTTGCCTGTTGCGGGACGCCCCTCCAGGCCACCCCGCCAAGGCTTCGGCCCAAGGCCTGCGGGCCACGGGCGTTTCCCTGTCCAGCGCCTGGAAACAGCCCGGGACCAGGCTGGGCCTGTGGAGCCACTTCACCGTACAGTTCAGCGGCAACCTCTTTGCGATGACCTGGGGATACCCGTTCCTGCTCTCAGCCCAGGGACTGGACGCCGGAACGGTGTCCGCCCTGATGGCGCTCTTCGTGGCAACGGCCATCGTTGCCGGACCTGGACTAGGACGGTTCGTCTCCAGGCACCCCATGCGCAGATCGGCAATGGTCCTTTTGATCACCACCGCCACGGCCATGGCGTGGGCGGCCGTGCTCCTTCTTCCTGAGCGGGCTCCACTCTGGCTTCTGGTTCTATTGGTTGTGGTGCTTGCCATCGGTGGCCCGGGCTCCATGATCGGCTTTGACTTCGCCCGGACGTTCAATCCTTCACACCGGATCGGCACGGCAACAGGAATCGTCAACGTTGGCGGCTTCATCGCCGCCCTCATTGCCATCTACCTCATTGGCCTGGTGCTCGACCTCCTGAACGCCAGCGGATTCTCCGGCGGAGAGTTGTACGGCCTCGCACCGTTCCGGATTGCCCTCAGTGTCCAGTTCCTGCTGCTCGCGATCGGAACCGTCCTGATTCTGGTCACCCGGCGGAAAGTCCGGCGCCAAATGGCAAGCCAAGGCATCCACGTCCCTCCATTGGCAACCGCGCTCGCAAGGCAGCGGCGTGAGCGCCTGGAGCGCCGGCGCGAGGCACGCTCCAAGGCGGCGGGGACTAGAGCGGCGGGGGAGTAGAAGGCGCGCAGCAGCCGCCTCCGCACCCTGACGGCTTTTCCACATAGCTGGGTTTGTGCCTGTTCCTTGTCTTAGCCGGTGCGCAGGCTTGAGGCATGACCACCAACAAAACTCTTAATATCCACCAGCCCGAAGACATCCTTGGCTACATACCCCACATGCTGGGCTATTGGCCCGAGGACAGCCTCGTGGCCATCACGATGCAGGGAAAGCTCCTGGGCGCAACCCTCCGGGTAGACCTGCCGGTGTTGTCCTCCCACGCAGCCATTGCCCGTTTCGCTGAACATGTGCGCCAGTATCTGATTGCCGATGAGGCTGCCAATGGCGTGGTCCTCGCCGTGTATACCGATGGCGGTTGGCAGGACGGCTCAGTGGTTGGCCGGATGACGCCCTTGCTCGATGCCCTCAGGGCCAGCCTCGACTGCGTCGATCTCTCAGTGCGTGACGCTTGGCTGGTGGGTGCCGAATACTGGCGGGGAGCCTACTGCGTCGATGAAGGCTGTTGCCCGCTTCCCGGGTTCGCCGTTGAACGGATCAAGGAAAGCCGGCTCAGTGCGGAATTGGTGTACCAGGGGAATGCCATCGGACCGTCCCCACGAAAAGGCTTTGAAGGGCTGGGACTCGCCTTGTCCGGCCCGCACGGATCCCGGGTATCGGAAGCGGAGGTGCAATTCGGTCGACAGATACTTGGCAGCTGGCGCAGCGAGGCCTGCTTCGATGCTGTCCTTGCTGTGTGGCGGTACGTCATGACCAGGGCCCTCCGGAATGCTCCCCTGGACCCGGCCGCTGATGCGACGCTCATCGGATTTCTTAGGACCACGCTGAAAGTGACGGCGTGGCGGGACGCGGTGGTGGTGATGGCCGCAGCCGGCACGGATGCTGCAAAGTCCGGCGCTGAAGAATTCGGACTCTTCGTCGAGGATGGGCTGGACAGCCCACCTTTTGATTCTCGGGAACTGGGCGTGCCCGATGTCGGGCCAACCACCGAAAACCAGTCGGGGGCCGCCCGTACTGCAGGATCCGGGGAGTCCGCCGACGTTTACACCTACGGCGATGTCCTGTTGGGCATGCATCCGGAGGTGCCCTGCTGGAGCGACCTCGACGTGCTGCAACAGGCCCTTGCCCTACTGACCATCGAGGGCGAGCTGGGAGAAGTGGCAGCCGCTGCGCTGACCCTGCAAGGGTGGATTTTCTGGTGCAGGGGCAACGGCTCCCTCGCACACGCCTGCCTGAGCCGGGCCGGAGACGCCCAGCCAGGCTACCGCTTGGCCGAGCTGCTCATGGAGATTCTGGGGGAGGGCGTTCTGTGTGGGTGGGCGCGCCGCCCCGACTCCGCATGGAAGGGGCCGGGCAATGCACCTGCCTAGTTTCCTTGGCACTCAACAGGCGTACGTTTCGCAAAACCGTGAGACAATGGATGCCGAGACCCGGTTGGGTCCGCGTTTGAATGCCTGGATGGGCCCGGAGACGGGAACAATCCAGTGTCGCCGGTAGTTGTAATCAAAGACTCTGCAGGCGGTGATCGCATTTGAAGTTGATCGCGGACTTGACAGGGTCATAGTGGTGTTGCCCGTATGGTGATTCCACAGACCGCCGCTAGAAAGGTTTTCTGTGACCCCGTCTTCCGTCGAGAAGGAACCCGCCGCCCAGGCCGAATTGTCCGCTGAGGAAAAGAAGGCGGCCACATCGGCAAAGCGCGCTGCGACACGTGCTGCCAACAAGGCTTCAGAGGGCGACTCTGACAAGCCTGCCCCGAAGAAGCGTGGACCCAAGCCCGGTGCGAAGGCCGCTGCCGAAGCAGCGAACAGCTCCTCCGCCACCGACGCCGAGGAGCCCAGCGCCGAGGACGAAGACTTCGACCCCGCAGCAGCGGAGGAAGTCGAAGTCGGAGACGACGACACCGAGGACGGCGCGACTGCCGCCAAAGACAAGGCTGCCCCGTCCGGCTCAGGCTTTGTCTACTCGGATGCCGATGATGACGACGCACCTGTACAGCAGGTCATGTCAGCTGGTGCAACCGCAGACCCCGTCAAGGACTACCTGAAGCAAATCGGCAAGGTGGCCTTGCTGAACGCCGAACAGGAAGTCGATCTGGCCCTCCGCATCGAGGCCGGGCTCTTCGCTGAGGAAAAGATCAACGCGGATGACGGGTCCATGGATCCCAAGCTCAAGCGCGAGCTCGAGTTCGTCATCCACGATGGCAAGCGTGCAAAGAACCACCTGCTCGAGGCCAACCTTCGCCTGGTTGTATCGCTCGCGAAGCGTTACACCGGACGAGGCATGCTGTTCCTGGACCTGATCCAGGAAGGCAACCTGGGCCTTATCCGCGCCGTGGAGAAGTTCGACTACACCAAGGGCTTCAAGTTCTCCACTTACGCCACGTGGTGGATCCGCCAGGCAATTACCCGTGCCATGGCTGACCAGGCCCGCACCATTCGTATTCCGGTGCACATGGTCGAAGTCATCAACAAGCTGGCCCGCGTTCAGCGCCAGATGCTTCAGGACCTGGGCCGCGAGCCCACGCCCGAGGAGCTGGCACTGGAACTGGACATGACACCCGAAAAGGTCGTCGAGGTCCAGAAGTACGGTCGCGAACCCATCTCGCTCCACACCCCGTTGGGCGAGGACGGCGACTCCGAGTTCGGTGACCTGATCGAGGACTCCGAAGCAGTTGTTCCGGCTGACGCAGTGAGCTTCACGCTCCTGCAGGAGCAGTTGCACTCAGTTTTGGACACCTTGTCAGAGCGTGAAGCAGGCGTGGTCGCCATGCGCTTCGGCCTCACTGATGGCCAGCCGAAGACTTTAGACGAAATCGGCAAGGTCTACGGAGTGACGCGTGAGCGCATCCGCCAGATCGAATCCAAGACCATGTCCAAGCTGCGGCACCCGTCCCGCTCGCAGGTCCTGCGGGACTACCTGGACTAAAATTCCAAGCAAGTGCGTCAGCACCAAAGCGGCCCAGTCGGTTATCCGGCTGGGCCGCTTTCTTGTTGACCGCCCGGACATCAATCCACGGCGGAACCGGCATTAAGCAGCGCCCTGTGGAAGCAGACGAATACAGCAAAAAGGACCCCTCCCGGTGGGGAGGGGTCCTTTGGCTCGATGTGGTTCCGGACTCTTGCCGGTTGCATTGTCCAGTCGACGTGTACGTTAGTCGACGGGTACGGGTGCCTTCTCATTGAGGCGCTCGGTCTCATCATGCCAGTCGGAAGTCATGGGCCGGAGCGTGGCTTCAACTGCACGTGCGTGGTGGCCGCAGAAGAGCAGCTCACCACCGGAGGACTCGAGTACAACGCGGACATACGCCTGGGCTCCGCAACGATCGCACCGGTCAGCGGCGTTCAGTGTGCGGTCTGCAACTGCTGTTGTCATGTCGGCCTCCTTAGTAGTTCTGTACATCCATATAACCAGCATTCGACGCAGATCCATGGCAAGGATGGGTCACTTTCGCTGTCCGCGTATCACATGTGCGTAACGTAACGATGCGGATCATCGGACGCCGGGAGTGGCAACCAGTACCTAAGGGCCACGGCGGCTAGCCTAGTATGGGCAGTGTTTGCCTTGAATTACCAGCGAAATACCAGCGACATACGGCTGGGAAGCACCCTGAGTTATACCCCCGAAGGAGCACACCCCCACGTGGCACCGAGTTCTGAATACAACGCCCGGCATTTGTCTGTCCTGGAGGGCCTGGAAGCGGTCCGCAAGCGCCCGGGCATGTACATCGGTTCCACCGACTCACGTGGCCTCATGCACTGCCTGTGGGAAATCATCGACAACGCCGTGGACGAAGCCCTGGCCGGCTTTGGGCACGACATCAAGGTGATCCTGCACGCGGACAACTCAGTGGAAATCCATGATGACGGCCGTGGCATTCCCGTGGACGTCGAGCCCAAAACCGGCCTGTCCGGCGTCGAAGTCGTCTTTACCAAGCTGCACGCGGGCGGCAAATTCGGCGGCGGCTCCTACACGGCGTCCGGTGGCCTGCATGGCGTGGGCGCTTCCGTGGTCAATGCACTGTCCAGCCGCCTCGATGTCCAGGTGGACCGCGGTAGCAAGACCTACCAGATGTCCTTCCGCCGGGGTGAACCTGGCCGCTTCCTCGATGCCGGCTCCAAGACCGGACCTGATTCGCCGTTCGAACCATTCGTTGAGAATTCGGTACTGGACGTTGTCGGCAAGGCCAAGCGGGGCGTCACGGGAACCCGTGTGCGCT
The DNA here is from genome assembly GCF_021919345.1 of Paenarthrobacter nicotinovorans. Lineage (NCBI taxonomy): Bacteria > Bacillati > Actinomycetota > Actinomycetes > Micrococcales > Micrococcaceae > Paenarthrobacter > Paenarthrobacter nicotinovorans. The sequence continues at coordinate 1,796,891 of NZ_CP089293.1, forward strand.
ACTGGGCGGACCGCCAGATTTTCACCCCCGACGCGAAGTTCTCCTACGACGATCTGGTGGCCCGCGCCCGCCAGACGTCCTTCCTCGTGCCCGGCTTGCGGATCACGGTCCGCGACGAACGAAAGCTCGCCGGCACCCCCGGTGAGCACGGGGTCCACGAGGAAGTGTTCCACCACGACGGCGGTATCAGTGAATTCGTTGAATTCCTGGCAGCCGACTCCGGCGTTACCGACGTGTGGCGGCTGCACGGATCCGGAAAATTCAAGGAAACCGTTCCTGTTTTGGATGAGAACGGGCACAGCAAGATCGCCGAAGTGGAACGTGACTGCGAAGTCGATATCGCACTGCGTTGGGGGATCGGCTATGAAACCACCATGCGCAGCTACGTCAACATAATTGCAACACCTAAGGGCGGCACGCATCAGTCGGGCTTTGAAGCTGCCCTCCTGAAGACTTTTCGCAAGGCCGTGGAAACCAACGCCCGCAAGCTCAAAGCGGGCAACGACAAGATCGAGAAGGACGACATTCTTGCCGGTTTGACGACCGTCCTGACTGTTCGCCTGGCTGAGCCGCAGTTCGAAGGGCAGACCAAGGAGATTCTTGGAACTTCAGCGGTTCGGGCGATCGTTGCCAAGGTGGTTGAAAAGGAAATCACCGCACGCTTGAACTCGGCCAACCGCAATGACAAGGCACAGTCGGCCCTCCTGCTGGAGAAGATGGTCAGCGAGATGAAATCGCGCATCTCAGCCCGCGTCCACAAGGAGACCCAGCGCCGCAAAAACGCGCTGGAGACTTCGTCGATGCCCACCAAACTGGCTGATTGCCGCACGGATGATGTGGCGCGGTCGGAATTGTTCATTGTGGAGGGTGACTCCGCGCTCGGTACAGCGAAGCTTGCGCGGTCCTCGGATTTCCAGGCGCTGCTGCCGATTCGTGGAAAGATCCTGAATGTCCAAAAGGCGTCGGTGGGCGACATGTTGTCCAACGCTGAGTGCGCTGCCCTGATCCAGGTGGTGGGCGCCGGTTCCGGCCGAAGCTTCGACCTTGATGCGGCGCGCTATGGCAAAGTCATCCTCATGACGGATGCCGACGTTGACGGTGCCCACATACGTACTCTGCTGCTGACGCTGTTCTTCCGGTACATGCGGCCCATGGTCGAAGCCGGCCGGGTGTTCGCCGCAGTCCCGCCGCTGCACCGCGTGGAAGTCATCAACCCGGGCCAGAAGGCCAACGAGATGATCTATACCTACTCCGAAGCCGAGCTTCACGTGCTCCTCGCGAAGCTGGTCAAGGAAGGGAAACGGTATAAAGAACCGATCCAGCGCTACAAGGGCCTTGGCGAGATGGACGCCCAGCAGTTGGCGGAGACCACCATGGATCCCCGGCACAGGACCTTGCGGAAAGTCGGTATTGACAGTGCGCAGCGGGCGGAAGAAGTCTTCGACCTGCTGATGGGCTCGGATGTGGCACCACGCAAGGAATTCATCATCGCCGGCGCAGCAACCTTGGACCGGGAGCGTATCGACGCTTAGCCCCACCAGGGGATCACCGTGGCTCCCGGGTGGACGATGCGTGGCTGGCGGCAGCGGCGGGGGCGGCGAACGCTGCCGCTCCCACCAGAACTGCAAGCGCACCCAGCCCCCAGGGCAGCCCTGCGGCAACGGCGATACTACCCACCAGTAACGGACCCCCGGCGTCGCCGAGTTCCCGCCCGAGCTCGGCCGAGCCCATGGTCCGGCCGAGCCTGGCCTTGGGTGTGGAATCTGCAAGATGGGCGACCGCTAGCGGCGTCGCCACGCCAATCCCGACTCCAATGAGCAAGGCCGCAGCGTAGATCCAGAGTGCCCCTGGCAAGGTGGCCGCGATCAGGATCCCCACGGCGATGCATGACAGTCCGGCGATCATCCCCGGCCTGTCGGTAAGTATGCCGCGATCCCGCAGGGCGCCAATACGTGGCTGGACTGCGGAGGACGCAAGGGCCAGGACAGTCACGACGGCGACGCTCCCGGCAGTGCCCAGTCCGTCCCTGGCGGCAAGGGCCGGAAGGAAGCCAACAGCAGCCCCGAGCGCCCCTGTGGCCGCTGCGAGCACCAGTGTGGAGCCCAGGAACGTCTTCCCGGTGCTCTGCCGCCACACGTCCGCCAGGGTGTACCGGGTCCTGGGCAATGGTTCCAAACGCGGCATGGAGATGAGGACCCATACGGCCACCACAAGGGCTACGCCGGACAGGACGGAGAACAGGAGCCCGAAACCGCCCGCCAGGATGGCAAAGGCGCCCAATAGCGGCCCCAGGGCGTAGCCGAGGCCTTTCCAGGAGCCGTAACGCCCAAAATAGCGGCCGGTATTGTTGCCCGCGAGCCGGGCGACACTGGCGGAGGAAGCCGGTGAAAAGGCCGATGCTGCCACGCCTTGACCGAGCCTGGCCGCGGCGAGCATGCCGGGTTGTTCAGCCCAAAGACCCGCCAAAGACGCGGCGGCGAAGGCCAGAAGCCCGCCCACGATCACCGGCTTGGGCCCGATGCGGTCGCTCAGTGCGCCGAAGACAGGCTTGAGGAAGACTTCGGCAACGTCATACAAAGCGAGCAGAATACCCAGTCCGAGAAGGCTCAGTCCGATGTCCTGGCTTTCGGCGCCAAGACCTGCGGCAACAGCATGCGCCCCGAAAGCTGTAGTGAAGCCCGCAGCATAAAGGGGCCACCGCTGGTAGGGAGATCTGCGCGCAGGGCCGGTCTTTTCGGGCGGATTCACGCCGCTGAATGTAACGGATTCACGCCCCTAGATGTAACCGGATTCACGCCCCTAAATGTAACAAGGCGCTGTGGTGTCCTTAGGAAGCTGCGCTGCTGGCACTGTGGGCGGAGCCCATCCCTGCCGGCTAACCGAGCAGACCGGGCACAATCAACAGTGCTGTGGGAACGGCCAGCAGCATCGCCGAGGCAGCAAGGACCAGTACCCTCAGCCCCTTGGTGAGGGGCGGCTGCGGCGAGAGCAGGCGGCTGACGCGTGACGCCGTCGTGCGCGGTGAATCGGCACCTCCGGTGGCGCTGACACCGTTGCCCTCGACGACGGCGCCACCACCCTTCAGCGCGGCGGCGCTGACGGCCGGCTGGGAGCTGCCGCTGGCTACGATGGCGATGGCCTTGATGAGCGTGCCCTTGCTTTCGGTCCGAAGCGCGACGTCGTCCGCCAGCATCTCGATCAGGGAGTTCACGGCTGTCTGGGCGAGGCGGGTTGTGGGAAACCAGGGGAGGGCCTGGCGCCAGGCAGCGAAGGCCCACAGCAAGAGATCGTGCCGCTGGGAAAGATGGGCGTTCTCATGGATGAGGACGGCCCGCAGCTCGGCTGGATCGAGTGCGGCCATGAGGCCATCGGACAGGACCGTGACCGAACGGGCGCCGCCGGGCAGGCAGTAAGCAACCGGGGACTCATGGTTGATCACGACGGTCCCGGGACCGTCGTCGGAGGGTGATGCCAGCAGCGCGAGAAGTTCCCGGTGCCGGCGACGCTGGCGCTCGATCTTGTAGTACGTCAGCAACAGGGTGAAAACGAGATGCGCGGTCAGGAGTGCGGCGGCGGAGAGGGCAAAAAGGTGCCAGAAACCCAAAGCAGTGGTGGGCTCATTGTTGAACACCATTCCGGCCAGGCTCCTGAGGCCGGCAAGGAGGTTGTCGCCAATCGGTTCCAGACCGTAGACCAGCATGGCGCCGATCATCGACAATCCACCGGCAAGGGCTATGGCCTGCCACAGCACCATGGCGGTGAAGGGCGACCGTGCCGGCCACTGTGCGCGCGACAGCAGGACGGGAACCGGCCACGCCAGAATCAATGCCAGGACCGCAAGCAGGTATGAGGTCCAGAACATAGTGGCTAATTGTAGCCGAGCAGTTTGCGCAGGGTAGCGGCTTCACTTTCGGTGACGGAGCCAATGAAGCGGGCAAGGACAGCCTCACGGTCCGGAGCGGAGCCCAGGACTTCGTGCATCAGTTCTGCAGTGTGGTCGGCGCGGCTGGAGACTGCCTGGTAACGGTGCGGGCGCGTTCCCCGCTCGCGTTCCACCAGACCCTTCTTTTCCAGGCGTGACAGCACGGTCAGGACGGTGGTTACTGCCAGGTCTTTGCCTTGATGGCCTGCGGTGCCGTCGCCGGCCTCCGAGTCCTGCGCCAGAAGATCGCGCAGCGTATTGGCGGTTGCAGCTTCCTGGCCTGCCCAGAGCAGATCCATCACTGCCCGTTCCAGTTCCCCAAGACTTGCCATCGTTACTTCCCTACCTTCCGCTTCCTGCTGCAGGGTTACTGCCGCAGGGAGCGATGATCCAACATTCCACAATAAATCTACCGCTTTTCCTACGTTGATTCTACGTGAGGTAGAACTGTCGGCGCGCCGCCACGCCCGGTGACCTCTTGCGCGTGGCCGATGCCACTTGAAGAATGGGTTTCGTTGCCCGGCATTTGTTCTACACTGTGTAGAAGAGAAGTTTTCTACGCCATGTAGAACTAACGTCATCGTACTTCGGTCCACCGCACAAAGGACAGCCATGGACGCCTTGGAAATCGCACGCTGGCAATTCGGTATCACTACCGTTTACCACTTCATGATGGTGCCCCTCACCATTGGGCTGGGTTTGGTCGTGGCCATCATCCAGACAATGTGGTACCGCACGGGCAAGCCCGAGTACCTGCGCATGACCAAGTTCTGGGGAAAGCTCTTCCTGATCAACTTCATCATGGGCGTGGCCACCGGCATCGTCCAGGAATTCCAGTTCGGCATGGCCTGGAGTGAGTACAGCCGCTTCGTCGGTGACGTGTTCGGGGCGCCCCTCGCTCTCGAAGCGCTGCTGGCATTCTTCGTGGAGTCCACGTTCCTTGGGCTTTGGATCTTTGGCTGGAAGCAACTGAAGCGCGGCGTCCACCTCGCCTGCCTGTGGATCGCGGTCATCGGCTCGGTCTTCTCTGCCTACTTCATCATTGTGGCCAACTCCTGGATGCAGCACCCCGTGGGAGTTGAAATGGTGGACGGACGCCCCGTCATGACCGACGCCTGGGCCGTCTTCACCAACAACACTGCCCTGGTAGCGGTGCCCCACACCCTGTTTGGTGCGCTGGCCGTCGCCGGAGCCTTCCTCCTGGGAATCGCCTGGTACCACCTGTGGCGTCGGCGCCACGATGGGATCGACACCGTGGGCAAGGACGGCCGGATCATTCCCGGTGATGCGCCGCAGATCCCCGGGCGGGACAAAGCCGACTACACAGTCTGGATGAAGTCCCTGCGCATCGGCGCCGTCGTGGCCATGATTTCCTTCGCAGGAACGGCCTTCACCGGCGACCTCCAAGGCAAGCTCATGTTCGAACAGCAGCCCATGAAGATGGCTGCAGCGGAAGCGGCCTGCCACGATGGAACAGGGTTCTCGATACTGAGCGTCGGAAACGTGGGCTCCTCCAACTGTGAAGATGTCGTGGCCGTCATCGAAGTGCCGGGCATCCTCTCCTTCCTGGCCAAGGGAGACTTCACCACCGAGGTCAAGGGAGTCAACAGCCTGCTCGGCGAGTACAAAGAGAAGTACGGCACCAATCTGCCGGACAACCCGCTCTACGGCGACCGCGCCGGACAGGAAATCCAATACGTTCCCGTCATGGAAGTGACCTACTGGGGCTTCCGCATGATGATCGGATTCGGCGGCGTCGCAGCCCTGGCCGCGCTGCTGGCCCTCTGGGTAACGCGTAAGGGCGTAGTCCCGGAGTCCAAGTGGCTCATGCGGATTGCGGTCTTCGGAATCCTGGCGCCCTTTGGCGCCAACGCCGCAGGCTGGATCTTCACCGAAATGGGCCGGCAGCCGTTCGTCGTTGCCCCTAATCCGGACATGAACGGCATCGACCAGGTCTTCATGTTCACCGCCGCTGCGGTGTCCCCAGGGGTCAGCGCAGGGGAGATCCTGACTTCGCTGGTAGTGCTTACGGCAATCTACGCGGTGCTGCTGGTGGTGGAAGTGAAGCTGCTGGTCAAATATGTCCGCGGTGGCGTTGCTTCCGCGATGCCGGAACTGGGGCATGGCAAAGACAAGGACGGGTCCCCGAACGGGGATGGCAAAGACAACGACACCCCGGACAAGTCCGGCGACGACGTCCTGGCATTCGCTTACTAGGAGCAGGGGAAACTGACAATGGAACTGTTGCCAACCATTTGGTTCGTGGCCATCGCCGTCCTGTGGACCGGCTACCTCTTCCTTGAGGGCTTTGACCTCGGCGTGGGCATGCTCATGAAGCTGTTCGCACGAAACAACACCGACCGCCGGGTCCTGCTGAACACCATCGGTCCGGTCTGGGACGGAAACGAGGTGTGGTTGCTGACCGCAGCCGGCGCTACCTTCGCCGCCTTCCCGCTCTGGTACGCGTCTCTGTTCTCCGCCCTCTACCTGCCGCTCCTGGCAGTCCTGGTTGCCTTGATTTTCCGGGCCGTTGCCTTCGAATACCGGGGCAAGGTCGATTCCGAACGCTGGCGCAACCGCTGGGACTGGGCCATCGCCGTCGGCTCCTTCGTTGCCGCTTTCGGCATCGGTGCAGCACTTGCGCTCACCACTACGGGCCTGCCCCTGAACGCCAACGGAGACCGGGAGGGCGGCCCGATGTCCTGGTTCAGCGGCTACGCGCTGCTGGGTGGCTTCGGAGTGGTGGCCTTCGCCCTGGTGCACGCGCTGGCATTCCTTGCCCTCAAGACCGACGGCGAGGTGCGGCACCGTGCCCGCCGCTGGTTTGTGCGGTTGGTCCCGGCCGCGGTTCTGCCGATGTTCGGGTGGATGGTGGCAGTCCAGTTCCTCAGCGGCAAGCCATGGACGTGGGCCCTGGTAGCTGCCGCCGTAATCGCAGTGGTCCTGGCCTGGGCACTGGCCCGCGCAGGCTCCGAGGGGCGGGCCTTTGGAGCCCTGGGTGCATTCATTGTCTGCGCCACCGCCTCAATCTTCGGGGCGGCCTTCCCGGTGGTTATTCCCTCCACGATCGATCCCGCCTTCAACCTGACCATCTCCACGGCTTCTTCCTCGGACTACACGCTGGGCTTGATGAGCATTGTGGCTGCCGTGGGCCTGCCGTTGGTGATCGCCTACCAGGCCTGGACCTACTGGGTCTTCCGGCGGCGTGTCAGCGCGGCACACATTCCTGAGGCACACGGCTTCCTCCCCGCCATCGCGGCAAAGGTACTCGTTTCCAAGGAAGGCGCCTCCTCCAACCCCGCGCAACCGGGAAAATAGCCGCCTCATGAAACCGGTGTTTCCTTCCGGACAGGCCACCCGCTCGGCGCTCTACGTCCTGGGGCTGATGTCCGCGCTCAAAGCGCTGTCCCTTGTCCTGATGGCGCAGGCTGTGGCCGCAATGCTCGCCGGTCTCGCAGCGGGTTCCGGTGACTGGAACAGCGACCTGCTGTGGGGTGCGGCCGGGGCCGTGCTGCGGTCACTGACCGTGTGGGGACAAGGAATTGCGGCACGTCACGCCGCTCTGGGGGTCAAAGAGGAACTACGCGTGCGGCTGCTCAGGCGGTCCCTGGACGACGGCGGTTCGGCCCCTGTTGAAGGAATGAACAACGGCGGCCTGGCGATACTGGCGACGCGCGGGCTGGATGCGCTGGACGACTACTACACCCAGTACCTTCCCGCCTTGGTCAATTGCGCCACGGTTCCCTTATTGATCGGAGCGCGGATCCTCTTCGCCGACTGGGTAAGCGCCGTGGTCATCGTCCTGACTGTGCCGTTGGTGCCCCTGTTCATGGTGTTGATCGGACGACACACCGAAGACCGCGTCCGGGATGCGCAAACCACCCTGCGGAAACTCTCCGGCCACATCCTGGAACTGGCCAAGGGGCTGCCCGTATTGGTGGGGCTCGGCCGCGCCAGCGAGCAACGCGCCGCATTGGAAGACATCTCCGAGCAGTACCGCAGCAGGACCATGGGCACGCTCCGCACTGCTTTTCTCTCCGCGCTTGCCCTTGAACTCATCGCCACCATCTCGGTAGCCGTGGTTGCAGTATTCATCGGTGTCCGGCTCGTAGCAGGGGACATGGCCCTGGAAGCGGGCCTCCTGGCCTTGATCCTCGCCCCTGACTGCTACTTGCCACTGCGGGAGCTCGGCACCGCGCATCACGCCAGCGACGACGGCCGGGCAGCCCTCGAAACAACCAACGCCGTACTGGAAGCTCCCCGGCACCGACGCGTCACGGACGCGACGCGCCGTACGGAGCCCGCCGACGTCGTCGTCAGCGACTTGTCGGTGACGTACCGCGGCAGGACCGCTGCCGCCGTCGGACCGCTCGACTTCACTGCCCCGCAGGGGAGCATCACAGCCCTCGACGGCGACAGCGGCGCCGGAAAGAGCACCGTCCTGGGAGTGCTGGCGGGACTCATCGGCAACGGGCCGGGAGCCCGCGTCACAGGCACCGTGGCGGGGGTGGCTCCTGCAGCCGTGGCCTGGGTTCCGCAGCATCCCGTCATGGCAGCCGACAACGTGCAGAAGGAGATCGAGCTCTACCTTGACGGGTTCGAAGGCAACACTGCCGAAGCGGTGGCCAAGATCCTCAGCAGGGCATCCGCCGGACACCTGGCAGCGAAGCACCCGGCTGAACTAAGCCCGGGCGAACTGCGCCGTGTGGCCTTGGCCCGCGGTCTGGCCCGCGTCGAGGCAGGCGCAACGCTGCTGCTCCTCGATGAGCCCACCGCTCACCTGGACGACGACTCGGCCGCGGCCGTCCGTCGCGCCATCGAATCGCTTCGCGGCACGGCCACCGTCATCCTGGTGGCCCACGACTCCGCCACCCGTGCGCTCGCTGACCACCTTGTAGCCATCGGACACAAGGCAACACCTGCCGGGACAGCCGCCGCGGCCGCCGCGCAGCCGGTCGCCTTGACCGCAACGGACACCGCACGGGACACCGCGCGGGAACCGGCTGTGGCCCTCGGCAGTGCCGGGCCGTTCAACGTCACGGACCGGTCGCGTGCCGGCAGCGTTCGCCTCCTGGCGGGCATCCTCAAACCCGTCCGCTGGAAGTTCGCAGCCGCCGGCGTCGTGGCGGTGCTGGCCGCACTGTTCGCCGTCGCCCTGTCCGGCCTGTCCGGTTGGCTCATCATCAGGGCCAGTCAGCAACCACCCATCCTCTACCTACTGGGCGCCATCGTTGGCGTCAGGTTCTTCGGCATCGGACGGGCCGTGCTGCGGTACTGCGAACGTCTCCTGACCCACGACGCCGTGTTCGCGGCCATGACACGGCTTCGCGGATCGCTCTGGTCAACCCTGAGCCTGCGGGCGTTGTCGCTGCGGCGCCTGCTGCAGGGCGGAAACGTTTTGGGATCGATCGTGGACGATGTCGATACACTCCGCGACCTCCTGCCCAGGGTGGCCCTGCCACCCCTTACTGCGGTAGGAGTTGGCGGCGCGGCCATCGCAGCGACCGCCATCGTCGTGCCTGCCGCGTTGCCCGCCGTGGTGATCGCCGCCGTGGTGGGACTGGTGGTTGCTCCTGCCCTGGCTGTCCTGGCTGACCGGAACGCCGCACAGGCCGAACGACAGCTGCGCTCGGTGGTGCTCCGGGGAGTTGCTGCGGCACTGGATGCGCGGGCTGAACTGAGTGCCAACAACGTCAGCGAAACGGTGATCGGATCACTGGAGGGCAAAGACCGGGCCGCCACCGTGTCGGCCAAGCGCGCCGCATGGGCCGAGGGTCTGGGCCAGGCAGTGATCGTCCTCGCGTGTTCTTTGTCGGCACTCTGGGCAGGCGCCCTCAGCGCTCCCTCCGTGCTCGAGGGTACGGTGGCTCCGGAGCTCGCCGCTGTCATTGTCCTGATGCTGCTGGCTCTGGTGGAACCCTTCGCGGGCATCGTCTCCGCGACGCGTCAGGCACCGGCGCTCGCGGCCGTCCTGGGAAAGGTGGCCTCCTCCGGCGCTTTGGACTCAACGGACGGTCCCCGGGGCCGGGAAAACCACGACGACGGTCCGCTGCCTTTGCCTGACCGGCCCGGCCGGGAGGGACTCGAGTTGCGCGGTGCGGCTGCAGCGTGGCCAGGAGGGCCCACCGTCATCTCCGGACTCGACGCCGTGGCCGCACCGGGCCGCTGGTTGGCCGTCACGGGACCGTCCGGGGCCGGCAAATCCACACTGCTCTCGGTCCTGCTGGGCTTCCTTCCCCTCACGGAAGGAACGGCAAAGCTGACCGGTACTGCCGCGTGGTGCCCGCAGGAAGCGCACCTCTTCGACTCCACGGTGCGGGGCAACCTCCTTCTTGGCCGGCCAGCGGCCGAAAAGCCCGGCGAAGCGGACATGTACAAGGCGCTGGCCGCCGTCGGGCTTGACGCCGTAGTGGCGGCCCTGCCGGGTGGCCTGGATGCGCGCATCGGGCCGGGTGGTTCATTCCTCAGCGGCGGCGAGCGGCAACGTCTCGCCATGGCCAGGACACTGCTGACGGGCGCCTCCGTCCTGTTGCTGGACGAACCAACAGCACATTTGGACGCAGGCTCTGCGCGGGAAATGATGGCTGTGCTTCGCAAGGGTCTGAAGGACGTCACCGTGGTCCTGGTGACCCACAACCCTGATGACATAGACCCCTCGGATGCGCGGCTTGAGCTGTCCGCCGCAGGAACACCGGTGCGCAGGCCGGGCGCGGCGGAACTGGTGGGAGGGCCTACTGCTCAGTAACCTGAGGGCATGCCTTTCAAAGATGCAAGCCATGCCATGCCCGACCCGGAGGTCACCGGCCTCCAGTGGCGCCCTGCCAGCATGGCGGACCTGGACGGTTGGGCCGGACTGATCGCCAGGACGGCCGCCGTCGAACAACCGGTCTGGTATGAAAAACGCGGCGACCTCGTCCACATCCTGGAGTCCGGCAAGAATCCACCCCAAGCGAACACCCTGCTGGGCATGGACGCCAAGGGCGTGCCGCGTGCCTACGGCCGCATCGCCAAGAACCCCGGCGGCGACAAAGCAACCGGGATGGCGTGTGTTGACCCCGAATGGCAGCAACGTGGCATTGGCTCGGCGGTCCTTCTCTGGCAGGAAGAGCAAACGCGCAGCCGCTTCGAGGCGGACGCGGCCGCCGGCCATCCTGTAACCCCGCCCCGGCTCCGGGTCCAAACCGAAGAGAAGCACGAGCACCAGGCGAAACTCCTGATGGGGCGCGGTTATGGTGCCGTGCGCTGGTTCAACGAAATGCACAGACCGTTGGCTGGCCGGATCCCGGATGCGCCGTTGCCCGCCGGGCTGGAACTCCGGACCCTGGATTCCTCCCTCTTCGAGCCAGTGCGCCTGGCCCACAACGATGCCTTCCGGGACCACTGGGGGAGTGAACCACGCGACGAGGAATCGTGGCGCTTCACCATCGAGGAACCCACAGGGCGGCACGACCTCAGCGCCGTAGTGATCGACAGTTCCACGGGTGCCGTGGCCGGGTATCAACTGACCAGCCATGATCCCCAGTCCGCCGTGGAGCGCGGCTTCAAGGAAGGCTACACCGAGCTCCTTGGCGTCCGACGCTCCTACCGGGGCCGTGGCATCGCCCAGGCTTTGCTCGCGGACGCCATGCGCCGCTACGCCCTGGCAGGGATGGACATAGCGTCCCTGGACGTTGACTCTGCGAATCCCACGGGAGCGCTGCAACTGTACCTGGGCATGGGCTATGCCCCAGTGAACCGCAGCATGACGTGGGAAAAGATGCTCTGACTGCTACCCATCCACGTCGTGAAGGTGATGGACAACGTCGTGCAGGAAGTACTGGGAGAACGTCAGCACAGTAAAAGCTGAACCGTTGCTCCGGGTCCCGGTGCGCTGCCAGTCGTCCTCCACGACGCGCGCAAAGGACTCGGCGATCACGGTGCCTTCCGCCTCGAGTTCATCAGCCACGGCACGGGGATCAGCGGAATCGTATTCACCGTCGATCGCGGCCTGGTCCTGGTCCCAGTTGGCGAAACGGGCGTCGTCCTCTGCGAGCATCAGGTTCAGGCGCTGGTCGAAAAGGCTGAAGACGTCGCGGACGTGGCACGCGTATTCCAGGGGCGACCACGTATGGTCGTTCGGGCGCACGGCTGCGTCTTCCCGCCGCAGGACGGCCCGCCACCGCGGAAGCATGTTCAGGACGGTGCCTGGCACCGTTGCAGGAGTCACCGTTGAGGGGTCGAAACCACATTCGGGGCAGGGCTCGGAGAGGACCCAGGTCCAGTCCTTTTCATCAGGGATGATCGGCATGCGGCCAGTCTAAGCTCATCCCGGCCACAGCCCGTTACAGGCCAGGAAATATGCTGCCCTATTGCGATTTCTTCCCATACCAGCCAGGAGTAAAGTTCGTTCCGGGGGGAGAGCCGGAAAGAGAAAACAATGCTCAAGGATCAGCAGGTTGGTGCCGTTCTCCCGGCACAGGACATAGCCCGGGCCCGCGCTTACTACAGCGAGAAGCTCGGACTGGAACCCGAAAATCCGGACGCCGAGGACAACCTCCAATACAGGTGCGGCGACGGGACCGGATTCTTCGTGTATCAGACGCCGAATGCGGGGACGGCGAAGAACACCCAAATGGGCTGGACCGTCAGTGACGTCAGGGCCACGGTGGAGGAGTTGCGCGGCAAAGGAGTCACGTTCGAGGACTACGACTTCCCCGGACTGAAGACCGAAGACGGCGTGGCGACCATGCCCGACGGCAGTGCCGCAGCGTGGTTCCTCGACAGCGAAGGAAACATACTGAGCATCAACCAGAACGGCTAGCCCGGCTGGCGGCCCCGCGGCCGCTGCGAGGCAGAGGCTGGAGGTCGTCTGGAACCTCCGGCCTCTGCCATGCCCGGCGCGGGCACTATTCTGAGGCCTCAGCCCACGTCATGCTCGGACCAATGGCTTCAACCGGCTGTGACAACGGGACGCCGGAGCCATCGCGCCTTCCGTGCTCATGGGGGAGGGCGCGTGCCACCCCTGCCGCGGACGACGCCTTGGCCGGTCCATGCCCGGCCCACGCCAGAAGCAGAGTGTCTTCGCCCTTAAGGAAACGGTGGACGCGGACGCCACCGGTGGCGCGGCCCTTGGCCGGATACTCCTCGAAAGCTGTCACCTTCGCGGTACCAGGGGCCGTGCCCGGCAGCGCACCCGTGGTGCCGGCGATGGTCACCACGACGGCGGCGGAATCGTTGGTGCGCACGGCACCGAAGTGGACCACCTCGTCACCAGCGGCAAGCTTGATACCGGCCATGCCGCCGGCCGTGCGTCCCTGCGGGCGGACGTTGGAGGCACTGAACCGCAGCAACTGGGCTTGCCTGGTCACGAAGACGAGATCGACGTCGTCCTCCTGGGCGGGCTCCACAGCGAGAACCGAGTCCTTGTCCTTCAGGGCGATGATCTCCCAATCCTCGCGGTTCAGCGGGTAGTCCGGCTGAACGCGCTTCACCACTCCCTGCCGCGTACCGACGGCCAGAACCGCGTCCAAGGGGACAAACGCGATGAGCGTTTCTCCCTTGAGAAGCGTGATGAAGTCCTTGGCAGGAACGCCTCCAGCCAGGTTGGGAAGCCCTGAGACAGGCGGCAGCACCGGCATATCCATGACCTGCAGGCGCAGCATCCGCCCCTGCGATGTCACGGCACCGATTTCTCCACGGGCAGTGGTCTTGACCACGGAGCGGAACACATCGTGCTTGACGCGCGGACCGGCTTCAACCAACGGCTCCTGGTTGGAGGTCCTGGCAATCTGCCCCGAGGTGCTGAGCAAGGCCCAGCAGGGGTCGTCCGGAATCTCCAGGGGAAGGGCCGCTGCCTTCCCCTTGGGACCTGGCGCGGCGGCCAGGGCGGCGGCAACCGTGGGGGATACGGCCTCGGATTCCAGGAGCACAGTCCGCCGTGGCGTGCCGTACTTTTCGGCGACGACGCCCAGCTCTCCCGACACGAGGTCGCGAAGCAATTCGTCGGAGGCCAGGATGGCTTCGAGCGCCTCGATTTCCCGGCGCAGTTCGTCCTGTTCCTTCTCCAGTTCAAGCCGTGAATACTTGGTCAGCTGCCGCAACCGTAGCTCCAGGATGTAGTTCGCCTGGATCTCGGTGAGGTCGTAGATGGACATGAGCCGTTCGCGGGCGGCCGCTGCCTCATCCGAGGAGCGGATGATCTGGATGACCTCGTCGATGTCGACAATAGCGATCAGCAGACCTTCCACCAGGTGGAGGCGGTCCTTCTTCTTGCCGAGGCGGAAAGCTGTCCGCCGGCGGACCACGTTGAGGCGGTGTGCCACATAGACCTGGAGCAGTTCCAGCAGGCCGAGCGTCTGCGGTTGCCCATCCACCAGCGTGACATTGTTGATCCCGAAGGAATCTTCCATGGGCGAGTAGCGGTACAACTGCTGCAGCACGGCATTGGGATTGAAGCCGTTTTTGAGCTCGATCACCAGACGCAGACCGTGGTTGCGGTCCGTGAGGTCCACGACGTCGCTGATGCCTGTCAGCTTCTTGGCATTGACGGCATCCTTGATCTTCTCGATGACCTTTTCAGGGCCCACCATATAGGGGAGTTCCGTGACCACCAGGCCGGTGCGGCGGGCGGACAACTGCTCCACCTCCACCTTGGCGCGTGTCTTGAAGGATCCACGACCGGTGGCATAGGCATCCCGGATCCCGTCCAGACCCACGATGCGACCGCCCGTGGGCAGGTCCGGACCGGGGATGAAGCGCATGATCTCATCCAGGGTGGCGTCGGGGTTGGCGATCAGGTGCCGGGCGGCCGCAATGACTTCCACCAGGTTGTGCGGAGCCATGTTCGTCGCCATGCCAACGGCAATGCCGGTAGTGCCGTTGACCAGCAGGTTGGGGAAAGCTGCAGGAAGGACTTCGGGCTGCGTGAGCTGGTTGTCGTAGTTCGGGACGAAGTCCACCACGTCTTCATCGAGGTGGTCGGTCATGGTCAGCGCAGCAGCCGCCAGGCGTGCCTCGGTATAACGCGGAGCCGCCGGGCCGTCGTCGAGCGAGCCGAAGTTGCCGTGGCCATCGATCAGCGGCAGGCGGAGCGAAAAGTCCTGCGCCATGCGGACCATGGCGTCGTAGATGGCCGCGTCGCCGTGGGGGTGGAGCTTTCCCATGACCTCGCCCACAACACGGGCGCTCTTGACGTGACCCCGGTCAGGGCGCAGGCCCATGTCGGACATCATGTACAGAATTCGCCGTTGGACAGGCTTCAGGCCGTCGCGCGCGTCCGGAAGGGCGCGCGAGTAGATCACCGAGTAGGCGTACTCCAGGAAGGAGCCTTCCATCTCGGACGTGACGTCAATATCGACGATGTTCTCGGTGAAATCGCCGAGCGGTTCGGCTTTGCGTGCGGAAGATTGGCTGCGGGCCATGGGGTCGGTGGATCCTTGAGAGTTGTACTGCGGATGTTTTAGCTAGGCTAAGCCTATGGTGGATCAGCCCGGCGTCGGCATTTATCCGGAATATTGGGAGGCCGATGTCGTGCTGCGCGACGGCGGAACGGCCCACCTCCGCCCGATCAGGCCCGAGGACGCCGAGGCTTTGCAGGCTTTCCACGCAGGTCAGTCGCAGGCGTCCATCTACATGCGGTTCTTTTCCTTCAAGCCCAAACTGTCCGGCAAGGAAGTGCGGCGCTTCACCGAGGTCGACCACATCAACCGCGTGGCGTTCGTGATCACCATCGGTGGCGAAATCATGGGAATAGGCCGCTACGACCGGCTCGATGATCCCAGCGAAGCCGAGGTGGCCTTCAACATTTCCGACGCCCACCAGGGGCGCGGCATCGGTTCGATTCTCCTGGAGCACCTCGCCGTGGCCGCCCGGGAGAACGGCATCCGGCGGTTCACCGCCGAGGTCCTGCCGGACAACCGCAAGATGCTGATGGTCTTCGCCGACGCCGGGTATGACCTCAAGCGCCACTTTGACGACGGCGTGGTGAGCGTCGAGTTCAACATCGACCCCACGGAAAAATCGCGGGCAGTCATGGAGTCCCGTGAGCACCGCGCCGAGGCGCGCAGCGTACGCGACCTGTTGTCGCCGTCGTCGGTGGCTGTCATCGGTGCCAGCCGCAAATGGGGGACCGTCGGCTATCAACTGCTCGAGCACATCATTGAAGGCGGCTTCAAGGGACCTGTCTATGCAGTCAATCCGGAGGCGTTCGAGCTCGCCGGCATGATCTCGTTTTCGAAACTGTCCGAAATTCCGGGGCCCGTCCAGCTGGCCATCATCGCCGTTCCCTATGACGAAGTGCCCAAGGTGGTGGACGAATGTGCCGCCACAGGAGTCAAGGGGATCGTTGTGGCCACGGCAGGATTTGCCGACGACGGCGAGCGGGGCCTGGCACGCCAGCATGAGCTGGTACGGCGGGCACGGGCCAACGGCATGCGCGTGATCGGTCCGGAGTCCCTCGGGATCCTGAACACCCACCCGGCCGTTTCCTTGAACGCGTCCATGGCCCCCGCCATGCCGCCCCGGGGAAGCCTTGGCCTGTTCAGCCAGTCGGCCGCCGTGGGTGTGGCGGTGTACGCGGCCGCCAGCCGCCGTCGATTGGGGTTGTCTTCGTTCCTGTCCGCAGGCAACCGCGCTGACGTTTCGGGTAACGACGTCATGCAGTACTGGGAGGACGACGCCGACACGTCCGCCGTGGGCCTCTACCTTGAGTCCATTGGCAACCCGCGCAAGTTTTCGCGGCTGGCGCGCCGCCTGTCGCGCAACAAGCCGGTGATCGTCGCCAAATCCGACGTCGCTGGCCTCAGCCTGCCGCCCGGGCATGAGGTCCGGACCACGCAGGCGCCCGCTGCGGCACTGGATGCCATGATGCGGCAGGCGGGCGTGATCCGCGTGGACACCATCGAGCAACTCATGGACATCGCCCAGATCGCCTCCTCCCAAGCGCTGCCGCAGGGCCCGGGGTTGGCCGTGTATTCGAACTCGGTTGCGCTGGCGAAGGTGGTGGCGGACAGTGCCGTGCCACTGGGCCTGGACGTCAACCGCCTGGTGACCGACGTGGACCTCGATGCCGGGATGTCCCTCGCGCTGCCGGCGCTCAGGGCCAGCCTGCTGGAGAGCCTCGCGGACACCTCCGTCCATGCTGTGGTGGCTGCTCTCCTCCCGGCCCGCGGCCTGACAGTGGAGGCCCTGGCCAGCGTCCTGGCCGAGTGCGCTGCGGAGGCGGGAAAGCCCATCATCGCGGCTTTCACGGGAATCCTGGACCCCTCCGTCCACGTCGAAGGAATGGTGGGAGCTGACGGTAGGCCACTGTTGCCTTGTTACTCCAATGCCGGGGCAGCTGTAGCTGCGTTGGCGTCGATTGTCCGGTACGCCCAGTGGCGGGACCGCGACCAGGGACTCTTCGTGGAACCTGAAGGCTGCGATGTCGACGGCACCAGGGACACACTCGCGGCGATGCTCGCCGGTGTCACGGGTGAAAAGATCAGGAAGCTCGACGCCGGTGCAGCTGCGGCCCTGCTGGCCGGCTACGGTATCGAGGTGCTGCCC
The DNA here is from genome assembly GCF_021919345.1 of Paenarthrobacter nicotinovorans. Lineage (NCBI taxonomy): Bacteria > Bacillati > Actinomycetota > Actinomycetes > Micrococcales > Micrococcaceae > Paenarthrobacter > Paenarthrobacter nicotinovorans. The sequence goes on from NZ_CP089293.1 coordinate 1,814,337, forward strand.
AGCTTCGGTTTCGGCACGGATGAGGAAGCCGTCAGTGCCGCGGACAAGGCGGGCTGGCCCGTGGTGCTGAAAACTACCGAGCCGGCGCTTCGACACCGGCTTGACCTGGGCGGCGTGCGGCTGGACATCCAGGATGCCGGATCCTTGCGCCAGAACATCGCACAGATGCGCCGGGCCCTGGAGCCCTACGGCTCTCCGTCGCTGGAAGTGCAAGCCATGGCCCCCGTGGGGCAGGCGTGTACCTTCCGTGCCATGGAGGACCCGCTCCTGGGGCCCGTCGTGTCGTTCGGACTGGCCGGTGACGCGGTGAACCTCCTGGATGACTGGGCCCACAGGGTGCCGCCACTTTCGGCCGCGGATCTTCACGATGTCATTCGTTCGCCTCGTGCCTCCAGGAAGCTCTTCGGTTACCAGGGGCTCCCGGCCGTCGATGTCGCTGCCCTTGAAGACATCGCAGCCCGGCTCGCCAAACTCAAGGACGACCACCCTGGGATTGCATTGGTTGAGTTCAACCCCGTACTTGCAGGCCCGGCAGGCGCCACGATCCTCGGAGCCGAGGTGTGGATCGGCAACGCGGCCCAGCGTACCGACAGTGCCCGCCGTGCGATGCGAAGTTAGCCACAGGGGCACGGTGCGCGGTTAGGAAGTCACCATGCGATCTGTGAAAATGGGGGAATGAGCACCCAGTCTCCGACGCCTCAGTCCCGCCCGTCCTCCACCGGGAACCACGCAGGACACCACCACAGTTCCCAAGGACAAAGCCTGGAGCAGGCCCTGCAGCAGGCAGGGTTCTACCCGCGTTTGGTGGCCGACGTCGTTGACGATGCCCTCGATGGCCGCGAGTGCTTGTCGCACCTGGTCCACCTCGAGACGCACTTCGACCGTGCGGAGGTCCGCCGGCACATCACCGTGCTTGTCCTCACGGAGGACATGCTGGTGATTACCCATGTGGATGACCAGCAACTGGACGAGGCCGGTGAGCAGATCGTTGCCCAGATCTCCACGGAGTCGGTACCTGTTGCCCAGATCCGTTCGGTGGTCCTTAGCTACATGTACTCCCAGCCGCAAAACTACAAACCATCCGATCCCGTGCGCGAGTTGACGGTATCCATAGCCTGGTCCGGCGGACAACGGCTGGACATGGGCCCTGCAAGCTGCGGAGACCCCCAGTGCGAAGCTGACCACGGCTACAGCGGAACCATCGCCCAGGAAGACATCGTTCTGCGTATCAGTGCAGAAGCCGATGGACTGCAGGCCGTCCAGGACGCCAAACTCTTCGCCAGGGCGCTGCGCGCAGTCAACACGGGAAATCCCGCCCCGGTCCAGCACTCCGGCATTCCGGCCCCCAGGCCGCGTTCGGGCGTCTTCAGCAGCCGCCTGAGCCGTGGGCACCAGCGTTGAGGGACACCGCGCAGACCCCCGCGCCGGTGGACTCCGCGGCAGCTGACCTTCCAGCTCCACCCCTTTACGGGACAAAATCGATCGCTGAAGTCTTGACGAGTTCCGCGGCGGCGCTAGGGGTCCCCGGTTTCAGCAACCAGCTCCAGCTGCCGTCAACCCACCGGGTCTGTGTCGTGCTGGCCGACGGCTTGGGAAGGAGCCTGCTCAAGCAAAAGGCTTCCCACACGCCGTTCCTGCGCTCGGTCATTGCGGCGGGCCAGAGAAGCGTCCCGCAGTGGATTGACTCCGCCTTTCCGAGCACCACGGCCGCTTCCCTTGCCAGCCTTGGCACGGGGCTGGCCGCCGGGCAGCACGGGATGGTGGGGTACGACGTCCTGGACCCTGGACAGGACAAGGTGGTCAACCTCCTTGGGAACTGGGACCCCCAGGTGGATCCCGCTCTCTGGCAGCCCAATGCCACGGTCTTTGAACGCGTGGCCGCCGAGCTGGACGTTGTCACGGTCAGCCTGCCCCAGTTTGGGAATTCACCCATGACCCAGGCTGCGCTCCGGGGAAGCCGGTTCATTGGAGGGACCAGCTTGCACGCAAGAACTGCCGCTGCGGCTGAAGCCATGTCCGGTGGTGGCCGGTCCTTGATGTACTTCTACGTCAATGAACTCGACAAAGCCGGTCACCGTTACGGCTGCCAGTCCGATCGCTGGGAGCACCAGCTCGAAGAGCTTGATTCCACGGTGAAGCGGCTTTCCGCCACGCTGCCGGCAGGGACCACCATCCTGTTGACCGGTGACCACGGCATGCTCGACGTCCCTGCATCCCAGCGGATCGACTACGCGGCCGATGCCTCGTTGGTGGCCGGTGTCCGGCACACAGCCGGGGAACCACGCATGGTGCACCTCTATCTGGAACCTGACGCCACAGAGGCACACCGTGATTCGCTGGTTGATGCCTGGCGCCGGCGCTTTGGCGAACGGATCTGGGTCTTCACCCGCGACCAGGCAGTGGCAGCCGGCTTGTTCGGCGACGTCCTTCCCGAGGTAGCTCCGCGCATTGGTGACATCATGATTGCCGCCAGGGACACCTTGGCCCTGTACGACACCCGCCGTGCCCGACCAGCCTCGCTTGAGGTGGTGGGCCAGCACGGTTCACTGACCCGCGCCGAACGCGAAGTGCCGCTTCTCTGCTTCCCTGCGGCGGGCAGGCAGGGCAAACGTGGCTGAGCTGGTCTTCTTCTCCGGCACGATGGACTGCGGAAAATCGACGTTGGCCCTCCAAATGGACCACAACCACCGTGCCCGGGGCCGCGGTGGGGTCCGGTTCAGCTGCAACGACAGGGCAGGTGATTCCACGATTTCCAGCAGGCTGGGGCTCCAGACCGATGCCGTGGAGGTGGGGGGCGACACGGACTTCTGGGACGAAGTCGTGATCCGCCGCACCAGCGGACTTCGCGTGGATTACCTCATCTGCGACGAAGCACAGTTCTACTCACCGGTCCAGGTGGAGCAGCTGGCGCGGGTAGTGGACGAGATGGACGTCGACGTTTTCGCTTTTGGAATCACGTCCGATTTCCGCACCAGGCTGTTCCCGGGATCCCAGCGGCTCATCGAGTTGGCCGACAAGGTTCAGGTCCTGCAGGTCGAGGCACTCTGTTGGTGTGGCCGCCGGGCAACCCAGAATGCGCGCACACTCAACGGCATCATGGTGGTGGAAGGCGAACAGGTCATGGTGGGTGATGTCGCTCCCACCGCCTCAGACGCCGATGCGCAAGACCGGGCCGATGCCGGCGTCGTCGGTTACGAGACTCTGTGCCGACGCCATTACATGCGAAGGGTCACGGCCCACGGGGCCAACCTCATGGCGGGCGGCGATCAGCCGTTGCCGTTCGACATCGATGCGTGCCTCTGGCCGGGAGCCGGACAACAGGCCCAGCGCTAGTCTCCGCGCGCTCCGAACACGATCTCATCCCAGCTGGGGATGCTGGACCTCTTGGGGCGTGCTGGTTGGCGTTCGGCTGGGGCGTCGGCGGGTTGCGGTGCCCCGGGCTCGGTGGATTCATCCGCCGCTGTTTCGTCCGTGGACGTGTCCTGCTGGCGCCCGGCAGCAGGGGCTGGAGTTTCGCTGCCCGGGCCGCCACCCAGGAGCTCGTCGAGACCGGCCGGCTTACGGCCGGTCAGTGAAGTAACAGGACGAACCGGGCCGGCCACCACCGTGATTTCGCGGGTGTCAGTGCTGACGCCGTTGTGAAGCTTCAGGGAATCGTCATCGTCATCAGCCTCGACGTGCCGGGGGGCAAGGCTCAGCCGGGAAAGCATTGAGGGCCGTCCGTCCTTGCGTGCGGGTTCCTCGGCAACGGGGACACTGGAAGCGCCCTGGGAAAGACCGTCGTCCTCGGGGGCATCAGTAGTGTCGTCGCCAGGTCGGGGATGGGCCGCAGGCACGTTGCTCAACAAGACGGCCAACGCGTCGTCGCCGTCTTCGTCGACGCCCAAGCGCTGTCCCCGGCGTGAACGGAGCATTTCCAGGAGGCTGTCCGATTCCTTCGCCGAGGCACGGGCGGCAGTTTCGGCATCGGTCTCAAAATCGAAAGGGCGGTCCGAGACGGCGGCGAGCCGTCGGGCAGGCACCGGGCCATCCAGTGGTTCAAGTTCGCTGAGCTGCTGGGCCCAACGGTTTGCGTTTTGCAGTGACTTGCGTTGCGGACTGAACGTCCACATGGCGGGAGGTTCCTCACCAATGCTGGCGTGCGAGCCTGGAGCGGTCTCGAACCTGGCAACCACTGTCCAGGAACCATCAGGGCGGCGCCAGGAATCCCACTCGAGCGTCGATGAGTCGATGCCGTGGGCAGACAGCCTGTGGTCCACCATTTCACCAAGGGTGGCGGGGGCATCCCCGAAAGCCGAACGGTAGGCGTCGTGGCCCGGAGCGGGGGACGCCACTTCGATGGCACGCGCTTGCCGGGCAACGTACTCGCGCTCCGCGAGGACGGGTCCCTCGTAACGCTGGACATTGGCAAGAGGGAGCCCTGACAACTCGGAGACTTCAGCTGCTGTTGCGCCGCTGCGGATCCTGGCCTGGATGTCCCTGGGGGACATGGCGATCGGCGTGTTGGAGGCGCGGGCGGCCACCTGTGCCGGGGTACGGCTCGCGGCCGCCCTCAGAGCTTCGTCGATCGGCAGCTGGAACATCGCACCGCCCGGGCCGCTTAAGAGCAGGTGCCCGCCGTCGTCGTGGACGCCTACCAGCCGTAGATCCTGCATAACACCCTCCACCACATGGCATAACTGACATTCGAAACTCTGCCATCAGCGGGGGCCTTTTCCTACTAGGAGCGAGGGCGTGCCGTGATATTCCGCAGAAACCGGCCGGATTCGACCCCATGCTGTGCTGCGGCGGGGGGCTATGGACTTTTGCCGGACGCCGGAGGACAATCTGGCCGATATCGGGCACAAATCCCGTGTGTCCGGTGTTGCACCCATACACCGGTGGCGGACAAGGAGCCGTCCCGGATCCCACCCAGAGCAGGTATGGAGGACGAAGAAAGACCATGGCCACGGATTACGATGCTCCTCGAAAGACCGAGGAAGACGTCAGCGAGGATTCCCTGGAGGAACTCAAGACGCGCCAATCGGGGAAACAGTCCTCAGCAGTGGACGTCGATGAGACCGATCTTGCCGATGGGTTCGAACTCCCGGGAGCCGACCTCTCCGGAGAAGAGCTCCTGATTCAAGTCATGCCACCGCAACCTGACGAGTTCACCTGTTTCAACTGTTTCCTGGTCAAGCACAGGTCCCAGATCGCTGCAGAACGGGGCGGTCACCTGTACTGCACGGAATGTGAAAGCTAGGCGGCCCGTGCCCGCGGGCAGGAACTAGGCGCGGGGTGTGCTGAGGGCAGCGACGAGCTCGTCGGGCCGGCGGGAGGAAGCGAGCCAGTAAGGGGTGCGGTCGGCCGGGTCCGTGATTTCGATCTTGACCACGGGGTCGATCCAACCCCTGAAGCACATGTAGGCCAGCCCGTTCAGGCGCGGTCCGCGTTCGGCGGTTGCTTCGGCTTGCTTGAACGCCTGGACCGAACCCACGAACGCGCGGTCGATGCTGGCACGCCCCACGCGCACAGTGTCTGCGGTGACGGTGATGGTGGGAGTGGAAAGTACCAGCATGGTGGTCATGATGGCCAGCAAGGCGAGGGCTGCGATAATTCCGGCCATAGGGCTGATCGGTCCGAACATCAGCAGGCCTGCGCTTGACAGGCCCAGGACCACAATCCAGATCCACAACGACGGCCACAGCTTCTCCGTGTACAGGACCCCGGAAGTTGCTGGGGTGTTCCGGGCAGGCACGGGGGAAGACTGGTCAGGCGTAGGCATGTACCCAGCTTATCCGGCGGCTGACACCACTGCGTGCATGCCTGCGGGGCCGCAACCGGAGCAGGCAGCGCCAATAACAGTAGAATGAACCACTGTGAGTAACGAGACCGCAGTATTCAGTACAGACACCGCCAGCCCTGATGCGGAGACCACCGCAGCGTACGGTGCCCCGACCCTGGACGTGCAGCTGAAAATGCTCGACGCCGGCCTGGAAGCCCCGTCCTACGCCCACCCAGGCGATGCCGGAGCCGACCTCCGCGCCCGCGAGGACGTGCATCTGGCCCCGGGGGAACGGAAGCTCGTTCCGACGGGGGTCTCCATCGCCTTGCCCGACGGCTTCGTCGCCCTCATCCATCCGAGGTCGGGACTCGCCACCAAACACGGGCTGACTGTCGTCAATGCTCCGGGAACCGTCGATGCCGGATACCGCGGCGAGATTGCCGTGACACTGCTCAATACCGATCAAAACAGCGCCATCAGCCTCAAGCGCGGCGATAGAATTGCACAGATGGTGATTCAGCGTGTGGAGTACGCGCGGTTCGTTACCGTGGACCAGTTGTCCGATTCCGTCCGCGGCACCGGCGGCTTCGGTTCCACGGGCGGATTCAACGCACCGAAGGCCTGAGCCGACTACTCAATCGGCGCGTGCTGCCGACTGCCCTCTGACGCTGTTGCGCGGTTAACGTGGATTAACGTGGTTGCGGTTTACTTGGGGACAGACCACTACTAAGGAGAAAACCCAATGCTTTTTGGGCGCGGCAAGAAGTCCAAGGCCGAGCGGTCTGACACCGCCGGCACCGTCGAGGAATCCGGTGCCGAGGCGCAAGATCCCCAAACCAGTGAGTCCCCGGCGCGGGGTGACTTCCGTCTGGGCAAAGGTCCCCTGGACGTGGATGAAATCGACAGCCGCGAGGGGTACGTTGACCTGGGTGCCCTGCTGATCGCGCCTGCTGAAGGTCTACAGCTCCGCCTTGAGGTGGAAGAAGCAACCCAACGCGTGGTGGCAGTGACGCTGGATCTGGCAGGTTCCAGCCTGCAGTTGCAGGCATTTGCTGCACCACGTTCGGAAGGATTGTGGGATGAAATCCGGGAACAGATCACCCAGTCCGTAGCAAGCCAGGGCGGCGAAACGGAAGAAATCCAGGGAGACTTCGGTACCGAACTCGTAGCCAAGCTGCCGGCCGAGGCCGCCGATGGAAGCAAGGGATTCCGCGCAGCCCGCTTCATGGGCGTGGACGGGCCCCGCTGGTTCCTGCGCGGCGTGCTCGGTGGGCAGGCTGCCCTGGAACGTGACGCCGCAGCAGGCCTGGAGGAGCTCTTCCGCCGCGTAGTAGTGGTCCGCGGCGACAATCCGATGCCGCCACGAGAACTGCTGCAGCTGCGCTTGCCCAAGGATGCAGCCGTTCCCGGCCCGGCCGCCGCTCCCCAGGGAGCCGTGCCGCCGTCGGACTCCACCCTTCAGCAGCCCGAGCGAGGCCCGGAGATCACCCAGATTGGCTGACTCGCCGGGCCACGGGGGAGTGGCGTCGCAGCGCCCCGGGGACCGGGGGATCCGTGATCTTCCCGAGCGGGGAAGGGCAGTATGCACGGGGATCATCGAGTCGGTGACGCACCAGCCACCCAGCGAACAGCCATTTTTCTCCGCTATGGTGGTGGACGCCCTCAGGCCGGGAATCCAGCCCTCCGCGACGAGCGGGGGAGCCAGGAAGCCCTACGACCGCCTGCGCGTCATCTGGCTCGGCCGGACACGTGTACCGGGAATCGAAGCCGGCGTGGAACTTCGCCTCAACGGCATGGTGACGCAGCTTGACGGTTTCCCGGCAATGTTCAACCCGCGCTACGAAATACTTTCCCGTCAGGAGCACCTATGACCGTCGCCAACGGATCAGACCCCAAGGACACCGGACCGTCTTCGCCCCAACGCGGCGAGGGGCCTGGTCTGGAGGCACCGGCGCCCGACACGGATAAGCCGCGCATGTCCGACATCGCCGCCGGATACGCCGAAAAAGCAGGACTTCACCGCAACAGCGCCGGCCACGTGGACATGTTGAAGTCGGCCGGTGGTGTGCAAGGCATTGCCGAGAGTATCCTGCCGGGGCTTGTCTTCCTGGTGACCTTTACCATCACCCGGGACCTGACGCCGTCGCTTGTTGCCGCCCTGGCGACTGCAGCAGTCTTTACCGTCGTCCGCCTGATCCAGCGGCGCCCCCTGACACAGGCGCTGGCAGGCGTGGTTGGAGTCGGTATTTCCGCCTGGCTCGCGAACACCACCGGGAAGGCCGAGGACTTCTACGTGCTCGGGTTCTTCACCAACCTCGCGTACATCGCCGCCATGGTCCTTTCCATCGTGCTCAAATGGCCCGTGGCCGGCCTGCTCTTCGGGTTCGTCCGCAATGAGGGCCTTGAATGGCGGAAGGATCCTGAGCGGCTCCGTGCTTACAAGCTCGGCACCTGGATCGTGGTGGCTGTGCTCGCCCTGCGCCTGGTAGTGCAGGTTCCCCTGTACTTCATGGGCGAGGACGGGTTGACCGCACTTGCCACCACCCGGCTCCTGATGGGTGCCCCGCTCTACATCCTGGGGTTGTGGGTGGCGTGGCTGGTCACCAAGCCCGGAGTTCAGCCGTCGAAGCCGTCGTCGTCGGACGCTTGAGCCGTTTCCGCGGCGTGTTCGCCGGAGTCTTCGCCGGCGCCTGAATTCTTCGACAACAGTGCCCGCAGACCATCTTCCGCCGCGATGGTGGTGACGAAGAAGAGCTCGTCGCCACCATCGAGGACGTCGTCCCGCGTGGGGGTGATGGGGGCCTGGTCGCGCAAAATGGCCACAAGTGTTGAATCTTCGGGCCATTCAATCGCACCCACGGTGCTCCCAATCACATGGGAGTCGTGCGGAACCGTGAACTCCACGATTGATGCCACACCCGTTTGCAGGGTCAGCAGGCGCACGATGTCGCCAATCTCCACGGCTTCCTCGACGAGGGCCGTCATGAGCTGGGGAGTATTGACCGCGACGTCAACACCCCAGGAGTCGTTGAACATCCAGTCATTCTTCGGGTTGTTGACGCGTCCGACGGTGCGTCCGACGCCGAACTCGGTCTTGGCGAGAAGCGACACGACCAGATTTACTTTGTCGTCGCCTGTGGCTGAAACCACGACGTCGGCATCGTCAAGTTTGGCGTCCTGCAAGGTGCTTAGCTCACAGGCGTCGCCCACCAGCCACCGGGCACCGCGGAGTCCGCTGCGTCCGATGACCTCGGGTTTGAGATCGATGAGCAGGATCTGGTGATGGTGGGCCAGGAGCTCGCGCGCAATGGACGAGCCGACGCTGCCTGCGCCAACAATGACAACTTTCACTAAGACTCCTTGGCGGGTGCTTTGGCGAGGATCCGGCTGATCTCGGATGTTCGGTCCAGGCTCAGCATGGCGTGGACCGTGTCGCCTTCCTGGTAGGCGGTGCCGGCCTGCGGAAGCAGGCCCTCTCCGAAGCGGGTAAGAAAGGCGATGCGTATACCGGCGGCCTCTTCGATGGAGCTGAGCCTGTGGCCGATCCAATCCTGGTGCAGGTCCACTTCAGCCAGGACCAAACGGCCTGAGGGTTCGCGGTAATCGCCCGCCAGGTGTTGTTCGGGCAGGATGCGGCGAAGGACCTGATCCGCACTCCAACGCACGGCGGCAACCGTGGGGATGCCCAGACGCTGGTAGATTTCGGCGCGTCCCGGGTCGTAGATGCGGGCCACCACGTGGGCAACGTGGAAGGTCTCGCGGGCCACCCGGGTGGCCAGGATGTTCGAGTTATCGCCGCTGGAGACCGCTGCGAAAGCGTAGGCTTCCTCCACGCCGGCCTGCTTGAGGGTGTCCCGGTCAAAGCCCACTCCGGTGACCTTGCGCCCGGTAAAGGACTTCCGCAACCGGCGGAAGGCCCGCTCGTCCTGATCGATGATGGCCACGGAATGGCCTGCATCCTCCAAAGTGTGTGCCAGAGTTGCGCCAACACGCCCGCAACCCATGATCACGAAGTGAGCCACCATGTCTCCTAATGTGTGTTGTCCCTGCCGCTCGGTATGACTTTACCGTCGCCGGCCGGCTAAGCACGCCTTCGTCGTCATGACATCGCAGGGTATTCAGAGTAGCTTTGCGGAGTGCTGACAATTTTGAATGCCGCGAAGCGGGTGCTGGTGGGCCGGCCTGTCCGGAACGACCGCCTGTCCCACACGCTGTTGCCCAAACGCATCGCATTGCCGATCTTCGCCTCGGACGCCCTGTCGTCGGTGGCGTACGCCCCGGATGAAATCCTGCTTACGCTCGCCTTGGCCGGGGTCAGCGCCGTGGCGTTCTCGCCCTTGGTTGGCCTCGCCGTCATGGTGGTGTTGCTCACAGTGGTGGCCTCGTACCGCCAAAACGTCCATGCCTACCCGTCCGGTGGCGGCGACTATGAGATCGCGAACGTCAACCTCGGCAAGTATGCGGGCCTTACGGTTGCGTCGGCCCTGCTGGTTGACTACGTCCTCACCGTCGCGGTGTCCATGTCCTCGGCTGCGACGTACCTGACCACCGCCATCCCCTCGCTCCACGGCCAGCAGGCGTTGATCGCCACCATAGGTGTCACCATCCTTGCGTTGGTCAACCTGCGGGGAATCAAGGAAGCCGGCACGGTCTTCGCCATTCCTACCTACATCTTCATGGCGTCCATCCTGGGCATGACGGCCGTTGGAATCTTCCAGGCGGCGACCGGACAACTGGGGGAGGCCCCGTCAGCCAACTTCACAATCGTTCCCGCGCCCGGATTCGATGAAGGCCTGGTGGGACTTGCCGGCGCCTTCCTGCTGCTTCGGGCCTTCTCCTCGGGAGCCGCGGCCCTCACCGGCGTCGAAGCCATCAGCAACGGCGTACCCAACTTCAAGAAGCCCAAGAGCAAGAATGCAGCGACGACGCTGCTGCTCCTGGGTGTCATTGCCGCTTCGATGCTGGCTGGAATCCTCTACCTGGCCAATGCCACGAAGGTGCACATCGTCCTGGACCCGGCAAAGGAGTTCCTGGTGGACGGCAAGCCGCTTCCCGAGGGCTACATCCAAACCCCGGCCATCAGCCAGATCGCCGATACGATCTTCGGCTCCGGCTCCATCCTCTTCTACATCGTCGTTGCAGCCACCGGCATCATCCTGGTGTTTGCCTCCAACACCGCCTTCAACGGATTTCCCGTACTGGGCTCCATCCTTGCGCAGGACGGATACCTTCCCCGCCAGTTGCGCACCAGGGGCGACAGGTTGGCTTTCAGCAACGGTGTCCTGGCCTTGGCAGCCGGAGCCTTGGTCCTCATCCTCGCGTTCAACGCCGATGTCACCAAGCTGATCCAGCTCTACATCGTGGGCGTTTTCATCTCCTTCACGGCAAGCCAGCTGGGCATGATCCGCCACTGGGGCCGTGAGCTGAAGCTGGCCAAGGACAAGGTTGTCCGGCGCCGCATCATCAAATCCCGCACCATCAACATGATGGGCTTCGGGATGACGGCACTGGTGCTGGTGATTGTCCTCATCACAAAGTTTGAACAGGGTGCCTGGATCGCCCTGCTCGCGATGTTCATCCTCTTCCTCATCATGTGGAGCATCCGGGCCCACTATGACAATGTCGCCAAGGAACTCGCAGTCGACGAAGACTCCTCTCCCCGCGCACTGCCTACCCGGGTCCACGCCGTACTTCTCGTCTCGCACGTGCGCAAACCGGTCCTGAGGGCGCTGGCCTATGCCCGCGCCTCAAGGCCTTCGCGTCTGGACGCCGTCACCGTGGACATCAACTCCGAAGAGACGGAACACACCGTCAGGGACTGGGAAAAACTGGAAATTCCCGTTCCCTTGACTGTTTTGGCCAGCCCCTACCGTGAAACTGTCACGCCCATCATGGACTACATCAAAACCATGCGCCGGGACTCTCCACGCGACCTCATCGTCGTGTACATCCCGGAGTATGTGGTGGGCAAGTGGTGGGAACAGCTGGTCCACAACCAGACAGCACTCAGAATCAAGACGAGGCTCCACTTTGAACCCGGAGTCATGGTTGCCAGCGTTCCGTGGCAACTGAAGTCGTCAGAAGAAGCAAAGGCACTGCAGGATACCCAATGACCCCCCACAGCAATCCGCCCCGCACGGGGCACAGCGACACTCACGGAGCCCAGGCAGCGGACGGTGATGAACTCGTCGTCAGCGTCGGTCCGATCGCCCACGGCGGGCATTTCGTCGCACGTCACGAGGGCCGCGTTATTTTCGTCCGGCATGCCATCCCCGGTGAGAAGGTCCGCGTCCGGTTGACCGACTCGGGTGACTCGTCGCGCTTCTGGCGCGCCGACGTCGTGGAGGTCCTGGACGCTTCGCCCGACCGCGTTCCGCACTTTTGGAAGGCGGCGGACTCCCTGGCGTCCTGGAACCGGGGTGCCCCGCCGGTCGGCGGCGCCGAACTGGGGCACATCTCGCTCGAGCGGCAGCGTGGCCTGAAAGCAGAGGTTCTCGCCGAACAGCTGAAACGGCTGGCCGGCCTGGATCTCGCCACCGAGGTGGAGGCAGTCGGCGGGAACCACGACGACGGACTCGGCTGGCGTACGCGCGCCAGCTTCGCGGTGACCTCCAATGGACGCTTGGGCATGCATGCCCACCGCTCGGACATGGTGCTTCCGGTCAAGGAAATGCCGTTGGCCCTGCAGGGGATCAACGACCTCCGGCTATGGGACATTGACCTTTCCGGCATAGCCCGTGTGGAGGTCGCTGTCCCAGCCAACGGTTCCAGGCCCCTGATCCTCCTGGCTCCGGAGGAAGGCACCAGCCCCAAACGCTTGCACAGCATCGTCTCCCAACTGCCAGGCGACGTCTCCGTGGCGGGTTTCGATCCCCTTAAGGGCGAGGTCCAGCAACTGCGGGGGAGGACCTGGGTCCAGGAGAGTGCCGCAGGCCACGACTACCGGGTAACAGGAGAGGGTTTCTGGCAAATCCATAAGGACGCACCGAACACCCTGGTTGGAGCTGTGACGGACTATCTTTCCCGCGGCGGGTATCTGGAGCACTGTGCGGCTGTCGCCGATCTCTACGCCGGCGCCGGGCTGTTTACGGCCCCTCTGGCGGACGCCGTAGGGATCACTGGTTCGGTCCTCTCTGTCGAGGGCTCGCCGGGCACCAGCCGGGACGCCCGCAAGAACCTCCATGGATCGCCCCAGGTGGAAATAGTCCAGGGCCGCGTGGAGCGGGTCCTGCACCAGCGGTCCCGCAGCTTCGACTCCTTGGTGCTGGATCCGCCCAGGGCCGGCGCAGGCAAAACCGTGGTCAAGCAATTGATGGCCACCGGCCCGCGTGCAATCGCCTATGTGTCCTGCGATCCCGCTTCCTTTGCGCGTGATCTGGGTTACTTCCATCAGGGCGGATGGCGGCTGGAGTCGCTGCGGGCTTTTGATCTCTACCCCAACACCCACCATCTCGAAACGGTTGGCCTGATCGTTCCGGCCGCCTAGCTGGGCCGGTCCCCGTCCGCGCGAGACTGCGGACGGGGCGGCTTTGGCGGATGGCTGCCCGTGGCGGAGACAATGCCACTACGATGGGCGTAGTAGTCCCGCTCCGCAGGAATGAACACCCCCGGGGTGGGGTGACCAACAGAGATGCCGCCCGGCTAAGTAAGGTCCACCTAACTGGCTAGCGGCCAACCACGCGACAAAGATGAAACTGTTGCGAGAGGAGTCCTGCCATGAGCACTGTGGACAGCTTCGGTTCCAAAGGCGTACTGAATGTAGCCGGCACCGACTATGAAATTTTCCGGTTGAACTCCGTAGAGGGCGCAGACAGCCTTCCGTTCAGCCTCAAGGTATTGCTTGAAAACCTCCTGCGGACTGAGGATGGCGCCAATATAACGGCTGACCATGTCCGCGCCCTGGCCGGTTGGGATCCCAACGCGGAGCCCGACACGGAAATCCAGTTCACCCCGGCACGTGTCATCATGCAGGACTTCACTGGCGTTCCCTGCGTTGTTGACCTGGCCACCATGCGTGAAGCCGTCAAGGAACTTGGCGGCGACCCCAAGCGCGTCAACCCGTTGGCGCCTGCGGAAATGGTTATCGACCACTCCGTCCAGATCGACGCGTTCGGTAACTCGGGCGCGCTGGAACGCAACATGGAGATCGAGTACCAGCGCAATGGTGAGCGCTACCAGTTCCTTCGCTGGGGCCAGACCGCGTTCGACGACTTCAAGGTCGTTCCCCCGGGAACCGGTATTGTCCACCAGGTCAACATCGAGTACCTGGCACGCACCGTGATGACCCGCGAGGTTGACGGCGTCGTCCGTGCCTATCCCGACACCTGTGTGGGCACTGACTCCCACACGACCATGGTCAACGGCCTTGGCATCCTGGGTTGGGGCGTCGGTGGCATCGAAGCCGAGGCAGCAATGCTCGGCCAGCCGGTCTCCATGCTCATTCCGCGTGTTGTCGGCTTCAAGCTCAACGGCAGCATTCCGGCCGGCGCAACCGCTACGGACGTCGTCCTGACCATCACCGAAATGCTGCGCAAGCACGGTGTTGTGGGCAAGTTCGTCGAGTTCTACGGCGAAGGCGTTGCGGCTGTGCCGCTGGCCAACCGCGCCACCATCGGCAACATGAGCCCGGAATTCGGTTCCACGGCCGCCATGTTCCCGATCGACGACGTCACCTTGGACTACCTGCGCCTGACGGGCCGCTCAGAAGAGAACGTCGCCCTGGTGGAGGCGTACACCAAGGAGCAGGGCCTCTGGCACGACCCTTCCCGCGAACTGCGTTTCTCCGAGTTCCTCGAGCTGGACCTCTCCACGGTTGTTCCGTCGATCTCCGGCCCGAAGCGTCCCCAGGACCGCATCGAGCTCACGGATGCCAAGGAGCAGTTCCGCAAGGACATCCACAACTACGTCTCCATCGAAGACGGCAGCGTGGACGAGGCCTTGGACGAATCCTTCCCCGCTTCCGATTCGCCGTCCTTCACGCACGCCGACTCGCACACCACGGAGACGGCACGCGTTGCGTCCGCCGCCAATGGTGCGAACGGCCGTCCGTCGTCGCCGGTTCACGTGAAGACCGCTGACGGACGCGAATTCGAACTGGACCACGGCGCAGTGTCGATCGCCTCGATCACGTCCTGCACCAACACGTCCAACCCTTCCGTCATGCTGGCTGCCGCCCTCCTGGCACGCAACGCCGTGGACAAGGGCCTCACCTCCAAGCCGTGGGTCAAGACGTCCGTCGCCCCCGGCTCCAAGGTGGTCACGGACTACTACGAAAAGTCCGGCCTGACCCCGTACCTCGAGAAGCTCGGCTTCTACATCGTGGGTTACGGCTGCGCCACGTGCATCGGCAACTCCGGCCCGCTTGAGCCGGAAATCTCCGAAGCAATCCAGGCCAACGACCTCTCCGTGACGGCAGTCCTCTCGGGCAACCGCAACTTCGAAGGCCGCATCAACCCGGACGTAAAGATGAACTACCTGGCTTCGCCGCCGCTGGTCATCGCTTACGCACTGGCTGGTTCCATGGACTTCGACTTCGACACCGATGCCCTGGGCACCGACTCCGAAGGCAACGAGGTGTTCCTGAAGGACATCTGGCCGAACCCGACCGAGGTGCAGGAAGTCATTGACTCCTCCATCGACGAGGCCATGTTCGCCAAGGGTTATGAAGGCGTCTTCGACGGCGACGACCGCTGGAAGGCACTCGACACCCCTGCCGGTGACACCTTCGCCTGGGCTGAGGACTCCACCTACGTGCGGAAGCCCCCATACTTCGAGGGCATGAAGGCGCAGCCGGATCCCGTCAAGGACATCTCGGGTGCCCGCGTGCTCCTGAAGCTTGGCGATTCCGTCACCACGGACCACATCTCCCCGGCCGGCTCCTTCAAGTCGGACACCCCCGCTGGCCAGTACCTCCTGGCCAACGGTGTGGAGCGCAAGGACTTCAACTCCTACGGCTCACGCCGTGGCAACCACGAAGTCATGATCCGCGGTACCTTCGCCAACATCCGCATCAAGAACCAGCTCCTGGACGGCGTCGAAGGTGGCTTCACCCGCGACTTCAGCCAGGAAGGCGCACCGCAGGCCTACGTCTACGACGCAGCCCAGAACTACCAGGCTGCGGGAACGCCGCTGGTTGTCCTGGCAGGCAAGGAATACGGTTCCGGTTCGTCCCGTGACTGGGCAGCCAAGGGCACTGCGCTCCTGGGTGTCAAGGCAGTCATCGCCGAGAGCTACGAGCGCATCCACCGCTCCAACCTGATCGGCATGGGTGTCCTTCCGCTCCAGTTCCCGGCCGGCGAGTCGGCTGCAACGCTGGGCCTGACCGGTACGGAAACCTTTGCAGTTGAGGGCGTCACCGAGCTGAACAACGGCACCACGCCGAAGACGCTCAAGGTCACGGCAACGGCTGAGGACGGCACGTCCAAGTCCTTCGATGCTGTGCTGCGTATCGATACCCCGGGCGAAGCGGACTACTACCGCAACGGTGGCATCCTGCAGTACGTTCTGCGTCAGATCTCCGCATAACGTAATCCGGCTGGTTTCAGCCGATTACGGTGCCATGCAGCCCCGGCTGGTCGATTGACCGGCCGGGGCTGCTGGCGTCCGGGATAATTCCGCCCCGCCGAATCGGTGGCCGGGGGAACGCGCGGCACCGGGCACGCGCTAAAGTTAACGAGCACGTCATTCACCCTAAGGAGGGCCGTTGGGACTTTTGGAAACCGTCAAGGATCCACAGGACCTGGCCAAACTGTCCGGCAAAGAGCTGGAAGAATTGGCTGGCGAAATCAGGAAGTTCCTGATCACCAACGTCGCCGCGACAGGCGGCCACCTCGGTCCGAACCTGGGCGTGGTTGAACTTACCCTTGCAGTCCACCGGATGTTCGATTCGCCGCGCGACAGCATCGTCTTTGATACCGGCCACCAGTCCTATGTCCATAAACTTCTGACGGGTCGCCAGGACTTCAGTACCCTCCGTCAACAGGGTGGGCTCTCCGGCTACCCGGAGCGGGCCGAGTCCGAACACGACATCGTGGAAAGCTCCCACGCCTCGTCATCCTTGTCCTGGGCCGACGGAATTTCCCGCGCCCGCCAGCTCACCGGTGAAGGTGACCGATTCGTCGTCGCGGTTGTCGGCGATGGTGCGCTGACAGGTGGCATGACATGGGAGGCCATCAACAACATTGCCGCTGACAAGCGGCGACGCGTCGTGATCGTGGTCAACGACAACGGACGTTCCTACGCGCCCACTGTCGGTGGTTTTGCCGACTACCTTGCCTCGTTGCGCCCCACGATCGATTCGCTCCGCACTGCCCCCGCGTACGAGCGGATGCTCGACTGGTGGAAGAAGAAGCTGCAGAACGGCGGCCCGGCCGGCCAGTTCACCTACAAGAGCCTGCACGCCATGAAGAAGGGCATCAAGGACTGGTGGGCCCCGCAGGGCATGTTCGAGGACCTGGGGATGAAGTACATCGGCCCCGTCGACGGACACAACCTCCAGGCCATGGAGCATGCCCTCAACACGGCGAAAGCCTACGGCGGGCCTGTCATTGTGCATGCCATGACCGAGAAGGGGCACGGGTACGCACCCGCCCTCGCCAACGAGGCGGACCAGTTCCACGCCGTGGGCATCATCGACCCCGAAACAGGGGAGTCCACTGAAATCCCCGGTGCCAGGTCGTGGACCTCGGTGTTCGCCGAGGAGATCGCGGACATTGCTGACGAGCGCGAGGACATCGTCGGCATCACCGGCGCCATGCTCATCCCGGTGGGGCTGCATAAGTTCGCTGAGCGCCATCCTGAACGCGTCATCGATGTCGGCATCGCCGAGCAACATGCCCTGACCTCGGCCGCAGGAATGGCCTTCGGCGGCCTGCACCCTGTGGTTGCCGTGTACGCAACCTTCCTGAACCGTGCCTTCGACCAGCTCCTGATGGACGTTGCGTTGCACAAAGCCGGTGTCACCATTGTCCTGGACCGCGCCGGAGTGACCGGTCCGGACGGGCCCAGCCACCACGGCATGTGGGATATGGCCATGGTCCAGATTGTTCCTGGCCTCCATTTGGCTGCCCCCCGCGATGCAACCCGGCTCCGCGAAGAACTCCGTGAGGCTGTTGCCATCAACGATGCTCCCACCGTTGTGCGCTTCTCCAAGGGCAGTGTCGGTTCCGAAGTTGAAGCCATCGAACGGCTCCACGACGGCGTGGACATCCTTGCGCGCAGGCCTGCAGGCTCCACTGAGAACGACGTCCTGATCGTCAGCGTAGGTGCGATGTCCGAGTTGGCCTTGGACGTGGCCGACCGCCTGGGCGCCCAAGGCATCAGTTCAACAGTGGTGGATCCGCGGTGGGTCCTTCCGGTCCGGAAATCAATCATCGCCCTCGCAGCCCGTCACCGCTTGGTGATCTGCATCGAGGACGGCGTACGCGCCGGTGGCGTTGGTTCCCGCATCCGCCAGGAAATGCGTGCAGCCGGCGTGGATACTGCCCTGAACGAGGTCGGCTTGCCGGTGGAGTTCCTGGTGCACGGTTCCCGGAGCCAGGTGCTGGAACGCGTCGGGCTCACCGCGCAAAAGATAACGCACGACGTCGTTGCCCAGGTTTTGGGGACCAAGGTCCCCTTTGCACGCCCCCTCCCGGGTCAGGAGCACCCCACTACAGGCAGCTTGCCCACCCTGTGAGGGACGATCGCGGACCGGGCGCCCTGCAGCCTGGAGACCTTGTTGTGGCGCGGAACAGGAAGTGGGACGGCACCGCCCACTGGGTTGTTCCCGGCCGTTATCTTGGTGAGGACATTTACGGCTGGTGGATATTCCAGGGCGCAGGGGAGTTCTGTTCCCGCCCGGGGGCGGCGTTCTACACCGCTTCTGATGCCATCTTGCTTGTACCCAGGACAGGCGAGTACGTGGCAACGTTCTACGATGACAGCTACCCGGGCGACTTCCGCATTTATGTGGACCTGGCCACCGCCCACGCCTGGACTCCCATCAAAGCCGGTGTGACCGAGTTCCACATGATCGACATGGACCTGGACGTCATCCGTTCCACCACGCACGGGGTGTTTGTTGATGATGAGGACGAGTTCGAGGAACACCGGGCAGCCATGGTCTATCCGGGACAAACAGTGGACGCCATGCGTACCGAATGCGCAGCGCTATACGAAGCAGTGGACACCATGAAACCACCGTTCGACGTTCTGGGGTCCAGCAGTCCCAGCGCCGAGTGGTTCAGGAAAGGACGCGCATGACCGGGATTATCCGGACGTACAAGACAGACGACGAGGGTGTACTGCACTTTCGCGAAGCCTGGTACGACGACGAAGACCAGCAGTTCGTGGTTAACCACGGGGTAGTTGGCCACCAGAGCAAGACCAACGAAACCGGAGTGGATGACGAGTCCGCTGTCGAAGGTTTGATGACCGCCTTTGCCGCCCAGTGCGAGGAAGACGGCTACGCCGAGATTCCCGAGTCCGAGCAGTTCTGGGTGGTGGCGCAGATTGCGCTGAAGACCAAGGACGGCACAGAACGCGACCGCCATCTGGAAAGGAAGGCGAAAGCGGCCCTTACCGGCGAACTGGCGTGGCGTGGACTGGGGATCGTGGACCGCTCTGAGATCGGCAACGGCCACCTCAACATTTTTTGCCTGTGCCCGGATGTCAACAAAGCCGTCAACGCCGTCAAGATCTGTGTCCGCGGCGAAGACCTGGACTTCACGAAGCTCACCGTGGCTGCCGCGCCCCATGGAGATCCCGCAGCGTTCAAGGTGAAGCACTCGCCGAAGCAAGGTATGGGCTTTAGTCTCTAAGTAGCACCCAATGCACGAGGAGGGAACCCCATGTCGTCCAAGAGCAACTGGCCCGGACATACACCTTTGCCCAAGGGCCTGGCAGCACCGGCCAAGCGCGCACTGGCCCATCAGGGCATAGAAACATTGGAGCAGCTGGCCGAGTACGGTGAGGGCCAGGTTTCCAAGCTCCACGGCATGGGTCCAGTGGCCATCGCCCAGCTTGAGGATGCCATGGAGGAATCGGGAATCACCTACGGTACTGCCGGCGGCTAGGGTTTTGTTGCCCGGGGTGACTATCTTCCCGTGGGAGCGGGATAGGGTGAATTCATGACTGAATACCGACGCCTTGGCCATTCCGGACTGACCGTCTCAGCTGTAGGGCTGGGCTGCAACAACCTGGGGCGTGCCAATACGCCCACGGAGTCCCAGGAAGGCACTGACGCAGTTGTCCACGCCGCCGTTGAAGCAGGGGTGACGTTCTTCGACGTCGCCGATGTCTACGGACGCGAGCCGGGGCTCAGCGAAACCATGCTGGGAAAGGCTCTGAAGGGCCGCCGGGACGATGTCGTGATCGGCACTAAGTTCGGCATGGACATGCGCGGGGTGAACGGCAATGACTTCGATGCCCGTGGTTCGCGGCGGTACATCGTCAAGGCCGTCGAAGCCTCCCTGCGCCGGCTGGACACTGACTGGATCGACCTTTACCAGTTCCACACGCCGGATCCCCGGACGCCGATTGAGGAAACCCTGGCTGCCCTGGATGACCTGGTCTCCAGCGGCAAAGTTCGTTACATCGGGCATTCCAACTTTGCCGGCTGGCAAATAGCGCAGGCCGAGTATGTGGGACGCGAATCAGGTGGTGTCCGCTTCATTTCCACGCAGAACCACTACAACCTGCTGGACCGCCGCGCCGAGCTCGAGGTCCTGCCCGCGGCACAGGCGTTCTCCCTGGGCGTGTTGCCGTACTTCCCCCTCGCCAACGGGCTGCTCACGGGAAAGTATTCGGCGGGCAAGGCGCCGGAGGGCTCCAGGCTGAGCCATACGCGGACCAACCTGGTGCACGACGCCGACTGGGAGCAGCTGGGCCGCTTCGGCCAGTTCGCCAAGGAGCGCGGCATCAGCGAGTTGCAGTTGGCTTTCTCCTGGCTCGCTGCCCAACCCGGAGTCAGCAGCGTTATCGCCGGTGCGACGCGGCCCGAACAGGTCCGCGAGAATGCTGAAGCGGTCTGCTGGGTACCAACCCAGGAAGACCGTGACGAGCTGGACGACATCTTCCCGAAGTCGCCCAAGGTGGCGCTCTTCTGATCCGATACAGAACTGGCCGGCCCCGGAGCAACTGCTCCGGGGCCGGCCTGTTCTACTGTTTGGCCTGTTCCACTCTTTGGATTAGGCCGGTGCGGAAGCTACGCCAGGCGCCAGGAAGCGCTTGCCGTTGACCCGCTCGGAGGCACCCACCCGGTCCAGGTAAGGGGTGATGCCGCCCAGGAACATTGGCCATCCCGCACCCATGATGACGCACAGGTCGATGTCCTCGGGGCCGGCCACGACGCCCTCTTCGAGCATGAGCCCGATTTCTTCGGCCAGGGCATCCTGAGTGCGGCGAAGCACTTCTTCCCCGGTGGAGGGGGTGTTGCCGAACGACATGATGGCCAGCGTCTCAGCGGGAATGACCGGTTTCCCATCGGATCCCGGGACCCACAAGGACTTCACGCCGTTGTCGATCAGTTTTTGCAGGTTCTGCGAAACCGGGAAGCGGTCCCCGAATGCCGTGTGCAAGGATTCCTGGACGTGCTGGGCCACCGGAAGCCCCACCATGGCGCTGAGGGTGAACGGGGACATGGGCAAGCCCATCGGACGCAGTGCGGTATCGGCAACCTCTGCCGGGGTTCCCTCGTCGAACGCTGCGATGACCTCGCCCATGAGGCGAAGCAGGATACGGTTCACAACAAAGGCGGCCGCGTCCTTGACCAGCACTGCGGTCTTCTTTAGTCCCTTAGCCAGTTCGAAGGCTGTAGCGAGGACAGGGTCGTCGGTCTTCGGTGCCTTCACGATCTCAAGAAGGGGCATGACGGCCACCGGGTTGAAGAAGTGGAAGCCGACCAGGCGCTCCGGATGCTTCAGGTCTTCGGCCATGGCGGTCACGGACAGCGACGACGTATTGGTGGCCAAAATGCACTCCGGGGAGACAATTTCTTCCACCTCTGCGAAGACCTGCTTCTTGATATGCAGTTCTTCGAAGACGGCTTCAATCACGAAATCGGCGTCGGCAAAGGCTTCCTTGGAGACGGAGCCTGTGACCAGGGCCTTGGTCCTGTTCGCGGCGTCAGGCTTGATCCGCTTCTTCGCCAGCATTTTGTCCACCTCGGAGTGGACGTACGCTACTCCCTTGTCCACGCGCGCCTGGTCGATGTCCGTCATGACCACGGGGACCTTCAGCTGCCGCGCGAACAGCAATGCCAACTGGCTGGCCATGAGGCCCGCACCCACGACGCCGATCTTGGTGACAGGACGTGCCAACTTGCGGTCCGGGGCTCCGGCCGGGCGCTTGGAACGCTTCTGCACCAGGTCCAGGAAGGCGTACACGGTGGAACGGAACTCATCGGTCTGCATGAGGCCGGCGAGGGTTTCGCATTCGAGCTCTGCCGACTCCTGCTGCGTCATGGTCCTGTTGGCTTCCATGACGTCCAGTACCTTGGCCGGTGCAGGCGAGGCGTTGGAGGTTTTGGCCTCATCGAAGGCACGTCCTGCCGCGACCGCAGCGGCCCAGCGGGCGGCCACCGCATCATCGCTTGCCTCAACGGCGTTCTTGCGCTCCGGCACCTCTTCACCTGAGATGACGCGTGCAGCCCAGGCCAGGGACTGTTCCACGAAGTCGGCGGGCTCAAAGATGGCGTCGGCTATCCCCAGCTCGTAGGCCTGAGGCCCGGTGAGCGTCCTGTTGTTGCTCAGCGGGTTCTCGATCATCACCTTGACCGCATTCTCCGGCCCGATCAGGCGCGGGAGGATGTAGACGCCGCCCCATCCCGGGACCAGGCCGATGAAGGCTTCCGGAAGCGCCAGCGCGCCGGCACCCGTGGAGACGGTTCTGTACGTGGACTGGAGGGCGATCTCCAGGCCACCGCCGAGGGCCAGGCCGTTGATGAACGCGAAACTCGGGACGCCGAGATCGGCCAAGGTTGCGTAGACGGCGTGCCCGAGCTGGGCCATCCAGAGACCGTGTTCGCGCTCCTTGAGGGTTTTCACGGCCGAGAGGTCGGCGCCGGCAACCAGGAAATACGGCTTGCCTGTGACACCGACCCCCACGATTTCGCCCCGCGAGGCCCGTTCTTTGAGACCGTCAAGGACGCTGCCGAGCTCTACCAGCGTGTTGGGGCCGAGGGTGGTGGGCTTGGAGTGGTCCAGGCCGTTGTCCAGGGTGATGAGGGCGAAGGTGCCCACCCCGCCCGGGAGCTGGATGTCCTGGACATAGGAGTGTGTGACGACCTCGTCGGGAAACAGTGCGGCGAGCTTCTGGAATTCTGCGGCGCTCATGCGGCGGCTCCTTCAGTGGGGGCGGTGGTTGCGGTCGTGACCGGCTCAGGGGTGGACGATGCGTAGTCGGCGTGGTGGGGGTTCTCCCAGATCACCGTTGCGCCCATTCCCAGGCCGATGCACATGGTGGTGATGCCGTAGCGGACGGACGGGTCCTCTTCGAACTGGCGCGCGAGCTGGTTCATCAGCCTGACGCCTGAGGAAGCCAGCGGATGTCCGACGGCGATCGCCCCGCCATAGCGGTTGACGCGCGGGTCGTCATCGGCAATCCCGAAGTGGTCCAGGAAGCTCAGTACCTGGACGGCGAATGCCTCGTTGATTTCGAACAGGCCGATGTCCTCGATGCCCAGCCCGGCGTTCTTCAGTGCCTTCTCGGTGGCTGGGACAGGGCCGATGCCCATGACTTCGGGCTCGACGCCGGCGAAAGCGTAGGATACGAGGCGCATTTTGACGGAAAGCCCGAGTTCCTCGGCGGCTTCCGCTGAGGCCAGGACGGCGGCCGTGGCCCCGTCGTTCAACCCTGCGGCATTTCCCGCAGTGACGCGGCCGTGTGCGCGGAACGGAGTGCGCAGTTCAGCCAGGTCCTCAACGGTGGTGCCTGGACGCGGCGGTTCGTCCGTGGTGTGCAGCGCCCATCCCTGACCGGGTTTCATGGTGGCGACGGGCACGAGGTCTTGCTGGATCTGTTCGTTGCTGTAGGCGGCGGCCAGCTTGGCCTGCGAGGCTGCTGCGTAAGCGTCCGTCCGGTCCTTGGTGATCGCCGGGAAGCGGTCGTGCAGGTTTTCGGCGGTGTTGCCCATGTTCAAGGCTGCAGGGTCAACCAGTCGCTCGGACATGAAACGCGGGTTGGGATCAGCTCCCGCGCCCATGGGGTGGTTGCCCATGTGTTCCACGCCGCCTGCGATGACGACGTCGTAGGCGCCGAAGCCGATGCCGCTCGCCGTCGTCGTTACCGCGGTCATGGCACCTGCGCACATGCGGTCGATGGCGAAGCCTGGAACGGAACGGGGGAGGCCGGCCAGGAGGGCCGCCGTGCGGCCGATGGTCAGGCCTTGATCTCCGGTCTGGGTGGTGGCGGCGATGGCTACTTCGTCGACGCGCTCCGCGGGAAGCGAGGGGTTTCGCCTCATGAGTTCGCGGATGCATTTCACTACCAGGTCATCGGCGCGGGTCCCGGCGTAGATACCCTTTTCGCCGGCTTTGCCAAAGGGCGTGCGGACACCGTCCACGAAGACGACGTCCCGGACGTTGCGCTGGGCAGTGCGTGATGGACTCATGTATTTACTCCTCGTTGAGACATGGCACCGTGTCCCGCGGGGCGGGGTCCGGTTGGCATTACTGCAATGTTACTCATGGGTAACTTAGCGTGCAAGGCCATGGGCTTCTGCCCGCCGCATCCGGCACGCAAATGGCCCGCCGCCACGAACGTACGTTCGGGCAACGGGCCATTGCGACGGCGGTGACCACTAGGAGTCCTTGGACTGCTGTGCTTCGTTGGCCTTGGATTCCTTGGTTGGCAGCGGGCTCGGGTTTAAGCAGGCCTCGGTCAGGATGGGGGCGGCGATGGCGATTTGCCACTCCCTTGCGCCAAGCGTCCGAAGTTCCTGCGAAACGGTCTCCAGCGATACATCCGTTGGTGGCCGCCAGGCTATGCGCCTGAGGTAGTCCGGAGTCAGCAGGTTCTCCACGGGCAAGTTGAGTTCGTCAGCCTTGGCTTGGAGGGCCGGCCTTGCCGTGGCCAGCCGCGCTGCTGCCTCCGGGTCCCGGTCTGCCCAGACCCGGGGAGGCGGCGGGGCATTTGTGGGCAGATGCAGCGGAGGAAGGTCCGTCATGGATCTGGCGTTCGTGATGCAGCGCAGCCATCGGGGAGCTTCCCGTTGCGCTGACCTGCCGTGGAACCCCTTTGTGGCCAGAAGCTGGGGGACTGTGGTTGGCATGGCCTTGGCGGCGGCCACCAGGGCTGAATCAGGGATGAGCCGGCCAGGTGCGACGTCGCGCTTGCGGGCCAGCTGGTCGCGTTCCTGCCACAGTTCCCGGACGGCTGCCAGCTGGCGGCGGTCACGGATCTGATGGAGACCGGAGGTCTTACGCCATGGTTCGACCCTGGGTGCCGGGACACCTGCGGCGAGGATGCCGGCGAATTCCTGTTCGGCGTACTCCAGCTTGCCGTCGGCCTCCAGGAGTTCAATAAGTTCTTCGCGCAGCTCGGCGAGGACTTCGACGTCGAGCGCTGCGTACCGCAACCAGGGTTCGGGCAGT
Organism: Paenarthrobacter nicotinovorans; assembly: GCF_021919345.1. Taxonomy (NCBI): domain Bacteria; kingdom Bacillati; phylum Actinomycetota; class Actinomycetes; order Micrococcales; family Micrococcaceae; genus Paenarthrobacter; species Paenarthrobacter nicotinovorans. Next base: position 1,839,672 of record NZ_CP089293.1, read on the forward strand.
GGCCGAGTCGACCAGTCAGCGGCAGAGTGTTCTTTGGCGAGACCGAAACCGAGAAGTTGTTCGATAACAGCCGCCAGGCCGACGCGGGGGAGCCCTGCGAGCCGCGCCGCGAGTTCAGTATCGAACAGCTTGTCCGGCCACATGCCGAGCTCGGACAGGCAAGGCAGGTCCTGGGTGGCGGCGTGAAGGATCCATTCCACCCCGCGCAGGGCGTCGTTGACGATGTCCAGGTTGTCGAACGGTTCGGGGTCGATGAGCCAGGTCCCGGCTCCTTCGCGACGGATCTGCACCAGGAAGGCTCGCTGGCCGTAGCGGAACCCGGAAGCCCGCTCGGCATCGACGCCGGCAGGTCCGGTGCCGGCTGCTATTGCGGCTGCGCATCGTTCAAGTCCGGCAGGTGTGTCGATGACCAGGGGTACGCCCTCGCGTGGGGTGTCGAGATCAATGACTTCAGGGACGTGGCTGTCAAAGCCGTCAACCTTGATGTGGGTGGTGGGATCAGCAACCGGATCGCCGGCTGTGGTGTTTTCCAGGTTTTCAGGGGTCATGGTGGCTTAAGCTTACCGATTTGTCGCGTATCGGGGCGCTTTTGCCTTCGCCAGCGCAGCGGTCACGGCGCGGGTGGCCGTCAATTGCGCCTCCTGTTGGCCAGGCCGGTGACCCCGGGTGGCAGTGGAGGCAGTCCGGCGAAAGTGCACACCATGTCGGACCAGGCTTCCAGATGCGATTGGACATCCGCGCCGTCAGGCGTCCAGGAGGCCCGGAGTTCTATGTCGATGGTGTCGGGCCGCTCAGCCAGGGTGCCGAAGCTTTCGGAAAGGATCCGGGTAGCAGTGCCGCCGGCAGCCCGGTAAGGGGCTGAACGGTGTTCCAGGGCTTCGACGAGCCACGTCCAGGCCACGGAACCGAGCATGGAGTCGTTGCCCATTTCCGCATCCATTTGGGCCCGGATATACGTGACGATCCTGAATTCGCCCTCCCACACGGCCGATCCGTCCGGATCGTAGAGCAGGATGAAGCGGCCTGTGGCCAGTTCGTCCTCGTCTTCGCTGGAGGGGCTTCCGGCCTGGCTCTTGGCAAAGGCCTTGGCTGCCGGTCCATGCACGGGAACCTGGCGGGTGGCGGCGGTGGGGCTGAAGACTTCAGCGCCCAAGGCCACTGCATAAGGGGCCAAACGTGCGGGGGCGGGGATCTCATCAAGCCGCAACTCGCTGCGGCACTGGGCTTTTCGTAGCGTTCCCAAGGCGAAGAGAAAGTCCTGGGGAACTTGTGCGAGGGCGTTCACACTCGCAGATTATGCGTCCGGGGCGGCGAACCTGTGCAGGCTCGCCGCCCCGGACGGCAGGCGTATCAGCGTTACGCCAGTTCCTGCTTGATCGCCGCAACGAAGGTGTCGATGTCTTCTTCGGTGGTGTCGAACGAGCACATCCAGCGGACCTCGCGCCGGGCGGCATCCCAATCGTAGAACGCGAAGGACTTCCGCAGGCGGTCGGCAGCGCCTTCCGGGAGGATGGCGAAGACGCCGTTGGACTGCGTCGCCTGGGTGGGCTCGACGCCGTCGATCCCTTCAACGGCACTCCGCAGGCGGGTGGCCATGGCGTTGGCGTGAGCGGCGGACCGCAGCCACAGCCCGTCCTCCAGGAGTGCGATGAACTGGGCGGAGATGAAGCGCATCTTGGAAGCCAGCTGCATGTTCATCTTCCGCAGGAACTTCAGGCCGTCGGCGGCTTCAGGGTTGAGGGCCACCACCACTTCGCCGAAGAGCAGACCGTTCTTGGTCCCTCCGAATGAGAGGATGTCCACGCCGGCGTCGCGGGTAAATGCACGCAAGGGAACGTCCAGGTGGGCAGCGGCGTTTGCCAGCCGCGCGCCGTCCATGTGCAGCTTCATGCCCTTGGAGTGGGCGTGGTCGGCAATGGCGCGAACTTCTTCCGGCGTGTAGCAGGTGCCGAGTTCCGTTGTCTGCGTGATGGAAACAACCAGGGGTTGTGCACGGTGCTCGTCGCCCCAGCCCCAGGCTTCACGATCGATGAGCTCCGGGGTGAGTTTTCCGTCCTCAGTGGGGACCTGCAGGAGCTTGATCCCGCCGATACGTTCCGGGGCCCCGTTCTCGTCCATGTTGATGTGTGCGGTGGAGGCGCAGATAACGGCCCCCCAGCGCGGCAGCAGCGACTGCAGCGACAGGACATTGGCGCCGGTGCCGTTGAAAACCGGGAAGGTCTCGATGCCTTCGCCGAACTGCTGCTCCAGGACGGCCTGCAGCCGGGCCGTGTATACGTCCTCGCCATAGGAAACCTGGTGTCCACCGTTGGCGGCCGCCAAGGCCGCAAGGATCTCCGGGTGCACGCCTGAGTAGTTGTCGGAAGCAAAACCCCTGACCGTGGGGTCGTGCAGCCGGCTGCCCTCGGAAATGTGGCCCGTGCTGGGCATTGCCTCTGTTGTGCTCGTCACTTGTTCATTCACGCTTTCAAGTCTATTTGGCCAGCAGGATCCGCTGGCCGTTCAGGATGGAGGCAGGTTGATCGAAAAGGCCGACGGCGGCAGCGGCCAGTTCTTCGACGTCGGTATGTCCGGGGAACCGCCGTTCGGGATGTGCGCGCCTCATGGTTTCGTCCACGAGCGCCTTGACCACGAACACCACGGCGGCACTGTGCTGTCCGCTGGCGTCTGTGTCGACGGACTGGGCGCGCTGGAAGCCATCAGCCACCGCAAGTGTCCAAGCTTCTGCAGCGGCCTTCGCAGCAGCGTAACTGGCTGCGGCCGCGGTTGGGCTGGATACCGCGGTTGACGACACCATGGCGAACCGGCCATGCGGCGACGCTTCGAGTTGGCTGTAGAACACCCTGGTCACATTCCGCAGCGTGGTAACCGCGCTGTGTTCCAGCGCCTCCCAATCAGCATCCGTCTGGTCTTCGATGCCCTTGGCCCCGCGCCAACCACCGACGAGGTGGATTACTCCGTCGACGCCCCCAAAGCCGCTGTCCGCGATCATCGAAGCCAGCCCACGAACGGATTCCAGGTCGCCGAGATCGCACACGAGGGGAGTCACAGCGTCGCCGGCCTCCCGCGCGGCCGCCTCGATCCGGGTCTGGTCCGAACCAACAGTCAGGACCCGGTGGCCGGCAGTGGACAAGGCCCGGGCGGCAGCGACGCCCGAAGCGCCGCTGCCGCCCGTTACCAAAACTGTCAGTGGGGACATCAGGCCGCCGTGGCGCCCGTGATGCCGGTGGTGGATTCGATGACGGGGCGCATCTTCTTCTCCAAGGCTTCGTAGAACATGGACAGGGGGAACTCATCGTCCAGGACCTGGTCGGTTAGCCCGCGGGGGGCGCCGTCCAAGGGCAGGGCGTCCGGGCCCTTTGCCCAGACCGAAGCCGGGTGCGGGGTGACGGTGCTTGAGATCAGCTCATAGGCGGCCAGCCAGTGGGCAGCCTTGGGACGATCAATGGAACGCCAGTATAGTTCCTCGATTTTGGCGCCGAGTTCAACGACGACAGCCGCTGCGTCATCCCAGTCGATGGAGAGCTTGCTGTCGGTCCAGTGGAGTACGTGGTGCTGGTGCATCCAGGCGAACAGGAGCTGCCCGCCCAGGCCGTCGTAGTTGCGGACGCGGTTGCCGGTGATGGCGAAGCGGAAGATCCGGTCGAAGATGACTGCGTACTGGACAAGCTTTGCGTGCTTGCGGGCATCGGGGTCGGCGTTCTCGTCCTTTTCGATCAGGACGGATTCGCGGAAGGCGGTCAGGTCGCAGCGCAGTTCTTCAAGGGAGTAGAGGAAGAAGGGCATCCGCTGCTTGATCATGAACGGATCAAACGGAAGGTCGCCGCGCATGTGGGTGCGGTCGTGGATCAGGTCCCACATGACGAACGTTCGCTGGGTGAGCTCCTGGTCCTCGATCAGCTGGGCAGCGTCCTCGGGCAGTTCCAGAGAGGTTGTTTCCGCGGCAGCCTTGAGCACCCGGCGGAAGCGGGCGGCCTCGCGGTCGGCGAAGATGGCTCCCCACGTGAACGTGGGTGTCTCGCGCACCGCCACGGTCTCCGGGAAGAGCACTGCGGAGTTGGTGTCATAGCCGGGCGTGAAGTCAACGAACCGGATGGGGACGAAGAGCTTGTTGGAGTACTCCCCGGCCTCCAGGCCGTCAATGAATTCCGGCCAGATGACCTCGATCAGTACAGCTTCGACCAAGCGGTTGGTGCTGCCATTCTGCGTGTACATGGGGAAGACCACCAGATGCTGGAGGCCGTCGATGCGCTGTTTCTGTGGTTGGAAAGCCTGGAGGGAATCCAGGAAGTCCGGGACGCCGAAGCCTTTGCCGGCCCAACGCTTGAAGTCCTCCACGAGCAGCGCCAGGTACTGGGCGTCGTGATCGAAGCTGGGGGCGAGGGCCGTGATGGACTTGGTGATGGTGGCTACGAGCCTTGCCGCCTCATCGTGGGCAGAGGGATCGGCGATGGATCCGTCCTGCTCCTGGTACCCCTGGAGGGACGTGGCAGCGGCTTTGAGGGCTACCCATTCAGCGTTGTCGGCGGTGACACGCGGGAGGGTGGCGATAGCGGTGGTGGTCATGGTGCTCGGCCCTTTCCGAAGTTGTTATTGCTTCTGGGCCGAGCGTAGCAAGCGAATAGCATCGCTAATTCAAGAATGGACTGAGCATAAGAAACTCTTGCTCATAGCCCCCGAACTTGGACCTTTAGATCCAGTTCGGGGGACACAGAGCCGCCTACCGCTCTTCCGGGTCGACCAGACGGAGCGATATGGAGTTGATGCAGAACCGCTGGTCCGTCGGCGTGCCATAACCTTCGCCCTCGAAAACGTGTCCCAGGTGCGAATCACAGTTGGCACACCGTACTTCCACCCGGTCCATGCCCATGGTGCGGTCGTGCAGGTACCTGACAGTACCTTCGGCCAACGGCGCCCAGAAGGACGGCCACCCGCAGTGCGAGTCAAACTTCTCCTTGCTGGTGAACAACTCGCTGCCGCAGGCCCGGCACTGGTAGACACCCTCGGTGTGCGTGTCCCAGTACTCGCCCGTATAAGGGCGCTCAGTGCCGGCCTGGCGCAGCACGCGGTATTCCTCAGGGGTCAACTCCTCGCGCCACTGGGCATCGCTCTTCTCCAGTGGCACTGAAGGTGTCTTGCTGATGTTTTCAGGAGTGTTCATGTCTTATGCAACGCTCACGAGTCGCCGATAAATCCCGAACCCGCGTACAAGTGGAGCACCGGAAGCCCCAACTGGTCCTGGGCCTTGTTGGCCCAATCCGTGTGGAGCGTGTCAGAGATGGCATGGGGCCGGGTAATGACCACTGCCTGCGCCGCATCCACCTCCCGGACCTTGGCCACCAAGCCGTCGACAGCACCGCCGTCGACGATTTCGCCGGTAACACCGCCACCCAGGCCTTCCAGCGCTGCCAGGGAAGTCGACAACGTCACCGCGGCTTCCGCACGCTCAGCCGCTGGATCCGGTGACTGGGCAGTAAGTTCCCGGAACGCCTTCGCCACATCAAGCAACGAAAGGTTCTCGAGGAAATCCACCAAAAGGTGGCGCTCAGTATTGGCAGGCACCAGCACTACCAACGGCGCGTCCCCGCCGTCGATCAGTTTGGCGATGTTCACGCGGTCGTCGGGGCCAAGGGGCTCTTCAGTCAGGATGACTATGGGATCACTCATGGCTACAGCGTAGTCCCGGGGAACGGCGTCCGCAGGGTTTCCGCGCCCGATTCGGCCCAACCTTCGCCGCGCGGGCCCAGCCTGCACCAGCCCACGCCGACTCACGGCAAAATGGAACCATGGCATCAATGACAACGCCAGCGAGCGACGCTGCTGAGAAAAAACTGTCCCCCCGCACCAAGTGGGCCATTGGAGGTTTTCTTGCCGGCGCCACCATCGCGGGACTTGTCGGCGCCGGTTCCTCTGCGCTCGCCGTCTACTTTGCCCGCCGGGTCATCACGCCCGCCGCACGGCACGAGGACCAGGAAGTCCTGGCCGTCATCCGGGGAGACAACGGCCTGCAGGTCATCCTGGCTGCCACGCCCGACTCGACCATCGACGGCGTCTTCAGCCTGTTCTTCTCAGGTGGAAAGGGACACGCCAGGATAGGCCGGATCGTCTCCTACCTGCCCGCCGAACAGACCGTCCTCCGGGAAGTCGAGGAGGTCTACAGCGGCGATCTTTCGGAAGCACGCCGGGCGTGGTGGAGCGGCGCTACCTACCCCGACCCGTCCGCGATCGGCCTTGCGGCCGAAGATGTTGAGATCGACGTCGACGGCGGGAAGGCGCCTGCGTGGTTGATCCGCGCCGATGCCTCGTCACCGGCGCCGGTCTGGGCGATCATGGTCCATGGCCGGGGAGCCACCCGGCTCGAAGGTCTCCGGGCAGTCCGCACCGCCCGGGAACTTGGCCTGGACAGTCTGCTCATCTCCTACCGGAACGACGGACTGGCACCTTCGGCCCTGGACGGCCGCTACGGTCTGGGCTCCACGGAATGGCGTGATGTGGAGTCAGCCATCGAATACGCCTTGGAGAACGGCGCACGTGAAGTGGTGCTTTTCGGTTGGTCCATGGGCGGTGCGATCAGCCTGCAGACTGCGGACCTTTCCAAATACCGGCAAGTCATCAGGGCCTTGGTTTTGGATGCTCCGGTGATCAACTGGGTGGACGTCATGGCCCACCACGCCGAAATGAACAGGATCCCCTATACCGTGGGGCGTTACGGGCAACTGATGCTGGGCCATCCCCTGGGACGCAGGCTGACTGGGCTCGCAGCACCCGTGGACCTCAAAGCAATGGACTGGGACAGCCGCGCCGTTGAGTTGCGCACTCCAACGTTGCTGATCCACAGTGTGGACGACGACTACGTTCCTTTCGGGCCCTCGGCCAGTCTCGCCGAAAAGAACCCCGAGATGGTGACATTCGAGCCGTTCCACGGTGCCCGCCACACCAAGGAATGGAACGTCGATCCGGAGCGTTGGGAGCGGCTGGTGCGCTCCTGGCTCCAAGCCCAACTCGCACCCCGGAGGAACCCGGGCCAATCGGGCGAAGCCGGCGGTGCTGCTGCCGCGGGGCCCGCAGCCTGAGGGTCAGTTGCTTCCCGTGCCGATCGGCCCGGTGACGCCGTTGGTGAGCCGGAGCAGGTCCGCAGGAGCAAGCTCTATATCCAGGCCCCGACGGCCACCGGAGACCAGGATGGTGTCAAAAGCCAGCGCTGATTCGTCCAGGACCGTGGGGGAGGGCTGGCGTTGCCCCAGCGGTGATATACCGCCCAGGACGTAGCCAGTGCGGCGTTCAGCAGCTTTGGGATCTGCCATCGCCGCTTTCTTGGACCCGAGGGCCGCAGCTGCGGCCTTCAGGTCCAGGTTCCCGGACACGGGGACAATGGCAACGGCCAACTTGCCTTCCACCTCCACCATCAGCGTCTTGAAGACACGGTCGGGATCAATGCCCAGGACCTCCGCCGCTTCCAGCCCGTAGCTGCTTGCAGCGGGATCATGCGCGTAGGGGTGCAGGACGAAGGGAACGCCGGCCGCAGCGAGTGCTGCTGTTGCCGGCGTTCCCTGTGAAGCCATTTTCCTTGCCATACCGAGTGGCGTTGCCTTTCAGTGTTCCAAACGGCTTGCGGCCGCAACCTTCCGCTTGATGCGGCCGAGCATCGCCGTCATTCCCCGCATCCGCAAGGGCGTGATGGCCCGGGTCAGGCCCAGGAGCTCGGGCATGTCGTCAGGCACCGCAAGGATCTCCTTGGCAGTCAGTCCGTCCAGTCCCTCATGCAGCACCCCTGCGAAACCCCGGGTAGTCGGTGCTTCCGGCGGCGCTTTGAAGAAGAGACGGTATGAACGCTCGCCGTCGGCGTTCTTCTCTGACTCAATTGTCAGGAACAGCGGGGACTGGCATTCCACGACCTGCTCCAGCAGTTCCGGGTGGTCCTTCAGACGCTCCGGCAGCTCAGGCAGGCCTCTGGAGAACTCCAGGAGGAGCTGGAGGCGGTCAGGTTCCGTCAACGCCTGGAAGTCGTCAACAATTTCCGCCAGGGCGGTGGGCAAGGTGTTCGTACTCATCTCTTCCAGCTTACGCACAAAGGTGCTGAGAGCGCGGTACTAGCTGTGGACCAAGGCGGAGGGAACTGTACCCCGTTCGGCTCCCTTGACGATGGGAACCCGCACTGCGTTGCCCCACTCGGTCCACGAGCCGTCGTAGTTGCGCACTGTGTCGAAGCCCAGGAGGTACTTCAGGGCGAACCAGGTGTGGCTGGACCGCTCGCCGATGCGGCAGTACGCCACGACATCGTCGCCCGGCTTCAGCCCCGCCTCGCCCAGGTAGAGGGCTTCAAGTTCTTCGCGGCTGCGGTAGGTGCCGTCTTCCGCTGCAGCCCGGGCCCACGGAATTGAGGCGGCCGTGGGAATGTGGCCGCCACGCAAGGCGCCCTCTTCGGGGTAGGCAGGCATGTGGGTGCGCTGGCCGGTGTATTCCTCGGGGGAGCGGACGTCGATCAAGGGGTTGCCCAAATGTGCCAGGACATCCTCCTTGAAGGCCCGGATGGGAGCGTCGTCGCGCTCGACCTCGGGGTATTCGCCCGCAGCAGGCCGGGAGACCTCAGTAGTCAGCTCGCGGCCCTCGGCGATCCATTTGTCGCGTCCGCCATCAAGGAGGCGGACATCCTGGTGACCGAACAACGTGAAGACCCACAGGGCGTAGGCAGCCCACCAGTTGGACTTGTCGCCGTAGATCACCACAGTGCTGTCGCGCGAGATGCCCTTGGAAGCGGCGAGGGCAGCGAAGGCTGCCCCGTCGACGTAGTCCCGGGTGACTTCATCGTTCAGGTCGGTGTGCCAGTCGATCTTGACTGCTCCCGGGATGTGCCCGGTTTCGTACAGCAGGACGTCCTCGTCCGACTCGACCAGCACCAACTTGCCGTCGGCTACAGCGCCGTCGGCAATTGCTGCCGCGAGCCAGTCGCTGGAAACGAGGCGTTCAGGGTTCGCGTAAGAGGCAAACTTTTCGTTTTGTTCAACGGGGTAGGACATGATGGCCTTTCACTGACAACGGACGGAGCCAGGCCGTGGAAGGTGGTGCAGGTGCGGGCCCGGCCTGCTTCAACACTAACCACGGGCTGCGCGGATTGCTTCCCGGCGGTCATACGGTGAAACATGGGCTTGGTCACGTGTCAGTTACCGTGGCGTCCGTTGCCGGTATTCTTGCTGGGGACCCAATGCCGAAGGAACGGACCACCGTGGTAAAGATCGAACAACTGGCTGCCCGCACGCCGGCAGTTTCCGTGGAGGAACTCCTCAAGGGTTTCTACCCGTCTCCCCGGTTCGGAGAGGTGTCGTTCGACAGTTACAGGCCCGATCCTTCCCAACCAAGCCAGGCCAACGCCGTGAAACTCCTGTCGGCATTTGCCGATGGCGTAGGCAACGGCAATGACGCTGGACTCTTCAAGAAGCTCTTCGCCAAGAAGGCACCGGCCACGAGGGCCGGGATCTACCTCGATGGTGGATTCGGTGTGGGTAAGACCCACCTCCTGGCGTCCCTTTGGCACAGGTCTCCAGGCCCCAAGGCGTTTGGAACGTTCGTGGAATACACCAACCTGGTGGGGGCGTTGTCGTTCCGCAAGACCGTGGAAGCGCTGAGCAACTACAAACTGGTGTGCATCGACGAATTCGAACTCGATGATCCCGGAGACACGGTGCTGATGTCCCGCCTCATGCGGGAACTCGCCGACGCCGGTGTGAAGCTTGCTGCCACATCGAACACCCTGCCTGGTTCACTGGGCGAAGGCCGCTTCGCCGCCGTCGACTTCCAGCGGGAAATCCAGGTACTCGCGGACCAATTCGACGTCGTCAGGATCGACGGCGAGGACTTCCGCCACCGTGGCCTTCCCGCCGCGCCGGCACCGCTCAAGACCGAAGAACTCAAGCACCGGATGCGGACTGAGTTCGACGGGAAGACCGTGGCGGTGGATGATTTCCGCACCTTGGTCAACCATCTGGCTGCGGTGCACCCCAGCCGGTACCGTCAACTCATTTCCGGCGTGGAGGCCGTGGTGTGGAGCGGCGTCGAAACCATTACGGAACAGGCCGTCGCGCTCCGTTTCGTGGTGCTGGCCGACCGGCTCTATGACAAAGATGTGCCCATTCTGGCCAGTGGCGTTCCCTTCGACCAGCTTTTCACCGAAGAAATGATGACGGGCGGATACATGAAGAAGTACTTCCGCGCCGTTTCGCGCCTGACCGCTCTGGCCCGCGAAGCACAAAATCACGAACCTGCCTGAATCAGACCGCTTTTCGGGGTTCGCGGTCCTTCAACACCCAGCGGATAACGATTCCGCCTGCCAAGGCCCAGAACGCTGCGCCGACACCGGCGAAAGCAATTCCTGAAGCTGCCAGCAGGAAAGTGATGCAGGCCGGTATCCTCTCCTCAGCCACTGCCAGCGCAGACGAGATCGAGGCTGCCAAAGTACCCAGCAACGCGAGGCCCGCGACGGCCTCAAGAAGTCCCGGGGGCGCTGCCGCGACAACCGTAACGAGCGCTGCCGACGCCGCCGCGAGGACCAGATACGCCAAACCGGAGACGAAGGCGGCGATCCAGCGCCGGCCGTGATCCTTGCCTGCTTCCTCCCCGGCGGCAAGCGCGGCGCTCAGCGCTGCCAGGTTGATCGCATGGCCGCCGAACGGTGCGCCGGCAATGGTTCCGGCTCCGGTCACCAGCATGGACGGCCGCCACGGGGTGGTGTATCCAAAGGACTTCAAGACAGCTACGCCGGGAATGTTTTGCGACGCCATGGTGACCACGAACAACGGCAGCGCCAAGCCGATGGCGGCCTCCACGGAGAACACCGGCGTTGTCCATTCCAGCCGCGGGAGGAGGCTCTCAGCCGGGATCTGTACGCCCGAGGACATGATGTGGATCCCAATCACCGCCAGTGCCACCAGCAGCGATGCAGGAACGGACCAGCGTGGCGCGAATTTCATCAGCACGATCCAGCACAACAGCACCGGGGCGATCAACGCCGGTGCCGTACCCAGCGACTTGAAGGGTGCAAGGCACAAGGGGAGCAGGACACCTGCGAGCATGGCCTGGGCCAAGGCCGTGGGAATCTTTGCCATCAACCTCCCGAGCAACGGAACCAACCCCGTGAGGACGATCAGCACCCCGACCAACAGGAAGGCACCCACGGCCGCCGGCCACCCGCCGTCGACCGTTCCTGCGGTCGCAAGGAGCGCCGCACCGGGAGTTGACCACGCGAGGGTCACCGGCATCCTGCTCCGCCAGGACAGCCAGAGGATGCCCAGACCAAAAGTCAGGGTCAGGGCCAGCAAGCCGCTGGAGGCTTGTCCTTGATCCGCGCCTACTGCCCTGAGTCCAGCAAGGACGACAGCGAATGATGAAGTGAACCCGACCAAGGCTGTGACGATGCCTGCAGTGATCGGCGGTCCCAAAGCGTCCCGGGTGGCACGGCTGTTGGTGGTTGTCGGGGAGGCTGAAGGCATAAGCTCCAAAATACCTGACCTGTTGGCGGCCGTTGCAAACGCCAACAGCACCGGTTAAACGCCAAGGGCACCGGTGGCGCCTCTCGGCGGGACCGGTGCCCCCTTGACGTATCTGGTACGGCGGCTCAGGCAGCTACGGCTGCTTCGGCTCATCCGTGACGGGAGCCTGCTCAGGCTGACCGTCGTTCTTGGCCACGAAGTCGGAAGCGGCGTTCTGGACCTTGTCGACGTGACCGGCGTACTTGCCGCCCGTCTTTTCGTCCACAAAATCCCCGGCCTTTTCGATGCCATTCTTGATGGCTTCTTCGTTGCCTTGAATGAGACCCTGAGCCTTGCCCTTCAGGTCGTCAATTAAACCCACGGGCACCTCCCTTCCATCGCGGAGCCAGTTCGCTCCTCCGCGTCCGACCCTAACACCAGTTCCCTGAGGTGCCAAGGGCTCAAACGCGGCCTGTGGATAACTAGGCCAACGGTTCGTTGGCGACCTTGTGCCGCGGGCTGTCCGGGTTCATCAGGGAATGCTTGCGGCCGTAGGCGAAATAGATCACCAGGCCGATGATGAGCCAGACGCCGAACCGTACCCAGGTTTCCCAGTGGAGCTGGAACATCAGGAACGCCGATGCCAGCACGCCGAAGGCGGGAACAAGGGGCATGAGCGGCAGGCGGAAGGTACGCGCTGCGTTCGGCTTGGTGTACCGGAAGACGATCACCGAAACACAGACCACGACGAAGGCTGCCAGGATGCCGATGTTGGTCAGGTCCGCAACTTCCTTGATTGGGAAGACACCAGCCAGGAAGGCCGAGGCGATGCCTGCGATCCACGTGACACGCTGCGGGGTGCCGTGGCGGTCAGTCTTGGCAAACCAGCCGGGCAGCAGCCCGTCGCGGCTCATGGAGAACCAAACGCGGGTGACACCCAGGAGGAACGTCAGCATCACGGTCAGGATGGACAGCACCGCGAACACCGAAATGATGGTGGCAATGACCGGGAGGCCGACGCCGGTGAACGCCGAGGCGAAGCCGGCGGTCGGGTTGATGTCCTTGTAGTTCTGCATTCCTGTAAGGACGAGCGTGGCGGCAACATAGAGCAGCATGGCGATGATCAGCGACAGGATGATGGCCTTGGGCATGTGCTTCTTGCCGTCCTTGGCTTCCTCAGCTGCAGTACTCATGGCGTCGTAACCAAAGACCGCGAAGAAGACGGTCGCGGCACCAGCCACAACGGGGCCGAAACCGCTGGGCATGAACGGGTTGTAGTTCTCGGTGTTCACGTAGAAGATGCCGAGCCCGATGATGAACAGGATCAGGATGACCTTGATGGCCACGGCCACCAGTTCGAATCGGCCGAACGCCTTGGTTCCACGGCTCAGGATCCAGGTCACCAGAAGGCAGACGAGGATGGCGGGAAGGTTGATGATGCCGCCCTTGCCTTCATCGGCAGTGGACGTCATCCAGGTTGGCATGTGGATGCCAATGCCGGAGAGGAAGGCGTCGAAGTAGCCGGAAATGCCGATGGCTACCACCGCCACGATGGCGATGTATTCAAGCAGCAAGTCCCAGCCGATGAACCAGCCGATGATCTCGCCCAGCGCAACGTAGCCGTAGGTGTAGGCCGATCCGGCACGGGGGATCATGCCGGCAAATTCGGCATAGGACAAGGCGGCCGCCCCGGAGGCGAGTCCGGCGATCAGGAAGGAAAACAGGACGGCCGGGCCCACGCCCGGGTTGCTCTCGCTGCCGTGGGCAACCAGGCCCGCCAGGGAGAAAATTCCGACGCCGATAATTCCGCCGACGCCGATGGCCGTCAGCTGCCAAAGGCCAAGACTCTTAAAGAGCCCGCTGTGCTTGCTTTCTTCCTCGATATCGTCGATGGGCTTGCGCCTCAGGACGGACTGTGAAGCCGTCTTTACATTCATGGGGGTACTCCTGCCGGTAGGCGTGGAACGGTGATGAGCTCGCAGTACATTATGCGAGCGGAATCACATTAGATAAAGCGACTTCTTCCGAGGGGTATCGGTTACTTCTCATGATGAATTGGGTCGCAGGTAAATGAGGGCATAAAAAAAGCAGCTCCTGGGAGCTGCTTTTCGTGGAGCGGACGACGAGATTCGAACTCGCGACATCCACCTTGGCAAGGTGGTGCTCTACCAGCTGAGCTACGTCCGCACATGTTGCCTGCCAGACTGGGTCTGGCTTTCAACAACAAACAAGTTGCCTTGTTCTGGTGGGCGATACTGGGATCGAACCAGTGACCTCTTCCGTGTCAGGGAAGCGCGCTACCGCTGCGCCAATCGCCCGTTACCGGGTCCTGCAATGAGGAGAGCGGACGACGAGATTCGAACTCGCGACATCCACCTTGGCAAGGTGGTGCTCTACCAGCTGAGCTACGTCCGCACATGTTGCCTGCCAGACCGGGTCCGGCTTTCAACAACAAACAAGTTGCCTTGTTCTGGTGGGCGATACTGGGATCGAACCAGTGACCTCTTCCGTGTCAGGGAAGCGCGCTACCGCTGCGCCAATCGCCCATGCATCCAGCAAAAGCCGGAAGACATGGTTTTCACCGAGGTGGGTACGGGATTCGAACCCGTGTATACGGCTTTGCAGGCCGCTGCCTCGCCTCTCGGCCAACCCACCGTGTAAGCAGGATTCCGGGGAATACTTGCCTTGACAGTGCCTTGCGAGCGGACGACGAGATTCGAACTCGCGACATCCACCTTGGCAAGGTGGTGCTCTACCAGCTGAGCTACGTCCGCAGTGCGGTTCCGACGGGCAACCCTGTAGGCATTCCGTCGCTTTCCGACGAGTAAAAACTCTATAGGAGGTTCCTGCATTCTCCAAATCGGTAGCTTGGATCCGGGTGCGGCGGGCCTTGGTTCCTTGTACTGACGCGGATTCGGGCGAGTTTCACTGCTGTAATTCCACAGCTGTAGTTCACCGGCCTTCGGCAGCCTTCCGCTCGTTTTGCAATCCGGCCCGGGTCCGTTAGTGTTTTCTATGCACCCGGGCGATTGGCGCAGTGGTAGCGCGCTTCGTTCACACCGAAGAGGTCACTGGTTCGAACCCAGTATCGCCCACCAAAAGAAGGCCCCCGGAGAACCGGGGGCCTTTTGGGTTTCTGGGCCTTTCCACAAATTCCTGGTAGCTGCGCGGGACTCGTGACCGGGTTTCCTGGTCTGGGATGTATGGCGATTGCCGCAGAGGCGGTATGCGTGCCGGAAGACCCTGTCACGGTGCCGATCGAACAGTACGCCGAATGCTGCACCGTCACCAGTCAGACTCCGCGTCCATAATCCGGCATCGTGAGATTCCAAGTTCCCCATAACCTGTAGTGTCCGCAAGATCACAAAGGGTTTCACGATTGCGCAAAAAAGTTTTGAACTGGTGAATCAGGCGTCGCCTCCAGCGGGCACATGCTTGGCACAAGGATCTCATCGGCAGCATCATGAATTGCCTTGCTTCAGCACATACCTAGCATGCAGGAACCTGAGGATGCTGAACAGCTTCGCACCGCGGAGAGACCCCGCCCGCCGTTTGAGGAGCTGGCCCGGAGCGCGCCCGTCCTTGCCGGCAAGCTTGCCCGGCTCTCTCCGGAGCAGCTCCTCAGGATCTTCCCGCCGGAGAATTCTGTCGGTCCTCTATGACAAAGTCTTTATATGACTGCTCCACTGCTTGCCCACGCTACTGACTACGGCCGGATGTATGCCCGCTCCACCACAGAGCAATTCTCCGTGCCATCCATCACGACGGTGATCGGCCAACAGGCCCATGCACTGGACGGTTGGTTCAGCTACATGGGGGCAAGCAGCCTGGCGGCGGACCCTGAGCTCCCGGCGATCCTCGGAAGTCCGGCAAAAGTGCGGCAAGCAGTCAATAAGGCATCCAAGGCAGCCGAGGTGTACCGGGACGCGGCTGCGGCGCGTGGTGATCGCGTCCATACATACTGCGAGCAGGTAGCTTTGCGGGCCCTGGGACGCCCGCACCGCATGCAGGAATGCAGGGACGAACTTGCAGCCAACGGTGAGCAGGCGTTTGCGGCCCGCTTCGATGAATGGTGGGAGTTGTACCGGGTGGAGCCGCTGGCGCCCGAGATTACGGTGTGGAACAAGACAGTGGGCTATGCGGGGACGCTGGACCTGGTGGCCAAAATCAATGGACGTATTTGTCTCATTGACTACAAAACCAAGGGCACCACCCGTGACGGAACGGTTAAATCCCTTGACGACAAAGTGGTCATGCAGCTTACGGCCGGGATGAAAGCCGAAGAAAGCCTGGTGGACCCCGTTTCGGGTGAGTGGGAACCCTGGAGGTACGGGGACAATCCCATGTTGCTGGCTGTTGCCATCGGAGAAACCGAGGTGAGGCCCATGCGGGCAAACCCGGAGATTCTCAAGCACCACTGGTGGAAGTTCTGTGCCCTTCGGCGGGTGTGGGAGATGTCGGCGGATGTCACTGCTGCCGGACAAGCCCTGCTGCCGGTTGCGCCACCGGTGTTTACTGCGGCCGGTGCCGCGCCGGCCAACAGCGGCGGTGCCATGACCTCAACTAAACTGGCTTAGGCTCCGCAACGCGAGGGCCGGGTTCGACGATCGTGAGGACAGGCAAAGCATGGCAATTTTGAGTATCCGAATCATCGGGGATCCGGTGCTGCGCACCGTGGCCGACCCCGTCACCGACTTCGGTCCGGAGCTCGCCAAGCTGGTAGCTGACATGACAGAAACCATGGAGGACGTTGAGGGCGCAGGCCTGGCCGCTCCGCAGGTCGGCGTCAGCCAGCGCGTCTTCACTTACCGCATTGGCGGAGTGGAGGGCCACATCATCAATCCGGTCCTGGAAAACAGCGAAGACTTCCAGCCTGACGAGGTAGAGGGTTGCCTCTCGATTCCCGGCCTTGGATTCCCCGTGCGCCGCTACAGGGCCACCCGGGCAACTGGCGTGGACCTGAACGGCAACCCGGTGTCGGTGGAGGCCGAAGGCATGCTGGCGCGCTGTTTCCAGCACGAGACCGATCACCTTGACGGCGTGCTGTACACAGACAGGTTGGAAGGGGAGGACCGCAAGGCTGCCCTTCGCGCCATCAGAAACGCCAACTACCACGCCATAACCGAAAAGACGACGTCGAAGCGTGCTAACAGTGTGGGTTCAAGCTTCGGTGGGGGCAGTTTCGGGGTTCCCGAGTGAGGGTACTCTTCGCGGGGACGCCGGCCGTAGCTGTACCGTCGCTGGACGCTTTGGTTAAGGCCGGTTTCGACGTCGTTGCCGTCCTGACCCGCCCGGACGCTCCACTGGGCCGCAAACGCGTCATGACTCCCTCTCCAGTAGCGGCCCGCGCCGGGGAATTGGGCATCGAGGTCATTCGCGCGGCCAAGGTTGACGCCGATACCACGGCCCGCATCGCGGGTTATGCGCCTGATGTGGCCGCCATCGTTGCCTACGGCGGGATTGTTCCGCGCGCTGCCCTGGGCGTCCCCACGCATGGCTGGGTCAATCTGCACTTCTCTTTGTTGCCGGCCTGGCGCGGTGCTGCTCCTGTTCAGCGTTCCATCATTGCCGGAGACGACGTCACTGGCGCCGCAACGTTCCAGCTCGAAGAGGGCCTCGATACCGGGCCCGTGTTTGGAACCCTCACGGAAACTGTCCGGCCGGAAGATACTGCCGGCGATCTCCTTGAGCGGTTGTCCATCAGCGGAGCCGTGCTGCTGAGCCAGACGCTCTCCGCCATCGACGCCGGACAGGCTGCTCCGCAACCGCAGTCAGGAGAGGTGTCATTGGCTCCCAAGCTGACATTGGATGACGGGCGCCTGGACTGGAGGCAGCCGGCGCTGGCACTGAACCGCCGTTCCAGGGGAGTGACCCCGGAACCGGGAGCATGGACAACATTGGAAGGCCAGCGGGTCAAACTGGAACCTGTGACGTTGAGGCCCGGGATCGACGATCTCGCGCCCGGAACCATCCGGGTGGATGGCAAATCCGTACTCGTGGGCACCGGTTCCCACGCCGTAGAGCTTGGCCGGATTCAACCGGCCGGCAAGAAAATGATGTCGCCGGCCGATTGGGCCCGCGGCTTGGCAGCACCTGAGAGAGTGGTATTCAAATGAGTGAGTCCGGCCGTCGAGGCCCCAACAACAGCGGGAGCCGGGACGGCGGCGGGCAGGGCAACCGCGGGGCCAGGGGCGGTAGCCAACGCAACGCCCAAGGCAGGGAGCGGAACAGGGGACCCCAGCGCGGATTCACCAACAATGCGCCGTCGCAGCGTACCCGCCGGGCCGACCCTGCGCGCTTGGTCGCATTCGAGGTACTCCGGGCTGTCGCCTCGGAGGACGCCTACGCCAACCTGGTCCTCCCCGCGAGAATCCGGGAGCACCGCCTGGACCGTCGAGATGCCGGGTTCGCCACCGAGCTGAGCTACGGGGCACTGCGTGGCCAGGGTACCTATGACGCCATTCTGGCCCGTTGTGTTGACCGGCCGCTGGAGCAGCTGGACCCCGCGATCCTGGATGCCCTGCGGATCGGTGCGCACCAGCTACTGTCGATGCGGGTTCCTGCCCATGCCGCGTTGGACCAAACAGTAGGTTTGGCCCGTGCAGTCATTGGCGCCGGTCCATCGGCCCTGATCAACGCGGTACTCCGCAAGGTCACTGCCCACAGCATGGACGAGTGGTTGGATATCCTGCTGGACCAGGAAACCGACGAGACCAAGATCGCTGCCCTCCGCCATGCACACCCTGAGTGGATCGTCCGCGCGCTGCGGCAGTCACTGGTGAACCACGGCAGGCCCAAGGCCGAGATCGACGACCTCCTGGAAGCCGACAACGCGGCGCCGGTGGTCAACCTGGTGGCTCTACCGGGTCTGGGTGACTTGGATGAGGCCTTTGACAACGGAGCCACTCCCGGTGAACTCGTAGAAGGCTCGGCGCTCTCCGCAGGCGGGGACCTTGGCCGCTTCGAATCAGTACGGCGTGGCACCACGCGTGTCCAGGACGTGGGATCCCAGCTTGTTGCACGTGCGTTGGCCGGCGTAGAGCTCGGGGAGCGTGCCGCCCATGGCGAGAAATGGCTGGATCTTTGCGCAGGTCCCGGTGGCAAGGCGGCGCTGCTGGCCGCCCTTGCCTATCGCGACGGAGCTACCCTCCTGGCAAACGAGCCGGCACCCCACCGGGCCAAGCTTGTCCAACAGGCGCTGTCCGCTGTGCCCACGGAATCCTGGAGTGTGCGCACGGGCGACGGGCGCGAAGTCGGCGCCGAGCAGCCAGAAGCTTTTGATCGTGTCCTGGTGGATGTTCCGTGCAGCGGCCTTGGCGCCCTGCGCAGGAGGCCGGAGTCACGTTGGCGTCGCTCGCCCAAGGACATCGGCGATCTCGGTCCGCTGCAGCGGGATCTCCTGAAATCGGCGATCGACGCCGTCAAGCCCGGCGGCGTCGTGGCCTACGTGACGTGTTCTCCCCACCCTGCTGAGACCACCGCAGTGGTTGGCGACGTACTTTACAAGCGGGACGACCTCGAATTGCTCGACTCCGGGCAGGCACTCGACCATGTCAGCCTGACCGGAAATCTGGGTGCGGGACATGAGCTCACTGCCCAGCTGTGGCCGCACATCCACCAGACGGATGCCATGTTCATGGCCATTATCCGAAAGAAGCCGTAGCCGCTACATCCCCTGGCTGCGGCGGAACCATTCCTTTCGCTGCAGCCGTACCATGACCCATACCGACCCGAAGGGGCTGCCTTGTCTCAGTGCTGTATCAACCCGAGCATCTTGTCCGCGGACTTCGTCAACCTTGAGGCGGAGTTGCAGAGGATCAGCAACGCCGACGCCGTCCACGTCGACGTCATGGACAACCACTTCGTGCCCAACCTGACGCTCGGATTGCCGGTGGTACAGCGGATTCAGGCCGTAAGCCCCGTTCCGCTGGACGCGCATCTGATGATTTCCGACGTCGACCGCTGGGCGCCTGCCTACGCAGACGCCGGCGTCGCGTCCGTGACGTTCCACGCCGAGGCCGCCATGGCCCCGGTGAAACTGGCCCGTGAACTGCGGGAACGGGGATCCAAAGCAGGCATGGCCTTACGGCCTGCGACACCGGTAGAGCCCTACCTGGACATGCTCAGTGAGTTGGACATGCTGTTGATCATGACGGTGGAGCCCGGCTTCGGCGGGCAATCGTTCCTTGACATCACCCTGCCCAAGATCCGCCGCGCCCGTGCTGCCATCGAGGGTTCGGGCATTGCTGTAGCGATCCAGGTGGACGGCGGCATTACGGAGGAGACCATCGTCCGGGCTGCTGAGGCCGGCGCCAACGTCTTTGTTGCGGGCTCGGCTGTCTACGGTCACGAGGACCCGGCTGCGGCGATCGATCGGCTGCGTGCAGCAGGCCAGGCCGCGACGGCGGCCTAGGCCTTTACGCCGTCATGGGATATTACGAAGATGGCCGGGAATAGCCTGGTCATCGCTCTGGTTATGGCACAATAACAACACACATACGTGCTCCGGGGTCGGTGTAAGTCCGAACCGGCGGTTATAGTCCGCGACCCGCGAGCCACCGATTTCCTGAGCAATCCGGATAGAGGTGGCGGACGGTTGAACCGGTGGAATTCCGGTACCGACAGTTAAAGTCTGGATGGGAGAAGCACGTACAGTCATGCCGTGGGCGTTCCTTCAGTGACGCCCGGCATTGCGCTGTCGTACACCCCCGGAGTCATCGCGGCTTACTGGGAAGGAACGGCATGGATTTTCTGCGATGGCTCTTCGAAGCACAGATCCCCGTTGGAGGATCTGCTCTTGTCTTACGCGAAGTGCTTGGAAACATCTTTGGGTTACTCAGCGCCCTCGGCGGAATGCGCCGGAAAGTCTGGGCTTGGCCGGTAGGAATCATCGGCAACATCCTTTTGCTCACCGTGTTCCTCGGCAACGTATTCGGTGCTGCTGCGCCCGCAACCCTCTGGGGACAGGCCGGCCGGCAGGTGATGTTCATCGCCGTTGCACTTTATGGCTGGTACCGGTGGCGTCAAGGCCGGCAGTCGAGCACCCAGGGCCGGGCCGTGGTCCCCGGCTGGGCCGGTAACAAGGTGCGCCTGGTTCTGATCGGCGCGATGGTAGCCGGTACTGCGGCCCTGACGCCCCTGTTTGACGCCCTCGGCTCCTACCCGCCTGTGTGGGCAGACGCCTGGACCTTCATGGGCTCCCTCCTGGCCACTTACGGCATGGCCCGGGGATGGACTGAATTCTGGTTGATCTGGGTTGCCGTGGACATCGTGGGCGTGCCTCTGCTGTTCAGTGCCGGCTATTACGCCAGTGCTGTGATGTACCTGTTCTACGGGTTCTTTACCCTGACCGGATTCTTCGTGTGGTGGCGGGCCGAAAAGCGTGAGCGTGGCGCTGTTCAACCACTTCCGGCGCCCGCAGGAGCCGTGCGATGAGCGCGCAGGCCGTTGAGTTTTCGGCTACTGAAAAGGCCGCCATGGACGCAGCTCTCACCGCCGCCCTGGCTGGCCCGCGAGGAGCGAATCCGCTGGTTGGCGCAGTGATCCTCGGCGCGGAAGGCGAGCAACTTGCCACCGGCTACCATCGCGGTGCCGGAACGGCCCATGCGGAGGCCGACGCCATCTCCGAAGCCCGGCGCCAGGGAATCGACACCAAGGGCACCACCATGGTGGTCACCCTGGAGCCTTGCAACCATGTAGGCCGGACAGGTCCCTGTGCCCAGGCGATCATTGCAGCCGGCATCGCAAAGGTGATCTACGCCGTCGACGATCCGCACGACCCCGCCGCCGGCGGTGCCAAGACGCTGCGCGCGGCAGGAATCGATGTCACGTCCGGGCTCGGCTACGACGAATCCCTGGACCTGAACCGGGAATGGTTCGACGCCGTTGCCGCCAAACGCCCGTTCGTCACCTTGCATATTGCACAGACCCTGGACAGCCGGATCGCTGCGGTTGACGGCACCAGCCAGTGGATCTCCAGCGCAGAGTCGCTGGCAGACAACCACGCCTTGCGGCGCCTGATCGACGCGATCCTCGTAGGGACCGGAACCGTGCTCATCGACAACCCCCGGCTGACGGCGCGCACTCCTGACGGTGAACTTTCCCAACGCCAGCCCGTCCGGGCAGTCATGGGCCTGCGGGATGTCCCGGAGGGGGCAGCGGTACGGGGAACCGACGGCCGCTTCAGGCATCTGCCAACCCGGGATCCAGCAGAGGCCCTGGGCATGCTCTTCGAAGAGGGTGTCCGGCATGTGATGGTCGAAGGGGGTTCGAGCATTCTGAGTACCTTCCTTGCGGCGGAGTTGGTGGACGAGTTGATTGTCTACCTGGCGCCGACCCTGCTGGGGTCCGGTACTCCGGCGCTGAACGACTTGGGTATCGGCACGCTCGCCGAAGCCCAGCACTGGGCGTGGGACGAGGCATCAGGGGGTCCGGTACGGACCCTCGGCAACGACCTGCGGCTCCATCTCCGTCCAGCCGGACGTGCTGCCAACACCACTAAGAATTCGATTCCGCAGAAGAATATGGTTTCACGCAGTGACGCCGCGGAATATGTCACAGGAGGACACTGATGTTTACCGGAATCGTTGCAGAACAAGGCACTGTCCTGGGTATTGAGCATGACGGCGATGCCAGCGCAACACTGCGCTTGAAGGCCCCCACCACTACCGGGGACCTGCCGTTGGGCGGCTCCATTGCCGTCAACGGTGTCTGCCTCACGGCCACCCGCATTGATGGACAGGACTTCAGCGTCGATGTCATGGGCGAGACCCTGACGCGCACCACCATCGGGGAATTGGCTGCGGGAGACACCGTGAACCTGGAACGCTGTGTTCCTGCCGGCGGACGGCTGGATGGCCACGTCGTGCAAGGCCATGTTGACGGCGTGGGGGAGCTGCTCGAGCGCGAAGCGCTGGGTAACTGGGACCGCTTGCGGTTCGGCGTCCCCGCCCCGCTGGCACGCTACATCGCCGAAAAAGGTTCCATCGCCGTCGACGGGGTATCGCTCACGGTGACCGCCGTCAGCGCGGCTTCCGAAAAGGACGCGTGGTTCGAAGTCGGCCTCATCCCCACCACGCTGGAGGAGACGGGCCTGGGAGCGAAACCGGTTGGCGGGCACGTCAACCTGGAAGTGGATGTCCTGGCAAAATACACCGAACGGCTTCTGTCGTTCGCTCCGCGGCAGGAGGGCACCCGATGAGCGCCCCCACGACCCCGCAACCGGCGACGTCGCAGCGTCCGGGCCTGGACTCCGTGGAATCCGCCATCGCAGCCATGGCGGCCGGGCGGGCCGTCATTGTGGTGGACAACGAGGACAGGGAAAACGAAGGCGACATCATTTTTGCCGCTGAACATGCCACCCCGGCCCTGATGGGTTGGACCATCCGATATTCCTCCGGCGTCATCTGTGTTCCGTTGGAAGGCCAGCGGGCCGACGCGCTGATTCTGCCCCCGATGGTCGAAATCAACGAAGATGCTAAGGGTACTGCCTATACTGTTTCCTGTGACGCTGCGGTAGGAGTCAGCACGGGTATTTCTGCCACGGACCGGGCCCTGACGGCCCGGATCCTGGCGGACCCGAGCAGCACTCCGGCGTCACTCACCCGCCCCGGGCATATTTTTCCGCTTCGGGCCGTTAAGGGGGGAGTGCGAGAACGTCCGGGACACACGGAAGCTGCCGTGGACTTGTGTCGCCTGGCCGGGCTCGCCCCGGTGGGTGTGATCGCAGAGTTGGTACATGACGACGGTGAAATGATGCGCTTGGACAGCCTGCGCGGGTTCGCCGCTGAACATGGATGCCCCCTCATCTCCATCGAGGACCTGGTGTCGTATGTTGAGGCGACGGAGTCCCGGGCGGCGCAGATTTCACGGGTAGACGAGGAGAAGCGATGACCGCATCGACAACACGCAGCAGTGAGCACACGGAGCCCGGTCCGCACCCCGTAAGCGGGGGACCGATCGTCCAGTTGCCGACGGCCTTTGGTGAATTTGTGGCGCAGGCGTGGACGGATCATGTCACGGGGGTCGAACATCTCGCGGTCAGCTCGCCCAATCCGCCCAAGGGCGGCCAGGCACCCTTGGTCAGGCTGCACTCTGAATGCCTGACCGGAGATGTGTTCGGTTCCTACCGCTGCGATTGCGGTGAACAGCTTGCCTTCGCCCTGGAGCTCATCCACAGGGAAGGCGGCACGCTGCTCTACCTGCGTGGACAGGAAGGGCGCGGCATCGGACTCGCCAACAAGATCAAGGCCTACGCCCTGCAGGAAGCCGGTTTCGACACTGTCGAGGCCAACGAGCAACTGGGCCTGCCGGTCGATGCCCGTTCCTACAGCGCAGCGGGTCAGATCCTTGCCGAAATGGGTCTCAACGAAGTCCGGCTGTTGAGCAACAACCCGGACAAACAGCACCGCCTGGACAAAGCCGGGGTGACTGTCGTGGAGATGGTGCCTACGGAGGTGCCGTCCCGGGAGCAGAACCTTCGGTACCTGCAAACCAAGAAGGACCGTATGGACCACCGGCTGACGCTCGACGTCGAGCCGGTCAGCAACGGCAAGAAGACAGCTTCACCCCAAACCTCAAACAGCAACCAAGACTGAACGGATCCCCAGCACACCATGAGCGGACACGGCGCGCCCACAATCGACCTCACTACCCTCAACCCTGAAGAAACCTCGCAGCTCAAGCTCGCCATCGTGGCCGCGAGCTGGCACACCCAGATCATGGACGGCCTGGTGGATGGTGCCCTGCGTGCCGCGAAGGAAGCAGGCATCGCCGAACCCACCCTGGTGCGGGTTCCGGGCAGTTTTGAATTGCCGGTTGCAGCCGCCCGGCTGGCACCGCACTTTGACGCCGTCGTGGCCCTGGGCGTTGTTATCCGTGGCGGAACCCCGCACTTTGACTACGTTTGCCAGGCCGCGACGTCGGGACTCACCGATGTCAGCGTCCGCACCGGCGTGCCGGTCGGCTTCGGCGTACTCACCTGCGATACGGAACAACAGGGCCTTGACCGGGCCGGCCTCCCGGGTTCCCAGGAGGACAAGGGCCACGAGGCGGTCACCGCTGCCCTGGCCACCGCTGTGACGCTCAAGCAATACAGCTGATTCCAGCGCGAACGGAGGGGATGTGAGTGTGTGTTCACTCACATCCCCTCCGTCATGCAACGCCCCAACAAGCGGCGCCGGGCCCGGAGCAAGTAGTCTGGAGGGCGTGAAGAATTTCGAGACGCTGTTCGCAGAACTGAGTGAGAAAGCAGCGACCCGTCCGGCAGGCTCGCGCACGGTAGCCGAGCTGGACTCCGGAATCCACGGCATCGGCAAGAAGGTGGTCGAAGAGGCCGCCGAAGTCTGGATGGCCGCGGAGTACGAATCGGACGAGGCCGCTGCTGAGGAAATCTCCCAGCTGCTCTACCACCTGCAGGTTCTCATGCTCGCCAAGGGCCTCAGCCTGGAAGACGTTTACAAGCATCTCTAGCCACGCCCCTCCGCACGCATTTCAAGCGGAGTCAGCCGCGTGGCCGATGTGCCTGAAACCTCCATTCCAAAAAGAAAGTCTCTCCCAATGCTCCGTGTAGCAGTCCCCAACAAGGGATCCCTGTCCGAAGCCGCCTCGGCAATGCTTTCCGAGGCCGGCTACCGCCAGCGCCGCGACTCCCGCGAACTGGTGATGGTTGATCCTGACAACGACATTGAGTTCTTCTTCCTCCGTCCCCGTGACATCGCCGTCTATGTAGGCCAGGGAACCCTGGACGTCGGCATCACCGGCAGGGACCTCCTGCTTGACGCGAAGGTGGAAGCTGAAGAGTTGCTCCCCTTGGGCTTCGCGCCTTCGACATTCCGTTTCGCCGGCCCTGTTGGTGACTTCACCGGCGTCGAGCAGCTTGAAGGCAAGCGGCTGGCCACAAGCTATGACGGCCTCCTGCGTGACTACCTCGCTGAACGCGGCGTCAACGCCACAGTGGTCCGTCTCGATGGGGCCGTGGAATCATCCGTCCGCTTGGGCGTGGCCGACGCTATTGCCGATGTCGTGGAAACCGGCAATACCCTCAAGGCCGCCGGCATGGAGATCTTCGGCGACCCCATCCTGAAGTCCGAAGCCGTCCTGATCCGTCGTACGGGCTCCGCTGGCGCAGCCAACGGGACCGCGAAGGAAATCGACATCCTCATCCGCCGCCTTCAAGGCGTTCTGGTTGCGCGCCAGTACGTGCTCATGGACTACGACATCCGCAAGGACCTCGTGGAAGACGCCGCGGCGCTGACTCCCGGACTTGAATCGCCCACGGTCTCGCCGCTTCGCGATTCCGAGTGGGTAGCCGTGCGGTCCATGGTCCCCAAGAAGGAAACCAACCGCATCATGGATGAGCTTTACGACCTCGGCGCGCGCGCCATCCTGGTCAGCAGCATCCACGCCTGCCGGATCTGACCCACACTGACCGACTAGAGCCCAGCAGAACTGAGGAGCAGCACATGGCCGTAGCCGTACGCGTCATTCCATGCCTGGACGTGGACGCCGGCCGCGTCGTCAAGGGTGTCAACTTTGAAGGCCTTCGCGACGCCGGAGACCCTGTGGAACTCGCCCACCGGTACGACAATGGCGGGGCAGACGAACTGACGTTCCTGGACGTCACGGCGTCGTCAGGGAACCGCGAAACAACGTTCGACGTCGTCCGTCGCACCGCAGAGGAAGTGTTCATTCCCCTCACCGTGGGTGGTGGCGTCCGCGGGGTGGCCGAGGTGGACAAGCTCCTGCGCTTTGGTGCGGACAAGGCGTCCATCAACACAGCCGCCGTCGCCAGGCCCGATGTCATCGATGAAATTACCCGCCACTTCGGCTCCCAGGTCCTGGTGCTCTCCGTCGACGCGCGCCGGACCCGGGAAGGCGACGCCCCGACGTCGTCCGGGTTTGAAGTCACCACGCACGGCGGCCGGACCGGTACCGGAATCGATGCCATTGCCTGGGCGAAGGAAGCCGCGGACAGGGGAGTGGGGGAGATCCTGCTCAACTCCATTGACGCCGACGGCACCAAGGACGGCTTCGACCTTGAGCTGATCCGTTTGGTTCGGGCAGCCGTGAATATCCCGATTATCGCCTCGGGCGGTGCCGGTGCCCCGGAGCACTTCCCGCCCGCTGTACAGGCTGGGGCTGACGCTGTGCTGGCCGCCTCGGTGTTCCACTTCGGTCCGGATGACATGATCGCTCAGGTCAAGGCCGCGATCCGCGAGGCCGGCTTCGAAGTCCGCTAGGCAACGCAAACGCGGGGTCGCTGCTGGCCATCATCCCTTGCGGGATGGGCCATCAGCGACCCCGCGTTGCTTGGTTAAAGGCCGATGTCCGCTGACTGCAAGAGCGCGACGGCGTCCGGCTGGCCTTCGAAGGTGACCAGGGCCTGGTTGGTGCGGCCGTGGGCGTGCATGAGAAGCTCGCCCGGCTCGCCAACGATGGCGACGGATACGGGTGCGCGCTTGGCCACATGCCGCGGCCCCGTGGGCCTGACAAGGACGATGCCGAGGTCCACGCCGCGGTACAGGAACGCTGCACGCTTGATGAGGTCATTCCAGAGTGCATCCGAATAGGCCTCGTCCAGTGCCCTCGGCGCCCACCTGTCGCCGGCGCGGCGGATGTCCTCGGTGTGCACGAAGTACTCGATGAGGTTGGAGGTCTCGTCCAGCGCCTTGATCTTCAAAGGAGAGAAAGCGGGAGGCCCGGAGCGGAACGTCTTGACGAGGTCCGCGTAGGCGTCCGTGGTCTTCAGCTGGGAGGCCAGCTTGGAGGTGGCTTTTTCCGATGCCTTGCCCAGACTGGGAATCAACAGTCCAAGACCGACAGCGATTTTCCGCTCCCGCAAGTACAAATGCGCGGCAAGGTCACGGGTCCGCCAGCCTTCGCAGAGCGTGGGGGAGTCAGGCCCGGCCGCCAGCAGGGTTTCGGCCAGTACTTCTCGGGAGGGATCGACGAAATGCATCACTTGTGAAACTAGCACGATCGGAGCGCTCTTGCGCAGTGGAACCGCCGCAGAACCGCCAGTCCCGTCAAAGGCACTAGACTTGATCTGATGTCAGAGCAGTCCGCCCCCAGCCCCTCTCCCGCCGTGGAGCTTTCCAGCGACCCCGCGGGTCCGTTGCCGCAGGAGATCGCGGACGCTCTCAAGCGCGATTCCGCCGGCCTGGTTGCTGCTATTGTGCAGCAGCACGACACCAACGAGGTTCTCATGCTCGGATGGATGGATGACGAGGCACTGCACCGCACCATGACCACCGGGCGCGTCACGTTCTACTCCCGCTCCCGCCAGGAATACTGGCGTAAGGGCGACACTTCCGGACACGTACAGTTCGTGAAGTCCGTCGCCCTTGATTGCGACGGCGATGCCCTCCTGATCCGCGTGGACCAGATCGGCGCAGCCTGCCACACCGGAACCCGGACCTGCTTCGACGGTCGCGACTTTACAGTCGTTACGGGCCACCGCGACTAAGGCACCCAGCACTTACCACTGACGCACCACCTCATACCAAAAGGCGGAGAAGAATAGCCATGCAGGACCTTGGAATCATCAGCCCGGGCCTGGAAGAGTTCCGGGAACTCGCCGTCCACAGCCGTGTCATCCCCGTGCGGCTCAAAGTCCTGGCCGATGCAGAAACCCCCATTGGCCTTTACCGGAAGCTCGCCAAGGGACAGCCCGGCACCTTCCTCCTGGAATCAGCAGCAGTAGGCGGGGCCTGGTCGCGTTATTCGTTCATCGGTTCAAAGTCCCGCGCAACCCTGACCACCCAGGACGGCCAGGCACACTGGATCGGTGAGCCGCCCGTCGGCGTGCCAGTTTCCGGGAACCCGGTGGAGGCCGTCCGCAACACGATTGCCGCACTGCAGACCGATCGTTTCGAGGGCCTTCCGCCCTTCACCTCCGGCCTGGTCGGCTTCCTTGGCTGGGAATCCGTGCGCCACTGGGAACGCCTGACCTCTCCGCCCGAGGACGACCTGCAGTTGCCGGAGATGGCGCTGAACCTGGTCACCGACATGGCGGTTCATGACAACGTCGACGGCACTGTCCTGCTCATTGCCAATGCCATCAACTTCGACGGCAGCAGCGAACGCGTCGATGATGCCTGGCACGATGCCGTGGCTCGAGTGCAAGCGCTCCTGGACCAGATCAGCACGCCCGTTCCCCAGCCTGTTTCCGTTTTGGACACGGCGGCCCTGGACTTTGCCTCAAGCGTGCAGGAACGCTGGGAGGAAGCGAAGTACCTGGAAGCCATCGACCGTGGCAAGGAAGCGATTGTTGACGGCGAAGTGTTCCAGGTGGTGATTTCGCGCCGCTTCGAGATGGAATGCGCCGCAGATCCCCTGGATGTCTACCGCGTGCTGCGCAACACCAACCCCAGCCCCTACATGTACCTCTTCAGCCTCGAAGATGCAGACGGCCGCGAGTACTCGATTGTCGGGTCCTCGCCGGAAGCGTTGGTGACGGTGACCGGTGAGGAAGTCATCACGCACCCCATCGCCGGTTCACGTCCCCGAGGGAAGACTGTAGAGGCCGACAAAGCCCTGGCCACAGAGTTGCTCGCGGACCAGAAGGAACGCGCGGAACACCTGATGCTGGTGGACTTGTCCCGTAACGACCTTTCCAAAGTGTGCGTGGCCGGGACAGTCGATGTCACCCAGTTCATGGAAGTGGAGCGCTTCAGCCACATCATGCACCTCGTTTCAACTGTGGTGGGGCAGCTTGCTCCCCACGCCAAGGCATACGACGTCCTCAGGGCAACCTTCCCGGCAGGTACTTTGTCCGGCGCCCCGAAGCCCCGTGCGCTGCGGCTCCTCGATGAACTCGAACCGCACCGCCGCGGCATCTACGGTGGCGTGGTGGGCTACCTGGACTTCGCCGGTGACATGGACATGGCCATTGCCATCCGTTCGGCACTGCTCCGTGAGGGCCGCGCCTATGTGCAGGCCGGCGGTGGAATCGTGGCCGATTCGCACAAGCCTTCGGAAGCGCTTGAAACGGTAAACAAGGCAGCTGCGCCGCTTCGCGCCGTGCACACCGCAGGCTCATTGCAGAACATTGCGGTGGACGCCGGCCGGGCCGAAGTTCCCGACGACGGGACGCCTGCCTCGTGAGCGCCGCCGCATCCGCACTTCCCGCCAGGACTTCACCGCGCTGGGCCCGTAAATCCACACTGGTGCTCGCCGCGGTCGTGCTGGCCCTCGCTGTCTTCGGAACCACCACCCAGACCTGGATTGAAGTGCAGCTTGACCCCTCCGGTGTATCCAGCAGCAACCTCCAGGTTCCCGGAAACAAGGCTGCTACCGCAGTCACGGCTCTGGCCCTGGTGGCCCTGGCCGGTGGCCTGGCGGCATCCATTGCAGGCAAGGTGGCGCGCTGGATCATTGCGGTCATCATTGCTTTGTCCGCGGTAGGGATCATCCTGGCGGCCACTACCGTGCTGACCGATCCGCTCGGCGCAGCGCAGGGTGCCATTGCAGCCGCGACGGGCCTTGCGGGTGGACAGGCGAGTGTCGCTGCGACGGCCTTCCCCGTAGTAGCCATAGTGGCCGGGGCGCTGCTGGCAGTGGTTGCGGTGGGCTTGCCGGTGGCCGGGCGTTACTGGAAGACCCGCACCAAGTACGACACCAATGCCGTCAGGAATGACGGCGAACCGGTGGATGAGATCGACAGCTGGGACAGCCTGTCGCGCGGCGAGGACCCTACGTAGGCAGCCGGGAGCGGGTTTCGCGCAGCTTCATTGCGACTTTGCCGCCACCGTTGCCCCGGACGTCGGTCCATGTCCCCGGCTGACGTCAATAAATGGCAGAATGTAAGCAGTATTCATCCTGAGGAGATTTCACATGAGCAAAACCACAGTGTCCGCAAACCAAACTGAATCCACCATGGCCAGCCACGCTGACGCCATCGGTCACGGAAACAGCCCGGCTGCCTGGACCTGCGTGATTGTCATGCTGGTTGGTGCCTTGATTTCCTCCATCGCTTTCGTCATCGCCAGCACCCCGATCTTCGTCGGCGGCCTGGTTGTCATGGTTATCGGCCTGATTGTTGGCCTGGTTATGCGCAAGGCGGGCTACGGAGTGGGCGGCAGCAAGCTGCAGAACAACGGCCACTAATCGTGACCGTTCTTGATGACATCATCGTTGGCGTCAAGGAGGACATGGAGGCCCGCCGGGCTCAAGTGTCCCTCGAGGAGCTAAAGGACCGCGTCGCCGGTGCTGCACCTGCACGGGATGCCTGGGCGGCCCTGGGCGGACCCGCATCCGACCGCAACGACCTCAAAGTCATCGCAGAGATCAAGCGCCGCAGTCCGTCGAAGGGCGACCTCGCTTCCATCGCAGACCCCGCATCGCTCGCAGTGCAGTACGCGGACGGCGGCGCCTCCGTCATCAGCGTCCTGACCGAACAGCGCCGCTTCGGCGGCTGGCTGGCCGACCTCGATGCCGTGCGTGCCGCCGTCGAAACGCCGTTGCTCCGCAAGGACTTCACAGTTGACGAGTACCAGATCTGGGAAGCCCGTGCCCACGGTGCCGACCTCATCCTGCTCATCGTCGCAGCGCTGACCGACGCCGAACTCGTCCGGTTCAGTGCCTTGAGCCATGAACTGGGCATGAGCGTGCTCGTGGAGACCCATACCGAAGAAGAGATCGAGCGGGCGGTTGCGGCCGGCGCCAGGATCATCGGCATCAACGTGCGCAATTTGAAGACGCTCGACGTCGACCGCTCGGTTTTCGGTTCGCTGGCCGGTTTGATTCCGGCCGGGGCAGTCGTGGTCGCGGAGTCTGGCGTCAGGGGTGCCGACGACGTCGCGCATTACGCAGCCAATGGCGCCAATGCCATCCTGGTGGGCGAAGCGCTGGTCAGCGATTCAACCCCGCGTGAACGAATTACCGAATTCAAGGCAGCAGGAGCTGCCGCCATCGCCGTCAGGAACTGAGGCAGTTACTGAATTACGGCGAGCAGTCATGAGGCAGCCCGGGCACCAGCCCGTGGCTGCCTTGTGGCACGTGGAACTACCCAAAGAACTAACTGGAACAGGACGGTGAGACTGATGGTCGACGCGCCAACAGCCGGCTCAGAAGAGAATGCGGCAGACGCATTCCTGCAAGGTGGCCCTTCGCTGCGCAACGCATCGGGACCCTACTTCGGCAGCTACGGCGGACGCTGGATGCCGGAGTCTCTCATTGCCGCCTTGGATGAAGTCCAGGACACCTTCGAAAAAGCCAAGGCCGACCCCGATTTCATCGCCGAGCTGAAGGACCTCAACAAGAACTACTCGGGCAGGCCTTCGCTGTTGACTGAGGCCAAGCGCTTCTCGGCGCATGCCGGTGGCGCCCGCATCTTCCTCAAGCGTGAGGACCTCAACCACACCGGTTCCCACAAGATCAACAACGTCCTGGGCCAGGCGCTCCTGGCGAAGCGGATGGGCAAGACCCGCGTCATTGCCGAAACCGGAGCCGGACAGCACGGCGTCGCAAGTGCCACGGCTGCAGCGCTGCTGGGACTTGAGTGCGTGGTCTACATGGGTGCCGAAGACTGCCGCCGCCAGGCACTCAACGTCGCCCGCATGCAGCTTCTTGGTGCCACAGTCGTGCCCGTGACCAACGGTTCGCAGACACTCAAGGACGCCATCAACGACGCCCTCCGCGATTGGGTCTCCAACGTCGAGGACACGCACTACCTCCTGGGTACTGCCGCCGGAGCGCACCCGTTCCCGGCCATGGTCCGCTACTTCCACGAGGTCATCGGCGAAGAGGCGCGCAGCCAGATCCTGGAGCAGACGGGCAAGCTTCCTGATGCCATCTGTGCGTGCATCGGTGGCGGTTCCAACGCCATCGGCTTGTTCCACGCATTCCTCGATGATGCTTCCGTGAAGATCTACGGCTTTGAAGCCGGTGGCGAGGGTGTGGAAACCGGCCGTCACGCTGCGGCCATCTCCCTTGGCCGGCCGGGTGTGCTGCACGGCGCCCGTTCCTACCTCATGCAGGACGAAGACGGCCAGACCATCGAGTCGCACTCCATCTCTGCAGGTCTTGACTACCCCAGCGTTGGCCCCGAGCACTCATACCTCGCCGACATCGGCCGGGTCACCTACGAGGCAGTCACGGACACCGAAGCCATGGACGCCTTCAGCCTGCTCTGCCGGACAGAGGGCATCATCCCCGCCATCGAGTCCTCGCATGCCCTGGCCGGTGCCATCAAGATCGGCCACCGCCTCACGGAAGGCAAGGAAGACCCCTCGGAAGTCACTATCATCGTGAACTTGTCCGGGCGAGGCGACAAGGACGTGGAAACCGCCGCCGCATGGTTCAACATGTTGGATGACGAGGGGCACGTCAAGGGGACCACCCTGTCCACCCGTAAGCCCAAGGGCCCTTCAGAGCGAGCCTCTGAAGCATCCGCGGATGACAACGAGGACCAGAACTGATGAACGAATCAACAGCCAGCAAGTCAGCTGCGGCCATTGACAAGGCCAGGGCCGAGGGCCGCGCCGCTTTGGTGGGTTACCTGCCCGCCGGCTACCCCACGGTCAAGGAAAGTATCGAGGCTGGCATCGCGCTTGCCCGGAACGGCGCCGATCTCATTGAGATCGGAATTCCGTACTCCGATCCCGTGATGGACGGTCCTGTCATCCAGGCGGCCACTACCGAAGCGATTTCGAACGGTTTCCGCGTAGCCGACGTCTTCGAAGTCGTTGCAGGGATTACCGCAGTTACGGATGCTGCCGTCCTGGTGATGACGTACTGGAACCCGGTCATGCGCATGGGCGTGGACGAGTTCTCGCGCCGTCTGGCAGAAGCCGGGGGAGCAGGTCTTATTACTCCCGACCTCGTCCCCGATGAGGCTGCAGAATGGTTCGAGGCCTCGGACAGGTACGGCTTGGACAGGGTGTTCCTCGTGGCCCCGTCGTCCACTCCTGAACGTCTGGACATGACGGTCAAGGCCAGCCGCGGTTTTGTCTACGCTGTTTCGATCATGGGTGTCACCGGAGCCCGCACCTCCGTCAGCAGCGCTGCCGAAGAGGTGGTGGCCCGTGCCCACGCAGCCGGTGCGGATCGGGTATGCGTAGGCCTGGGTGTCTCCAGTCCCGACCATGTACGGGAAATTGCTGCCTATGCCGACGGTGTCATTGTAGGCACCGCCCTGGTGGCAGCCCTCCGCGATGGCGGGGTGGACGCCGTCGGGCAACTCACCAAGAACCTCAGCGCCGGCTTGGGCCGCGCAGCTGCAGAAGCCTAGAAAAGGAAACAGCGAAGCGCATGCAGACGGTCCTCCACGCAGCGGCAATGGTCCCCTTGAGTATCCCGAGCCCATCCTGGTCCGGTTTCGACATTCCGCTGCCGTGGGGGACGTTGCGTATCCACGCCTACGCCTTGTGCATCCTGGCGGGCATCATTGTTGGCCTTTGGCTGACGTCTGCCCGGTGGAAGCAGCGCGGCGCGCCCGAAGGCAGCCTGTGGGACATCGCCATTTGGGCGATTCCATTCGGAATTATCGGCGGTCGCCTGTACCACGTCTTCTCTTCGCCCGATGCCTACTTTGGCCCGGGCTTCGACGGCACAGGCGACCTCTCGCTGATTCCCCAGATCCAGCGCGGCGGGCTGGGCATCTGGGGCGCGGTGGTCCTCGGCGTCGTGGGCGCATGGATCGGATGCCGCCGTGCCGGTGTCCGGCTGACGGCCTTCCTGGACGCCGCTGCACCTGGCCTGCTTCTTGCACAGGCCATCGGACGACTGGGGAACTGGTTCAACCAGGAACTTTTCGGCGCGCCCACCACGTTGCCATGGGGCCTGGAGATCGATCCTTCCAACGCGAACTTCCCGCCCGACATGGCCGCCGGAACCCTCTTCCACCCGACGTTCCTCTACGAGATGCTGTGGAACCTCGCCGGCGTAGCGCTCCTCCTGGTGCTGGACAAGAAATTCGCCTTCCGGTGGGGCCGGCTGTTCTGGCTCTACGCCATGTACTACACGCTGGGCCGCGTATGGATCGAAGCCCTCCGCATCGACGACGCCGAGCAGATCACCCTCTTCGGAATCACGACCCGGCTTAACGTGTGGACCAGCATCTTTGTCTTCATCGCGGCCTTGGTTATCTTCCTGCTGCTCGCCCGGCGCGGCCGACCAGTGCCGGACACTCCTTATCTGCCAGGGCGCGAGCCGGAAAAAGAGGCCATCAAGGACCCCGCTACGGTGACGAGCGTCACCAGTCATGATGTGGACGCACCTGTCTCGGATAGTGGTTCGCGTGATAATCTCCCAGATAACCAAAGTGATCCGGGCAACGTCGACGGGCCGCGGGATGCATCAGTGAAGACCGTCCAGGACACCACGTCCACAACGGAGCCGTCATCTGATGCCACCGCCGCCAGGAAAACATCCGGATCCTCGCCTGGGGCTGACGACACCAAGTAGTCGCCGAAGGTAAAGGGGCAACAGAGTCACCGCTCGTAGGGCCCAGTCCACAGCGTCGTGGCACCCCGGAAACCGGATCGCAGCATACCGATGTTCACTGGTCAAGCCGGGGCCAGAGGTCTGCGTAACTGTTCGTTGCGCTGGATCGACTGGCCTACAATTCCAATAACTAGCGCTTTGTTGTGCCCGTCACAGGGCAGGCAAGGTGGGGCCAACGTTGTCCCTTCCATACGCACGATCTCGAGGAAGGACGTCTCCCATGACCCATCTTCATAACCCCGGTTGGTCCGAAAATATCGAACCGCAGGGTGCCATGTCTCCGTTCAAGCGTTTTGCTGCGCTCCCGGAGGCCCAGGGTCTTTACAACCCTGATAAGGAGAAGGACGCCTGCGGCCTGGCTATCATTGCCACGCTCCGCGGGGAACCGGGATACGACATCGTGGAAGCGGCACTGACCGCCCTCCGCAATCTCGAACACCGCGGCGCCGTGGGCGCCGACGAAGGAACCGGCGACGGAGCGGGCCTGCTGATGCAGGTCCCCGACGAGTTCTTCCGCGCCGTCACCGAATTTGAACTGCCGGCACCCGGACAGTACGTGGTGGGTACCGCGTTCCTTCCGGCTGAAGCCCGCGAAGCTGCGACAGCGAAAGCCGGCATCGAGGCACTTGCCGCCGACGAAGGCCTTACAGTCCTCGGCTGGCGTGAGGTTCCTGTGGTCGCGGACCTCGTGGGAGCCATGGCACGGGCATGCATGCCCTACTTCTCCCAGCCGTTCTTCGCCTCTGCCAACGGTGAGCAGCTTGAGCACAACGAGCTGGACTCCCGCGCCTGGCGGATCCGCAAGCGCGCCCAGAACAAGTTTGGCGTGTACTTCCCCTCGCTGTCCTCGCGCACCATCGTGTACAAGGGCATGCTGACCACGGCCCAGCTGGAGCCGTTCTACCCCGATCTTTCGGACAAGCGCTTCAAGACCAAGCTGGCCATTGTCCACTCGCGCTTCTCCACCAACACGTTCCCGTCCTGGCCGCTGGCACAGCCGTTCCGCACTATCGCGCACAACGGTGAGATCAACACGGTCAAGGGCAACCGGAACTGGATGCGTGCCCGCCAGTCGCAGCTGGCCAG
Organism: Paenarthrobacter nicotinovorans; assembly: GCF_021919345.1. Lineage (NCBI taxonomy): Bacteria > Bacillati > Actinomycetota > Actinomycetes > Micrococcales > Micrococcaceae > Paenarthrobacter > Paenarthrobacter nicotinovorans. The sequence continues at coordinate 1,875,665 of NZ_CP089293.1, forward strand.
CCCCTTGCTGGGTTCGGTCCCGGAAGAGCTGTACCCGATCTGCACCCCGGGTGCCTCTGACTCCGCCTCCTTCGACGAGGTAGCCGAGCTGCTGTGGCTCTCAGGGCGCCCCATCACACACTCCATCATGATGATGATCCCGGAGGCGTGGGAAAACCACGCCACCATGGATCCGGCACGCCGTGCCTTCTACGAGTACCACTCCCTCCTCATGGAGCCGTGGGATGGTCCCGCTGCCGTGTCCTTCACCGACGGAAGCCTCGTTGGCGCCACGCTGGACCGCAACGGCCTGCGCCCGGGACGCTACTGGATCACCGAAGACGGCCTGATCATCTTCGCCTCCGAAGTTGGCGTTATCGAGGTCGAGCCCTCCAACGTGGTCAAGAAGGGTCGCGTTGCTCCCGGCAAGATGTTCCTGGTGGACACCGAAGCCGGCCGCATCATTGACGACGCCGAGGTCAAGGCCGAGGTAGCTGCTGCCAACCCCTGGGCCGAGTGGCTCAAGGACAACCTGATCGACATCAACGAGCTTCCCGAGCGTGAGCACGTGCTCCACACGGCAGCATCGGTGAACATCCGCCAGCGTACCTTCGGCTACACCACTGAAGAGTTGAAGATCCTGCTTGGACCGATGGCCCGCACCGGTGCCGAGCCCCTGGGCGCCATGGGTTCGGACACTCCGGTAGCTGTGCTGTCAAAGCGTCCGCGTCTGCTGTTCGACTACTTTGTGCAGTCCTTCGCCCAGGTCACCAACCCGCCGCTGGATGCCATCCGCGAAGAATTGGTGACTTCCCTGAAGTGCGCCATCGGTCCCAACGGCAACCTCCTGGACGGCAAGCAAGTCCGCCAACCGCAGATCTCGCTGCCGTTCCCCGTGATCAATAACGACCAGCTCGCCAAGATCGCGAACATTGAAAGCCCCGACGGCGACCGCATCGCCATGAAGGTCCGCGGACTTTACCGCCCCGAGGGTGGGGAAGCGGCTCTCCGTGCCCGCCTGACGGAGATCTGCGAGCAGGTATCCGGTGCCATCAACCGTGGCGTCCAGTACGTGGTGCTGTCCGACCGCGACTCGAACGCCCAGTGGGCACCGATCCCCTCGCTCCTGCTGGTCAGCGCGGTCCACCACCACCTGCTTCGCAGCGCCAACCGCACCAAGACCGCCCTGGTGGTCGAAGCCGGTGACGTCCGCGAGACGCACCACGTTGCCGTGCTCATCGGTTACGGTGCCTCCGCTGTCAACCCGTACTTGGCCATGGAATCGGTGGAACAGCTGATCTCCAACGGTGACGTGACGGGCGTGACCCCGGAAGACGGCGTCTACAACCTCATCAAGGGCCTGGGCAAGGGTGTCCTGAAGATCATGTCCAAGATGGGCATCTCCACTGTGGCTTCCTACACGGGTGCCCAGACCTTCGAAGCGCTGGGCTTGTCCCAGGAACTCGTGGACGAATTCTTCTCCGGCACACACTCCCAGCTCGGTGGCGTTGGCCTGGATGTCATCGCCGCGGAGGTTTCGGCACGCCACCAGATGGCGTACCCCGAAGGTGGCATCGAGCACCCGCACCAGCCGCTGCTCGGCGGCGGCGAGTACCAGTGGCGCCGCGACGGCGAACCGCACCTCTTCAACCCGGAGACAGTGTTCCGCCTGCAGCACGCTACCCGCGAACGCCGCTACGACATCTTCAAGTCCTACACCAAGGGCGTTGACGACCAGTCCGAGAACCTGATGACCCTGCGTGGGCTCCTCAAGTTCAAGGACGGCGTCCGTCCGCCTGTGCCGCTGGAAGAAGTGGAGTCCGTTTCCAGCATCGTGAAGCGTTTCTCCACTGGTGCGATGAGCTACGGCTCCATCTCCAAGGAAGCGCACGAGACACTGGCCATCGCCATGAACCGTCTGGGCGCCAAGTCCAACACGGGCGAAGGCGGCGAGGACGTGGACCGCCTGCTGGATCCGGAACGACGTTCTGCCATCAAGCAGATCGCTTCAGGCCGATTCGGTGTCACCAGCCTCTACCTCACCAACGCCGACGACATCCAGATTAAGATGGCACAGGGCGCCAAGCCCGGCGAAGGTGGACAGTTGATGGCGCAGAAGGTCTACCCCTGGGTAGCCCGGACCCGTCACTCCACTCCCGGCGTCGGGCTGATTTCCCCGCCCCCGCACCACGACATCTACTCGATCGAAGACCTCGCGCAGCTCATCTACGATGCCAAGCGCGCCAACCCTTCGGCCCGGGTGCACGTGAAGCTGGTTTCGGAAGTCGGGATCGGTACTGTGGCCTCCGGCGTCACGAAGGCCAAGGCCGACGTCGTGCTTGTTTCAGGTCACGACGGCGGTACCGGCGCCTCGCCGCTGAACTCGCTCAAGCACGCGGGCGTGCCGTGGGAACTCGGCCTGGCCGAGACACAGCAGACCCTCATGCTCAACGGCCTCCGCGACCGCGTGGTTGTACAGGTGGACGGTCAGCTCAAGACCGGCCGCGACGTCGTCATTGCTGCCCTGCTAGGTGGCGAGGAGTATGGTTTCGCGACTGCTCCGCTGGTGGTGTCCGGCTGCATCATGATGCGTGTCTGCCACCTGGACACCTGCCCGGTGGGTGTTGCCACGCAGAACCCTGAACTTCGGTCCCGGTTCAATGGCAAGCCCGAGTTCGTGGTCAACTTCTTTGAGTTCCTCGCTGAAGAAGTCCGTGAAATCCTTGCCGGGCTTGGCTTCCGCAGCCTCGAAGAGGCCATTGGCCACGCCGAGATGCTGGACACCCGCGAGGCAATCGACCACTGGAAGGCCGAAGGCCTGGACCTGGACCCGATCCTGCACGGTCTCGAGTTCGACGACGACGTGCCGCTGCGCAACATGACCGGCCAGAACCACGAGCTGGACAAGCACTTCGACCAGCGTCTGATCACCATGGCCCAGGAAGCTCTCAGCGACCGCATGCCTGTCAAGATCACCTTGGACGTCATCAACACGGACCGTTCCGTGGGCACGATGCTCGGCCACGTGGTGACCAAGACGTTCGGTACCGATGTACTGGCGACGGACACCATCGACATCACGCTCAATGGCACCGCGGGCCAGTCTCTGGGCGCTTTCCTGCCTGCCGGCATCACGCTGCGCATGTTCGGAGACTCCAACGACTACGTGGGCAAGGGACTTTCCGGTGGGCGCATCATCGTCCGCCCGGACCGTACCAACGTCTTCCAGGCGGAACGAAACGTCATCGCCGGCAACGTCATCGGCTACGGTGCGACCAGCGGCGAGATGTTCCTGCGCGGCCAGGTCGGCGAACGGTTCCTGGTCCGCAACTCCGGTGCCACCGCCGTCGTCGAAGGCATTGGCGACCACGGTTGTGAATACATGACCGGTGGCCAGACGCTGATCATCGGCCGTACCGGCCGCAACTTCGGCGCCGGCATGTCCGGTGGTACCGCCTACGTGCTGGACCTGCAGCCTGAGCGCGTCAACAAGCTCGCCCTGGACACGGGTGAACTCCAGCTCCTGGAGCTCGACGCTGAGGATCGTGACATTGTCCACGGCCTGCTCACCAAGCACGTTGAGGAAACCGAATCCGTCCTGGCCGGCCGTCTGCTCGAAAACTTCGACGACACTGCCGCCCGCATCACCAAAGTACTGCCGCGCGATTACGCCGCAGTCCTGCAAACCCGTCTCGACGCCATCGAAGAGGGCCTGGACCCTGATGGCGAAGAAGTATGGTCTCGAATCCTGGAGGTAACCGGTGGCTGATCCACGCGGATTTCTGAAAGTCCGGCAGCGCGAGACGCAGCCACGCCGTCCCGTTCCCGTCCGCATCATGGACTGGAAAGAAGTGTACGAAGCCCAGGAGAAGGGCGTCCTGAAGAGCCAGGCCGGGCGCTGCATGGACTGCGGTGTTCCCTTCTGCCACCAGGGCTGCCCGCTGGGCAACCTGATTCCGGAATGGAACGACCTCGTTTGGCGGGATAAGGGTGAGGAAGCGATTGAGCGCCTTCACGCCACGAACAACTTCCCGGAGTTCACCGGCCGGCTGTGTCCTGCACCCTGTGAAGCGTCCTGTGTGCTGGGCATCAACCAGCCTGCCGTGACCATCAAGCAGGTCGAGGTTTCCATCATCGACCAGGCGTTCGACAACGACTGGGTCCAGCCCCTTCCGCCGACGCGCCTCACCGGCAAGACGGTCGCCGTCGTCGGTTCCGGCCCCGCCGGCCTGGCCGTGGCGCAGCAGCTGACGCGTGTAGGCCACACCGTTGCCGTGTACGAACGCGACGACAAGATCGGTGGCCTGCTCCGGTACGGCATCCCCGACTTCAAAATGGAGAAGGAACAGGTCGACCGTCGCCTCGAGCAGATGAAGGCCGAAGGCACACGCTTCCGGACCGGCGTCGCCGTCGGAACGGATGTCACGTGGGAGCAGCTGCGCCGCCGTTACGACGCCGTCGTTGTCGCCACCGGGGCTACCGTCCCGCGCGACCTGCCGATCCCGGGCCGCGACCTTGAAGGCGTGCACTTCGCCATGGATTACCTCGTGCCGGCTAACCGCGTAGTGGCGGGGGAGACCCCGGAGAACCACATCGACGCCCGCGGCAAGCACGTTGTCATCCTCGGTGGTGGCGATACCGGTGCTGACTGCATCGGAACCGCCCACCGCCACCAGGCAGCGTCGGTGACGACGCTGGCGATCGGCAAGCAGCCGCCGTCGGAACGCGCAGCCCACCAGCCGTGGCCGACGTTCCCCACCTTGTTCGAGATGGCCAGCGCCCACGAAGAAGGCGGCGAGCGTACGTACCTTGCGTCCACCGTTGAGTTCGTTGGTGAAAATGGCAAGCTCACCGGCGTCAAGGTTGCCGAAACCGAGTTCGTGGACGGCAAGCGACTGCCCAAGGCAGGCACGGAGCGGATTATTCCGGCTGACCTGGTGTTCCTGAGCCTCGGCTTTACCGGTGCTGAGCCGGCAGGTATCACCGAGCAGGTCAGTGCAGAATTCGACGGTCGGGGCAACGTAGCCCGCGACGGCTACTACATGACAAATACCGAGGGAGTATTTGTTGCCGGCGATGCCGGACGTGGCCAGTCACTGATTGTGTGGGCCATTGCGGAAGGCCGTGCGTGCGCGGCCGCAGTGGACAGGTTCCTGATGGGAAGCACCATTCTCCCGGCACCGGTCGCCCCCACCGACCGGGCGATAGCGGTCTTATAGCGCCGGCAGGAACTGATCTTTTACTCAATCAGCATGAACTACTTAGGGTAGGTATATGAGACGCGCGAAAATTGTGGCAACTTTCGGCCCGGCTATCTCCAGCTTCGACAACACCCTCGCGGTGCTGGAGGCCGGCGTCGACGTTGCTCGCATGAACATGAGCCACGGCGACTACTCCGTGCACGACAACACCTACGAGAACGTCCGCAAGGCTGCGGCCCAGTTGGGCAAGCCCGTGGCCATCATGGCCGACCTCCAGGGACCCAAGATCCGCCTTGGACGTTTTGTTGACGGCCCGCACGAGCTGGCTGTCGGCGACACCTTCACCATCACCACTGAAGACGTTCCCGGCACCAAGGACATCTGCTCCACCACGCTCAAGAGCCTCACCGAGGACGTCAACGTCGGCGACGCACTGTTGATCGACGACGGCAAGGTGGCGCTGCGCGCCATCGAAGTTGACGACGTCAAGGTTGTCGCCACGGTCACCGTCGGCGGCAAGGTGTCCAACAACAAGGGCATCAACCTTCCCGGTGTTGCCGTCAACGTTCCGGCGTTGAGCGAAAAGGACGAGGACGACCTCCGTTGGGCCCTCAAGCGCGGTGCTGACCTCATCGCCCTCTCGTTCGTGCGTGATGCCTCCGACATCAAGCGCGTCCACGAGATCATGGACGAAGAAGGCCGTCGCGTGCCGGTAATCGCCAAGATCGAAAAGCCGCAGGCCGTGGAGCAGCTCCACGAAATCATCGACGCGTTCGACGCCATCATGGTTGCCCGTGGCGACCTCGGCGTCGAACTTCCGCTCGAAGAGGTGCCGATCGTCCAGAAGCGTGCCATCGAACTGGCACGCCGCTGGGCCAAGCCGGTCATCGTGGCCACCCAGGTCCTCGAATCCATGATCGACAACCCGCGCCCGACCCGCGCCGAAGCCTCCGACTGCGCCAACGCAGTCCTCGACGGCGCCGACGCGGTCATGCTCTCCGGCGAAACCTCCGTGGGCCAGTACCCCATCGAGACCGTCAAGGTCATGGCACGGATCATCGAGTCCACCGAAGTCCACGGTCTTGAGCGCGTACCCCCGCTGGGTACCAAGCCCAAGACCCGCGGTGGCGCCATCACCCGTGCCGCCGTCGAAATCGCCGACCAGCTGGATGCAAAGTACATCTGTACTTTCACCCAGTCCGGTGACTCGGCACGCCGTCTTTCGCGCCTCCGCCCGGTCAAGCCGGTCTTCGCGTTCACGCCGGTGGAGCACGTCTGGAACCAGCTGGCCCTCACCTGGGGCATCCAGCCGGTACTGGTTCCCTCCGTGGGCCACACCGACGAGATGACGGCGCAGGTGGACAAGAGCCTGTTGGAAATGGATCTCGTGGACGAAGGCGACCTAGTTGTCATCGCAGCCGGTTCCCCTCCAGGACAGGCCGGTTCCACGAACTCGCTGAAGGTCCACAAGGTAGGCGACCTCGCCGACACATCCAAGACCGACGACGGTTCGCGTAAGGAACCTGTTGGTCCTTGGCCCGAAAAGAAGTCCAAGGCCAAGAACTAAGCCTCAGCTTTGACACAGCCGGCCCCGCCATTTGGCGGGGCCGGCTGTGTTTTGTCTTGGGTTTCTTTAATTCGTGGTGAGTACGACGGCGGCCGCGCACCTCATGCGAGGTACGCGGCCGCCGTAGTGCGTTGCGTTTAGTTAGTTGACCTGGTTGATGATGGTCTCGGCAACCTCACGCATGCTGAGGCGGCGGTCCATGGAGGTCTTCTGGATCCAGCGGAAAGCTTCCGGTTCCGTCAGGCCCATCTTGGTGGTCAGGAGGCTCTTGGCGCGCTCTACAAGCTTGCGCGTGGCGAACTGCTCCTGGAGGTCGGACACCTCGTTTTCCAGGGCCTTGATTTCCTCGTGGCGCGAGAGGGCGATCTCAATGGCCGGGATCAGGTCCGCGGGGGAGAACGGCTTGACGACGTAAGCCATGGCACCGGCGTCGCGGGCGCGCTCCACCAATTCCTTCTGGCTGAACGCGGTCAGCAGGACGACGGGAGCAATGCGGGCCTTGACGATCTTCTCGGCTGCCGAGATGCCATCCATGACGGGCATCTTCACATCCATGAGGACAAGGTCGGGCTTGAGTTCCTCGGCCAGCTGCACGGCCTTCTCGCCGTTGTCCGCCTCGCCTATGACGTCATACCCTTCGCCCTTCAGGATCTCGATAATGTCCAAGCGGATGAGTGTTTCATCCTCGGCTACGACAACGCGTCGGGCCGGCTGGGCTGTAGACGTGGACTCCGTCTGTTCGGTCACGGGATCTCCTTGAAAAGGTTCGGCGGGTTCATGTCCATCTTAGTGTGGACTCTTTGATGGCAGGTTTTGTTGCATCAGCGCGTCCGGTTCTTTGAATCAGCCTATCTGCATGTAGAGTAGTTTCGCGTGCTGGGAAAGGATCGCGTTGCTCACAGGAATGAGAGCAGCTGAACTCCCAGTATTCCGGGCCCGAGTGGCGGAATTGGCAGACGCGCCGCACTCAAAATGCGGTATCGAAAGGTGTGTGGGTTCGAGTCCCACCTCGGGCACGGCATACCCCCTCGTCAGAGGGGGTTTTTGCTTTAACGTGTGTACATTCTGGGTGGTCAGGTTCCTCTGACACTGGCCGCGGGGTGTGCCTGGCGCCGCGGGTCGCCTATGCAGTTGTGGGGGAGCGGGTTCAGGGTCGTGGCCGGTGGGCCCTCCGCCTGCTCTGAACTGGGGTTATACGGTCCTTTCCTGGTTCGTTCGGTAGGTCGTGGTTGGCGTACACCTCTTCATGGGTAGGGATGCTGCGCACGACATGACTTTGGGAACTTGCACTAACGATCCTGACTTCGATTTGTTCCTGAAACGAGGAGACGTGGATGGTGACTTCTTTGTCAGGCCAAAGGAGGTGTGTACATCGTCCATACTTAAATCCTCTTTATTGCGCCTGCTGCGGCCAAGAGAACTTCCCTCATTGCGCCTACATCTACTCATGCATGTGGGTGGTCATAGCGACATGACGCCGATTCGCAAACGCACCCTGGAGGTTCACCCTCGACGTGAGAGTTCAGTCGCCACGTTCGATCGAGTGCCTTCAGGATTGTAGTCGCATCCGAGCTGTCGCCGTGACGCGACTGAATGGGGCGCGCGCCGGACGCAGATGACCGCTGCCCCAGCGGTGCCCTCCGGCACATCGCAGTTCACGCCATCGTCGGTTGAGCATGTCCAAGACGATCGCTTTGCCGGTAGGGCGTGCATATGTCGCCCTTGGCCGCAGCGGGATGCCGTTCCTTTTTGCTACAGCCGAGAGGTAGGCAATGACTGCTAAGTTCAACTTAGGCAGCCTCGGCCACTGCTCGTTGACGTCGTTCAGGGACCACTGGGCGACTTCTGTGGCCACCGCCCAGTAGCGTATAAAGTCCAGTTCGCCGCCAGGACCTAACTCCCTACATATGGCACACGAAAATTCAACCAGCCACTTTCTCGGCTTGTAATCCGCTATCAACAAATATCGGTGAAGTTAGACACGACTAGCCTGATGGGAGTCGCAGTTCGTTGGATCTGGAGCTTAGGTTTACTCGCTCCTGAAGCACATTGCCTGGCTCAGATGGCGCGTCGGTCCGAAGGGCCGCTCAGCAGCAATAGCAAGAGTGCGGCGAGGACGACGAGGGCTGCGGCGAGTCGGAAGTTGAGAACCAGTCCAGTCAAAAAATCCGGCTGCAGGGTGAGTGTGGCACCAAAAGTCGCGACGCCCAAGGCGCCGCCTAGCTGCCGTGCTGAATTGAGGACTCCTCCGGCGGTTCCCGCGCGTTGGGCTGGAACGCGGTCCACAATGAGGGTTGTAAGCGGTGGAACAGTAAACGACCCACCAACACCAATCGGAACCATCACCAGCGCCACGATGACGATTGGTGTGTCTTGCGGTAGCAGGCTGAGGGCCACAAGTCCGGTGGCTACGCTGACTTGACCGCCAACTATGGTCCGCAGTTTGCCGAATCGTTCCATGGCAAGCGCAACCAACGGATTGAGGAGGACGACAAGCAAGCTCATGGGAAGGAAAAGCAACCCCGTGGTCAGGGGGTCGAGAGCTCGGTACTGCTGGAAGTAGAGGCTTTGAAGGAAGACGACCCCGCAGAAGGCGGCCATATTCACAAACGCAACACTTAGCCCTAGAACTGAGGCGGACGAGCTGAAGAGACTCAGCTGAATCATTGGGTGCCGTCCCCGAACTTGCGAGAATACGAATACGACACAACCAACAATTCCGAGGGCAAAGGACCCGAGGACCTGGGCACTTTCGTAACCGTGCTCAGCTCCTTCGATGATTCCAAAGGTCAGTCCGCCGAGTCCCAGCATGACTGTTATCTGTCCTGTCCAATCAAAGGGTCGCGGCTGCACTGCAGACCTCGGGACCTTAGTCAAAAGTAAGAGGGCAACAGCACCGACTGGAATGTTGATGAGGAAGATGAGGCGCCAGTCCAATTGAGTAAGAGCGCCGCCTACGATCGGGCCAGCCGCGGTAGCGATCGAGCCTCCCAACGCACACCTGACGATCGCCTTTCCTCGCTCCGTGGCCTCTGGGAAGGACTCCCGAATCAACCCAAGCGAGCTCGGGGTCATCATCGCGGCACCCACCCCTTGCAGAATTCTCCCAGCGACTAGGAGAATCAGTGATGGCGCAAGGGCGCAGGCCATTGAGGCGACGATGAAAATGGCCAAGCCGATCCCGAACGTGCGCCGAGCTCCCATGCCATCTGAGAGCGTCCCGCTGAACAGTTGAAGCGCAGAAAAAGTGATCAGGTAACTTGTCACGACCCATTGAAGTCCAGCTAGGCCGCCACCAAAGCTGATTCGGATGTCGGGTAGCGCTACGTTAACAATCTGCGCGTCCAACGAGATGACGAAGAACCCCAGCATTGCGACAGCGAGCGGTGCTATCGGTGCCCTTGAGCGGATGGGGTTTTCGGTTGTGACGGTCACCGTGTCTCCTGCGGGTGTATTTACGATCTTCAAAAGCATCTATGGCTGTTCTGGGGCGTTGCCTGAGCGAAGAAAATTAGGGTGCCGGGCGAGGCTGCCCGCTAGCCTTTCAGTCGGCATACGGCTGTGCTGCACGTGGGGCCGAACCCAGCATAAGGACCGGACACTTAGGAGCTCGAAGCACCAGATGGCAAGCGTTAGAAGGTTAGAACCAGACGGCCTCGAACGCCGCCCGCCTCCATCGCGCGATGTGCCGCGGCTGCTTCCTCGGCCGGGTAACTTCTGGCCACCCGCGGGGTAAGAACGCCTTTCTCGATGCTTTGCCTCAGTTTCGCCAAGAGGTCCACCCGGCCAGCGCCCTGGCTGACAGAGACGTGTTCCTTCCGGATTCCGCGCCCGGGGTCTCCGCTCCACGCCCGGACGATGACCATTGTTCCGCCGTCGGCAATGTCAGGAGTGACTTCAACGTTCTGCACGGAGGCGTCCACCAATCCGGCCACGCCGGCCGGTTGAAGATCTCGGATACGTCCTGCGACGTCCACCCCGCGCCGGACAACATGGTGCGCTCCCAAACCTCGTACTAGTGCTTCGTCAGCTTCTGAAGCATCTGCAATAACTTGTAGCCCTGCAGCCCGCGCGAGCTGAATGACGTATCCACCGAGTGCCCCAGCTGCACCGGTCACCGCAATTATCGCGCCCTTCGAGAGTGCCAAGGTGTCCAAGGCCATGACAGCAGTCAGTCCATTCATCGGGAGAGTTGCGGCGGCGAGGCTATCCATCCCCTTCGGTGTTGGAAATACGTGGGTGGCCCTCACGATAACGTGCTCTGCATAAGCGCCTCCACGGGGGCCGAACGGGAGGACGATCGCTGTGACATCCTCGCCAACCCATAGGGATACTCCTTCGCCAACCTCGTCTATCGTTCCAGCCGCCTCCATGCCGACGACGTAGGGCCGTTCCAAAGCTGTCATGGCTTGCTGACTCATGCCGGTGCGGGCCATTGTGTCTGCGGGGTTGACCGTGGCTGCCCGCACACGGATGCGGACCTCTCCTGGCCCGGCGTGCTGCTCTGGACGGTCGAATACATGCAGGACTTCAGGCCCTCCGAACTTACTAAATCCAATAGCTTTCACTGGACAGGACTCCTTTTGGCTGAGGGTGCGCGTTCTCCACAAGCGGGCTCACCGGCGCTTGGTGTCAATTTTTAGGGTCGGTTCGCAATCCCTGCCGGGACCTTGAGCCACAACGGTGCGGCTCGGTCGCGTGGTGGTGGTTTTAGAGTTGGATGCCGGTGTATTTGGTTTCTTGGTAGGCGTTGAGGCCTTCGGTTCCGCCTTCGCGGTGGAGTCCGGATTGGTTGGTTCCGCCGAAGGGGGCTGCGGGGTTGGAGATGAGTCCGCGGTTGATGCCGGTCATGCCTGCGTCGATGGCGTTTGCGACGCGTAGTGCGCGGGAGAGGTTTTCGGTGAAGATGTAGGAGGCTAGTCCGTAGGGGGTGTTGTTGGCCTCATGGATTGCTTCGTTTTCGGTGTCGAAGGTGTAGATAGCTGCGACGGGACCGAAGATTTCCTCGGTGCGGATCTCTGCGTTGGTGGGGATGTTGGTCAGGACCGTGGCCGGGTAGTAAGAACCAGGGCCCTGGGGAATAGTTCCACCCGTGAGGCAAACGGCACCCTTGGCGACGGCGTCCGTTACTAGGGCAGCCACCGTCTTTACTTGTTTGGCGTCCACGAGAGGTCCCAGGTCCGTGTCGGGGTGTGCGCCGTCGCCGAGACGAGCAGCAGCCATGCGTTCGGTGAAGCGGGCGGTGAATTCGGCGGCGATGTTGTTTTGGACGTAGATGCGGTTGGCGCCGACGCAGGATTGGCCTCCGTTGCGGAGTTTGGCGAGCATGGCGCCCTCGACAGCTTGGTCAAGGTCGGCGTCGTCGAACACGATCAGGGGTGCGTTGCCGCCGAGTTCCATGGAGGTGTTCATGACGTTTTCGGCTGCTTGGGCCAAGAGCGCACGCCCGACCTGTGTGGAGCCGGTGAAGGAGATCTTGCGGACTCGTGAGTCCTTCATGATGGCGGCGATAACGTCGCGGGAGTTGTTGGTGGTGATGACGTTGACAACACCGGCGGGGGCGCCTGCTTCTTCGAGAACCCGCGCCAGTAATAGCGAAGTCAAAGGGGTCAGCTCTGCGGGCTTCAGGATGGTGGTGCATCCTGCGGCGAGGGCCGGGGCGATCTTCCGTGCGCCCATCGCGAGCGGGAAGTTCCAGGGCGTGATGAGCAGGGAAGGGCCGACGGGGCGTTTGGAGACGGCGATCTGGTAGTTGCCGCCGGGTTCGACGCCGTATTGGCCTTCGGTGTGTATCCGGCCGGCGGATTCGGCGAACCAGCGGAAGAAACCGGCGCCGTAGTCGACTTCGGTTTGGGCTTCCGGGAGGGGCTTGCCCATTTCTGCGGTGATCAGTGCCGCGAACTCGTCGCGGCGGGCCAGGATTCCTTCGTAGGTGCGGAAGAGGATGTCGGCACGTTCCCGGGCAGGGGTGGCGGCCCAGGCTGGTTGTGCGGTGGCGGCGGCATCGACTGCCGCGAGACCGTCGTGAACTGTTGCAGAGGGAACTTCCGCGATGGGTTCTCCGGTGGCCGGGTTGGCGACGGTGAGGTTTGCGTTGTTGCTCGAGGGGATCCAGGCCCCGCCGATGGGCATGAGGTTCTCCGGGAATCCAAGTGGGGGAGCGGGGGCAGTGGTGGTGTTTTCCATTGAAGTTCTCGTGCTTTCAGCAGGTTGGGTTCCTGCCGGGCCCGTTGGGGCCCGGCAGGAAGGAGGGGGGTGTGGTTAGGACGCTTCGGCCAAACGTGGGGTGAGCCAGTTTTGGAAGCGGTTGCCGTGGGTGACGGGGTCGATGAGGAGGAGTTTGGTGCCGGGTTCGTTGCCGGGTTCGGTGCGGGTGTGGATGAACCAGGGCCCGTCTTGGGTGAGGGTTTGTTTCAGGGCGAGGGTGAGTTCTTCGGGGTTGTCGGCGCGGAGGACTTTCAGGTCGACGGATTCGGCGAAGCGTCCGAGGTCGATGGTGACGGCTTGGGTTGGGATGGAGGCGGTGGAGGCGTAGACGCCGTTATCGAGCAGGATGATGACGAGGTTTTCGGGGGCGAGGTAGCCGGCGGTGATTGCTGAGCCGGGGTTCATGAGGAGGGAGCCGTCGCCTTCGATGACCACGGTGCGGGTGATGGGGGTGTTTTTGATGGCTTGGGCGATGCCGGTTCCGACGGAGATGGCCAGGCCCATGGCGTCCAGGAGGTAGAGGTGGTTGGGTCGGTCGGCGATGGAGGCCAGTTCGCGGGAGGTCGCGGCGCAGGTTGCGATCACGGGAACGTCCGGGGTGGTGTCAACGATGGCTTGGAGGGCTTCGATGCGTTTCATGCTTTTGCCTTTGCGTCTTTGGGGTCGAAGAATTCCATGAGGACCACGACGGGTCGGTAGGTCATGCGGGCGTGGTTGCCGGCTTCGGCGACGGTCGCGCCCCAGTCCTGGGCGGTGTTGCGTCGGTCGACCTGGAAGACGGGGATGTTCGTGGAGGCCAGCAACGCGGGGACGGGTGCGGAGATGGTGTGGATCATGGAGTTGTACTCGCCGAGCCCGCCGCGGGTGTTCGCGACGATGAGCAACGGCAGGTGGTAGGACACGGCGAACGTTGTCAGGGCGGTCAGGGCGTTGCCGAAGCCGTTGTCCTGCATGATGATGACCCCGAATTTCCCGGCGAACGGGTAGGCGCCAACAACACCGATGGCTTCTTCTTCGCGGGAGACGGGGTAGACCAGGGGCAGGTCCCCGTTGGTCTGGGCGGTGAGGACGCCGTTGATGATCGGGGCGATGGACGCGGAGGGCACGTAGGCGACGCCGTCGGGGGCCAGGCCCACGATCGCGTCCACCACTTCGGTGTGGCGGTCCTGGGTAATGGTGGTAGTCATGGGTGGTCAGGCTCCCTTGGGGTGTGGTGTGGTCAGGGTCTGGACGATGCGTCGCAGGCCTTCGGTGAGGTCATCGATGTGGCAGGCGTATGAGATGCGGATGGAGTGGGTTCCGCCGTCGGGGTCGAACGCGGTCCCTGGCACGACGGCGACGCGTTGTTCATCGAGGAGCCGTAGCGCCAGTTGTTCGGCTGGTTCGGCGGTCTCGGGTGTGTAGGTGAGGTAGAAGTAGAACGCGCCGTCGGGCTGGCTGACGGTGACGCCTGGAATGCCGGTGAGGATCTTCAGGCCGGCTTTGCGTCGTTCCTGGAATTCGGCGCGCATCGACTCTGCGTCGGGACCCGCGTGGCGGAGGGCTGCTGCAGCGCCGGGTTGGAGGAAGGTGGGGGCGCAGACGGTGGTGTACTGGCGCACCCTCAGTGCCGGTGTGATGAGTTCTTTGGGGCCGGCGAGCCAGCCGAGGCGCCAGCCGTCCATGGCGAAGGCTTTGGCGAAGCCGCCTACGACCAGAGTCCGTTCGCGGAGGTTTCCTACCGCCGCCGGGGATTGGTGCTGGATCTCGTCATAGACGAGGTCGGCGTAGATTTCATCGGACATCAGCAGCGCGTCGGTCGGTTCCAAAACGGTGGCCAGCTTTTCGATGTCCTCAGCAGTGGCGACACCCCCGGTGGGATTATTCGGGGTGCAGAGGATCACCATACGTGTCGCGGGGGTGATCGCGGCGGCGATCGCGTCGATATCAAGGCGGTAGTCATCGGTAGCGTCCAACCGGACAGGCACCGGGGTCGCCCCGGCCAGGCGGATGCAGGACTCGTAGTGGGCCCAGGCCGGTACGGGGAAGATCACTTCGTCACCGGGCCCGCAGAAAGCCATCAAGGCCAAGAACACCGCTTCGTTCGCGCCGATCGTGATGAGCACTTCGGTGCCCGGGTCATAGGTGGTCCCGCGGCGCTCTTGCAGATACGCACTGATCGCCTCACGCAGATCCAGCGTTCCCGCGTTCGGGCCGTAGTGGACCTCCCCGCGGTCCAACGACGCAGCCGCAGCGTCCTTGACTACCTGCGGGGTATCGAAATCCGGGCGCCCGATCTCGAAGTGGTACACCTTCTCACCCGCAGCGTCCAGCGCCGCAGCCTTATCAAAAATGGCCCTGATCGGCGACGGACCAATATCCCGCAACCGATCAGCAAACCGTCCAAACCGTGTAGTGGTAGCGGTACTCATAGGGATACTCCAATTTCAGGGGGATGCGGTGGTGGAATTGAGCCTGCATCGAAAGCAGGCGGCCGTCTTGGATTCAGCATCCCGCGATCCGGACAGGTTCCGGATGGAGTGCTGGGATAGTGTGGTAGACGTGACCAGCAAGCCTCCAACTGCAAGAATGTTAACATTATGAAATCTGACACCACAGCAAATGTCAAGAACGGAACCCTTCGCGCACCCCTGAAACGTCGCGGAATGGCCCAGGATGTCGCGGACCGGATCCGTGACGCAATTCTGGCCGGGGAAATACCTCCGGGGGAACGGATCAATGAAGTGGAGATGGCCGCGTCCCTATCCGTCAGTCGCGGACCAGTGCGGGATGCCATCGTTTTGCTGCGGCAGGAGGGCCTGCTTCAAGGCGACTGGCACCGAGGATCGCGGGTTACCGTCTTTACGCACAAAGACCTTGAAGAGATCTACTCGCTCCGGTACTCGATAGAGTTGCTCGCCGTTCAGCGGCTGATTGCACACCGCACCGGGAAGGATTTGGACCTCCTTCAAGTGCGTGCCGAGGACATTGAGCGGGCGGCCGCCCTGGGGGATAGGGGTGACATGCTCCAGTCGGACATTGCGTTTCATGATGCGATCTACGCCTGTGCCGGTCATGAGAGGTTGGAGCAGGTTTGGTTGGGTCTGCGTTCGCAGATCGCTTTGCTTCTCCTCAATCGACAGCAAGGCCATGATGATTACAGGGCCCGCATTGGCCCAGAGCATTGGGAAATGTTCCGCGTCATCCGCGACCAGGATGGTGCGAAGGCTGAAGAGCTGGTGCGTGAGCACATCGAGACTGCGTTCGAAAGAATCAAAGCCGACCTCGACAGCAAAGAACGCCTCCAAGGTGCAGGCTAGTCACACGTCCTTCTGAAAGTTCGCCAGCGGACGAAGCCCGGTGCCGGCCTCGTCCGCGTCCGGAGCTCCCGCATCGACTTGCCCTCTCCTGATCTTTGCCGTACAAATGTTAACATTCTTACTTTCGTAATTTAGGTCACATGGAGCCCGGGGTGAGAAACCTGCACCTACCCCCACGACCGTCGAGACGAAATATCCCCGAACGAATGGCGAACATGGAACTGCAAAAGTTTGTTAACAGCACTTCTGAGGCTGCTGCCGACGAGAAGAAGGCGATGATCTCCATCAGGGGGGTCAACAAGCATTTCGGACCTCTGCACGTGCTCCGTGATGTCAATCTTGAGGTTGCCCAGGGCCAGGTTGTGGTTGTCTTGGGTCCCTCTGGCTCGGGAAAGTCGACTCTCTGCCGAACTATCAACAGGCTGGAGACCGTCGAATCCGGCACGGTCGCCGTCGACGGCAAGCCTCTCCCCAAGGAAGGCAAGGCGCTGACGCGCTACAGGGCCGACGTCGGAATGGTCTTTCAGTCATTCAACCTCTTCGCCCACAAAACCATTCTCGAAAACGTCATGCTTGCACCACTCAAGGTGCGACGTATCGGAAAGGCCGAGGCTCAAACGCGGGCAATGGCCCTGCTCGAGAGGGTGGGTATAGCAAATCAGGCGCATAAACTCCCCGCCCAGCTTTCGGGTGGACAGCAGCAGCGTGTAGCCATTGCCCGGGCGTTGGCCATGGAGCCGAAGGTGATGCTCTTCGACGAACCTACCTCGGCTCTTGACCCGGAAATGGTCACCGAAGTACTGGATGTCATGACGTCTCTGGCGCAAGGAGGCATGACGATGCTCGTAGTCACGCACGAGATGGGCTTCGCTCGACGCGCCGCCGACCGGGTGGTGTTCATGGCCGATGGTCAGATCCTCGAAGACACAACGCCGGACCGGTTCTTTGACAACCCAACCACCGAGCGGGCCAAAGAGTTCCTCGGCAAGATCCTCAGCCACTGACAAGTCACCCCAATCTAGAAAGCAGCACATCGTGAAGCTCAAGTTCCTGGCCATTCCGGCCGCAGCGCTGTTCCTTGCCAGCTCGATCGCCGGTTGCTCCGGTGCATCCGACAAAGCCAAAACAGTTGAAGCCAGCGCACAATCGGGCCACCTCACCATCGGTATTTCCTTCGATCGCCCAGGGCTTGGAATCAAGACTCCCGACGGATCATTCAAGGGTTTCGATGTTGACGTTGCCAAGTATGTCGCCAAGAAGCTTGGCGTCGAGGAGTCTTCCATCACCTGGAAGGAAGCGACTCCGGCGCAGCGAGAGAGCCTGATCCAGAACGGGCAGGTGGACTATGTGGTGAACACCTACAGCATCAATGACGCCCGAAAGGAGAAGGTCGCCTTCGCGGGGCCTTACTTCCTGGCTGGCCAGTCGCTCCTGGTTCGTTCTGACTCCACAGACATCACGGGCCCGGAGTCCCTGAATGGGGGCAAAAAGTTGTGCTCGGTGACCGGTTCCACACCAGCACAGAACATCAAGAAGAACTACAGCAAGGACGCGCAGCTTCAGGAGTACGACACCCCTTCCGCATGCGTTGAAGCCCTGAAGAGCGGCGCCGTTGACGCAATGACCACGGATGATATTCAACTTGCCGGTTATGCAGCTGCCAATCAGGGAAAGCTGAAGCTTGTTGGCAGTACCTTCAGCAAGGAGAACTACGGCATTGGTCTGAAGAAGGATGACACCGCGGGCCGTGCCAAGATCAACGACGCCATTCAGTCCATGATCGACGACGGATCGTGGGCCAAAGCGTTTGAGAGCAACGTTGGACCGTCCGGTTATGCATTGCCCGCCACGCCAGTGGTAGACCGCTACTAGTCGGGCAGCCAGACAAGAGACTGGATAGTTAACATGAACATCCTCAACGAATACGGGGATCAGATCCTGGCGGCCTTCCTGATCACCCTGCAGCTCACGGCGCTGTCTGCACTGGGCTCGTTGGTATTGGGCACTGTCCTGACTGCCATGCGGGTATCACCGATTTGGGCGATGCGGACGCTTGCCACCGGGTACGTGAACATTATCCGGAATACCCCTTTGACCCTTGTGGTGCTTTTCGCATCGTTCGGATTGGCACAGCAACTCGGTATCACCTTGGCAGATCCAAAGTCCCCCACATCCATCACGGACAGCTCGTTCCGGCTGGCCGTCCTGGCCTTTAGCCTGTACACGTCGACGTTCGTATCCGAAGCGCTAAGGGCAGGTATTAATACGGTCCCTCCTGGCCAGTCGGAAGCGGCCCGGTCGTTGGGCCTGAACTTCGTGCAGGGCTTGGGCCACATCGTCTTGCCGCAGGCCTTCCGGGCGGTCATTGCGCCTTTGGGCAGCATCCTCATTGCGTTGACCAAAAACACAACGGTTGCGTCAGTCATAGGCGTGGCTGAAGCCGCCCTCCTGATGAAGGAAATGATCGAGAACACCTCCGCCCTCATCGTCGTTGGGCTGATCTTCGGGGCCGGCTTTATGTGCCTGACTCTTCCGACAGGTGCGGCTTTCGGATACCTAAGCAGAAAGTTTGAGGTAAAGCGATGAGCAACACTCAAGCGCCCATCAACAACCTGTATGACGTCCCCGGGCCCAAGGGGCAAATTCTGAACGTCGTCGTCAGCGCTCTGTGCGTCGTTGGGCTGGCAGCGGCCGGTTGGTTCGTGATGTCAGCCCTAGCAGGCAAGGGGCAACTGGCGCCGGAGAAGTGGCAGCCATTTCTCACGCCGGAAATGTGGCAGACCTACCTTCTGCCCGGGATCGTGGGAACACTTCAGGCTGCGGTCTTTGCCATCATCCTGGCCATAATTCTGGGAATCCTGCTGGGCATCGGGCGTCTCTCCGACAACCGGTTGGTGCGCTACGCGTGCGCCGCTGTGGTGGAGTTCTTCCGGGCAATTCCGCTGCTGATTCTGATGATTTTCTGCTTTCAGCTCTTCGCCGACTACGACCTGTTCCCGTCCACCGATCTTGCGGTTGCGGCGGTAATTACCGGCCTTGCCCTGAGCAACGGGGCGGTCATTGCAGAAATTGTGCGCGCAGGAATCAAAGCCATTCCACGAGGCCAAGGGGAAGCTGCTGTGGCTCTTGGCCTCGGCAGTGGACAAACACTCCGGATGATTCTCCTGCCCCAGGCGATCACGGCAATGCTCCCGGCAATCGTCGCTCAACTGGTAGTAGCGCTGAAGGACACTGCGCTTGGCTACCAAATCACCTACGTGGAAGCCGTGCGGCAAGGCATCCAGGCCGGCTCGGCCTATTCAAACTACATACCGGCGCTCGTAGTGATCGCGCTCGTGATGATTGTCATCAATCTGGGCCTGTCGCGGCTTGCAACCTATATTGAGCTTCGACTCCGAAGCGGCCGCAAGGCTCCTGTCGAATCAAAGGTTGGCGAGATCCTGGTTCCCCAGAACTAGACGCGGGCGGTCGTAGTTCAGGATGCTCGTTGCTTCAGCTCGGAACTGCGTTCTGCTGCAATGACGACGCTGAGCAAACCTGGAAACAGCGATTCCATAACGTCGGTTCGAAGCGTGTTGAGAATCGCCGTTCCCTGATAGTGCTGTTCTATGATTCCCGCCTCGCGAAGCACGCGGAAGTGATGAGTTGACGTGGACTTGCTCACGGGTAACTCAAATGCGATGCATGCCTGGTCGTCATGGCCATCGGCCAGTTGGGTCACGATCCGACGCCGGATAGGGTCGGCCAGTGCCGAAAGCACGCCATCGATGTGAATATCGTCGGGCGTAGGGTGGTCCAAAGTTCGCATTCTTCGATTATCCAAGAAGTTCAAGGACGTGACGATTTATAAGTCCTATGCTAGTCGTAGTACGATGATTATCGTATTTAACGTGGAGGGAGATGCACATGAAGATATTCCAAGTAGGCGCAGCGGGGGGAGTAGGCCGACGTCTGGCTCAACTGCTGAGTGGCCGCGGTGATGCCGTCACAGGAATGTTCAGGAATCCCGATCAAGCGGACACGGTTGCCTCCAGTGGCGCTACGCCCGTGGAGGGGGACCTGATTAAGGACTCCATTGAGGTGCTGGCCGAAAAGTTTAAGGGACACGATGCCGTCGTCTTCTCTGCTGGCGCCCATGGCACCGGAATCGACCAGACCACCCTCATCGACGGCAAGGGGTTGGAGAAGGCTGCCGATGCTGCCGCCCTCGCTGGGGTGTCCCGTTTTGTCCTGGTCTCCGCCTTCCCGGAGTCGGGGCGGGGTGAGTCGGTGAATGAACGTTTTGAGCACTATATGCGCACAAAGAAGACAGCAGACGTCTACCTCACACGCACTGACCTGGACTGGCTGATAGTTCGGCCGGGGCTTTTGACTGACGACCCCGGAGATGGACGGGTTACCGCGGGCCCTGCGATTGAGTACGGAGACATTCGACGCGATAACGTTGCGGCGTTCATTGACGCGGCGCTTCATAACCCACGGATGACCCGGACCATCGTCGAACTAACCGATGGCGAGACACCAGTGGCCGAGGCCGTGTCTACCCTCGTTGGCTGACAGGCAGAGACCGACTTTCCAAAGGCAAGAAGGGATGCACGCGAATCGCGTGCATCCCTTCCTTGTATTCATTCATGCTTTTATGGGTGTCCAGGCTTAGGCGTCGACTCCATGGCACTAAGTGCGGCTTCCGCAGCGTTTGATGCATGCACCTCACAAGCTCGCCGGGCTGCCTCGGGATCTCTAGTGATGGCCGCTGACGTGGTGATGTCCGTCAGTTCCGCCAGCATGAGCGGACTTCTCCCCGGGGAGCTTGTAGAGAGGGCCCTCAGTACTTGGGTGCGGGCATTGATT
Organism: Paenarthrobacter nicotinovorans; assembly: GCF_021919345.1. NCBI lineage: Bacteria > Bacillati > Actinomycetota > Actinomycetes > Micrococcales > Micrococcaceae > Paenarthrobacter > Paenarthrobacter nicotinovorans. The sequence goes on from NZ_CP089293.1 coordinate 1,896,769, forward strand.
TGCCGAAGCATGCCCGAGATTTCGTTGTTGCCAGCGCCGGCCAGAAGTACCTCGTAGTAGCTGTCCTTCGCGGCGAGCAACTTCTGCGCCCCGCCTGCTGACTCTGCTCTTCGGATATCAAAAAGTCTCGCAACGAGTTGCCCGCGCTGAGCTTCTGTGGCTCGCTCGGCGAACAGGCTTCCGGCGAGCGATTCCAAAGCGCCGCGAACTTCATAGAGACTTCGGGCTTCGGCGGGTGTGAGGGTTGCAACTTCGGGGCCCTTGTTCGGCACCGTCACTATCAGTTGCTCGGACTCCAGCTGCCGCAGCGCTTCACGAATCACTGTCCGGCTGACGGAGAACTTATCGCAAAGCGCAGTCTCGACCAGCCTCTCCCCAGGACTGTACTCGGAGGTAACGATCGCCCGGCGAAGGGCGGCTACCACCTCTTGGCGCAATGGCGCGGCCGTTCGCTGGATTGCTTCCGAAATCATTCTCGACCCTCGCGTGTTGAATACCAGTAAGAACGAAAAAACCGGGGGAGGCGTAAGCCTCCCCCGGTTCTGTTGGACTAGGCCTCGTACTGGTGGTAGACCTTGGCGATGATCTTCCATTCGCCGTCCTGCTTCAACAGGGTGTGGAAGTCGGTGTAGTCAGCACCAATGGCGTCGTTTTCCATGTCGACCTTCACGACGGCAGTGGTCTGTGTGATACCGACGACGTCCACGCGGGTTTTGACGTCCGGAGCGGCGCCGTTTTCCGCGACGAAGTCGTACAGGTTCTTGATGGGGCCGCCCAGAAGCTGGCCGTTGGTGAAGCCATACATGGTGGCTTCGGCGTGGAAGGCCTCCGCGACGCCTTCGGGGCTGCCAACTCGCAGGCCTTCGACATACTTCTGAACGGTGCTGACGATCTGGTCATATTCGTCGGTCGGAACGACTTTGAGGTTCTTGGGCATGGTTTCTCCTTGTGAATGAGCGGGTCCGGTTCCGGCACCCTGGGATGGTTTGGCTGAAGAAAAGCTGCTAGCGCTTCCGAATCACAACGGTTTTGTTGTTGGTGTGCGAGGCCAGGCCTTCATCACCGTGTTCGACGCTCAGGCCCGACTGCTTGTGGCCACCGAACGGTGCGTGGTCTGGGTGGCTCTGGCCCTGGTTGACCCAGACGTTGCCCGAGTCGATGCGATCCGCCACGGCCAGGGCTCGCTCCTCGTCGCGTCCCCACACAGTTGCGCCAAGGCCGAAAATGGTGGCGTTTGCGCGCTCGATGACGTCGTCGACGTCGTCGTACACGAGGACGGGTACGATCGGCCCAAAAGGTTCCTCCTGGACGATGCGGCTGTTCTCGGGAGGGTTGTTGACGATGGTGACCGGGACGAAGTTCCCGTCCAGGGACTCGTCGATGGTGCCCCCGAGCGGGACGTCGTAGCCATTGCGTCGAGTGTCTTCGAAGAGGTCGCGAAGCTTGTCGTACTGCATGCGGTTATTGATGGGACCAAGATCGCTGGTGGGATCCATGCCGTCGCCGACCTTTTGTGTCTTGGCATAGTCCACGAGTGCGTTGACGAATTCTTCGTGGAAGGAGCGGTGCACGTAGATGCGCTTGGCCGCGATGCACCACTGACCCGAGTTTCCGAAGGCGGCGTTGAATACCTGCGGCACCGCGTCCCGCCAGTCCGCGTCCGGGAGCAGGATCGCAGGATCATTTCCACCCAGTTCGAGGGTGACCCGCTTGATGGTGCCAGCGGCCGAAGCCATGATCTTGGTACCGGTTTCCGTGGATCCCGTGAAGGTGATCATCCCGACGTCTGGGCTCTCGGTGAGGATCTGCCCAAGTTCGTTGCCGCCTGTGACGATGTTGAAGACGCCGGGCGGGAAGACCTGGGCTGCCAGCTCCCCGATCCGCAGTGCGCAGAGCGGGGTGTAGGGAGAAGGCTTGAGAACTACGGTGTTGCCGGTGATCAGCGCGGGGACGGTCTTCCACAGAACGTGAAGGTAGGGGTAATTCCACGGAATGATGGCCCCCACAACGCCGAGTGGTGAGCGGCGAAGTTCCACGCGCTTTTCATCGTCCTCCACCAGCACCTTGTCCTCAAGCCTCGACTTGGCAGTGTTGGGGATCCAGGGATTGGCAAGGTTAACTTCGAACGTCGCCTGATTGTGCCGTGGCTTGCCCTGCTCCAGAGAGAGCAAGGTAATGAACTCTTCTTTGTGGGCCTCGAGCGCCTCGAAGAATTCGACGATGATCGCTTCGCGCTCGTCTGCGGTCAGCGCCGCCCACGCAGGGAAAGCCCGTTTGGCGGCACCGATGGCGCGTTCCATGTGTTCCCGTGTGCCCTGGGGTGCGGATGCGAGGACCGAGTTTGTGGCCGGGTTGTAGACGTCAAAATGGTCCTCGGTCTGGATGATGTTGCCATCAATGAGCAGTCCGTAGGGTCCGTTGAAGTTCGGGGGCGTGATGGTACTCGTGCCCTCCGTAATGGAAACTCCCATGTGATCTCTCCTATCATGCGGCGGCTTGCCGTGGAGCGGTGAACAAAACGAATGCTGAAACAGATTCGGGTTTCAGTTTAGGGGCGCAGGGACTGGACACGCAAGACCTTTTGCCAAATTCTGAAATACGATATTGTTTCAGTTTAGGATGTGATGATCGACACGACAGCAGTGCGACCTCCCCTGAAGTCCCTTACCAATGAAGCTCAAGGAGCAGACATGAAACTCGACGGACAGTGCCTATGCGGTGAAGTCACCTACACGATTGACAGCGAACCGAAGTTCACGGCCTTGTGTCATTGCACCGATTGCCAGCGTCAGACCGGCGGCGCGTACTCGTTGGTCATCGGCGTTGACGACGACAAGCTGACAATCACCGGCGACGCGGTGAAAACGTTCATCACCGTCGGCGCTGAGCACAAGACCAACACCAACCGGTCATTCTGCGGGGAATGCGGTTCGCCAATTGTTGGCCGCATCGACGCGATGCCTGGATTGGCCTTCGTCAAAGCGGGAACACTCAACGACACGTCGTGGCTCAAGCCGACGGTGGAAGTTTGGTGCCGGTCCGCCCAGCCCTGGGTCGAGGCTCTCCCGGGTGCCGAGCGGTACGACGGCGACATCCCGGCCTGATTCGGGCCTGCGCGCCGGAGGCCGCGCAGAGTTGGGGTTTGGGTGGATCGCTTCCTGGAGGTGGTCCACCCAGACCCCTTTCTCTATTTTTCGAAAGGACCAAAACCTGATGACGTCCACCGGGATTCTCCGCGGCCATAACACCACCGCCGACCAGCAGGAAGCACCCCTTACGGTCGCTGCGGCCGAGGAGTGGATTCAGCGCACATGCTTCTCGACCGGCCCTGCCGGGCGCATCGGTCTCGAACTTGAGCTGCTCATGGGTCGAATCGGCGACCCCTCCTTGCAGCGTCCGTTTGCTGACGACAACTACCGGCGCTTGTTCTCGGAACTGCGGCCTCTGGACGTTCATGGAAATCTTACTCTGGAACCTGGTGGTCAGCTTGAGCTGAGCTCGCACCCCGAGGCCTCTTTGCGGGACGTCATTACATCGGTGCACGGCAGCCTGAAACTGTTGCGGGAGCAGGCGGCCGACCTGGATGCAATCCTCGTGGGTGCAGGAGTGTCCCCACACCTGGAGCCCAGGCGGATTACGCAAGCCCCACGTTACGCTGCCATGGAAAAGTATTTTGAACCGTGGGCGCCGGCGGGCCAAACCATGATGTGTTCCACAGCGTCAGTGCAGATCAACGTCGAGGCTGGGGCGGACGACGTCGAAATCCGTCATCGGTGGAACCTGCTGTATTCAATAGGGCCAGTGCTGGCAGCGACGTTCGCGAACTCGGGCTGGATCGGTGGTCGACGAAGTGGTTGGAAGAGCACACGGCTTGCGGCATGGCTCGCTCTGGACCCGGCCAGGACTGGAGTGCCGCCCTTCAGCGCTGCCCAGGATCCCGGAGTGTCTTACTCCCGATGGGCCTTGGACGCCCCCCTGATGATGATTCGGCGCGACGCGGGGGAGTGGCAAGCCCCGGCTGGCCTGACGTTCCGCGATTGGCTCCGTCTGGGGACAGCAGTGGTACCGGACCGACCCCCGGCAAACCTTGAGGACTTGAAGCAGCATTTGAGCACTCTCTTCCCCCATGTCCGGCCCAAAGGGTACTTCGAGATCAGATACATCGATGCCCAGCCCGGCTGCTGGTGGGCTGTTCCCGCCGCCGTAGTTTCCGCGCTCATCGCCAATCCCGCTGTCTCGGACCAAGCCAGAGGTATCTGTGCCGGTTCCCCGGACTGGGAAGTCTCTGCGCGTCTTGGGCTGGAGGATCCGGGAATTGCATCCCGGGCCGTGCAATTGATGTCGCTGGCTGCGGACGAGCTCCTGAATGATCCTGCTACGGCCAACCTTGCCAGGCAGGTTGAGGAATACGCGGAAACGTGGACTCTGCGGAGCCTGGCGCCCGCAGATGATCAACCGTCGGCCTGGGCAACCCGCAAGCAGGGCTGTGCCCTGGATACAGGCAGCTGCTAAATCAACCCAAGGTCTGTGGCAACAATGACAGCGCGCGTTCTGGTTGTCGAAGAAAGTTTGCCGCGCGCGTTCTCCATGTGCGTGGAAACCGTGCGTGGTGAGAGAAAGAGTTCGCTGGCAATTTGCGTGTCCGTCAGACCCCTCTTGACCATCCGGAGGATCTCCAACTCACGCGGAGTAAGCCCCAGGCTGCGGCTTTGCCTGGCGCGTTCGACCATCTCTGCAAGTACCGGTCGCAGAGCCGTCAACATAGGTGCCGTGAGGGCAGGCCAGGCCGCGCGATCGGTACTGAGGTTGCAAGTTCCCACGATCTGTCCCTTGACTGTCAGGGGCATCGTGACTCCGTTGTTGAACCCTTCTGGTCCGAAATGCAGAAGCGCGGGCGCTGAGGCCCGGTAGCCTGGGAGGTTATCCCAGTCATAAATGGTGGACTCATCCCGCAGTGCTTGTCTGGCCGCTTTGTCGTGGAGAAGCAGATCCCGGGTGATGTAGTCCACAACGCTGTCCCTGTAGCCCGAACTTCCCACCGCGATGTGGGTCTGAGCCATAGGATCCACGTACGTCAGAAGGATCGCCCCCGCACCGCTTTCGAAGCGAACGAGGTCGAAGTATGCGTTGCGCCGGCGAATAATGTCTTCGCTTTGCAGGTCCTGCAAGATGAGAACCCGGGACGCGGAGTCCATGTGGCCTCCATGGTTCGTAGGGAAAAGCTCACGTTGGTTGTCAGATAAAACCAGCGGCGACAATGACCCGGACAGCAAGTCTGTGGGGGTTTCGCATGAAGGGCTCGCACTTTGTAAAGCGATCCGGATCACAAATATACGTGAAATCACCGATGGTAGCCAGAGCGGGCCCTTCCTAGGCTGGATCTACTCCCCAGGAATCACCACCCTGCGGCCCCACATTCCATCGCCCAGGAGGCTCACAAACTATGCATCTCAAACCAACCCTCATTGCAGGTGTGGCGGCTTTGGCCCTGGCGTCTACGGCTTCGCTTTCGGCCTGCAGCGCACCAGCATCCAGCTCTGCCAACGCCGAATGCTCGAAGACGTACACCGTCGGTTTCAGTCACCCGATTGGCGAAGCCGAGGTGATCAAAGCTTTGAAGTCATTGGCCAAGGAGTACGCCACCAAAGTTGGTTGCGTCGACCTGCTTCTGGACAACACCACCGGAATGAAATTGGAAAGCCAGCGTGCCACGGTTGAAAGCTGGGTGACGCAGCACGTGGACGCCATCGTCCTTTGGCCAGTCGACTCGACGGCTTTCGCCGGACTCCAGAAGCAGGCACAGAGCCAGGGCACCAAGTGGCTCACGTATTTGACCAGCATGGACGGACAAGACGGCAGCGTCGGCTTTGATAACAAGCTCCAAGGAGAGCAGATCGCGGCGGATGTCACAGCGTGGATCGGGAAAAACTACCCCGACGGCGGTGCAACAGCCGCGGTCACTACGCTGACTACGCTGCCGCCTTCGCGACCCAGATACGAACTTCCCATCAAAGCCATTGAAGAGGCCGGCCTCAAAGTTGTTTCTGAACAGAACTGCACGGATCAAGCATGCGGTCTTCAAATTGCGGAAGATGCCCTGCGCGAGCACCCCGATTTGCGCATCTTCATTGGGCTCAGCGACGAGTCCGCCATCGGCGCGATGAAGGCCTTCAAGAACGCTGGAATCGACCCAAACACCGTCTACATAGCTGGCCAGGATGGCTCACCTGAGGGTCTGGCCGCGGTCAAGGAAGGCGGCATGTACCGGGCAAGCTCCGCGATACCTATGGATGCCCTGGCAGCGTCCATCGTTGACGCAGCCCTGGCCGCCGTTACTGGTGAGGGCGAGCCCAATCTCGTTACTCCGACGGTTCTGGCAAAGGCCGACAACCCGCAGCTGGTAGCCGATCTCATCGGGAACTTTGAGCGCAAGGGCCAATGAAATGCCACGGGACGCTGTGATTGAGGAAGATTCCGTGAATTTCGGCCTTGTGCTATCGGGAATCCGCAAATCGTATGGAGCGAATCACGTGCTGCGGGGCATCGACATGAATATTCCTGCGGGCACGGTTCATGCGCTTCTTGGTGCGAATGGTGCGGGGAAGTCGACACTGTTGGGTTGCCTCAGCGGAGCCACCAGTCCTGACGACGGTGAAATCGTCATCGGGGGACGCCCATACCGTGGGCTTACGCCGACACAAGCTTTTGAAGCTGGATGCGCCATCATCTACCAGCATTTTCAGCTCATCGCGTCGCTCTCCGTCGCGGACAACATATTTCTCGGCCAAGAGCGTCGTACCGTCCTCGGGGCGATCGATACCCGCCGGCAGGAGCGTGAAGCACAAAACATCCTCGAATCTCTGGACGTGGACATAAACCCCAAATCCTTGGTCGGTTCATTATCAGTGGGGGAGCAGCAGATCGTTGAAATCGCTCGGGCGTTGCGACGGAAACCGGACCTTCTCATTTTGGATGAACCAACGGCAGCCCTCGGCCCTCATGAAGTAACGGCCCTGATCCGGCTCGTGCGCCGGCTGGCCACGACGCAGGGACTCACCGTTATCTACGTGACGCACCTGCTGAACGAGGTGTTGCAGGTCGCCGACGCTGTAACTGTCCTCCGCGACGGCCGGGTGCACTGGACCCGGGATCGCCTGGACCTTCAAATGGTGGACCTGGTTGATGGCATCTCTCCGGGCAGCTCACTGACCGGCCGGGCATCAGACTGCGAACCAGGCGCGCCGATGCTGCAGTTGGAGGCACTACAGTGCTCCTTCACGGGGCCTTTGACGACGACAGTGCATGCCAATGAAATCGTCGGACTGTTCGGGCTGTTGGGCTCGGGACGAACGAACCTTCTGGAGTCTCTGGCAGGAGTAAGGAGACCCGTGGGAGGGGGCATCAGCCTGTCGCGGACGTCCCCTGCCTCCACTCGGTCTAAGTCACTGAGGGCAGGCATTTCCTTGGTGGCTTCCGATCGAAAAGAACAGTCGCTTTTCGGCAGCATGACGGCTGAAGAAAACGTACTTCTTCCGCACTACCACCAGCTCTCACGTGGATTTCGTAGCCGTGGCCGCGAACGGGCGGCCTTTCTTGAGACGGCCGGGAGGATCCGGCTGAGTCCGATGTCTCCAGGGAATCCAGCGGATTCGTTCTCGGGGGGAAATGCCCAAAAGCTGGTGGTGGGGCGTTGGGCCGGTGACCTTGGCGACACATCGGTTCTGCTCCTGGATGAACCAACTCAAGGGGTGGACATCGGATCCCGACACGAGATCTACGAATTACTCCGCGAGTTTGTCTCCGGTCCTGAGCGATGCGTGATCTTCGCGAGCAGCGAACCCGAGGAAATCCTCGCGCTTGCCACCCGTGTCTTCGTTCTGGTGGACGGAGTGCCCAGGGAAATCGCCCCCGAAGACATCACAGAAAATTACCTACTGTCAGCTGCCCAAGGCAGTTCTGGCGAAGCGGAAGGAACATCAAAGTGACTACGTTGGAGTCCACCACCAAGAGTCCCCCAAGCAACAGCCCAGGGATCAAACAGCCTGGCCTCACCGGCAAAAAGCTGGTTCTTCAGGGCATCAACTGGTTTATGCCGGCCGCCACCCTTGGTCTCATGGTGTATTTCTCTCTGGCGACCAAGTCTTTCCTTACCGGCGGCAACCTCCTGGCGGTACTAACCCAGAATGGGCCCACCTTCATAGTGGCCGTGGTGGCTGCAGTGTTGCTGATGGCCGGATTCGTAGATCTGTCCGTCGGTTCGACGTTGGCCTTGGCCGGAGTGTGCTCCGGGCTGACGTTCCTGAGTTCCGGTCTCATCCCCGGGCTCTTAGTAGGAATCGCAGTAGGTACAGCAATCGGCGCCATCAATGGATTGTTGATTGGATGGCTGGAACTGTCTCCCTTGGTAGTAACGCTGGGAATGCTCGCAGCTACGCGGGGTGTTGCTCAGTACCTTGCCCCCGATTCGCTCTACGGTTTTCCATCTGACGTCAATGTCCTGGGCAATGGCTCCATTTTCGGTGTGTCCTATCTGGGCCTCGCAGCCTTGTTGGTCATCGGCGCAGCACTGCTCACCATGAATCGTCTCCCTGTTGGCCGCAAAATCATCGCAATCGGGGTGAATGCGAGGGCTTCCTACCTTGTAGGCATCCCGGTCAAACGCTTGTCAGTGCTTCTCTACGTTGTTGTAGGACTGGCGGCAGGTATTGCAGGTGTCCTGCAGGTGGCGAGACTGGACAGTGCCCCCTCGGGCACTCTGGGGGTCGGATTCGAAGTGACCGTATTGACCGCCGTGCTCCTTGGCGGTGTGCCGTTCAACGGTGGACGTGGCAGCGTCCTTCGCGTGGTTCTTGGAGTATGGCTCATCGCCATCCTTAAGAACGGGCTAACGCTACTCAACTTGGGGCCGGAAATCGCCGGAATCGTGACGGGCAGTGTACTGGTCCTGGCCGCCGGCCTTGAGGCCATCCGCTTCTGGGTGCAGCGGTCCAAGTGACGCACTCAGCGAACAGCCACGACTACACCCCAAACCTCAAACCCAAGGAGAGCATCATGGACCACGTCACCACTGAAGACATCCCCTGGATGAGCGCGACACATATAAGCGAAAAGGTACGCCGCCAGGAACTTTCCCCTACCGATATCGCCACATCGATGACGGACCGCATCAAGGCTGTGAATCGGCAATTGAACGCGTACGTTACCTTCGACGAGGAGCAGGTCACCACGGACGCCGAACGCCTGCAGACACAGGTGGACTCGGGTGCAGAGCTTGGGCCGCTTCACGGGGTCCCTTTCGCAGTCAAGGAACTCACCGCCATGAGTGGACTGCCGGCAACGTACGGCTACTTGCCGCTGAAAGGAACCGTAGCTCAGCACGATGCTGCCGTCGTTAAGCGTCTCAAAGCGGCTGGGGGGTTGTTTCTCGGCAAAACGAATATGCCCGAGGGTGGCTACTACGGGGGGACGGACAACCATTTGTACGGGCCCACTCACAATCCCTGGAAAAGCGGCTACTCGGCCGGCGGGTCCAGCGGGGGATCGGCTGCTGCTGTGGCTGCAGGCCTTGCACCCATTGCAGAGGGGAGCGATGGAGCGGGGTCGGTTCGGATCCCGGCTTCAATGTGTGGTGTTGTCGGAATGAAACCAACCCATGGGCTCATCCCACAGACAATTCTGGGGGGTCGCTTTTATACCTGGATCTATCATGGGCCGATTGCCCGGACAGTGGCTGACGCTGCGCTCATGCTCAATGTCATGGCTGGTCCGGACGACGAAGACCCAACCAGTCTTCCGGACATGAATATTGACTTCACCGAGGAGATCAAGATGCCGATCGACGGCCTACGGATCGCCTGGTCCTCAGATCTGGGCCTTGGCTACGTGGACCCGGAGGTCGCGGCGATCTGCAGGTCTGCCATGGACGCTTTCGAGGAACTTGGTGCGGTTGTCGAAGAGGCCACTCCGTCATGGGGCGGAGCCCAGGAAGCGATGTGGAACGGCGTCTGGCTTCCTGGATTTGCCAGCCAGGTTGACCTGCTGGACTGGCAGGGCATGACGGGACAGGTGGATGAAAACCTTCTGGAGATCATGAGCCAATGCAAGACGCTGAATGGAGAAGATAAGGGCAGGGCCGACCTTTACCGCGGTCAGATGTGGCAGACCTTCAGAGAGTTCATGTCAGGTATCGACCTCTTGATTTCTCCAACCCTGACCTCAGCGGCTTTTCCTCTGGAACAGTTCGCGCCCAGCTGGCTTGAGGGTAAGCCGCTCCGGGAGCAGATCCTCGGATGGTTGCTCACGTATCCATTCAACATGATGACGACGCCATCCATCACGGTGCCCGCGGGACTTACCTCGGGAGGACTGCCCGTTGGACTACAAATTGCGGGCGGTTTTCACGCGGATGCGAAGGTTCTGAGGGCCGCCGCAGCATTCGAAGCCGCCAGGCCTTGGTCACACCTCCGCCCTTCTCATATGGGTGACCGGGAGCTGACGGCTCCGCGTCCCGCATAGGCATTCTTCGAGTACAGGCGAATCTATATCTTGTTCTGGGTCGGCCCGGGCGTTCGCGTCCGGGCCGACGTGTTGACAGCTGTCTCGGCCGGTCGCGGGCGCGGGATCCTAAGGCAGATATGTGGACAGATATTCGATGCTGGAGCGTTTCATTTCCTGCAGCAGCGCCTCGTTGCCTCGATCCTGCGACTCCCGATAAGCAAGGTCAAATCCCTTATCCAACATGCCGACAAAAATTTGTGTCACAACTCCCAGCGGAACCTGCGGCGCGTCGGGCCTGACCTCGGTTATGGTTCGCGCCAGAAAGGCTGCCAGTTGGTCGTCGTGCATACGGTTGGCGCGGATCATGCGCCCGGTGAACTCTGTGGAAAACCAGATGGCACGGAAGGCTGGAGTCTCATTGAAAAATTCAATATGGGCTTCCACACCGGCTTCGGCCTTCTGCTTCCAGTCAGACCCACCTAAGTCGAAATCAACTTTATCCAGCCGGTTGTCAAGGTCCTGAAGGCAGGACACAAGAATTTCTTCCAGCAAGGCCTCCCGGCCATCGAAAAAGTTGTAAAGCCATCCAACAGATACGCCAGCCCGCGCTGCCACGGTAGTCGTGGTGACTGCTTCAGGTCCGCCCTCGACCAGAAGGTCGATAGCGGCTTTCAGTACCGTCTCCATCTTCGAACGGCTGCGCTTTTGTACGGCCGTCCTGTGGGCGCCGACTGTGGCGGACGCCTCTGTCAGAAGCTCGGAGAGAGAATGAGCTGGTCCCGCAGATGCAGGCGGACGGGCTCCATCAAAAGGTGCAATGGAATCACTTACTTCACGTTGCGCTGCCTGGCTCATCGTGGCGCCCCCTCCAGCCTGTCTCCTGTAAGCATGAAACTTTTCACGTTCCGTGGTCCAGTCTAGGTCTTCGCCGGGGCTCATGGGTCCTCTCCAGTAACTGACTCTTGCACTAACTGTGACTTATGCCTCATACTTCGAATATGAAAGATGAACTTGTTTCATTCTTTCGGTTTCACTGGACGCAGCGAAGCCAGCTTGACTTCATCGACTCTGCCAACTCAACGTGCGGCCAATCCTCCACGCGCAGATGGCAAGAACGATGCGGACCTACCGCGTCCCCAATTCTCGACGGTATCCGCACCCTCCCAATGTTCTTTGGCGCGCTCCCCAACAGTGCGTCAAAATTTGAAGAAGGACCCCCATGGCAACTTCCAGTGCCCTTTCCGCGTCATCTGAACAGACAGAAGTCCATCGACTCAAATCCGGTTCCCTCGGACTGGTAGGCATTCTTCTGCTGGCTTTCTCCAGCGCAGCCCCCTTGGTGGGCTGCTTGGGCAACATTCCGCTTGCGGTCGCCTTCGGCAACGGTGTAGGCGCTCCAGCCGGATTCATCGTCGCAATGGGCGTACTTCTCTGCTTCGCCGTCGGCTATGTAGCCATGACGCGACGTCTCAGCGCGACCGGCGGATTCTACAGCTTTATCAGCAACGGTCTGACTAAACCGCTCGGGCTGGCATCAGGGCTGTCTCTGATGCTGGGCTACCTATGCGTCCAGGTGGCGGTATTGGGCGCGATCGGATATTTCGGCTCGGCCGCCCTGAAGCAATCCTTGGGAATAGACGTGCCCTGGCTTGTCATCGCCGGTATCGCCCTGGTCCTGGCCGCAGTGGCATCGTACTTCGGCGTCGAACTTTCAGCTAAGGTGCTTGGCGTCCTGTTCATCGGGGAGATTATCATTCTCGCCGTTGTCAATGGTGCCATTTTCATGAATGGGGGACCAGAGGGTGTTAGCCTCGAACCGATCAACCCCATCAACGCCTTCGGCGGGATCGCCCCGGGTATCGGTATCTTCTTCGCTTTCTGGTCCTGGCTCGGATTCGAAGTGGTTCCTAACTACGCAGAAGAATCAAAGAACCCCAAAAAGCTTGTGCCGTTGGCGACTTACCTTGCGGTAATCGGCATCGGCCTCATTCTGTTCGTCACCGCTTGGGCAACAATCACGGGTTTCGGAACCGGCAAAGTGGTGGATGAGACAACCGGCCTGCTGGGTCAGTCCTACATTTCGCTCGCTCAAACTTACGTTGGTGCCTGGGCTGCCGATTGCATCAACTGGCTTGTGATAACCGGCTGCTTCGCGTCCGTGTTGGCCTTCCACCAAACTGTTTCACGCTATATCTACGCGATTGCACGTGAGGGTGTTCTGTTCCCCGGCAAGTTGGGCCACACACACCCGCGTTTTGGAAGCCCGCATCACGCTGCAGTTGCGACGTTCTTTGGAGCGGCGCTGATTCTGGCCCTTTTCACGGCTTTCTACTTTGCTGCTCCCTCGGCCCAGGAATTCGCCAGCAACGACTTCAACACTGCCGCCTACTCAGAGGTCTTTGGCTGGTTCGCGATCGCATGTACCTTCTGGGTCATGCTTAACCAGATCTTGTGCTCCATTGCCACCATCCGGTACCACCGGCTGCCAGCGCACCGCGTGCATGCTCACTGGTGGCGGACGATGTTGGCCCCGGGGATCGGAGCACTTGGTTTGGGCGGTGCCCTCTACCTGCTGTGGTCCAATCTCAGCACTCTTGGGGGCGACATCATCTGGGTCAGTCTCATCCCGTGGTTCTGCATCGGCTGGTTTGTCTTCAGCCTCCTCATAGCATTCTGGTTGAAGTCCAAGCGCCCAGCGGCGTACGAAGGACTTGGCCGCGTGCTATCGACGACAGCCGACGACGCCTAGCCAGCGCATCTCCCTCAACCATCAATAAGAAATGCCGCCCCAATCGCTTTGGGGCGGCATTCTTGGCGTCCGTTGGATGCAAGCACTTTGATGCAAGCCCTTGAGTCAGTCCTAAATTGTGAGGATCAACTTGCCGCCGGCAGCTCGATTCCCCAACCGGTCAAGGGCGGTAGCCATGTCATCCCAGGAGAGGACTTGGGCGACATGGGGGATGAGCGTACCTTTCACCACGAGCTCCAGGAGCAGTGCCAGATCTCGTCCGAAGGGAAGGGGATCAAAGAACAGCTCGAAACCCAGGATCTTGACCAGAGCACCGTTGTAAACATCACGGACATTGAAGGTAGTCGGCTCGTCTGACGAATTGCCAAAGGCAACCAACCTTCCCCGCGAATCCAGCAATGAGAGTGCGCGGCCGAGCACTTGGCCGCCCACCGACTCGATGATGACATCGAAACGATCACGAACTTGCTCGATGTCAGTTACTACATGTTTGGCGCCAATGCCCTCAAGTACTCCGGCCTCCGTGCCCGTGGAGACCAGCGCCGTAACCATGGCTCCTGCTCGTGCGGCGAGTTGAACAGCGAACTGGCCAACACCGCCGGAAGCCCCGGTGATCAGGACATGATCACCGAGGCCCGCCGCGCCCAGCCTTAGGGTGCGCAAGGCTGTGAGTGCGGCTGTCGGCAAGGCTGCGGCTTGAGTGAACGTCACTTCATCCGGAATGGCGGCAATCCAGTCACGGCGCACGGCGACCACCTCTGCCCAGGCGCCATGTTCCACTATTCCCAGAACCCTGGAACCAGCCCTCAGCTCCTCGCTGGCGTCCTCCATGAGGACGCCAGCGAAGTCCCAACCGGGGATGGTGCCTGGGGTCGCTGTGCGAAGTGCCCGCATTTCTCCTCGGTTGAGGGAAATGGCATAAACCTCAACCAGGACTTCATCAGGATTTACTAAAGGCGTTGCGACGTGCTGAATGGCGATTCGCCCGGGAGCCTCAGAGCTGACTGCCAGTGCACGCATTGTTGACGAGGCAGGTGGTGAGTGTTTCACAGATCCTCCAGAGGTGTTCTGCTGCAGGACAAGGACTAGGCCGGCGAGACGACGACACCTTCCCGGTAGTCGAAAGCCTTGCGCTGGTGCGTGGTGTCGGAGACTACCCAGATGACAGTGCAGTCCTCGGTGATCGCGTCGACTGTCGCCGGGTATTGCTCGCCAATGGATTCCCGAACCAGGACGGTCTGGGCAGGCCGAAGCCCGGACCAGTTCTGACTGATCCGGGCTTCGGTGGTGGAGGCTGTTTCCATCCTCGTGCCTTCCTAAGGAGCTTCTGCGGGGCTGTTGGCAGTGACATAGGTGGAAACGGTCCGCGCTTCGAGCTCCGGGATGATGTGGACAGCCCCGATGGTGAGGAAATGTTGCGTCTGTCGATGCAGGTCAAAGTCCTCGGCAGTGTGGTAGCTCTCCAGGATGACAATCTTCCTGTCATCCTCCACTCCGCGGAAGAATTCGTAGGAGATGTTGCCGGGTTCTTCACGGGTCTGGGCTGCCATTTTCTGCAGGTGTCCCAGAACCTCTTCCGTGGTTCCTGGCTTGGTTCTGTATCTGGCAACGACATTGAAAGTGCTGGTCATGATTACTCCTTTGGGTCTTGGTGGGTTGCGCCGATGGCCACGCCGGCCCCGGCAGGGAGTTCCTGGCAGGGACGGAATCGTGCCAGAACGTCCGGATCATGGCCCGCGACGACGGTGATCCCGCGTTGACGCGCTTCTTCACGGATGAACGAGAATGCCTCATACATGGCCGGTAGATCGCTGATTGCAGTAAAGGGCATGTCGCGTTCCAACTCCTCGTAGAAGTGGACAGCGTCAGAGGCCAAAAGAACGTCGCCCTCCGAAGTGGGGACGTAGACAATTGCCTGTCCGGGCGTGTGCCCGCCGACTTCGACCAGTCTGATTCCCGGAGCCGGTGACGTTTCGCCCGAGAACAACTTGAGGCGCCCCTGGGTTTCGGCCAAGCGAAGCTGGTATATTTCACCGTCTTCAGCGTAGAAGGAGAACTGGACGTGTCCAGCTGTCGGCGAGGTCCAGAACCGGTATTCAGCTTCGGCAATGTGGATCCGGGCGTTCGGGAACAGGTCAAGGTTTCCGATGTGGTCGTAATGGCCATGGGTCACTATGACGTCACCGACATCGTTCGGGTCAATGCCTAGGTGGGCAAGGGCCTCTGCGGGGTGCAGCAGCAGGGTACGGCCGCGCCGGCGGCCAGCTTCTTCACCGAAGCCTGTGTCCACAACAAGGGTGCCCTCTGGCCCTTGAAGGATCCAGAAGTAGTAGTCAACGGTGGCCGGTCCGTCGTCTTCCCCGTACAAACGGTAGTTAAGGTAGACGTCGCTGCGTTCAGTGGCCCGGGTGCCGACGCGAACGACGACAACCCGGTAGCCGCCGTCGTTCTTAGCCGGCGCCATTGCCGCCCTCGTGAACTGCCACGGACGGTTCGAGTCCGTCGGCCCCCACAACTTCCCGCCATGCTTCGAATCCGGCCTGGAACGCAACGACGCCGGCTTCCGGAAGCGAAATTTCGATCGCTTCCAGGATCTCGGTGGGCGTCAGGCCAAGGTCGAGCGCTACGCGGATGTGGGACTGGATGTGTCCCTTGGATGCGCGCATAACTGTGAGGCTGACAATGAAGATGAGTTCCTTGGTCCTGCGGTCAAGAGTGCGCTCATCCAAATAGGCAGCGGAGACCACATGATTAGCCGCCTGAAGTACGGGAAAATCGTGCTTGGCCATTACCTTGTGGTAGTCGAGGACATATCCGCGTTTGCGCGCCATGTCGTCGATGTACGTCTGGGCCTCGGCGGTCTGGTCGTTCAGATCAATGGTCATAGTGGTGTCCTTCCGGATGGTGCGGCGTTCAGCTGGCGCGCAGCGGTGTGCCGTTGAGTTTTTCGTAGTATCGGGCAAATTCGGTGTGATCCGGGTGGTCACTGTCCAAGAGCTCACGTGCTTTCTCGGCGGTTTCCTGCGCGGTGAGTACGATCGGCGCTTCGGCGGATTGCTGGGAAATAAGGTTCCTGGCAATCTTTAGGTCCTTGAGCATGAGGTCCATGGCAAAGCCCGAATCAAAAGTGCCAGTCAGGATATGGCGGGGATACTTGAACTCCGACGCCTGGCTGCGGCCTGTGGAGCCATTGATGACTTCCAGCATCTTCTCCGGCGCAATTCCAGCCGTTGCGGCCACCGTCAGGATTTCGGCGGCGGCGGCAAGGTTGGTGGCCGACAACAAGTTGTTCAGCGCTTTGGCTGCGTGTCCCGTCCCCGGGGGCCCAACGTGTGTGATGGACTCTCCGAGGTTGCGAAGATGCCGTTTGGCGCGTTCGACGGCGGTGCTGTCGCCACCTACCATGATGGCCAGCTTCCCGGTCAAAGCCTTTGCGACGCCACCCGACACCGGTGCATCCACGTAATCGATGCCGAGGGCAGCTGCTTCCGCGGCAAGGGCTGCGGTGCTTTCGGGTTCGGAGGAGCTCATGTCAATGATCAAGGTTCCAGCCGTCAGGTGCTTCAGGAGTCCCGGACTGGTGCGCAGTACGGACTCGATGATCCTGCTGTTGGGGAGCATGAGGATCACGGTCCCTACGTGGGACGGGATGTTCTCGAGGTCCGGCAAAGCGGTGCCGTTCGTAGCCGCAGCTACCTCTGCGGCGACCGTAGGGTTCGTGTCGTAGACGAACAGTTCGCGTCCGGGGGAATAGTTGATGGCCATCGGCCGGCCCATATTCCCGAGTCCTACAAAAAGGGATGCGTGAGTGTCGGCGATTACCATGTTGATGTTCCTCCATCGACGGTGAGCACAGATCCCGTAGCGAAGCTGGACTCTTTGGCTGCCAGCCAGACAATGGCTTCGGCAACTTCTTCCGGGCGCCCCATGCGCTGCATGGGCGAACGGCCGTTGAGGGAGTCAACGAGCTCTTGCGGTTCCGGCGACTCGGCGATCATTTTGTCGAAGTAGGGCGAGTTGATGGTTCCGGGAGCCACGGCATTGACGCGAATGCCTTGATCCACGTGGTCCAGTGCCATAGCCCGCGTCAGCGCCGATACGCCGCCCTTGGAAGCCACGTACGCGGCGCGGTCGCGGATGCCAACGTTTGCTGTGTACGAGGACGTGTTCACGATCCTGCCATCACCCGTTTTCGCGAGTTCCGGGATGGCGTACTTAGAGCAGAGGTACACGCCCTTGAGGTTGACGGACATGAGGCGGTCCCAGTTGTCCTCGTCGATGTCCAGCACGTTTCCTGGGAACCCGAATCCCGCGTTATTGCACAGGACATCAATGCCTCCGAAGTTATCCACGACAGTCTTGATCATGGAACGGACACTGGCCGAGTCGCTGACGTCGACGGTGACGGCCAGTGCCTTGGCGCCGGCCTCGTCCGCAACTTCCCGTGCCGCCGCTTCATTCTTGTCAGCGATGACTATGTTCGCGCCAAGCTCGGAGAATCGAAGGGCAGCTGCCCTGCCGATACCACTGCCGGCGCCAGTGACTATGACGGTTTGGTCAGTGAAGTTCACGAGGCGTTTCCCTTGAGGTCGATGATCTGACGAATGACTTTGCCTTCGCGGAGTTCATCCATGGCGTGATTGATGTCGTCCAGGGCGATGGTGCCGGAGATGAGCTTTTCGACTGGCAGGACGCCATCCAAGTACATCTGGGCATAGCGGGCGATGTCCTCCGACGGAATCCCGGAGCCCATGTAGGAGCCGATGATCTGACGGGCTTCAACAACCAGGCTCAAGGGCGAGATTTCGAGTCGTGCATCGGGCCGGGGAAGCCCGACTGTCACAGTTCGGCCGCCTGGTTTGGTCATTTCGATGGCGCCGGAGAGCGCAGCGGGGTTTCCCACGCACTCGATCACGGCGTCGAACTTCAGGCCGGCGGCCGCTGCGTCGGCGGGTGTGTAGGCAGCAGTCGCACCGATCTCCAGCGACGTTTCCAGCTTGGAGGGGAGCATGTCGATGGCAACCACTTCGCCTGCGCCAGCGGCTATTGCCACGAGTGCAGCTGCAAGGCCGACGCCGCCCATGCCAACAATGGCAACAGACTCACCTGGGCGGACCTTAGCGGCATTGATGACCGCGCCGCCACCAGTGAGGACAGCGCATCCAAGAAGAGCGCCGACGTCGGCGGGTACGCCTTCGGGCAGCGGAACAACAGAATGCTTGTCTACGACGGCGTACTCGGCAAACGCCGAGACTCCACCGTGGTGGTCAAGGGGCTGGCCGTTGATGCGGAGTCGTCGGTCTCCGTGAAGCAGCGTTCCTTCTGCGTTGGCCTTGGTGCCTTCGAGGCACAGTGCCCACCCGCTGGAAGTACATGCAGTGCATTCACCGCAACGCGGCATAAAGGTCATTGTGACGCGCTGTCCGACCTTGAGATCGTCACAGTCTTCGCCGAGTTCCTCGATGATTCCCGAGCCTTCGTGACCAAGGACCATCGGTACGGCGCATACGCGCACACCGCTGACGCGTGAGAGGTCGGAGTGACATACTCCCGCAGCTTCCATGCGGATGAGCACTTCGCCGCGGCCTGGCGCGTCAAGGGTCAACTCAGCCACATTGATGGGAGTGGTCTCCCCCCAGGGCGTGGGCGCCCCGATGGTTTCCAGAACTGCTCCTCTGAACTTCATCGTTCTCCTCCAGTCGCCGCCGTTGCCGGCGGAATCATTCTTTGTGAGCTGCACTTCGCGCTAATCCAGTATTACAGTAATACCTATAAGCGTGTCCAGTCCCACACTTGCTGATATCACGTATGATGGTGAAACCCTTTAGAAGGAATGCCATGACTATTGACGCCATCCGCAGGACAGCAGCACCGCTTCGCACGGAAGTGGTTAACGCGCTACGTCGAGCCATAGTTGCCCAGGAATTTGCGCCGGGGGACCGCCTCGTCGAGACGGTCATGTGCGAGAAGTATTCCGTGAGTCGAACGGTGATCCGTGAAGCCCTGAGGCAACTTGAGTCCGAAGGGCTTGTGACCATGGTCCCGAATCGTGGCCCGGAAGTTGCCACGCTCAGCATTCACGATGCGGAAAGCCTGTATGAAGTGCGCCGCGCACTTGAGTCGCTGGCTGGCAGCCTTTTCGCGGAAAGGGCGAGTGACGCACAGTGTACTGAGCTGGTTTCCAGGCTTGGGGAAGTCAAGGTGGCCGTGGCTTCAGGGGATCCCGAAAAACGCCTGGCTGCTAAGGATCGCTATTACGACGTGCTGCTTGATGGCACCGGAAACGCGGAGATCGCGCGGATGTTGCGCAGCGTGAATGCCCGGACTCAGATGCTCCGTACGCTCTCCTTGGCCGCTCCGGGCCGTGATGGAAGAACCATCGCTGAGATTACCCGGATCACCGCGGCGGCAGCAGTCAACCGCGATCCCGATGAAGCCCGCTTGGCCTGCGAGGAACACGTCCGCAATGCTGCCGAGGCAGCGCTGGGGGAGATGCGCAAACTCCACGCCAGCTGATTCCAGCCCCTTCAAAGCTCCGGTTCACCCTTGGTGGACCGGAGCTCTTGTTTTGCCCGACGACGCAGTTGACGTGGATCACATACCCGTTCTAAGCTCATAACACCGTAATACGGTCTTATGACATTCCAGTATGAACTGGATCCCCAACTCTCTGTTTCGAAAGGTTGAGCGTAATGGGCGCATCATCCGCGACACTGGCGTCGCCGCCTTCACCGGCGAAGGTCGCCATGGCCAGCTTCATTGGCACCACGATCGAGTGGTACGACTACTACATCTTTGGCGCTGCCACTGTATTGGTACTTAACAGCCAGTTCTTCCCCACCTTGGACCCGTTTGCAGGCACGCTGGCTTCGTTCGCCACTTTTGCGGTGGCTTTCATCGCCCGTCCCTTCGGTGGCGCGTTCTTCGGCCACTTCGGTGACAAGATCGGCCGGAAGAAGATGCTCGTTTGGTCTGTCCTGGCCATGGGGTTGGGCACGCTCGTGGTGGGATTGCTCCCCAACTACGCCACGATCGGTATCTGGGCTCCGATTCTGCTCGTGGTCTGCCGGTTCCTTCAGGGCTTCGCAGTTGGCGGGGAATGGGGCGGCGCTGTGCTTATGTCCCTGGAACATGCACCAGCCAACAAGCGTGCCTTCTTTGCCAGCTTCCCTCAAGCCGGTGTCCCGGCCGGCACCGTCCTCTCCAGTGGCACCTTCGCGCTGATTGCACTCATGCCTCAGGACCAGCTTCTGTCGTGGGGCTGGCGGATCCCGTTCATTGCCTCCATCCTGCTGGTCATCGTTGGCCTGTGGATCCGACTCAAAGTCACCGAATCACCTGAGTTCCTGGAGATCCAGGAAAAGAACGAAGTTCCCAAGGTGCCGGCGTTTGAAGTCTTCAAGCACCACAAGCGCTCACTCATGCACGGCATTCTCTGCGGTTTCGCGCCAAACTTCACGTTCTACATCGCAACCGTGTTCCTGGTCAGCTACGGCCCCAAGCAGCTTGGCATTCCCTCAAGCACGATCTTCGTCGCACTGATGATTGCTGCGTCCCTTCAGGTGTTTACCTTGCCGTTCTTCGCCACCTTCGCGGATAAGTACAGCCAGAAGAAGGTGCTTCTGACCGGCTGCGTTCTGGTTGCTCTGGGGGCCTTCCCGGTCTTCGCCCTCTTCAGCACGGGAACCTTCTGGGGAATTCTGTTGGCCCTCGTGATCGCGCTGCCGCTTCTTCACGGCGTCTCGTACGGGGTAATTTCCGGTTTTACGGCAGAACTATTCCCCACTGAGGTCCGCTACACCGGCACCTCCCTTGCCTACCAGCTCGGCGGGATCGTCACATCAGCACCAGTTCCGATCATCGCAACTCTGCTGATTCAGCAGTACCAGTCCAGCGACGCAGTCGCTTGGTACATGGTTATCTCTGCAGTCCTTGGCTTCATCGCCATCGTCACTGCAAAGACCATCAAGCACAAGAAGGCCAATGACACTGTTCGCGTGGACGAACTGAGCATCTGATCCTTTCCCAGGTGCAAGGTAGGGGCTGTCCCCGGCCTTGCACCTTGGCACTCTGAGTCCGTTTCCCGAGCGCAGAAAGTAGTTCATGTCTTCTACCAACAACACACTCCCTGTCATATCGGACGTGTGGTTCACCCATCTCGCCAACGCGGTGCACTCTGATCGTGAGCTGCAGGTCATTGGCAAGTACAGCGACTTCTGGATTGACGCTGTCTCACCCGGTAACTGGCGGGTTGTCTTGAATTTCCAAGGTTCCAGCCTGGTACCAACGCCTTGGAAGGACTTGCCCAAGGATCACATCGCCATATCCGCTTCGCCATCCGGCTGGGGACAGATCTTCGATCCCCACCCCAAACCGTTGCTGCATGACCTGCTCGCGCTCGGGAAGAACAGCCCGGATGTAACGCTCGGCGGTTCCGACGTTGAACTTGTCCGTAATTTAAGGGTCCTCGCCCGTCTGGTCGATCTCGGAAAGGCACTCCATGTCCAGCACTGACGCACCGATAGCCAGCTTCGAAGATGTGGTTGGCCGCTATGTGAACCTGCGTTCGTCCGGCCGCGACCAGCGCATCTACTTCGAAGAAGCCGGCAGCGGACCTGTCCTGCTTTGCCTGCATACGGCCGGCGCCGACTCCAGGCAGTTCCGGCATCTGCTTAATGATCCGGAGATCACCAGCCGTTTCCGGGTGGTGGCCTTCGACCTTCCCTGGCACGGCCGGTCCCTCCCGCCCGAAGGCTGGTGGGAAGCGGAGTATCTACTCACAGCCGATGCCTATGTCGCAATTGTCCGGGACTTCGCGGCAGCCCTGGATATCGAGCAACCCACAGTTATTGGTTGCTCCATGGCCGGGTCCCTGGTGCTGGAGCTGGCCCGAAGGCATTCTGATGAAATCGGGGCAGTCATAGGGTTGTCGGGGGCGCTCAAGGTCAACGGGCGCTTCCAGGACTGGTCCTTGCGGCCGGACGTCAATGCCCAGCAGTCGGTCCCCAGTTGGACGTCGAGCCTCATGGCACCGCAAAGCCCCGAGGTATCCCGCCGCGAAGTCTGGTGGATCTATAGCCAAGGCGGCCCCGGTATCTACCGCGGTGACACCTACTTCTACTCCCAGGACCTGGATCTCCGGGGCAGAGGGCATGAGATCGACACAAATGCCTGCCCGGTGTACTTGCTCACGGGGGAGTATGACCACGCCTGTACTCCAGCCGACACGGCAGATGCAATCGCCGAAATTCCTGGTGCGAAGGGCGGTGCCATGAAGGACATTGGGCACTTCCCGATGGCGGAGAACTACCCGCTGTTCAAAACCTATCTCCTGCCGATTCTCCAAGAACTCCACACGGATGTCGTCGGTAATGATCTTGATTCACTCGCCCTGGAAGGAACCCATAATGCCTGAAACGGCTACTGTCACGCCTGAGCTTGAGCGCCTTCTGCTCTCGACTATTCCCACCGGCCTGCTGATCAACGGCGAGTGGCGCGATGCCAGCGGCGGCGGGACGTTCGCCGTCGAAGACCCCGCAACGGGAAAGAAGCTCCTGGAGATAGCGGACGCCACCAGCGCCGACGCGATGGCAGCACTGGATGCTGCCGACGCCGTTCAGGCGTCTTGGGCGCGGACTGCCCCTCGTGTCCGGGCGGAGATCCTGCGGCGTGGTTTTGAACTTGTTACCGAACGGGCCGAGGACTTTGCGTTGCTGATGACCTTGGAGATGGGCAAGCCGCTTGCCGAGGCTCGCGGCGAAGTGACCTACGGCGCGGAGTTCCTGCGGTGGTTCTCCGAGGAAACCGTCCGTGACTACGGGCGCTACCTCACATCCCCTGAGGGGAAGAACAAGATCATGGTCCAACGCAAGCCCGTCGGGCCGTGCCTGCTGATCACACCCTGGAACTTCCCGCTGGCGATGGCCACCCGAAAGGTTGCCCCGGCCATTGCTGCCGGCTGCACCATGGTCCTCAAGCCAGCGAAGTTCACGCCGCTGACGTCGCTGTTGTTCGCCCAGGTGATGCAGGAAGCGGGCCTGCCTGCCGGTGTGCTGAACGTCGTCGCTTCATCATCCGCGTCAGCAATCTCGGGTCCCCTGATGAAGGACTCGCGCCTTCGGAAGGTCTCCTTCACGGGCTCGACGCCGGTTGGCCGACGGCTGCTCGCGGACGCGTCCCACAATGTGCTGCGGACGTCGATGGAGTTGGGCGGCAATGCCCCGTTCATCGTGTTCGAGGACGCTGATGTGGATAAGGCAGTCCAGGGCGCAATGGCAGCGAAGATGCGCAACATGGGTGAGGCCTGCACAGCAGCCAACCGTTTCCTTGTGCACGAATCGGTCGCAGAAGACTTCACCTCGAAGTTTGCCGCGGCCATGGGTTCACTGACGCTGGGCCGAGGCACTGACCCGGGTACCGCCGTCGGGCCCATCATTGATGGTGGTGCCCGCAAGGATATCCACGCCCTGGTCACCGAAGCAGTAGAGCAAGGAGCCACAGTGGCAACCGGCGGTGCACCGCGCGACGGCGTGGGCTACTTCTATCCGCCGACCGTCCTGGCCAATGTCCCGCACGATGCAACGATTCTGGCCAGCGAAATTTTCGGTCCCGTTGCTCCGGTCACCACGTTCCGCACTGAGGAAGAGGCCATCCGCCTGGCAAATGCATCCGAGTACGGACTGGCTTCCTACCTCTTCAGCCGCGACCACGCACGGATGCTCCGCGTAGCAGAACAGATCGAGTTCGGCATGGTCGGCTTCAACAGCGGGATGATCTCGAATGCTGCTGCTCCGTTCGGCGGCGTCAAACAGTCCGGACTCGGCAGGGAAGGCGGAGCCGAAGGCCTCGCTGAATACACCACAGCGCAGTACATCGCCATCCCCGACCCGTACGCGGACTAATACGGTGCCCCCGCGTTCGTAGCGCGGAGCATCGCCCCCACACTGGCCCCCGCCCTTTGCTCGCAACAGGGGCGGGGGCCATTCCATGCCCAAAACGGACGTCAACAGAGAGGTTGTCTTCATGCAAAGCGCAAGCACAACAACACTTCCCGGCACCACAGAACCATCCGCAGCCACCCGCCGCAAGACTGCCCTTGCCGTAGGCATCGGCAACTTCATGGAATGGTTCGACTTCGCCGTTTATGGCTTCTTTGCCAGCATCATCGGGAAACTGTTCTTCCCTGAAAGCACCCCGATTCTCTCCCTGCTGAGTGCGTTCGCCGTCTTCGCCGTCGGCTTCATCATGCGCCCCCTGGGAGCATTCATTCTCGGACCCATTGGGGATAAGCACGGTCGCAAGGCCGCGCTTGTATGGTCGGTTCTGCTCATGGGCGGGGCGACGACTGTCATGGGTCTTCTTCCCACATACGCAGTGGCCGGACTTCTGGCCCCCATTCTGCTGGTCCTGCTCCGTTGCGTGCAGGGTATCGCTGCTGGTGGCGAGTGGAGTGGCTCTGCCGCCTACCTGGTGGAAAGTGCCCCGAACAATAAGCGCGGGCTGTATGCGAGCCTGATCTCAGGGACCGCCGCCTTGGCGTTCATCGTAGGAAGCTTCGTTGCGCTTGGCCTTAGCTCTGCACTTTCCCCGGAAGACCTATCGGGCTGGGGCTGGCGGCTTCCGTTCCTCCTGGCTGCGCCTATGTCCCTTGCCGGGCTCTACATCCGCATGAAACTGGGGGATACTCCCGTCTTCGAGAGCATGAAGTCCGAAGACCGGCTGGCTGGTTCACCTTTGGCAAAGGCAGGTACGAAGGGCCTTAAGCCGATCCTGATCACGTTTGCGTTCTCCAGCGTCTCTGGGCTCGGTATCTATTATCTGGCGACGTACATGAACAACCATCTGACCACCTCGCTTGGTTTGGACCGCGCTTCCGCGCTGACGCTCAGCGGTGCCGGCCTGTTCATCTACCTGTTGATGTGCCCTTTGGCGGGCATCCTGTCTGACCGGTTTGGCCGTCGCGGCCTGAATATTCTTGGAACTGTAGGTTTTGTTGTGCTGTCCATCCCGTCCTTCCTGCTCATGGGAACAGGGAACGGCGTGGCAATCGTTGCGGGGCTTATCCTCTTTGGAGCGTGCCAGGCACTGTGCAGTGTGACCAACGTGGTACTGCTCGTGGAGCTCTTCCCTGCCTCCACCCGGTCCAGCGGAAGCGCACTCGGCTACAACCTGGGGCTCGCCATCGTCGCCGGCCCTGGACCGCTGATCGCAGCAGCGCTGGCAAACTCAACCGGAACGTCGACGTCGGCGGCCTGGTACATGGCAGTGGTGGCACTCATTGCGGCACCCATCCTTCTGAAGTGGCTCCCGGAGACGTTCAAGAAGGACATCCATGCCGGCTAGGCAGTGCCATCCAGGGCCATGCGCGCCGTTGTTTGATCGCTGTGGTCAATGGGAGGCAGACGATGTTTTCTAAACGTATGCGGATGTGGTTAAGGGGGCTCCTTCAGGCATGTTCTGACGGGCTCTATACTTCGATGCCTATGCCGCTTCAGGATGAGGTGTCCGACAACCACTGAAGCCAGGGACTGGGCGGGCCCACCAGGCTCGCCCTTATATCTCGCGGCCGCAGGGTGTATTACGCGGAATTGGTTGGGTCGACTGCTGTGCCATTTGGGCATGGCGGTGGACCCAACCCTCCCGCACTTAAAGTGACCTTTCACCCACTGCAGTTCGTTGACGGACTCACAACGCCAACAATCGGATACTCCACTGCCGGGTAGACGTCCTTTTCAACTGATCCGAAGGAGCATCTTCTCGGCTTCGGCCTTCAGGGCGGCGAACAGCGGCTGCCGCAAAGTTGGTGCAGGAAGGTCCGCTTCCGGATGCCATTGGATGCCGACTATCCAGTTGTCGTCCACCGATTCGATGGCCTCAAGGAGACCGTCATCGGCCACTGCGGTGGGACGCAGTCCGTCGCCTAGAAGATCAACAGCCTGATGGTGGAACGACGCCACCGGGATTCGGGATTCGCCGTCGAATGCGACGGCAACGCGGCTTCCCCTCTTGAGTTCCACCTCATGGACGGAGAAGTCTCTCGAGCCTTCTTCACCCTTGCTTACATGGGAGACGCTGCTGGGTCCTAAGTCGATGTGCAGGGACCCGCCGTAAGCAACATTGAGTAGTTGCATGCCGCGGCATATGCCCAACACCGGGATGCCATGGTCGATGCCGTACTGGATGGCGGCGAGGTCAAGGCTGTCTTGTGTCGCATCGACTCCGAAAAGAGACGGATCCTCGGCCGATCCGCCGAAAAGGGCCGGGTTAACGTCCCCGCCGCCCGGAAGGACGAAGCCATGGCAGGAAGCGAAGGTTTCTTCGAGTTCCAGATCGCCGGCTGGGCTGATGAGGACTGCTTCAGCCCCGGATCCCAGAATGAGCGAGACCACTGCGTCAAAGGCCCTTTCGGCCTCCTTAAGGACCGGGTCCGAGACTCCGCAACCGAGGCCAGAGAGGCGGATTGGAATGCCAATCCTCGGGGAAATCGATGCAGATGTGGCCAAAATAAGCTCCTGAGTGTGGTGTCGACCAGCAAGTACTGGTTGCGAAATATTGAGGTATTAGGTACGAGCCAAATACCTTAACAGGATGGCGGCATCTGCTGAGGGCTGTCAACTGGAAGCAAGGACGCTGATGTGGCCCTATCTACTGAACTCTTGACACCTGAAAGTGTGTCATGTTTCATAGTTGGAAGGTTAATGGACCGCACCTCAGACCTTTACGGCGAGGATGGGTTGTCCATTCACCGCGGTCTCAGTCGCAACTGAAGGCCGCCGCCCTTTCTCACTACTCCCTGGAGCACTAGATGAAGAAGCAATCCTTAGCCGCCGTCGCTTTGACAGTCGGCGTCCTCGCCCTCACCGCATGCGGTGGCTCTGCAAACTCGAGCTCGCCCAGCAACGCCTCCGGCTTCGGGGACTGTAAAGTCACTGGGCAGCCGGACAGCATCAAGCTCAAAACCCAAAAACCAGATGTCCTGACGGTCGCCGTCGTTCTGCCAAACCCTGGGTGGTCCAATGGAACCAGCCCGGACTCGGTCAAGAGCGGATTTGAGTACTGCATGGCCGCGGATATTGCCCACCGGGCCGGACTCAAATCGGTCCAGCTTAAAAACTTCGCCTGGGACCAGTTCATCTCTGGGACCGCATCCGGCTACGACATCGGACTGGCCACGGTGACAATTACCGATAAGCGAAAGGAAGTATTTGACTTCTCGCAGCGGTACTTCTCTTCAAACCTTGGCATTGCTACGAAAAAGGATTCAAAGGTCACCGCGGACACCCTCCGTGACTCGAAGATCGCCGTTCTGCAGGGCAACGTTGGCGCACAGTGGGTGGCGGACGTACTCAAGCCCACCAAGCCGGCAGCAGTCTTTCAGTCCGCCGCAGACATCTTCACAGCGCTCAAAGCCGGGCAGGTCGACGCAGTTGTTACAGACACAACGATCGCTCTGACCAGCGTTAAAGAAACCGGGGGTGCTCTGGCCGTAACCGGGCAGATAGCCCTCGACCAGGGCTATGGGGTTGTACTTCCTCGCAACTCTGAGAATACATCCGCCATCGACAAGGCCATTGGCGAACTGGACTCTGACGGGACGCTGAAGGCTCTGGCCGCGGACTACCTTCAGCCTACGTTCGGGGTTGACCCCAATTCCGTCCCGTTCTGGGTAGTGAAGTGACCTCGGTTGCTGCCTCGCCTCTAGCTGCGGCCCCACGTCTCAGCCCTCCGCCTAAGAGTCGAGCGCTTTCATCGGCGGCGACTGTATTTGCCTCTGCGCTTCTAGTGGCCGTTGCTGGCCTAGGTGCAGCTGCGATGAATGGATCAGAGGAGGGCACCACCCCCTACGCTGTTGGCTGGCTTTTGAGTACTGTCGGTGTGCTGTTGGCTGGCGCGGTGCTGTGGATAGCGGTGCGGTCACTACGTCGGTCCCTCCGCGCCTCCAAAGAAGTGAGTGAAGGGCGGATTCTCGACGCCAGGGCGAGCGGTGCAGCATCACTGCATGATGCAACCTTCACCTTCGGCCTTGGCATTGCCGTACTTATAGTCATCACCGGTGCTGTGATGCTCACCGTCAATGACGCAATCATCCAGAAGACATTCCTCCGCTGGGATTTCATGGCTCAAAGCGCCGGCGACGTCCTTGCAGCTTTCGGCCTCAATATTTGGATCGCCGTCATCACTGAGATCTTCGTCCTCGCTTTCGGGCTGCTGTTGGCAGTAGCCCGCCTTGCCCCCGGAAAAGCCTGGCGCCCTGTACGGGCCATTGCAATCGCCTACATCGACTGCCTGCGCGCCGTGCCAGCCATCATTGTCATCTACTTGGTCGGATTTGGCCTGCCCCTGCTCCAGCTTCCCGTACTGTCAGATCTGCCGCCGGAATGGTTCGCCATCATTGCGCTGACTCTGACGTTCAGCGCCTATACCGCCGAGACGTACAGGGCTGGCATAGAAGCAATCCACCCGTCGCAGTGGTCCGCTTCCCGGTCGCTCGGATTCTCATTCGGAAAGACACTCCGGTTCGTCATTTTGCCTCAAGCCGTGCGGGGGGTCATCCCGCCCCTGCTCAGTTTGTTCATCTCGCTACAGAAGGACACCTCGCTGGTGAACATTATTGGCACGATGGACGCGTTCAACCAGGCCAAGTTCTATTCATCGGCGAACTTCAACCTTTCGTCAGTCACAGTAGTGGCCGTCCTCTTTATCTTGATCACTATCCCGCAGACCCGCTTCGTTGATTGGATGCTGGCGCGAGGCGTTTCCCGCCGTGGACGAAAGGGAAGCAAATAATGTCTTTCATTGAATTGGTTGGCCTCCACAAGAGCTACGGCGTCCATACGGTGCTGCAAGGTATCGACCTGCAGGTCGAGCAGCATCAGGTGGTCACTTTGATAGGTGCCTCCGGATCCGGAAAATCTACTCTGCTGCGATGCATCAATGCCTTGGAGCCGATAGATACAGGTGAGATCCGCATTGACGGAGACGTAGTCAGTGGACTTGGCGTGAATGTGAACAGTCTGCGCCGGACCGTGGGAATGGTATTCCAGTCCTTCAACCTCTTTCCGCACATGAGCGTCCTGGACAACGTTGCCATCGGTCCCATCAAACTCCTGGGACTTCGCCCTGAGGAAGCGCGTGAACGTGCCTACGCTCTCCTCGAACGGGTCAACCTTGGAAATCGCTCGAGCTACTTCCCGGAGCAGCTATCCGGTGGTCAGCAGCAGCGCGTGGCGATCATGCGGACACTCGCGATGGAGCCCAAAGCTGTGCTCCTGGACGAAATAACCTCCGCGCTTGACCCGGAACTGGTTGCCGAAGTTCTCAACATCGTTCGTGAGCTCGCGGCAGATGGGATGACCATGATGCTTGCCACCCACGAGATGCACTTCGCTCGCGAAGTGTCCGACCTCGTCGTCTTCTTGGAACAGGGGCGGCTCCTGGAGCAAGGGCCGCCGGAACAGGTATTCGGTGACCCGGTTCAGCCGCGCACACGCGAATTCCTTCGGCAGATTGTGGAGGCCGGGCGCCTGTAAGCTCTGGTTCTGCCCACGAGCGGTTAAAACCGCGCCCGGCAGGTCGTTCCTCCGTGGAGGCCTGCCGGGCTTTCGTCATGGTCTTCGTTTACCGTGACCAGGTGAACCGGCTTTGCGCGGTTCCAATGGAAAGGTCCCTAGGAGACCTGCCCAGCTTCTGATTTGAGTATTCTCAGGATCTCGTGGCGCGTGTGCTCGATGTGATCCAGCATGGCTTCATGCGCAAGCAGGGGAGCCCTGTCCTTGATGGCTTCAAATACACGCTTGTGCTGTCGCTGATCGTCCTCAACAGGATCCGGGTGGTCCAGCATGTCCGCCGGACTGAAGAACTCACTGCGGGCATTTCGAATGGCAGCTTCCAGTCGCTTACTCCCTGCCGCCTTTGCTACTGCGTCATGGAAAGCAGAATCTGCAAGCCTGTATTCGGCCCGGTTGGATGCCGCCGCCTGTTGGTTGATGGCGGCCATCATGGCGTCAAGGTCGTCTTGCGTCCGCCGCGTGGCTGCCAGAGTCGCAGCATGGGACTCCATGGCGACCCTCACGGTGGTCAGGTCGTCCAGTTCTTCCTCTTGCTCAAGTATGCTGCGGCGCCACTCAGCAAGTGGCTGACTCAAGGCGGTGACGAAGTTGCCGCCGGTTTTGCCCCGCCGGACGACAATGTAGCCTTCTTCCTGCAGCTGCTTGAACGCTTCCCGAAGACTCACCCGTGCTACACCGAGGGATTCGGCAAGTTGCCGCTCTGGGGGAAGTCTGTCACCAGGGCCGAGTTGGCCTCGGCGGATCAGTCCCTTGACGTACTCTGCCACGCCTTGGGGAACTGAGACTGAATTCACTTCATTGGGCATGGTTCCATCTTAAGGCCAAATTGTGATTCCGGCTTTCACTCCTGGCCGTCGTAGTGAACTGGGAAGTTGGCACGACAGTCGTGCGTACGCCGGTTTGATCTACAGCTACGCAGGCAGAGCTATCCCGGCGTCTGCCTGCGTAGTTCGTAGCGCCCAATTGCGCCGGTCTGCAGCCGGAAGGCAAGAGCCTTTCCTAGGCCGCGACTGTTTCGTGAAGCGGGGCTGCAGGGAGCGGTGGCTGAGTGCGCTGCCACACGGAGCCGTAGCGTGTGTACTGTGCCGGCGGTTGGATGGCATGCCTAAGATCGTCCGCGGCAGTTCGTGCCCAGAACGGATCCTTGAGCATCTCGCGGCCGATGAACACCAGGTCGGCGCGTCCGTTCCTGACGATGTCCTCTGCTTGCTGGCCGGTCTCGATGCGCCCTACAGCGCCGGTGGGGATTCCGACTTCCCGGCGGATGAGCTCCGCTGCGGGGACCTGGAAACCCGGGAACGAGGACACTTTGACGGGTGCGCTGCCGCCGGAGGATGCGTCGATGAGGTCCACGCCCTGCTCTTTCATCCACCGGCCGAACACAATGAAGTCCTCAGGGGTGTTGCCGCCGTCGACGTAGTCGGTGGAGGAGATCCGGACGAAGAGCGGTCCGTTCCATTCGGTGCGGACTGCATCGACGACTTCACGGACGATGCGGTACCGGCCCGCGTGGTCTCCTCCATACTCGTCGGTGCGTTTGTTCGAAATCGGGGAGAGGAACTCGTTGAGGAGGAAGCCGTGGGCGGCGTGCACCTCCACGACGTCGAAGCCTGCCATCTTTGCGCGCGCTGCCGCGACGCGGAACGCATCGACAATTTCTGCAATTCCGTCTTGGGTGAGTTCCTCGGGTACCCGGGATTCCGGTCCCCACGCGATTGCGGAGGGCGCGACGGCAGTCTGCTCGGGGAGGCCGAGTTGTCGGCCGGCGTGGCCGATCTGCACGCCGATTCGGCCGCCGACCAGGTGAACGGCGTCAACAATGCGTCGCAGGTTCGGGATGTGTGCATCGTCCCAGATCCCAAGGTCTCCAGGCCCAATCGGCCCGTTGGGAGTTACCGCTGCAGTCTCGGTCATGATCAGACCAGTGCCACCTAGTGCACGGGATCCATAATGCAGGACATGGAAATCAGTGGCGACTCCATCGGCTGTCGCGGAATGCATGCACATAGGGGACATAACGATGCGGTTCCGCAAAGAGACCCCACGGATCGTATAGGGCTCGAAAAGTCTTGCGGACAAGAAAACTCCTTGAAATGGTGCGGTGAAGGCCTGTTGAGTCGGGGGCCGTGCCAGGCGCGCTAAAGCCGATAGCCAAAGCTTTAGCCCTTGGGGAGGGGGCATCGGGGCGGCGTGGAGGCCAGCCCCGATGCCAGCGAGTGTCAGCTCGCAGAGGTGGAGTGTGTGTGGAAAGTCTTCGCAACGATCTGCCACTCACCGTCAGCCTTCAGCAGGTGGAAGAAATCGCTGAAACGGAAACCATCGAGGTTGTCGGTGTCGACCCGCGCGCTGGCGACACTGCCCACGATGTCGACGGTTACGACTGCAGAGTTCGGGTTGGAAGGGTTGAACGCTGTTTCGATCTCGTCGAACAGTGTCTGGATCGGAACCCGTGAAACCGTGGATTCGGCGGTGGTAAACATCACCGCGTCGGGGTGGAACGCTGGCCGCATGATGGAGCCGTCAGCTTTTGCGCACCCTTCGATGTACTTCGACAGCGCCTCCAGCACGGCGTTGTATTCCTGGACGTAGGTTTTCTCGGACACCAGCACTCCTTGTGGTCAAAAGCATTCTGTAGCGGTCGCTACAGATGATACTGTAGTGAGCGCTACAGTTAGTCGTCAACTCTGTGAGGTGCTTATGTCCACGTCCAGCGCGAAGCCCCGAGATGGCGCGCGCGGTCGACGACGGGCCTTCGATGAGAAGCAAGCGCTTGAGGCTGCGATGGACATGTTCTGGGAGCACGGCTACGAGGCGACGTCAGTAAGCCAGCTGTGCGCTGGCATCGGAATCAACCCACCGAGCCTGTATGCGGCGTTCGGCAGCAAAGCGCAGCTGTTCATAAACGTCGTTGACCACTACGAACGCACCTTCTGGGATCCCGTCTGGGATACCTTCGATCAAGAACCTCGGGTCGCAGAAGCCTTCAAACGATTCTTCGAAGATTTTGTGGACGTGATAACGGCGCCAGGGCCTCACCTCGGGTGCTTGGTAGTCCATTCTGCGGTGAGTTTGGAAGACCGCGATAGCGACGTCGCACGCGCACTTGCAGCTATCGGAGACGACGGAGTGCGCCGTTTTCAAGGCAAACTCGATTTGGGCATTCGAAGCGGACAGATCCCCGCAGGGTCAGATACGCTCGCTCTCGCGCACGCTATCAACATGCTTTCCGAAGGACTCGCACTCCGAGCGCATGACGGGGTACCGGCAGAGATGCTGCGAAGGCAAATGGCGGCAGGGCTACGCATGATCCCGGAAGCCGGGTAGCGAAAATATGAGGAGTGGGGGGCTAGCCCTCGAGGCGAAGCCGCGGACTCCCAGTCAAACCACAAATGGTCTTTTGGAGGCCGTGACGAGCTAGCGGCAAGCTGACCGCGGTCTCGACCTACGGCATATCGAGGCGTGTTTTGTAGGCGGTGTTCTTATTGGTGTTCCAGCCGGCGATGATTCCGGCTCCGAGCATTTGGTCGGTGAGTCGTGCGAAGCGGTAGCTGGGGTCTGTGTCGAGGGCGAGTTGCATGTATTGGTGTGCTTTGGATCCTCGGCCTTCCCACCAGTTGATGTAGCCGATGGTGGTGAGGATGGGTGCTGCGTGTTGTGGGCTGGTTCTGGTGTAGGCGTGGAGGAGGAGTTGCTGTGCCCATTCGACCCGGGACCATTTGGGCGCGGACTGGGTTTGGGCGAAGAGGATGTGTTGCGGTGGTTCGTCGATGCCGGGGATATCTGCCATAAGCCGGTCGCGGATGTGCGGGAACTGGAAGTTCGCGATGAGCGTGGTGCAGTCTTCGTCGGTGGGGAAGTCGCTTGACTCCAGCATGGTCAACCACAGTTTGCTGGCTTGTTCTGCGGCTTGATGAGGTGTCTGGGCTCGGATGGTGTCCATGGAGTTTTCGACGGCGGTGGCGTGGTCTGCTTCGTGGGTTGGCGTCGGGAGGATGATGCGGTTGGTGGGTTCGATGGTGCTGCCGCGGTAGATGAATTCGGCGTTGACTCGGCTGTACTCGGTGGAGCTGATGGGCAGACTGATGTCCTGGCCAGGTTCGCTGTCGTAGGGGGAGTAGGTGTCGTCACTGACGAATATCCCGTCGCGGATGGTGATGCCGTTTTCGGCAAGGACTCCGGTGAGCGCGGCGATGGTGGTTGCGTGTGGCTTGGGCTGGCCTGGACGGCAGCGCTGGGAGGTGTAGAGAGCGAAGACGATGCTCGTCGAGCTGGTGTCACTGGTGAGATAACTGCTGACCGTCCTCGCGTAAGGCAGTTCTGTTCCAGGTTGGCGGGGGAGGTCGATGCGGAGTGTGGCGCCGACCTTGCCTTTGTCCAGGGTGATGCAGACCAGACTCTCTTGGGGCCAGAACCCTAGGGTGTGCCCGATGAAGCTCAGTAGATCTGCCGGGTCTTTGATGGTGAGCGCATTCATTGTCCTATTCCTTTGTGCGTGCGTTGTGTCTTTGGCCCTTGGCCGTTCTGATAGGGCACTTGTGCTCTGACAAGTAGCTGGAACGCAACTAGGGTGACCGGGAGAAGGTCCTCGGAAGGGGGTGGCGTGGGAACGCTGAGCCAATTCCCAGGCTCCGATTCGGCGCGGTGACGCTATGGTTGCGCGAAGCCCATCCAGCGATGATCGGGATATCAGAATGACAAACAGCGTTGTTGCTTCTGGCTATTCATGGGCAGGCCGTTGTGCAGCGTCATGACTGAGCGGCCCTAATCTTCGGCATGTGGCATCGCTTGGCGCGATCGCTGCGCCGGGGACTGCTAACAGTCCTGACATATGCGCCGTTATCGGCGGTTGCGGCCACGCTACTTCGCTAGGCGGATCTGTGCCCGGACCTGCTTTTTCCTGACACTGAGGCTTCCTCTGGCGGCGCATCCGAAGAGTTTCACAAGCATCTCCTTCTTGAGATGCTTTTTGGAATTAGCAGTTATTCTTGGCCCGCGCCACCAACCGGAAGCCTCAAGTGCAGTTTCCTTGTGAAAACGACCTCGGCCCAGCAAACGCCCAAAGAAAAGATCCACTTCGGATGGATGGCGGCACTCCTCCTAGCGGGGCGATCCTCGGATCTGATGCATTTTTCATCAGTCAGCTGTTCGCTTCAGATGACACGCAAAGCTTATCTATCTGGCAGTCCATCCTGACCAACTCCGTAACGGGGCTCGTCTCCGCCGGTCTTTTGCTGCTTGTCGAACCGAAGATACGAAGAGCAGTTAAAACGTCAGTGACTAATGCGACAGTTGACGCAACAGCCGGCATCAAGGAAGATCTTCGTGACGAAGTCCAGGGCGATATCGAGTAGAAATTCGCTTCTCTCGAACAGTGAATCAATTTAGCAGTTAACGGCAAATTGAGCGACCAGGACAAGAAGCTGGCTGACCTCTCAAAAGACTTCCCACGGACAGCTGTGCTGGCCGCCCTAAA
The DNA here is from genome assembly GCF_021919345.1 of Paenarthrobacter nicotinovorans. Lineage (NCBI taxonomy): Bacteria > Bacillati > Actinomycetota > Actinomycetes > Micrococcales > Micrococcaceae > Paenarthrobacter > Paenarthrobacter nicotinovorans. Next base: position 1,932,056 of record NZ_CP089293.1, read on the forward strand.
GTCCGCAGTCGACATGAACAGCCTCCACCAACAGGAAAGCTTCGTTCAAGCCACCGGAAAATCTGGGGAGCTTCGCATCGGTTTGAGGCTAGCGCTGCCTGCCGAGCTCCAAAGCTACACCCAGTTCGGCGGTCAAAAGTACACCTTGGACGACGAGATTCCCTACTTGGTCGCCTACTCAGGCGACTCCCTTGGTTTCTATTCTGAAGTGAGTTGGGATGAAACTGAAGATTTCGGTGACGTCGTTTCAAACCTTTTGACGGAGCTTCAACGCACTGGTAGCTGGGGCATGGCTGTCCCAATTGACTGGAAGGCCGTCACCGAGCGGCTAGTCGCCGGATTGAAAGTCGCCGTGGAATCACGCAGAAAGGAGCCCGGTAGCACTCGGCTCCAAGGCCGGCTCATCGAGGTCATCGGGACCGATAGCCCTTGGTACCTGACAGACGGTTCCATTGAAAACCCGACACATGACTCCGTTCTCGGACGAACTGCGTTTCCTTCTGTAGCGGCTCCTATGATTCCTGGCCAAGTGAATGTCGTTGAACAGATCGCGCCCAGGCCTGAACTTGCCGACCCCGACGAGTGGGACTATGTGGTCGGCAGAGCCTCCACAGAATTCACAGTCCGATTCTAGGACAGCTATTTATGGGGGTCGCGAGGCCGGTCTCGACGCGGGTGCGACGGTGGCGTGTTGCGGTGAAGCATTCTCAGTGCAGTCACCTGCGTTGCTTTACGTTATTTCACCAGGCGTGGCTGAGACTCGTGTCATACACGAAGTGACTGCCACGAATCTTGTAACTTGTTGATACACAGAAGGGGCGATACGCGTGGTAATCATTGGGGCAACAAGGCGTCTTCATCCAGTCTCTTCGATGGAGAATATTCCGCGAAGCAGACAAAATGATCAAGCATTTTGGCGAGCAGGATTACCACCAGGCTATCCGCGGAACGATGTGGACGAGCAGTGGCGGCGACGAAGAGCTTGTGTCCAGGCATGTCCGGGTAGCCTGCTCGGCGCAATTTTTGACCCAGAGGACCTCTAATGGCGATCGAGGTTCTGCTGGATGGCGATGCGGTCCCAATTGAAGAGGCGGCCTTCACTGAACTTCTCGACAATTCGGTAGCGGGAACCTACAGGGGGTATGAGAAGGCTATTGATTCGGGCAGAATCAGTTTTGCCGATCTCGTTTCATTAGCCGACAAGGGCGACATTCCTTATTCCCTGTTCTTCGCCCCGTACGCGTTGGTACAGGAGCAGGTGAAGAAGAAGACTGAGAAGTTGCTCGCCGGGCTAAGTAAAGACACGTTCTCAATTGGGTCGCGCTCTAAGGTGCAATTACGGGATGTCGAGCTAATCGTCAAAGACCTAATCCGAAAGCAGCAGCTAGTTCGGAAATACGACAAGTCTCTTCACCGAAACAAGATAGTGGGCCTACTGCGTGACGCAGGCCCATCCGTGGAGGCGCAAGCGGCCAAACTTATGTCTGCTATCGGCCTCTCACATGAGTCACTTCGCGCGTGTAAGAGCAAGGAAAGGGCGCTCGAACTAATGATCGACCGTCTTGAGGCCAACCAAGTGCTGGTTTCGCGGAGTGTCCAGCATTATATGCCGCAGCGGTTAACGCATGTGAAGTTTAGTGGCATGACGATTCGAGACAACAAGGTTCCATACATTTTTCTGGCGGGTGGAGATCATGGTGACGATCAGGAACCCGCAGGTCGTACCATCTTTACACTTGCGCTGTTGACGGTTCTGATAGCCCGGCGAATCTTTGCTCCGATGACCTGGGACGGTGGCACTGCCGATACGGAGCCTGGGCTTGAGTATGATATTGCCGGCGCTATGCTAATGCCTGGCGAACGATTCACAGCCGTGAGGCTAACGTCCCTCGACGACATGCACAGCGCCGCGGAGACCTTCAAGGTCACCCCTAGCGCCGCAACTGTGCGCGCAATGCGACTGGGGATCATCAACCCAGCTACTGCAAACGAGTACCTTGAACAGTTCCGAGTAGAATTCCGGAGCCGCCCCAAAGGAGGGCCCAGAAATCAGATCCTCCCTCAGAATGCCGTTACTAAGTACAACGGGAGGGAGCTCAATCGACAGATGCTGCGGGCGCTTGACGAACAAAACATCTCACCGGGGGAGTTCTGCCGTGCAGTTTGCCTAAACCGCCTCAAACCATCACAAATCGACGACCTCAGAAGGGCTCTCTGATGAGTGAATTCGGGCGACGGTACGTGATCGACACAAACGCGCTTAGTCAACTTGGAAGGCAGCGGCGAGCCAGCACATATTTCCAGGAGAACGCGGTCATACCCGAGGCGGTGCTGCACGAGTCTCAGGGATTTCCGGACATCACGTCGCTGCACAACAACGTCCATCCAACGACCCCTAGGATGCTTCGGCTACTGGTCGAAGTTATGGCGTCCATACCGAAGGCAGACACGCGCCTGATTAACCTTTACGCCAATCTCGGAAACGCCGATCCGCTGGTCGTTGCATGCGCTTTGGAGGGCCAGGAGCCACGACGACCAGACTCTCATGCCTCCGGAGTGGTGTGTTGTGACTGGGGACGACGCAGTTAGCGACAAAGCCAGGGAGTTCGGGCTGACCGTGCTCACCAACTCAGAGTTTGCCGAACTCGTCGATCAGTCTGGAGCCCCGCGAACCTTGAGCAACCCTGGCTAGCTTATGTTGGTTATTCTTGACGGGCACTTAGAAATTGGCCGGCATCGCCATTCTTAGCATCCGCTGAAGACTTAAGCGTTCAGCCATTAGCTGGTGGAGCCGGGGGTTTAAGTCGTGCCAGTCAGGAGCGTGAGCTATGAAGTCTCTAGATGAGTAGACGGTGTAACGGTTGAAATCCTCCGCCTTTAATGACTTCCTTTGGTTTGAGCGATGAAGATGAATTCCCAATTCTGGTGTGAGGGCCATGGTTACACGCGCGGAGTCTTCCAGTGACGAGACAAAACCGTGCATGGCCCAGCGGCGCTCCGTTTTGGTGTAATTTGGACGCGCTTCGTCCCGGATCCCGCTCTGGGCAGCAAAAGCATCGGAGAGTACGAGACTCGGAGTGCGATAGTGTAGTACGTCCCACCTGAATTGCCGTAGGCCTGCGGAGAATGGATTCCACTTGTCCTTAGCTTGCGCCCGGGGATTGTTGCGGTTCGACCAGGCTCCTAAGAACGGAGAAAGCGCTGAACCTAATAAGGCCGTCTGTAGCTCTTCCGCTGGAAGGTCGCCAAATTGTTCCGCATATTTTCCCTGCTCGAGCTGCCGTACGACGTAGCCCAGTGTGAACCTGCTGCGAAGGATCTGGAGCCCAGCAAACCAACACAGGACCTGCTTCTGTGAATCTGTCACGTCTCGAGAATTCCCGGTCGCGAGTTCATCGACCACGGTTGCGGCATCGCCTTCAAGGTCGCTCATGGCCGACTCAAGCAATGTTCTATTCATGCCGGAGGTGCCGAACTGAGGTCCATACAGTGTGTGTCCATCGTTGCGATGGCCCGTGCTCCGGACGGTCGAGCGGAAACTCTGGTTGCCCGCCAGCCGATGAACTTGAAGCTGCTCTTTCGAGTCAGCGAAATGCCTTAAGAGGAACTGCGGCACGAAGTGATGCTTGATTGGTTCGTTCACTCGAACTCTTTTATCGCAAGGGAATGCACAAGTCAAAACACGTGGAGTGATCGGAAGAGCGGAACAAGACCGTGATCGCGAAACCTGATTGGAAGCGACATGGCTTCTTAGGTCGCCCGTGCACGGTACACCCAACGAATCGACACCGTAAGGACCGACATCTGGGCCGGACACGGGAAAACGATGCAGTTGTGAGGATTATCGCCGCTGTAGTGTCTTTTTTGTGATGAACGAAGGTGCGGTGCATTCGAAGGCTGCTGATTGGTTGTTTAATGCCGTCCAGGACACCAGCGGCGATGTGCTGTTGGCCAGTCCGTTTCTCTCTTATGACGTTTGTAAGCGTTTAGCTCAATGGGCCCTACAGGCGGACGCTACGCGTACGCTGTTCACCTGTCTCGATCCGAGTGCTGTCGCCAACGGTTACTTGAGCGTTGACGGCCTTTTGCAGCTTATCCAGTCGGGCTTCTCGGTCCTACACGTGGACAGGTTGCATGCCAAGGCTTTCCTTCTTGGTTCCCGCGGATTCCTTGGATCAGCGAACCTCACTGGTGCCGGGCTGGGCAGTTCGGCTGCCGGCAATGTTGAGCTCGGCGTCGAACTTGGGCCTGCCCAGGTCCTATCAGTGCGGCAAAGCATGGACGCGTGGGCAAGTCGGCCTGTGACAACAGCCGACCTCGACAAGCTCACACAGCAGGCCCGTCAACTGACGGTGGTAGACCAACCGATTACGGATGGGTTGGACAGTGATTCGGGTCTTGCTTCGGTTGAGCAGCTTTTGGTGGATGCGCGCGACAGAGACAGGACCCTTTGGCTGAAGTCCGAGTACGGCGAGCCGGCGCTGGATCAATGGCGACGGAACTGGTTCTTTGGCAGTCCTGCTAAGGGGCGGCCAAGCATCAAAGAAGGGGATCTCGTGCTGATCTCCGCGCAAACGAGAGAATGCTACGCCGTGGTCGAGGTGACTTCGGAGCCGCTGTACATTCCGGATGACTATCGCGAAGAGCGGGGCGACGAAGCCGATCGTTGGCCGTGGGTCAGCCGAACCAAGCCGCGCTTCGTTCCGGATGGCCTGTTGGAGTTGAAGGCTCACGAGCTCGTCCGAAGCACTGGAGGTTTGCAAAACGGCCATATCAGGCTGAAGTTTGATCAGTTTACTTATGCCGTCCGATCGTTGGCCAGGCTGGTAACCGAGTGAGAGAACGTGTCAGCGACTTATATCGCGTTGTCCGGCGCGACTGACGGCCTTGTTGTGGCGATGTCCTGCGGCACATGCACTCCGTCGGTACCATCGCTTCAAGCTCTGCGAAATCGAACCGTTTGGTGTGTTGTGGTTAGCCGCTCGGCCTCTTGGGCGGCAGCCCTTCCCAAGAGAGGTGTGCAGGTCAAGTCGCCCCGGGGTCGAATCGGTATGAATGTGCGAAAGAGAAAATCTGATGATGATATCCGGCAGAGGTCTTGTCGGCACTGCTGGCGAGCAACGCACCCTCTTCCCTTGTCAGGTTGTGCACTGCGGTTCCCGGCCGAAGCGCGTCGTCCGTAAGGCAACATTCGTGGACGAAAAGTAGAGTGTGGACAATGTCCACACTTTCCGCCCCGGGCTGGCTCATACACCCATCGGACTGGCCCGGCCTCCGCATGTTTCCGCGACTTCCCAGTGTTTCCAAAGCCTGGAATCCCTGTCGAGTCCCACCTCGGGCACGATGTTGTCGCAGGTCAGGGGCCTATATGGCCCCTTACTGTTGACAAAGCTTGACTTTTCGGAATTCGCCGTGGCGGAGAGGCTCTGGCTCTCTGGTAATGAAATCTGCATGACGCAGCATCCCCTGCACCAATCTGGCTAGGCCTCTCCACTAGGCTCACCCGGGTCCCTGGCCGGGCGAGAGGTGGACCACGGTTTGCCGCCCGGTGGGCCTTGAGGGCGACTTGGGGCATGCACTCGGGCCAGAGTGGGGTGCTGTTCTTTGACGAAGCGTCAAATCTAGGGCATACCACGCAGTCGTGAAACGACTCCAAGTGCGGGCGCTGAGTGGTAATCCCTGTATGAGGACGCCGATCCCATGTCGGCGCTGGTCGGAAAGTGAGCCATTTTGCGCCGCCGTCACAATGGCTCACTTTTCGAACCTCCCCTAGATCCCATAGAGTCGTCAATTGTGGAAGGTGAATTGACAGTGTCTGGGGGCCATATTGGATGGCTTTGAGGTCCTTCAGCTGCTTGCTCCGGCATCTCTGGCCCTCTTCTCGCTCATCAGCCAGCGGGCATTTAGTTCTCAACGACGAGACGCCCAAAGCCTTAGGCAGGTCCGTGTCTTAACGTCGATGCGCGCGGACGTCGCAGAGCAACTCGCAACCTGGCGGGAACTGCTTTCCGAACGCCAGCACGTGGCTGACCAGGATGAGTCATCCAATGTGGAGGAACTTTCTCCCCTTCGTCTCGAAGCGCTTATCGAGACGTCGGAAGAAGAACTGCTTCGAATCGACCGGGAACTTGAATCAAAGAAACGTCAGCTCAGTGCCGATGCATCTGATCCGGTCCTCATTAAGAAACGGGAGGTCACTCGCTGGACAGTACTGTCGGCGCTGGTCGCTCCAGTTATCGTGGACATCTTGATATTGGTTGTGTCGCTTCCGGTGGCCCTGCGTGTTGTTGGTGAATGGCCTCTTCCGACGGCATTGGCGGTTGTGTTCCCTGCGACGAGCGGAAGTGGTTGGGCCGCGCTGATAATAACCTTCTTTGTTCCGCACATGGCCGCCACTTGCATCCTTGGCCTGTGGGCCTTTCGGTTGCGGAAGCTCGATAGCGAAAAATTTGCGAAAGCAACGGAGACGGCTCGATCACTGTTGGGTGGCTATATTGCGCTCCTTTCGCTTATCGCAAGCATCTGGGTCATTCGGGTGATCGGAGTCGGATGGTTTGATAACTTCGGACTCTCTTTGAAGGAGCTCACGAAGCCGCTGTTGCCCATCCTCTCCGTCGCCGCCTTCGTAGCTACTTTTGGACCTGGTTATAGCAAGTACGCAGAGGGTATGGCGGAAATAGATAAGATCACCGTCGCTTCAGAGGCTCCGAAGGACCCGGAGGAAACAGCACCATGATGGCCGGAGCACGGTTTGGGATAACCGAGAGAGTCGGCAGTGGCACGGGATAGCCTCATTTCCTAGGATGGTGGTGCCTCGACGATTGATCAACGAGGGAGTGAGCCGCTCTGCTCCTTTGATCCTGAGACAGGCTTCTCACTAAACCCAAACACCATCCATGAACTACGCTGGTACACGTACCTGACTCCTCCCGATTTTGAGGACAAAAGTTTGCTACAGTCCAGAAATGACGATTGACCTCACAGCGGTAATCCAGCGACTAGCTGAAGTGTGCCGGTCCGTCTTCAAAGACGAGTCGCGGTGGATAAGCGCAGATGGCTATCCGGATAGCTTGGTTCTCTCGATCACCGATTCCATGGGCTCGAAGTATCAGTCTGTTGTCAACGTCGTGAATGCGTACCGAGCCCATAGAAGATGGCCTCCAGTTTGACTCAGATACTCTCGTAGGCCCACTTGGTCATGTGGAGAACGATCACAGCCCAGGTCAGGATCAAGCCGACGTAGATCAAACCCCAGCCCGACATCATGAGGACTGCAACCAACGTGGCGTGACGTGCTTTTTGATCAGCTTAATTATCTTTCGCGAAAGACGCACAAACGGAAATCCGATGAGGATGGCGCCGGCGATGACCAGGATGACGGCGAGGACTTTCCTAAGATCGGGAATCCCCAGGAGGCCGCTCGTCACGGCTACGATATAACCAATCAGCAGTACGACTAATCCCGAGACGGTCCGTGTCGCTACGTCGCGCCAGAACTTCTCGTCAAGCCACCATTCGAGGGGCCACTGCCAGGGGGGTAGTTGCGGCTTTTCGTCAAGTTGGTGAGTCACCCGTACAGGCTACCGAAGAGGTATGACTGACTCGGGATTGGTAGAGCGCTCCGCAGAGTCGGCAGCGATAATCGGCTGACCTTCACGCACTATGGCGAACATCGGATCAGCGATTGGATGAGCCAGCACGCCCGCGTGACATGGCTCCAGGCAGATGCGCCCTGGCTGCTCGAAATATACGCCATAGAGCAGCTGAACCTGCCCCTAGACCTACTGGGCAACAGGCGCCATCCCTACTACCCGGCGCTTAAGGCCCTTCGTGCTAAGCAATAGGCAACTGCGCGTGCACTTCCTATCGCATGACGCCGCACGCCAGTCCTTCATATAGAGCGGAGGCATCAGCGGGGGATACGAGCAATTTGGACGCGTCTCCTTAGGAGCCCGGACACCAGTGTCATGTGACTTCTAGGTGCAGTGCGACCAGAAGACTGCCTGCGAAACAGCCGGATGTAGTGCAGCCCTAATCACCTCCGCGGAGGCGGTTACCGTGACGACCCTCAGGTGCCGTGATTGTGGGCATTCCGACGAATACCCTGCCACCAGCAAGGCACAAGGCCTTCCGAGCAGCGGACTCATGCACGCTTGAATTCGATCTACGAGTCTTAGGGTCCACCGAAGCCTCCGCCTGAGTTGATATGAACAGAAGCAACGACCGGAGCTTCAAAACCCAGTATCAGGACCCTCGGGGAAGTGGAACTTCCAACGCACAAGGTCATCCTAGGCATGGCCACAGGGGACCAGGGAATGGGGTCCGTACTCCATCTAGTGTTGGGGCGACGTGCTGCTTGGTACCTTCAATGGGGAGCGTGGCTTCGAAATAGTCCGAAAGGGAGCAGCATTGGCAGCAAAGTCCACGCACCTAGGTGGAGAGTGCAATGGGAGCAGTCAAGCTTTATTTCACCACGCAGGGGACTGCTCCAAGACTCAAAGCGTATGCGCATCTGGCATGGACGGATTGACAAGCCGTATGTCCCTGCTGTCGTAGCCCATCAGATCGGCGATCAAGTCAGAAGCAAACGCGAATGACGACCTATGAAGTACTCCGTTGTCCGGGGCGTTGTCAGCGTCAACTCCGAAGAACGTGAGCCTGCTTTCTCGGGTTGGCGGTTCGTCCGTGATTGTCACAGATACTGACGGGACTGTACTCCGAACTTTCAGGCAGGTAGCACCGTAGCTATCCCCCCAGACCTCACGAGAGGGGTAAATCACGATCTGACGTGCAACGGATGACGCCTCCGACAGGCTTTCTGCGGTACCGATGCCCGCTTCCAACAATGTTTCTGCTTGCCGTACACATGCGTTCTGGTGCGCTGATATCTCGGACTCCAGGTAGGACGCGTCCAATGGGATTCGTTCTACCTGCTGGAACTTGTTGTATTCCTCCAAAGCTTTGGTCACTTCTTCCTCGACGTCTGAGTATGGCTTGTAGGACTGACGCGATTCTCTTGCATAGCCCATCACCGACCAGCCGCGAATGGTTTCCCCAGGGAGGATTAGCCCGTCTCTCGCGAGCTTGAAGCCGAATAGTGGATCTTCAAAAGGGTTGAGCAAACCTTGCGGTACCTCGATCAAGTCTGCACGAGGTAAGGCGCCCGAGAGGCGAATCTCCATCATCGACGAAGGCGCATGGCTCAATTCCACAAGCAGCGACCGCGCCTCAACGAGGTCCGCCGCTGCCCGTTCCGTCTCCGTAAGGATCTGCCTGACTGCTTCCATGGCATCAACGCGAAGTTGGGCGGAAGCAAGATGGAAATGCGCTCCCACAAGCGGCGTGCTGTCCTCGGCATCGAGTAAACCTAGAAGATTAAACACGTTCTTGATTTTGTGCGAGCGGAGTCTTGGCGTCGGCAGCCTATGCAGGGATGAGATATGGAGCGGTTCCTCCATTATTCGAACCTGAGATGCCGCCGTAAGTCGCGCCACTGCCTCATCACGGTCACTTGCGGTCTGGAAGGAAATACCAGCAAAGAAGGGACGGGTACCAAGACGCGCTGTTACGGCAAGCGAGGCTTCGGCATGCACAGGAGAATCTCGGCGTGTTTCCTCGACAGCGTTGTGAGCGGCTTTTGCTAGTTCCGTTAGGGACAGTGAACCGATCCCATACGTTGCTGCGACAAAGGGTGACACGAGCTGTTGAAAATGGTGCTGGAAGAGATTGCTAGCAATACTTGGAATTATCCATCGACCGAATTCGCTGGTCATCCTTCCGAGAATTGCCGCATAGGTGAGCTTGTCCGGAATCAAAGCTGTCGTGACGGAGGCTGAGCCGTTGCTTGAGGTGTGGGCAAAGCCAGCATCTTCAAGTTCCTGAAGCGCGTCGACGCCGTCCCTCTGCACGCCTATGACATCGGAAGCGTAATTGAGCAGCAAAGGCGTCTTCACAAACTTGCCGCCATTCTCGCGATCAGGCTCCATCAGTTCGAGCAGAGAGAACAGAACAGCCATGCTGTCCCTTGATGCCTCGGTCAGCTTGGCAATCCGGGGGTACTTAGATCGGACGGGCTCGGCTCGGGACAGCTCGGCAAGGGACGTGACTGCCCACAGTGGTATGTGGTCCAGAGCGCCGAGCCGGGAATCAAGGAAAGCTGTGGCTGCCGTTGCTGCTTCATTTCGATCGGAACTGTTCATGATGGTGCGCCAAAGGAGGTCCCGTCGCCGATCGTGGAACCAAGCAACCTCGTCGCTATCGATAATAAAAATCCCGCGGTGAAGTAGCTCATCGCGGACAGCGGACCACGCATTTTGATCTACTTGGAGCAATTGCGCTATGAAGTCATCGGGCGGACTCTCGTTGAAAGCCGCGAGCTTCCGGGCAGCAGTTTTGGCGTGAACACTTAGTTGATTCCAAGAGGTCCGCATCAGTTCTTGGAATGCGAAAGCTGTTTGGATATTCTCGATCCGCAGACCAGCCCGGGCCCCACTTATTGCTTCATCCATGAAAAGTGGATAGCCGCTCGTCACCCGAAGGAATACCTCAGGTGATGGGGCGTTGACATTCGCATCACGTAGCCAGGAACGAATGGTGTCAAGGTTAAGGGGAAGGACTTCAACTATTTGTGCGCCGATTCCAGCCAACTGTGCACGAAAAGTCTGGTTCTCCGTTCGAGCAGTATTTAGGCCCACGATAACCTGCACATGGTCCGGAAGCATTTCAGCCATGTCGAGTGCAATCGCTTTATCGCCGGGGGAAAGTCTCTCCACGCGATCAAGAACCAAGCGCAAATCGCGGCCGGTAAGTTCCACGATTTCCTCCGCGAAGCTGAGGACAATCTCTACTGTTCCTAACTCGGATGAACTAGCAAGACGCTCCCTCAGAGACTCATCGCCGGTCTGGAGGATATCTCTGGTCATTTTTCCGATGGACTCCCCAAACTCCGGACCCAACCTCGCCTTGAGGAGGTTGAGGATTTCCGCCCCAACGACCCGCGACAGTTCCTTTCCCCCGACAGCTCCGAGCCGTTTGGCTGCCCCGTGAAGAAACTCAAGGGTCGCCTCGACAGCAGAGCGATCGGCTAGATGAACGTCCAAGATTGCCGTAAGTTGGGCGATCAAGGCGCTGTGCAGTTGTCCCGGAGCCGAGCGGAGGTTGGTCACGGGGGCAGTTATCCATCCATCACGGCTATTACGTGAAACCTCGCTGAGTAAGCTCGACTTTCCAACGCCGGAATCCCCAACAACTGCGATGAAACCAGGCTCCGCAACCTGCAACCAACGGATATCGTCGTCTCGTCCGTATAGACCCATGACTCTATTCTCTCGCGTGGTCGTATCCCACCGAGCGGTCGACCCGCCGCAGAGAACACTGCTTAGCGGAGAAATGTGGGTACAAGGGGTGCCCCGTAGCTCCGCTTCCCGAGCTAGCGGTGGATGCCTGCATCGGGCTTAGCCGCGTGGAGCCATCTTCTAAATCTCGATGCTTTCCGGCAACGCTTCCTAGTCCGTTTGACGGTTGGGCAGTCGTTGGAACCCATCTGGGAAATTGTGCGTCCGCGTGACGCCGATGGCAACGAATTAGTGGGCGGAACGTAGACGCCATGGTTTCTTTTGGATAAGCGAATGTGGATTCCCATATTCGCTGGGAGTGCGGCTCTGCCCTGACAGCCCTTTACAGCATCCAAGACCGATGCCGCGTTTGCGGTTGTTGAAGCTCAGCGGCAGGTGCGCCAGGCTATCATCGGTCTCCTTAACACAGCCGGCGCTTCCGGGTGTGTGAACCAGACGCCTCCAACCACGCAATCCCGTGGGGAGCATGAAAGTCAGGAAGGTGACTGCGCATCCCTGCTGAACGAAAAGCTGTGCTACTGAGACCTGACCCAGTGTCCCTTTACTCCATTTCGGTCGTTCATCGCGATGAAATCACGATCCCTCCCTCGTGATCGGGCGTGCGGCTCCCTTAAGACTTGCTGCGCCAAGGTCTTGTCGGTTTAGCCTGCCCATCTTGACGAGCGAGGTTTCTCCTGTGTCCAGTGGGCGGCGTTAGGAGAGCCTTTACGGAAGCTGTCGGTGACAGAAGCCCGTTATTCCGGAGCAATCAGGAGCTTCCAGTCTCGTTCTTTTACCGGTTTCCCTTTACTTAGGTCGTATAGGGCCTGCGTCGTGCGCCTCCCGTACTGGATCCGGTGGAGGATTACTGTGAGCTCTTCGACGTGTGCGCGAAGTTTGTCGAGGATCCACCACGCCTCAAGCGGGCTCAAAGTCAGCGACTTGGCAAAAGCAAGGTCACGCCCGTAGTCATAATGGGGAATGCCCAGCCCGTCTTCTACTTGGGACGGCGCCCCACTGATCCCAAGTGCTTCGATCCTCTCTTCGAACTCCGCCTTGCCGCCAACTGTTCGCAGTGAGTCCCGAAGGTGGGACAGCTTGTGGCGAATCCACTGGATGTTTTCGATCTCGAGCCTCTTGATTTGGAAGCCGCCAAGGTACCGGTCATAGAAGTCGTGGCACTCATTCAGCAACCAGGTTTTCTCAGTCGAGAGATACCTGAGCCCGGAACCGTGGGCGCGCAGCAGGTCATGGGCGGACTCCTCAAGGAAGATCTCATAGAGGGTGAAGCCGTCCTTGATGACGCCAGCCGCGAGTTGATACCAGTAGTGTTCCCAGAAAATAGCTACACGGTCCATAAACAGGCTGTAGGCCTCGTCGCCGTAGGAAGCCTGCGGATCGAATGCCCGCCGCGCCTCTTCTTCGGCAGCTTCCTCCTCAGACTTGAACCAGGCCTTCATTCCTGTCGACGTCGTCAACAGGAAGCTTCTCAGTTCGAGTTCGTTTGCATGCCACATCGCATAGCGTGGCGTTGTCCGGCTGTGTTCAAGCCCTGGTATTCGGTCCCCAATATCCATGACCGAGGGATACAGGCACGCAGTCCGGCTTGATCCTAGGCTTGAAAGCTGCAGCCTCATATGGACGTCAAGTCCAAATGTTGGCTTGACCCTGCTTCGCAGGGTCAATCAATCATCACCCCCTGAATCCCAGGACTTGGCGGCGCGAATTTGCGCAAGGTCTCCGCGGCGAACACACCACTAAGGAAATCGCCTTTAGCGCAGGAGCACTGCGTCCCGCAAGATCGAATGCCTTCTCGCGAAGGGCGTCTCGGGAGTCATCCCGGAAAGCTGCAACGACGGCCGAATATGCCCGGAAAAGGATGCGGATGCGTTGCCAGTCCACTGTGGCTTTCTGTAGCAGGCCCACTGACAAGAAATAAAGACTCCGGGCTGCTTTGGGACAAGCAACAGAAAGGTGTTGAAAATGTCAACACCTTTGGCCTTGGAACGGACAGTACATCGGTCGGATTGGGGTGAACTGTTCATGTTTTCGGCAGTTCCCGGTGTTTGCAAGGGATGGAATGTAGTTCGAGTCCCACCTCGGGCACAGCATGACCCCTCTTCGGAGGGGTCTTTTGCTTTAACGGGTGTACATTCTGGTTGGTTAGGTCCCTCTGATACTGGCCGCGGGGTGTGCCTGGCGCCGCGGGTCGCCTGTTTGGTTGTGGGGGAGCGGGCTCAGGGTCGTGGCTGGTCGGCCCTCCGCTTGCTCTGAACTGGGGCTATGCGGGTCCTTTCTTGGTCCGTTCGGTAGGTCGTGGTTGTCCTACACCTCTTCATGGGTAGAGGGACTAGGCACGACATGACGTCTGGATCCTTGGTCAACGAGCTTGACTTTGGGTTGTTCCTCGAGTGAGAAGACGTTGATGGTGGCTGCTTTGTAAGCCAAAGGGGGTGTGGACATTGTCCACACTTAAATCTTCTTTATCGTGACTACTTGCGGCCATTGGCTCTTCCCTCCTTGGGCGGCCTCGGTCGGCCGAGCGCCATCAAATGGGCATTGGCCGTGTCAACGCAGGCGCACGGCGAAATCAAACCGGACGCGGGCCCGACTTAGATGACTGATCCCATTGGTGCCTCCGGAACATGGCGTGGGTCCGGTCAGGGCTCTTCTCGACGGGCTTCGCGCAGCTACTCCAGGCCGGTGATGGTGTGAAATCGGACGGGGCTCCGGGATGCGAAATGGACGGGTTGGTGAATCCCGCCCATCCGTGGTTGAAGGGGCGGATATTCTGCCGTTGGCGCGATAGTAGGCGTCCGACATGGCCGCCGTTGCGGCTTTGTGCCGGGCAGAGGTGAATGGCAACCCCCGGCCGGTCAGGTGGGCCTTGCCATTGCTCATCAGGCCGAAGAGGCGTCCTGCGCGCTCGACCAGAGCCTCGGCAACCGCGCTGGACACAGTCGGCAAAGTCTCCCCATTAGGCGGTGGAATCTGATGAGCGTGTGGCCCGTGCGTACTCATGATTGGCCGCAACACTCGGAAGATCCCCCTGGATCACACTGCTGCTGCGGTTTGTGCCGGGTGCTGGACCTGGACCTGGTCGCGTTCCGGCTTTGGAAGGCCGAGATGGTCGCGGAAGGTCGTCCCGGTGTATTCAGTGCGAAACAGTCCTCGTTCCTGGAGGAGAGGCAGGACCCGGCTCTGGAACTCCTCGAATCCCTCCGGTAGGTACGCGGGCGAGAGGATGTAGCCGTCGACGGCGCCCGCTTCGAACCAGGCCGCAAGCTCTCCGGCGACGGAGTCGGGGGTGCCGATGACGACGCGGTGCCCGTAGGCGCCTACCACTCGGCGATAGAGCTCGCGCAATGTCAGGTTCTCCCTTTTGGCGGTGTCGATGATGAGTTGCTGGCGGCTCTTGTAGGCCTCGGTCTCGGGTATGTACTCAGGGAGTGGCTCATCCAGGGGGAGCGCGGTCACGTCGAAGCTGAGGAGTTGCGAGAGCCTGGCCAGGCCTACCTCGGGGTGGATGAGCTCCTGCATCTGACGGTACTTGGCCTGGGCGTCTTCGATGGTGTCACCGATGATGGTCTGCACTCCGGCGATGACTCGTATGCTGTCCCGTGGTCGGCCGGCCTTTTCGGTGCGGTCCTTGAGGTCGAGGGTAAAGGCCAAGGCCGATTCGAGGCTGTTCTGGGCGGTGAACACCACCTCGGCATAATGTGCGGCGAGCTCCTTTCCGGCCTCGGAGGAGCCGGCTTGGACCTGGACGGGGCGCCCCTGTGGGGGACGGAGTACGTTCAGCGGTCCCCGGACCGAGAAGTGCTTGCCGTGATGGTTTAGTACGTGCATCTTCTCCGGGTCGAAATAACGGCCGGAGCTCTTGTCCAGGACAAAGGCGTCGTCGTCCCAGGTGTCCCACAATCCAGCGGCCACGCGGAAGAACTCTTCCGCGCGCTCGTAGCGGTCGGCGTTCTTCAGATGTTCGGAGCTGCTGAAATTCCGGGCTTCGGCCTCAACATATGAGGTGACGAGGTTCCATCCGGTCCGGCCGTGGCTGAGGTGGTCCAGCGAGGCAAACTTTCGGGCGATGTGATACGGCTCGTTATACGTTGTGGTCTGGGTGGCGACGAGCCCGATCCTGTCTGTGCTGACGGACAGGGCTGCCAGGAGAGTGAGGGGTTCGAAGCGGTAGACCACAGGATCTCGGCTCAGCGTTTGCGCGTTGCCCTCGGGAGCGCATAGTTCGTCTGCGAGGAAGACAAAGTCCAGCTTGGCATTTTCGGCAGAGCGGGCGACGCCAAGCACGTCGGAGAAGTCCCAGCCTGCGTTGGAGATCGCGTCGGGGTGGCGCCATCCGGCGATGTGTGAGCTGGCTGGCGAGAGCAGAAGTCCAAGGACCATCTGGCGGCCGGCAGTGCTGTTGGTGTCCATGATGTTTCCGTTCTGGAGTCGGTGCAGTGAATGTTTCGGCGTGCGGTTCAGAGCGTCTGGTAAGCGGCGGCGTCGGAGATCTGTCGGGTGGCTGCCAGTAACTCGGCGGCGCACCGCTCTACCCCGCCGGCGTCGAGCTCCGGCGGGAGTCCGTAGAGCGAGAGGACGACGGACGAGGTTCCTCCCGGGACAGTGATCACCGTCCTTCGCCCGGGCTACGGCGGGACGGATACCGTCCTCAGGCCAGCCGCCGTCGTCGTGAGCCGGGCGGTGAACGCTGACCGTGGCTAAGGATCACTACTCAGTGCTGGGCGTCTCTCGCGCGGCGAAGCCGGAGGCAATCCAGCGGGCTTACCGCAAACTGGCAAGAAAGTACCATCCGGACGTCAACCGGGAGCCGGATGCCGCGGACAAGTTCAAGGAGATCGGCGAGGCCTACGATACTTTGTCGGATCCCGAAACCAGGGCGCGCTATGACCGGTTCGGCGCGGACTACCGGCAGTATGCCGGTCGCGGTGCTGATTCGGAGGGCGGCGGCACGGGGCGGGGTTCCGGTGGTCCGCGCCCGGGCCCACGCCCGGGACGCGGCCCGTACGGCGGCGCCCATGTCGACATGGGAGGGGACGTCGATTGGGAGGACCTGCTTGGTGGCTGGTTGCGTCAGCAGGGGGCGGGTCCGGCGCCGGGCTCAGACCACGAGGCCGGGCTTCGGTTGACGCTCGAAGAAGCAATCCGCGGCGGACGGCGCACGGTTCGCCTGGCCGCGCCAGGTGGCGAGACGCGGAATTACGACGTCGACGTGCCGCCCGGCGTGGTGGACGGCCAGCGCATCCGACTCGCGGGGGAGGGCGCCGGTGGCCGCGAAGGGGGCCGGCCGGGGGATCTCTTCCTGACCGTAAGCATTCAGCCGGACGCGAGATACCGCCTCAAAGGCCGGGACATCCATTTCGACCTTCCCGTTACGCCGTCGGAAGCGGCGCTCGGGGCCAGGATCAAGGTCAACGCGCCTGGCGGGCCTGTGACCATCACCGTACCCGAAGGGTCTTCCAGCGGACGCAGACTTCGGCTTCGCGGGCAGGGTTTGCCCGATCCGAAAGGCCAGCCGGGGAATCTCTACGCCGAAATCCGGGTCATGGTGCCCCCGCGGTTGAGTAGTGAGGTGCGCAAGCTCTATGAGCAGCTTGCAGCCGTGTCCGATTTCCACCCGAGGGAGGGGCTGCTATGAGCCGGGAATATCCACTCGCCTATCCGTGGCGCCTGAGCCTCGAAGGGGTGGCCCGCAGCAGCGGTGTCCACTCCGACGTCGTCATGAGGTTCGTGGAGCTGGATCTGGTTCGACCTCTGGGAGGCGACGGCCCGGGCGGCCCCTGGTTCAGTCCGGGGGCTCCGGAAATGATCGCGCGCGTCCTGCGGCTGCATTCAGAGCTGTCGCTCAACTATGCGGCAATCCCGCTGGTACTGGATTTGCTGGCGAGGGTAGAGACGCTGGAACGACGTTTGGTTGAAATCCCGTATGTGGAAAGGACTGCTGAGCCATGAACATGGAGAGCTTTACCCGGAAGTCGCAGGAGGCCTTGGCAGGGGCACAGCGGATCGCCCAGCAACACGGGCATACCGAGACCGACGGGGAGCACCTGCTTGCGGCCCTGCTGGAACAGGAGGGGGGACTGGTCCCGCGACTTCTGGCAGGCATGCAGGTTGACGTTGAGGAGCTGAACAGGGCGGTTGAGGCCGAGCTGCAAAAGAAGCCGAAAGTCACAGGGCCTGGCGCAGCACCCGGCCAGGTATACGTCAGCCGCAGGCTTGGCACACTCCTTGATGCTGCTGAACGTGAAGCCAAACGGCTCAAGGACGAATACGTCTCGGTGGAACACCTGCTGGTCGCGCTCGCGGAGGAAGGCCGGGCCACGGCGGCCGGCAGGGTGCTGGCGGAACACGGCATCACCCGCGAGGCATTCTTGTCCGTCCTGACCCAGGTCAGGGGAAACCAGCGCGTTACCTCGGCCACGCCGGAACAAACCTACGAAGCGCTGGAGAAATACGGCCGCGATCTGGTGACGGACGCGCGTACCGGAAAGCTGGATCCCGTCATCGGCCGCGACGCGGAAATCCGGCGGGTGGTCCAGATACTTTCACGCAAGACCAAAAATAACCCGGTGCTTATTGGCGAGCCTGGAGTCGGCAAAACCGCCATTGTGGAAGGACTGGCCCAGCGGATCGTCCGGCAGGATGTGCCGGAAGGCCTGAAGAACAAGACCATTTTCTCGCTGGATCTGAGCGCCCTCGTGGCCGGTGCCAAGTACCGTGGCGAATTCGAGGAGCGGTTGAAGGCGGTGCTCGCCGAGGTGCTTGCGGCAGAAGGAAGGATCCTGCTTTTCGTGGACGAACTGCACACCGTCGTCGGGGCAGGCGCCTCCGAGGGATCGATGGACGCCGGCAACATGCTCAAGCCCATGCTGGCACGCGGGGAGCTGCACATGATCGGCGCCACCACGCTCGACGAGTACCGCAAACACATCGAGTCTGACGCCGCATTGGAGCGCCGCTTCCAGCCGGTCACCGTTGAGGAGCCTGACGTCGAGGACGCCATTTCCATCCTTCGAGGTCTGCGGGAGCGGCTCGAGGTATTCCACGGAGTACGGATCCAGGATAGTGCCCTGGTGGCTGCGGCCACCCTTTCGCACCGGTACATCACCGACCGCTTTCTTCCAGACAAGGCCATTGACCTCGTGGATGAAGCGTGCGCCAGGCTCAGGACGGAAATTGACTCGATGCCGGCCGAGCTGGATGAGCTGACCCGGAAGGTCACGAGGCTCGAAATCGAAGAAGCGGCACTTGCCAAGGAAACCGATCCGGCCAGCAAGACGCGGCTCACGGAGCTGAGGCGTGAATTGGCGGACCTGCGCGGCGAAGCAGACGCCAAGAGGGCCCAATGGGAAGCAGAGCGCCAAGCGATCCACAAACTGCAGGGAATTCGTACTGACCTTGAGCGGGCGCGTCTGGAGGCCGAGGAAGCCGAGCGCAACTACGACCTCAACCTGGCGGCAGAGCTACGCTACGGCCGGCTTGCCGACCTCGAACGGCGGCTGGCCGCCGAAGAAGTACGACTGACTGCGAAACAGGGCGAGAAGCGCTTGCTCCGCGAGGTGGTGACCGAGGATGAGATCGCTGACATCGTGGCGGCCTGGACCGGGATTCCGGTGGCCCGGCTGAAGCAGGGCGAACGCGAAAAGGTCCTGCACCTGGATGAAATCCTGCGCGCCCGTGTCGTCGGACAAGAAGAAGCAATCAACGCGGTGTCGGATGCCATCATCCGGGCCCGCTCCGGCATTCGGGATCCCCGCCGACCCATAGGCTCCTTCATCTTTCTGGGCCCCACGGGCGTCGGAAAGACCGAGCTTGCCAAGGCATTGGCTGCCTCGCTATTCGACAGCGAGAGCGCAATGATCCGGCTGGACATGAGCGAATATCAGGAGCGCCACACCGTGAGCCGTCTGCTGGGGGCGCCGCCTGGCTACATTGGCTATGACGAAGGAGGGCAACTCACGGAAGCGGTGCGCCGGAAGCCCTATTCGGTGGTGCTGTTCGACGAGGTGGAAAAGGCCCATCCGGACATCTTCAACACGCTGCTGCAGGTCCTCGACGACGGACGGATTACGGACTCGCAGGGCCGGACTGTCGATTTCCGCAACACTGTCATCATCATGA
Organism: Paenarthrobacter nicotinovorans; assembly: GCF_021919345.1. Lineage (NCBI taxonomy): Bacteria > Bacillati > Actinomycetota > Actinomycetes > Micrococcales > Micrococcaceae > Paenarthrobacter > Paenarthrobacter nicotinovorans. Next base: position 1,951,528 of record NZ_CP089293.1, read on the forward strand.
CCTCCAATATCGGTTCCCAGTATCTTTTGGAAGGCTCGGCCGAAGGCGGGACTATCACCGAGGAGGCGCGCAGCATGGTGATGGGTGAACTCAGGGCACATTTCCGGCCCGAGTTCCTTAACCGCGTCGACGATACAGTCTTGTTCGCACCCTTGGGACTGCCACAAATCGAACGAATCGTTGATTTGCTGTTCCAGCAGCTGCGGCAGCGCCTGGCCGAGCAGCAAATCGAGCTTCACCTGGCCGAAGAGGCACGCCTTCTGATTGCTGAGCGGGGCTTCGATCCGGTCTACGGAGCCCGGCCGCTGCGCCGCTACATTTCCCATGTCGTCGAAACACAGGTGGGTCGGGCCCTGTTGCGAGGCAGCATCGCCGAGGGCGGAGTGGTCAGTGTGACCGTGTCCGGAGGCGAACTCGTGGTTGAATACAGCACTACGGAGCTCACGGAGGCCTCAATCACATGAACAAAGCCATCATCAAATGTCCTCACTGCGGCAAGTCGAACCGCGTTCCGGCCGCCGCCGACGGACGGCCGCGCTGCGGGAGCTGCCACAAGGACCTGCCTTGGGTGGTTGAAGCGGGCGACGACGACTTCAGCGCGATCGCCGAACGGTCCAGCGTTCCGGTGTTGGTGGACTTTTGGGCTGTGTGGTGCGGACCCTGCCGGATGGTGAGCCCCGTGCTCGACCAACTGGCACACGAACGCGCCGGTCGCATCAAACTCGTGAAGGTCGATGTGGATCACTCGCCGCAGCTCTCTGCCAGGTTCGCCATCCAGGCGGTGCCGACGTTGATGATCATCGTTGACGGCAAAATCGTGGCGAGGCAGGCCGGCGCGGCTCCCGCGCCGGTGTTGAGGTCCTGGTTGGAGGAGGCACTCTCGAAGTAGTCCGGGAACAGTGGACGACGGCGGCAGGGGCGGCGGCCCGCCGTCGTGCCTTTACGGCTGCGCGCGTCAGGTTCACGCCGCGAATCCGGGGGATACAGGGCGCGACCCTACGCCGAGGATAGAGTGTTGACAGAGTTCAAGTAACGCGGGTAACCTGAGTCACATGTCCGGAAAGTAACGCGCGTTACCAACGCTGCTTTCCACCCCGGGCCGGCCGAACAACAACGTTGGGCGCAGACCTGGATCAGCGAAGAACACCGGAGCATTCGATGGCGAAAAGCACCAACCCAGACACCCCCGTGGCTGTGAAGCAGCGGGGTGTCACCATGAAAGACGTAGCCAAGCACGCCGGCGTTTCCCGGACAGCTGTTTCGTTTGTGCTCAGCAACCGGGAGAACGCAAGCATCTCCGAAGAAACCCGCGCCAGGATCAACGACGCCGTGCAGGAATTGGGCTACCGCCCGAACGCCGGCGCCCGTGCGCTGGCATCCCGCCGTAGTGACTGGTACGGGATCGTGACGGAGATCGTCACGGCTCCGTTCGCCGTCGACATCATCAAAGGAGCCCAGGACCAAGCCTGGCTTGACCGCCGGTTCCTGCTCATCGCGCCCTCCGACCAGGCCGATGCCGTGGGACCCAACGAGGGCCTGGAGGATGCTGCTACGGAGAAGCTGTTGGAACAACGGGTGGAAGGACTCCTCTACGCAGCCACCTTTCACCGGGGCGTTCACGTCCCCGAAAGTGCCAACGAAGTCCCCACAGTCCTGATCAACTGCTTCGACGCGGACGGGAAGCTGCCCTCGATCGTCCCGGATGAGCGGGCGGGGGGACGGGTGGCCGTCGAACGCTTGCTCCAAGCCGGCCATACCCGGATCGGTGTCATCAACCTGGACCCGGCCATTCCTGCGGCAGTAGGGCGTTTGGAGGGTGCCCGCGAAGCACTCGCCGTCGCCGGACTGGAGCTGGACCCCGAACTGGTGGTGTCCGGGTATGCAACGGCCGACGGCGGTTACGACGCCGCGTGCCACATCCTGGACCGCTACCCGCCACAAGAGAGACCGACGGCGCTGTTCTGCCTCAATGACCGCATGGCGATGGGCGCTTATGACGCCATTAAGGAACGGGGCCTGACCATCCCCGGGGACATCGCCGTGATCGGCTTCGACAACCAGGAACTCATTGCGGCCTACCTGCGGCCCAAATTGACCACAGTTGCGTTGCCGTTCGAAAAAATGGGCGCCTTGGGCGTCCAAACGCTTGCCGCTCTTACAGCAGGACAGCCGATCCTTGCCGACCAGCAATTGGTCGACTGTCCGCTGCTAGAACGCTCTTCGGTCTGACCGCGAAATCAATGCCGAAGAGCAACCCTTACCCACCCCTTCACCTTGGACGATGAAGATAGGAAAGAGATAACCATCATGACACAACCCCGATACTTCCGGGCTGCCCGGATCACGGCGGCGAGCCTTGCAGTGGGCGCGATGCTGCTCACCGGCTGCACGGCAAACGTCTCTAAAACAGGCACCTCCGACGCCGGAGCGAACGCCGGCGCGTTCCTCACCATCCCGCGGGAGGACATGGGCACATTCGTGCAGAATTTCAACCCGTTCGCTCCCACGGTGAACCCGATGGTCCAACAGTCCATCTATGAATCCCTCCTCATTTTCAACCCGGCCAAGGGGGACACGGTGCCGTGGCTGGCCACGGAGTGGAAAGCAGCCGAGGACGGCAAATCGGTCACCTTCACTCTCCGTGACGGTGTGAAATGGTCCGACGGGCAGCCCCTCGTGGCTGATGACGTTGCCTACACCTTCGAACTCCAGAAGAAGATCAAGGGCGGCTTTGAGTACCTGGACACCGTCACCGCCGAGGGCAACAAGGTCACTTTCAACTTCAACAAGCCGTGGTCGCCGGCCCTCTACGACGTCGGCCAACTCAGCATCCTGCCCAAGCACATCTGGTCCGCTTTGCCGGACCCGGAGAAGGATGCGAATGCCAAGCCGGTAGGTACCGGGCCGTACACCGAGGTTGATACTTTCCAGGCCCAGTCCTTCGTGCTGAAGAAGAACCCCAATTACTGGCAGCCTGAAAAGCAGAAGATCGCCGGCATCAAGATGCTCGCTTTCGCAGGAAACGACGGCGCCAACCTCGCCGCAGCGAACGGGGACGTGGACTGGGCTCCGCAGTACATTCCCAACATCGAAAAGACCTTTGTTTCAAAGGACAAGGAACACCGCCAATACTGGTTCCCCGCCACCGGTGCCATGATCAACTGGCAGCTCAACACCACCAAGGCGCCGTTCAACGATGTCGACGTCCGCAAAGCACTGAGCATGGCCGTGGACCGTGACCAGGTCACCAAGATCGGCATGAGCGGTTACGCCAAGCCGGCTGACTGCACCGGGCTCTCCGGTAATTATGAGACCTGGAAGAACGCCCAGGTGAAGGACAACTGCACGTGGACCAACCACGATGTGCAGAAGGCCAACGAGCTTCTGGACAAGGCGGGATACCCCAAGGGAGCAGACGGCAAGCGCACCCTCAAAGACGGCAAGCCTTTTGAATTCAAGATCTCCGTAGGTGCCACATCCTCTGACTGGCTTTCCGTGGCCAACGTTATCTCGCAGAACCTGGCCGAGGTGGGCGTCACGGCCAAGGTCGAGTCCCCGGACTGGGCCGCTGTGGTCGCGGGCTATGAGACCGGCGACTTCGATTCCGGCATCGTTTGGAGCGCCAACGATCCCAGCCCGTACAAGTACTTCAACACCTCCATGGGCACCGCAACGGTCAAACCGGTAGGCACGAAGACGTTCGATAACTACCACCGCTTCGGCGACACGAAGGCCGATGCCCTGTTGGCCGACTTCGTTGCGGAGACCGACGAGTCCAAGCAAAAGGACATCGCCAACAAGCTGCAGGAAGAGTACAACGACGCAGCACCGCTGGTGCCGCTGTTCTCAGGCCCTGAATGGGGTGCCTTCAATGACACCCGCTTCACCGGCTGGCCCACCGAGGGCAACCCGTACGCCACGCTGTCCGTCCGATCACCTACGACGGTGCTGGTTCTGACCACCCTGGAACCGCGGAAGTAAATCCCCGCAACTCTTCTCACTGCACGCCCGGCGGTTGCCCGCTGCCACGACGCCGCCACCTTGCCGCTGAACCGGCCACTGCCGCCGGGCGTGCCCTCTTCACTTTCCGCAATCCCCGCAATTCCCGAATGGAGGGAAACCGTGCGCTTCATCCTGCGCCGCCTTGGTTTCTACCTGATCGCCTTCTGGGCATCCATCACCCTGAATTTCCTGCTCCCGCGCTTCATGCCGGGAGACCCCGTATCCCGCATGTTTGCCCGCTCCCAGGACCGAATGCAACCGGAGCAGATCGAGGCCCTGCGCCAGCTGCTGGGTGTTGACGACCGGCCCATCTGGGAGCAATACATCGACTACCTGCACAACATCTTCACCGGCCAGATGGGGGTCTCCATCTCCCGTTTCCCCACGCCGGTCACCGAAGTCATTTCGTCCCAGATCGGCTGGACGCTGCTACTGGGCGGAACCGCGCTGGTGATTGCCGCCGTCGTGGGTAACCTGCTGGGCGTCCTGGCCGCATGGCGGCGCGGCGGAGCGATCGACTCTGCGCTCCCGCCGGTGCTGGTTTTCATCGGCTCGTTCCCGTACTTCTGGCTCGCGATGGGTGCGCTGTACCTGTTCGGGGTGGTGCTGGGTTGGTTCCCGATCCGGCATGCGTTCACCGATGGTTTGGAGCCCGCGTTCACTTGGGAGTTCATCGGCGACGTCGGGGCTCACCTGGTGTTGCCGGCGCTGACGATCGTGCTGGTCTCCATTGGCGGCTGGATGCTGGGAATGCGCAACACCATGATCGCCACGAATTCGGAGGACTACATCACCATGGCCGAAGCCAAGGGACTCCGCCCGGGCCGCATCATGCTTCGCTACGCAGCACGCAACGCCATGCTGCCCTCGGTGACGAGCTTCGGGATGGGACTGGGATTCGTGGTGGGCGGTGCGCTGCTCACTGAAGTGGTTTTCGCCTATCCGGGCGTCGGCTACCAACTGCTGAACGCCGTCCAGGGCCTCGACTATCCACTGATGCAGGGCTTGTTCCTGACCATCACCGCCGCCGTGCTGCTAGCCAACTTCCTGGTGGACATCCTCTACGTCCGCCTCGACCCGCGCGTGCGCAGCAACTAGAGGACTGATCATGACAACCGCACTTCTGAAGCAGCCCACTCAAGCTCCGGCTGCCCGCAAACCCAACCGCAGCTTCGTCCACGGACTTCTCACGAACAAGAAAGCCTTGCTGGGCATGACCGTGATGATCGTGTTCATTGCGTTGGCACTCCTGGCGCCGGTGTTGTTCCCCGGCGATCCGTCACGTATCACCGCGATGGCGTCCCTGGAACCGGATGCAGAGCACTGGCTGGGGACTACCGCCAAGGGACAGGACGTGCTGGCGCTGACCGTCCACGGCTCACGGAGTTCCCTGTTCGTGGGACTGACGGTGGGTCTGGCGTCCACTTTCATCGGCATTCTCGTGGGTCTGGCCTCGGCGTACTTCGGCAAGTTCATTGACGAAGCCCTGTCCCTGGTCACCAACGTCTTCCTGCTTCTGCCCGGACTGCCCCTGCTGGTCATCCTGGCGGCGTTCCTTCCGCCGGGCCTGGGGACTGTGATCCTGGTTCTTGTGGTCACGGGATGGGCCGGTTCGGCCCGCGTCCTGCGCTCCCAGGCACTGTCAATCCGGTCCAAGGACTTCGTCGCTGCGGCCGTCGTGTCCGGCGAACGGGCAGGACGGATCATGTTCCGCGAGATCCTGCCCAACATGGCCTCGATCGTCATGGGCACGCTGCTGGCCTGCGTCATCTACGGCATCGGAGCCCAAGCGGGCCTGGAGTTCCTGGGTCTTGGTGACGTCAGCACGGTCTCGTGGGGCAACAACCTCTTCTGGGCCGGTAACGAAGGTGCCCTGCTCACCGGAAGCTGGTGGGTCTTCGTACCCTCCGGTGTGTGCATCGCACTGGTCGCGTTCGCCCTTGCCCTGATCAACTACGCCGTGGACGAAGTCACCAATCCGCGGCTGCGAAAGATCAAGACGCCCAAAACAACACCCACGAAAGCCGAAACGAGCACCGCCAAATGACCATCTCCCAAGTCTCCTTCGGCTCCCACGAACCCGTCCTCGACGTCAAGAACCTCACCGTCAAGTACATCGGAGATACCCGCTCCACCACCGCCGTCGACCGCGTTTCCTTCAGCATCGGCACCGGCGAGGTGTTCGGTCTGGCGGGGGAGTCCGGCTGCGGCAAGTCCACCATTGCCAACTCGATCATGAGGCTCCTGAAGGACCCCGCAAAGATCGCCGGCGGCAGCATTTCCTTCGGCGGCAAGGACGTCCTGGCCATGAGCGCCGAGGAGCTGCGGCGCTTCCGGTGGCAGGACGTGGCGATGGTGTTCCAGTCGGCCATGAATTCGCTCAATCCGGTGATGACCATCGGCGACCAGATCGTGGACATCTTCACCACCCACGCCGGTTACTCCCGGAAGGAATCGTTGCGACGTGCCGGTGAACTGCTGGAGCTTGTCAGGATCGATCCCGCCCGGCTGAAGTCCTACCCGCACCAGCTCTCCGGCGGAATGCGTCAGCGTGCCGTCATTGCCATGGCCGTGGCGCTCAAGCCGTCACTGCTGATCCTCGACGAGCCCACCACAGCACTGGACGTGGTGGTGCAACAGGAAATCATGGCCCAAATCAAGGAACTGCAACGCGAGCTTGGCTTCTCCGTCCTTTTCATCACGCACGATATGTCCCTCATGGTGGAACTCTCGCACCGCATGGCCGTCATGTACGGCGGCCGGATCGTGGAAACCGCGAAAGCCCAGGACGTATATGCCGATCCCCGTCACCCCTACACCCAGGCACTGATGGGCGCGTTTCCGCCCCTTACCGGTCCCCGCGTTCCGTTGACGGGACTGCCCGACGGCGTGAAGTTCCGGGACATCCCGGACCTCACCGAGGCAGCACCCGGCCATTTTGTGGCCCCGTTTGGTGCCGACGCTTCGGTGATTGATTCGACTGACTTCGAAGGAGCTGCACGATGAGCCACTCCCTGATGACCCCCTCGGCCGCGTCCAAAACCAGTACCCCTGCCCTTGAAATCCGTGGACTGGGAAAGTCGTTCCCGATTGGCGGCTTGTTCTCCCGCGACTCCGTCCGCGCCCTGCACGACATCGATCTGACCATCGGCAAGGGCGAAATCGTAGCCCTCGTGGGAGAGTCCGGTTCCGGCAAGAGCACCTTGGCCCGCTGTGTGGCGCGGCTCGAGAAGCCGAGTTCGGGGGAGATCCTCATTGACGGCGTCGATGTCCTCAAACGGGATCGTTTCCAAGCGTCCCGGGCCTTCCGGTCCCAATTGCAGATGGTGTTCCAGGACCCCTTCGGCTCCTTGAACCCGGCCCACAGGATCGAGCATTTCCTGCGGCGTTCCCTGGCGATCCACGGCAAGGGCGGTTCCGAGGAGCAGACCCGGCACCGCCTGGAAGAACTTATGACCACCGTCGGCCTGGAAGCTGACATGCTGAACTCGTACCCGCACGAGCTCTCGGGAGGTCAGCGCCAACGCGTTGCGATCGCCCGGGCCCTGGCCGTTGAACCGCAGGTCATCCTGGCCGACGAGCCGACGTCCATGCTGGACGTCTCCGTCCGGATCGGCGTGCTGAACCTGATGCGTAAGCTCCGCGACGAGCAAGGCATCTCCATGCTGTACATCACCCACGACCTCGCCTCCGCCCGCTACCTGGCGGACCGGACGGCGGTCATGTTCGCCGGAGAGCTCGTTGAAGAGGGCGAGTCCCTGGATCTGTTGGCCAACCCTGCGCACCCCTACACCCAACTGCTGGTCTCGGCCGTGCCGGATCCGGCCCGGGCGGGCTCGTACGATCCCGTCCGCCGGGCCGAACTGAGGCAGGCGGTCATGGCCTCGACGCACTGCATGTTCGACGGCGACCCGGACCAAGCCTGCTCGGCCGAGGAACCCGTCCGCCATCGGGTGGGGGACCCCGAAAACCGTCACTGGGTGCGCTGCCACCTGTACCGTCCATGGGCCGCTGCCGGCGGCCACGCCCTGGCGAGTGAACCAATCCAACCCGGCCACCCGGCGTCGACCGCTCAAGATGAGGCTTCCGCATGACTGAAGTGACCCATCCGCTCGCCACGGTTCCGCAGGATGAATTAGTGGCCCGTGCCGAGGCAGATCCACTAAGGCCGCGTTTCCACTTCGTCTCGCCGGCCGGTTGGCTCAACGATCCCAACGGTGTCAGCCAATGGAACGGCACTTACCATCTCTTCTATCAGTACAACCCGGAGGGTGCCTTCCACCACCGCATCCAGTGGGGCCACGCCACCAGCACCGATCTGGTCTCCTGGAGTGACCAACCCGTAGCTTTGGAGCCGTCCGCGGGACCGGACGCCGAGGGCTGCTGGTCAGGGGTGTTGGTGAACGACGGCGGCACGCCCACCTTGGTGTACTCCGGGCGGTACGCCGGCAAGGAGTTGCCCTGCGTCGCCGCAGGAACTCCGGACCTGCAGGACTGGACCAAGGACCCCGGAAACCCGGTCATTGGCGCACCGCCGGCCGGTGTGGACATCACGGCCTTCCGCGATCATTGCGTGTGGCGGGAGGGAAGCGTTTGGCGGCAGCTGGTCGGTTCGGGGATCCGGGACGTCGGCGGCACGGCGTTTCTTTACGAGTCCTCGGACCTGCGCACCTGGGATTATCTCGGGCCACTGTTCATCGGGGATGCCTCTCAAGGTGATCCTGAAGGCCCTGACTGGACGGGGACCATGTGGGAATGTGTTGATCTTTTCCGTGCAGGACAAGGATCGTTGGGATCTCCACATGCCGGTGACTCGACGGATGTGTTGGTCTTTTCCGCGTGGAACGACGGCGAAACCCGCCACCCGCTGTACTGGACGGGTCGTTACGCCGGCGACACCTTCGAACCCGGGTCGCTGCACCGGCTGGATTTCGGCGGCCGCTTCTTCTACGCGCCCCAGTCTTTCCAGGATGAATCCGGCCGGCGGGTCATGTTCGGCTGGATGCAGGAGGGGCGAAGCGACGCAGCCATGGTGGAAGCCGGGTGGTCGGGGGTCATGAGCCTGCCGCGGGTCGCCACGTTGGGCAACGACGGAACCCTGGAGTTCGCGCCAGTGCCCGAAATCGGGAAGCTGCGCAGGAATCACTCCCATGTGCCTGCCCAGGTACTGGTGGCCGGAACGGCCATGGATACCGGTGTTTCCGGCAACCAACTCGACCTTGAGGTGGAGTTGCAGCTCTCCGCAGGTGCGGAGCTGCGACTCGGACTGCTTGGATCCGTGGACGGCGCTGAAGAGACGGTGGTCATTCTGGGCCGCTCGGCCGACGGAGGCGCCACCGGCATGCTGCATCTGGACCGCACGCGCAGCAGCCTGGACCCGGCCGTTGATGTGGAGGAGAAGTCCGGCCCCCTTCCCATGACGGACGGATGGGTTCGCCTACGCATTCTGGTGGACCGGTCCGCCGTCGAAATTTTCGCCAACGGCAAGCCGCTGACTGCCCGCGTCTACCCGACCCAAGGCGGCGGGCGCGTAACACTGGCCGCCACCGAAGGTACGGTGCGGCTCCTCTCCTTTGATGCTTGGACCATGGCCGGGGTGTTCGAAGAAACCCGCAGCCTCCTGCCGGAACGGAAGTGAAACCCATGAAGAATTCATCATCATTCTCCCGCCGCGGACTACTGACAGGCGCCGGTGCGGTTGCTTTGGGCGGATCCCTGGCGCTGTCCGACCCCGCGTCGGCGGCAGGCAGCCCCTCGAAAGGACCAACCCGGATGCGCCCCGACTATCACTTCAGCGTCAGCGACAACTGGAAGAACGATCCCCAACGACCCATCTACCTGGACGGGGAGTACCACTACTACTACCTGTACAACGCCGACTACATCACCGGCGGGGGCGGCACGTCCTGGCGCCGGGCCACTACAACCGATCACGTAGCGTTCCGGGACCGGGGTGTCGCGATCCCGAAGTTCAGCAACGGCAACGGTGACTGTTGGTCCGGATGCCTGGTGGTGGATGAGCGAAATACTGCGGGATACGGTGCGGGGGCGGTCATAGCACTCGTCACCCAGGCACCGGAAGGTCGCCAGGCGCAGTACCTTTGGTACTCGACTGACAGGGGGCGTTCGTTCAAGCCCGGTGGCGCGGCTCCGGTGCTGCCCAACCCCGGCGTGCACGATTTCCGTGATCCCAAGGTGATCCGGGACGCGGACCGTGGGCGGTGGTTCATGGCCAACGCTGAGGGGCAGAAGCTCGGGTTCTACGCCTCACCGGACCTGCGGTCCTGGAAGCGTGTTGGGGAGTTTGTCCGCACTGACCTTGGGCTTCTTGAGTGCCCTGACCTCTTTCGGATGACAGCCGACGACGGCACCTCCCATTGGGTCCTGGGCACCAGCGCGAACGGCAAGGGCCGCGGATTGCCCGCGACGTATGCGTATTGGACCGGCGCTTTCGACGGCAGTTCCTTTACACCCGACCATGCCGAGCCGGAATGGCTCGATTACGGTTTCGATTTCTATGGCGCTGTGACCTACCCGCATCACACAGAATCGGGTGCTGAGGACCCAACCCTGCGGCGGGCGATCGGATGGGCTAATTTCTGGGACTACCCCCACAACACGCCCACCCTTGCCGCAGACGGTTACAACGGCGACGACATGATCGTGCGTGACGTCCGGCTCAAGCGTGGAAATGGCGCCTACTACCTTTCCTCCACCCCCACGTCTGCGCTGGGTAATCACGTGAAGCGCACACATCGGCTGGGTGATGTGGCAGTTTCCGGTACATACGACTTGAAGGTCCGCTCGAACGCTTACGATCTGAGCTGCGAGGTGGTGTGGGATCCGGCTGCGCCACCGGCCAATCTCGGTTTCGAGCTATGCCGCGCACCAGGAGGAGGCAGACACGTTGCAGCAGGCGCCTACCTGCGCGGGCCCTTCACCTACGTCAACCGCCGTCCCACCGTCAACCCCACGGCCGGGGAATCCCAAACCCCGGTGGACCCCGCCGCCGGAAGACTCACGCTACGCATCCTGGTGGATCGGACAAGTGTAGAGATGTTCGTCGGCGACGGGCGCGTGGTCCATTCGCACCGGGTCTTCCCGCTCGACGGCGATGACGGCATCCGCCTCTACGCCCACGAAGGTGCGGCCACGTTCCGGGAACTGACCATCCGGGAACTCAAGGTCACGCCGTAGCGTGCCATATACCCGGAAAGGAATGCTCATGCATTACAGGAAACTCGGAAACAGCGGAATGTACGTCAGCGCGATCGCTTTGGGCAATTGGGCCACCCACGGGGAGACCGTGGACCAGGATGTCGCGACGGCATGCGTGCGCAAGGCCCTGGACCTTGGCGTCACGACATTCGACACCGCAGACGCCTATGCGGGGACTGAAGCGGAAACCATGCTCGGGGTGGCCCTCAAAGGCTCACGGCGCGAGGGGGTCGAAGTCATGACGAAGGTGTACTTCCCAACGGGCACCGGTAAGAACGATCGGGGCCTGTCCCGCAAGCACGTTATGGAATCCATCAACGGATCGTTGCGCCGTCTTCAGACTGACTACGTGGACGTCTACCAGGCGCACCGCTACGACTACGAAACCCCGCTGGAGGAGACCATGGGCGCCTTCGCGGACATCGTCCATGCCGGCAAGGCCCACTACATCGGGGTCTCGGAGTGGACGGTAGAGGAGATTCGCGCCGGCGCTGCTTTGGCAGCGGGGCTTGGCATCCAATTGGTTTCCAGTCAGCCGCAGTACAACATGCTTTGGCGCGTCATAGAGACCGACGTCGTGCCCGCATGCGAAGAGCTCGGGATCACCCAGGTGTGCTGGTCGCCGCTCGCGCAAGGCGTGCTCAGCGGCAAATACGGCACGTCCACTGTTCCGGTGGGAAGTCGTTTCAGCACGCCGGCGGGAGAACTAAAGGCCGGGCACAGGTTTGTGAGCCCTGAGGTGCTGGAGCGTGTAGAGAAACTCAAGCCGATCGCCCACACCCTTGGCGTGCCGTTGGCCACGATGGCAGTGGCCTGGGTCCTGGCACATCCCAACGTGTCGGCGGCCATCGTCGGCGCCAGCCGGCCGGAACAACTGGAGGACACGGTCAAGGCGGCTGGCCTCGTCCTGGGGAAGGAAACGCTGCAGCTGATCGATGAGGCGTTGGGCGACGTCGTAGAATGCGACCCGGCCAAGGTGGAATCCTTCCCCCACCGCGTCTGAACAGAATGTACAAGCGACGTGGCACCCCGTCTGTGACTTTAGCCCGGCAAGCCGGTTCATGCGTCTGCAATCGACGTGTAACGCACCCAAGCAGGAGACCCGGCCCGTTTCAGCGTGGTATCAACAGCCGAATCTGGGTCCTGATGTCCTGCACCAGGGCCTCGATGTCAATGCCGGTGTTGTCACTTGCTGCCATGGTCATGAACATGACCGCAGACACAACCCGTGCTGTCGTCGCGGCGTCTTGGGCATCAGCCAGTCCTTCCCGGGTGAATACGGTGGCGATGGCTTCCTCGGTTTCCCCAACGATCGCCAGGGCTGCGCTGTGGTGCGGCTCTGTGGGGTCTCCGAATACCATTTCGCGCAGGTAGAAGCGTCCGTTGTCGACCTGGGTTCGGTTGCACTCCACGATCGGCTTCACGATGGACATCACCGCATCCAGGGCGCCGGGAGTTTCTTCCGCTGCGGCCCGGCCGCGTTCGAGGGCTGCGGCGTAGTTGGCGTTCTGAACGAGGAGGAGCAGTTCGCCTTTGGTTTTGGCGTAGAGGAACAGGGTTCCGGTGCCGATGTCCGCTTTGTCGGCGATCTGCTGGGTGGTGACCTCCTCCACCCCATATTGGGCGAAGAGTTCAGAGGCTGCGGCGGTGATCCGGTCCAGCTTCTCCTGCTTGTTCCGCTCGCGCCGTCCGAGAGGCTTGGATGTGACAGGCAAGGGGCTCCTCCGAAATCAAAATGACTCGACTCACTAATGAGTGTATCGAAGTGCGGGCCAGGTGCCTTGGCCGGCGTACTGGTCAGGGGGTGAGGAATTCGACGACGGCGGGTGCGAACGTGGCGTGGTTCTGGAAGATACCGCCGTGGCCGGAGTCTGGGTAGATGATCAGTTGGGAACCTTTGATGCGGCGGTGAAGGTCCTCGGAGAGCCTGGAAGGCACCATTCGATCGTTGTCGCCGTTGGCGATCAGCGTGGGCTGTGTTAGCAAGGACAGGTCCGACGGGGCCGAGCGGCCGTACTTCCGGATTGCTTTGAGCTGTGTTTGGAACGCGCGGGTGGTGATTGGTTGGTCACGGTTCCCGGTCCGCTCCTGCAGGCGGTTAATGAAGGCTTTCGCAGCGGTCTTGCCGGCGACGTTGCGGTTGAAGAAGAGGAATTCCTTGGGGTCTGAACGGGTGACGGTCGCGCGCAGGATGTCCCAGTAGGTGGTACGGACCACCTTGTCGATGTTCTTCCCACCGCGGGGACCGGTTCCGGTCAGGACCAGTTTGCGGACAAGGCTGGGGTGTTTTGAGACGAGGTCCTGGGCGATCATGCCGCCCAAAGAGAAGGAGAAGACATCAATGGTTGTGAAGCCCAGGGCCTTGATGAGGGTGTAGGCGTCGTCGGCCATTGCTTCGATGCTGGTGGGAACGTGTCCTGTGGACGCGCCGACTCCGGGCTGGTCGAAGGTGATGACGTGGCGGTTCCTGGCAATGGGGTCAATGATCCTGGGATCCCAGTTGTCCAACGTAGCGGCGAGATGCACGAAGAAGATGACGGGGATCCCGCCCCTGGGCCCAAGCTCGCGGTAGGCGAAGCTGATGCCGCCGGCGGTGATGGTTCTGGCCGGTGCCTCCGCATATGAGGTGATGACCGGCTCGTTGGGTGCGTCGGTGTAGTCCATGATGATGGTTCTCCTGGGTTATTGGATTAATTCCTGGGCGGATAGCAGCGGTGGATCAGGCGGTGACGCTGAGGACTGCTTTGCCTCGGAAGCCACCTGCGGCCAGGGATTGCAGTGCCTCCGGAGCTTGGCCGAAGGTGAAGACTCTCCCTACGATGGGGCGCAGTGCGCCGTCGTCCACCAGGGCACTGATTCGGCGAAGTTGATCGCCGCTGGCCCGCATGAAGAGGAATTCATAGCTGACGCCGAGCTTCCTTGCTTTCCGGCGGATCTTGCTGCTGAGTGCAGTGGTCGCAAGGAGCAGCACGGGGTTGAGGCCTGCCCTGCGGGCGAAGGCCGGATCGGGCGGGCCGGCGATCCCTATCGCCTTCCCGCCTGGTTTGAGGATGCGCAGTGATTTCTGGAGGTTTTCGCCTCCGAGGCTATCGAGCACCAGATCGTATCCGCTCAGAAGCTTTTCGAAGTCCTGGTTGCGGTAGTCGATGACGACGTCGGCGCCGAGGTCGCGGACGAATCCGGCGTTGGAGCTGCTGGCGGTGGTAGCAACGGTCGCTCCGAGATGTTTGGCGAGCTGGATGGCGATGGATCCCACCCCGCCCGCGCCGGCATGGATAAGAACTTTCTGCCCTGGTTGCACATTGCCCTGTTCTACGAGGGCCTGCCATGCCGTCAGCGCTACAAGTGGCAGCGAGCCGGCTTCCTCCATGCTGGCCGCTACGGGCTTGAGCGCGAGGTCTTCCTCCGCGATTGCTATCCGTTCGGCGAAGGTGCCGATGCGGTCTTGGTGGGGGCGGGCGTACACCTCGTCGCCGGGCTTGAATCCCTTCACGCTTTGTCCCACGCGAAGCACTGTGCCTGCAACGTCGTTGCCGAGGATCAGCTGGAGTTTGTAGGGAAGGATCTGCTTGAACTCGCCCAATCGGATCTTTTCGTCCAGCTGGTTCAGCCCGGCAGCGTGGACCTGCACCAGCACGTCACGGTCGCCTATGACAGGTTCGGCGACTTCGGCTTCCTGGAGGGGTTCCTTGTATTTGGTGACAACAAATGCGCGCATGTCGCGGTACTCCTTTACTAAGTGATTTAACTCAATTATGAGTGGACTCAGTTTTGTAGTCAAGCGTGAAGGGAGAAAGCGCCGTGGCGATGGGGCTGATCCATCACCACGGCGCGGCTGTTGTTACCGGGACTTGCTGGGGGAGAGCTGGGGGTAGAGCGCCTCTATTGGCGCGCTGAGCCCGGCCTTGAGTTGGACCGATGTCTCGTCGGCGAGTACCTCGTATTCACCGGCCTCCACGGCGTCCAGCACCTTGTTGACCAGTTCGGCCGGGTCCATCTTGGGGTCGGTGGTGTGTGCGGCCATCGCCGTGTCCACATACCCCACATGGACGCCCACCACATGGACGCCCTCGGGCGCGAGCTCCAGGCGCAGCGAATTCGTGGCCGACCACAGGGCGGCCTTGGTTGCGCTGTAAATGCCACCGACGGCGTACCAGCTCATGGCGGAGTGGATATCGACGATCGCAGCATTGTCCTTGGCCGACAGGATCGGCGCGAACGCGCGGGCGAGGAAGAGCGGGCCCAGGAAGTTCGTCTCCACATTGGCCCGGATCTCCGCATCAGTGTGGCTGAGAATGCCCGAGGTGGCCACGGATGCTCCAGCGTTGTTGATCAGGACGGTTGCATCGGGCGCAGCCTCGACTGCGGCCTGTATGGACGACGGGTCCGTGATGTCCAAAGTCAGCGGAACGATTCGGTTGTCGTCCCAGGTGCGCGGGGTTCGCGCGGTGGCGTAGACCTTGCTGGCGCCCCGCGCCAGGGCGGTGTGGACGAAGTGGGTTCCGATCCCGCCGTTCGCGCCGGTGACGAGGACAACTGCTCCATTGAGTGAGTACATTTTCACGAACTTTCTGTTGTGATTACCGTCGTGGCCAGCTGGCTGGACGGTTCCGGGAGAGGTGTGGCAAGTGCCGCCTTGGGATCCCGGGTGACTGTACTCATAACTGAGTGTGCTCAGAATATATTCCGCGGGTAACTGCCGTTTTGCTGGACAGCTTCGGACGGTGGAGCATGGACGACGGCGACCTGGCCGGGGCTGCACCGAGATGGCCTCCTGGAGTTCCTCCGCCACGGCGCGGCCCATGTCCTCGAGGTTCATGTCCACTGTTGTCAGCGGGGGTTGGGGCGTGGTGCTGAAGAGTTCCCAGTTGTCGAACCCAACCACGCCGATGTCGTGCGGTACGGGGAAGGGATTCCTGATTCGAATATATGTTCTAGTCTTGTTGTCATGAGACCGAAGCAAGACTCCGCCGCCTTTGCCCGGATGTTGGCGCAGATAGATGCCGACAGCAGCCACCCCAGGCCTGATGACGGGAAGATCATCGAGTTGGAGCCTGGCAGTCAGCCGCTGGTCCGGGTGGGGGAGATCTATGGCCGGGCGATCAAGTATACGAGGACCTTTGGGCTTGTTGAGTGGGTGGATGACCGGCGCGTTTATCATGTGGAGTGGTTTCCGGCTGGGCAAGTCAGACGCGTCGACGAGGAATCGTGGAGGGGTCGCCCGCTGTAGGCTCCGGCTCCGCCTTCGGCTGGGCGTCGACTGGCTGGACCAGCGCCGCCATGGGGTATCGCGCTTCCAGGGGGGCGGTTAGTCTTGGCTTCACTGGTGAGGGGCCGGGGCCAGTAACAAATGTCGGGCTCGTCGTGGAAGCCGGACAGTACGGGCGCCGTTGTCCTGAACCTCGCAGTGGCGACGCTAGGGCGTACGTCTTCCCGAACGGCCGAAAAGACGCCAGCAGCGCGCGCCCAGCAAGAAAGAAACGACGCCGATGATCGCCGGTACGATCAGCCATGCCCAACCGCTGGTCCATTCAATGCCAACCGCCTCGGCTGTAGAGAAGGTGGTGACATCGACGAACAGGAACTCCGCGTGCGCCTTCATGGGTGTGCTTGAGTCCGTCGCTGCCAGCATGCCAAAA
Organism: Paenarthrobacter nicotinovorans; assembly: GCF_021919345.1. Taxonomy (NCBI): domain Bacteria; kingdom Bacillati; phylum Actinomycetota; class Actinomycetes; order Micrococcales; family Micrococcaceae; genus Paenarthrobacter; species Paenarthrobacter nicotinovorans. The sequence goes on from NZ_CP089293.1 coordinate 1,968,387, forward strand.
GCAAAGGTCAGGAAGAGGACCCAGTAAGCGAGCAACATCGACCCTGCTGAGATGACGCCGATTGACCATAGAGGTTGGAGGTCTTCATCGTCGCCATATTGCCGGGCTAGCGACTTGGGAGATCCGAGGTCATCGAGGCTTACGTCGATGCCGCGGGGATCGGAGAGTATTGCTTGCCGTAGTTCCCTGATTGTCGACCTGCGGTGCTTGCCGTTCATGACGGCCTCAAGGTGCCAGTCGACACGGGCAAGATACGTCTCCGTACGTAGGCGGGCAGGAAACGATGGGCGGGGATCCTCTGTCTGCAGGGTGCTGCTGGTCATGGCTGGAGGTGCTCCTTCTCGGTTGCTTGGTGGACCGCCGCGGCTACCAGGAGCCACTGCTCTTTCGCGGCCGACCTGGCTTTTGTGCCGGCCGCAGTGAGTGCAAAGTACTTGCGGGGCGGCCCGTTGCTGGACGTGACTTTTCTCGTGCTGACCAGGCCATCGCGCTCAAGTCTGCTAAGCACGGGGTAGACCAATCCGGTTGATACGTCCAGCCCCAGGCCGGCCAGCCGTTCGACAAGTTGATAGCCATAAGATTCGTTCTCGCCGATCAAAGTGAGGGTCAATAGGGGCAGGACGGCCCGAAGCATCTGGGCGTCCTGTTGGGCCTGAATTCTGGACATGGTATTACTGAATCATTAATAGTGAAGAAGGGCAAGCTCGCGAGGAACGACGCGTCCACAGGTGTTCGCCGTGATGGATGGTGGAGCGGCGACCCCTAAAGGGGCGTTTCGGCCGCAAGCATGGATGGGCGGCTGCGGGCCGGGAATCCCGACACCTGCCGGCGTTGCCGCGGGAACTTGGGCGGCCGCATCACGATGACGGCGATCCATCAAGAGAGGCGGAGGCGGATCGTCAAGCAATAGCAAATGGCTTCGACGGGAAGCGTTTGTAGGCGAACCAAAAGGTAGAGCTGGCGCACTGAGGGCGAGGCTCGGCGAGGACAAGCAGCCCACCGTCGCAGCCAAGGTCGTACGACGCCGGGTGGCCCGGAATGCTGCGTCCGGACTAAGCCTGGGCTGCCGCGCCGGGAAGCGGGGAGGCCGCAGGAGGTACAGTCGGCGTCGTCTGATCGACGAGAGGCTGGTAGCGGCGGGCGGCCGGCTCCCAGAGTGAGTTCCAGCGATCTGTCGTGGCATCGATGGCGTGGCTGCCTGAGTGGTCGGGGCTTGCATTCATTTTGTGTCTCCGAAGTTTATTTGGGATCAAAATTTAGTGCCTGAAGTAGTATCTGACCTGTGCGGGAGGGAGGTCAAGAGCCAATAAGTGCAGAGCCCTCCGTGTCCACTCCGCAGGAATCGCGGCTCCCGTAGACCGGAACGGTGATGTTCTGGTGACTCAACCTTTTTGGGCCCTTTTGACGTCGGTCTGATATTGGGCCCTTAAGGAACTCCACGGGGGGACCGTTTTGTTTGGCCAACGACTTTGTTGGCCAACGACGGAGACCTTGCGGCCTTGGGCGATCGCGGGCAAGGTTCGGCGGGCGGGGTGGATGTCGTCGTCGTTATTCTGGCCAGTGAGCGCTTTGGTCCCGGAGCTGTCGAGACTGAACACGTCTACGCCGCCGCCATCCACAACCCCGAACCTATGGTGATAGGTGGTGCAGTTGCCAGGTCGGCCGGCGCCCTGCTCGAACCAATTTCAGTGCGGCTCCCCGCGAATTCCCGCTACGGTCCCGTCGCTGGTAGTGTCGCCTTTGGGCGATTCCGTGGTGACCATGGGTGCGGTGCGAAGTGCCCTGGACTTCGTGGAAAAGGAAACCCTCAACATCGAACTGCGCCACAAGCGGGCCCCCAAACCACCACCGGCGCCCTAGTACCTCAGCCTCCAAGTACCGGGTGCAGGAACTACCGGTGCGCAGATCCTTGGTTGATCAGAAGGCCCCACATGTGCTGGCAGATCATCAGATGTCCGGACGCTACAAAAGGCACATCCACAGCCGGCTGCCTGCAACTACTCCCGGGGTTCGACGCTTCCCGTTTCCGGGTCGAAGCTATAAGGAACCCGCAGGGGCAGGTCGAAATCCATGATCAGTTCGTTGACGGCCTGAGACACCGCGTCCCTGGCGTCACCGCTGAGCGCGGCCTCTGCAGCGCAATATGCGGCGATCTCCCCCCTGCTCGCATTGCCCCCGTTGGCGAGTTGTGCGACCCAAACGTCGTCGGGACTGAGGGCGAGCAGATCAATGGCTGCCCTCGTCAGCGCCTGCTGGTCGAAGCCGTTCATCACGCACCTCAGTTACTTCTAATCTGAAGATGCAAGTCTATCTAGCAAAAATGTGCATGAACAGACCGGGAGCCTCACCCGTGGCGACCTCCACCGGCAGTGAAGAGCGGGGGACCAACCGACGCGCGGGCTAACTGCAGTGCACCGAACGCTTGTGCGCAGGGGAAGCTGCGTCAAAGGAAGAACCGGCCCGGACGTCGCCTGCTTCTTGAGAGGAAGGGGCACAGCGGACGGCCGGGACTTATTCCAAGCCTGCCCGCGTGGCGTCGTCGAGCGGGGTTCGCAGGGACATCGGTGCTGAAAGATCAAAGCGCCTGCCGGTGATGGACCGGGGAACTATCCGATAGAGGAAGTCCTGGCCAATTCCTTGCCAAGGGAAGAGGGCCCGCCGCAATTCGTCCATGGTGGGGCTGCCCGGCCCGGCTGCTTCGGCGGCACCTTTCACCACAACGCTCCAGGCGATGCCGAACTCCCCGCTCACCGAATCCGATTCCAGCGCCACCACGGAGTCGGCTTCCATGGCCTGCTGTTTGGTCCCCATCCCGGTTCGAAAGACAATCGTCTGGTTGTCTACCGCAAAGTTCACCGGAAAGATGTCCGGGTGTCCGTCCACGATGACCGAGAGACGGCCAACGTGTGTTTCGCCCAGAAGCCTCCAGCAATCGTCGGCTCCGAGGACTTCTGCCTCAGGCACTATGTTGTTGTCTGTCATGCCGCGATCCTATGGCGGTGCGATCCGCCTCGACAGGGCCCAAGGTCCCGCTGCCGTTGCCGCCAACGCCGGCAGGTCATGCCGGCTGCCGTGAGCCGCGTCGCCTGGTCCGGTTCCATCTCAGGGGGTGGTTTCGTATGTATGAACCACGACTACCGGGCAATGCGCGTGGGCGACGACGGCCGAACTCACTGAGCCCAAAAGGAGTCCGCCAAAGCCCCCGTGTCCGCGGCGGCCGACGACGACGAGCGCTGCATGCTTGCTTCCCTCCACCAAAGCGGCGCGTGCGGATCCCTGAACGAGACGCCTGCTCACATTCTTCGGCAGGTCCGCCCCGAAGGCCTTCGCGAGGGCCTCCTCCATGTTCTGCTCGGCGTCGTGGGCAAAACCGTCGATCCCCATTGCCAGGTAGGCCTCGTAGCCAACGGGCAATTCCCAACAGGCCCAGGCTTCCAAAGGCGCAGTGAGGGCCATGGCCAGATGTTGGCCCTGACGCAGGGCTTCAACTGAAGCGGGAGACCCGTCGACCCCTACGATCACCTTGCTGGGATCCAAACGCCCGGCCATCACTGGCTCCTCTTCGCGGCCTGGGACTTCATCAGGGACAGCAGCTGCGCGCCCCAGGTTTTCGCGCGATCGGTTTCGCCGGGAAGGAGGGGTCCCTCAGTGCCTCCGACATAGAAAGGCATGGGCTTGCTGACGGGAGTGGCTCCCGCCTTTTTCAAGTGCCTCGAAATCTTCCCGGCAGCGTCACCGTGGATGAACAGCTTGACCCGGGTGTCGAAAGCAGCAGCCAACACCCCCATGAGTCCCTCGGACTCGACGGCGGTCAGTGTTTCCATGGTCTTTGGAGTGGGGCGCCAGCCATTAATAGGGCTTCCTACTACCAGCAGGTCTCCTACCGAGAGATCAGCACGCCGGAACCGGGCAACTGGTACTGTGCTGGCGTTGGCGGTGCCAAGACCCGAAGCCACCGCTTCCGCGATTGCCTTGGTATTTCCGTAAGCGGAATCGTAAACAATCAGTGCTTTCATGGTGTTTCCTTATCTTTTCCCTGACGTTGCTTGGAGGCGGTTGTCTTCCTGCGGCCGGGACGGGCATCCATGAAGAGGGTTGCCCAGAAGGTGCCACCGCCCATCACCATGAAGCCTGTTATTCCCAGTACCGGTTCACTGAGGGCGACGCCGGTGAGCAACAAGCCGAGTCCGGCCAGTCCGACGAGGACTCCACGCACGGTCTGCGTCCAGCGGATTCGTCCCAAGTCCTCCAAGCTCATGAGCGCAGCCAGCTTGGGATCCTCTTCCTCGAGTCCCTTGGCGATCTCGTCCAATTCAAGTTTCTCGAAGTTGGAAAGTTCCATGGTTTGCCTCCTGTCCTCCAGTCCCAGCATGGGCGGCCGACGGTCCTTCAAACAGGGCCAAAAGTCACAGCGGGCCGGGAGCTGGAAGGCCCGGCTCAGCCGTGTCCGCCAGTGCGGGAGCAAGGCATGCAATCAGCATGTGAGCCTTCTGTTGGAGTGCCCACTCCTTGGGATCTGTCTTTGCCATGACACAGACAGGGAACGTCGCCAGGTTGGCACGCAAGACAGGCACCGAACAAAGCCGAAGGTTACCTGCCCACTTCGGCCAGTTCCCCTAGACTCAACCACAGGACACTGGCGGATCGTTGCAAGGGAGTCCGGCTATGACGAGCGACAAGCACCACTGGAAACCTCCGGCTGATGGACGCCTGGATACTCTCCTCCGGCAATTCGTAGAGCGTGCCGACGAGTTGTTGCACGCCCAGGAGCAAATGAACGATTTGCTGGCAGCAGTCGTGTCGATTGCCGAGGACCTCAGCCTGGAGGCTGTCCTGGACCGGGTGGTCAAGTCTGCGTGCGTCCTGGTGGATGCACGGTATGGTGCCTTGGGCGTCATCGGCGAAGACCAGCGTTTGAGCCATTTCATTACGGTAGGCATCGACGACGACGGCATCAGGTCCATCGGTGAACTTCCCACGGGGCACGGCGTACTGGGTCACCTTATCCGGGAGCCGGAGCCCCTTCGGCTCCATGATTTGCGTCGGCATCCCATGGCTGTGGGCTTTCCAGAGAACCACCCACCCATGAAGACCTTCCTCGGCGTGCCCATCCGGGTGCGTGATGTCGTTTTCGGCAACTTGTACCTGACGGAAAAAAGCAACGGGCAGGATTTCTCGGCCGCAGATCAGGAGCTGGCGATCGCCTTGGCAGCGGCGGCCGGCGTAGCTATCCAAAACGCCCGCCTGTTCGATGAGAGCCGCTGCCGGCAACGATGGCTGGAAGCTGGAATTGACTTGGGCAGCCGCTTGATTGCCAGCCAGTTCGACGAAGACCGCGGCAATCTGGATCGTGTAGCGGAAGCGGCGCTGCGTGCCTCCGACTCAGCATTGGGTGTGGTCGCGGTGCCTGCGGGCGGCAGAGTATTGCGTTGCCGGTCCGCAGTCGGGGTGCAAGGCGTCTACCCGGGGGAAGAACTTCCGGTGACAGATGCCGTGGCCTCGGTACTGGCCACAGGGGAATCCGACATCGTGCGGGACCCTGTTGAGGTGTTCGGGACCGAAGTGTCGGACAAGCTGGGACCGGTGTTGATTTTCGCGCTCGGGCACAGGGGAACCGAGAACGGGGTCCTGCTGCTGGCCCGTCCCGCCGGAGGGCGGCTGTTCACGCGTACGGATATTGAATCAAGTGAGCTTTTTGGCAGCAGGGTCGGGCTTGCCTTGGATCTGGCACGCGTGAGTGCGCTTCGGGAACAGTCGTTGCTGCTGACTGACCGGGAACGGATCGCCCGCGACCTGCACGATCTGGTGATCCAGCGTTTGTTCGCTGCCGGTCTGGGGATCCAGAACCTGCGACGCTTCATGGGCGACCCCTCGGCTTTGGACCGGATGGAAAATTTGACGTCGGAGCTCGATGACATCATCCGCACTCTTCGCCGGACGATTGAGCAGCTTCGCTCGGAAGGCTCCCGGGACGACCGGACCGCAGCATCGTGACCTAAGACTCTGGTCGACGTCGGCAATTCAAGGGTATTTTGCAGCAGACAGGAAGGTTGGTTCGGCGAAAGGACGGTCATGGACCGCGAGGATTCGACGGGAAAGATCATCGTTGGAGTTGACGGCTCCGAGGCATCCATCACGGCTCTCCGCGTGGCCCAACAGCTCGCCGGGCCCCTGGGCGCCGAGGTGGTAGCCACAGCATTTTGGGAGTATCCGCGTGTTTACGACGGCTACGTGGCCATGGGCATAACGGACTTCGAGAAAGCCGCAGGAGAGATCCTTGGCAAGGCTGTCGAAAAGGCGTTCGGGCCCGCGCTTCCGGACAACGTTGTCTCCCGCCTTGTCCGGAATCATCCCAGGCAAGGTTTGATTGAGGCCAGCCGCGAAGCGGACATGATCGTGGTTGGACGCCGCGGACATGGGGGTTTCGGAGGGTTGCTGCTCGGTTCGGTCAGCTCGGCGTGTGTGGCCCATGCCCATTGCCCGGTGCTCGTGGTCCACAACCCGGATAAGGATGCATCGGGGCAGAGCGAACCGTAGCTTGGGGCCTTTTGGCCCTACGCCTCCCGGGTGGGGCTTCATAGGCTCTCAATCAAAGAAGAGAGCCAAGGCGCACCCCACGAAAGGATGAGCGATGACCCTGCCCAGCATGGAACCAGGCCGGATAGATGGAGCCCGGCACGTCAATGAGGATCTCGGGGAAGAGGAATGCTGGGAGCTCCTGCGTTCACGGACAACCGGCAGGGTTGGTTTTGTGCACCATGGCAGGGTCATGATCCTGCCGGTCAATTACCTGGTCCATGAGAACAGCATCTACTTCCGCACCTCTGCGGATGGCATGATCGGCACGCCCGTCGCCAGACTTCAGGTTTCGTTCCAGGTGGATGATTTCCGGTCGGATCGTAGCGAAGGATGGTCCGTGCTGTTCAGCGGACCGTTTTCCCGGGTAGTCGAGCCCGCGTTGCTCACCCAACTTTGGGGAAAGGCCCTGGTTGAACCATGGGCAGGTGGAGGGCGTGACCTTTTCGTCCGGATTCAGCCCGCAGAGGTCACGGGCAAGCACGTCTTCCTGGCCTGAGAGCGGCTGCCTTCCACTATGATGTGCCAGGGACGCGGCGATGAATGAGGAGGAACGGATCGTTGTCGGGTACGACGGTTCCGACGCGGCGGGCAAAGCTGTGCGGTGGGCTGCTATGCAGGCGCGCAGGAGCGGCTTCATCCTCAATGTGGTGCATTGTTCGCTCTGGCCGGTGTTTACCCACAATATGGGGCCGGTTCCGGGTATAGCAGGCAGCGGTCTGAGGCACGCAGCGGAATCAATTGTTTCCGATGGGGTGGCTCTCGCCCGCGAAGAGTTTGCAGACGCGCAAATCGCAACAAGCCTGGTCTATGGGTGGCCGGCTGAGAACCTCCGCAAGCTGGCGGCAACAGCTTCCCTCCTGGTCGTCGGCACCCGTGGTGCGCAAGGATTTCCAGGATTGTTGATTGGGTCGGTCAGCCTCGAATTGGCTTCCACGGCAGCCTGCCCTGTGGCCGTCATCGGAGGTTCGGAACGACCCCTTGGGCCGGTCGTCGTCGGCATAGCTGACGAAGGCTGGGAGGCCACTCTCCGCTATGCGGCGAACTTCGCCTCTTTGGCGCACTCTGTGCTCAAAATCGTGCACGTCCACAGACACCACGGATTTCACCAAGACGCTTTCTACGAAGCGGGTGCAACCGAAAAGCGGGAGATGCTCGACTCGGCCTTGCGGTCAGTACGCAACACCTGGCCGGGTCTGGAGGTCCGGGACCGCCTCCTGTCGGGAACCTCCGTGGCGGGGACGCTGGTGGGGGCAGCGGGGGGTGCCCAGGTTGTGGTCGTGGGCACCTCTGCTCAAGGTGCAGTCAGTGGCAGCTTTGGCTCAACCGCCCATGCGGTTCTCCATCACGCCGGTTGTCCGGTGATAGTCGTCAGGCACCCGCCGGCCTGATGGCAGGGAATGACGTGATGTCCGGCGAAGAACAGTGCGGAGGCCCTGGATCACAATGGCCGGACCACTGCGCCAGGGCCGCCCGTCCTATTCGGAGTGCTTCACTGTATGAAGACGCGTAATGATGGTCGGACAGGGAATCTTGCCGAGCACCGCATGCGCCGTGGATCCGAGCAGCAGTCGTTTGAAGGCGCCATGGCCCTTGCTGCCGACAACCAGCAGGCGCGCGGTGGCCGCATATGCGAGCAGTGCTTCCGCCGGTCGCATGCGGGTTTCGAGGACCTGATGGATCGCGAGGTCGGGATAGGTATCCGCCAGACCCGCAACTGTTTCCGACAAGACCACGCGCTCTTGTTCGGCAACGAGTTCGGAGTAGTTACCGGGGGGCATGCCGCGGCTCACCACTGGTTCCGGTAAATGGAAGGCATGCAGCACCGTCAGCTCCTGGCCTGTCCGATCCGCCTCTGCGGCGGCGAACGCGACCGCCTGCGTGGATTCTTCCGAACCGTCAACACCGACCAGGACGCCGTGCCGGTTCGACATGTCATGCTCGCCGATGACCGCCACCGGGCACTGGGCCACCGTGGCTACCTGCAAGGCCCGGTCCGTCAGCGAACCACCAACCCAACCGTGCCCGGAGCCGACCACTACCATGGAGGCCTTCTTGGACTTCTTGCCAAGAGCGTAGCCCGACCCCCCTGAGACCAGGACGGTGGAGATTTCCACAGTTGGTTCCAGCTTGCTGGCGTGGTCTTTCGCGGCGGCGAGAAGAGTCTCGCCGGACTCCCGGATCCATTCGTTATATCCGACGGCGTCATAGGCCCAGCGGTCGTCGACGGCGTGGACAAGTTGTACGGGCAGCTTCAGGGCCGCTGCCCTCTGCATGGCCCACCGTACTGCGGCGTCACTGCTGGGCGAATCGTTGACACCAACGACAATTGCTTCCTTCATGGCTGTCCCGTTCTTCTTGGATATGTCCCGGAGCGATGGGTCCGGGGGTTGCATGTCCAGTTTCCTGTGTCCCGTCTCCGGGAGTTAGGGCCGGAAGTCCCGCTGTTGGACGTTGATTACCCCAACATCCCTGGCTGTGCAGCTAGTCCGGGGCATCCAGACTGACCTCTTCCAAGTATTCCGGGACTCGTGCGTTCCACCCGAGTTCGCGCTTGATGCGTAAACGCAAGGTGTCGGAGGCTTCCGGTTCCCCATGGGTGATGTAAGTCATTGCCGGTGCCTGGGGAGCGGAGCGCATCCACTGGATGATCGCGTCCGCATCGGCGTGGGCACTGAACCCCTCGAGCTGAACCACCTCGGCCCGCAGCGGGACATTCTTTCCATAGATCCTGATTTCGCGGGAACCGGCGGCAAGGGCCGCCCCCCGTGTTCCAGCCGCTTGGTAGCCGCTCAGGACAAGGGCATTCCTGGGATCGGAACCGTAGGCTTCGACGTGGTGGAGAATCCGGCCGCCCGTGAGCATCCCGCTGGCGGAAATGATGATCATCGGGCCTCCGCGGAGGTTGAGAAGTTTCGAGTCATCCACGCTGCGGGTCATTTTGGCCAGCTGGTACATGCTGGTGAATTCTTCAGGACGCAGCCTGTGCTCCTCAGGATGCTGTTGGTACATGTAGGAGGCATCGATGGCCATGGGGCTGTTAAGGTAGACCGGCACATCCGGAATGAGTCCATTGTGGCGAAGCCGGGACAGTTGGAGCATCAGTGTCTCTGCGCGGCCCACAGCGAACGCCGCTATCAGAATCACGCCTCCTCGTTTGATGACCCTGTTGACCACATCAGCCAGTTCGTGCTCCGGGCTGCCCTTTGGATGGAGCCGGTTGCCGTAGGTGGACTCTGTTACCAGGACGTCTACCGTCCCAAGTTGGCGGGGCGGGTACATGAACGGATCATCCGTCCTGCCCAGGTCTCCAGTGAAATGGGCTGACCGCTCTCCCACCTCGAGCTGTATTTGGGCTGCCCCCAGGATGTGTCCGGCCGGGACGAACGTGGCCCGGACTCCGGGTGCAACTTCGATGGCTGTGTCAAAGTCGACGGGCCTGAAGCTGTTAAGCGACTTGACGGCCTCAGCCGCGGTGTAGAGGGGAAGGGCAGGTTTGTGCACTGATGAACCGGTCCGGACTGCGTAGCGGGCTTCTTCTTCCTGCAGGTGCCCGCTGTCGGGCAGCAGGAGTTTGCAGAGCTGCTCCGTTCCGTGCGTGGCGTAAACGGGGCCTCGGAAACCGTCGCGGACCAGGGCAGGGACGTAGCCGGTATGGTCCAGGTGAGCATGGGTCAGGACAACGGCGTCAACGGAAGACGGTGAGACCGGGAAGGGCCGCCGGTTGCGTTCCCGGAGCCGCTTGTAGCCTTGAAAGAGGCCACAGTCCACCAGTACCCGTGAGCCCTTGAACTCAATGAGATACCGCGAACCCGTGACGGAGTCTGTTGCGCCGAGGAACCGAAGCCTGGCTGCGTGCTTGTTCTGCATGGTGACCTGTCCACTCATTCGGGCCGGCTGGAAAAGGGGAGAGTAATCGGGTAAACATCTGGCGCCGAGCGGTGCTCAGGCGCCAGATTCCGGATTGGTTATGCCGAGGGCATGACGTGGTGGTGCCGGTATTCCTCCGTGCTTGGTTTTATGGCCAGCGCGGTAACTACCAAAGCCACCGCCCCTGGTATCCATGCACTCCACGCAGTGGCCGTAGCGGAGGTAAAACCGGCAACCCACGGGGCCAGCAGCAAAGCCACAGCAATAATGGCCTGCGCCCATTCCGCGGCGGGCATTCCCGGGGCGGCCAGGTTAACGACTCCTCCGATGACCAGAAGAATGCCCAAGGTGACCATTACCGCCGTCGAGGATCCAGTTTGCGTGGTCCACAGCACTGAGAGGGCCGCGTAGGCTCCAGCGGCGACCACTGTCCAGTCCTGCCATCGCGTCCATTTCTTCATGGTGACACTGCTCCTTTTTCTTTGATGGAACCACCAAGCTCCTGCAAGGTGGCGTCCGGTCTTCCCGTAGTTCCAGCGTCCGTTTAATCGCCGAACGGCAACAGGGCCAAAAGTCACGAAGGTTGTGCAGGGTCATTAGGCCCTTGTAACCCGACGAACACGTCGGCAACAATTTGGAAGTGTTCAAAGATCGGCATGTGCGGTGCCGCCCCCGCCGGAGAGGAAACCATGAATCGTTTTGAGGAACCCGGCCCGACAGGCGTCACGGCGAAGCCCATCCGCGTGTTCATCCTCGATGACCACGAATTGGTTCGTCGGGGGCTGCAGGAACTGTTGGAAAGTGAAGGTTTCGAAGTCGTTGGTATGTCCGGGTCGGCGGAGGAAGCGACGCGCAGGATACCGGCCCTCCATCCCGATGTCGCCGTCCTGGACGCGCGGCTGCCTGACGGCACCGGAATTGAGGTATGCCGGGACGTCCGGTCCGTCGACCCCGCGCTGAACTGCCTCATCCTGACCAGTTACGACGACGAGCAGGCGCTGCGGGGTGCAGTGCTGGCCGGCGCGGCGGGCTACATCCTCAAGGAAATCGGGGGAACTGACCTTCTGGGTGCGCTGCGGCGGGCAGCGAAGGGTGAATCCTTGTTCAATGAAGACGTCAAAGCGCGGATTATCCGCGGACTTACTGAACCAAAGAAGCTTGATCCCCGGATTGCGTCCCTGACTCCACAAGAACGGCGGGTCCTGGAATTCGTGGGGCAGGGCCTGACCAACCGTCAGATCGGCGAGGAGATGCTGCTGGCGGAGAAGACCGTCAAGAATTATGTGTCGTCGTTGTTGGCAAAGCTGGGATTCGAGCGCAGGACCCAAGCCGCCGTCTTCATGGCCAATGCGCCGGGGGAGAATGCCGGCAAGGGCCGCTGATACCGGTCCCGCTCAGCGCAGCGGGACGGTCCACGTCAGGGATGTCCCCTTGCCCGGCGTACTGGTGATGATGCATGAACCGTTTAGTTCCGCCGCCCTGCGGACCATATTGTCCAGTCCGTTGCCGGAACCTGTTTCGCTGAAGCCGCAGCCATCGTCCGCCAACTCCATCGTCAAGGCGTCATCTTCCACAGCAACGGAGACGGTGATTGTTTCCGCGCCGGAATGGCGCACGGCATTGCTGAGGCTTTCGGTCAGGACCGCCAGGAGGTGCTCGACCAGCACGTCGTCTTCAAGGGAATCGATCGCGCCTGTCAACGTCAGGTGCGGTGCGTGCGTGAGCGCTTTGGCTCCTGTTTGGATGGTCTGCATGATGCGGGTGCTCAGGAGCTCGCGATCGTCTCCGGTGGCCCGGAGCGAGTAGATGGTATTGCGGAGGTCCCTGATGCTGGTGTCCAGCTCGTCCGTGATGGCGTTGATGCGTCCTTCGACCGTCGGTGCTGCGCCAAAGCGCCGCAAACTTTGGATGCTGAGTCCTGCGGCAAAAAGCCGTTGGATGACCAGGTCGTGGAGGTCCCGCGCAATTCTGTCCCGATCAGAAAAGACCACCTGTTGTTCACGCAGGCGGTGGATACGGTCAAGGGCGAGGGCCAAGGCGATGTGTGAGCCGTACACCGAAGCCATCTCTACGTCGGTTGTGGAGAAAGCCCCCTTTCCGGATGATCGGCCAAGGACCAGGATCCCCTGAGGGTCGCCCTGGGCGCTGAGGTCCATTGCCAGCAGGGTTCCCGGCTGCCCGGCCCGGTCGACGGGGAAGAGGCGCCAGGGGTCCTGGACGGTTGAGGACGATCCATCGTTGCGGCCTTGAATGCCGGTGGAGGCCACGGACAGGACACGTCCCTTAACCGGGGCGGCATTGGCCATGCCATCATCTCTGCCGGCGTGGCCTTCAACGGTGTATTCCCCGGCCTGCTCCGCTGAAGGCAGCAGCACCAAGGCCAGTTCTGCTCCGGATTCGCGCATTGCCCTTTCCGCGATCAGGTCAAGGGAGGCACCTTCAGGCCGGCCGTCGTCGAGCATCCTGCCGGTGATGTCCATGCAGGCTTCGAGCCACGAGGTCCGCCTGCGGGCGTCTTCGTAGAGGCGGGCATTCTCTATTGCCACCCCGGCTGCCGCGGCGAGGGCGACGGCGAGATCCTCGTCTTCGGGGGTAAAGTCTTCTCCGCCGTCCTTCTCCGTCAAATAGAGGTTCCCGAAGACCTTGTCGCGGACCCGGACAGGCACTCCGAGAAATGACTTCATCGGCGGATGATGCTTTGGAAAACCGTAAGCGTTCGGATGCCGGCTGAGATCGTGGAGCCGCAGCGGCATGGGATCGGTGATCAGCAGCCCCAGGACTCCGTGCCCGGTGGGGAGAGGGCCGATGCGGCTTGCCAGGTCTTCGTCGATGCCGACTGTGATGAAGTGGCTGAGCCCGCCATCTTCGCCTATTACTCCCAGAGCGCCGTAGCGCGCCCGGAGCAGGTCGCAGGCTGAGGCGACCACGCGTTCCAGCACGGACTCCAGGCCCAGGTCTTCGGCCACCGCCACCACGGCTTCGAGGAGACCTCGCGTTCTTTCCTGGGCCTGGAGCAATTCTCCGGCCCTCGCCACGAAGTCCTTGAGGAGTTCCTCCAGCGGTACGCCGGGTACGCCCGGTGGTGTGCCGTGTGGGTCCGGAGTGTCGTTCATCGCTGCCTTTCACCAAGGCCGGCGACCCTCTCCGAGGCATCCCGGCTCCTTGGGTGCCAGCCTACTCCGGGACTCGTTAGGCCTTCCATCAGCGGACGCCCCATCAGTCAATCAGGCAGGGGGTCTTTGTGCCCTGTCACGGAACCGTCGGCCGTCCTAGTGTCGTCGCATGATGAACAAACCTGCAATTCCCGAGGCGGAGAAGCTCGACGCCAACCAATGCTGGCAGCTCCTCCGCAGTGTCTCAGTTGGGCGCCTGGCAGTATGGGCAGTCGATCATCCCGACATTTTCCCCGTCAACTTCAAGGTGGATCACGGAACCTTGGTTTTCCGAACAGGAGAAGGCACCAAGCTGCACGCGGCCCTCGGCGCAACACCTGTGGCCATCGAAGCAGATGGCGTGGATTCCGACACTGGTGTCGCGTGGAGCGTCGTCGTCAAGGGAACAGCGGAAAGCATCAAACTGACGCAGGAAGTGCTGGACACCGTCGGTTTGTTGCTCTTCCCTTGGCAGGCCGGCCGGAAGGACCATTTTGTCCGTATCGTTCCGACGGCCATGACCGGACGACGCTTCAAGGTCACGCCGCCACTGACCTGGTGGAGTCCCTTGGACGACGCTACCCGGGCGTCATTGGAGTAGCCGGCATGTGGGGGAAGCCGGGACCAACGGCCCTAACGACGGCGGCCTGCCGCCGTTAGCGTCAAGGGCATGAACACAAAGCCTCCTGCCGCCGTTGAGCGGCTTGCCCCGGACGACTGCTGGGACCTTTTGGACCAAACCAACGTGGGCCGGCTGGCCGTACTCGTGGACGGGCATCCTGATGTCTTTCCGGTGAACTACGTCCTGGACGGCGACAGCATTGTCTTCCGCACAGGTGCGGGCACCAAGTTCTGGAGCACCATGACGACCTCGTGTGCCTTGGAGATCGACGGCTACGAGCCCGTCAGCGAAAAGGCATGGAGCGTGGTGGCCCGTGGACGGGCACACGTGATCCTGGACCGCCGGGAGAAGGCCGTCGTCGACGCACTCGGACTTGATCCCTGGCAGCCGGGCACCAAGGACAACTACCTGCGCCTGGCGCCTGAAGCACTCACCGGCCGGAGATTCAAGACCAAACGGCCGGACCTCTGGGGAACCCCCTTGAACGACGCACGCGCCCAGGTATTCCGCTGACCCCTTCTCCAAACCGCCCCGCACCCGGGTTAAGGGCTGTAGCGGGGCCTCACACAGGACGGACCTCATGTCATGAAAGCCCTCGTCTACGGCGGCCCAGGCGTCAAAGCCTGGAAGGATGTTCCGGATCCGGTCATCACCAGGCCCGGCGATGCCATTGTTCGCGTTGATACAACCACGATCTGCGGGACGGATCTGCATATCCTCAAGGGCGACGTCCCCGCCGTTCAACCCGGCCGCATCCTTGGACACGAAGCTGTTGGTACGGTCACCGAAACCGGTAGTTCCGTCAGCGGCATCAGCCAGGGTGACCGTGTCATCATCTCCTGCATCAAGTCCTGCGGGCACTGCATCAACTGCCGGAAGGGACTCTTCTCGCATTGTCTGGGCAGCGAAGGGCAGGTGGGCACGGGCTGGATCTTCGGTCACCTCATCGACGGAACCCAGGCTGAATACGTCCGCGTACCCTACGCGGACAACTCCCTGCACAAGCTGCCGGCCGGCGTCGGCGACGACGAGGCGGTCATGCTGTCAGACATTCTTCCCACTGCCTTTGAAATCGGCGTACTCGACGGCCGGGTGGCCCCTGGGGACATCATCGCCGTGGTGGGCGCCGGGCCCATCGGCCTTGCGGCAATGGCGACGGCGGGGCTCTGCGGAGCATCAACGATCATCGCCATTGATCCGAATGACAGCCGCCTGGCCCGGGCAGCCGATTTCGGGGCAACCCACACCGTCAACCCAGGGAACCCGCAATGGGCCAGCGACGTCCTGGCTCTCACCGACGGAGCCGGCGTGGACGTCGCCATGGAAGCGGTAGGGCTTCCGGAGACCTTCGAGATGGCCCTGCGCCTGGTGCGCCCCGGCGGCAGCGTAGCGAACATCGGCGTCCACGGAAAACCGGTCGAGTTGCCTCTCCAGGACCTGTGGATCCGCAACATCAACATCAGCATGGGTCTGGTCAACACGAACACCACCCCGATGCTGCTCCGGCTGGTGGCCCAGCACAAACTGCCGGCCGACAAGTTCGCTACCCACCATTTCCCCCTCGACGGATTCATGGACGCCTACGACACCTTCTCCCGGGCCACCGAGACCGAAGCGTTGAAAGTGGTCCTCAGCAGGAATCACCGTGGGTGACCGCCCGCCGCGGGGGCACGCCCAGTGACACTGCTCGCACGGTTCCCGCTGGTCGCCGGTACCGTACTGGCCATGCTCGCCGTGGGGGCACTGCTGCTCAACGGAAACGGCGCCGCAGCACAGGGCACAGCGACCATCTACGCCCTCTCCGTGGCGCTTTACCGCGCCGGGACAATGGTCAAGGGCCTTTTCCACGGCAGGTGGGGCATCGACCTGCTCGCTGTCACCGCCATCGGCGCGACAGCCGCAGTGGGAGAGTACATCGCCTCCTTGGTCATTGTCCTCATGTTGACCGGGGGTGAAGCCCTGGAGGACTTCGCCCAGGGCCGTGCCACCAAGGAGCTCCGTGCCCTCCTCGCACGCACACCACGCCACGCCCACCGCGAGGCGGATGGCCGGGTGGAGGATATCGGCGTTGACCTGGTCGCGCCCGGAGACGTCCTTCTTGTCAAGCCGGCTGAAACCGTCCCGGTCGACGGAAGGCTGCTGTCCGACGTCGGGACTTTCGACGAGTCCGCACTGACCGGCGAAAGCCTTCCGGCAGAGCGGCTGACCGGTGACTTGCTGCTCAGCGGCTCCGTCAACGGGGCCGACGCAATCCGCATGGTGGCCACGGCATCCGCGATCGATTCCCAGTACAACCAGATCATCGGCCTGGTGAGGGAGGCCGCAGCAAGCCGCGCCCCGACTGTCCGCCTGGCTGACAGGTACGCTGTGCCTTTCACCTTGGTTGCCTTCGTCATGGCGGGCGTGGCCTGGTGGCTCAGCCAGGATCAGGTCCGTTTTGTCCAGGTACTGGTGGTGGCCACACCGTGCCCCCTGCTGATCGCCGCGCCAGTGGCCTTCCTGGCCGGGACCAGCCGGGCCGCCAAGGCGGGGATCATCATCAAGAACGCAGGCACGCTGGAGCAGCTCAGCCGGGTGAGGTCGGCGGTCTTCGACAAGACAGGGACACTCACGCAGGGAAAACCCGTCCTGGCCGGGATTCGTCTCGCTCCGGGGACAGGGCTGTCAGAAGATGATCTCCTGCAGCTGGTGGCATCTGCCGAGCAGTATTCATCGCACATTTTCGCCGCCTCCGTCATTGCGGCGGCCCGCGGACGCGGTTTGTCGCTGCTGCCGGCGACAGGTGCCAGCGAACACGCCACCAATGGCGTGCGCGCCGAGGTCGGGTCGGTGCCGGTCGTTGTGGGAAAGCCCGCGTTCGTGGAAGAGAACACCACCGGCTTTGAGAGCGCAACGCTGGAAGGCGGACAGCTCGCCGTTTACGCGGGGGTCGGGGGAAAGTTCGCCGGAACGCTCATCATGAGCGATCCCTTACGGTCCAATGCCGTTGAGACCCTGGCGGAACTTGGCCGGTTGGGTGTGCGGCACACCATGCTCCTGACCGGGGACGCCTCGTCCACGGCCCGCCACATCGGCCAAAGTGCCGGCATTGACGACGTGGTGGCCGAGTGCCTGCCGCCGGACAAGGTCGCGGCCGTCAAGGCGCTGACGCTGCGGCCGGTCATGATGGTCGGCGACGGCGTCAACGACGCCCCCGTTTTGGCGGCAGCCGACGTCGGCATTGCCATGGGTGCCAAAGGTGCCACTGCGGCAAGCGAGTCCGCGGATGTGGTCATCATGCTCGATGACTTGTCACGGGCCGCGCTGGCCGTGGATATCGGCCAACACACCATGCGGATCGCACGCACCAGCATCTGGACGGGCATCGTGCTCAGTCTTGGCTTGATGGTGGTGGCAATGGCGGGAGTCATCCCGGCGGTAGCAGGGGCGTTGCTCCAGGAGTTCGTGGATCTGGCGACGATCCTGAACGCGCTCAGGGCACTGGGTCCGCGTGCCTCAAAGATGTCCCGCGTGCGGCAGGGCCAAGGCGTCAGTACCGCTCAGGCTCGTCCCCAAGTTCAAAGTAGCGGCCGTGGACCCTTGTAGGGGTGATCTCCACGTAGGTGTATTTGCGGGTGGGGATCCACGGTTTGAGCGGAAGTTTGTCCGCCTCGTCGATTTCTGTCTGGGATTCGATCACCCTTGCCTTGCCTTTGAGGACAACACTCCAGGCCTCGGACCCGACGATCTCCTCGACCTCGAAGGCAACTTTCTCGTTGACGGTCAGTTCGGCCAGCTTTGTTCCCGGATTCGTCCTGAGGAGCAATCGACCTTCGTGGGCGACAAAGTTCAACGGATAGATGTCCGGCTCTCCCAGGACACTGACGGCCAGGCGACCATGCTGGTTCCGTTCGAGCACCTTCCACGAGTCTGCTTCGGAGAGGACGGTGCTTGGTCGTTCGTCGTTTTCCACGGTGTTTCTCCTGCGTGATGTAGGGGCCACAGCGCCGGGTGGGCAGCTGAGAGCTGATGAACGTGATCCTATGGCGGGCACATCGGCCACGACAGGGCCGAAGGTCCCGCGGCCTTGCGCCATGACCTTCGGCTCCGGCGCCCGGGCAGTCCTTGGGAGAAGCCCGGAAGACCGTCGGCAGAGGGGACTTTCTGCCCTACACGTGCCGGTTCGAAGGCGTTAGGCTCGGCGCTATGGAGAACACAGCAACGGCAGAGGACACCAAGGAACTCAGCGTCCACGACTGCTGGAAGTATCTGCAGTCGGTGTCCATCGCCAGGATCGCCCTCATCAATGACGGGTTGCCGGAGATTTTCCCGGTGAACTTTGTCCCGAAGTTTGGAACCGTCCTTTTCAGGACCGGACCGGGAACGAAACTCGACGCCCTCCGGGAGGGATCCGCCCTTTCCTTGGAAGCCGATGGATTCAACCGCTACGGAACCGTCGCCTGGAGCGTCATCCTCAAAGGAAGCCCCGAATTTGTCACCCAGCCAGAGGACATCCAGGAGGCCGTCGAAGCCGGTCTTTCCCCGTGGCAGCCTGGTGCCAAGGACGTCCTGGTCAGGGTCACGCCAACAGAGATCAGCGGACGCCGGTTCGTCATCAGCCCACCGTCCAAATGGTGGCCGCCGCTGGATCCCTCCGCTGCCGACGGGCACGACGACGATACCCGCTAACTGCCGTCAGGTCCCTTTTCTCCGGGGCGCGTCAGGATGGTGGGGCACTGAACGTGCAGCAGCACATGCTGGGCGACGGAGCCGAGGAGTACGCGCAATCCTCCGCGGCCTTTGCGCCCCATGACCAGCACTTGCGCATGCCGGGCCGCGTCCACGAGCGCATCCCCGGGGCCTTTTCCGGCGTCGGAACTTTCCTTGACAATGATGTCCGGGAACTGCCGGCCGGCGTGCTGGGCGGAGGCGCGGAGGACATCCGCGTCCACGGAAGACGCCGCATCGGGGCCCGTGGCGTGGACAAGGATCAACTCCTGACCCAGCCTTGCAGCTTCCGCAGCGCCGAACTCCACGGCGGAGAGAGATTCAGCCGAACCGTCAACACCTACCACCACGCCGGACCGACCCTGCGGGTGGTCGGCAGGAACAACGGCGACGTTGCCCTTGCCTGTGACAGCCACCTGGAAACTGACCGAACCGTACCCTTGCCCTTCTGTGCCTGGTCCACGGTCCGTTCCCACCACCACTAACTCGTAGTCGGCCGACAACGCGGCGATCGTTTCGGCAGGTTCACCTGATAACCGGCGGTGGACGACGCTCAAGCGCGGGAAGGCCGACGTCAAGCGGGCCGCTTCACTTTCAAGAAGGTCATCGCCACGTCGCTGCGCCAGCTGCCGGTCGCGTTCCTTGGGATAGAGCCATTCTCCGGGAACAACATGCACCAAGACCAGGCCGGAACCCATCGAATCCGCCCGGGCAGCAGCCCAGTCCGCAACATGTCCACCGGCCCGGGAACCGTCCAGCGCAACCAGGATCTGATTCTTCACGAACGGAGTTCCCTTCGGTTGCCAACGGTGATGGTCTCCACTATCGGTGGCACAGGCCGCCGTCGCAAGGGCCGGAAGGCCCTCCCACTGTGCGGCACAGTGCGTTAGGGTCCACAGGGAGGGCACGATCCGTTGCAGTACCGGTGACGAGAGGAGAACATGCGCGTCCTTGTACTGAACCCAGGTTCCTCATCGCTGAAGTACCACCTTCGGGAGACCGCCGATGCCGGCCGGGCTGCGGGCATCCTGCTGTCAGGACAGGTTGACTGGCCACCGGGGGAGCGCTCCAGCCCGGATCGCCTGGAGACCGCTTTTGACGAACTGGAGGCCACCATCAAAAGCGTTGGATCCGCGCCGGAAGCAATCGGACACCGCGTTGTCCACGGCGGCGCACAGTTCAGCACTCCGGTTCGTGTCACCGCGGAAGTAACAGCGGCCATTGATGGGCTCAGTCCCTTGGCGCCGCTCCACAATCCGGCCAGCGTTGCCTGTATCGAGACGGCCGGCCAACGATGGCCCGATCTGCCACAGGTTGCGGTCTTTGACACGGCCTTCCATCGCTCCATTCCGGACTTTGCCGCCCGTTATGCCATTCCGGAGGATCTATACCGGGATTATCCCGTGCGGCGATACGGCTTTCACGGAATCTCCGTCGAGATGGCCTGCCAGGACACAGCCGTGTTCCTCGACGGGCCTGTTTCCACCCTGAGCGCTGTGGTGGCCCACGTCGGCAACGGAGCGTCCGTCACCGCCGTCAGGCATGGACTCAGTGTGGATACCTCCATGGGAATGACACCTTTGGAGGGGCTCGTCATGGGCACTCGCTCCGGAGACCTGGATCCATCCGTGGTCCTGCTGTTGCAGCAGGACGGAGCAACCGCGGATGAAGTCGACCACATCCTGAACCACCAATCGGGGCTGCTTGCAGTTGCTGGATCCGCGGACATGAGGACTGTTGGGATGGCTGCCCGCAACGGCGAGCCCCGGGCCCGTCTGGCCATCGACATGGCTGCCTACCGCCTCGCCAAGTACGTAGCCGCGTATTCCATGGTGGTTGGCGGACCCGACGCCCTGGTGTTTACCGGGGGAGTGGGCGAGAACTCTGCGCTGTTCCGGGAGAAGGTGGTGGCCTGGTTGGGACCACTTGGCCTTGGCATCGACGCGGCCCTGAATAACGCGGCCCTGAATAACAAGGCCCCGAATACGGCCGCCCGGGACGGCATCCGCGTGATCAGCACCATGGAATCCACATTTCCGGTGCTCGTAGTGCCCAGCGACGAAGAACGTGCCATTGCAGAATCGACGGCGGCTTTGCTCGCCATGCCAACTGAGGAAGGTTGATCGCGACATGAGCCGGGACTTGAACACCACCGATACCGATCCTAAGCCTGAAGAAGAGAACTTTGACCTCCTGCACCGGTACTGGTCCGCGGCGAACTACCTGACGGTGGCCCAAATCTACCTCCAGGAAAATCCCTTGCTGCAGGAACCACTGGAACCACGGCACATCAAGCCCCGGCTCCTGGGCCATTGGGGCACCAGCCCGGGCCTGTCCCTGATCTATGCTCACCTCAATCGCGTCATCCGCCGCACGGGTGCCCAGGTCCTGATGGTGACCGGACCCGGCCACGGTGGCCCCGCCGTCGTCGCCAATACCTACTTGGAAGGCAGTTACTCGGAGGTTTATCCCGCCGTCGGCAGAGACCTGGAAGGGCTCCGGTCCTTGGTCCGGCAGTTCTCGACGCCGGGAGGCATCGCCAGCCACGTCGGTCCGGCGACGCCCGGATCCATTCATGAAGGCGGCGAGCTGGGCTACTCGCTGATGCATGCCACCGGTGCGGCAATGGACAACCCGAACCTGATTGTTGCCTGCGTCGTCGGCGACGGGGAAGCTGAAACCGGGCCGCTGGAGGGATCCTGGAAAGCGCCATCGTTCATCAACCCGCTCAGGGACGGGGCGGTACTTCCCATCCTCCACCTCAACGGGCACAAGATCTCCGGACCCACTGTGCTGGGCAGACGCTCAAACCTTGCCGTAGCCTCCCTCTTGGAAGCGCACGGCTGGGATCCCGTCATTGTGTCCGGAGATGACCCGGCCTTGGTTCACCCCGCCCTCGCCTCATCGTTGGACGCCGCCTACGCCTCCATTCGCGCCATCCAATCCCATGCGCGTAAGGAGGGAGTCACCGGCCCCGCACGGTGGCCGGCCATCATCCTGCGGACGCCCAAAGGATGGACCGGGCCGGCGACCGTGGACGGGAAAGCCGTGGAGGGAACCCACCGCTCCCACCAGGTCCCGCTGGCCGGGGTCAGGGACAACCCCGGGCACCTAAGGCAACTTGAGGAATGGATGCGCTCCTACCGGCCGGAAGAACTTTTCGACGCCGATGGCCGGCTGATCGCCGAACTGTCCGGGCTGGCCCCCGAAGGCGATCTGCGCATGGGGTCGCTGCCCGCCAGCCGTGGGAAAGGGGGCCGCGACCTCACCACGCCCGAGCTCAAGCAATACGCCATCGAGCCGGTTCCCCGCGGCGCAGTGATGCATGAAAGCACCAAACCGTTGGGGGAGATGCTGCGGGACATTTACCTCGACACCGCCGACGATCCAAGGTTCCGGCTCTTCTGCCCCGACGAGACCAACAGCAACAGGCTCGGCGCGGTCTTCGAAGCCACCGACAGGTGCCTCATGGAGCCGGCCGCGAGCAGTGCTGCCGCGCTTGCAGCGGACCACGTGTCCGTCAACGGGCGGGTGATGGAAGTCCTGTCCGAACATCTGTGCCAGGGCTGGCTGGAAGGGTACTTGCTGACAGGCAGGCATGGCCTGTTTGCCAGTTACGAGGCATTTGCGATGGTGAGTGCTTCCATGACCATCCAGCACGCCAAATGGCTCCAGCATTCCCGGGACCTGGAATGGCGGGAACCCGTACCCAGCTTGAACATCCTGTTGACTTCCACCTGCTGGCGCAACGACCACAACGGATTCAGCCATCAGGGACCAGGGCTCATCGATGCCGTGATTTCACTGTCAAGCACGGTCGTCAGGGTCTACTTCCCGCCGGATGCAAACACCCTGCTGGTCACGGCGGAACACGTCCTCAAGAGCAAGGACTACGTGAATCTGGTGGTGATCGACAAACAGGAACATCCGCAGTACTTGTCGCTCGAAGAGGCGAGGCAGCACGCAGCTGTGGGCGCATCGGCATGGGACTGGGCCGGTAATGAGATCCCGGGGACCCCAAGCGGCAGGGAACCTGACATCGTCCTGGCCTGCGCCGGTGACGTACCCACGCAAGAGACTTTGGCGGCTGCCTGGCTCCTCAAAAAACATGTCCCGGACATGTCCGTCCGTGTCGTCAATGTCATGGATGCCATGGTCCTGCCGCCTCCGGGTACCCATCCGCACGGGCTTTCGAGTGCTAAGTTCCAGGAACTCTTCACTGCCGACGTGGACGTCGTGATGGCCTGGCACGGTTATGCGCGGGCCCTGCACCAACTTCTGCACGGCCGCCCGGAGCCCGAGCGCTTCCACGTCCGTGGATACAACGAGCAAGGAACCACCACCACGCCTTTCGACATGGTGGTCCTGAACAAAGTCAGCCGGTATCACCTGGTGATGGAAGCACTGCACCGGGCCAAGGGAGAATTCGCAGGAGCCGGGCACCTCCTGGAGCATTGCCAGAGCCAACTGGAAGCCCACGCCAACTACATCCGGGAGCACTTTGAAGACCTTCCGGAAATCCGGGACTGGGTATGGACGCAGCAGTAGCACAACCTCGTCCACTGTGCTCATGAGTGAACACGATAAGACCTGGCACGGTCAGCACCTCGCGGGCCTGAGCAAGGGTGAGCGAGCAGCGGACTACCTCCGCAACGGCATGGGCAGCTGGACTTTCGTCGGGTGTTTCGTCTTGGCGATGGTGGTTTGGGCCGCCATCAATTCCTACCTTCTGGCCGGGAACGCCTGGGACCCTTACCCGTTCATCCTGTTGAACCTGTTCTTGTCGATGCTTGCCGGCCTTCAAGGTGCCATTTTGCTGATCGCAGCGAAACGGCAGGATGCCATAGCGGCAGCAATGGCAAAGCACGACTTCGACACAGACGTGCAGGCCAAAGCGGAGATCGACCGGCTGATGGCGATCAACAGCGAACAATTGGAGCTGCTTGGGAGGCTGTTGGCCGCCCTTCCGCAGTCAGGTGTTTCAGAGGAGGACAACGACGACGAAAAGCCCACGCCAACTCGTGGCGACCCGTCACCATAACCAGCAAGCGGTACGGGGTCTACAGTGGGTGTATGGCTGCCAGCCGCAATCCGCTCGATGACCTGCGTGAGACCATTGGCCATCTGGCCAATCAGCTCAAGCTGCCCGGTTCGGAGCGCGTCGACGACCTGGTCGGCGACCTCATCGGAGTCAAGCCGGGGCCGGCCCGGCCGCTGTCCGAAGTGCAGGCCGAACTCGATGCGCTGGTCGGACTGGAGACCGTGAAGGAACAGGTTCGTGCCCTGGTTGCCATGCTCCGTGTCCAGGCCCGCCGAAAGGCGCACGGCCTGCCGGAAGTGGCCACCTCCCAGCACCTGGTGTTCCTCGGAAACCCGGGCACGGGCAAGACCACCGTGGCGCGGCTTTTGGCGGAGATGTACCGCGCGGTCGGTCTGCTGCAGAAGGGACACCTGGTTGAGGTCGACCGTTCGGGCCTGGTGGGGCAATACGTCGGAGCGACCGCCATCAAGACGGACCGGGTGATCCGGCGCGCGCTGGACGGTGTCCTCTTCATCGACGAGGCTTATGCGCTGGCCCCGGAGGACGGGCGGACGGACTTCGGCCCGGAGGCCATTGAAGTCCTGCTCAAGCGGATGGAGGACCATCGGCATCGGCTGGTCGTGATCGTCGCCGGTTACCCCCGGTTAATGGAAGCCTTTTTGCTCTCCAACCCTGGATTGCGCTCCCGGTTCGCCCGGGAGATCATATTCCCTGACTACTCGGTGGACGAACTCGAAACGATTTTTCACCAAATGCTTGCCCAGCACCAGTACATGTTGGAGCCGGGTGCGGACCAGATGCTGCGTCGCATTCTCGCCGGGCTTCATGCGGGCGAGGACTCCGGTAACGCACGGTTCGCCCGCACGCTGTTCGAGCAGGCACTGAACCGGCAGGCATTGCGGCTGTCCTTGGACGAAGGACAAAGCCTGGATGCTCTTGACCGGGAGGCCGTCATGACGCTCACCGCTGATGACATCGTCGAGGCGGCACTGGCTTTGGGCGAAGAGCCGGAGCCGGAACAAGCCGATGAGGTGGAACGGCCGCGCTGGTGGCGCTGGCTGGCCTGACCGGCCCGGCAGCAGCACGCCTGATTCCTTTGGACAACTCTTCTAGAACAGGGGCCAGGGCACCGCAGGCATGTCAGCGCTTGGCGGAGGAAAACGCCCTGCCAAGCGCAACCGGGTGCAGCGCGCAACCAGCGCTTCCAATTCCTCGTCGCTGAGCAACTCTGCCAGCTCTTGGCCCAAGGTACCCGGCAGTTCATCGCTGACACGATCAATGCCGTCGAGTTCCTCTACGGTCAGTGCATCTCCCAGCCAGCCCCACAGCACGGTCCGCAGCTTGTGGTCGCTATGGAAGGTGAGCCCATGGTCAACGCCGTGCCGGTGTCTGTCCGGCATGGGCAGTATGTGGTTGCCCTTTCGGTCAGCGTTGTTGACCACGAGGTCGAACACGGCCATGCGCCGCAGGGCCGGGGAATCTTCGTGGATGAGGGCAACCATCTGTCCGTTCTCATCCTGGCCTTCGAGAACTTGTTTCCAGCCCGACTCCGGTACTTCGTCCATTGACACCAGGTCCACGGGGCTTTGGGTCGGGTCCTGCTCCTGCCAGAGCTGTACCATTCCTTCCCCCAGGGGACCATCGCGCAGCCAGGTCTTCGGGACGATGTTCCAGCCCAGCACCTGCGAAACCAGGTAGGCGGCCACCTCCCGGTGAGCGAGGGTGCCGTGGGGAAAATCCCACAGTGGACTTTCACCGGCTATGGGCTTGTAGACCACCTGGGTGTCGCCGATGCTCCCCAGGAAAGTGGCGTTTGAGGCCGTGGTGATGCGGCCCATGAGTTTCAGTTCGGCGGTCGCGAGATCCGGCGTCGGCATCAGACCTCGGGAACGGTGCAGGTGTGCCCATCTGCATCCATGGGGTACCCGCAGAGCGGGCACATCGGACGCCCGGCATCCACGATCTCACGGGTGCGCTTGGCAAACGCGCGTGCTGTACCCACCGGCATTCGCACCAGCATCATTTCGGTGTCGCCGGCGCTGTCTTCAAGCGGTTCGTCGTCGGTATCGACGTCGATGATGGGGTAGGCCTCGACGACTATCTGTGCCGTGGTCGGGTCCCAATCCAGGGTCATGGCACCGGCTCGGAACTGCTCGTGCGGGGCCTCAAGCGGGTCGTTGTCGACCAGTTCCATGGGAGTACTTGTGGGAATGCTGAAAGGGTTGCCTTCGATGGTGCTGAGCTGGTCGAGAATTTCGTCTATTTTCTCCGCGAGTTGGGCCGATTGTTGCTTCTCGAGGGCAATACTGACGATTTCCGCCCCTGCGCGTACCTGCAAGTAGAACGTGCGGGCTCCCGGAAGGCCAATGGTGCCGATGACAACCCGATCGGGCCAGGCAAACTCGTGAACACGTGTAGGCATGTCAGTATCTTAGGCACATGCGGTTCATGGCGTCTTCTGACCGGCCCCGCCCCCCACCGGCGCGTCGGCGGAACGGATGCCATTCGAGAGCCAGGACAGATCCCCGGCTTCCGTGTTGGTTGCGTAGACGCTTGGCCGGTCAGCACCGTAGTGGACGATTGATACGGAGGCGGGATTGACGTTAATGCGCTGGAACAGATCCAGGTGCATGCCGAGGGCGTCGGCGAGGATTGACTTGATCACATCGCCATGACTGACGGCAGCCCATACGGCCGCCGGCCCGAACTCGGCCTCGAAGGCCGCATCGTGGCGTCGGATCGCCGCCACCGACCGGGCCTGCATGGCGGCCATGGACTCACCGCCGGGAAAGACGACGGCGGATGGTTGGGACTGCACCAAAGACCATAGGTCCTCAGTCGCGAGATCACTAAGCCTCCGGCCCTGCCACTGGCCGTAGTCACACTCAGTAAGGTCGGACTCGACCGGCGCGTACGGCGCGCTGGACTGTCGGTCGAGGATGAGTTGGGCGGTCTGCCGGCAACGCTCAAGGGGGCTCGATACCACCCCCGCCAAGGGAACCGCGGCGAGCCGGTCTCCGGTCAGGGCCGCCTGGTCACGCCCGACCTGGTCCAGGCTGACTCCGTCGGCGCGACCGGCCAACAGACCGGAGGCATTGGCAGTGGTGCGGCCGTGCCGCACGAGGATAAGTGTCGCCATCCACCCAGCCTAACCATCTGCCCGTGGATGGTGTGGATCAGGCCGCATGGAAAAACCAACGAGGAACGAAATCACCGGTACTTTGAAGGCCCGTTCAGCGTAGACGGCTGCTCCGCCGGCCTTGGGGTATTTTGTGACCAACTCTGCGTAGGACCCCGCCGCCAGCATTGCGAGGAAAAGCGCTAGGGCAAGGGGAATCCAGATGGCCCCTCCCACCTCGCCCGCGACCTTGCCCACCAGTGCGTAGATCCCTGCACCCAACACATCGCCGAGGATGAAGAGGAACAGGAGGGGTCCGGTAATGGATTGCTTGAGTCGTGAACTCTTGGCTTTGGCAGGGTCAATAGTGTCGCACCGTTATGGCCTGTGTTGGCCGGCGAGGGGACAGGTGAAGGGGTCGGCAGCGGCGAGGCCAACCTTATTCAGGTACTGGATGACGATTGAATATGAGCGCATCAGCCCGGTCTCGGTATAGGGAATATCCAGGAGAAGGCAGTGCGCTTTGACGATGTTGCTCGCCTCGCGAAGGTGCCTGCGGGGCATATCCGGAAAGAGGTGGTGTTCGATTTGGTAGTTGAGGCCACCCATGAAGAACGTCACAAACTTCCCGCCCGTGATGTTGCGGGAAGTGAGCACCTGCCGGGTCAGGAAGTCGGCACGGCTGTTTTCAGGAAGGATCGGCATCCCTTTGTGGTTTGGCGCGAAGGTCCCGCCCATGTACAAACCAAAGACCGCGACCTGAACCGCGATGAACGCAGCGGCAACACCCGGGGACAGGACGAGGAACAATATTCCGAGATAGGTGCCGAAACGCAGACCCAGCAGGCCGAGCTCAAGCCACCGGAACTTGACCGGCCCTCGACGCAGCAAATACTTCAGCGAATCGATGTGCAGAGTCCAGCCAAGGAACAAAAGCAGGGGGAACAGGAGATAGCCCTGTCGTTTGCCGTAGGCCCTGGAGAACCGACCACGGCTGCCCGGCAATTCGTTGTGGAAGATGATGGCGCCTGGAGCGATGTCCGGGTCCTTGTTGACCACGTTCGGCCGTGCATGGTGCCGTGAGTGTTTGTCTGTCCAGTAGGCGTAGCTCATGCCCACCATCAGGGTGGCGAGCAGACGGGCGGTCCATTCGTTTGCCGCGCGGGACGAGAACACCTGAAGATGCGCTGCTTCATGGCCGAGCAACGCGAACTGCGTGAAAACGACGCCGAGCGCGCCGGCGATGGCGAGCTGGAGCCAGGAGTCGCGCAGGAGGAAGAACGCCACCCAGGCGCCGGCGCCCGAAACGGCAAGCAGCGTCAGCAGCACCAGGTAGTAACGCCGCGACCGCTCAAGCAATCCGGCTTCCTTGATCAATGTCAAGAGCCCCGCATAGCTGCTGGTGACTTTGTTGACCCGGACTCCCGACGATGCCTGCGCGGGGGAAGGCGAACGTGGGGGAACGACCGGCGGCGGCTGGTTAATGAGCGACAAGGTGTTGCCTCCTCGGATGCGCTGGAAAAGCGGTGCGCTGGCAAGCAATGCCGAGGTCTGGGGCAACAACTCAAGCGTAGGCACGGAAGGTTCCGTGAGTCCATAGGAAATGGACTACGGCGCGCGATCCATTGCGAATTGTCCCAACGGGAGTGCTAGATCATCAGGGTGCGCTTGACGATACTTTCAGCAACGTCATGGAGATTTTGCCGGGTGGAGCGTGCATGTGCGCGCAGCACGTTGAAGGCACTGTCCATGTCCAGGTTCTTGGTCTGCGCAATGACACCCTTGGCCTGCTCGATGAGCACCCGGGTGGTCAGAGCCCGTTGCAGTTGATCGTTAAGGATGCCCGCTTCCCGAATAGTCCGTTCCTGCAGAAGGCTGATGGTTGCTACGTCGGCCATGGCCTGGGCTATGGCCGCGTCTTCGGGATTCAAGGCACCCGTTTCGGCGCCAAACAGACCCATGGCACCGATAACCCTTGTGTGGACGCGCATTGGTACTGCATGCACTGACCGGAAACCCATGTCCAGGGCGATTTGCTGGAAGGCTGGCCAGCGTTCGCCAAGGTCCCTGATGTCGTCGACGGTGACGACAGCTCCAGTCCGGTAGCACTCCACGCAGGGACCTGCGCCGGCTTCAAGTTGGAGCAACTCCACCAACTGGCTTTGCTCGCTGGTTGAAGCCAGCAGCTGCAGGTTACCGTCAGCGTCAGAGAGCAACAGCCCTGCCTGGGCAGCATCGAGCAAATCGACGGCGTCTCCCACGAGGGTGTGAAGCAGATCCAGGACGTCGTAGTCGGCAACGAGCGTGTCGGTAAGCTTCACGAATGTGTCGCTAAGACGCTCGGCTCTGCTTTTTATTACCATGTCAGCATTTTACTGTGGGCCGGTATCACTGGCGCCCGCTGCCGGCGTGAAATCAAGCCGCCTGTTCACGACGTCCATTGCGGTGTCCTGCAAAGAACGTCCGCTGGCGAAGGCGTGGCCTCGCAGCAGCAGCAACGCTTCGTCGGCGGTGCTTCCTGTCTGGACCAGCACCATCCCGGTAGCCTGGTGGATTTCCCGCCGTGCCAGCGGAACGGTGGCAGTCCCGGTATCACCGTCCGGCAGTAATCCCCGCAGCAATGTCCATGCCGTCCGGTTGGCAATCCGGGCGGCACGGGCGCCCTGCTCAGTGCTGAGTTCGCGCGGTGAGGTGCAGTATAGTTCCACGACGCCGATAACCAGGTCGCCGGCCAGCAAGGGGAACACGAAGAGCGCCTCTGCATCAGTACTGCTTGCTGCTTCTGCAAAGGCGGGCCACGAGCGGACTCCAGCGTGGCTCAGATCGTTGATCATGACCGGCAGATGGGTACGGAAAACATCCCACCGTGGTCCGTCTCCAAGATCGTACTGAAGCTCATCAAGCCGCGCAGCTGTAGCGTCGGATGCACACATCAGGGTTTCGGCCGCAGAACCTCCGAATATCGACACTGCCGCTCCGGCGATGGGCAGTTCCTCGAGGAATGCAGAACACAGGTCGCCGTGGGGACCGTGCCCTGGCGCTGAGGTCACTTCAGGCACGCTGTGTCACCTCTCATGTGATGGCTCGGCTGCACCAAGGACAACCATTCCTGTTTTTTCAAGCCAGTCATTTTCAAGACAATCGCGCTCTGACTGTTACCCCAACCTTAAACCCGACGGGTGAAGAGATACCCGACGGCGGCTGTCACCGCGGTCAGTTCACGGTCGCTGGAGGCTACGCCGCCTTCAGATTTACGGCCAACTGCCCGGCCGCCGAGTGCGTCCTGCAGTGAGCGACAGCAACTTCGGCAGACGGAACGGCCCCCACTTCGGAGGGCCGTTCGGTCGAATGCTGCTACCTAGTGTCCGGCGTCGGCCGCCGCTTTCTTTTTGGCGTCCTTTTCCGCGTCCTTCTCAGCGCGCAGCGCTTTCGCCTCGTGCTGCTCCTCAGCTTTTTCATGGTGGATAAGCTCGGCGAAGAGTTTCTCCATTTCCTTCGCCACACCAGCTGCCGAGGCAGGATTCTGTCCGGTTACCAGCCGTTCATCCACGACGACTTTCTCTTCAAAGACACCTGCGGAGACATGGTGCGCTCCCTGTTCTTCCAAACGGTCGGCAAGAAAGAACGGGATGACCTTGTCCTTCCCGGCGGCAACTTCTTCGTCGTTGGTGAATGCGGCCACGTCCCGACCCTGGACGAGCCGGAAACCATCCTTCAATTCCACATTCAGCAGACCGGCGGGACCATGACAGACAGCGCCCACCAAGCCCCCGGCGTCGTAAACGCTCGCTACCAGCCGCTGCAGACCTTCACTGTCGGGGAAGTCCCACATGGTGCCGTGACCTCCCACGAGGTAGACGGCATCATATTGCTCCGGGTCTATGACGTCGACGCGGGCAGTGTTGTAGAGCCCGGCGCGCGTCGTCTCGTCCTGCGTGAAAGCAACCTGGATGGGATCATCGGTGTCTACTACGTCGCTGGGAGGCTGGCCGCCCTTGATGGAAGCAAAATCGACGAAGTGGCCCGAATCCTTGAAGACCTTCCACGGATGTGCGGCTTCGGCCACGTTGTAGCCGGTCTTTTCGCCCGTATCACCGAGCTCGGAAACGCTGGTCAGTACCATGAGGATTTTCTTCATGAAGTGCTCCTTTCGTCCACCGCCAACACTACGCCCTGGTCCAAATGGGCTCCCTGGAACCGACAGAAGGGGCCGCAAGCCGGTTTCCCTTGACGTCAAGGGTGGGCGATCTCCCGTTACCGTCCATTTCTGTTGAACGTGTCACATTTGTTTGCATCCAGCCCCAGCGACCCTGATCCTTGCAAGACCTAGTTTTTTTAGCGCTTGTCAGAGCGTGCCCAATGGAGGACACAATTTATGACTAACGTTCTTTGGTTTTCTGAGCTTGGCTTGTCCGACCTTGACCAGGTTGGCGGCAAAAATGCATCGCTTGGGGAAATGGTTCGAAATCTCGCCTCTGCAGGGGTGAAGGTTCCGGGCGGTTTCGCGACGACGGCGGACGCTTACCGGCGTTTCCTGGCGGAGTCGAAGCTGGATGCGAGGATTGAACAGATTCTTGAGGGCCTGGACAGCGGCGACGTCGCCGCTTTGGCCAAGGTTGGCCAGGAAATCCGTACCCTGATCCGGGAGACCCCGTTCCCCGCGGGTTTGGAAGAAGACATCCGGACCGCCTATGAGCGCCTGACCGGGGAGCATGGTGCGGACGTGTCGTGGGCGGTGCGTTCCAGCGCCACGGCCGAGGACCTCCCCGATGCTTCCTTTGCCGGGCAACAGGAGACATTCCTGAACATCCGTGGAATCGGAAACATCCTGCACGCGATCAAGGACGTCTTCGCGTCGCTGTACAACGACAGGGCGATTGCCTACCGGGTCCACCATGGATTCACGCATTCGGAAGTAGCGCTCTCTGCCGGTATCCAGCGGATGGTTCGTTCCGACGTCGGCGCCTCCGGCGTCATGTTCACCATGGACACCGAAACCGGCTTCACCGACGCCGTGTTCATCACGTCGTCTTACGGACTGGGGGAAGCTGTGGTCCAGGGGGCAGTGAACCCTGACGAGTTCTATGTCTACAAGCCTGCCTTGGCGGCAGGCCGGCCGGCAGTTCTCAAGCGCGGTCTGGGCGGGAAGGCCGTGCAGATGGTGTACACGGAATCCGAAGAGGTCGGCCGGACCGTCGACTTCATCCCCGTGCCGCAGGATTCCCGGAGCCGGTTCAGCCTGACCGACGCGGAGGTCGAGCTGCTTGCCCGCCATGCCGTGGCGATCGAGCGGCACTATGGCCGTCCCATGGACATCGAGTGGGGCAAGGACGGTGTGGATGGGGAGCTTTACATCCTGCAGGCCCGCCCGGAAACGGTTGAGTCACGCAAGGCAGCGGGCGTCACGTCCCGCTACACGCTCACCGAGCGGTCCACAGTCTTGGTCGAGGGGCGCGCGATCGGTCAGCGCATAGGCGCCGGCCAGGTCCGGGTACTTTCTTCGATTGACCAGATGGCCTCGTTCCAGGAGGGCGACGTTCTTGTCGCGAACATGACGGACCCCGACTGGGAACCGATCATGAAGAAGGCTGCTGCGATCGTCACGGACCGTGGCGGGCGGACTTGCCACGCTGCGATCATCGCCCGCGAACTGGGCATCCCTGCGGTCGTCGGCACAGGATACGCCTCGCAGATCCTCAAGGACGGCGCCCCGGTGACGGTGTCCTGTGCCGAGGGCGAAGCGGGGCTCGTGTATGAAGGCCTGCTGGATTACACGCTCCAGGAGACCAGCCTGGAGACCATGCCGGAGGCTCCGGTGAAGATCATGATGAACGTCGGAACCCCGGAGCAGGCATTCAGTTTTGCCAAGCTCCCCAACCACGGCGTCGGCCTGGCCCGGCTGGAGTTCATCATCAACCGGCAGATCGGTGTCCACCCCAACGCCTTGCTGGCAGTGGCCGGAGAGATCGAGCGCCCGGCAACACTGGACGATTACACCGTCCGTCTCATCCAGGAAAAGATCGCCGCCTACGACGGCCCCCGCGATTACTACGTCAAGCGCCTGGCCGAGGGCATCTCGACCATCGCCTCAGCCTTCGCACCGGAGCCGGTGATCATCCGGCTCTCGGACTTCAAATCGAACGAATACGCCAACCTGGTGGGCGGTCCGGCCTTCGAACCCGAAGAAGAAAACCCGATGATCGGCTACCGGGGCGCCTCCCGGTATCTCTCTGCGGCCTTCCGGCAGGCCTTCGAACTCGAATGCGAAGCACTGAAGTTTGTGCGCAACGAGATGGGCCTGACGAATATCAAGCTCATGGTTCCGTTCGTGCGGACCCTCGACGAGGCACGCGGCGTGACCGAGCTGCTCGCGGCCAACGGGCTGAGGCGGGGAGAAAACGGGCTGGAGATCGTGATGATGTGCGAACTGCCCGCGAACGCGCTCCTGGCCGATGAGTTCCTGGAGTACTTTGACGGCTTCTCGATCGGTTCCAACGACCTGACCCAGCTCACCTTGGGCCTCGACCGTGACTCCGCTCTTGTGGCCGAAGGCTTCGATGAGCGCAATCCGGCTGTGACCAAACTGCTGGAAATGGCCATTGCCGCCTGCCGGGCCAAGGGACGGTACGTCGGGATCTGTGGTCAGGGACCCAGCGACCACCCGGACTTTGCCGAGTGGCTCCTGGGGCAAGGCATCAGCTCCATCTCGTTGAACCCGGACGCGGTGACTGAGACCTGGCTGCGCCTGGCCCGCTCAACCAACGTCACCAGCCCCACCGTCTAAATGACCGAGCATCAAACCGTGGGGGCAGGCTCCGTGCCTTCCCCCACGGTGTTCTTTCTCTCCGACAGCACCGGGATTACGGCCGAGACGCTCGGCAATACGCTGCTCACCCAGTTTCCTGGCCAACGGCTCGAGCGGCGCACCATCCCCTTCATCACTACCATCGAGCAGGCGCGCGAGGTCGTTGCGCTGATCGACCGGGTTGCGGCCACAGGTCCTGACCCGATCATCTTTTCCACGGCCGTCGGGCAGGACATCCGTGCGGTTCTCTCCAAAAGCCGCGGGCAGTTTTTCGACCTGTTCGGTGCGCACATCGGGAAACTTGAACAGACCCTCGGCGCAACGGCCAACGGAAAACCGGGCCAGGCCCACGGCGTGGGGGATGCCGTCCGCTATCAGTCCCGCATGGCCGCCGTCGAATATGCCATCGAACACGACGACGGCCAATCACTTCGGGCGCTCGAACGCGCCGAGCTGATTCTTATCGCTCCTTCCCGTTGCGGTAAGACTCCGACCACCATGTACCTGGCCCTGCAGCACGGCATCCTCGCCGCGAACTTCCCCTTGGTCGAGGAAGATTTCGACAACATGTCACTACCTGCGCCCCTGCTGCCTTTCGCAAGCAAGTGCTTTGGACTGACGTCGCAACCCGTCCGGCTGAGCCAGATCCGTCAGGAACGCCGGCCGGGCAGCAGCTACGCATCGCTGAACCAATGCACCTTTGAGCTGCGCAACGCCGAAGACATGTACCGGGCCAACAACATCCCCTATGTGAACTCCGCTTCCATGTCTGTGGAGGAGATTTCTGCCACCGTCCTCCAACGCATGCAACTGCACCACTGACAGCGTTGCGTTTTGTCCGGTCGTATCAGGAAGCGGTGGCACGGCCGCGCTGCCCGGATGGGATATGTTGTTGTGCGCCGCCCTCGTCGCCAACGCACGTGGGGATCCGGCCAGCGACATGCAAAACCCTGAGTCAGGAGTACCCGTGCCCGGAAGCCCACGTGATGGCATAGATGCCCAGATTCTGGCGGAGCTTCGGCGCAACGCCCGCATCAGCCTGGCGCAGCTGGGCGAGAAGGTACTCCTGTCCCGCAATGCCGTGCGGCAGCGGATCGAGCGGATGGAGCGTGATGGCTTCATCAAGGGCTACACCATCAGGGAGTCTGCAGCTGAGGCCACCCGGACCGTGAATGCCGTGTTGATGATCCAACGGCATGACCGCATGCGCGGCAGTGATGTCATCGCCGGCCTGCGGGCCATTCCCGAAATCGCTACCTGTGATGTGGTAAGCGGCGAACTCGATCTCATCGTCCGGGTCGAGGCTCCGGACGCTGCAAGGATCCAGGAGATCTGGAGGCAGGTTTCTGAGTTCCCCGGAGTCCGTGACATCACTACCGCGTTGTCACTCTCGACGGTCATTGACAGGCAGTCACCACGCTGATCGCATCCCCGCAGGAATCGATGGCCATCAATCTTTCCGCCTGCTCGGGCTGGAGCAGGCCCTCACTGACAGCGATGTCGAAGACACTCTGCCCCGAGACGAGTGCCCTGTGGGCGACCCCGGCTGCCACCGCGTACCCCAGGACGGGCAGCAGTGCCGTGGCCTGGGCCGTGGACGCGCGTGCCCTGGACCGAAGCAGCGCTTCGTTGGCTTCGACGCCGGAGACGCATAGCTCGCGCAGGACGTCGCAGCCGTTGGTCAGCCAACTCAGTGACTGCAGCAAGGCGTGGGCGATGACCGGCTCGAACGCGTTCAGCTGGAGCTGTCCGTTGTCGGCTGCCATGGTGACAGTGACATCGGCGCCAGCGACTAAGAACGCAATCTGATTGATGACCTCGGGGATGACCGGGTTGACCTTTCCAGGCATGATCGAGGAGCCCGCTTGCCGCGGAGGCAGCCGGATCTCAGCGAGCCCTGTCTGGGGTCCGCTGGATAGCAGGCGCAGGTCACTGCAGATTTTGGAGAGCTTGATGGCAGTGCGTTTGAGTGCCCCGGAGAACGTCATGAACGCCCCGGTATCCCAGGTTGCTTCAACAAAATCGTGGGCACGGGTCAACTGGACCCCGCTGACCGCAGAAAGCTTGTCGATGACCCGCTCCACATACCGCGGGTCCGCGGTGATGCCGGTGCCGATCGCTGTGGCGCCCAAGCTGCATTCGCGCAGCAGGGCGGCTGCTTCGCGAAGGCGGCGCTGGTCTTCCTCGAGCGTGACAGCAAAGGCAGTGAATTCCTGCCCGAGCGTCATGGGCACCGCGTCCTGCAATTGCGTGCGTCCGATTTTGGGGATGTCCGCGAACGCGTGGCCGCGTTCGGCGAACGATTCGGACAACAGGGCCAGTTGTTTCAGCAGGTCTTCGAGTGCGAACACGAGGGCCAAGCGCACGGCTGTCGGGTAGACGTCGTTGGTGGACTGGCATTTGTTGACGTGCCCGATCGGGTCGATCACTTCGTAGGACCCCCGGGGGTGACCCAGGGACTCCAGGGCCAGGTTGGCGATGACCTCGTTGGCGTTCATGTTCGTCGAGGTTCCTGCCCCGCCCTGGATGACGTCCACGGGGAACGCATCGTCGACCTCGCCGGAGGCTACTGCGTCGCAGGCCGAGGCGATCGCCAGGCCAATATCGTCCGGGATCAGGCCCAGCTCGGTGTTGGTCAGGGCCGCGGCCTTCTTCACAACCGCGAGGGCGCGGACGAGGTGACGGTGGGTTCCGAGCTGGATGCCGCTGATGGGGAAATTGAGGATCGCCCGTTCGGTGTGGATGCCCCAGAGGGCAGATGTAGGAACGGCCAAGGAGCCCAGGCTGTCCCGTTCGATCCTGATCCTGGTTTCATGTCCGGTGCTGGTGCTCATGAGGCGATCGCAATGACTTTGGGTTGGGTCATTTCCTCGTAGGCGAAGTGGACCCCTTCGCGGCCCATGCTGCCGTACTTCGAGCCGCCGAACGGCATGGCATCGTGTCGGTAGTCGGAGGAATCGTTGATCATGACACCGCCGGCGTCGATGGCTTTGGCGGTCTGCAAGGCCCGGTTGAGGTCCTTGGTGAACACGCCGGCCTGCAGCGCGTACTCGCTGTCGTTGGCCAGTTCGATGGCTTCCTCAGCGGTGTCGAACGCTTCAATAAGGACGACAGGTGCGAACAGTTCCCCGCTCCAGGCCTCGCAGGTCCGGGGCACCCCGGTGAGCACGGCAGGGGTGAGGACCGGCCCGTCAAGGGTCCCCCCGGTCAGCAGTTTCGCCCCGGCCGCTACGGCCTCATCGATCTTCCGTTTCGCTTCGGCGGCGGAGTCGTGGCTGATCATCGGTCCGACATCGGTGTGTTCGTTGCGGGGGTCGCCGGTTTTCAGCGCGGCGGTTTGGGTGACAAAGGCCTCCAGAAAGGTCTCGAACACTGGGCGTTGGACAAGGATCCGCTGCGCACCGATGCAGTTCTGGCCGGCTGCCCAGAACGAACCGGACACACTGGCCTCGACGGCTGCTGGGATGTCGGCGTCGTCGAAGACGATGACGGGGGCATTACCACCAAGTTCCATGGAAAGGCGCTTGATTCCGGCGTTCGCGGCGATGGCCCGGCCCGTGGCGAATCCTCCGGTGAACGAGACCATGCGGACCAGCTTGGAGGAGATGATGGTTTGCGCGACTGTCCGGTCACCGAGGACAACGGTGACGAAGTCTGAGGGAAGACCGGCCTCACGCAGCAGGTCCACCAGGAGAATGGCGGTCAAGGGTGTCAGTTGGGAGGGCTTGAGGATGACCGTGTTGCCGCCGGCGATAGCAGGGCCGAGCTTGTGGGCCACCAGGTTCAACGCGTCGTTGTAGGGCGTAATCGCCGCGATGAGCCCGAGTGGTTCACGGGTGAACCAGCCCTGTCGGTTCTCCGAACCTGCGAAGGAATCGAACGGGACGACTTCGCCGACGTTCCGGCGGGTTTCCGCCGCTGAAAGCTTGAGCGTGTTCACCGCGCGGGAGACTTCCTTGCGGGCCTGCTTGATGGTTTTCCCTGCCTCGGCGACAATCAGCTCCGCGACCTCTTGCGACCGCTGCTGCAACAGTTCCGCAGCGGAATCCAGAATCCTGCCTCGCTCGTGGCGTGGCATGGCCGCCGCTGCCGGAGCGGAGGCCGCGGCACGGATGAGCTCGACACGTACCTCCGCCTCAGTGCACTGGGGCAGGGTGGCCAGGGGGCCGCCGTCGAACTTGTTACGCACCACCAAGTGCTCGGCGACGGCTTTCACGGGAGACTCGGCAATGGCTGTCTCAGGCACGGACGGCTCCTTTGGCGAATTCGTCGACGGCGATGATGTCTGAAATGAGGGCGTAGGCGGTTTCGACGCGACCAGCGCCCGGGCCGGACACGGTAACTGCACCGAGCAGGTCGGTGGTGAAGGACACTGCATTGGTGGCACCGGAAATGCCAGCCAACGGGTGATCCGCCGGGAGGGCTACGGGCTGGACGGTAGCGACGATGCGGCCATCTTCTTCACGGCGTGCCTCGCCGATCAGCTTCCACCGGGAGCCGCCCGCCAAGGCCTGGGTAACGTCGTCGCTGGTGATGTCCTGGATACCGGTGGTCTCCACATCGCCGGGGCGGATGCTTGCCCCCAGCAATTCGTTGGCCAGGATCGCGACCTTCAACCGGACATCGGAGCCTCCAATGTCGGCGGTCGGATCAGCCTCGGCATAACCGAGAGCCTGGGCTTCGGAAATGGCTTCATCCAGGCCCAATCCGGCTTCCATGCGGCCAAGCACGTAGTTGCTGGTCCCGTTCAGGATCCCCTGAACCGCGTTCAGTTCCAGACCTCCGAGCATCTTGTGCGCCAGACGGATGACGGGTGTTCCGCTCATGACAGCGCCTTCGTACTCGAAGCGGACGCCGTTCTCGGCTGCTAGTGTGCGAAGTTCCTGGCCGTGCAAGGCCACAGGACCCTTGTTGGTGGTCACCACATGCTTGCCCGACTCAAGGGCCCACTTCACATGCGAAACGGCGGGTTCCCCGTCAACGGGACTGGTGAAAGTTGCTTCGACGACGATGTCGGCCGGGCTGTTCTTGATGACATCCTCGTTTCGCGGGTCCGGGCTGCCGCCGGGGAGACCCTCGAAGGTCGAGCCTCGCGGCATGGCCAGAACCGAGGCCAGATCGATGCCCTCACCTTGGACAAGCGAACCAAAAGCCAGGTCGGTGATCGCTACGACACGGAGCTCGAAGCCGAGGGAAGCGAATCGTCCGGGTTCATCGCGGATCAGCTCGGCCAGGGCGCGGTTCACGCCTCCGAAACCAATCAGGGCCAGGTTGTACGTCGTCACAGTGATCTCCTTGATAGGGCGGTAATGCTGTTCCTCAAGCCTCTAACCCGGGAGTGTCAGTTCCCTAGGTACAAAACGCTCGTCCGGCATGACGAAACGACCAAAGAAGCGCGCTTTTCGCCCCTTCCGGCCACCCAATAAGCTGTAGCTGTGAACGAGCTTCCGGATACTGGCCCCTTTTTTCACGGCACTAAAGCCAGGCTCCGCACAGGAGACCTGCTGCGGGCGGGCTTCAGGTCGAACTACCGTCCCGAAGTAGTGATGAACCATATCTATTTCACGGCGCTGCGGGACGGGGCAGGTCTCGCTGCGGAACTCGCGGCCGGTGAGGGTGAGCCGCGGGTGTACGAGGTGGAGCCGACCGGGACGTTCGAGGACGATCCAAACGTCACGGACAAGAAATTTCCGGGAAATCCCACCAGGTCCTATCGGAGCACTGCACCGCTGAGGGTGGTCGGTGAGGTCACGGACTGGACGCGGCTCGCGCCGGAGGCCCTGCAAGCCTGGAAGGACCGCTTGGCAGCAATCCTTGCCGACGATCGCGGCGAGATTATCAACTGACGGAGAACAGGACAGCCAGGACAGGCAGCACCGGGATGCGCAGAGGCCATCCGTGGCCGCTTGTCGAGAAGTACCAAGCATGCTTGATTACGAGAAGGTGGGGGACCACTGGGAGCCCAAGGAAGAGCGAGGTCCTTCGGACGCCCACGCCGAAGGGGGCGTCGATTCGCCCATGCCAACGGCAGGGGGAGTTGATGCCAATGCTTCCAAGGGCCACCTATACCAACTGGCGCAACAGCTTGGGATCAGTGGCCGTTCGAAGATGTCCAAGGACGAACTCGTGCAGGCGCTGCAGAAGGCCAATGATGCGGCCACACGGAAGGCCAGGGAGAGCTGAGCGGGGTTGGACATGCCTTTGGCAGGGC
Organism: Paenarthrobacter nicotinovorans; assembly: GCF_021919345.1. Classification (NCBI taxonomy): domain Bacteria; kingdom Bacillati; phylum Actinomycetota; class Actinomycetes; order Micrococcales; family Micrococcaceae; genus Paenarthrobacter; species Paenarthrobacter nicotinovorans. The sequence goes on from NZ_CP089293.1 coordinate 2,008,489, forward strand.
CACCGTTTGGTGGCCCTGCCAAAGGTGCGTTGGCATCCAGTCCTGCGCCCGTCCTTCGGGCTACCTGTTGCGATGGTGTGCAGGATGTGATTCCGAACGCCCGCCGGGAGTGATTGTTTCGGCAGGTCTTGGAGGCTCGGTGCCGCCGGAGTCCCCTACATGATTCCGGTCGGTACCAGCAGTGCCCAGGCCAGGGCCGGGGCGACGAGGACCACGCCGCCCGCGTAGGCCATGAGCTGCTTGTAGACGCGCTGGCGGTCGTCTTCACGGGCGTTGGCCACAACCAGTGCTCCGTCAGTGGAGAAGGGGGACACGTCCACCACGGTTGCCGCAATGGCAAGGGCTGCCACCGTCCCTGAGGCGCTGAGCGAGCTTGTTGCCAGCAGTGGTCCGGCCAAAGGAATGAAAGCCGTGAGGAGGGCGGTGGAAGAGGCGAAAGCTGAACCGACGCCGATCACGTAGCAGAGGACCAGTGCGATGAGCAGCGGTGCCCCGAGCGCGAGCGCTTGTTCGGCGAGGGTGTCAATGACACCCACGTGCTGGAGCAGTGAGACGTAGGTGATCATGCCTGCGACCAGAAGAACGGTCGACCAGGAGACCCCGCCGATGAAGGTCCGGTGTTCCTTGATGTTGACCAGGGCCAGCAGAAGTCCGGCGGAAAGCGCCACGAAGCCGATGGGCATGTGGAAGCCCAAGGCGCAGACGAGCATGGCGGCAATCAGTGCAAGCGTGAGGAGCTGCTGGCCGTGGGGGCGTGCAGTGCGCGTCGTGTCGAGGTCGGCGTGCTGGCCGGCCGCGCCGTCGCGGAGCTTTCCGAGCAGGGCGAACAGAACCACGGTGAGGATGGAAAGGATGAGGTTGAGCGCGAAGCTTGCCCCGAAGAGCGCACCCTGCGAGATGGGGAAGCCGTTCTTCACTGCGATGTCGTGAACCAGGACGCCGGCCACGGACAGCGGGGAGAATCCACCCGCGTGGGCGCCGTTGATGATGAAGGCGCCCATCAGGACGGGGTGGATGCGTGATTCGTAGGCCAGTCCGATCGCTGCTGGGGCCAGCAGGGCGACGGCGGCGGGGGAGAAGGTGCCCAGTGACGTCAGGGCTGCGGCCAGAAGGAAGAACACCCAGGGCAGCAGCAGGGTTTTGCCCCGGACCAGCCGGACGCAGGTCTGGACGATGATGTCGACGGTGCCGTTGCGCTGGGCCATGCTGAAGAAGTACGTCACGCCAATGATGGTGATGACGATGTTGGCGGGGAAGTCAGCAAGGATTTCCTTGTCGCTCATGCCAAGCATGAAGTAGCCGACGCCGAAGGAGGCTACCAGCCCCATCACTCCGATGTTCAAAGGCCACTTCGTGGCGACAACGAACATCACCACGAGTATGACCAGCGGGATGATCTGCGTGGCGGTCATGGTCGGCTCCGATTCCGGGGTGGCCGCCGGGTTGAACAGGGCACCCCCGAACAGGATGGCGACCAGACCCAGGATGACGGAAGCGGCAACCGTTACCAGCAGGATACGGCGGCGCGTAGTGGGACGCTTGGAACTCTCGTCCTTGATATCGCTCTCGGCGTCGGGAGCTGGTTGGTAAATAGTCTTAGCCATGGTGTTCTCTCCTCATCGAGTGGCTGTTTCCAGTGAGGCTTCGACGGCGTTGCCGAGAGTCTCCGGGAGGTGGATGATGCTGGTGGCGATGGTGCGGGCTGTCCGGTCAACGCCTACCAGGATGGAGCCTTGGTGCTCCTCGCTCCAGGTTTCGATGACACCGGCAGGTGTGCGGAGCTTCAGCGTTGGATGGACTGCGTTGCCGGTGATGGCGTTGAGTACTGTTCCGGGTGTGCGTGCGGCGAGCGTCAGGGCGATGCTGCCGGTGATGGCCAAGGCTGGATGCGGCTTGCCCATGGAGAGCATCATGACGTTGACGTCGCAGTCCGGACCTGAATCGCCGGGAGCGCCGACGATTGCCAACTTGGGTACGGCGCGGGCTGCTTGCGCAGGAGTCGCTGCCATCCCCATGCGCACTGCTGCCTGGCGGCGAATGGCGTCCAGTGTTTCCAGATGCTGCTCCACGTGTTCCGTCCACGTGTCGTAGCGGGATATGTCGAGTCCGAGGTCTTCGGCACGGACGATGACGACCGGGGCGCCGGCATCCACCATCGATACTGTCCAGGATTTCCCGCCGGCAAGGACCGTTTCGCTTGCCGTCCCCGTGGGTAGCAGCTCTCCGGTGGTCTTGCCTGCCGGGTCCTGGAAGCCGAGGCCCACTTTGAAACCGGGAAAGGCAACGCCTGGCATGTGCGCGTCCGGAACGATGGGCAAGGCTCCGGAGGGAGTGGCCACCTGTTGGATGATGAGCTGCCCGGTGTTGGTATTGCGGGTGACAATTCGAGTGGTGTCTCCCTTTGGGGTGACCCAGCCCTTTTCGATGGCATAGAGACCCACTACTGCTGAGCAGTTTCCGCAGTTGCTGCCCCAGTCCACGGTGGCTTCTTCGATCCCTACCTGGGCGAAAGTGAATTCCACATCAACGGAGGGGTCTGAAGGGCGGCGAAGGATCATCGCCTTGCTGGTGGTGGAGGTAGCGCCGCCCACCCCGTCGATTTGCCGTGAATCGGGGCTTCCAAAAAGTCGTGGAAGCAATTCGTCAAGGTCGATGCTCGTTTCGTTCAGGGTTTCGGTCTCGAAGACCCAGCACTTGCTGGTGCCTCCACGCATCCATTCCGCTTCTATCTTCATCTGTCCTGCACTCCTTCTGCCGTTACCCGGCGGCCTCTTCAATCAGCATGAGCCGGATCACACATGAAGACAATGTGCAATATCTGAAGGAGTATGTAGTATCGCTTCATTCACTGACGGAGCATGGCTGAATCGATGATCTTCATCGGAGATGGGACAGTTGATCGGGCTTTCTGCCACGCGCAGAGGCAGGGGCGTGTATAGAATGAACCAATCATTCAGAAGGGTGCAGAAATGCTTAACGATGAAGCCCGTGATTTATATGATCTCCGCAGGCTCGCCTTGCTCGTGGAGGTTGTCGAGCAGGGATCCATCACTGCCGCGGCAGACACCATGATGTACACCCCGTCGGCAGTATCGCAGCAATTGCGCAAGCTCGAGCAAGAGGTGGGGCAGCCGCTGCTGAACCGACGCTCCCGTGGTGTGGTTCCCACCGAAGCCGGCCAAGTACTGGCAGGCCATGCGCGGAAGATCGTCGGGCAGATCCGGGCAGCACAGTCGGACCTGGACCAGATCGCGGGTCTGCGGCGGGGGTCCCTGACGATTGGTACCTTTCCCACGCTCGCGGGATCTTTCCTCCCCGTGGTGATCCGCGCCTTCAAGAAGAGGTACCCGGCCATCAGCCTGTCGGTTCGAAGTGCCCGGTTCGATGAGTTGGTTTCGGACCTCGAGTCCGGAGTAACAGGCCTCTGCCTGCTCTGGGACTACCCTTGGAACCCCTTCGAAGACGACTCCATCAGGACCACCGAGGTTTTCCAGGAGAGCACCGTCATCCTCGTCGCCAAAGGACATCCGTTGGCCGACCGTGACGAAGTAACCATGGGCGAACTCAGGAAAGAGTCGTGGATTGTCCGCGCTGATGCCCACCCCGTAGTGGAGGTTCTCCAGCGGTCCGCACACGACGCCGGCTTTGAACCCACCATTGGTTTCCTGGCCAATGACTACCAGGAAGCCCAAGCCATGGTGAGCGTCGGAATGGGCGTAGCCATGGTGCCCAAGACAGCTGTGGCGCTTCAGCATCCCGACGTCAGGGTCCTGGGCCTTGGCGCCGGCGCGCCCCTGCGACGCGTACTGCTGGCCCAACGTCAGGACAAGGTGTACGCACCGGCAGAAGTGGCGTTCCACACCACGCTTCTTGAGATTGCCCGCGAGCGGGCCGGCGAGTACCTCTGACGGTTTCCGGTCGCCCTGTCGAGCTGCCGTCAACGCACGACGGCGACCTGCCGCCGTCGTGCGTCGACCGCCTACAGCCTGACGCTTTGACCCGTCAACGCGTTGCGTACCGAGGTCCACGATTGCAGGACCCCCCGGACGTCGGGGTCCCGCTCGGCGCGGAGCGCCTGTTGGTAGGAGTCTTCCAGCAGTTCATCCACGGAGATGCGGGCACCCGAAGAAGCGCTGAGGATGGCTGCTTCGACCATGGCCAGGCTCATGATGTTCCGGTGGACGCGTCCCATGGGGTTGCTTCCAGTGCGGACAGCGGAGACGAAGTCGCGCAATGACCCAGCGATTTCCTGTCCCGGATCCTCTTGTGGTTCGAAGGTGCCGGGAAGCGAGGAAGTTGGTTGCGTGTCACCGTCCCAGAGCACAGTTCCGTGTTCGCCGCTGATGCGCCACGAGGCGTTCCAGGACGTTTCCTGTCCCGGGCTGCACCAGCTGCCGGTGAACACGAAACGCTCGCCGCCGCTCATTTCGAAGATCGCGGTGGCCCCGGCGTCGCCGCGATACCAGCTCCAGGAAGGGTTGTATTCCTCGCAGAACACGGAGACGGGATCGGCGTCGAGGAGGAAGCGGGCCATGTCGAATTGGTGTATGGCCATGTCGAGCAGGAGCGGATGGTCCATCGCGTCACGGAACCCGCCGAAGTGCGGTGCCTTGAAGAACTCGGCTGAGACGATGCCGACCGGCCCCAGGGACGATGACAGATGCTTGGCCTCAAACAGGTGCTTGTTGTAGCGGCGTGACTGGCTGACCATGAACAACTGGCCATGCAGTTCCGCGGCCGCTGCCAGGGAAAGACCCTGCGCCACGGTGGACGCCACGGGCTTTTCGCCGAGGACCGGCAGTCCGGCAGCCAGCGCTTCGGTGGTGACCGGGTGATGGGCCGCCGGGACGGTGACGTTGATGACTGCCTGGGCGCCGACGTCGGACGCCAACTGCGCGGTGCGTGCACCGACCGGGAGGTCGGGACGGCCCAAGGACGCGGCAGCCGCACGCGCGGCTTCAAGGTCCAGGTCGACGATGCCGACGAGATCCACCAGTGGCGATTCCTCCACGGTACGGAGCCATGCCTGGCCCATCCCTCCGGCGCCGACAACGATGACGCGAAGGCGGTTCCCGTCGTCTGGGATGGTGGCAAAGGGGGTGTTCACGCGTTGGCTCCCTGGTAGCTCTTGCCGTTGAAGAAGTCGTTGGTGTCGTAGCGGAGCAGTTCCGGGACGGCGCGTTCCGGGCGGTCGGTGACGGCCCATTCGACGGCGTTGGCGATCACCTTTCGGATGTCCTTGTGGTGGTAGACGGGGTAGTCCTGGTCACCGGGGCTGAAGAAGAAGATCTTGCCGTGGCCCCGACGGAACGTGCACCCGGAACGGAACACCTCGCCGCCGCTGAACGAGCTGATGAACACGAGTTCCTCGGGGGTGGGGATGTCGAAGAACTCGCCATACATTTCCTGCTGGGGTATCTCGATGGGGTGCGGAATTCCCTTGGCGATGGGGTGGGTGGGGTCCACGGTCCACACGAGTTCACGGTCCTGTTCCGAGCGCCAACGCAGGGTGCAGGTGGTGCCCATGAGCTTAGTGAAGATCTTGGACCAGTGGCCCGAGTGCAGCACGATCAGCCCCATGCCGGCCAGGACGTGCCGGTGGACGCGTTCGACGATGTCGTCGTCGACGTCTGCATGGGACATGTGGCCCCACCAGGTGAGGACGTCGGTGTTGGCGAGGACTTCCTCGGTGAGGCCGTGATCGGGGTCGTCCAAGGTTGCGGTCCGGACCTCGACGGCGGAGCCCAGGTTCTCCTCGATACCTGCCTTGATGGCGCCGTGCATTCCCTCGGGGTAGCGCTTCGCGACCAGTTCGTCGCGCTTCTCGTGCCGGTTCTCGCTCCACACGGTGACGCGGATGGGCTTGATGTCAGACATGGTGATGCTCCTTGTTAGTGATGAGGGGCGGTCTACTTGACCGCGCCGCCGGTGGTCCCCGCGGCGATGTATTTCTGGGCCGCGACCAAAAGGACGATGGCCGGGATGGAGGCGAGTACCGCCGTCGCCATGACCGAACTCCAGTCGTTCACATACGCGCCGATGTACTGGAAGATGCCCAACGTGACCGGCCGGACGGCCTCCGTGGTGGTCAGGGTGAGGGCGAACAGGAAATCGCTCCACGCGAACAGGAACGTGAACAGGCCCGCGGTAATCAGCGAGTTTCGGCTCAGCGGAAGGACGATCGACCAGAACGCCCGGAGATGTCCGGCGCCGTCCACCCGTGCCGCTTCGATCACCGAGGACGGCATGCCGTTCATGAAGGCGCGGATAATGAGGATCGCGAAGGGAATGCCGTGCGCCGAATCCGCGAGTATCAGGCCGGGGATGGAGTTGAGCAAACCGAGGTCGTTGTACGCGGTGTACAGGGCGTTGGCCACCACGATCCCCGGAATCATCTGGCTGATCAGGATCGCGAAAAGGACTATTCCGGCGCCGCGGACCTTGAAATAGGCCAAGGCGTACGCGGCCGGGGCCGCGATGGCAAGGCTTAATGCCACGCTGCCCAGCGAGATGATCAGGCTCGTCCCGAGGTTCCCTGCCTGTTCGCTGATGGCCGTGGCGTAGCCGGTGAAATCGGGTTTCAACGGGATCCAGGAGGTCTCCAGGGTGGTGCCGTTGGGCTGGAGCGAAGCGTTGACCATCCAGTACACGGGGAAGAGCATGATGGCCAGGAAGAACAGGGCCAGCGCCGTGTAGCCCCAGTTCCTGCGGCCCGGGGTGCTTGCTGCCTTGCGGCGTATGGGTGCATGCAGTGCGGTTGTCATGGGGTCCTCACTCGTCCACGGCGCGTCGGCTGGCCCGCAGGTACAAGACCGCGAAGACCAGGGAAATGATTACCAGCACGTTGCCCAAAGCCGCACCTTCACCGAACTTGAACTCGTGGAACGACACATCGTAGGACTGCGTGGCGATGGTTTGGGTGGAGTTGGCCGGGCCCCCGTTGGTCAGGCCCAGGATGATGTCCAGCACCTTGAGTGTGTACACGACCCCCAGTACCAAGACCACGCTGACCACCGGGCGGAGCATGGGCCAGGTGATGTGCCGGAACGATTTCCATCCGGTGGCACCATCAAGGGATCCGGCCTCGTAGAGCTCATCCGGGATCTCCTGAAGACCCCCGTAAAGAATGGTCAGGTTGAACGGGATACCGATCCAGATATTCACACCCACCACCGCAATCAGGGCCAGTAACGTACTGGTCAGCCATGGAACGCCGGTATCAATGATGCCGATGTCTCCCAGGAAGCGGTTCAGTGCTCCGCTGTCTTTGTCCAGGATCCAACGCCACACGGCGCTGGAGACAATCAGCGGCAGCAGCCAGGGGAGAAGAAGCAGGGACCTCAGGATGCCGTTGAGCGGAAACTTGCGCTGGAAGAAGATCGCCAATGCGAGCCCGATCACGAACTGCCCAAGGATGGAGCCGATGGTGAACAGCGCGGTATTCAGCAACGACGTGGAGAATAACGACGACGACAGTACCGTCACGTAGTTGGCGAACCCCACCCACGGGGCTTCTCCTGTGAAGAACGTGGCCGTGGTGTAGTCCTGGAAACTCATGACGACGTTCTTGACCACGGGGTAGCCGAAGAACAGTGCCATGTAGATGACGGCGGGTACGAGGAACAGCCACTGGAAAATACGTTCCTTGCGTTGGCGGCCAAACCGCCGCGGACCCCGTGGGGTCACCCGAGAGTGCTCCTTGGGCGGGCTCCCCGGGGGGAGTCCCGTTGTTTCAGATACATCCGTTGTCAATGACATGGCCGGCTGCTTACTGGCCCTGGGCTTGCTTGAGGGCATCAGCGGGGGAGGCATTGCCGGTCAGTGCGGTTTGGATGGCGGTGTAGATCTTGGTGGCTTGAGCCGGCCATTCTTGGCCGAGTTCTCCGGTTCGTGCGCGGGCTGTCTTGATCAGTTCAGTAAACGTTGCGAGCTTGGGATTTTCGCTGGCGAACTTGTCGGCCAAGGTGGTCTTGGACGGAATCGTGTTACGGACCTTGGCCATTGCCAACTGGTTCTCGTCGCTGTTCAGGCAGGCAACCACTTCGGCAGCCTTGGCTTGGCGGGCTTTGTTTCCTGTCTGGGGCACGGTCCATACTTCACCGCCGAGAGGGGCAACCGCGGTCTGCCCGGCTTCACGGACGGGGATCTTCACGACGCCGTATTGCAGGGTTGGCTGCTTGTCCAGGGCCGGGATCTGCCACGGACCGTTGACCATCATGGCCGCCTTTCCTGCCATGAACTGGTCCTTCACATCCGCCTGGGTCCAGTTCAGTGCCGATGACGATACTGAGCCGCTCTTGACCAGGTCGGTCCACAGCTGGAGCGCCTGCTCCGTCTCCTTGGTGTCGATCTTCTTCTCGTCGCCGCCGTTGGACCACATGACCGGAAGGAACTGCCAGGTGCCCTCGTAGGTGGGGTTGGCGTTGAAGGCCAGCCCGTACTGGTCTCCCGCGGTGAGTTTCGCCGCGGCGGCCTTGAGTTCGTCCCAGGTGGTGGGAGGCGTAACGCCGGCCTTGTCCAGAATGTCCTTGTTGTAGAACAGGGCGATCGTGTTCACTGTGGGAGCCAGTCCGTAGACCTTGTCCTTGTACGTTCCGGCACTCAGGACGCCTTCGGCAAAGTTGTCGGTACTGATCTTGAAGTCCGACAAGGGAGCCAGGGCACCCGTCGCGGCTATCTGCTGCAAATCAGGGTTATCCAGCATCAGTACATCCGGCAGGGTCTTGGACGACGACTGCTGGAGCACTTTGGATATGAGTGATTTGCCGGGGACGGTCTCACGCTTGATGGTGACCCCTGCTTTGGTACCACAAGCAGTGAGGGCGTCGCCGATGAATGACTTGTCCGGTTCGTTGTTGTAGTAGTCCATGACCGAGACCTCGGTGACGGCTTCCGAGGATGATGCTGCGGAGGAGGAACCGCAGCCGGAGAGGGCAAGCGGCAATCCGACCAAGGCAGCGACGGCCAGGGCGGTGGGGCGGGTTTTCCTATGTGCTGACTTCATTGTCTGTTCCTTTTTCTTCGGGTGATCAAGGTAGTTGCGGCATCATCGATGCGTATCGACGATGCGTATCGATAAAGTTGTTGATACTGGAATGGGGCAGGGTTAATGCGGGGAAATGCTAGCTGCCGTGGGGTGGACGGAGCGTGCTGCCACGGTGCGTAACCACCGTGGGTACCAATTCCAGGGATTCGTGTGGTCCCGGAGTTCCGGTTTCGAGGAGTTCGCAAATAATTTGTACAGCGCGCCGTGATACTTCCTTCGGGCGCAGATCGATGGTTGAAAGTGGCACGGGCTGCAGTTCGGCAAGGGTGGGAGAAGCGCTGCCGATGATGGAAACGTCCTTGCCGGGCGTTAGGCCACGCGCTGCCAGTGCGCGGCGGAGGATGTCCTGGATGGTGCGGTCAGGCGCAATGAAGGCCGGCACACCTTTCGTGGCAGCTAGCGCTTTGTCCACGGAATCCGTGATGGTTGCTACGTCAGCCCCTCCCGGTAAGTGCTGTACGGACACCCCCACGGATTCGGCTGCTCGGTCAACTCCGCGCATGAACCGGTCAACGTAGTTCACGTGGCGATTGACGACCGCCGGCTGCCATTCGATGATCGAGATGACTGAGTGTCCTGCGGCTGCCAGGTCACGGACGCATTGGCTGCCTGCCATCTCGAAATCTGCATCGATGCAGACCAGTCCGGAGGGATCCCGGGGGATGCCGATGAGCAGCACGGGGACATTGAGTGTCCTCGCTACGGGAAGCCGTTCGTCCTCGTCCTCCACCTGCATCAGGATCAAGCCGTCACAGATCTGCTGGCCCACCACCCTGCGGAGTCCTGCAGCGCCTTCGTCCTCGGTGACCAGCAGGATGTCGTGATCGAACTGCCTTGCTGTTGAGGCAATCACGGAAACGAATTCCATGAGGGAAGCCATTTCCAGCTCTGGAATGAAGGGGATGACCAACCCGATCACGCGCGTCCTGCGCCCGGCCAAAGCGCGGGCCCCGGCGTTCGGCTGGTACGTCAGCTCTTCGATGGCAGCTTCGACTTTTTTCCGGGTCTTTTCGGATATGGGGCGCTTGCCGCTCAGGACGTACGACACCGTACTCTGCGCAACGCCGGCGGCCTGGGCAACGTCCTTGCTGGTGGGCATTGCCAGGCCTCCTCAAGCTCTGTTGAACGGTGATGTGCAGTGAACAAAAATGATGTTGTCGATACGTATCGTCGATGCGTATCGAAAAAAGTATGACATGCGACACATCATTCCTGCAATGCTTTGGTGCAACCGCGTTGTCAGCTCAGGTGGTCAAAGTCACCCCGCGCCCATGCGGCATGCCGCGCGGCGGAGTTCCGAAGAACAGCTTTTGCGTCGGACCGGATGACGTTGTTGAAGTTGCCGTAGATCCGGTCAAAGGTCAGTTCGTCCAGCTGGGCGGCGATCCGCAACGCCACAGAACCTGACAGCGGCAAGTGGTTGGGGTAGCTCCGCATGAAGGAAACGGATCGGCGGTCCGGATTGGGAAAGACACTGTCGCCGGTCAGCAGGACTCCTCGACCTTCGGCCCCGGCTGCCCAGTGCACCACGGCGCTGCCGCGAAAATGGCCTCCGGTTTGGTGGAGTGTCAGCCCGTCGGCAATGTCGAACGTTCCGGACCAGAAGGAGACCGCGGGATCCTGGCGTCCCAGCCACTCCCTATCCGCTTCTGGCACCAGAACCGGAATTCCGCCCAGCCGTTGTGACCATTCCACCTGTACTCCGTACATATGCGGATGGCTGGCCGCGACCGCCAGGACCGGCCCGCGTCCCAGGACCATGTTCACCGCGTGGTCGTCCAGGTATCCGGGTGGATCCCACAACAGCGAACCGGCGGGAGTCACGACGAGTTGGGCCGTCTGGCCGATACCGACTTTCGGTTGCGTTCTGATTCCCATTAGTCCTGGTTCGTTATCTACCAAGACTGCTTGCTGGCCGGCAGTGGCCAGCCCCTCCAGGGAAAGCCACTGCTGTCCGGCTTCGGGCACGTATTGCCGTTCGTCGGTGCAGATCGGGCACAGATCGGGTACGGGTTCCTCGCGTTCGACAGCGCACGCTGCGCAGATCAACATGGCTTCTCCTCCCTGGGCGTCTGCCCACACTATGCCAGCAGAAAGTCCTCGTGGAAGGGGCGCCGTGGGGATCGTCACGCATGAAAACGGGTGCCAAATATGCGCGACGGGGTTTTCACCTGCATAGTTAATGTCTTGGGCTTGCATCGATGGGTACAGTCACCGCAAGAATGCAAGACGGAAACGAACAGGGGCTCGACTTGGCAGGGAATGCAACCTTCCGGCACAGCAATACCGCATTGCTCTCGGTGAGCAGTGTTGAAGCTCCCAGAATTGTGAGTTCGACGGATTTCGACCATAGGTTGGCTGCCACGCTGAAACGGCTGAAGTTTCCGCCGCGGTTGCTTGAGCGCGTGGCCGGAGTGACGCATCGAAGGTGGTGGGCAGCCGGTACGTCCTTCGACGATGCAGCAGTGGATGCCGGGGCAAAAGCCTTGGCCGAGGCCGGCGTCGAAGCTTCCGAAGTCGGCCTGCTCATCAACACCTCGGTGACAAGGCGCAACCTGGAACCCTCTGTTGCCGTGAAGATCCACCACGAGCTGGGCCTGCCGTCGTCGGCCATGAACTTTGACCTGGCCAATGCCTGCCTGGGTTTCGTGAACGGCTTGATCCTTGCGGCCAACATGATCGACTCCGGCCAGATTAAGTACGCCGTGATCGTCAATGGTGAAGATGCCCAAAGTACCCAGGAAGCTACCTTGGCACGCCTGCAGCGGCCGGAGACCACCCGGGACGATTTCAACCGCGAATTCGCCACCCTGACACTGGGATCCGGCGCCGCCGCCGCTGTCCTCGGCCCCGCGAACGAGCACCCGGGTGCGCATCGGCTGGTGGGCGGAGTGATGAGGGCCGGCACCGAACACCACGAATTGTGTGTGGGCGGCATTGACGGCATGAGCACCGATACGAAGGGCCTGCTTGACGGCGGCCTTCAACTGGTGGTGGATGCCTGGCACGAGGCCATGCCCGACTGGGACTGGGCTGCCATGGACCGCTACGTGACCCATCAGGTCAGCAATGCCTATACGCAGGCCATCATCAATGCCATTGATCTCGACCCGGACAAAGTCCCCATCACCTTCCCGCACTGGGGCAACGTTGGCCCTGCCTCCCTCCCCATGACCCTCGCTGCTGAGGCCCAGTCGCTGAATTCCGGTGACCGGATCTTGTGCATGGGTGTGGGTTCCGGCCTCAATGCGGGGATGGTGGAGATCGTTTGGTAGCCACCAGCTGGCCAGGCGTGGATCCTGCATGGTCCCGGTCGATCGACGTCATGTCAACGTCGGCAGTGGATGCTCCCGGCACCACGCGGCGCTGGCACATTCTGGACAACGGTGCCCAGCTTGCCAGACGGGGACTGACCCCCATTGGCACGCTGCTGTGCGTTCATGGCAACCCAACCTGGTCCTATTTGTGGCGGACTCTGTTGTCTGCCGGATCCAACCCGGCCCATCCGTGGCGGGTAGTGGCTGTTGATCAACTGGACATGGGGTTTTCCGAGCGAACCGGCACCTTCCGCCGCTTGCAGGACCGGATCAACGATCTTGGCGATTTGAGCGATGCCTTGGAGCTCCAAGGACCGGTCACGACAGTAGGTCACGACTGGGGTGGAGTGATCAGCCTCGGCTGGGCGCTGGCGCACCAGGAACAGCTGGCCGGCGTGGTCCTGACGAATACCGCGGTCCATCAGCCGTCCGGTTCGCCCATCCCGCCGGCACTTCGCCTCGCTTTGCACCCTGCGGTGCACCGTTGGGGAACCACGACATCGGACGCCTTTTTGCGTGTCACCCATTCCCTCGCGCACCCACCACTGGCTGCCGATATTCGCAAGGCCTACATGGCGCCCTATCGTGGCGTGCAACGACGGGCCGGGGTAGGTAACTTCGTAGCCGACATCCCGGTAGATGCAACGCACCCCAGTTTCCCGGCTCTGCAGAGTATCGCGGAGGGCCTCCGTGGCCTGAAGGTCCCGGCGCTCATGATGTGGGGCCCAAGGGATCCCATCTTCTCCGACAGGTACCTCAAGGACCTCATCGACCGGCTCGCGCACGCGGATGTGCACCGCTTTGAAGGTGCCGGCCACCTGGTGGCCGAGGATCGGGACATTGCGTCACCACTCTTTCAGTGGCTCGCCGGGAATGCACCGACCCCTTCCAGCCAACAGGCCCTTTCCAGCCACTCAAGCCTGCCCGACCCAGGCCAGCAAAGTGCCGAGGGGAACGGCCCGCCCCGGTTCCGTCCGTTCTGGGATTCTGTTGACGTGTTGGCAACGGGAACGGCCAGTGCAGAAACTGCTGTGGCCGAAATGGGTCCGGACGGCACTGTCAGCCGCTCGCTGACATGGCACCAGCTGCACCGGAACATCCTGGACCTCGAGGCAGGACTGCGGGACATGGGCGTCGGTAAGGGAAGTCGCGTGAGCCTGATGGTCCCTCCCGGTGTGGATCTCACGGTCACCCTGTATGCCTGTTTGCGCCTCGGCGCCGTGGTAGTGGTTGCTGATGCGGGTCTGGGAACCAAAGGCCTGAGCCGGGCGGTGAAGGGTGCAACCGCGGACTTCATCGTCGGTATCGACAAGGCCCTGCTCGCGGCATCGCTGCTCGGGTGGCCCGGACGGCGGATCAGCGTGCGTGACCTGCCGGCCGTGCGGCGTCGTACCTTCGGGGTGGAAACCTCACTGGACGCCCTAATGCGGCGGGGAGCCGCGAGACCGGCAGCACAATCACCGGAATCAAGCGATCCCGATGCGCCGGCCGCAGTGCTTTTCACCTCCGGTTCCACCGGCCCCGCGAAAGGGGTCCTCTACACGCACCGCCAATTGACGGCAATGCGGGATACCGTAGCCGGGACGTTCGGCATCAAGGAAGGGTCCCGGCTCGTTGCGGGGTTCGCACCGTTTGCCCTCTTGGGCCCGGCGCTTGGCGCGGTTTCCGTCACTCCGGACATGGATGTTACGGCCCCCCGGACCCTGACGGCGCGGGCCTTGGCTGATGCTGTGACTGCCATCGACGCTACGGTGGTCTTCGCCGCGCCTGCGGCCCTCCACAATGTCGTGGCCACCGGCGACGCCTTGGACGAAACAGGGCGTGCGGCGTTGGGCCGTGTCAGCATGCTCTTGTCCGCCGGGGCGCCGGTGCCCGAACCATTGCTTGTTGACGTGCAGAAGATCCTGCCGGGAGCGTCGTTGCACACCCCCTATGGCATGACGGAGGCACTCCCGGTCACGGACATCAGCCTCGAGGAAATCCAGGCGGCAGAAGCGGAAGCGGCAGCCGGATCTGTTCCCGGTGCCGGGAACGGCGTGTGCGTCGGAACGCCGGTGCAGGGTGCCCGCTTGGCGATCATCCCCTTGGAAGCGGACGGTACGGCGTCCGGGTCGGTTCCCGTCACAAGCCCGGGCGTAACCGGCGAAATCCTGGTGAGCGCGCCGCATGTCAAGGAAGCCTATGACAGGCTTTGGCTCACCCAGCAGGTGAGCGTCAATCCTGCTGGATGGCACCGCACCGGTGACGTAGGCCATTTCGACGCCGTTGGGCGGCTTTGGGTGGAAGGCCGCCTCGCCCACGTCGTGACCGCGCCCGGCGCTGTGGTGACACCGGTGGGCGCTGAGCAAGCCATTGAACGGTTGGATAGCATCCGCCTGGCTGCGATCGTGGGAGTGGGGCCGGTCGGCACCCAGGCTGTTGCCGCCGTCGTCGAAACTGTCCCGCCTGTCCGCAAAGCGGGTCCGGCCACGCCGCAGCTTGCCGGCCACGTCAGGCGCGCGGCGCATGATGCCGGCGTCCAGGTGTCGGCCGTCCTGGCGGTACCTGCCCAGCCGACCGATATCCGGCACAACGCGAAGATCGACAGGGCCCGCTTGGCCCGATGGGCTTCGCGCGTCCTGGCCGGCGGCCGTCCGGGAACGCCATGAGGGTCCTTGTCACCGGTGCCAGCGGGCTGCTCGGGGGCGAAGTGGCCCGCTTGCTGGTCCGGCAGGGCCATGACGTGACCACCTTCCAGAGACGGCCTTCCGGAGTTGTCGGCGCTGCGGATGTTTGCGGATCTGTGACGGATGGATCCGCCGTCATGCGCGCCGTGGACGGCACGGAAGGGATCATCCACCTGGCTGCCAAGGTCTCGTTCGCCGGCCGTGCCGAGGACTTCCATGCCATCAACGTCGAAGGAACCCAGCGTCTGATTGACGCCGCGCGCGCGGCCGGAGTGGGGGACACCGTGTTTGTCTCTTCTCCATCGGTGGCGAACTCCGGGCAGGCGATCGCCGGTCTCGGTGCCGAACCGGCTGACCCCCAGGGCGCCCACGGTCACTACTCACGCACCAAGGCGGAAGCAGAGCTGCTGGCCCTGGCCGCGGATTCTCCGGGCTTCCGGGTTGCCGCCGTCCGGCCACACATTGTGTGGGGTCCCGGCGATACGCAGCTGGTGGAGCGCGTCCTGGCGCGGGCCAATAGCAACCGCTTGCCCCTCCTGGATGCCGGTGCAGCCCTCATCGACACTACCTACGTGGACAATGCTGCGTCTGCGATTGTTGCCGCCCTGCACCGGATGGATGCTGTTCATGGCAGGGCCGTGGTGGTCAGCAACGGTGAGCCGCGACCCATCGGCGAGCTGCTGGCAGGGATCTGTGCTGCGGGTGGCGTGCAGGCGCCGTCGTGGACAGTACCGGGTGTTGCAGCGAGGGCGGCAGGAGTCGTGGTTGAGAAACTGTGGACCTGGGCAGCCCGTGAGGAGGAACCTCCCATGACCAGGTTCCTTGCCGAGCAGCTTTCAACAGCCCACTGGTTTGACCAGCGTGAAACCCGCCGGCTCCTCGATTGGTCGCCGGAGGTGTCCCTCGACGAGGGGTTGGCCAGGCTTGCGGAGTATTACGGGCAGGGAAGGGGCGGGGCTGCGAGCAGGGCAGCTGCGGGAGCGCCGCCTTGGACAGGACGCTGAACCTCTACCGAAAGGGCTGACATGGCACTGAAAGCTGGAACCCACGTTGAGTGGAACACTCCCCAGGGCAAGACACACGGCAAAATCATTGAAAAGAAAACCAGCGACTTCCAGTTGGACGGCAACACCCACCGCGCCAGCGAAGACGAGCCGCAATACGTGGTGGAATCGGACAAAACCGGAGCGCGGGCGGCCCATAAGGGTTCCGCGCTCACCGAGGTGAAATAGCCCGACGGTCAGGGTTTCTCTTTCTCCGGGGCCGGCCGTGGCAATGAGGTGCCCTGAAGCTGGCGAAGAGCCAGCAACGGAAACAGCAGGACGGAGAGCATTCCTGCGCCGACCAACGCTGATGCGATGCCACTGGAGATCAGCTCGTGATCCCTGCCAATGGCCGTGACAGCCACGATGACCGGCAAACCCGTGGCACCAAAAAGAACGATCGCGCGCTTCGCGGCCGCCGTGGCGCCCACCGGCGCTGCCAGCACGCAGGGCAATCCACGGACCAGGAGGAGCAAGCCGAGAAACAACGGAACCATCGCCAAGGCCAGGGGACTCGACGTCAAGGAAGCCAGCTCGAAGTCAATGCCCGTGTCGATAAAGAAGACCGGGACCAGGAACCCGAAGGCGATCGCGTCGACTTTCCTCTCGATGACGGTCCGCTCCGCCTCCGGCGCCCGGGCGATGGCAACTTTCCACAGCACCCCCGCCGCGAAAGCCCCCAGCAACATGTCAAGACCCAGCAGCGTACTTAGGACCACCAGCAAGCTGAGGATAAGCATGATGGACCGTACGGCGAACTGTCCGCTGGTGTGGAGTGTCCGGGTGATGTGCGAATGGAACAGTACGTGCCGTGAGCGCGAGGCCAGGAATACCGCTGCTGCCGTCAGGAGAACGAATCCAAGAAGCACTGCGGATGCTGCTCCCAGCTGCCTGCCGCTGAAGAAGAGCGAGATGGCGACCAGAGGGCCAAACTCGCCCACGGCCCCCAAAGCGGTGACGGCGATGCCAGTCGGCGTCTTCGCCTGGCCGGCGTCCCGCAGGATGGGCAGCAGGGTGCCCAACGCGGTGGAACAGAGCGCGACGCCGATAATCACCGCCGGCTCGGCTGCGGACGTCAGAGCAAAGCCGGCAGCCACACCGGCCGCCAGGGAGATGACCCAGCCGGCGGAAGCCCGGCCAAGGGGACGGCCGCGTATCGCCCTGAAGTCGATTTCGTTGCCGGCGACGAAGAACAGCATGGCCAGCCCGAAGTCGGCCAAGGTATCAGTGAACTGGGTGGACTGGACCCAACCCAGCAGGCTGGGCCCGAGGAGCATGCCAAGGACGATCTCGAAAACCACGATTGGCACTTTCACCGCGCGCTCCACGAAGCGTGCGGCGAGGGGTGCTGCGACGGCCATGGCCGCGATGAGGACCAGGGACACGGACAAGCTTTGCATCACGGGTCCCTTCGATTTCCGGACCGCTTCGGGTGATGTTGGCGCACAGCTCTACTCCCACCGTGGGACGTGGCGTGTCAGGGTTTTCCGGGCCATTCCCGGCCGGCCCAGGGGTCGTAATCGGCAATAAGCTCCTGCTGTGGGGGGCGGTCCGGTTCCGGAACGTGCTGCAGGTTGACCCGGACCCGGTACCACAGGGAGCTCGATCCGCGCATGCCGTCGATCAGAACGTCTGCCGGATGCAGTTTGGGAACGACGCCTTCGTGAAGTTCCTTCCATTGCTCGAGGGCCTTAAGCGCTTCAGGCTTGGTCTTGGTCCGCGCTACCTCGATCAGAGGCATTGAGGATGTCCGTCGGCCGGAACCATCACCGGCACGCGGTGCCTTCTCAGCCGGGCCGAGTTCTGCGGCCAAGGCAAGCAGCCCGTCCAGCGAGCCGGCCGCGTCATCGATTCCGGAATGCGGATCACCTATCGCGGCGAATCGTTCCGGAACAGTTAGTACCGTGAACTGTTCCGGGCGCGCGGAGCGGACTTCATCCCAGGTGAGCGGCATGGAGACCCGGGCGTCGGGCCGCGACCGAATGGAGTAGGCGGATGCCACCGTGCGGTCCTTGGCATTTTGGTTGAAGTCCACGAAGACGCTCTCACCCCGTTCTTCCTTCCACCACCTTGCGGTGGCGAGCCCTGGCGCCCGGTTCTCCACCTCGCGTGCGAGGGTCTCGGCGGCCAACCGAACGTCCCTGAAGGTCCATCGGGGCGCAATCCGGACCAGGATGTGAAGTCCGCGTGAACCGCTTGTCTTGGGCCAGCCAACCAGCCCGACATCGCCGAGCACCTCACGCGCAACATACGCGGTGTCCACTATCTGCGACCAGTCCACCCCAGGCATGGGGTCGAGATCGACACGGAGTTCGTCGGGGTGTTCCAGGTCTTCTGCCCTGACCGGGTGCGGGTTGAGGTCCAGGCACCCCAGGTTGACCACCCACGCCAGGCCCGCGGCATCACGTATGACGGTCTCCTCCGCAGACGTCCCGGATGAATAGTGCAGCGTTGCAGTGTCGATGAAGCCGGGGTGGTTTTCCGGGACCCGTTTTTGGAAGAAAGGCTCCTCGTCAATGCCTTTTGGGAAGCGCTTCAGCACCATCGGCCTGCCGGCGGCCCCTCGGAGTGCACCTTCGGCAACGCCCAGGTAATAGCGGACAAGATCGAGCTTGCTCAACCCTGGCTCGCGAAAGACCACTTTGTCCGGGTTGGAGATACGGACTTCGGCGCCGCCAATGTCGAGTATCTCCGCCGGTGTCTTGGAGGGGCTCATGCGGTCACGCTAGCAATGAACATCGGATCCAACCAGAGCGCGGGGAAGGAAAAATCGAAACCTTGGCTGTCTGCTGCGTAGGGATAATCCGCGGACTGGCTTTAAAAATATAAGTAGGTATGGTGTTGTCATAAGCAAAGAACAAGGAGATGGAAAGGAGATGGAAATGTCCGGTAAATCACCCAATGGTGCAAAAATAAAAAAGCAGGGCAAGACCATTCTGGAAAAGCGTGCGGAAAAGCGGGCAAAGGCTGAAACAAGCGACACCGTCTTTTCCAAGCCCAGGAAAAACCAACGATAAGCCGTGCCGAGGCCGCCCACAATGGCGTGGGGCCTCGGCAGTTAGCAGGTGGCACCAACCCTCGGCGGGCTTCATAGAGAACAGTTACTGTCGCTTGGAATTGAGAGTTGCAGCAATGGAAAACCAGATTTTGCCAAAGATAGTTGCCTTGATTGTGCCTGCCCGCCTGGCTGAGCGGGTTCGCCTGGAGGAAATCGGACAAACAGTGGAAGCGTGCCAGTCAATCGTCGAAGGAAATTTTGAAGCAATAGACGGGCAAGGCTGGCATGTCCTTCTGAACGACCAGGCAATTCATATTCCTTTGCCCCTGAATCCGCGCGCAGAGGTCCTGATGCGTGAAGCGGGCACGTCCTTGGAAGACACCGTCAGCGGCAATGCCGTGTTCCTGGGACACGGAACCGGGGGATTGGAGGAGGACGTCCCCGACTACCTCGTGGGCCTGGCGGAGCGCCTGTTCGAGGTCCGGCTCGCGGCGTAGGCCGGACCTGCTCCCAGGCGTTGATGAGGCTGGCCGACTATATTGGCCATGTCAGCCCACCACCACAATTGAGGGAGCTTGCACAGCATGGCCAAAGAACTTGCCACCCAACTCATCGAACAACTCCAGGCTGCCGGCGTGCAGCGGATTTATGGAATCGTGGGCGACAGCCTCAATCCAATTGTTGACGCTGTCCGTCAGACAGGCGGCTCGAAAAACGGGGGCATTGACTGGATCCACGTCCGCCACGAGGAGGCGGCTGCATTTGCTGCTGCGGCTGAAGCCCAACTAACGGGAAAGCTGGCCGTCTGCGCAGGATCTTGTGGTCCAGGCAACCTTCACCTGATCAACGGCCTGTACGACGCCAACCGCACCGGCGCTCCGGTCCTGGCCATTGCGTCACATATTCCGAGCAGGCAGATTGGCAGCGGCTTCTTCCAGGAGACCCACCCGGACCGGCTCTTCAACGAGTGCTCCGTGTACTCCGAGCTCATCAGCACCCCCGAGCAAGCTCCACGTGTCATGCATAGCGCCATCCAGAATGCGGTTGGCCTGGGGGGAGTGGCCGTCGTGACGCTTCCCGGCGACATTGCAGATCTTGAGGCGGCAGCACCGACGCCCCTTCCGGCGACGTTCCGTCCCGCCAGTCTGGTGCCTGACCAGGCAAGTGTCCGAGAGCTGGCGGATGCCATTAACGACGCCGGAAAGGTGGCCATTTTCGCCGGAGCAGGCGTTGCGGGCGCCCACGACGAATTGATCTCACTGGCTGAGCTGATCAACGCGCCCATTGGGCACTCGTTGCGGGGCAAGGACTTTGTCCAGTACGACAACCCATTCGATATCGGCATGACGGGCTTGCTGGGTTACGGAGCTGCGGCGGAAGGCATCGAGGACGCGGATCTGTTGATCCTTCTCGGGACGGACTTCCCGTACGACCAGTTCCTTCCGGACACCCGGACAGCCCAAGTGGACCGGGCGGCGCAGCGCCTGGGGCGACGCACCGACGTCGACATTGCCGTTCACGGTGACGTGCTGCCCACCCTGAACGCCCTCCTGCCACTGGTCCGGCCCAAGAAGAACCGCCGCTTCCTCGACCAGATGCTCAAGAAGCACGATCGCCTGATGAACAAGGCGGTGGGGGCCTACACCCGCAAAGTGGAAAAGAAACAACCCATCCACCCGGAATATGCCGCTTCGCTCCTGGACCAGGTAGCGGCCGAAGACGCGGTTTTCACCGCCGATACCGGCATGTGCAACGTCTGGACGGCGCGCTACATCAATCCCCTGGGGACCCGTCGCCTCATCGGCTCCTACCTCCATGGGTCCATGGCCAACGCGCTTCCGCATGCCATCGGCGCCCAGGTGGCCTATCCGGAGCGACAGGTGGTGTCTGTCTCCGGTGACGGAGGCCTTTCAATGCTTCTCGGCGAGCTCGTGACCGTGGCCGCACACCAGTTGCCTGTGAAGGTGGTTGTGTTCAATAACTCCACCTTGGGCATGGTGAAGCTGGAGATGCTGGTGGATGGGCTGCCGGACTTCGGCGTGGATGTTCCCGACGCCAATTATGCCGCGGTGGCCAAGGCCCTGGGCTTCCACGCCGTGCGGGTCACGGACCCCGCCGACATTGAAGGTGCCTACCGCGCCGCGTTCGCCCATCCCGGGCCAGCCTTGGTGGAACTCATCACCGACCCCAATGCGCTGTCCATTCCGCCGAAGATTTCCGGATCCCAGGTCATTGGATTCGCCACGGCCATGTCCAAGGTGGTCCTGAACCGGGGCGCCGGAGAAGCCGTGAGCATGGCACGCAGCAATCTCCGGAACATTCCCCGGCGTTAGCCTACTGGCCCAGGGCGGCGGCGAGGTAGGGTGCCGTTCGTCCCGAAGTGGAACGCGCGACGACGGCCGGCGGCCCTGCGATCATGATCTCACCGCCGGCGTCGCCGCCCCCGGGGCCCAGGTCGATGACCCAGTCCGCCCCGGCCACCACGTCCATCTCGTGTTCGACCACCACTACCGTGTTGCCGGCATCGACCAGCCTGTGCAGCTGCGCCATCAAGAGTTGGACGTCGGCGGGATGCAGGCCGGTGGTGGGCTCATCCAACAGGTACAGGGTGTGGCCGCGTTGGACGCGTTGGAGCTCGGTGGCCAGTTTGATGCGTTGGGCTTCACCGCCGGAGAGTTCCGTTGCGGGCTGACCCAACCGCAGGTATCCCAAGCCAACTTCCTTGAGGGTCTGCAGGCTGCGGGACACGGACGGCAGATCGGACAAGAAGGCAGCTGCGGCATTGACGGTCATGCCCAGGACGTCGGCGATGTTCTTCCCACGGTAGGTGACCTCGAGTGTTTCGGGGTTGAACCGCGAACCGTGGCATTCCGGGCACGGGCCGTAACTGCCGGGGAGGAACAGGAGCTCCACTGCCACGAACCCTTCGCCTTGGCAGGTTTCGCAGCGGCCACCAGCTACGTTGAAAGAGAACCGGCCGGCTCCGAAGCCGCGGGCGCGTGCGTCGTCGGTGGCCGCGAATTCCTTCCGGACCCCATCGAACAGCCCGGTATAGGTGGCCAGGTTGGAACGCGGGGTCCGGCCGATTGGTTTTTGGTCGACCTGGACCAGCCGGTCGAGCTGGTGAAGGCCTAACACCAATGCCGGCGCGTCCGCGGCCCCGGCGTCCACGGCCAGGTTTTCGATGCCACCAGCACCGGCGTCGCCGGGTGACTCCGGATGGAGCCCGGCGCCCACCACGTCTGCGAGTACCCGGCTGACCAGGGTGGACTTCCCGGATCCCGAGACGCCCGTTACCGCCGTCATCACGCCCAGCGGGAAATCCACGTCCAGGTTCCGCAGATTGTGCCGGTGGACGTTCTTGAGCTGCAGCCAGTTGGTGGTTTCCCTGGCTGCCCGGGCTTCCTTTGCTTCCCGGGGCGTGTGTCCGGTCCCGGTGGCGACATGGCCGTCGTCGGCCGCTTCTTTGGCTCGGTCGCCGCTGGCGCCGTCAGGGAAAAGGAACGGGCGGGTGACGGAATCCGCCACAGCCTCCAGCCCCGCCACAGGGCCACTGTAAAGTATCTGGCCACCTCCTTCGCCGGCGTGCGGCCCCACGTCCACCAACCAGTCAGCGGCGCGAACGAAGTCCATGTTGTGTTCGACTACAAACACCGAATTACCGGAGCTTTTGAGCGTGTCCAGCACGGCGAGGAGCGGTTCGGCATCGGCCGGGTGGAGGCCTGCGGAGGGCTCGTCCAGGACGTAGATCACGCCGAAAAGGCCGGAGCGGAGCTGCGTGGCGATCCGGAGGCGTTGCATTTCGCCGGGGGAGAGGGTGGGCGTCGGACGGCCCAAGGCGAGGTACCCCAGGCCCAGGTCCAGCAGCACGGTGATGCGGTTGAGGAGATCGCGGGTTATGGCGATTGCTACCTCGTTGGTCTCGCCGGAGGTCTGGGTACGGGATGCTGTGCTGGCCGAGGTGGCCTCCGTGATGGGACGGATCAGACGGGCCAGTTCGGTCATGGGCAACGCGTTGAGTTCGGCGATGGTCTTGCCTACGAAAGTTACCGCCAACGCCTCCGGCCTGAGTCCGCTGCCTCCGCACATGGGACACCGTCCCGTCTCCATGAAACGAAGTACGCGGTCTCGCATGGTGCTGCTCTTGGAATCCGCGAGGGTGTGCAGGACGTAGCTTTTCGCGCTCCAGAAACGGCCCTTGTACGGCTTGGCCACACGATCCCTTTGCGGCGTCACTTCCACCACCGGTTGTTCGTCGGTGAAGAGGATCCAGTCGCGGTCCTTTTGGGGGAGCTTCTTCCACGGCGTATCGACGTCGTATCCCAAGTGGCTGAGGATGTCGCGGAGATTCTTGCCCTGCCAGGCTCCCGGCCACGCTGCGATGGCACCGTCCCTGATGCTCAGGGACGTATCAGGGACGAGGGATTCCTCGCTTACGGTGTGGGCCACGCCCAGGCCGTGGCATTCGGGGCACGCGCCGGCGGCCGTGTTCGGCGAGAAAGCGTCGGAGTCGAGCTGGCTTGCCCCTTCCGGGTACCTGCCTGCACGTGAGAAGAGCATCCGCAGCGAGTTGGACAGTGTTGTCAGCGTGCCGACGCTTGACCGGGCGGTTGCCGTTCCCCTGCGTTGTTGAAGCGCGACGGCGGGCGGCAGCCCCGTGATTGACTCAACCTTGGGGTTGTGGCCCTGTTGGATCAGGCGTCGGGCGTAGGGGGCGACGGATTCGAAATAGCGTCGCTGGGCCTCGGCGAAGATTGTGCCGAAAGCCAAGGAGGACTTTCCGGATCCCGACACTCCAGTGAAGGCCACGATAGCGTCGCGTGGAACATCGACGTCCACGTTGCGGAGGTTGTTCTCCTTGGCTCCGCGCACCTGGACGAAACCACCGTCAAGGTCGCCGGAGTTCAGGGGCGGTTGGGCGGCTTCGGTCCCGCTGGCGATTGTCAGTTTACTGTCCATTGGTACGACTCTATCGGCCTGATGGACTGTGTGGCCCATGCGGCCTGGGGCGCAGCCGGGGGCATAGCCGGCCGCCGGTCTTAGTCGCGCTCGATGGCGGCCACAGCGCTGATCTCAACCAAGGCGCCGGGTACACCCAGCCCGGCGACAAAGGCCGCGGTCACCAAGGGTGGTTCGTCTGAGGCAAGCCTGGACGCAATTGCCCCGTATCCTGCCGCGAGGTCGGCTCCTTCAACGAACAGGACATTCCACTGGATGACATCACCAAGGCTGGCACCTGCCGCTTGCAGGGCAGTTTCAGCATTGTCGAGGGCGTGCGCGGACTGGATGGCCGCGTCCCCTTCGCCAATGAGCCTTCCACTGGCGTCAACGGCGTTCTGCCCACCGATGTAGATGGTGGTCGCGCCCGGCGGAACCACGGCAACGTGGCTGAAGGCCGGGCTTGACACAAGCCCCTCGGGACGGATGCGCTGTATGGGTGCCATGACTGTATGGTCCCACCAGGATCCGTTCACCAACAGGGGAGTTCGCACTAATCTGCGGCAGGCCGCCGTCGTTGTTGCTTGGTTGCGGATCGGTGCTCTTTGGCCACCCGGTGACGGCGTGCCGAACCGCGGGTGGGCTTGGACGCACGCCGGACCGTCGCGGGAACCAATCCAGCCCTGATGAGCCCGGCCAGCTTGGCGAGCGCGAGCTCACGGTTCCGCAACTGTGATCTGTCCTCGGAAGCGGTCACGGTAACAGCGCCGGCCACGAGACGCTTTGCCAGGTTTTTGAGCAGTAACTGCCGCTGCTCGTCGGTCAAAGTAGCAGAAGCAGCAACATCCCACGTCAGCTCGGCCCTGGTGTCAGTGGTGTTGACGTGCTGGCCGCCCGGCCCTGAAGAACGCGAGAACCGCCAGCTCAGCTCCCACGAGGGAATCGTCAGGGATGGGGAGATTTCCAGGTCCATGGAACAAGCCTTGCACGTCTGCCCGGGGCCGGACTTCCACCCCGCCGAATACCCGATGTTCACTTGCCGCCTCTAGGATCGAGTCATGACCGGGCCCGTGGATTTTCTGGGCCCCATCCTGGAGATGATGACGTGGGTGGGGTTCGTCCCCGGCGTGCCCTTGCTGGTCTGGGCATGGATCATCGCCCGACGCCGGTGCACATGGGTCACTGCCGACGGCGAGCGGTTCGCTGCCGGAGGCTACCTGGGGCTGCAGTGGATGGACCAGGACCAGGAGGAGCGGAAGGTCCTGCTGGACGTTGCGGCCACGGAGGGCGGGGTTGATTCCGGTCCCGTGGTGGTTCACTACGATGCCTGCCATCCCTCACGGTGTTCGCTGGAGCCGCCGCGGTTCGACCATACAGTGTTGATCCTGGGGTGGATCCTCACGGGCATTGGAATTGTCAGCACGCTCGGAGGACTCGTGCTGGTGGCACTTTAGCGTTCCCCCTTGAACGGCTGTCCGGCGCTGGGCTAGCATTTGCGCGCGGGCTTTCGTTCGCGTGCTTTCGTTGACCGCCGTACCGGGAGGACTGCCATGAGCGATCAGACTGCAACCCTGCTGGTGGATCTGATTATTTCCCTGGACGGCTATGCCTCGGCCGAGGGGTGGCCGGGATGGTGGGGCCTTGAGGGTCCGGAATACCTTGCCTGGCTCGATGAAGAGGCCAAGAAGGACGTCACCACTCTCATGGGAGCGAATACCTACCGGCTCATGTCGGGCATGTCCGGGCAGGCGGGCGAGGCGGACTCCGGATTTTCCAAGGAAGAAGGCGACAGCCTGGCGGGCCTGGCGGCCGTTCCCAAGGTCATTTTCTCCTCCACCTTGAAAGAGCCCTTGGCCTGGCCGAATTCCGAACTCGTCTCCGGGGATGCCGTGGAAGCGGTAAGGGAAATGAAGCAGACGCGTACCGGCACCTTAAGCACCCTGGGCAGTTTGAGTCTGTGCAGATCCTTGCTGTCAGCCGGGTTGGTGGACAGATACCGTCTGGTGGTCTTCCCGGTGATCACTGGCAAGACCGGCCGCGAGCGGATCTACGACGGGTACCCGGATGTTGCTTTGGACATGGTGGAGAGCCGGACGTTTGATGGCCGGCTTCAAATGTTGGAGTACGTTCCCCGCGTTATCGATACTCCACTCGGCAGAGGTGGTGGAGGCTAACCGACCTGCCGGGCATCCAGTTCGCTGAACAAAGGCCTTAAGGACTCGGCGTAGTGGTCCATGGTCTCCGGGAATGTCATCAGGCGCAGGCCTGAGAGAGCCCCGGCGACCGGACTGGCCGGCGCTTCGAAAGCGCTGTGGCGTCCTGTCGGCGCCTTTGTGCAGAGAACGGGTTCGGCAGTCACTCCGCGTGAAGTCAGAATCGCGATGCCCCATGGGTCGTTGGGCTCGGCAACAGAGATGCCGGCGTTGTCGAAGGTGTCTCGGAGGACATATCGCGTGACCGTCCGCCATGATTGCAGAAACGGGGACTGGAGCTGCTCTATGAGTTCTTCATCGTTGGCGCTGTAGGCGTCCATGAGGGCTGTCGACAAGGCGTCCCATTCCTCGGCGTCCCGGACCATCAGGTGCGCGGCACGGAGGTGGGCAATGGTTTCATTCAACATCATGGCAGTCCCCAAACTTCCTCGTACGATGTTCGCCCGATGCCGGGCAGGCTTGCGGTCGGCACGCCTCTTATCAACAGAACGGATGGGGCGCCGTCATGATTCCCAAGAAGTCCCCTTCCTTGTTCTCCGTGCCGGCTTTTACACGGCCGCCTAGTAAATAAGGAAACTTACTAATAGGCTGCACGAGTGGGGAAAGTCCCCGGAGGAAAAGGAAGTGAAGCGGAATATGACTGAAGAGCAGGGCATCAGCAAAGTCACCGGCATCATCAACGATTCCAGGATCGGGATGTTGACCACCATCAATGAAGAAGGCGCATTGGTCAGCCGGCCGCTGGCTGTCCAGGACGTCAAGGACGACGGCGACATGTGGTTCTTCACAGGACTGGGCACCTCCCAGGTTGCCCACATACGCCGGGATTCCCGCGTCAACGTTTCCTTCGGCAAGAATACGGAGTGGGTCTCCGTCGCCGGAACTGCCGAGGTTGTCACGGACCGCGCAAAAATCCATGAGCTCTGGAACCAGGTTGTGGAGGCGTGGTTCCCTGACGGCCCTGACACTCCCGAGGTTTGCCTCCTGCACGTGGATTCAGATTCCGCTGAATACTGGACCAGCCCCGGTGGTACCGCAGCCACGGTACTCCAGTGGGTCAAGTCCAAAGTAACCAACTCACGCTTCAGCGTGGGCGAAAGTGACACCGTGGAACTGTGAGCCGACATGGTTGACGCGGAACGGTTCCGGCTTGTCCTTGAGCAAGAACGAGAACGCAGGCTATTGCTGCTCTCAGATCTCCGGAGCGACATCACGTCGGTCAATGCCGCCCGCCAGGACTCCAATGTGGACGACGAACATGATCCGGAGGGCAGCACCATAGCCTTCGAGCTGTCGCAGGCGTCCGCCCTCCTTGACCAAAGCAAGGAGGGCCTCCAGCACATCGATGCGGCCCTGGCGAGGATCGCCGCCGGCACCTATGGCCGCTGTGAAGTCTGTGGGGTGGACATCCCGGAAGGCCGGCTTGAAGCCAGGCCATGGACGCCGTTCTGCGTTGACCATGCCTCAGGGCGAAGGTAGAGGTTGGCCCATTCCCGGCGAGACCTGGACAAATTCGATTCCCTGTTGCTGCTTTTTGACGGGCCCGCGCTTGAAGCCTTTGGCGTCGAGGTGGTTTCCAGCCCTGTAGGCCGCCAACGCCTCATCAAAGATCCCGTTGAGTCGGCTTGCGGCGAAGATTTCCCGAGTTCCGTCGGTGAACTCGATGGCCACAGTAACGCTTGATGGGAAGTGCCGCTTCATGCGGATGAAGCCTTGGGCGTCCTGGTGCAGTGAGATCACGTAGTGTCCGCGCTTTCATTGTTCGGGTTGGAATCGGGAGTGCTGGACCGGTCTGCCGCTGCGCCCTGCTTGCGGCTCGCCAACAGGAACGGCACGGAAAGCAGTTCGATGACTCCGGCCATGGCCAGCGACGCCGGATATCCGTACAGGTCTGCGCCACGGCCCAACAATGGCTGAATGACGACGCCACCGCTCGAGCCCATCAGAGAATCGAAGCTGAGGACAGTTGCCCGCTGTTTGGAAGGGATCATGTCGTTCACGTACGCCTGCCGGACCGGGGTGACGGCAGATCCCACCACGCCCCATAGCGCCAACAGTACCAAGGCGATCCAAAAACTGTGGGTGATCCCTAAGACCAGCAGGATCACGCAGCCACCCGTCCCGCCCAGGATCAGTACAGAAGTGCGTTTGTGGAAAAGGCTCCGGGCGTGAGGTGCCAACCAACCGCCAAGGATTTGCGAGCCGGCCACGATCGCGGCGGCAAGACCGGCGATTGAATAGGCCTGCGGGTCGCCGAAGAGGTCAAGAAGATAGGGCTGCAACGCATAAAAGACATAGATGCCGACGCCGGCACTGAAGGGCGCGGCCAGCATCACGAATCGTACGGGCGGGTTTTTCAGCCCGTTCTCGATCGACGCCGTCAGTACGGCACGGGTAGCCCGTAGCGGGTGCGTCGAACGCTCCGGTGAGAAGCCGACGTCGTGCATGAGTCCGAAGGCGACGGCGAACATGGCAAGCAGCACCGCGACGCGGAGCAGGAACGGCACCCCAAGGTTGGTGGCCTGGGCGATCACGCCGCCGGCCACGGAACCCAGAAGCATCGCCACGCCCTGGACCATCTGGCCCCGGCCAAGTACGGATTCAAGTCCGCCTTCATAGCCGGAGAAACGAAGGGCATCAACAAGCCATGCCTCAACGGCCCCGGAGAAGAACGTGAATCCCAGGCCCAGGAGGACGGAGACCACAGCCCACATCCAGAAAGCACCCGAGATCTGCCACAGAAGGTAGTACAAGTAGGTGGATGCCGCCAGCGTGACGGTCCCCAGAAGGAACGACGTGCGCCGTCCCCAGCCATCGGCCACTACGCCAGTGGGTATTTCGAAGAGGACCATGCCGGCTGTGAAGAAAGCATTGGCGGCGAAGGCCTCAAGGTTACTCAGCCCGGCGTCCAGCAGGAACAGGGTATTGATGCCCCAGATGAAAGACGCCGCAACCGTATTGCCGAGCGTCAATGTGAGGTAGACGCGTTGGATTTTGCGGGCGTCCTGGTTCAGGGTGTCGCCGGTCCCGCGGGCGCGTGGAGGGGCCACGTGCCTATTCTCGCCCCGTTTGCTTCGCTCCGCCAGATCCGTCTGCAGTCAGCTTTCGGCCGCTGACAGAAGCGGCCCGGATCCCCGCACGAGGCGGGGATCCGGGCCGAAGCCGTTTGTCAGTGCCAGAGTCCCAAGGCGAACTCGGCGATGACTGTGGAGAGGATGAACGACGCAGTGATGGCGACCAGGCCCACGGGGATGATCTTCCAGCCGATGTTGCGCAGGAGGGGAATGTCCTTACCGAGGGAGAGCCCGGCCAACGTCAGCATCACTGTGGCGATGGACAGGAAGTCCACGGTCTTCACAGCCTCATTCAAGACGCCGGCACCGAAGAACCACGGGCTGGAAATGTAGGCGCCGATGGTGGTGATGAAGACTATGGCAGAGATTTTCCTGGTGACCTTTGCCAGGAACAAGCTGACGAGCACCAAGGCGAGCATGATGCCGTAGCCGGCAATGATTGACAGGCTCAGGCCCTTGGCGGCCACCGATGCGGTACCGATGCCCAGCACTGTCAGGACGGACAGCGAAAGCCACAACGGCAACTTGATGGCAGCCGAGGACTTAGCGACTTCTTCGCGGAAGCGGCGGTTCTCTTCTGCTTGGACCTCGTCCTGCTCGACCTCAGCTGCGGTGCGGGTTTGGGGAGCCACAGCCGTGCCGGCGGCAACCTTCTGCGGTTCCTTGTTGCGCGTGAGCAGTTTGTAGAAGCGGTCGGCCACGGGCAAGGCAATGTAGATGCCAACGTAGACACCCAGGATGGTGGTGATGAGGTTGGAGACGGCGGCCATGCCTAGGATGGCTTCCTGGTCGCCGGGGTAGGCTGCGATGATGCTCGCCGCCGAGGCCGCCATCATGGAGCCGGAACCAACGCCCGCACCCATGGCCAGGGCCAGGGGATCGAAGATCTTCCAGTTGGCCACCAACGAGGTCAGCAAGGTGATGAAGATGGCACCGAACAGGGTGCCGAAGACGTACATGGCCAGGACGCCGCGGTACTGATCGGAATCCGGGCCGTACTTCTCCGAGACCATGGCGAAGGAGGGCTCGCGGTCAAGGGAGAACGTTGCGCCCACGGTTGCCTTACCCATGCGAAGCAGTACGGCCAGGGGCAGCGCCAACACGATGGTTCCCAACAAGTGGCCCACTTCCTGCAGCAGCAGTGCGGGGCCGGCCTTGATGAGGCTCGGCAGGCTCGGCCCGATGTTGAAGGCGAGCCTGGCCACCAGGAGCAGAACCGCGACGCCGACCAGGGCCGCCGCGACGCGCTGGAGGTCGAGGCCGAGCGGCTTGAACTTCTGGATGGAGACCAACAGGCCGAGGATAAGTCCCCACACCATGGGGAAGATGATGATCGCGCCAATGCCAAGATCAATCTTGGCCTGGCCAATGAACTGGACCGCAAGGGCGATGACAAACGCCAGCGCGGCAATGGGAAGCGTAAGCCGTGTTCCGGCTTTGTCCGTCCGCGCGGTTTCGGTGCTGGTGCTCATGATGTTGCTTCCTGGATCGGGGCTTCACGGCGGTAGGCCGCATTGACGAAGCGTTCTCTCTGCTGGGGATTGGTTGCGGCACCCGCCACAGTCCAAGCCAGCGCGGTGGCTGCCTCGAACATCACGGCGTATGCCTCGGGTGTGTTCGCAAGAGCTGCAAAGCCGTGCGAGTGGATGGGGACGTTGGCTCCTGGAATGCTCAGCCACGGGTGCAAGGAGGGAATTACTTGGGAGATGTTGCCCATGTCCGTGGAGCCGCCGCCCATTCCTGCCGCCGGGGAAGTGTCCTTGCCGAACGCGTCCATGGCTTCGGTCCAGTGTGCGGCAAGTTCGCCGTCCTGGATCAGCGGCTCATAGAGCGGTTCCGCCGCCGTGATCTCCAGGGTGGTCCCGGTTGCAAGTGCGGCGCCTTCGAAGCAGCGCTTGACCCGTTCGAGCAGTGCCTCGTACTCCGCGAGCGTGAAGGCCCTGCATTCGAACGGAACCACGGCATGGTCCGGAATGATGTTGGTGACGTGTCCGGCTTCCGCCACGTAACAGGCAATACGGTGGTCTCCCGGAATTTGCTGGCGGAGCAAGCCGATCGCCACCTGGCTGAGCACGGCTGCGTCCCCGGCGTTGACGCCCAGATGCGGGGCGGCAGCCGCGTGGGCAGCCTTTCCGGTGAACACGGCCTCGTAACGGCCCACTGCTTGAGCCGTTGTCCCGGCGGGGTTGTACGTGACGCCGTCCTGGACCGGGTGGACCATTAAAGCAAGGCCGACGCCGTCGAAGGCGCCCCGCTCCAGCATCAGCACTTTGCCGCCTCCGTGTTCCTCGGCCGGCGTGCCGATCGCCTTCAACGTGATGCCGAGTTCGTCCACATGGGGGAGCAGGGCCAGTGCCGCAGCTATCGATGCTCCCGCGATGAGGTTGTGTCCACAAGCGTGACCCACTGAGGGCAGGGCATCGTATTCCACGCACAGGGCAACAGTGAGTTCACCGGTTCCCGCGGTGGCGGTGAAGGCTGTTGGAAGCCCGGCCGTTCCTTGGGTGACGTCAAAGCCGCCTTCGGCGAGCAGGGAGGTTATTGACTCTGCGGCATGGACTTCTTGGAAGGAGATCTCGGGGTTGGCGTGCAGCTCCTGCGAGAGTGCCTGAACCCGGGGTTTCCAGGCATTGACGCCGTCCGCCAAGGCTTGACGCAGCGGAAGTGATGAGGCCGTAGTGGTGATTTCCATGATTCTTCCTGCTAGTAGGACAGGGACGGGAAGGGGGATCCGGCTGCACGGGTGGGAACCCAAACCGCCTTGGTCTGCGTGTACTCGTCCAATACGCCGGGCCCGGAGGATCGGCCGTGGCCGGAATCGCCGAAACCGCCAAAGGGAACGGCAACGTGGATGGTCTTGTACGAGTTGATCCAGAACGTCCCTGCCTTCACCTCACGGGCGATGTGGTGGGCCCGGGAAACGTCCGAGGTCCACACAGCGCCGGCCAGTCCGAAGTTGGTGTTGTTGGCACGGGCAATTGCTTCGGCTTCCGTGTCAAAGGCGTCGGCACCGACTACTGGTCCGAAGACTTCAGTGGTCTCCAGGCGGTTTGCCGGTGTCACGCCATCCAACAGCGTCGGCATGACCCAGTGGCCGCCAGCCAGAGACGACCCGGCCAAGGACTCAGGCAACGTTCCGCCCGTGAGCCTGCGGCCGCCGTCGTTCATTCCCTGTTCAATCAGCGAAGTGACGGTCGCGAACTGGGGCGCGGTGATAATCGGCCCCACTTCGGTGGCGGCGTCCAGTGGATCCCCGACCCGAAGCCGGGCAGCACGTTCGGCCACCATGTCAATAAACCGGGCGTGAACGCTGCGTTCGACCAGTAGGCGCGACCCTGCCACGCAGGATTGCCCGGCGCCGGAGAAGATGGCGGAGATGGCGCCGTCGGCGGCGCGCTCGAGGTCGGCGTCGGCGAAGACGATATTGGCACTCTTGCCGCCAAGCTCCAACAGGGCTGGAATTCCGGCTTCCGCGGCGGCTACGGCAACCCGGCGGCCCGTGGGAACCGAACCGATGAAGCTGACTTTGCCGACCCGGCGATCAGACGTGAGAGTGGCTCCGACGGTCTGCCCGAGTCCCACGGCTACGTTGAACGCGCCGTCGGGAAGGCCGGCTTCGTGGGCCAGCTGTGCGAGCCGCACCGTTGTAGCCGGGGTGAATTCGCTGGGCTTGATGATGACGGCGTTGCCCGCCGCCAGCGGCGCGGCTGAGTTCCAACCGGCCGTGAACAGCGGGGCGTTCCATGGCGTGATGGCGACGACGACGCCCCACGGAACCCGCTCCGTGTAGGTGTGCCACGGGCCGGGCACGGGTATGGTCTGGCCGGTGAGTTTGTCGGCCCAGCCTGCGTAGTAGCCGAACATTTCAGCTACCTTGGACGCTTCAACGCGGGCGTCGCGGATGGGCTTTCCCGTGGTGGCCGATTCGAGGATCGCCAGTTCTTCGGTGTGTGCTTCGACCATCCTGCTGACGTTGCGGAGGATGGCGGCGCGTTCGAAGCCGTTCAGCGATCCCCACGCCGCTGCGCCCCGGACGGAGCTCTGCAGGATGGCATCGGCGCCCCCGGTGCCAGGGTCGGCATAGGTGGCAAAGGCTTCGCCCGTGGCCGCTGACGTCAGGGTGACGGAAGCGCCGGAGCCGGCGGCCACTTCGCCGTCGACGAACGCGCCAAGCCCTGAAGGGAAGGCGGAGTCCAGGACGGTCCGGGCTGTTGCGGTGGAGGAAGCCGCGGGGGCTGTGGTGATGCTCAAGGTAATGTCCTTCTGTTGCTGGGGGCGCTATGCGATGTGCGTGGTGCCGGGGGCGCCGGCGGGGGTAACAGCGGGAGCTACGGTCCTGGCGATTTCGGTGAAGTCGGCGGCCGGGCCGAGAGATGCCAGGGCGGCCTGCCACTGATCGGCCGCGGCAGCCAGGAGTTCCGGCTGTTCGCCGACCTGCCGGGCGATGTCGACGGCCAGGGATGCGTCCCGTGCCATCAGGCCGAGGGAGAAGCCGGAGTCGTGGGTGCCGGACAGGATCCAGTTCGGGTACATCGCGGAGGAGACCTTGCTGCCCCCGGAGGCATTGCTGATGCTCGCGGCGGCCACTGCGGGATCGATTCCGTAGGCCTTTGCAACGCCGAGCGCCTCGCCCACTGACACCAGATTGGCGGCGGCCAGGACGTTGTTCAACAGCTTCACGACGTTTCCGCTCCCAGGCCCGCCGATACGGGCATACTTTCCGCCGGTGAGGGCTTCGAGGACGGGCTGTGCAGCCGCGGCAGCCGTGTCCGTTGCTCCAACGAACGCGCTCAGAGTCCCGGTGGCTGCGCCTTCGCGTCCACCGGAGACCGGCGCGTCCACAAAGCATGCGCCGTGGGATTCCGCCAGCGCTGCCATGGACGTACTCGTGCCCGGCTCGGAGGTAGTGGTGTCAATGATTGCGATGGTCCCGGGTCCCGAGAGGAGCACCGGCACTGTTGCCTCGACAATGTGGGCCGAGGGCAGGGACAGCACAGCATATGGGATGCCGGCTAGATCCCGGAGTTCTGCCGTGGTGGAAATTCCGGTTGCGGCAGCCGCGTTCCGGGCAACGTCCGAGGGGTCGAAGCCGGTGACGTCCCAGCCTGCGCGGTGCAGCGTGGACGCCATCGCACCTCCCATGGATCCGAGGCCGACGACGGCGATGCGGCGGGTGTTGCTCATGAATGCTCCTAGATGGGGATTGTGGGGGAAGAAGAATGTGGTTGCCGCAGGGCAGGTCAGTCCAGGTAGATGTCCAGGTCTTTCCAGAGTTGCTGGGTGCGCCGGATGGCTGATCGACTCCGTTCGGGGTGCGCCGCTTCCATGCCGGCCAAAAGGCCGTAGACCATGGAATTTGCCGCCGTCACGGACTGGAAGAAGGAGATCCCTTCGGAGGCAACGATCAGCAGGTGGTCAGCCGCGGCGGCCAGGCGCCCGCGGCGCATATCGCTGATGGCGACGACGGTGGCTCCGGACTGTTTGGCGGCTTCGGCAGTGACGATGATCTGCTGGACCGACCGCCACATATTGACCACCACCAGCACGTCGCCGGGGCCGAGGCTGTTGGCTGCGGAAGCGAGGTGTACGCCGCCACGGTTTTCCAAGGTGATGGGGTACCCCATGGTGGAACCGAGGTGCGCCATGACACTTGCCGGTCCGGCGAAAGAGCCGATGCCGATGGTGGTGATGGACTTTGCCGAGGCCAGTGCGGCGATGGCGGCTTCCACGTCCTCGGAAGTGTTCGAGTCAAGGGTGAGCCGCAGGTTTTCGATGTCGTGGTTCAGTGCGTCGTGGAGGGGGCTGTGGTGTTCACCGTGCTCGAGGAGGGTGTCCTCGGTGGAGATCATCACCAGGTACCGGGAGCGAAGTTCGCGTTGGAGGTCAGGCCAGCCCCGGTAGCCCAGACGCTGGGCGGTGCGTACAACTGTGGAGTTGTTGACGTCTGAGCGCTGCGCAATTTCGGCGATGTCAGCGTAGGAGGACAGCTGCGGATTGCGTGCAATGACCTCCACTACCCGCGCCTGGGACTTGGATAATGCGACGTCGGGAAGCGCGTCGCCCAGCCAGGCGTGGTCCACAGGCTCCCGCGCCGCAGTGCCGGTACCCGACTCGTCTGGCTTGCTTGTCACTACTCAAACTCCTTGTAACGCAGATCACTTGGCAATCTCGATTGCAATAAACATACTCTGCAATTTTGTTTGCAGCTAGTGGTTTGCGTTACAGGCATGTAAAAGTTCCACCCGAGGGCATGGGCGGGCGTTAGACGACAAGTGCCAGGGACCCTGTGGGGGTCCCTGGCACTTATCGTCACCCTAGGCCGGGTTGCTCACCAGCCCTGCATCCGCCTTCGTAATCCCGGGGCGCCGCGCAGAAAGGAGCGGAGCGAAGAACGCCGCAAGTTCCGCCGTCGCCGATAACGGCAGGACGTTGGCAACATACTGGTCCGGGCGGACGACAACCACGACGCCGTCACGGCTGAGGCCACGCAGCTCAAAGATGTCGTTGGCCGGATCTGCGCCGAAGACCTTCTCAAGGTACGTGAGCTTGAACGGTCCCACGGTCGGCTTGAATGCCGCGGGGACGGCGCTGATGTCCACGTTGGTGTGGTCCTGCTGGTAGATCACTTTGACATCGAACCAAGCGTCCCGGTCAAGGTTCGACGGCGTCGCAGCCAGCGGCGAGTCCGGCGCGTTCGCGATCCACTCGGCGAAGTCCGCAACAGGGCCTTCGGCGCCTGCTTGGGCGGCATCGGCAAAGACGTAGATCCGCCAGCGGCCGTCCGCCTTTGCGTGGTGGCCCAGCTGCATGGGGTTGGTGTCGCAGACCCGCTGGACAGGGGCGGACTTGAAGCGTTTGCCTACCGGGAAGCCGGTTGCGAGTTCCTGGTGCCGCGGCTCCGATACGACCAGGGAGGGCGCGTATTGGGTCATGAAACCTGCAGGGAATTCGGCGGTGCTGGTGTAGAAGTTCTCCAGCTCCGTGGGGTCTTCAAACTCTTCGGGCTTCTTGGCCATGAGGGTGGACCATTGCTTGTCGAAGTCGATAAGGTTCTTCGCGACCACCTGGCGCTCCGCGGAATACGTGTCCAGCAGGCTTTCGGGGCTGCGGCCTTCAAGGACGTGACCGAGCTTCCAGCCGATGTTGAAGCCGTCCTGCATGGAGACGTTCATTCCCTGGCCGGCCTTGGCGCTGTGGGTGTGACAGGCGTCGCCGGTGATGAACACCCGTGGGGTACGCGTTCCGCGCTCCTCCGGCAGGACGTCGTCGAACCTGTCTGTCAGGCGGTGGCCGACCTCGTAAACGCTGTGCCACGCGACGTTGCGAACATCCAAGGTGTACGGGTGGAGGATGTCGTTGGCCTTCTGGATGATCTGTTCGATGGTGGTCTTCCGCACCGCCCCGTGGTCATCCGCTGCGACCTCGCCGAGGTCCACGTACATGCGGAACAGGTGCCCGCCCTCACGGGGAATCAGCAGGATACTGCCGCCGTTGCCGGACTGGATAGCGCATTTCGTCCGGATGTCCGGGAAATCGGTGACCGCCAAGACGTCCATGACGCCCCAGGCATGGTTCGCTTGATCACCGGCCAGATGGCAGCCAATCGATTCGCGGACCTTGCTGCGGGCGCCGTCGGCACCAACTACGTACTTGGCGCGGATAACCCGCTCCTGGCCCTCATCGGCACCGGCGGTGTGGCCGAGGGTCACCTCAACCGGGTAGTCCCCGTCGCCGGTGACCTTCAGGCTGCGGAACTCGTAGCCAAAGTCAGGGACCATGCGCGTGGGGGAGTTCGCCATGAACTCCGCAAAATAGTCCAGGACACGGGCCTGGTTGACGATCAAGTGCGGGAACTCGCTGATCCCGGCGGGATCATCCACCGCCCTGGCTGCCCTGACGATGCGAGAGTGATCGGCCGGGTCCGGCTTCCAAAAGGCCATCTCGGTGATGCGGTATGCCTCGGCTGTGATCCGCTCTGCAAACCCGAAGGCCTGGAAGGTCTCAACACTCCGGGCCTGGATGCCGTCGGCCTGGCCAATGGCGAGCCTGCCAGGGCGGCGTTCGATGATGCGCGTAGTGACTCCGGGGAACTGGGCCAACTGGGCCGCCGTCAACATCCCGGCGGGACCGGTGCCCACGATGAGGACATCGACTTCATCCGGAAGTGCTGACGGCCGGTTGATTCCGACGCCGGCGGCCGGCTCGACCCGCGGGTCACCTGATACATAACCGTGGTGGTGGAACTGCACGGGCTTTCCTCACTTCTTTGTGGGCTGGTGGAATGACTTGGTGTTCGATAATAGAACATGCTGTTCTATTATCGCTCGTTATATCGTAATGCGGGTCACAGTGCTCTTCAAGTCATCTGACGGAGAGCGCTGGAAGGAGACGGGTTCCTGTGGCTTTTGCCCGGGGCATGTCAGGATCAGGTATGCCTCGACTGATGCTCCTGGACACAGCCTCCCTGTACTTCCGCGCCTTCTACGGTGTGCCTGATTCCATCCGGCGTTCGGACGGGACTCCGGTCAACGCCGTGCGCGGCCTGATGGACATGATCGCCCGCCTCGTTACGGACTACGAGGCCACACACGTGGTGGCCTGTTGGGACAACGACTGGCGTCCTCAATGGCGTGTTGACCTGATTCCCAGCTACAAGTCCCACCGTGTCGCGGAAATCGTTCCGAACGGCCCCGACGTCGAGGTCGTCCCGGATCCGCTCGAAGCGCAGATCCCCATGATCCGCAAAGTACTGGAGCTCGCCGGGATAGCCGTGGTGGGCGCCGATGAGCATGAGGCTGATGACGTGGTGGGTACCTACGCCAGCCAGGCAGCGTTCCCCACTGACGTCGTGACCGGCGATCGCGACCTCTTCCAACTCGTCGATGACCAGCGCGGTGTACGGGTAATCTACACAGCGCGCGGGATGAAGAACCTGGAATTGGTCACCGAGGTAGTAGTTGTCGGCAAATACAAGGTTCTGCCGCAGCAGTACGCAGACTTTGCCACCCTCCGCGGCGACGCTTCCGACGGGCTTCCCGGAGTGGCCGGCATCGGCGAAAAAACCGCAGCTGGTTTGCTCGGCGAGCACGGCACCCTGCAGGGGCTGCTGGAGGCGGCAGAGGATCCCGACGGCGGTTTGTCGGCTTCCGTCCGCGCCAAACTGTCAGGTGCCGCGGACTACCTCAAGGTTGCGCCCGCCGTCGTCAATGTTGTCCGCGACCTGCAGCTGCCGTCCTTGGAGGAAGCGGGCGCGGAACTTTCACCTGTAGCGGGCGCTGCCCGCTCTGAGCTGGAGCAGCTGGCCAACGACTGGAACCTGGGTGGTTCCGTCAAAAGACTCCTCGATGCGCTGGACCGGGTCCGCTGACGTTACCGCCCGATAACCGAACCAACATGCATTCACAGCTTCGTCATAGGTACGGGACAGGATGGTCTGGGGTTGGCCCCTCATCGTGTTAGGAGGACGGCACATTGGACCGTCCCTCAGACAACACCCGTAGCAAGGGATTGAGGAGAGGCATATGTCGAAAACCAAGAGAATAACCCTGGGGGTCGCAGCCGGAGCGCTTGCGTTGGGTGCCGGATTGGGTGTGACCAGCCTCGCCACAGCAGCGACCACGCCGACGCCGAGTGCTACATCTTCCGCTGATGCGACCACTCCATCGGACCAGGGTGGAAGGCCCGGCGGGCATGGACACGGACGGGACGGCGGCAAGATTGCGTCCGAACTGGCAACCAAGCTGGGTGTGGACGAGACTAAAGTCTCCGACGCGCTGAAGGCCTTCCGCGAAGCGAACAAGCCCACCACCCCGCCTGCCGAGGGAACAGAGGGCACTAAGCCGGATCCCTCGGCCCGCGATGCCGCATTGGCGAAGTCCCTCGCTTCGGCGCTCGGCGTTGACGAAGCCAAGGTCACCACGGCGTTGGAAGAGATCCGTTCTGAGGGGCAGGCCCAGCGTGCTGCCGCACTGAAAACCCGGCTCGACAAGGCCGTGACGGACGGAAAGCTGACGCAGGCAGAAGCCGACGCCGTAACCAAGGCCGTTGAGGCAGGCGTTATCGGAGGTGGCGGGCGCTAGTACGCCGTGACAAGCCCTTTTGTGGCACTAAAAGGGTCCCCTGGAGTTATCCGGGGGATCCTTTTTTCGTGCCGCTGGAAGTTTTTTTAGAACCCTTGTCGATTTGACCTCGCACCGTTCGACCTATGGGTGAGAAGGTCGAAGGGCGACCTTCCACAACATAGGAGATTGAGCCAAATGGCAAAGTACATGTTGATCATGCGGGCAGACGACGATTCCTACGCCAAGTTCGAGAACATCGACTTCAACGACATCCTCGAAGCCATGGGTAAATTCAATGACGAACTGATCCGGGCGGGAGTATTGCTGGCCGCCGAAGGTCTGGAGGATCCGAAGGAGACCGTAGTGGTTGATTTCACCGGCGAAACGCCCGTAGTCACTGATGGTCCTTACGGTGAAACAAAGGAGCTCTTCGGTGGCTTCTACATCCTTGATGTCGCATCCAAACAGGAAGCCGTCGAATGGGCCAAGAGGGCGCCCATGACAGCAGGCACCAAAACCGAAATCCGGCGCGTAACCAGCATCGACGAGTTCCCCCAGGACAACGAATGGATTCAAAAGGAACGTGCATGGCGCGAGCAGACCGGCCAACTCTGAAACTCCGACCGGTTTTTCCCTGGAAGCGGCATCGCGCGTGAGCAGCAACGAGGCAAGGGCCGCCGTCGAGGCAGTGTGGCGGAGCGAATCTGCCCGCATCGTCGGCGCCCTTGCCCGCTATACGGGCGATTTCCCGCTGGCCGAGGACCTTGCCCAAGAAGCCCTCGCAGAAGCGATCGTGTCGTGGTCCGTCAAGGGTATTCCGTTGGAACCTGCGGGCTGGCTGCTGACTGCCGGACGACGCCGGGCCATTGACACCTTCCGCCGACGTTCCGCTCAGGACGAAAAGTACGCGCTGTTGGCCCGCGAGCTGACTGAAGAGGCGGCAGGAGCGGACGCGCTGTTCACCACGGATGCGATAGATGACGACGTCCTGGCCTTGATGTTCATCTCCTGCCATCCGGTCCTCTCGAAGGAAGCGCGAATCGCCCTGACACTGAGGGTGGTTGGTGGCATGGGGTCCGATGAAATCGCCAAGGCGTTCCTGGTTCCGCTAGCTACCGTCCAGGCCCGCATCACCCGCGCCAAGAAGACCCTCGCGGCCGCCCATATACCGTTTGCCGTGCAGGAGCGCGACGAGATCCCCGAACGGCTTGGATCCGTGCTTCACGTCATCTACCTCATCTTCACTGAGGGGTCCTTCGCTTCTGCGGGGGACTCGTGGATGCGGACGGAACTCGCTGGCGAAGCACAGCGGCTGGCCCGGGTGCTTGTCCGGCTGGCGCCTGAACCCGAAGTATTCGGGCTACTCGCGCTGATGGAACTAACGGCCGCCCGATTCCCGGCGAGGATCGACGCGGCCGGGAACCCGGTACTCCTTGCCGACCAGGATCGACGGCGCTGGGACCAGTCAGCGATACGACGCGGCAGGGCGGCACTCGCGACTGCGGTGAGCACTGGACGGGGTCTTGGTACGTACGGGTTGCAGGCATCGATCGCCGAATGCCATGCCATCGCCCGCACTGCGGACGAGACAGATTGGCAACGCATTGTCGTCCTGTATGAAGCGCTGGGGCGGCTCACCGGGTCGCCTGTCGTTGAACTCAATCGCGCGGTGGCCGTGGCCATGGCCGCAGGGCCGGCTGCCGGCCTGAAGCTCGTGGATTCGCTCGCAGCCAGGGGCGAGTTGGAAGGATCTCACCTTCCGCCAACAGTGAAGGGAGAGTTGCTGGCACGGCTTGGGTGCTACGCAGACGCCGAAGAATCACTGAAACTGGCCCTCGACCGCTGCACGAACGCAGCCGAACGGACTGCCCTGGAGCGAAAGATCGCGCAACTCGGTAAGAGCTGACCGAAGTCACGGGATTGATGAATCATTCCGTGTTGCCGGCCGACGCAGTCCCGGATTCTCAGGAGAATGAAATTCCAGCCGGGTCTAGAGGCAGGGACGTCCCAGCCAGGTCTAATGCACGGCATAGTCACGTCTAATGCACGGCATAGTCACGTCGTGTGATGGGCAGCATGCTGGTTTTCCCGCCCGGTGTCATGTTTGGGTGGTGTGTGGTGGTGGTTGCGTCGGGGTGTTTGGTGGGGGTCGATGTGGGGTGGGGGGATGAACCAGGGGACGCCGTTTTGGATGGTGATGCGCCAGTGTTCTTTGTGGATGAGGTGGTGGTGGTGGGAGCAGAGCAGGGTGGCGTTGTTTGTTCCTGTGGTGCCGCCTTGTGACCAGTAGGTGATGTGGTGGGCTTCGCACCAGGGTGCGGGGAGGGTGCAGTCGGGGAACGCGCAGCCGCCGTCGCGGGCGGTGATGGCTTTGCGGATGTGGGGTGGGAAGATCCGGGTGGTTCGGCCGATGTCGAGTATTTGGGAGTCGGTGCCGAGCAGGACGGGGAGGATGTCGGCGTCGCAGGCGATTTTGCGGATGGTGTTGGGGTGGATCGGGCCGGTGTAGGTCGCGGTGCCGGTACTGACAGTGTTCCGGGTGTTGGTGCTGGCAGTGTTCCGGGGGCCCGGCTGATGTGTCGCGTTGGGCTGCTTCGGGGTGTTGGTTTCTTTTGTGGCGCTCGTGGTGGTGTGGGTGAGGTGTTGGAAGAGGTCGTGGTGGTCGATGGTGACGGTGAGTTGGGGTCGGAGTCCGCCGTTGCTGGGCAGTTTCCCGGTGGTCATGGCTACGGCGCAGGCGCCGACGAGGCCGTCGAGGAGTTTCTGGGCGCGGGAGCGCCGGTCCAGCTGAGGGCCGGTGGTGCCGGTGCCGGTGGTGCCGGTGGTGTTGGTGAGTCGTGGGTTGGTGGCGGCGTTCATGGCGGTGGTGAGGGTTTCGTATTGTTCGGTGGTGGCGAAGATTTCCAGGTGGTGGAGTCCGTGGCGGCGTTGGCGGCGGAGGAACGCGCCTTGGACGTGGTGGAGGGCTTCTTCGGTGGGTTCGGGGCCGTTGTGGTCGATGTGGTCGATCCAGCGGTTGGCCATTGTGGTGACGAAGTCGGGGTCGGATTGTGTGGCGGTGGTGGTGAGGGCGTGTTCCATGCCGGTGAGGGTGTCCGGGTCGGTGAAGTGTTGGGCTTTGTCCAGGGCGGTGCTGATGATCGTCGCGGACCGGGACGGGACCTGTCCGGTGTGGAGGGCGTCGGCGAGTCTTTGACGACGGGCCGGGATTTGCTGGCCGGTTATTCCGGCCCCGGGCAGGATCTCGTTCGCGAGGGCGAGCCGGCGCCGTGCTTCGCCGATCCCGATCCTCAACCGGGCTCGGAGGAACTCCGCTGCGTTCCGGTACCCATCATCCAAAACACTGCCACCACCACCAGCACCACCACCATCAGCAGCAGCAGCCGGGACGGAGTCACCGCCACCGCCACCTTCTGACTCACCGGCGGGCTCGGTCCAGCCCGTCCGCCATTCCTGGGCGCCGGACGCCGGGGACTGTCCGGGCTGCTGTGCCGGCACCGCACGCTGCGCCTCGGTCCGGGTCCGCTCCACAGCCTGCGCCGCGACGACCTGCATGTACTCCAGCTGCCGAGACAGATCCTCTACCCGGCCCGCAAAATCAGCAGCCTCCCCAAAGCCAAACAACCGGGCATCGGCAGCGACCGAACCACACAGCTCGGCCAACGCCTCGGAAGCATCGTCAAGCAACCGTGCCTGTTCTGAGGGAGCACCTCCAGAGCCGGACGTGGGTCCGCAGCTGACAGGAAGCCTCTTACTGTTGTGATCGCTCGGGGACAAATCGCTGGAGCCTGATTGCCCGGATTGCGGATTCCCTGAACGGAAGGACACGTCGGACGGTTCGCCCGGCCGACTGAGAACCTGCCCGTTTGTGTCCATGCAACGAGCCTGTCATGGCCCGACGCCGGCGATTAGCCCCCTCACGGGCTATGTGGAAAAGTCCGTGACTACGCCGGTCTTGGAAGCCGAAAATCCACCCATGCAGCTCCTGCTGACAGAGCCTCTAACGGCAACATCCTCATCATGCCGAGAGGGTTTCTGCCAGTACCCGTAACAGCAGTGACTGCTTACACTCAGCCAAAGCGTGTTAGATGGAAACATCCACTAAAGACAGACACGTTGGAGAAACATGCCTACCGCTTCCGCATTTGCCTCACCCTCGGCCACGGGCGACCTGACCCTGACCACCATTGAACGCCGCGAAGTTGGCCCGAACGACGTCCATATTGATATCAAGTTCGCGGGTATCTGCCACTCGGACATCCACACCGTTCGCGGTGACTGGGGTCCCCAGCAGTACCCCTTGGTGCCGGGCCACG
The DNA here is from genome assembly GCF_021919345.1 of Paenarthrobacter nicotinovorans. Lineage (NCBI taxonomy): Bacteria > Bacillati > Actinomycetota > Actinomycetes > Micrococcales > Micrococcaceae > Paenarthrobacter > Paenarthrobacter nicotinovorans. The sequence goes on from NZ_CP089293.1 coordinate 2,052,161, forward strand.
AAATCGCCGGCATCGTTACCGAGGTTGGCGCCGAGGTGACCAAGCACAAGGTGGGCGACCGCGTCGGCGTCGGCTGCATGGTCAACTCCTGCAAGGAATGCAAGAACTGCCTGGCCGGCGAGGAACAGTATTGCCTGAAGGGCAACGTGGGCACCTATGGCGCGGTGGACCGCGACGGCACCATCACCCAGGGTGGCTACTCCAGCAACGTCGTGGTGAATGAGGACTTCGTGGTGACCATTCCGGAAGGGCTGGACCTCGATGTTGCTGCTCCGTTGCTTTGCGCCGGTATCACCACCTTTTCGCCGCTGCATCACTGGGGCGCGGGTCCGGGCAAGAAGGTAGCGATTGTCGGGCTGGGCGGTCTCGGACACATGGGCGTCAAGATTGCCCACGCCATGGGTGCCGAGGTGACGGTTCTGTCGCAGTCCCTGAAGAAGATGGAAGATGGCCTGCAGTTGGGCGCGGACCACTATTACGCGACCAGTGACCCCGCCACCTTCGAACAGCTTGCCGGTACGTTCGACCTGATCATCAACACGGTCAGCGCTTCGATCGACATCAGCGCCTACCTCCAGTTGTTGACGCTCGACGGGACGCTCGTCAACGTCGGCGCGCCCGCTGAACCGCTCCCGGTGAACGCCTTTGCCTTGATCGGCGGTCGCCGTCGTTTCGCCGGCTCCATGATCGGTGGCATCCGCGAAACGCAGGAGATGTTGAACTTCTGTGCCGAGCACGGCCTTGGTGCGGAGATCGAGGTCATTCCTGCCAGCAAGATCAATGACGCTTACGAACGAGTTCTCGCCTCGGACGTCCGCTACCGCTTCGTCATCGACGCCTCCACCATCGGCTAGTCCGAATGTTTCGAAAGGCCGCGCCCTCCAAAGGGGCGCGGCCTTTCGGCTGCCGGGACGCCACCAAAAAGCAGCGACAATGGTTTGGTGACTTTCAGACTGGACACCATTGGCAGGGGACTGGTCTTCGCCGACTCCATCCAGGACCTTGCAGCGGCCCTGTCGCAGCAGGGCGACGGCGGCACGGCGGTTGTGCAGGCACCGCCAGGTACGGGAAAGACCACGCTGGTGCCGCCGCTGCTGGCGAACCTCATTGGTCAGTGGCATTCCGGGCAGCCACGCGTCGTCGTGACCCAACCCCGGAGGGTCGCAGCACGTTCCGCCGCACGGCGGCTCGCTTCCTTGGGCGGAACCCGGTTGGGCAGCAAGGTGGGCTACACCGTCCGTGGCGAGTCCAGGACGGGTCCGGACACGATGGTGGAGTTCGTTACTCCCGGGATACTCATCCGGCGACTCCTCGACGACCCCGGTTTGGAGGGCGTCCAGGCGGTGGTCCTGGACGAGGTCCATGAGCGGGGCCTTGAGTCTGATCTTCTGGTGGGGATGCTCGCCGAGGTCCGCGAACTCCGCGAGGACCTCACACTGGTCGCCATGTCGGCAACCCTTGATGCCCGGCGGTTCGCCGCGTTGTTGGGAACCGGGGACGACGGCGGCGGGCCGGCTCCCGTTATCGACTGCCCTTCCGCAATGCACCCTTTGGACGTTCAGTGGCGTCCGTTCCGGGAACACCGTTTGGACGAACGGGGAGTGGCCCGTGCCTTCCTCGATCACGTTGCCCGCACCACGGCGGAGGCCCACGCAGCCGCCGTGGCCGGGAACCCCGACGTGGATGCCTTGGTGTTCCTCCCGGGCGTCCGTGAGGTGTCCGACGTCGCTTCCCGCCTACGGGCGGAGGTGTCGGGGAACGTTGAGGTTCTTGAGTTGCACGGCCAAGTAGGTCCTGACGCCCAAGACCGCGCAGTATCCGGGCGGGAGCCGGGAGGCGCAGCCAGGATCATCGTGTCCACGTCTCTGGCTGAGTCGTCACTCACCGTTCCGGGAGTCCGGTTGGTCGTCGACTCAGGGCTGTCCCGTGAACCGCGCAGGGATGCCGGCCGCGGCATGTCCGGTCTCGTTACCGTCTCCTGCTCACGTGCATCGGCGGATCAGCGTGCGGGGCGCGCGGCGCGGCAGGGACCGGGTACCGTGGTCCGCTGCTACGACCAACGGGACTTTGCTTCCGCCCCTGCCCATCAAACCCCGGAGATCCTGGCCTCTGACCTGACTGGAGCGGCGTTGGTGCTCTCGTGCTGGGGCGCGCCCCGCGGCAAGGGGCTGGCGTTGCCGGATACCCCGCCCTCTGCCGCCATGGACGACGCTATGGAAGTGCTCAGGGAACTGGGCGCCGTGACGGAAGACGGAACAGCCACCGCCCTGGGCAAAACTCTTTCGCGCGTACCCGCCGATCCGCGTCTGGCCCGGGCCCTGCTGGACGGATCAGCAGTTGTGGGCCGACGCGTCGCGGCCGAGACGGTGGCCATGGTGGCCGGCGATCAGCGTGCTCCCGGGGCGGTCTTGACCAAGCTACTGGGCTACCTGCGTTCCGGATCAGATCCCGCAGCGCGGCGTTTCGCCGAAGACGTGAAGCGGATGGAGAGCATCGCGCGGCAGGAGGCGACCGCCGTCGTGCCCTTACCAAATGCCCGCCACATCACGGCGGCTGAGGCGCCCGGCTTCGTGGTGGCGCTGGCGTTCCCGGACCGTATGGCCAAACGCGTTACGGGGAGTGGCCCGGACAGCTATCTGCTGACCTCGGGTACGCGGGCGGGACTGCCGGCCGGGAGTCCGTTGTCAGGGCACGATTGGCTGGCGGTTGCTGAGGTCTCACGCGCGCAGGGCCGCGACGCTGCCGGGACAGGTGCGGTTATTCGCTCGGCCGCGCCGCTTTCGGCGGAACTGGCCGAGGCCGCGGCCCCCCACCTCTTGACCGGGAAGGAGTACGCCACCTTTGACCAAGGTCGCGTGACCGCCCGCCTGGAACGGAGGCTTGGGGCGATTGTGCTGTCCTCAACGCCGGTACGTCCCAGCGTCGCGTCCGGACGAAGGGCAGTAGCAGAGTCCCTGGGCAAGAACGGATTATCCATGCTGCATTGGTCCAGCAACGCCGATGCGTTCCGGCGGCGTTTGGCCCTGCTCCACCGTGAGCTCGGTGATCCTTGGCCAGATGTCACGGAATCAGGCCTGTTGGCCAGGTTGGAAGAATGGTTGGCCCCCGAGTTGGAGGCGATGGCCACTGGCACTGCTGCCAGTGCCGTGAATCTTGCCGATCCGCTGCGCCGCCTCCTTCCATGGCCGGATGCCGGCCGTTTGGACGTTCTTGTTCCCGAACGCCTTGCGGTGCCCAGCGGTTCTCTGGTGCGCCTTGACTATCCGGACGTGGATGACGACGGCGGTCGTCCCGTCGTGGCGGTCAAGTTGCAGGAGTGCTTCGGCTGGGACAGCACGCCCCGGCTGGTGGACGGCAGGGTGCCCGTGCTCTTTCACTTGCTGTCCCCGGCAGGGCGTCCCCTGGCCGTCACGGATGATCTCTCGTCTTTCTGGTCCGGCCCCTACGCGCAGGTCCGGGCAGAGATGCGGGGACGTTATCCCAAGCATCCCTGGCCCGAAGACCCGTGGACCGCACCGGCTACCGCCAGGACCAAGAACCGGATGTAGGGCGGCCTGCTAGGCCGAACGGTCCAGCATGAACTGGATTTCCCCGTCCACGAACGTTCCCAGGACGCGGCTTGCGGCCAGCTCGTCCGGCGCTGCGCTAAGAGGGTCCAGTTCAAGGACAGTGAAGTCCGCCCGCTTGCCCTTGGAAATGGACCCCGAAACATCCCATAGCCCTGCGGCTTTTGCTGCGTGTGAGGTGTAGCCCTCAAGCGCTTGAAGCGCCGTAAGTGCCTGGGCGGGAGCGATGGGGTCCTGCTCCGGGTGGCCCGAACGGCGCCGCAGGCGTGCATCCGCCATGATGGGCAACGGCGGGAAAGGAGCGATTGGCCAATCGGAGCCAATCCCCAGGGCGACACCGGCTTCACGAAGATCCCGGCAGCGCCACGCCCTGTCGGCCCTCTCGGGACCGAGCCTGGTGGACCAGTTGTCGCTATGGTCGGCCAGGGAGTAATGAGTGCAATGGGTCGGTTGCATGCTCGCCACCACCCCCGCATCCTTGAAGCGCGCCACGAGTTCGTCCGGAACGGTTTCGAGGTGCTCGATCCTGTGGACGGTCCGGCGGAGGACATCCGGCGGCACAACATCGCGGAGGGACTCCATCGCCTCCAGCACGTGTTGCACTCCGGCGTCACCGATCGCGTGGGTCGCCGTCGGGATTCCGCGGGTCGCGAAGTAGCGGACGGCGGCTGAGTATTCTTCTGGCCGCGGCCAGAAGGGCGCCGTGGATTCGCCGTACAGATCGGGTTCGTAGAGCCAGGCCGTTCCGTTGTCCACCGTTCCATCTACGAACAGCTTGATGGCTTCAACGGACCAGCGGCGCCCACCCTTGCCCAAGGTACGGGCGAGTTCCTTCCAGTCGTCCTCTCCGGTGCCCGGCATGCACCACGGCGCAGAGCGCAGCCGGAGCGGCAGCTCACCGTCGGCCTCGAGTGCGTGGAAGAGCGCTGCGGATTCTGCACTGTGGTCCATGATGTGGCCGCCGGTGAGTCCCGACCTCGCAAAATCCCGGAGCAATGCGGCCAGCCTCGTCTTGCGCCGGGCAAAGGACTCCTGGGGGATGTGGCGCTGCACGAGCTCCATAGCGGCGGCTTCTAGCAAGAGGCCGGTAGGAACTCCTTCGGCGTCGCAGACCACTTCCGAGGCTTGCTCGAAGGCGTACCTGCCACGGACGCCGCCCACCTCCAGGGCGCGGCTGTTGGCCACGGCCGAGTGCCCGTCGAACAACCGGATCAGTGCCGGTTTGCCGCCGCTGACATCGTCCAGCATGCTGCGGTGCAAGGGAGCCGTGCCGAACGCGTTCGGATTCAGGCCCCAGCCACGCAACCACTCGTCGTCGTGTGCTGCCTGGTCGCGGAGGAGCGTCCGGACTTCATCAAGCGTCGACGCACCGGATAGGTCCACACCGACGGTGAGGTCCAGGCCGAATACCGGATGGATGTGGCAGTCAACCAGGCCCGGTGTGAGTGTTGCGCTGCCGAAGTCCACCACGTTTGTGCCCGCCTGTCGCCAGTCGTGGGCGTCAGCGCGGCTTCCGACGGCGGTCACGGTGCCGTCGCTGACCGCGACCGCTTGGACGGGCCCACGCTGTGGGTGCTTGTCCAGGGTGTGGATGGTATCGGCGAGGACGATGAGGTCAGGAGTCATGGGTTTCAAAGCTTCCAATCCGGGCGAAGACGTCGGGGCGGGCAGTGCGCAGGCGGCGGGCGATCAGCAGGCCTGCGAGGAAAACGATGGGTGTGACAGACAGGAGAATGGCGTTGGTGACGGCATCGGCAAAGGTCAGCAGTTCGATGTTGACGGCGATCAGCGCCACGACCCCGAAGAGCAGGAAGGCCGATGCAATGCTCACTGGAATGAGCACTCGGTTGGTCACTGCGGCGGGGTTCCGGCGCAGGTAGATGAACGCGGCCACCGAAACAAGCCCCTGCAACGCCACGATCCCCACGATGCCTGGAGTGTTGACCCAAATGAGCAGGTGCTTGTAGGGGTCGGCATTGGCCACGGCACAGATCAGGATGACGACGGCGGCCAGCACCGTCTGGATCTGTCCCGCACGGTGCGGTGACTTGTATTTCGGGTGTGTCCTGCCCAGGAAGGCGGGAAGGATCCCGTCCTTGGCCAGCATGTAGACATAGCGGTTGATGGCGTTGTGGAAGGCCAGCTGGGAGGCATAAACGCTGGTCACGATCAGCACATACATGACGACCTCCGCCCAGGGGCCCACGTACTGGTTAATGGTGGCGAAGAACATCCCGTCGGCGAGTTCACCGGCAGCAGCCACCACGTTCCCGTTGCCGAATGCCTGGATGACCGTCCACACAATGAAGGCGTAGAACACGGACATGAATCCCACGGCGATGTAGGTCGCCTTTGGGACGGACTTGTCCGGATTACGTGCTTCACGCCGGTACAGGACCGTTGATTCGAAGCCCATGAACGCCGCGAAGCAGATAGCGAGAATGGCCAGGACTCCGGGAGTGAAGGCGTTTTCGGGGGAGAAGGAAGCGAAACTGATACCTTCGGCACCTCCGCGGGCCAGGATGCCAACACCCATGATGGCGAGGATCGCGGTCTCAGCGATGAGCAAGACGCCCAGCACCTTGGCGCCGACGTCAATTCCGCGGTAGCCGAGGAACCAAACAGCCGCTATCGCGGCCAGGGCTACCAGCGGCCAAGGGACTTCCAGGCCGAAAAGCGTTCGAAGCATGGCTTGGGTCTGGACCGCGAACAGCCCGTAGACCCCGATTTGCAGACAGTTGTAGGACACGATCGCGAGGATTGCCGAGGCAAGTCCCACCGTCTTGCCCATGGCCAATGTGATGTAGGTGTAGAAGCCGCCGGCGGCTTTGACGTGCTTGGTCATTGCCATGAAAGCGACGGCGAATACCAACAGCACCGCGCCGGCGACGACGTAGCCCATGGGGGCGCCGATGCCCCCGATTCCAATGGCTACGGGGGCCACGCCGGCCATGACGGTAAGTGGGGCCGCTGCGGAGATCACCAGGAAGGCGATGCCGCCGGTGCCGATGGCGTTCCGTTTGAGCCCGTTTCCAGCATCGGCTGCTGGCGGTCGGGTTTCCAGATCAGACATGGGGATCCTATGGGGTGAAGGGGAAAACTGGGGGAGGGAGACTTAAGCGAAAGCCTTTCGTTTATCGTAAGGTCTTGTGATCCGCAGCACAATACCCATCGGGCAACTTCTGGCTAGAGTCGTAACAACAACCTTGAATGGAGTACCCCGTATGGCACGCCCGCTGGTCCCGCTGATATCCATCGACGCACTCGTCACCGCCGCCCTGGAGTTGGTGGACGAGGCCGGGGACTTCAGCCTGCCCAAACTGGCCAAACGGATCGGCGTCAGCCAGTCCTCCATCTACAACCACGTCAGTGGACGCGAAGAGATCCTTGAACTCATGCGGGGCCGCATCATCTCCGAAAGCACTTACGAACTCGACGCCCGGCAGGATTGGGAGGCCGCCCTTCGCGCGATTGTCCGCAGCTACCGGGATGCCTTTGCCCGGCACCCCAGGCTCGCTCCGCTGCTGGTACTGCAGACGGTGCAGGACCACCAGGTCCTTGGGCTCTACGAGGACCTGGCACTGGCCCTGGAAGCCGCCGGTTTCCGCGGCCGCGACGTGTTGTCCGCGATCTCCACCATCGACAGCTTCGCACTGGGTTTTGCCTTGGATCTGGCAGCCCCGGACGTTGTCTGGGCACCTCCGCAGCAGGGCTTCCCGGCCCTCAGCGGCGCCTTGGCCAACGCGGGACCTGCCGATGAGCGGGGCGAAGCGGCTTTCGAATTCGGTTTGGAAATCCTCATCGCGGGCTTGCATTCCCGGCTGCGGACCGCGGTTCAGTGAACTTTCTGCAAACGTGGTGGGAGGCGGTGGTCCGTGGTTTCACCCAGACCCACACCACTGCCGTACCCATGCCTGTCCTCGTTGGCATCCTCGCCTGTGCTGTGGTCCTCAGCATCCCGCGCGCGACGTGGCGATGGTTCGGCCTGTACGTCACCTTCGTCCACGAACTGGGCCATGCCTACGCAGCCCTCATGACGGGAAGATTCGTCCATGGACTCCGGATCGGGCTCGATCACTCCGGCCGCCTGGTCAGCAGTGGCCGGAGCGCCTTCGGTGCGGCGTGGTCCGGTTTCTGGGGTTATCCTGCCCCGGCCGTCGTGGGACTGTGCCTGATTGCGGCGGTCAGTGCCGGGCGGTCCGGCGCTGCCATGTCGGTCGGGGCCTTGATCCTGTTGGTTTCCCTGGTCTTCCTGCGCAACCTCACGGGGATACTGGTGGCTCTGGCCAGCGCAGGGATTGCCCAGGTTTTGCTCCTTTTCGCCACTCCCGACGTCGTCAACTACGTAGTGTTGGCCCTGGGCGTAGCCCTGACCGTAGGAGGGGTGCGTGACCTCCTCAAGCTGGCCGGCGTCCACACAAGACGCCGTGAACGCCTCGCTTCGTCAGACGCTTTCATTCTGGGCCGGACCACTGGCGTGCCTGGGTTTGTGTGGCTCTCCGGGTTCACGGTCGTCATTGCCGGCTGCGTGGCGGCGTCAGCGTGGTTGCTGTGGGGGATGCTCACCGTTTAGCCCGGCATCAGGGACAGCGGGGGACGTGCGACGCCGCGGGCTTTGGTTCAGTGGCTGCAGGCACTTGCCCTGTGGTCGCCTCAGGGTGTCCAATCCTCTTAAAGATTCGGAGCTCTGGATGCGAACCATGAGCGTTCGGGCTCCGTGGCGGGAGAACCTCAGGAGATGCCATGTCTGCAAAGGGCACGCGCGATGCGGGAAAAGCTACAAGCCCCACCGCGAATGAAACCAGGCGCAGTGGGAACGGCGTGGTTTCTGCACACCGAGACCCCGCCAGGATTCGCAACGTGGCGCTGGTCGGGCATTCGGGCTCCGGCAAATCGATGCTGGTCGAAGCGCTGCTCGCGGCAACGGGAGCCATTACCAGGATGGGCTCCATCAGCGAAGGCACGACTGTCAGCGATGCTGATCCTTCAGCCATCCATCAACAACGGTCGGTAACCCTGTCCGTCGCACCGATCCTCATTGGCGACATCAAGGTCAATCTGATCGACACCCCCGGCTACACCGACTTCACAGGCGAGTTGCGGGCTGGTTTGCGGGCCGCCGACGCGGCCCTTTTTGTTGTGTCCGCCGTGGAGGGAATCGACGGCGCCACCGTCGCGCTGTGGAGCGAATGCGAAAAGATCCGGTTGCCCCGCGCAGTAGTGATCAGCAAACTGGACCATCCCCGCGCAGACTTCAGCGCCGCCGTCGAGCGCTGCCGGGAAGCCTTCGGAGAATCTGTCCTCCCGCTGTACGTTCCGGCAGTGGGTAACGCCGGCCTCATCGGTGTCCTTCACGGCGCCGCGGAAGAGTTGACCCCCACGGTCGATGTGGAAGCAGTAAGGGATGCCCTGCTGGAAGGAATCATTGCCGAAAGCGAAGACGAAACCCTCATGGACAGGTACCTGGGCGGTGAAGAACTGCCGTTGCCCGACCTCATCAACGACCTTGAAACCGCCGTGTCACGCGGCAGTTTCTTTCCCGTGATGCCCACCTCGGCCGAAACGGGCCTTGGGTTGCCGGAACTGATGGCCCTGCTCACCGACGCTATGCCATCGCCCCTTGAACGGACGCCACCTGCAGCCATGACGCTCAACGGTTCATCACTGAAGACGTTGCACTGCGATCCCTCGGGCCGTCTCGCCGCCGAAGTCGTGCGGACCACCGTGGACCCTTTCCTCGGCCGGGTGTGCCTGGTTCGGGTCTTCTCGGGAACGCTGCGCGAGGATTCGTCCATTCACATCGGCGGCAGGGGACTGGCGGACAGGGGACATGAGGACCACGACGCGGATGAGCGCATCACACACCTGTACTCCCCGTTGGGATCCGGCCTCAAAGCCGTCCCGGAGTGCATCGCGGGTGACATCTGTGCCATCAGTAAACTGGCAAGTGCCGAAACAGGCGATACCGTCTCGGACCGCGAAGCCCCGCTCCTGATCGAGACTTGGAACATGCCCGAACCCTTGATGCCGATCGCCGTGGAGGGCGCATCACGAAGCGACGAAGACGCGTTGGCGAAGAGCATTGGAAAGGTAGCGGCCGCCGATCCAACACTCAGGCTTGAGCGCAACCCGGACACCCATCAGCTCATCTTGTGGTGCATGGGTGAAGCGCACGCCGAGGTGATCATGGACCGCTTGCGAAACCAAGGCGTGAAGCTGCAGACCGTGGACATCATTACTCCCCTTCGGGAGACATTCGCCAGCAAGGCAACCGGACACGGCCGCCACGTCAAGCAATCAGGCGGCCATGGCCAGTTCGCCATCTGCGACATCGAGGTGGAACCGCTGGCACGCGGCGAGGGGTTTGCGTTCACGGACAAGATCGTTGGCGGGGTCATTCCGGGAACGTTTGTCACGTCCGTGGAAAAGGGGGTCCGGGCCCAAATGCTCAAGGGGGTGTCTGCAGGATTCCCGGTGGTGGACATCAAGGTAACGCTGGTGGGTGGCAAGACCCACAGCGTGGATTCCTCCGATGCCGCGTTCCAGGCAGCAGGCGCCTTGGCGCTGCGGGAGGCTGCCGCCGCCGCGAAAATCCAACTCCTTGAACCTGTCTCCTCCGTGGTGATCAGCGTGCCCGACGAATACGTCGGAGCTGTCATGAGCGACCTCTCCGGGCGACGAGGGCGGGTGAACGGCACCAATGCCACCGACAACGAGGGTACCGAGATCCTTGCGGAAGTGCCGGACCAGGAACTGCTGCGTTACGCCATCGAACTCCGCGCCCTCACGGCCGGCACAGGACATTTCCGGAGATCCTACCTTCGCCACGAGCCACTGCCCAAGTAGGTTCAGGCACCCGTTTTCAAGAACGCAGCTACCTCGGGTGCCAGCGAAGCACCTGTTTCAGCGGCGGTCCGTTTCAGGCCCTTGACCGCAAATGAATGGTCACCGCCCTCGCACCACTGGAGCCTCGCCGTCGGGCCGATCCTGGACACCACGCCTTCCAGGATTTCAGGAGTGGCGAAGGTGTCCCGGGTGCCCTGCAGGAACAGCATCGGCACGGTTATTCCGTAGAGGTGTTCATCCCGGAGCTTCTCTGGTTTCCCGGGGGCATGCAGCGGGTACCCAAGGTAGACGAGTCCCTGCGCGGGCATGCCTTCGGCCACCGCCATGGACGCCATGCGCCCGCCGAACGATTTGCCTGCGGCCCATAACGGTTTGCCGTCCGACAACTCTGCCGCTGCCTCCATCACGGCCTGCCACGTTGCGATGGCAAGTGGCGGACGGTCCGGGAAGCGACGCCCGGCTTCGCGGTAGGGAAAGTTGAAACGGAGTGTAGCCACACCCTCCTGCGCCATGGCCGAGGCGAAGCCCTGCAGGAAGGGGTGTTCCATCCCGGCCCCGGCGCCATGGGCCACCACCAAGGTGGCAAAACTGTCCTCAGGCTGGACATGGAGGGCGGAAACACGGGTATCAGCGACGGCGACGGTCAGGGATGTCTCGACGGTGGGCATATGAACATCATTACCTACCGGAGCGGCAGGAGAAGAGCCCATCACGAAACACGCCCTCGGGCATCAGGCACAAGGTGCTGACGCGGCGCACCTTTACGGGGTAGCTTGTGCCCATGGCGAGTGAAGCAACCACTGTAACCGTGCCCGGTACCAACGGCCCACGTGAGGTCAGGATTTCCAGTCCGGGCCGGGTCATGTGGCCGGACGCGGGGCTGACAAAGCTCGATCTCGCCAACTACCTGATCGATGTCGGCGAGCCGTTTGTCGCCGCCAACGGCAACAGGCCTGTGAGCCTTCAACGGTACTCAGGAAACATCGATGGAGAGATGTTTTTCTCCAAGAACCCTCCCAAGGGCGCCCCTGAGTACGTTCGCGCCGTCACTGTTACCTACCCGAGCGCGCGGTCACACCCCCAACTGGTCATCGACGAACCTGCGGCAGCGGTGTGGGCAGCCCAGATGAACACAGTGGTATTCCACCCTTGGGCTTCCCGTGCCAACGATCCCGATAACCCGGACCAGCTACGGATCGATTTGGATCCCCAGCCCGGGACGGATTTCGACGACGCCATCCCGGCTGCGATTGAGCTTCGCTCTGTCCTGGAGGAGGCCGGGCTGACGGCGTTCATCAAGACATCGGGTAACCGTGGTCTGCATGTTTACGCCCCCATCCATCCCAAGCACGAGTTCCTCGAGGTCCGCCACGCCGTGATCGCTGCCGGACGCGAACTTGAGCGCCGCATGCCCGACAAGGTCACCACGGCGTGGTGGAAGGAGGAACGCGGAAAGCGGATCTTCGTGGATTTCAACCAGGCCAACCGGGACCGGACCATCGCTGGCGCCTACAGCCCGCGGGCTGTACCGACAGCGCAGGTGTCCTGCCCTTTGACCTGGGAGGAACTGGAGAATGCGGACCCCGGTAAGTACACCATCACCACCGTTCCCGACCGGTTGAAAAAGGTGGGGGATCCTTGGGCGGCCATGCACGATCATCCAGGTGACATAGACGTCCTGCTCACATGGTGGGAACGCGACGTCGAGAACGGCCAGGGCGAGATGCCTTTCCCGCCGGAGTTTCCCAAAATGCCCGGTGAACCCATGCGGGTACAGCCAAGCCGGGCGCGAAAGCCGGAATAGTACGCCACCGCCGTCGGCCTTGACCGTTATTCGAAGCGGGAAGGATCGCCCGTACCGCGCCGTACCACCTCGGCCACCCCACTCGAAAAGTCGATCACCGTGGTTGGTTCCGAACCTGTGTCTCCGGCATCGATCACGCCGTCCACCTGGTTGTCCAGACGCTCCTTGATTTCCCAGCCCTGGGTCAACGGTTCTTCCTCATCCGGCAGCAGGAGCGTGCTGGACAGCAGAGGCTCTCCCAATTCGGCGAGAAGTGCCTGCACCACCTTGTGGTCCGGGATGCGGACGCCGACTGTTTTCTTCTTGGGGTGCAGAAGCCGCTTCGGAACCTCCCGGGTGGCCGGAAGGATGAACGTGTAGCTGCCGGGGGTGACAGCCTTGATGCTCCTGAAGATGTCGTTGTCCAGCATGACGAACTGGCCCATCTGGGCGAAGTCCTTGCAGACCAGAGTGAAGTGGTGTTTGCCATCCAGATGCCGGATGGTGCGTATCCGGTCCAGCGCTTCCCTGTTTCCGATCTGGGCGCCCAAGGCATAGCAGGAGTCGGTAGGGTAGGCGATCAAGCCGCCGTCCCGCAGCATATTGACCACTTGGCCGATGGCGCGTGGTTGAGGGTCTTCCGGGTGCACATCAAAGAATCTGGCCATGCAAAGAGCCTACGACAAAGCTACGACAACACGTCCTTGTTGGAGAATTTCGCATACGCCAAGGCGCCGCACACCACTATGTAGCCGGACTGCAGCAGCGCGTTCGCACCAAACGATGTCCAGTCGATGGGCTGCCTGAGCAGATCAGCGAAGTCCAGCCAGTGGTGGCTGAAAAGCCACGGATGCAGCCACTCCAGCTGTGGCAGGTTGTCGAGGACCTGCGACACGACGGACAGGACAATCGTGGCTGCCATGGCACCAACAGGCGCATCGGTGAAGGTCGAGATCAAAAGGCCGATCGCCCCCAACCCCATCAGGGACACCGTGATGTAGGCAGCGATCAGCAGCGACCGTAGTGCGGAATCGCCCACGCTGACGGTGTCGCCGGACAGCAGGGTGACCGGCCCTACGGGAAAGAGGACGACGCCGGCCAGGGTGCCTGACGCTGCCACCGTTGCCGTCGCGGCACAACAGAAGGCGACCGTTCCCACGTACTTGACCAACAGCAGGCGAATGCGTCCCGCAGGTGCCAACAGCAGGTACCGCAAGGTTCCGAGGTTCGCTTCCCCTGCGATCGTGTCTCCTGCCACCACACCTATGGTGAGGGGAAGGAACAATGGCACGCATACCACCAGCGCCGTGACCGCCACGAAGAGCCCGTTCTGGGTGATCCTGTCCAGGAACAGCGGGCCGCGGCCAGGAGTTGCGGGCCTCGACGACAACCTCACCGCGACTGCAATCAGGATGGGCACGGCGGCCAACGCGACCAGCATGGCCCACGTGCGGAGCCTGCGGAAGAGTACCGACAGTTCAGAGGCAAGGAGTGCCCACCCTGCCCCGGACCGCCCGGTGGCAGATGGAATATCCGCAGCGGTTTCAGCCGGCAACGTCAAACCCCTCTCCAGTAAGGGACACGAACCGTTCTTCCAGGCTTGCGTGCCCAACGGTGAATCCGCGGACGCGCACGCCTCCTGCAACCAGCGCGGCCACAATCGTCTCCGGGGCCATGCCGTTGAGTCCGGTGCCTATGAGCGTGTCGTCGCCCCTGCCTGTCGCATCACTTGGAACCACACCAAGGCGGGACAGGACGCCTACGGCCACGCCGACGTCGGGCGTGTGGATCAGGACGTGCGACTCCCCGGAGGAGCGCAGCTCATCCAGTGGCCCTTGGGCCACCAGTTTTCCCGCGCTCATAATCCCTGCGTGCGTGCACATCTGCTCGACCTCGGCCAACAGGTGGCTCGAGACAAAGACCGTCGTGCCACCTGCGGCAAGGGAACGAACCAGGGCGCGCACTTCGCGCGTCCCTTGGGGGTCAAGTCCGTTGGTCGGTTCATCGAGGACAAGCAGTTCACGGGGGCGCAGCATCGCGTTGGCCAGGCCGAGGCGCTGTTTCATGCCTAATGAGTAGGCGCGGACCTTCTTTCCGGCAGCATGGCCGAGCCCCACACGATCCAGGGCCTCGTGGGCACGCTGCCGCCTGGTCGATGAGGGTGCGTGGCGGTCGGCCGAGTCCAGGCGCATCAGGTTTGCCTCGCCGGTGAGGAACGGATAGAAACCGGGGCCCTCAACCAAGGCGCCCACGTGCGGCAACACGGAGGTCAAGGATTGTGGCATCTCCTTGCCCAAAACGCTGATGTCGCCGCTGTTCGCCGTGGCGAGGCCAAGCAGCAACCTGATGGTGGTGGTCTTTCCCGAGCCGTTAGGCCCCAGGAAGCCGTAGACCGCCCCCTGGGGAACGGCCAGATCAATGCCGTCGACGGCGGCGCGGCGGCCGAAGCGCTTCACCAGTCCACGTGTTTCGATGGCAAGATTGTCGCCGGTGCCTGGATGGCTTGCCAGGACGGCAGGGCCGGTCAGCGGGCTGGTCGCTGGGTCGGTCACGGGGCAGGGACGTTTAACTGTTGGGCGACTGCCTGAAGCCGCTCCAACGGCACCATGCCCGCATAGACGCGGCCGTCGTCGAGAATCAGCACGCTGATCACCGATGTCGTCAGTGCGCGGCCGCCCGGAACAGCTTGGAGCGCTTGCGTGAGTTCCGGGCTGGCGGTGAGTCCGGCTGGAGCGGTTCCCGCCGGAAGGGAGATAACGGCGTCCCAGCCGGCGCCTGTAACCGTTGCACCATGATGTGGCTGGGTCGGATGTGGCTGGGTCGTTGGGCCGGAGGGCTCAGGCAGTGGCATGGAAGGAACGGGTGCTGCGGGGATCGTCTTTTCGCTGACCGATGCGCCCTGCGGCGTTACGAATTCAAACAGCGAGGCGTCCGGGGCAGTCAGGTCCAGCTGCGTGTACTCCAGTGAATAGACGGGCCCGGCCTGCCCTTTGGCCCTCAGTTCGATACCGAGGGGGAGGCCGGTTTCGGCATCCACATCAATCGCCACATCGTCCACCAAGGTGCCCGCCGTGCGGGGTTTCAGGAGGAGTTTGTAGGCGCTGCGCCCGGCCACCGAGGACGAATTCCCGACGCTTACTTCAGTGCTGGCGTCAATGGCTGTCAGGAAGCGCGACGCTAAAGCCTCGGGAGTGGGGATGGTGGGGCGCGGTGATTCTGGTACCCGGGACTCGGTGGGTGCTCCCGCCGACGGACGGGGGATGCTCACATGCGTAGCACTGTTGTCCGAGGAGTCATAGAACCACGCGTCCTCGCCGTTCAGTACAAGATCGCGCTCGGCCATCCGGTCCAGGATCTGTACGCGTGCTTTGGAAGGACCATCAATGTAGACCCTCGCAGTGTGCGAGCCTGTCAGGAACTCCAAAGCGGAGGCGGTTCCGGGCGCAACCCCGGGGCCGGACGCTGGAACTTCGGGAAGTCCCAGTTCGGCGGTTTGTTCCAGTGTGCCGGACAGCTCCCGGACCTGGGTGCGCGCGATCATGGCCAGGATCTCGTCTGCGGTTTTGGGTGGCGGGGAGCCGCTTGCGCCCGCTTGGACTGCACCAAACAGCACGGCCATGCCCATGGCAAGGCTTATCAGGAGCGCCGGCAGCCACCGCCGCCTGGCCCGGGTCATTGCTACCGGCCACCGCACATCAAAGGCATGAGTCCAGATTACTCCCGTTGGCCGTCGGGATCACTCGTGGTTCGTTACTGCTGGATCAGTTGCCGCGCAAGTTTGACTGCGCCGAAAACGGGGGCTTGGGGGAGTATCCGGACCAGCGACGGATCCTCCAAGGACACTTTGCGCGCTACAGCCGCAGCGAGTTGGTCCTGGTTGACCAGCAAAGCGCCGGCCATCACCAAGGGAAGATCCAATCCGAGTTCGCCCAGTACTTGCCTGGCCAAGGACGCCAGGGAGTGGGCGGCCTCGGCCTGGATCCGCAGCGCCGCAGGGTCGACGTCCTGCGCCATCTCAAGGACGAGCGGGGCCAGTCCAGCCCAATGGTCGGGTTCCGGCTTTGCATAGAAGAAGTCCATGAGCTGCAGGGCGTCCACACTGGCCGTGGCTGCCATCAGCGATTGGACCAGCGGGCCGGGTTCAAGTCCGGCGTAGTACTCCCGTAAGGCCTCGCGAACGGCGTCCCGGACTACCGAGTATCCACCACCCTCGTCGCCGAGGAGATAGCCGTATCCTCCACTGCGGGCTTCCCGCCCCTCACGGTTCCTGCCCCAGGCCACAGAGCCGGTTCCGGCCACCAGGACCACGCCTGCTTCGAGACCGGCCGCGGCGAGGATGATGCGTGTGTCATGGACCACCTCGATTTTGGCACCGGGAAAATGTTCCGAGAGGAGGGCCGACAGAACGGCCCGGCTCGCAGGGGTGTCGGCGCCGGCCGCTCCCGCACAGACTGCTGCGACACTACCGCCCACACGTGCCGCAATCCGCCGCAGCACTGCGTCCGCGCCCTGGTGCCCCACGGAAGACAGGTTTGCACGTGCTTCGGTGATCTCCAGGCGGGCATCATTGTCCGCCCCGGAGAAGCGGGTGTCGTCGGCGAGAACCGCGTGGGTTTTCGAACCGCCGATGTGGAGCCCGAGGACAACCGGGGCAGCGTTTGTGGCGCTGTTGCTCCCGGACTGCTGCATTTCCTCCAAGTGACATCCCTTCGTCTCACGCCAAGTTTGGCACTCCGCCTAGATTGGCATAGACCAATCCCCTTGTCTACAGGTAGTTTGTCCGTATGTCCGCTGATACAGCTCCGGCAACACCCAAGTACTACATGGTCAAGACCGAAATCCTTGCCCGCATCACGGGGTTGAAGCCCGGTACCCTCATTCCCACCGAGAGGGCTCTTGCGCAGACGTATGCAACGTCCCGCACTACGGTGCGCCTGGCCATCAGTGAGCTTGTTGCCGAGGGGAAGCTGGGGAGGATCCAGGGGCATGGCACTTTTGTCGCACCCCCCAAGGTGACCCATGTGCGGCAGTTGACCTCATTTTCCGACGACGCCCGGATGCAGGGACTGAAACCTGGTTCGACGCTGGTGGCCCTGAATGTCACCAAGGCCAGCCAGGAGGTCGCTGCGCACCTCGGGCTCGCGGAGGGTGGCTTGGTAACCAGACTGGAACGCATCAGGCTGATCGATGGTGCACCACTGGCCCATGAGGTCGCATGGCTTCCGGGAAGGCTTCCACGGTTCAAGGCCAGCCTTGCCAAGGCGGGTTCGCTGTATGCCGCTCTCCGGGACACTTACGGGATAAGCATTGCCGAGGTCGAGGATACGGTGGAAACTGCGTTGGCCGGCCCGGGTGACGCCCGGATATTGGGGATTGAAATGGGGGCCCCTCTTCTGGTGGTCAACAGGCTGGCGCGCGACGGGATAGGGGCGCCCGTTGAGTGGACTCACAGTACCTTCCGCGGTGACCGGTTCAGGTTTGTCTCGCGCGTGAAATCAGGGGAATAGCGTGGCCAACTCGACTTCCGGCGAGTCCGTCATCCGTCGGGTTGTCCGGCTTGTCGGCGCGTTCGACGACTCCCATCGGACCATGAGTGTCGCCACGCTGGCCCGCCGCTCGGGGCTGCCCGTAACCACCACCTACCGCTTGGTGGACGAGATGCTTGCCGAGGGCCTTCTTGAACGGGAAGCCAATGCCGAGGTCCGCATTGGCACGAGGTTGTGGGAGCTTGTGTCCAGAAGCTCCCGGATGGTTGGCCTGCGTGAGGCCGCGCTGCCCTTCATGGAAGACGTGCAGTCTGTGGTCCGGCATTCAACAACGCTGGGAATTTTGGAGTCCGATGAAGTCCTTTACATCGAGCGGATTGGTTTCAGGGATTCGATGGTGGACATCACCAAGGTGGCCGGACGTCTGCCCGTGCACGGCACATCCTCCGGGCTTGTCCTGCTGGCGTATTCCTCAGCCGCCTATCAGGACCTCTTCCTCTCCCGGACGCTTGAAAAGTTCACTGACGCCACGCTGACCGATCCAGCCGAACTGCGCCGCCACCTGGCAGCGATCCGCCAGCGGGGATTCGCGTCCATGCCCGGGATCATCGTGCCGGAGTCGAGTGGGATCGCCGTGCCTGTCTTCGACCGCACCAACGCCGTCGTGGCGGCCTTGAGTGTGGTGGTGCCCAGGAATGAAGAAAACGCCGCCGTCCGTGTGCCCGTTTTAATGACGGCAGCAAGGGGTATTTCGCGTGCCCTCGGTTGGCGCGGCGAACTCAAGGGCGCTCTTCGCCAAAGCAACGGAAGCATCTGATTCCCGTTCATCGGTAACGCTGTGGCTCTACTCACAGGGCCGCTGGCAAAGTGGAGGACACAGCAGGGCACTGCGGACAGGACCACCGTCCGGAGCCATCCAAGAGGACTCAGACCCTCACGGCATTTCGCCCAAGTTCACGATCAGCCCCTTGAGGCTCTCTTCCGTGCTGCCCTGCGCCGCAGTGATGTTTGAGCGCCGCAATGCCGCGGCAGGAGGAGTTTGATCATGGATTCAGAAAAACGCGGAAAGCCGGCCGATGCGGCCCGGCGCGTGGCCGGGAAAGTGGCCGTGGTTACCGGCGGCAGGGGCGACCTGGGGAGCGCGACTGCCCGGCTGTTGGCGGACCATGGAGCCTTGGTGGCGTCGTTGGACCGCGCCGGGGCACCGTCCGGAGGCGGCCGCCCGGGCATCACCGAATACGACGTCGATGTCACCGATGAGTCCAGCGTCGCATCAGCGATCGGGAGACTCAGCAAAGAACTCGGCACCCCGGACATCCTGGTCAACGCAGCCGGAATCATCGGTGCCGCCGGAGCAAGCCACACCGCCTCCATGGATGACTTCAATGCCATCTTTGACGTCAACGTCAAGGGGGTTTGGCTCATGACCAAATACGTCGTTCCGGGGATGATCGAAAAGCAGTCCGGGAGCATCATCAACTTTTCGTCCATTCATGGACTAACAGGTGGAAGCAACGTGCCCCTCTACCACGCAACGAAGGGTGCCGTCCGGCTCCTCAGCAAGTCCGACGCCGCTACCTACGGAATTCACGGTGTCCGCGTGAACTCGATACACCCCGGTTCCATGAACACCAGGATGAGCCGCCGTTCAGCGGAACAGTCCGCGATCGGGGCAGAGGCCTACTACCGGCAATTGGTCGGCAACAGCCCCCTCCCCAGGCAGGGGGAACCGGACGAAATCGCCTACGGCGTTCTTTACCTTGCCTGCGATGAGTCCCGCTTCACCACGGGATCCGAGCTGGTGATCGACGGCGGCTACACCGCTGTCTGAGCCCAAGCATCCGCAACTGAACCACAATTCCCCTCTGAAAGGCATTCTTCGTGAAATTTCTCAACGGCACACAGGCCGGTACCTACGACGTCGTCGTCGTCGGCTCTGGCGCAGGGGCACTGACAGCAGCGGCCACCGCCGCACGGGCGGGCAAGTCCGTCGTCGTGCTCGAAAAGACCGAACTTCTCGGCGGAACCACTGCCGTCTCGGGCGGCATGCTCTGGGTGGCTGACAACCACCATGCCCGCCAAGCGGGCCTGGACGACTCCAAGGAAGCGGCCGCCCGGTACATCCGGGCCGTGGCGCGTGGACGCAGCCGCGAAGAGCTCCTGGACGCTGCCCTTGATTTTGGAGACACCATGCTCCGTTTTGCCGAGGAAGAATGCGGGCTGCGCTTCATCTTCCTGGATAACTTTCCGGACTACCGCCAGGACCTACCCGGTTCCGTTGAAGGCGGGCGCACTGTTGAACCTGAACTATTCAATATCCGGGAGGCACTCGGCGACCTCGCCCGCCACGTCCGCTCCGATGGCAGGGCACCGTTCACTATGCAGGAGTATGAGAACTGGGGCGCCTTCACCAAATTTCCGTGGGCTCAACTCAACCGGCGCCAGGACCAAGGGCTCGTGGCCAAGGGGCACGCCTTGATTGGCATGCTGCTCGCAAGCCTGGTCCGGGACGGCGCTGCGCTGGTGGTTGGCGCCCGTGGTCAACGATTGCTGCTCGACGGCGGCCGGGTCGCGGGCGTCGAACTCGAATCGGGAGAAACGTTCCTTGCCAACGATGGTGTCGTACTGGCTACCGGCGGATTCGAATGGGACAAGGCCCTGGCCGATTCGTTGCTGGCCTCGCGCCTGTACATTATGTGCTCACCGCCCTCCAACACAGGCGACGGCCTCAGGATGGCACAACGCATCGGGGCACAGACCCGCGGAACCCGCGAAGCCTGGTGGGCCCCCATGTCAATAACGGGAGACACCCGGGACGGGGCACCCGTGGGCACACTGCTGAGGTTCGAACGGCAAGGGCCCGGCTCGCTCATGGTCAACCGGCACGGACGCCGCTTCGCCAACGAGTCACAGAACTACAACGACCTTGCGCGCTGCCTTCAGTCCTGGGATTCGCCCAACAACCAGACCTTGAATACACCGGCACATGTGGTCTTCGACCACGCCTACTTGGAGCGCTACGGCGTCCTTGCACACCGGGCCGGCCAGCCCACGCCCGAATACCTCGTGGAAGCACCCACGCTGGAGGGACTGGCCGCAAAGATCGGTGTTCCTGCCGGGGAACTGAGGGCTACGGTCAGCCGCTTCAACGAATTCGCCGTCAAAGGCGAGGACCCGGACTTCGGCCGGGGTGAAAGCGCCTACGACAAGTACTGGGGCGACGACGACTGCCCTTGGCCCAACCCATCGCTCGGCCCGCTGGTGACCGGCCCGTTTTACGCGATGGAAGTGGTCAATGGTGCCTTTGGGAGCAATGGAGGCATAGCCACGGACGGACGGGCACGCGTCCTGGACGTCGACGGACAACCCATTCCGGGCCTTTTCGCTGCCGGTAACACCACCGAAAATGCCTACGCCGCTGGGTACCCGGGTGCCGGTGCCACCCTGGGTCCCATCATGACCATGGGGTACCTGGCGGGCCGGACCATTGCGGGCCAGCCGGCCGAATACGCGGGTGAAAGCGTCATGACAGGGGTGGAAGCATGATCCGTCATGCAGTGCTGTTCAAGTTCAAGTCGGATTTTCCCACAGCCGACAAAGCCGCGTGGATGGCGGGACTGGATGCCATGGACGGCAACATTCCCGGCCTCCTGAAACTGACCCACGGCGCTGACATCTTGCAGCAGGAACGCTCCTTCGACTACGCGATCGTTGCCGACTTCGCCGCGGCGGAAGACATCGAGGTCTACAACACCCACCCGCTGCACGAGCCCCTCAAGAAGTACTCGTTTCCCAACAGCGAACTCATCATCGCCGTCGATTTCCACCTCTGAATCAACGCCTGGACGCCGTTCAAAGGAGAACAGCCATGCAAACAACTGCCAAGCAGCCAACGACGCTGCGCAAAACCCCTGGAAAAGCCGCTTTGGCCTCGTTTCTGGGAAGCACCCTCGAGTACTACGACTTTTTCATCTACGGCTCAGCCGCTGCACTGGTCTTCGGCCCGCTGTTCTTCCCTTCCGATGATCCCGCAGTTGGCCTGATCGGGGCTTTCGCCACGTTTGGCGTGGCCTACGTGGCACGGCCGGTCGGCGGCCTGGTCATGGGACATTTCGGTGACAAGCTGGGCCGGAAAAAGATCCTGCTCATCACCCTGGCCGTGATGGGACTGTCGTCCCTTGGCATCGGGTTCCTGCCGGGTTACAGCCAGATCGGCGTCTGGGCTCCGGTTCTCCTGGTCATTGGCCGCCTGGCACAGGGTTTCTCCGCAGGGGCAGAATCGGCAGGCGCGTCCACCTTGACCCTGGAGCATTCACCGGAAGGGCGACGTGGCTTCTTTACCAGCTTCGTCATGACCGGCTATGCCTCCGGCATGGTGCTCGCGACGATTGTCTTTATTCCTGTGTCCGCTCTGCCCACTGAGGCGCTGATGAGTTGGGGTTGGCGCATCCCTTTCTGGTTGTCCATTGTGGTGCTGGGCATCGCCTACTGGGTGCGTACGCACCTGGATGAGACTCCGATCTTTGAAGAAGCAAAGGACCGCAAGGCTGTGGCTCCTTTGCCGTTACGGGAAGTCCTGCGTTTCCAATCTGCGGATGTGGCGAGGGTGATCGGCATGTCCATCATGTCAGTGATGCAGACGATCTTCACGGTCTTCGGTTTGTCCTACGCCACCGGTGCAGCAGGGTTCGACAAGGCACCCATCCTCACGGTGAATGCGGTAGCCATCGGCCTGTCCATGTTCGTGATGCCCCTGACTGCGAAACTCTCCGACAGGTTGGGACGCAGGCCGCTGCTGCTGACTGCGGCCATCGGCTGCTCGGTGACGATCTTCGCCTACTTCGCGGCTTTGTCCACGGGCAACATCTTCCTGGTCTTCGCCGCAGCGTTCATCAACATGACGTTGCTCTACTCCTGCTTCAACGGGATCTGGCCTGCCTACTTTGCCGAACTGTTCGCGGCCCCGGTCCGATATTCGGGCATGGCTTTGGGGAACCAGTTGGGTTTGGTGGTGGCTGGTTTTGCTCCCCTCATCGCAGGACTGCTCCTGGGCAAGGGCCGCGACGGCTGGCTTCCCGTAGCGGGATTCGCGGTACTGTGCATGGCCATCGCCGGAGTTTCCGCCTTCTTCTCCCGGGAAACGGCCAGGACTCCCCTAGGAGAGCTGGGGGAGCCCTACTGGCGGGGAACTGCTGTCAGGAAGCCGTGACCGTCACGGTGTCCTGGAGGGAACGCCGGACGAACTCCGAGCTGGGTTCCGCATAAGCTGCGAGGATCCGTTTGAACAGTTCGGCACCTTCGGCCCCGGGCCAGTCGGCGGGCAGGAATGTCTGCGGCAACCCGGGGTCGAGGTAGGGAATGATCCGCCACCGGTCGATGCACCGGACGTAGGCAGCGAAGGCGGAGGCGCCGGGTTCGACCTCCGGTGCGGCATCAATGACCGCAGCTGCGTGTTCGCGGATGAAGTCCCTATGGAGTTCAGCAACTGCTTCCAAGTCCCACCATTTGGACGCCGCTTCCCGAAGGCTGCCACCCACCATGGGTGTGCCGGCCACGAAGATTGTGGTTACGTTGCGCAGCCCCAGGTTCGACAATATTTCCTCCACTTCCACCCGGAGGGAATCCGGGCAGATCCACAGGCCGGCGGCCACTGTCCCGCAGCCGATCCAGTGCAATCTGCGCCGCAGCTGGTGCCGTTTCTCACGTTCGGTCTCAGGGATCGAAAACGAAATCAGGCACCAGGGATCAGTGGGCGACATGCTCCGCGGGTTGTAGATCCGGCGGTCGCCGCGGGCAAGCATGGTGGCCGCACCTTCTGTCAGGGTGAAGCCTGGAATGCCCTCCCGGTTCTCCTGCACTAGCACGTCCTTCTTCCGCAAGCGGCCCAGTGCCGTCCGCGTGACTGTTCCGGACGTTCCCAAGGCGTCCATGAGCAACACAATGTCCTTGGTGGACATCCATCCGCCCGCGTCGCGCAAGTACAGGCCGATGACGGTGCGCAGCAATGAGGTTGTGCTCCCTGGACGGGAGTCCATGTCATCGAGGACGGCGCTCATTCCCGGCTCACTGCAGTTCGGCGAGGGCGTTGCGGATAGCTGCCACTCCCAGCTCAACCTCGGCGTAGCTGGTGCTGAGCGGGGAGAGGCCGATGCGGAGGCCGTGCGGGGGGCGGAAGTCGGGGATGACTCCCTTTTCCCAAAGCTTGGCTGTGACGTCGGCGAAGAGCGGGTGGTCCACGGTGATGTGAGAACCGCGTTCTGCCGGGTCCCGGGGGCTCACGATGAAAGCGCCGAGCGGGACCAGGAGTTCCTCGGACAACGCGATGGCGTACTCCGTGAGTTTGATGGACTTCTCCCGTATGGCGTCCATTCCCACAGTGGCGATAAGTTCGACCATGTCCTTGAGGGGTTGCATGGCCAGGACCGGGGGTGTGCCGGTTATGAAGCGGCGGATGCCCTGCGCCGGACGGTAGGCCTCGGTCATGCCGAAGGGGTTGTCGGCGCCCATCCAGCCCCAGATGGGCTGCTGCAGGCGGTCCTGCTGCGAGGAGTTGACGTAAGCGAAGGCAGGGGAGCCGGGTCCGCCGTTGAGGTACTTGTAGGTGCAGCCGACGGCAAGGTCCACGCCCCACGCATCCAGTTCCATGGGTACGGAGCCCACAGAGTGGCAGAGGTCCCAGAGCATGAGGGCACCGGCTTGGTGGACCTTGGCGGTGATTCCCTCGGCATCGGCCAGGAACCCTGAGCGGTAGGCGACATGGCTGAGGACCACGACGGCGGTCCGCTCACCGAGGAGCCCGTCGAGGTCCGCGGCGCGGACGCCGCTGGCGGGGTTGGCCGCGATCCATTTGATCGTTGCCCCGCGTTCCTTGGCGATCCCTTCGATGATGAAGCGGTCAGTAGGAAAGTTGTCACGGTCGATGATGATCTCGTCGCGGCCTGGCTGAGCGTCGACAGCGGCGCGGATCATCTTGTAGAGCATGACGGAGGTGGAGTCACCCACCATGGTCTGGCCTGGGGCCGCTCCGAGGGTCACTTCGCCGATGCGGTCGCCCACAGCGGTGGGCTCGTCCATCCATTGTTCGTCCCAGCCGCGGATGAGGCGGCTGCCCCAGGCGTCGTGGACGAAGGAGGCGAGGTTCGCCGCTGTTGCCTTCAGGGGGCGTCCGAGCGAGTTGCCGTCCAGGTACGAGGTGAGCTGATCGGCGTCGGGGGCGTAAAAGGCCTCACGCTGGGCGGCGAGGGGATCAGCGGCGTCCAGTTCGGCCGACGTCTGCAGTGGGCTTTGGGTCTGCTGTGGGGTGGTCATGGCTTCTCCTGCGGAAGTTCTGGGCGGCGCTGCCCGGGGGGTGGTGTGCTTAGTTGCCGATTTCGGTGCGGACGGCGTAGAGCTCGGGGAAGAACGTCAGGTCCAGGGCGCGTTTGAGGAAGTCCACGCCGGAGGATCCGCCCGTACCGACCTTGAAGCCGATGGTGCGTTGGACGGTCCGGAGGTGACGGAAGCGCCAGGCCTGGAAGTTGTCTTCGATGTCCACAAGGTCCTCGCAGGCTTCGTAGAGTCCCCACTGAGTGTCATCCGATTCGTAGATCTTCTGGAAGATGGGAACCAGATCCTTGCGGAAGATCCACGGCTCGCTCGTGTCACGGTTCAGGATGTCCGCCGGGATGTCATAGCCGGCACGGGAAAGGACCCCGAGGAAGGCGTCGTACAGCGTGGGCTCCTCCAGGAGGGTGCTCAGCAGGGCGTGGGCTTCGGGGTCGCTTTCAAAGACGCGCAGCATCCCGCGGTTCTTGTTGCCCAGCAGGAACTCGACCCCGCGATATTGGTAGGACTGGAAGCCTGAGGAGCTGCCCAGGAACCCGCGGAACTGGGCGTACTCGCGCGGCGTAAGGGTGCCCAGGACGGACCACTGCTCCGTCATCGTGCGCTGGATTGCCTTCACGCGGGCGATGCATTTGAGCGCTTTGCCGAGGTTGTCAGCGTCGAAAAGCCGCCTGGCCTCCAACAACTCGTGCAGCACCAGCTTCAGCCAGAGTTCGCTGGTCTGGTGCTGGATGATGAACAGCAATTCGTCGTGGTGTTCCGGCTTGCTGAGCGGGTGCTGGGAACTAAGCAAACGATCAAGGTCCAGATACCCGCCGTAGGACATGGCGTGCCTGAAATCGGTGCGGACGGTGTCCTCGATGTCGCGGACGCTCTGGGCGGAGTGGACTGGGGGCTTTTCCATGACTCGAGATTATCACTTCCATGACGCACGTCAAGAGATTGATTATCGGCTCGCTGCATCCGAACAAACCCCATTCCCGTAGGCTGGCTTCCATCTATTGGGGAGGGGACGATTGTGGATTCCATGGGGGACGCCGTGAGGCCCGTGTCCATCTACCTTGACGTCGACGGCGTGGTGAACCCCTTCAGTCCGATGGGAACCACGGACTGGGGCGGCGAATGGAGCATCGCCGACGCCGGCATCCTGGAGGTTGCCTTTGCGCCTGAAGCCGTGGCCGAGCTCAACGACCTCGCTGAACATCCCTCCGCCAGGTTCGTGTGGCTGACGACGTGGGAGCGCCTCGCGCCGGAGTTCCTGTGCCCCGCTATTGGCCTGAACGGCCAGGACTGGCCGGTACTTTCAAGCCAAGGCTGGGATGAGGGGCCGGAATGGTGGAAGCTGGTAGCCCTGCAGAAGGACCTGGCAGCGACCGGGAGTGAACGTATTATCTGGCTTGACGACCAGCTCAGCCAGGAGTCGGATGCCCGCTCGTGGGCCGAATACCAGCAGGATCGTGTGCTTTGCATCTCACCGGATCCCCGCAAAGGGTTGAGCCGGGGCGAACTCGCGGCCGTGCGCAGGTACCTGGGGTGAACCGGGGATCCCATACGTTTGGCTGCTCAGTGGATGGCACGTAGGATTCTTAAGGTTTCAAGCCCGCCAGAGTGAATCCCGCAAGCAGGGTCAGTTGAACAATTGCTGAACTATGCTGTGGATGGCAGGTATGGGGAAGTGAAACTGCTGAACGTCGACTCTGCAGATTGGGCAACAGGTGGATATCACCTTCATGGTCGCGCTGGTAATAGCGTTGGCCCTATTCTTTGACTTCACCAACGGGTTTCACGACACAGCCAATGCGATGGCCACGCCTATCGCTACGGGGGCGATCAAGCCCAAGACGGCCGTTGCCTTGGCCGCGGTACTCAACCTTGTGGGCGCATTCCTGTCCACTGAAGTGGCCAAGACCATTTCCGGTGGCCTGATCCGCGAAGGCTCCGACGGCATCCACATCACTCCTGACATTATCTTTGCCGGGCTGATGGGTGCCGTCCTCTGGAACATGATCACCTGGCTCAAGGGCCTGCCGTCGAGTTCCTCGCATGCGCTTTTCGGCGGTCTGATCGGCGCCGCGGTTGTGGGCATCGGATTCCACTCCATCAACTTCGAAACCGTTCTGCAGAAGGTCATCCTTCCTGCGCTCTTCGCGCCGCTGATCGCTGGCGTGGTGGCGTACATTTGTACCCGCCTGGCCTACGCGCTCACCTCGCGGCATGATCCCGAAACCGGCGACAAGCTCACGCAAAAGCGAGGCGGCTTCCGCACGGGCCAGATCTTCACGTCCAGCCTGGTGGCCCTTGCGCACGGTACCAACGACGCGCAGAAAACCATGGGCATCATCACGCTGGTCCTGATCGCCGGGGGCACCCAGACACCTGGCAGCGGACCGCAGTTCTGGGTCATCGCCGCCTGTGCTTTTGCCATTGCGATCGGAACCTACGCCGGTGGCTGGCGCATCATCCGCACCATGGGGTCCGGTTTGACCGAGGTCAAGCCCGCCCAGGGTTTCTCAGCTGAAACCAGCACAGCCTCCGCAATCCTTGCTTCCTCGCACCTGGGTTTCGCCCTGTCCACCACGCAGGTTGCTTCCGGCTCCGTCATCGGTTCCGGCCTGGGCCGCAAAGGCACCTCCGTCCGCTGGGGCACCGCAGGCAAGATCGCCTTGGGATGGCTGTTTACCCTCCCGGCATCGGCGATCGTTGGTGCCCTGACCGCCCTGCTTGTTGGGGTCGGCGTCGTGGGTGTCGTGATCGCCGCAGTAGCCGGAACGGCAGCCATCGTCTTCATGTTCGTTGTATCCCGGAAATCGCACGTTGGGCACCACAACGCCGTCGAGGTTGAAGAGGCCGGCCACGCCGTCCGGTTCCGCAAGAAGAAGAAGTCCCGAAAGAACACCCCGAGCAAGGACGTGCAGCGATGAAATGGTTGGAACTGCTGCAGGTAGCCGGCGTTACCCTCCTTGCCGCCGTGACGCTCGTGGTCCTGTACTCCCTGGGCGTGCGGCTTACTGCCATTGCCGGCGACGCCCAGCAGAAGTCCCCGGTCCTGATGCGGTCCCTGGCCTACATTTGCTTTGGCTTCTGCGGGGTGGCCGTCCTGTTCGGCATCTACCTGATTGTTCCGTACTTCGGAAAGTAGCAACTGCGGGTAGCAACTACTCTGGCAGCTTCGTCCATTCGGGAGAATAATCGGCAGTGTAGCCATGAATATGACTGCGTGGTCGTGATCCGGCAGATATGGGGCTGTCATGAAGTGCCAATCCCGAAGCCGCCCGACAGGACTTGCCCTGGTCCCGGTCCTGCTGCTGGTCCTTTCAGCCTGCTTGCCGCCGTCCTCTGAAGGCCTTTCCCCGCAGCCGGGGTCCGGGGCGCAAACGGCCGCAACCTCCGGACAGGCCAGTCCAACGGCCGGCGATCCGACGGCGGCACAACCTGCCGGCCCTGCCGGTCCCGCAGCGCCGCAGGCAGACGCGCCAGTCGTGCGATGGATTCCCATAGGGCCAGTCGGGCCCAACGATCCCACCTCCGGTCAGCGATACCTCCTTCTGCAGCAATTCCAGTGCGACGCCCTGGACCGCAGCATCGAAGGGGCGGAGGACGCGGCCGTTTGGGTGGCCGGTGCCGCTGTCTGCCGCGCCGTGCTAAGCGGCAGCCGGGGGGACTGGGAAAAGGCGTCCAACGCGGTTTCGGCCGTGCCGCGGATTCCGCAGAGTCAGTGCCTGGAGTTCAGGGTTGCAGCCATGTCGGCCTCTTTGGTGGCCCAACGTCGCAGCAACCCTGATGCTGCCTTGAAGGTCGAACCCGGGCTGGGCGAGGCATGTCCGCGCCAGTTGCTGGGCTTGACAGTAGTGGACGAACAGCTCAGGCCGGTTCCGGGGACGCCCCGGGCCTCCGGCCCAAGTTCCGGCGGCACCATTGTCCGCCTCGACGGCTACTACGTCCGCGTTGGCGAGGTCATGTTCGACGGCGTTCCGGCAGACGTCGAATTCGTGGGGGACAGGGAAGACTACGGGACGCTCTACCTGCGGATGCCGCCCGCCCAAGGGCGGAAGTCAGTCCGGATATCGGTCACGGACACCGTGGACATCGCCGGTTCAGTGACGTTCTTCTACGACGACGCCGGAGTTACCCCGAGCCCTAAGGCAACCGGAGGAGGTCCATCTACCGCCACCGGGACCCCCACGGTGTCCGTTGAAGCAACCCCCACGGCCTCACCGTGAGCGAAGAAACGGCGGCTCCGGACCGAAGCAACACCCGATGGCAACGGACCCTCGAGGTGCTCTCGCTCGTCGGTCCGCCGTTGACGGTTGTCACGGCGTTGCTGGTCTATTTCGGATGGGCACGCACCGATGCCCAGGCGAAAGCGATGGGCTTGGACGTCAGCCTGTTCGGCTACACGGTCCAGGACTTCATGCTGCGGAGTATCCAGTCGTTGTTCCAGCCCCTGGCGTGGCTGGTGGTCATCGCTTTGTTGTGGTTGATGCTGGACCGGGCAGTGGCGCGCGTCCTCGAATTTCCCGGGCAGCGGAGGCGGGTGCAGCTGACCGCCACGGTAATTCTTTTCCTAGCTTTCGCCTATGCCGCCGTGATGTGGCTTGCGGTGACGGCGCGCCCTGAACAGACGGTCCTCTATGCGCCGTTCCTCATCGCTGCGGGGCTCGTTGTCGGCGCCTGGGGCCTGCGGGTCCGACGCCGGGCTGCCGGGCTTTCAGCGCAGGCCCCGCGCGCCGGCAAGGGCGCCCTCGAAGGGTGGCTGGTATTTGTCCTGGTGACGCTCCTGCTGTTCTGGGGAACCTCCGACTACGCCCAGGCGCTGGGGCGGGGCGCCGCGGTCGACTACCAGGAGCGCTCCCACCTGCTGCCCACCGCCGTCGTTTACAGCAAGGAACGGTTGGCCGTTACTGTGCCTAACGTCAAGGAGGAGTCGGCCGGCTCGGAGGCGGCACCCCTGTACCGTTACACCGGCCTGCGCTTGCTGGTGGTCAGCGGCGGACGGATCTTCCTGCTGAACGACGGATGGTCGCTGGACCGCGGCAGGGTGGTGGTCCTGCCGGATAATGGGAGTGTCCGCGTGGAGTATGGGAACCCTGCTTCGGACTGACTAGTCTGGGGCCATGTCGACGTTCCAGTACTACGTAGCTTCCACCATCGACGGCTTCATCGCTTCGCCTGACGACGACCTCGGCTGGCTCCTGCAGTTCGACAGCGTCGACGAAGTCAACGAGGGCATTGGCTCGTTCATGGCCGGCGTTGGTTGCATCGCCATGGGCGGAGACACCTACAGGTGGCTCATTGAGCACGAACCCGGCACCTGGCCGTATCCGGACATCCCGTGCTGGGTCTTCACCCACCACGAGTACTCCGCACCCGCGGGATCGGATATCACCTTCGTCCGCGGCGAGGTCAGGGAATTCGCTCCCGACCTGGTCAAGGCCGCCGACGGCAAGAACGTCTGGTTGGTCGGTGGAGGTGACTTGGTGGCCCAATTTGCCAACGCCGGACTGCTCGACGAAATGATTGTCACCATCGTGCCTGTGATACTGGGCGCCGGAAAGCCGCTGTTGCCGTTGAAGGGCCCGACGGCGCCACTCGAGTTGGTCTCGTCGAGGACGCTTGGTGGGGCTGCGGTGGAATTGCGCTACCGGCTGCAGCAATCCGCACGGTAATGGCGGGTTTCCGGCCCGAGCGGAATCAGTGGCGGTTGTCCCGGATCATGTTGGTGATGCGGGCTGTTGAGAGCCTCCGGCCTTTCTCGTCAGTGATGACGATTTCATGCGTGGCCAAAGTGCCGCCGAGGTGGATCGCGGTGCACGTGCCGGTGACGGTACCCGTTGCCACTGAACGGTGATGGGTTGCGCCCACTTCAATGCCGACGGCGTGGCGTCCCCTTCCGGCGTGCAACGATGCCGCAAAGGAGCCAAGGGTCTCCGCCAGCACAACGTGGGCTCCACCATGGAGAATGCCTGCTACCTGGGTGTTTCCCTCCACAGGCATGGTGGCCACCATCCGTTCCGCACTCATCTCCGTGAAACGGATACCCATTTTCACCACCAGGGTTCCCACGCCGTGCGCGGAAAGCCAATCGTGGAATTCTTCGGGCACCCCGGCCTCATTGAGTTGGTCGACAAAGCTGTTCGGCGTGAAATTGTCCATCATGCCAACTAGGCTGGCACCTGTGAGTGAAACAACCAAACCGGACCAGGTTCCAACGGCCCAAGCTGCTGCCATTGCAACAGCACCCGCCCCTTCTGCCACTGCTTCCAGCGTCTCCGCGGGGGAGGGCCGGCCAAGGTTGCTGGTCCTGGATGGCCACTCCATGGCGTTTAGGGCTTTCTACGCCCTTCCTGCCGAGAATTTCTCCACGGCCCGGGGTCAGTACACCAACGCGGTGCACGGTTTTACGTCCATGCTGATCAACTTGATCAAGGACCAGAAGCCCACGCATGTGGCTGTCGCTTTCGACGTTTCCGACGACACGACGTTCCGCAAGGCGGAGTACAGCGAGTACAAGGGCGGCCGAAACGCCACTCCGGCTGAGTTCGCCGGCCAGATAGGCCTCATTGCGCGGGTGATGGAGGCATGGGGCATCAAAACCATCGCCATGCCCGGATACGAGGCTGACGATGTCCTTGCGACGCTGGCCTCGCAGGCTGATGCTGCCGGTTTCGAGGTGCTGCTGGTTTCCGGTGACCGGGACGCCTTCCAGCTCATCAACGACAACGTTTTTGTGCTTTATCCGAAGCAGGGTGTCAGCAACATTCCCAAGATGGACGCGGCCGCCATCGAGGAGAAGTACTTCGTTAAGCCCGGTTTGTACTCCGACCTCGCCGCGCTTGTCGGCGAATCCGCCGACAACCTGCCCGGCGTTCCAGGCGTTGGCCCCAAGACTGCGGCCAAGTGGATCAACCTCTATGGCGGCCTGGAAGGCATCCTGGAGAACCTTGATTCCATTGGAGGCAAGGTGGGCGGCGCGCTCAAGGAGAACCTGGAAAACGTCAAGCGCAACCGCAGGCTGAACCAGTTGCTCACGGACCTGGAACTGCCCATCACTTTGGAGGATCTCCACGAACCGCGTCCTGACCGGCAGGCCATCGAAGAGCTTTTTGAAGAGCTCGAATTCCGGACCCTCCGCACGCGCCTTTTCGACCTCTATGGTGACGACACAGCGGGGGCTGCTCCGGACACCATCGATGCCCCCGAGTTCGACTCACTCACGGATGCTTCCGGGCTGGAAGCCTTTTTCACCGCCGGATCCGGCATGCGTTCGGCCCTGGCCGTGCAGATGGTCCCCGGCCGGGTGGGTGAGGACGCCAGTGCCTTGGCCGTCGTCCGCGCCAACGGTGCAGCCTTCATTGAACTGACGGGCCTGGACGCCGAGGCCGAGGGAGTGTTGGCCCGCTGGCTGCGCGACCCCGAAGAAGCCAAAGTGCTGCACGAGTTCAAGTCGGCCCTCAAGGCCCTGCATAACCGCGGCCTTGGCCTGGAAGGGGTCGTGGATGACACGTCCATCTCCGGGTACCTCATCCAGCCCGACCGCCGCAGCTACGACCTCGCCGAACTCGCACAGGTCCATCTCAAAATCTCCCTGGCCACGGCCGCTTCCCAGTCCGGACAGCTGGAACTCGACCTCTCCGGTGATACGGACCAGGCTGCCGCTGCCGCGCTCGTCCAGCATGCCGCCGTCGTGCACGCGCTCAGCAAGCACTTCGAAAAGGAGCTTGCAGACCGCAAAGCCGACGCCCTGCTGACCACGCTGGAACTTCCAGTGGCGCGCGTCCTGGCCCAAATGGAACTGACGGGCATCTTCGTCTCCACGGACCGTATGGATGAACAGCTGGCGGACCTCACCAAGGTGATCCAGACCGCCCAGGAACAGGCGTTTGCGGCTATCGGGCATGAGGTGAACCTCGGTTCGCCCAAGCAGCTGCAGACAGTCCTGTTCGAGGAACTGGGCCTGCCCAAGACCAAGAAGATCAAGTCCGGCTACACCACGGACGCTGCCTCCCTCAAGGCTCTGCTTGAAAAGACCGGCCACGAGTTCCTGGTCCAGCTCATGGCGCACCGTGAGTCGTCCAAGCTGGCCCAGATGGTGGAGACGCTGAAGAAGTCCGTCGCTGACGATGGGCGAATCCACACCACCTACGCGCAGAACATCGCCGCCACCGGCCGTATCTCGTCCAACAACCCGAATCTGCAGAACATCCCGGTCCGCAGCGAAGAGGGGCGCCGGGTCCGCGGTATTTTCGTAGTGAGCGAAGGTTACGAGTGCTTGTTGTCCGCTGACTATTCGCAGATCGAAATGCGGATCATGGCCCACCTTTCGGGCGATGAGGCATTGATCCAGGCGTACCGGGACGGCGAAGACCTTCACCGCTTTGTGGGCTCGCGGATCTTCAACGTCGCGCCGGCAGAAGTCACCAGCGCCATGCGCTCCAAGGTCAAGGCAATGTCGTACGGGCTGGCCTACGGCCTCACCTCCTTCGGCCTGTCCAAGCAATTGGAGATTTCCGTCGATGAGGCCCGGACGCTCATGAAGGACTACTTTGACCGCTTCGGTGGTGTCCGGGACTACCTGAGGGGCGTCGTGGACCAGGCCAGGACCGACGGCTACACCGCCACCATCGAAGGCCGCCGCCGCTACCTGCCGGATCTGACCAGCACCAACCGCCAGGCCAGGGAAGCAGCAGAGCGGATCGCCTTGAACTCGCCGATCCAGGGCTCCGCTGCCGACCTCATCAAGCGGGCCATGCTGGGGGTATCGGCCGAGCTCGCCAGCCAGGGCCTGAAGTCCCGCATGCTGCTGCAGGTCCACGACGAACTCGTCCTGGAAGTAGCGCCGGGGGAGCGAGGAGCCGTGGAGAAACTGGTCATCGAACAAATGGGCTCTGCCGCGGACCTGTCAGTTCCGCTCGATGTCCAGATCGGTGTCGGATCAAGCTGGTACGAGGCCGGACACTAGCTTTCGAGTAACCGCTTGAGGGCGCGCCGCCGTGGTGGTGGCGCGCCCTCAGGCGTCTGGCTAGGCTCAAAGGCGTGGCTGATCCCAATGAAAGAAACTCCGAAAAGTACTCTGTCCAACGATTCCCTGTTGTCGCCGACAAGACTGACGAAGGCTACAGCCGTTGCACCACCTGGGTGCAGGCCGTCTCGCACGGCTTCCACCAGGAGCGGCGGGACGACGAATACCTGGCCAAAACCCTGGCCGCCTACCGGACCGACAAGCGCGAGCTGACCGGTGTCTATGTCAACGCGGACGTTCCCGATCATTCGCTCGGCGCGGATGTCCCGGTGGCCACCTATGCCACCATGCGCAAATCTCTCAACATCGGCTACGGGCGCCAGCTGGAGTCCAACCTGATTACTGCCGTAACCGTCCGTGGAACCCACAGGCGCAACGGAATCCTCCGCGGCATGATCACTGCCGACCTGCAAGGCGCCAAGGACGACGGCCTCGCCATGGCGGCGCTCACGGCCTCCGAAGGTTCCATTTACGGACGATTCGGCTTTGGTGTGGCCACTTTTGAACGCAGCATCAAAGTCGACACCGGTCCGCGATTCCGGCTCAAGGGACAGCCTGAAGGCGTGGTCGAAGTCGCCGATCCTTCAGTCCTCCTGGACGTTGCGCCAGAGGTCTTTGAGCGGGTCCAGCGGCTTTCTCCGGGTTCGGTCGACAGGCAGGAGTACTACCGCTTGGTGGCATCCGGTTCAATCGGCCATGACGGCAAGCCCGATGCCTCCGTGCGTTGCGCCTTGCATTACGACCCCTCCGGAACATTGGATGGCTACGTTTCCTACCGCTTCAAGGGCTGGGACCACAAGCCGTACACCATGGAAATCGTGGACCTCGTTGCCGCAACCAACGCCGGCTACCGCGACTTGTGGCGCTTCCTGGGCAGCATCGACCTCATCGACGAAGTCACGTGGGCCGAGGCCCCCGTGGATGATCCGCTGGCATGGGCGCTCGAGGACCAGAGGTGCATTGAGGCATCCGAAGTCCGTGACATGCTGTGGCTCAGGATCCTGGATACCCAGGCCGCTTTGGAGGCCCGGAAGTTCCCTGCAGCCGGCCGCCTGGTTATTGAGGTCACCGACTCCTTGGGCTTGGCGGGCGGCACCTGGCTTCTGGAATCCGACGGCGGTGCTGCCCCCGTCGTCAAGGATGCTTCGGGTGAGACGCCGGACCTCAGCATGGACGCCGCAGGCCTCGCCTCCATTTACCTGGGTGCGGTATCGCCGGTGACGCTGGCAGCCGCCGGCCGCATCCGCGAGAACACCCCGGGCGCCGCGTTCCTGGCCCAGCAGTTGTTCACAGTGGAACGTTCCGCTCACTGTCTGACACACTTCTAGGCAGTACCACTTCACTACAACCACATAGTTACAACGTCAGTAAGGACATCCATGGGGGATTCCAAGCGGCGGCCATTGGCTGGCCGGCGATCAGTGCTGCTTGGAATGGCAGGTTTGGCAACTGCTGTCCTGGCAGGATGTGCAGACAGCGGGACCGGGTCCTTGCCGGCCGCTCCTGAAAAGGATGCGGCAACGGAGCAATTGCGGCCAACCGGTCCCGCTACGCCGCCTCCGTCCGTCTCTGCCAAGTCGAGCGAACAGGCTGCAGCCGCCCTCGCGCAGCCGACCATGAAGACCCCGGCGGTGCCGGACAAACTAAAAATCCTTGCTGAGTTTGCAGGCAGGCAGCCAAAGGAATGGGGACTGCACGTCACCGGAGTCGTCAACGACTCTCCGGCCAAGCAAGTGGCTTTGACGTTCGATGCGTGCGGCGGGCCGGGGGGTTCAGGGTGCGACCATGAACTGCTGCAGACCCTGCGCAAGCTCCACGTACCCGCCACACTCTTCGTCAACAGCCGCTGGATCCAGGCCAATCCCGGACTTTCCGCGGAGCTGGCAGCGGACCCGCTGTTCGAACTGGCCAACCACGGGACATCACACCTTCCGTTGTCGGTCAGCGGCAAGTCAGCCTATGGGATCACCGGAACGGCCACAGCGTCCGCGGCGTACGACGAACTCATGGGCAACCAGGCAATCATGCAGGACACGTTCGGGAAGTCCCCGCGGTTCTTCCGTCCGGGAACGGCCTTTTACGACGACGTCACGGCCGCCATGACGCGCAGGCTCGGCATGCTGCCGGTCAACTTTACTGTCAACGGCGACGGCGGCGCGACCTTTCCGGCGGCCACCGTCGCCACCGAGGTGGGCCGGGTCGGGCCCGGAGACATTGTCATTTCGCACTTCAACAAGCCGGCGGGAGCAACGGCGGAAGGCTATGGGCGCGCCTTGCCGCGGTTGCTGGACAAGGGTATTTCCTTCGCGCGGCTCGGGGATGTCTTGAAGCCATAACACCGCTTTTGACCCTGCTTTGCCAATACGACTAGAATAAACGGGCGTGTACTACGTGCATGCATCCATTTTGTACTAATCCACAAATCAGGATGACCCGGCGCTTTGCCGTGTTCTGCCGTCCGGACCCGGGCGGCAGCGGTTTGCCTGACCGACTAACTATCCACAACGGAGCCCCTACTACATGACCATCACCTCCACCGAGAAGCCCGGTACCCCCGTAGTCGCCATTAACGACATCGGTACCGCTGAGGACTTCCTCGCAGCTGTCGACGCCACCATCAAGTACTTCAACGACGGAGACCTCGTCGAAGGTACCGTCGTCAAGGTCGACCGCGACGAAGTTCTGCTCGACATCGGTTACAAGACCGAAGGTGTCATCCCTTCCCGCGAGCTTTCCATCAAGCACGATGTTGATCCCGGTGACGTTGTCGCCGTTGGCGATCAGGTCGAAGCTTTGGTTCTCACCAAGGAAGACAAAGAAGGCCGTCTGATCCTCTCCAAGAAGCGTGCTCAGTACGAGCGTGCCTGGGGCGACATCGAGAAGGTCAAGGAAGAAGACGGCGTCGTTACCGGTACCGTCATCGAGGTTGTCAAGGGTGGCCTCATCCTGGACATCGGCCTGCGCGGCTTCCTGCCCGCATCCCTCGTCGAGATGCGTCGCGTCCGCGACCTCGCTCCGTACATCGGTCAGCAGATCGAAGCCAAGATCATCGAGCTCGACAAGAACCGCAACAACGTTGTTCTGTCCCGCCGTGCATGGCTCGAGCAGACCCAGTCCGAGGTTCGCTCCACGTTCCTCAACAAGCTGGAAAAGGGCCAGGTTCGTCCGGGCGTTGTTTCCTCCATCGTCAACTTCGGTGCATTCGTGGACCTGGGCGGCGTAGACGGCCTCGTTCACGTTTCCGAGCTGTCCTGGAAGCACATCGACCACCCGTCCGAGGTTGTCGAGGTTGGCCAGGAAGTCACCGTCGAGGTCCTCGAAGTGGATCTGGACCGCGAGCGTGTCTCCCTGTCGCTCAAGGCTACGCAGGAAGATCCGTGGCAGACCTTCGCCCGCACCCACGCCCTCGGCCAGGTTGTTCCGGGTAAGGTCACCAAGCTGGTTCCGTTCGGTGCGTTCGTTCGCGTCGAAGACGGCATCGAAGGCCTCGTCCACATCTCCGAGCTGGCTGTCCGCCACGTGGAGCTCGCCGAGCAGGTTGTCTCCGTTGGCGACGAACTGTTCGTCAAGGTCATCGACATCGACCTCGAGCGTCGTCGCATCTCCCTCTCCCTCAAGCAGGCCAACGAGGGCGTGGACGCTGACAGCACCGAGTTCGATCCCGCTCTGTACGGCATGGCCGCTGAGTACGACGAAGAGGGCAACTACAAGTACCCTGAGGGCTTCGACCCCGAGTCGAACGAATGGCTCGAAGGCTACGAGACCCAGCGCGCCGCTTGGGAGCAGCAGTACGCTGACGCCCAGACCCGTTGGGAAGCCCACAAGAAGCAGGTTGCCCAGCACGCTGCCGACGACGCTGCTGCTGCAACGTCCGGTGAGAGCGATTCCGGCACCACCAGCTACTCCTCGGAGCCGGCTGCTGCTGAGTCCAACGCTGGCACCCTGGCGTCCGACGAAGCACTCGCCGCACTGCGCGAGAAGCTGACCGGCAACTAATTCCGCCGCCCTCACGGGATGTGCTGAATAGCCAAAGAAGGACCCCTGCCTCCGGGCAGGGGTCCTTCTGTTTTGCGGTCAATCTGTTGGCGCATTCTTAGGCCGGAACGTCAATCCATTCGGTACCCTCGGGACGGAGGAGTGAGCTGCCTGCGGTCAGTGCCGCCACCCGGGCGTGGGCATCGCCAATCTCAGTGGCTGAGTCCTCCAGCGCTATGCGCAGGACCGCATGCCGTTCTTCATACGCGGTTTCAGCCATGACATATCCGGCATTCCGGAGTTCGTTCTCCAAACGCCCGGCTTCGGCATGGGCGACCTCTACGGCGCAGAGCCGCAGACGCCGTCGCTGAACCAGGGGAGCCAGGTCCAGGGCCGTCGAGACCGATTCCGAATAGGCACGGACCAGCCCGCCCGCCCCCAGCAGAATTCCGCCGAAATAGCGTACGACGACGGCAGCGACGTCGCTGAGGTCGGTCACCCCGGGCGCCGACTCACGTTTGATAAGGGCTTCGAGCATCGGTATGCCCGCGGTACCGGAGGGTTCGCCGTCGTCGTTCGATCGCTGGATCATCCGGTCCGGTCCGATGACGAACGCCGAGCAGTGGTGGCGGGCGTCGTGGAACTCGCGCCGTAGCCCGGCCACCAACGCGCGGGCGGAATCCTCATCCGGCACCCTGCGGAGCACGGTGATGAAACGCGACCGCCGGATTTCCAGTTCGTGGCGGAAGTCGGGCCCTGCCCGGAGCGTCGTGTACCGGGTCGCACGGCTTTCTTCCTCAATTTCCACCGCTTCAGTCTAGTGTTGAGGGGTGCTGAAAATCGGACTGACGGGCGGCATCGCCTCAGGCAAATCGGTGGTGGCATCCAGGCTCCGGGAGCTGGGGGCACTGCTCATAGACGCGGATGTTATCGCCCGGCAAGTAGTGGAACCCGGGACACCGGGGCTGGAACAGGTTGTTGAAGCCTTCGGTCCTGGCATCCTGGATCACGACGGCGGGCTCGACCGACCGAAGCTGGGTTCCATCGTGTTCCGGGAACCGGCTCAGCGCGAAATCCTGAACGCCATCGTCCACCCGCTCGTCCGCAAGTCCGCGGCCGCCATCATGAACGGCGCCGGTGCGGGTGACATCGTGGTGCAGGACATCCCGCTGCTGGTGGAAACCGGACAGGGCAGCACCTTCCACCTGGTGCTGGTAGTGGATGCGCCTGATGAGCTGCGTGTCCAACGGATGGTGGAGCTTCGAGGCATGACGCCGGAGGACGCGCGTTCCCGCATGGCCGCGCAGGCCTCCAGGGCGGAGCGCCAAGCTGCAGCCGACGTCATCCTGGACAATTCCGGCAGTCGGGAGGATCTACTTGCCGCGGTTGATGCACTGTGGGAGCGGCGTCTGGTGCCTTTTGCGGAAAACATCAAGAGTGGTGTCCGCGCGCCCCGGACAGATGGCCCCGTCCTTGTTGCCCCGAATGGGGAATGGGCACGGCAGGCCGAACGGCTGGCAGCCCGCGTCGCCCTGGCCGCTCCGGATGCGATTCTGGCCGTTGACCATATCGGCTCAACCTCTGTGCCGGGCCTGGCCGCGAAGGATGTCATCGACCTTCAACTGACAGTGCGCGATCTCGAGACGGCCGACCGGATCTCGCCCCTGCTTGGCGCAGCCGGATTCCCAGCAGTGCAGCACGTTCGCGGGGACACCCCGAAGCCCTCCCACCCTTCTCCGGAATCCTGGCAAAAGCGCTTCCATGCCAACGCCGATCCCGGCAGGGCTGTGAACCTTCACGTTCGGAAGGCTGGATCGCCCGGCTGGTATTACGCCCTGTTGTTCCGGGACTGGCTGCGCGCCGACCCTGCAGCCCGCGCTGAGTATGAGGCCCACAAACGCGGCCTGGCCGGGGCCCATGCGGGGGACAAGGACAGTGCAGCCTATGCCGAAGCCAAAGAGCCGTGGTTCACTGACGTGGCGTGGCCGCAGATGGAGGAGTGGGCCAAACGCACCGGCTGGGCACCGCCGTCGTATTCATCTTCCGCTGAGCGCAAACGCGGACAGTAGCTGTCCGGGGTCGGGGGTAGATTTGATGTATGAGCCTTGCCCAGGAAATCAACCGTGTCGTCGCACCCTTTGAAGTTGTCAGTGACTATAAGCCCGCAGGCGACCAGCCAACCGCCATCGCAGAGTTGACCGAACGCATCAACAACGGTGAGAAGGACGTAGTCCTCCTTGGTGCCACGGGTACGGGCAAGAGCGCCACCACGGCATGGCTCATCGAGCAGGTCCAGCGGCCTACCTTGGTGATGGTGCAGAACAAGACCCTGGCGGCGCAGCTGGCCAACGAGTTCCGGGAGCTCCTGCCGAACAACGCGGTTGAGTACTTCGTTTCGTATTACGACTACTACCAGCCGGAAGCGTATGTGGCCCAGACGGACACCTTCATCGAGAAGGACTCGTCCATCAACGAGGAAGTCGAACGGCTGCGCCACTCTGCCACCAACGCATTGCTGACCCGCCGCGATGTCATCGTGGTGGCAACCGTTTCCTGCATCTACGGCTTGGGCACGCCCGAAGAGTACATCGCCGGGATGGTGACGCTCCGGAAGGGAGCGGAAATGAACCGCGACCATCTCCTGCGGAAGTTTGTCTCCATGCAGTACGCCCGCAACGACATGGACTTTCACCGGGGAACCTTCCGGGTCCGTGGCGATACCGTGGAAATCATTCCCATGTACGAGGAACTCGCCATCAGGATTGAGTTCTTCGGCGATGAGATCGAGAACATCCAGACGCTCCATCCGCTGACTGGCGAGGTCATCCGGGAGGAGGAAGAGATGTACGTCTTCCCGGCCTCGCACTACGTGGCCGGTCCCGAACGGATGGCGCGGGCCATCAAGCGGATTGAAGACGAACTGGCGGACCGCCTGAAGGTCCTCGAAGCCCAGAACAAGCTGGTGGAAGCCCAGCGACTCCGCATGCGGACCACCTATGACCTTGAAATGATGCAGCAGATGGGGTTCTGCAACGGCATCGAGAACTACTCGGTGCACATTGACGGCCGCGAGCCCGGCACGGCACCTCACTGCCTCCTGGACTACTTCCCGGATGACTTCCTGCTGGTGGTCGATGAATCGCACGTGACCATTCCGCAGATCGGCGCCATGTACGAAGGCGACATGTCCCGGAAGCGAAACCTCGTGGACTTCGGCTTCCGGTTGCCCTCTGCCATGGATAACCGGCCCCTGAAATGGGACGAATTCCTTGAGCGCATCGGCC
The DNA here is from genome assembly GCF_021919345.1 of Paenarthrobacter nicotinovorans. Classification (NCBI taxonomy): domain Bacteria; kingdom Bacillati; phylum Actinomycetota; class Actinomycetes; order Micrococcales; family Micrococcaceae; genus Paenarthrobacter; species Paenarthrobacter nicotinovorans. The sequence continues at coordinate 2,093,443 of NZ_CP089293.1, forward strand.
AGACGGTCTACCTCTCGGCCACTCCCGGAAAGTACGAGCTCGGGAAGGCCGATGGCTATGTGCAGCAGATTATCCGACCCACGGGCCTCATCGACCCCGAGGTGGTGGTCAAACCCACCAAGGGCCAGATCGACGACCTGCTGGGGGAGATCCGAATCCGCACGGAGAAGAACGAGCGCGTTCTTGTGACCACCTTGACCAAGCGGATGGCCGAGGACCTGACCGATTACCTTGTGGGACACGGCATCAAGGTGGAGTACCTGCACTCGGACGTCGACACCTTGAGGCGTGTGGAGCTGCTCCGGGAACTGCGCATGGGTGTCTTCGATGTCCTGGTGGGCATCAACCTGCTCCGGGAAGGCCTTGACCTTCCGGAGGTCTCCTTGGTGAGTATCCTCGACGCCGACAAGGAAGGCTTCCTGCGTTCCTCCACGTCGCTGATCCAGACCATCGGCCGTGCCGCCCGTAACGTGTCGGGCCAGGTCCACATGTACGCCGACCGGATCACGGACTCCATGGCGCACGCGATTGATGAGACCAACCGCCGCCGCGCCATCCAGGTCAAGTACAACACTGAGCACGGCATCGACCCGCAGCCCTTGCGCAAAAAAATCGCTGACATCACCGACCAGTTGGCCAAGGAAGACGCAGACACCCAGGAGCTGCTCAACAACAACCGGCTGGCCAAGGGCGGCAAACGCGGTAAGACGTCCGCGAAGGGTGCCGCAACTGTCCGGCAGGACGGCCTTGCAGCAGCGCCGGCGGAGGATTTGGTGGGCCTCATTGAACAGCTAACGGAACAAATGCATGGTGCCGCCGCCGAACTCCAGTTCGAGGTCGCGGCAAGGATCCGTGACGAAGTCAAGGAGTTGAAGCGCGAATTACGGCAGATGCAGTCCGCCGGTCACGCCTAGGGTAAGGTTTAAGCCACGTAGGGGAGTATCCCAAGCGCTAGGTTCGTCAGCACGCAAGGCATGGTTGCCTCGCCGGGCCTAGCGGGTCGCCATGTCAGAGCATCAAACGCTCCAAGGCGGCCGGAGAGACTTACACCGTTTTCCCGTACCCTGCGAAAGGCCCTTTAATGGAGCTCCCTGTCTGGTTCGAGGTCGGCTCGTTTGTCGTCCTCGGAATTATCCTCGCTGTCGACCTGCTGTTGGTCGTCAAGCGCCCCCACGAACCCTCGATGAAGGAAGCCGGCCTGTGGGTCGCTTTCTACGTGGCCTTGGCCATGGTGTTCGCCGGAGCCATGTTCTACTTCACGGGCCCCGAGTACGGAAGCCAGTTCATTGCGGGCTGGGTGACTGAATACAGCCTCAGCATCGACAACCTGTTCGTGTTCATCATCATCATGGCCCGGTTCGCTGTGCCCCGTAAGTACCAGCAGGAAGTGCTGATGGTGGGCATCATCATCGCCTTGGTGCTCCGAGGTATCTTCATCGCCCTGGGCGCCGTGGTGATCGAACAGTTCAGCTGGGTGTTCTACATCTTCGGCGCTTTCCTTCTGTGGACCGCCTGGAAGCAAGCCAAGGACTCCGGTGAGGATGAGGAAGAAGGGGCCGAGAACCCCTTGATTGCCCGCCTTCGCAGGGTGCTTCCCATGTCTGAGAAGTTCGACGGCGGCAAGTTGCGGACCACTGTCAACGGCAAGAAGGTCTTCACCCCCATGCTGATCGTCTTCGTGACCATCGGCCTGACCGACCTCTTGTTCGCCGTGGACTCCATCCCCGCGATCTTCGGCCTGACCCAAAGTGCCTTCATCGTTTTCACAGCCAACATTTTCGCGTTGATGGGCCTTCGTCAGCTCTACTTCCTGTTGGGCGGACTCATGACCCGCTTGGTCTATCTGAAGCACGCCTTGTCGGTAATTCTGGCGTTCATCGGCGTCAAGCTTGTCCTGCACGCCATGCATGTCAACGAACTTCCCTTCATCAACGGCGGCCACCACATCGAGTGGGCTCCGGAGATCCCTACGTACGTGTCGCTGGCGGTCATCGTCGGTACCATCGTCGTGGCCGTAGTGGCCAGCCTTCTCAGCCCCGCAGCACGCCAGGCCAAGATTGATGCCCGGCTTGAGGAAGACGCACGGAAGAGCTTGAGCGAAGCAGAGTAACTTCATCGAAAGTTGTAGTCTCATGGGGTGACTACCTCCCCAACTACGGCGCTGGACCCACAACGGGTTCAGCGCCGTAGTGTTTTCCTGCTCAGTGCGTCCCAGCTCCTCAGCGGAGTTGGCAATGGAGCGACGCTTTCCATTGGCTCCCTGCTGGCTGTTGATCTGTCCGGCTCCGAGGCATGGGCAGGTTCCATCACTACCGTGTTGACCCTGGCGGCCGCCATTGCCGCCCTTCCGCTGGCGCGGCTGGCCGAAGCACGTGGACGCCGGGTGGGTCTGGTCACCGGCTTGGTAGCTGCCATGATCGGGGCACTCCTGTTCATAGTCGCCGTGATGGCCAGGTCATTCCCCGTCCTGATACTGGGGGCAGCCTTCCTGGGCCTGGGCACTGCGGCAAACCTCCAGGCGCGGTTTGCTGCCGTAGACCTCGCCGAGCCCGAACATCGCGGCAGGTCCCTGTCCACAGTGGTCTGGGCCATCACCATCGGAGCGGTTGCCGGGCCGAACCTCATCCAGCCAGGTGCCTTGGTGGGACAGGCTCTTGGGTTGCCGCCCATTGCAGGCCCCTTTGTCTTTTCCGCGGCAGGGCTCTTGCTGGCGGCGCTGCTTCTGTTCCTGGGGCTCCGGCCGGATCCCTTGTTGCTTGCCCGGCGGCTGGCATCAAGCGCCCACGATTCGGGCGGTACCGGGAGCATCCCCGTCAGGGGCACTGTCAGGTCCGGCCTACGGGCCGTTCGTTCCTCCCCGCAGGCCCTTCTGGCACTGGCCGCTGTTATCGCCGCCCACGGGGTCATGGTGGCGGTCATGTCCATGACGCCTCTTCACCTCCAGCAGCTGGTGGACGGATCCCATGCCGGCCACCACGGGGGAACCACCGACAGTACGGATGCTCTGGTGATTATCGGGGTCACCATTTCGCTTCATATTGCCGGCATGTTCGCCTTGTCGCCGGTGTGGGGATGGCTGACGGACAAGGCCGGCCGGCCGCAGACCATTGCCATCGGGCACGGCCTGCTGCTGGTGGCCGTGTTCATCGCCGGCTTCGGGCAGCACGAACCCACGCTTGTCACTGCAGGATTGATCCTTCTGGGCCTGGGTTGGTCCGCAGCCACCATCGCTGGTTCGACGATGCTGGCTGAGAGCGTCAGCCAGGATGAGCGGGTCACCGTCCAAGGAGTCTCGGACACGTTGATGGGCGCTGCGGGGGCAATCGGGGGTGCCACCTCCGGCCTTCTCCTCGCGTGGATTGGCTACCAGGGCCTCAACGTGGCGTCCAGCTTAGTGGCTGCAGCAGTCCTTGCCCTGACTCTGGCCATGGCTCTTCGGCGCCGCCCGGGCGTGAGCAGCCGCTGAAGGTCAGCCAAGCGGTCAGCGTGCGCCACGGACCATGCCCAAAAGCCGTTTGAAGATGCCTTCACCATCTTCCGCGATACCGTCGTGGTGGAAATCGGACGTTACCCATGCTTGGAGCCCGCGAACGGCCGCAGCGGTTTCAAGTGACAAATCGTGGTCCACGTAGATGTCATCCTTGTACACTGCCGCAGCCACGGGAACCGGGTTCGCGGCCAAGGCGGCGGTGTCGTACAGCGACTTCCAGTCTTTGCGAGCGGCAAGGATTTCCGCTACGTCGCGCAGGGGTGCGAGGGAGGGGTCCTGTTCGAAATACCAGGGATAAACCATTTCCCCGGTGAGCAGCGGCTGTTCGGCGCCCGGCTCGAACTCCGGATAATCCTCCAGGACCCGCCACGCCGCCCAGTTGGTTGCCTCGCCCTGGCCATAGATTGATTCATGCAGCACAGCGTAAAGGGGGTTGGCAGCCCTGCTGACCAGGCTTCGTACTTGCTCGAGGAACACTTCTGAGAGTCGCTCCCCGTCCAAGGTGTCGATGAACGCATCCTCCAGCAGATAGTGGAGCGAATCCACGCGGGTGTTGCCTCCCAGGAACGATCCGACCATTTGGAACCGTTCCGGGGTCAACCGCTCACCGCTTGCCAGGAACTCGGGAGTCTTTTCCAAGTGCCGGACGATCCGGGTGACCCGTTCACGGTCTTCAGGGTACCAACCGAAGTATTCGGCGTTCCGTGCAGCAACGCGCTTGAAGGTCGCCTGGTAGACCCGGTCAGCGGGTCCTTCCAAGGGAGCCAGGCCTCCGGTGATCAGGACCTCGCGCAAACCCTCCGGCGCGAAGGACAGATAGGTCAAGGCACAGAACCCGCCGAAGGATTGGCCCATGACGGTCCAAGGACCCGAGCCAAGAACGCCACGGATGAATTCTGCATCGGCAACAATCGAATCGGCCCGGAAGTGCGTCAGGTACTCAGCCTGGGCAGCAGCGTCGCCACGAAGCTCCAGCGTTTGCCGTTCAACGGGGGTGGAAAGACCGGTGCCGCGTTGGTCGAGCATGAGGATGCGGAAATCCCGCGCGGCTGCCTTCATCCAGCCGGCCAGGGAGGTGACCCGGTTCCCGCGTCCACCCGGACCTCCCTGCAGGAACAGCAGCCACGGCAGCTTGGACGCTTCTTCCGCGGTATGCGCCGTGGAGGAGTACTCCCGGGCAAAGACGGTGATCGTTTCACTGGTGGCTTCGTTGGCAGCGGGGGAATGCACCAGGGGGACGGTGAAGTAGTGTTCAACCGTGCGTACGCCACGGAATTCGTGGCGGTTCAGGACGGTGTGTTCCGGCATTGAGGAGTGCGTTTCAGCCACGGGCAAACGATTCCTCTAACTGTCCGGCCTTCGTGCCGAAAGCTTCCAGGGCCTCTCCGGTGAGGCGGAAAGTGGACCATTCCTCCATGGGGAACGCGCCGAGTTTTTTATAGAACTTGATGGATGGTTCGTTCCAGTTCAGGACGCTCCATTCCACACGGGCGTAACCACGTTCGACGGCGGTCGCTGCCAAGTACTGAAGAAGCGCCTTCCCATGGCCCTCACCACGGGCGTCGGGTTCGACGTAAAGGTCCTCCAGGTAGATGCCGTGGACGCCTTCCCAGGTGGAGTAGTTCAAGAACCACAGCGCGAACCCCTGCACGGTGCCGGCAGCGTTTTCCGCGATCGTGGCAAAGACCCGCGGGTTCTCGCCAAACAGCACCTCCGTGAGCCTTTCCGGGGTGTTCTTGACGGCGTCCGGCTCCTTTTCATAGATCGCCAGATCGTGGATCATGCGCAGGATCGCGGGGACATCGTCAACAGTGGCTTGGCGGATAACACTCATGCATTCGAGCTTACTAAAGGAAGCCCGCCTTACTGGCTCCACGCCACAGGGGATGTTCCATACCGCACAGGCGGCCGGCGATACTGCAGTTGCACGCCGTCCACCAACAGCGGCGGCCCCACGAACCGCAGCTGGCCATACGCACTCGGGGTCTCCCGATACGCAGGTTGGGGCAGACGGGCGGCCTTTACGTCGGCTTGACGGTCCGGCAACCTGAACAGTTCCTCGGCGGTGCGTGCCAGCGACAAAGCCGCCATTCCTCCTGCCCCTGTCGTCAACCTCTCTGCCAACAGGGCCAGTACGGCAGCCGCCACTCCGTAGCCTGTTGCGTGGTCCAGGGCCTGCACCGGCAGCGCACCTGGCTTCCACCCGTCGTCGTCCAGGTGCCCGTATTCTTCGGCGATGCCGCAGGCCGCCTGTACCAGGCTGTCGAAACCGCGCCGTTGTCTCCACGGCCCCGCGCTTCCCCAAGCCGACAGGGTCGCCACCACAAGGTCCGGCTTCCCGGCCAACAGGGTTTCTGCTCCCAGGCCAAATCTGTCCAGGCCGCCGTTGCGGTAACCCGTCACGACGACGTCCGCGGTGGAGATCAGGTCTTTGACGGTCTCCAGTCCGGCAGCGTTCCCCAGGTCGGCCACGGCAGATCGCTTATCGAAACCGCCATCCACGAAAGCCTCCTCCAATTCCGGGAGGCCCGGAGGATCGATCCGCAGGACATCGGCTCCGAGCGCTCCGAGGAGCCGGGTCGCCGTCGGGCCTGCAATGACGCGGGTCAGGTCCAGAACCCGCAGGCCGGTGAGTGGCCGTTCAGGGTTGTTGGATGGCTTCCACGCGGCTGAGGCAGAAGAAACTGGTGAGGTGGTTGACGACATCTGCAGGGCGGTTGATGGGAGAAACCGGATCCACGGTTCATCAGAGAGCGCGCGGTGCATGGCGGAGGAGACCCATTCGCCACGGCGTCGGACCGCCGTAGCCACGCCCCGGTTGGCGTTGATGGCATCCTCTGCGTCCAGGGAGGTCATGGTCAGGAGTGCGTCGTCCACGTCCTGGGCGCTGTTCGCGCCCAACGCTTCCATCAGCCGCGCTGCGTGGTGAGGGTAGTTCGCGTGAAGGCGGATCCAGCCGTCGGAGGTCCGCCGGAAGCCCGACGCCGGTGCGAAGCCCTGGGGTTTGGCGTCCGCGATCCGCAGGTGCGTCAGCGAATCGAACGAAGCAGCCACCGGCCCAGATGACGCTGAGTACCTGCCCGCAAAGCTTGTCAGGGCTTCCAGGGCAGTGGCTGCTGCCAACACTGAACCCAATGCAAGGCCCTCGACATCCAGCGCACCTTCCCACCAGCTTCTCAAACCCGGCGGGATCATCGGGGTCACGGGGGTTACCGAGCGCAAGGCCTCCAGGCTGCGCAGGCTGCTGGTCAGGTCGGGGACGGGTTCCATGGCTTCTTCGGGCTAGAGCCTGTTGACGTCGGTCACGCGGACTACGGCTGTGCCACTCTCATCGGACGCCGCCAGATCCACTTCGGCCGAGATACCCCAGTCATGGTTTCCCGCGGGGTCGTCGAAAATCTGTCGGACCTTCCACAGGCCCGGCTCCTCCGTGATAATGAGCAAACCGGGTCCACGCGCGTCCGGGCCGGTCCCGATGTCATCGTGTTCGTCGAAGTAGTCGTCCAGAATTTCTTCCCACCGGCCGGCGTCCCAGCCGGCGTCGGCGTCGAGTTCTCCCAAGGCGCTGGAATCCTCGTCTGCGAAAAGTTCAACCCTGCGGAACATCTCATTCCGGACCATCACCCGGAAGGCCCGGATGTTCGAGGTCAACAGTGGCGGCGGGGGAGGAGGTGCATCGTGCGGTGTCGGAGCCAGCCCGGAGGTCAGTTCCTCCCATTCGTCCAGCAGGCTCGAGTCAACCTGACGCACGAGTTCTCCGAGCCAGGCAATCAGGTCTTCAAGATCCTCGCGCAGCAAGTCCTGGGGAACGGTCTGCCGAAGTGCCCGGAAACCGTCCGCAAGGTATCGCAGGACGATGCCCTCCGAGCGTGCCAGGCCGTAGAACTGCACGAACTCGCCAAAGTTCATGGCGCGCTCATACATGTCCCGGATGATCGATTTTGGTGCGAGTTCGAAGTCGCCAACCCACGGCGCAGCTTTTCGATAGACCTCGAACGCCTCACCAAGAATCCCGGCCAACGGCATGGGATAGGTCACTTCGTCCAGCATGGCCATGCGCTGCTCATATTCGATGCCGTCCGCCTTCATGGCGGCAACAGCTTCCCCGCGGGCCTTCTTCTGCTGTGCGGAAAGAATCTGGCGCGGCTTCTCCAAGGTCGACTCAATGACTGAAACGACGTCCAGTGCGTAGGAAGGCGACTCCGGATCAAGCAGTTCCAAGGCTGCTAGAGCGAAGGGGGACAGCGGCTGGTTGAGGGCGAAGTTGGCTTGGAGGTGAACCGTCAGCCGAACCGACCGTCCTTCAGCTTCCTGCTCGTCCTCGGGGATTCGTTCAACAACCCCGGCAGCCAACAGCTCCCGGTAGATCCCCAGTGCTTTCTTCATCAGCCGAAGTTGTGCAGGGCGGCTCTCGTGGTTCTCGCTGAGCAACCGCCGGGTGGCTTGGAAGGGGTCGCCCGGACGCTCCATCAGGTTGAGCAGCATCGCGTGCGTAACGGTGAAACTGGACGTCAGCGGCTCAGGAATGGACTCGACGAGCTTCTTGAACGTGGGTTCGCCCCAGGACACGAATCCTTCCGGGGGCTTCTTCTTGACGACTTGCCGCAGCTTCTTCTGGTCATCACCGAACTTGGCAGTGGCCTTGGCCATGGCCTTGGTGTTCTCCACCACGTGATCCGGCGCCTGCACCACAACGGTGCCTGCGGTGTCGTAACCGGCGCGGCCGGCACGACCGGCAATCTGGTGGAACTCCCTCGAGTTAAGAGACCTGGTGCGTACGCCGTCGTACTTGCTCAAGGCCGTCAAGAGCACCGTCCTGATCGGAACGTTGATGCCCACGCCCAGGGTGTCCGTGCCACAAATGACCTTAAGCAGCCCGGCCTGGGCAAGCTGTTCCACCAAACGGCGGTATTTGGGCAGCATGCCCGCGTGGTGGACTCCGATGCCGTGGCGCACCAGCCGGTTGAGTGTCTTTCCAAAGCCTGCCGCGAACCGGAAGCCTGCGATCAGTTCGGCGATACGATCCTTCTCGGCCCTGCTGCACATGTTGATGCTCATGAGGTTCTGGGCACGTTCGATGGCTTCGGCCTGGCTGAAGTGCACCACGTACACGGGAACCTGCTTGGTGGAGAGCAGCTCTTCCAGGCTCTCGTGGACCGGGGTCAGCTGGTAGTAGTAGTGCAGCGGAATAGGCCGCTCCGCGGAACTTACCGTTGTCGTAGTCCGGCCGGTCAGTTCCGTGAGGCCTGTTTCGAAGCGGGAGACGTCTCCAAGGGTGGCAGACATGAGGAGGAACTGGGCCTGGGGGAGTTCCAGGAGCGGCACTTGCCACGCCCAGCCGCGCTGCGGATCGGAGTAGAAATGGAATTCGTCCATGACCACCGAGCCGAGTTCGGCCGCTGACCCTTCGCGGAGGGCTATGTTGGCCAGGATTTCCGCTGTGCAGCAGATGATGGGTGCATCCTGGTTGACCCCGGAATCGCCGGTGATCATTCCCACGTTTTCCGCACCGAAGATGTCGCACAAGGCAAAGAACTTCTCCGATACCAGTGCCTTGATGGGCGCCGTGTAGTAGCTGCGCTGGCCACGGGCCATGGCTTCGAAGTGGGCGGCGATGGCCACCAGGGACTTACCGGAACCTGTGGGCGTAGCAAGAATCACGTTGGCGCCGGAGGCGAGTTCCATGATCGCTTCATCCTGGGCCGGGTACAACTGCAGGCCACGGCTTTCAGTCCACTCGACAAACCGCGTGTAAATGTCATCCGGGTCCAGGGGACCTGTGGCGGTGGAACCAGGAAGCTGCTCAAGAAGTTTCATTGGTTTCCAGCTTAGTGCCCGGACAGTTTAGGCTCAGCCCAGCAGTGTTGCCCGGCTCCAGGAGGCTTTTATGAAGTGGAATCCATCCAAGTACGCCGAGTTCGGCAATCATCGGGACCGTCCGTTTCATGACCTGGTGGCGAGAATCCAAGCTGCTAAGCCCAGCCATGTGGTGGATCTGGGCTGCGGCCCTGGCAACATGACTGCCACTTTGGCGGACCGCTGGCCCGCGGCACACGTTGTTGGGATTGACTCGTCGCAGGAAATGCTGGCCAAAGCCGCGTCATTGACGGGTCATTACAGTGGGCTGGCCTTCAAACAGGGCGATATTGCTGAGTGGATGCCGGACAACGATGTCGACGTCGTGGTGACGAACGCTGCCCTCCAGTGGGTCCCCGGGCACCAGGAGATGCTCGCCGCCTGGCTCGGAGCGCTAAGGCCAGGCGCTTGGTTTGCCCTGCAGGTCCCGGGCAACTTTTCGTCGCCCTCCCACGCATTGATGCGTGAACTCGCCGGTTCGCCGCGATGGCGGACGCGACTGGATGGGGTCCTGCGGCACGATGACGCGGTGGGCAGTCCCGCGGACTACTTGGGCATAATGCTCGACGCCGGATGCTCGGCTGACGCATGGGAGACCACCTACCAGCAGGTACTTACGGGGGAGGATCCGGTGCTGGAATGGGTACGGGGCACAGGACTGCGACCCGTCCTTTCCGCCCTGACCGCGCCCGAAGCCGACGCCTTCGAAAAGGAATACGCAGCCATGCTGCGCCAGGCCTACCCGTCGACGGCCCACGGTACGGTGTTTCCGTTCCGCCGTATTTTTGCGGTGGCGAGGAAGCACGCGTGAGCCGACATACATTTATGACCGGCCAGAGGAACACGCACCCTCATGTCTTGTCCCATGGTGGTGCCGCTGGTCTAATTCTCGGCATGGACCAAGGACGCAATCCGGATCTGCCGCCGACGGTGGCGCACGTGCCTGCCAGGAGCTCATCATGACGCCCGCAGGGGATTTCCCCGGGAGCTGGCGACCCAACGCCGGCAGTGCTGTGGCGCTCTTTGAACAGTTGAGGCTCCGCATCATCGAACTCGCAGATTCAGGCGTTCTCGCCGTGGGGTCGAAACTGCCGCCCGTCCGGAACCTGGCAGGTGTACTGGACGTGGCACCCCATACAGTCGCCCGGGCATATAAGGAGCTGGAAGCAGCCGGCGTTGTCGCTACCCGTGGACGCAACGGGACAGTAGTGTGTGCCCGCGATGACCGTTGGGGGGCACTGGCCGAAGTTGCCGCCCAGTACGCAGCTGCTGCCAAGGCCCAAGGCGCTTCCTTCGCCGAGGCAGTGCAGCTTTTCGCTGCCGCTTACGACGCCGATTGATACCGATCGGTAGCATGTGAGGCACGACATGGAAATTCGAAGAAGTTTTCGATTAGCATTGGTGGGTGCCCAAAGCCTTAGCTGAAGATGCAGCCATCGATTCCCTGAACAGCGCTTCCGTCGTTTCTGATAACAAGCCAGCCAAGCCGGATCTGTCCCGCCTGGTGGTCAAGGGAGCCCGGGAACACAATCTGCGCAACGTGGATCTCGACCTCCCACGCGACGCCATGATCGTCTTCACCGGACTCTCTGGTTCCGGTAAGTCCTCCCTGGCTTTCGACACCATCTTCGCCGAAGGCCAGCGCCGGTACGTCGAATCATTGTCGGCGTATGCACGCCAGTTCCTTGGTCAGGTCGACAAGCCCGACGTTGACTTCATCGAAGGTCTCTCGCCTGCGGTGTCCATCGACCAGAAGTCCACCAGCAAGAACCCGCGTTCCACTGTGGGCACCATCACCGAAATCTACGACTACATGCGCTTGCTGTGGGCGCGCGTTGGCCGCCCGCACTGCCCGGTCTGCGGTGAGCCGATTACGCGGCAAACACCCCAGCAAATCGTCGACCAACTCCTGGAGTTGGAAACCGGCACCCGCTTCCAGGTCCTCGCTCCGGTCGTCCGCGGCCGGAAGGGTGAATTCGTTGACCTCTTCAAGGAGCTGACGGCCAAGGGTTACTCCCGTGCCCGGGTTGACGGCGAACTGGTCCAGTTGAACGATCCGCCCAAGTTGGGGAAGCAGTACAAACACACCATCGAAGTCGTTGTTGACCGCCTGGTGGTGAAGGAAGAGATCAGCCAACGGCTCACGGATTCCGTGGAGACTGCACTGGGCCTGGCCGAAGGCCGTGTGCTGGTTGAATTCGTGGACCTGGACGCTGAAGATCCCGCACGTATCCGTGCCTACTCCGAGAATCTGGCGTGCCCCAACGAGCACCCTCTGGCCATCGACGAGATCGAGCCGCGATCCTTCTCCTTCAACAACCCCTTCGGTGCCTGCTCTGCCTGCAGCGGCATCGGCACCAAGTTGGAAGTCGATGAGGAACTGATCGTTCCCAACCCGGAACTTTCGCTGGGCGAAGGCGCGATTGCTCCGTGGTCCCTAGGGACAGCGACCACGGAGTACTGGAACCGCCTCCTTGAAGGCCTCGCACACGAACTCGGCTTCTCCATGAAGACCCCGTGGGAGAAGCTCCCCAAGGATGTCCGGAACACGGTACTTCACGGCAAGGACCACAAGGTCGTAGTCCAGTACAAGAACCGTTTCGGACGTGAGCGCAAGTACAGCACCGGCTTCGAAGGAGCCATCCAGTACGTTCACCGGAAGCACGGTGAAACGGACTCTGACTGGGCCCGCGACCGGTACGAAGAGTACATGCGCCAAATTCCTTGCCCCGAGTGCAACGGAGCCCGCCTGAACCCGGCATCGCTGTCCGTACTGATCAACGGGAAGTCCATCGCCGAGGTGGCCGCGCTCCCGATGCGGGAATGCGCAGAGTTCCTCGGAAGCCTGACGCTGACCAACCGGGAAGCCCAGATCGCCAACCAGGTTCTCAAGGAGATCCAGGCCCGCCTGACGTTCCTTCTGGACGTTGGCCTGGAGTACCTCAATCTCGAGCGCCCTTCCGGCACGCTGTCCGGCGGCGAGGCCCAGCGCATCCGGCTGGCCACGCAAATTGGCTCGGGCCTGGTCGGCGTCCTGTACGTCCTGGATGAGCCCTCCATCGGCTTGCACCAGCGCGATAACCGACGCCTTATCGAGACCCTCACACGGCTTCGGGACCTGGGCAATACGCTCATTGTGGTCGAACACGACGAAGACACCATCCACGAGGCCGACTGGGTGGTGGACATCGGACCCGGCGCCGGCGAGCACGGTGGCCAGGTCGTCCACTCCGGTACCTACAAGGAACTCCTCGAAAACACGCAGTCCCTCACCGGTGACTATCTGGCCGGGCGCCGGAAGATCGATATTCCTGCCAAGCGCCGCAAGTACGACAAGAAGCGGGAGCTTAAGGTTGTTGGCGCCAGGGAGAACAACCTCAACAACGTTGACGCTACGTTCCCCCTCGGTCTGTTCACTGCGGTCACGGGTGTCAGTGGTTCGGGCAAGTCCACCTTGGTCAACGAGATCCTGTACAAGGTCCTCGCCAATAAGCTCAACGGAGCCAAGCAGGTAGCCGGACGCCACCGCTCCGTGGCCGGCCTGGAGCACCTGGACAAGGTAGTGCACGTCGACCAGAGCCCCATTGGCCGTACGCCGCGCTCCAACCCCGCCACCTACACGGGCGTGTTCGACAACATCCGCAAGCTGTTTGCGGAGACCACCGAAGCCAAGGTGCGCGGGTACCAGCCCGGTCGTTTCTCCTTCAACGTCAAGGGTGGCCGCTGCGAAGCCTGTTCCGGCGACGGCACGCTGAAGATCGAAATGAACTTCCTGCCTGACGTCTACGTTCCGTGCGAGGTCTGCCATGGGGCCCGGTACAACCGCGAGACGCTGGAGGTCCACTACAAGGGCAAGACCATCGCGGACGTCCTCAACATGCCCATTGAAGAAGGTGCGGAGTTCTTCGCCGCCTTCACCCCGATCGCACGGCATTTGAACACCCTTGTGGACGTTGGACTTGGCTACGTCAGGCTCGGCCAGCCTGCCACGACACTTTCCGGCGGCGAGGCCCAGCGCGTGAAGCTGGCTGCGGAGCTCCAGAAGCGTTCCAACGGCCGCAGCATCTATGTGCTGGACGAGCCCACCACGGGATTGCATTTCGAAGACATCAGGAAATTGCTGATGGTCCTCCAGGGCCTTGTGGACAAGGGCAACACCGTCATTACCATCGAGCACAACCTGGACGTCATCAAGTCGGCGGACTGGATCGTGGACCTTGGCCCCAATGGTGGTTCCGGCGGCGGACGAATCGTCGCGACCGGAACCCCGGAGCAAGTAGCGAAATCCACGGAGAGCCACACTGCCACCTTCCTGGCTGAGATTCTGGGTTAGAAGTATTCCGGTAGCGGCATGCGAGTTTCAGGCATGCCGCTACTCGTGAGAAACTAACCCGGTGACTCAAACAAAGGTGCCCGTAATATTCGATCTGGACGGCACCCTTGTCGATCCTGCCGGCGGTATCACCGGAGGCATTTCGCTCGCCCTCCAGGAAATGGGCCTTCCTGTTCCGGAAGAGGCCGTACTGAATTCCATGGTGGGTCCCAAGCTCAGTGATTCCCTTCTGCATTTGGCTGGCGTTCCCGGCGAATTGGTGGATGAGATCATTCACCGTTATCGGCGTCACTACAAGGAAACCGGTATTGGTCAAAGCCGGCTTTATCCGGGAGTCTTCGACCTCCTGGAGTTCTTTGCCGAAAGCGGCCGCCCCGTAGCGGTAGCCACGCAAAAGCCACAGTCCATTGCGCGGCTCGTCCTCGACCACCACCGGATCGCGGACTTCTTTCTTTCAATCCGTGGTGCTGCTGATGACGAGTCCGCGAAGGCAAACACGGCACCGGGGAAGGTCGCGATCGTCGGGGCAGCCCTTGCCGATCTGCATTCCCAACCAGCGGTCATGGTGGGGGACAGGCATCAGGACGTCGCCGGAGCGATGGCCAACGGATTGGACTGCATCGGCGTCAGCTGGGGTTTCGCACCTGACGGCGAACTTGAAGAAGCGGGCGCCGTGGCTGTTGTCAGCACGGCCCTTGAACTGCGTACGCGAATTGAAGAACTTGATGCTGTCCGTGCGGCGGCCCTTAGCGAGGTACAAAACGATGGCAGTCTTTGATGCGATCCGGTGGACAACCCGCGGACTGATCTCGTCCACATGCCGGCCAACAGTCATCGGACTTGAAAATGTCCCCAAAAGCGGACCTTTCATCGTGGCACCAAACCACCTTTCCTTTCTGGACAGCGTGATCGTCCAGGCCTTGATGCCGCGGCCCGTTGCGTTCTTTGCCAAGGCCGAGTACTTCACCACCAAGGGTGTCAAGGGCGCCGTGATGAAGTCGTTCTTTGAAGCCGTGGGTTCAATTCCCGTGGAGCGCGGGGAGCAGGCGGCCAGTGTGCAGGCACTCAAGACCCTCCTGGACATCCTCGAAGCCGGGAAGGGCATCGGCATCTACCCCGAGGGCACCCGCTCCCGGGACGGGATCCTTTACCGCGGCCGAACAGGAGTAGGCTGGCTGGCCTTGACCACGGGCGCCCCGGTGATACCCGTTGGCCTCATCGGCACGGAAAAGCTGCAACCTGCGGACAAGAACGCCGTCCGACCGCAGCACTTCACCATGAAGGTCGGCGAACCGCTCTATTTCGAGAAGACGGGCCCTGACCATTCCCTCCCGGCCCGCCGGGAGGTCACTGACAAGATCATGGACGCGATTGCACTGCTCAGCGGGCAGGAACGTTCTGGCAGCTACAACCAGAGCAAGTCGGTGGACTAGGCTTCCGGCGCACTGCACTGGCGTTTAGCAGCCAGTCCGGTTCACTAGACTGGACGTGTGGCAGATCCATCAACTTACCGACCCCGGACCGGTGAAATCCCCACTACCCCGGGTGTCTACCGCTTCCGTGACCCCCATGGCCGGGTCATCTACGTGGGCAAAGCGAAGAACCTCCGTTCAAGGCTGAACTCTTACTTTGCCAACCCTGCGGGGCTGCTCCCCAAGACCCATGCGATGGTCCATGCAGCCAGCAGTGTTGAATGGACCGTGGTGGGCAGCGAGCTGGAATCCCTGCAACTTGAGTACACCTGGATCAAGGAGTTCAAGCCTCGGTTCAATGTTGTTTTCCGCGACGACAAGACCTATCCCTACCTGGCCGTGACCATGGGGGAGAAATTCCCCCGGGTACAGGTCATGCGTGGCGAACGCAGGAAGGGCACCCGCTATTTCGGTCCCTATACGGCGGGGGCCATCAGGGAAACCATGGATACGCTCCTCAGGGTTTTCCCGGTCCGAAGCTGCAGCCCGGGAGTCTTCAAGCGGGCCGAAGCCAGCGGACGGCCCTGCCTGCTGGGGTATATCGACAAATGCTCCGCGCCCTGCGTAGGCCGTGTGACTCCTGACGAGCATCGGGGGCTGGCCGAGGATTTTTGTTCCTTCATGGGCGGCGAGGCCAAGCGCTTCATCAGCCGTTTGGAAAAAGACATGGCAGCAGCCGTGGCGGAACTCGATTACGAGCGTGCTGCCGGGCTCCGTGATGACATCATTGCTTTGCGCAAGGTCTTCGAGCGCAACGCCGTGGTCCTTGCAGAGGATACTGATGCCGACGTCTTCGCATTGCACGATGACGAACTGGAAGCATCGGTCCAGGTGTTCCACGTCCGTGGAGGCCGGGTCCGCGGCCAGCGCGGCTGGGTGGTGGAGAAGGTGGAAGATGCCACCACCCCGGAACTGATTGAACATCTTCTCCAGCAGGTTTACGGCGAAGACAGCGAGGTTCAAGGCAGGATCCCCCGGGAAGTCCTGGTTCCGGAGAACCCCAGCAACCATGCCGAACTGACTGAATGGCTTGGCGGACTTCGTGGCGCCAAAGTGGACATCCGGGTTCCGCAGCGCGGGGACAAGGCCGCATTGATGTCCACGGTCCGTGAGAATGCCGAACAAGCCCTCAAACTCCACAAGACGCGGCGCGCGGGAGACATCACCGTCCGGTCCCTCGCGCTCCAGGAACTCCAGGAAGCCCTGGACATTCCGGTTCCCTTGCTGCGCATCGAGTGTTTCGATATTTCCCATGTCCAGGGCACCAACGTAGTGGCTTCCATGGTGGTGGTCGAAGACGGGCTTCCCAAGAAGGCCGACTACCGCAAGTTCTCCATCACGGGCGCGGCCGCTGCCGATGACACCGCGGCGATGCACGACGTCCTCACGCGGCGGTTCAAGCACTACCTGACGGACAAGGCCGCCCAGGTACCGGTCGTTTCGGGCGAGATCGTCAACCCCACCCGGTCCGTGTCCAGCGGCATGACCGACCCAACGACGTCGGATGCCACGATCCCGGCGCCCAAGGCCAAGTTTGCCTACCCGCCCAACCTCGTGGTGGTCGACGGCGGTCAGCCGCAGGTGAACGCAGCCGCGCGAGCCCTCGCCGAACTTGGCATCGACGACGTCTACGTCGTGGGACTCGCCAAGAGACTGGAAGAGGTCTGGCTTCCCGACAGCGACTTCCCGGTCATCCTGCCGCGGACTTCCCAAGGGCTGTACCTCCTTCAGCGTATCCGCGATGAAGCGCACAGGTTCGCCATCACCTTCCACCGGCAAAAACGCGGCAAGGCAATGACTGTGTCGGTACTGGACGGAGTGCCTGGCCTCGGTGAGGCCAAGCGGAAGGCCCTAGTGTCGCACTTTGGGTCGCTTAAGAAAATCAAGGCAGCCTCGGTCGAGGAACTGACGTCCGCCAAGGGCATCGGTCCAGCCCTGGCCGCCGCAGTGGTCCAGCACTTGGGTTCCACTGCCGGGGATGGGGAGACCGCTCCCGCAGTGAACATGACAACCGGCGAAATCATCGAATCTTAGCTAGGGTAAGAACTTGGCCGCTGCGGCAATTTCCGGCGCTGCGGTCAAGGGGTGCTCCGCCGTGTCCGGCGGGTGGCACAGGCAGCTATGACACTTCCGAGGAAACGGGGACAACTGATGGATGAGGCAATGGCTGGGTCCGGCACGGAGCAGGACGGCCTGACGCCAGTCAAGCCACCGGAGGCGGAGCTCCTGGTCGTCACCGGCATGTCGGGAGCGGGGCGCAGCACTGCGTCCGATGCCCTTGAGGACCACGGCTGGTATGTGGTGGACAACCTGCCTCCCCAGATGCTGGGCACCTTGGCTGAGATTGTCTCGCATGCTCCCAAGTCCATTCCCAAACTGGCAGTCGTGGTGGATGTCCGAAGCAAGGATCTCTTCACGGACATCCAAACGGCCCTGGGTGCGTTGAGCGCCAGCGGGATTACTTTCCGCGTGCTGTTCCTCGATGCCAATGATGATGTCCTCGTCCGCCGCTTCGAGCAGGGCCGGCGTCCGCACCCGCTGCAAGGCGGAGGCCGGATCCTCGACGGGATCGGCATCGAGCGGGAGGTCCTGCGCGAACTGCGCGAACACGCCGATGTAGTGCTGGACACCTCGGAGTTCAACGTCCACGGCCTGGCTACCGCCATCACCGAGCTCTTCAGCGACACGGGACCTGTGACTCTGCGGCTCAATGTCATGAGCTTCGGCTTCAAATACGGACTGCCTGTCGACGCAAACTTCGTGGCCGACGCCCGCTTTATCCCCAATCCCCACTGGGTGCCGCAACTCCGTCCCCACACCGGCCTGGACGAGGACGTAAGTGACTACGTGCTCGGCGCAGAGGGCGTGCAGGAATTCGTGGATCGTTACGTCCGGGCCCTGGAGCCTGTTCTGGACGGCTACCGCCAGGAGAACAAGCACTATGCAACCCTTGCCGTTGGCTGCACAGGAGGAAAGCATCGTTCGGTGGCTGTCGCCGTCGAGCTTTCCAAGCGCCTGGCCCAGTTTCCCCGCGTGACCGTAACCACCACCCACCGCGACCTGGGACGTGAGTAGTGGGTGTCCTGACGGGCCCGCTGCCCCTCATACCGCCCAAGGGAGTCCCCGGCAGCCAGCAGAAGAAGAGCCCGTCCGTGGTGGCTCTCGGCGGTGGGCACGGCCTGGCAGCGTCACTTTCGGCCCTCCGGCTGCTTACCTCGGAGCTGACTGCCATTGTCACGGTGGCAGACGACGGCGGATCGTCCGGGCGTCTGCGTGAGGAGTACGGCGTCCTCCCGCCCGGCGATCTGCGGATGGCGCTGAGCGCCCTCTGTGACGACACCGACTGGGGCCGCACCTGGCGTGATGTCATGCAGCATCGTTTCGACGCCGGAGGCAAGGCCAAGGGCGGCTCGTTGGACAACCACGCCATGGGCAACCTCCTCATCGTCACGCTGTGGGAGCTTCTGGGGGATACGGTTGCCGGCCTCAAATGGGCCGGTGCCCTTCTGGGCGCCCGCGGCCAGGTGCTTCCTATGTCCAGCATTCCGTTGACCATCGAGGGCAAGGCACGCACGGAACTTCCCGACGGGAGCCACCAACTGCAGACTGTGCGCGGGCAAGCGAAGTGCGCTGTCGCGGGCAAACTGGAAGAGGTCAAGCTGTTTCCCGAGGATGCCCCGGCATGCACGGAAGCCCTGACGGCAATAGAGCTCGCAGACTGGGTGATCCTTGGACCTGGCTCCTGGTACACCTCCGTGCTGCCCCACTTGCTGCTTCCCGAGCTGCGCCAAGCGCTCGGTGACACCGCCGCCAAGCGTTGCTTGACCATGAATCTGGACGTGGAGACCAAAGAGACCTCCGGCATGACCGCCGCAGACCACCTGGACGTCCTTCGGCGCTACGCCCCGGAGTTCAGTGTGGACGTCGTGCTTGCCGACCCGGCTGCGATCCAGGACCTCAAGGCCTTTGAAAAGGCCGCCGGGATGATCGGAGCCGAAGTGGTGTTGGGTAGAGTAGGGGCGTCGAGGCGCCGCCCAGTCCATGACCCATTGCTGCTGGCAGCGGCTTACCACGATATTTTCGGGAACAGTTAGGAATACGCGATGGCACTTACTGCGTCGGTCAAGGACGAACTGTCCCGGCTGGACATCAAGAAATCTTCGGTCCGCAAGGCAGAGGTCTCTGCAATGTTGCGCTTCGCTGGTGGCTTGCACATCATCTCCGGCCGGATCGTCATCGAGGCAGAAGTCGACCTCGCCTCGACCGCCCGGCGCCTGCGCGCCGCGATCGCCGAGGTCTACGGACATCAGAGCGAGATCATCGTGGTATCCGGGGGAGGCCTGCGCCGCGGGAGCCGCTATGTGGTCCGCGTCGTACGCGACGGAGAGGCTTTGGCACGTCAGACAGGCCTCCTGGATGGCCGTGGACGGCCGGTGCGCGGGCTGCCGTCGGTGGTGGTCAACGGTTCTGCCGCGGACGCTGAAGCCGTGTGGCGCGGAGCATTCCTTGCCCATGGTTCCCTCACCGAGCCAGGGCGGTCCTCGTCCCTGGAGGTGACATGCCCGGGTCCTGAATCCGCGCTTGCGCTGGTGGGCGCTGCCCGCCGTCTGGGCATCCAGGCCAAGGCACGCGAGGTCCGCGGCGTGGACAGGGTGGTCATCCGCGACGGAGACACCATCGCTGCCCTGCTGACCAGGATGGGTGCCCATGACGCGCTCATGGTCTGGGAGGAACGCCGGATGCGGAAGGAAGTCAGGGCTACCGCCAACAGGCTGGCGAACTTTGATGACGCCAACCTGCGCCGCTCGGCCCAGGCTGCAGTGGCGGCCGGTGCCAGGGTGGACCGGGCCCTTGAGATTCTGGGCGACGACGTCCCGGACCACCTCAAGTACGCGGGGGAGCTGCGCGTGGCCCACAAGCAGGCCAGCCTGGATGAACTGGGCCGGCTTGCAGACCCGCCCATGACCAAGGACGCCATTGCCGGGCGCATCCGCCGTCTTCTCGCCATGGCCGATAAGCGTGCTTTGGACCTCGGAATTCCCGGGACTGAGGCAAATGTGACTCCCGAAATGATGGACGAGTAGTAAGCACCCATAGAATCGGGAAAGTGTGGAGGAAATACTGCGAGGCAACTGCTGGTTGACCCCGGTGGAGGCAAGAGCAGTTATCTTCCCCAAGGATTTCCGGCTGGTCCGCCGGTCGGATGAACATAACGAGAGTTACCAAACCGGACGTTAGTCCATTACATTGGAGGATTTCGTGACAGAGTACGTTCTGCCCGAGCTCGGCTACGACTACGCAGCACTTGAGCCGCACATTTCGGCAAAGATCATGGAGCTGCACCACAGCAAGCACCACGCTGCCTACGTTGCAGGCGCCAACAACGCCCTTGCCCAGCTGGCCGAGGCCCGCGACAAGGGTGACTTCGCCAACATCAACCGTCTCTCCAAGGACCTCGCGTTCCACACCGGCGGCCACATCAACCACTCCGTGTTCTGGAACAACATCTCCCCGGACGGCGGCGACAAGCCCGAGGGCGAGCTGGCCGCAGCCATCGATGACGCCTTCGGCTCCTTCGACGCTTTCCGCGCCCAGTTCACAGCAGCCGCTCTGGGCCTGCAGGGCTCCGGCTGGGCCTTCCTGGCCTACGAGCCCATCGGTGGGAACCTCCTCATCGAGCAGCTCTACGACCAGCAGGGCAACGTAGCTGTTGGCACCACCCCGCTGCTGATGCTCGACATGTGGGAGCACGCGTTCTACCTGGACTACGTCAACGTCAAGGCTGACTACGTCAAGGCCTTCTGGAACATCGTCAACTGGGCCGATGTCGCCAAGCGCTTCGAAGCAGCACGCACCAACGCCACGGGCCTCGTCGTCCTGTAGCTGGTGAGCTCCGGTTCACGCCGATGTAACAAAAGTCACTTTTGGCGTGAATTGAAGCGAAATGCTGAAAAGCCTGCCTCCGCAGTTGCGGGGGCAGGCTCAATTAAACGTAAGATGGATCACGGAAGGCGGTTAGCCTTCAGCAACGTGGCTGGTCGCCCTCCGATCTGATAATCACCTCTGCCCAACGACGTGCGGGGTCTGTTAGTTGGAAATATTTGATCCGACTCACTAGGCGTGCTTGCAAGAGCACCAAGGAGATTGACACATAGTGACCACCCGTATTGGTATCAACGGCTTCGGCCGCATCGGCCGTAACTACTTCCGCGCAGCACTGGCCCAGGGCGCAGACCTTGAGATCGTCGCAGTCAACGACCTCACCAGCCCTGAAACCCTCGCCCACCTCCTGAAGTATGACTCCGTCGGTGGACGCCTCGCCCAGACCGTGGAAGTTGTCGATGGAAACCTGGTAGTCGACGGCAAGTCCATCAAGGTGCTTGCCGAGCGCGATCCCGCGAACCTCCCTTGGGGCGATCTCGGCGTCGACATCGTGATCGAATCCACCGGCTTCTTCACCAAGGCCGCAGCAGCGCAGAAGCACATTGATGCCGGGGCCAAGAAGGTCCTCATCTCCGCACCTGCCAGCGACGAAGACATCACCATCGTCATGGGCGTCAACGACGGGCTTTACGACCCCGCGGCGCACAACATCATCTCCAACGCCTCCTGCACCACCAACTGCCTCGGCCCGCTGGCCAAGGTCGTAAACGACGCGTTCGGCATCGAGCGTGGCCTCATGACTACGGTCCACGCCTACACGGCTGACCAGAACCTGCAGGACGGCCCGCACGGCGATCTTCGCCGCGCACGCGCCGCAGCCATCAACATGGTTCCCACCTCAACAGGTGCAGCCAAGGCAATTGGCCTGGTCCTGCCGGAGCTCAAGGGCAAGCTCGACGGCTACGCCATCCGCGTACCGGTCCCCACCGGCTCGGCCACGGACCTCACGGTCACCGTTTCCCGCGAAGTCACGGTTGAGGAAGTCAACGCAGCCGTCAAGGCAGCAGCCGAGTCCGAGCAGTGGGCCGGCATCCTGTCCTACACGGATGCGCCGATCGTTTCGTCGGACATCGTCGGGGACCCGGCGTCGTCCATCTTCGACTCCGGCCTGACCAAGGTCATCGGCAACCAGGTCAAGGTTGTTTCCTGGTATGACAACGAGTGGGGTTACTCCAACCGCCTCGTAGACCTCACGGAGCTCGTTGCATCCAAGCTGGGCTAGGGTAGACACATGACATCTCACACCCTCAACGAACTCATCGCTGAAGGTGTCCGCGGGCGGTACATTCTGGTCAGAAGTGACCTGAATGTGCCGCTCGACGGCTCTACAGTGACCGACGACGGCCGCATCAAGGCCTCCCTCCCGGTCCTCAAGAAGCTCTCGGACGCCGGTGCCCGTGTGCTCGTGACAGCCCACCTCGGACGCCCCAAGGGCGCGCCTGAAGCCAAGTTCTCATTGAAGCCCGCAGTGGAGCGCCTTGCCGAACTCGCTGACTTCAAGGTCCAGCTTGCTGCGGATACAGTCGGTGACTCCGCCAAGGAGCATGCCGCTGCGCTGCAGGACGGCGACGTGCTTGTCCTGGAGAACGTCCGCTTTGACGCCCGCGAAACCAGCAAAGACGACGCCGAACGCGGCGCCTTCGCTGATGAGCTGGTTGCCCTGACGGGCAGCAATGGAGCGTACGTGGACGACGCATTCGGTGCAGTCCACCGCAAGCACGCCAGTGTCTACGACGTCGCCACACGGCTTCCGTCGTATCTCGGTGATCTTGTCCATACCGAGGTGGAAGTTCTGCGGAAACTGACCACTGACACCCAGCGCCCGTATGTCGTGGTTCTTGGCGGGTCCAAGGTCTCCGACAAACTGGCCGTCATCGACAACCTGCTGGGCAAGGCCGACACCATCCTTGTGGGTGGCGGCATGCTGTTCACCTTCCTTGCAGCAGCAGGGCATAAGGTTGCTGGCAGCCTCCTTGAAGAAGACCAGATTCCGGTTGTCCAGGATTACCTCAAGCGTGCTGCCGATGCAGGCACCTCCTTCGTCATTCCAACTGACGTTGTTGTGGCCAGCCGTTTCGCAGCGGATGCTGAGCATGAGGTCGTCAAAGCAGATGCCATCGAGGAGAGCACCTTTGGCGCTTCCGGCATCGGCCTGGATATCGGACCTGAATCAGCGTCGGCTTTCGCTGCCCAGATTGAGGGCGCCAAGACCGTCTTCTGGAACGGCCCCATGGGCGTTTTCGAATTCGAAGCGTTCGCCAATGGCACCCGGGCCATCGCCCAGGCGCTGACGGACACCGTGGCCTTCACTGTGGTGGGTGGCGGCGATTCTGCTGCCGCAGTCCGTACCCTCGGGTTCGAGGATTCGCAGTTCGGCCACATCTCCACAGGTGGCGGCGCCAGCCTTGAATACCTTGAAGGCAAGGAACTTCCCGGCCTGAGCGTCCTGGACCGCTAAAGCAACAAACCGGCCGGCAGGACGCCACTGCGTCCTGCCGGCCGTTCCACATCCCAACGCATTCTTTTGGAGTACATGTGACTACCTCCGCCAACGGCAACTTCGTCCGTAAGCCCTTCATCGCCGGTAACTGGAAGATGAACATGGACCACGTGCAAGGCATCACCTTGCTGCAGAAGCTCGCGTGGACCCTCTCCGACGCCAAGCACGACTACAACCGCGTTGAGGTCGCCGTGTTCCCCCCCTTCACCGATCTGCGCGGAGTCCAAACCCTCGTCCAGGGCGACGAGCTCGACATCGTCTATGGCGGCCAGGATCTTTCGCAGTTCGACTCGGGAGCCTACACGGGCGACATTTCCGGCCAGTTCCTTAACAAGCTGGGATGTTCCTATGTTTTGGTGGGTCACAGCGAGCGACGGACCATCCACAACGAATCGGACGAGGTCCTCAACGCCAAGGTCAAGGCAGCCTTCCGCCATGAGGTCACTCCCGTCCTCTGCGTGGGCGAAGGCCTCGAAATCCGCCAGGCAGGCACCCACGTTGAGCACACTCTCGCGCAGCTGCGTGCGGGGGTTGACGGACTGACTGACGAACAAGCCGCGGATCTCGTCGTGGCTTATGAGCCTGTCTGGGCCATCGGTACCGGTGAGGTAGCGGGCCCGGAGGACGCGCAGGAAATGTGCGCCGCCATCCGCGCAGAACTCGCAGTGCTTTTTAATGACGCTGTCGCGGCCAAGACCCGCTTGCTCTACGGAGGCTCCGTCAAGGCCAACAACGCCGCCGCCATTATGGCTGGAAGAGACGTTGATGGACTGCTTGTGGGTGGCGCCAGCCTGGACCCCGCAGAATTTGCTAACATTGTCAGGTTCGAGAGCCACCTCGTCACGGACTAGTCCGGCTCCCGTTTTCCGCTTCTTCGAAAGGCCGTCGTGGACGTTCTTCAAGTCATTTTGCAGATTCTGCTGGCTATCACCAGCCTTCTGCTGACGCTACTTATCCTCCTGCACAAGGGACGTGGCGGCGGTTTGTCCGACATGTTCGGTGGCGGAATGAGTTCGGGGTTGAGCTCCTCCGGTGTTGCCGAGCGCAACCTGAACCGCTTCACCATCATTCTTGGCGTCACTTGGGGCGTTGTCATCATCGGGTTGGGGCTCATTATGCGCTTCACCTCGGGCGGCGACTCCTAGCAGCCACCGGGTGGGGAGGTTCCTTGACGGGAGCCTCCCCATTTTTGTGTCCGGATCGGCACACAACTACCAGTGCCGCCGTCGGGCCCCTCGCATTAGACTGGCCCTGTTGGCTGTAAAGCTTCCAGGGCCGTGACGGCCGACCACCGAGTCGCTAGGGGTTCGAAAATGGTTCATGGCACGCCAGGTTATCGGGGCACCCGCGTGGGTGTGGCCCAGGGGTCTGAACCCAGAAATCACAGCGACCACGGCCAAGGCGAGCAACTGCCGCGTATTCGGGTTCCCTACTGGTGTGCCAAGGGACACGAAACGCGGCTTGTTTTTCTTAAGCTTCCCGACGAGCAGATCCCGAAGACCTGGGACTGCCCCAAGTGCGGAATGCCCGCTTCACGTGATCCTGAGACTCCAGCCAATCCACGACCGGAAGACGAACTCTTCAAATCCCATCTGGACTACGTTAAAGAAAGACGCTCCAGCCAGGACGCTGAAATTGTCCTGGCCGGAGCGTTGGAAAGACTACGCGCCCGCGGGATCCTTTCGGACCAACTGCTGGGGGACACGTGAGGCTGCGTTCTCGTCAATGAGCCATAGAGTCCTGGTGCGTCCTGCCGGCCCCGCTGCGGGAACCTGGACCGGATTGGCACCGGCCAAAGCCAAGCCCACGGCGCCGGCCTTGTCCTCACCCGCCACCACCATCCAGATTTCCTGAGCGGTATTGATCGCCGGCAATGTCAAAGAAATACGCGACGGCGGGGGCTTGGGCGAGTTTTCGACGCCAACAACGGCGCGGCTCTTCTCGCGGATGCCCGCCTGCTCGGGGAAGAGCGAGGCAATGTGCGCATCCGGTCCTACACCGAGCAGCAGGACATCGAAACGCGGCAGGTTTCCAGGCTGTTCAGGCCTGTCGTCCGACATGTCCGCGGCGTGCTCCGCCTCCGCAGCCGCCTTGAGCTCGGCTTCGTAGGCCGCTGCAGCTTCATCCGCCGTGGCGAATTGATCTGTTGAGCCGGGCTCATGCACCCTGGCCGGGTCCACCTGCAGGTGGGACAAGAGCGCCTGATGGGCCTGGCGGGTGTTCCTGTCGTCGCTGTCAGCGGCAACGAACCGTTCATCCCCCCACCAGAAGTTGACCCTCGACCAGTCCACGGCCGGAGCCGCGGCGGAGTCGGCAACGGCCTTCAGGGTACCGATGCCCACCGTGCCACCGGTGAGCACCACTGTGGCCTCGCCGTGCTTGTCCTGGACATCCACTAGTTTGGTGATGAGTCGCGCCGCGATTGCGGCCATCAACACCTTTGAATCCGGGTGGATGCTTACTCTTGGCTCAGCGTGCACTGGTTTGGACTCTCCTCTGGCTGGTAAGTGGCAGTCCCATCGTAATCACTTCTCCGAAGACTTCGTCCGGATCCAGCCGCCGGAGTTCCTCGGCGAGGCAATCCTTGAGGCTTCGCCGGGGAAGCGTGATACGCTGCGCCGGCTGTCCCGGCTGCGTCAGCTCCGCGACGGACAAGCCCGGACGGAACAGCTGCACGTCACCACTGGCGCGGGTAAGACGAACGCGGCGAATGCCGGTGCCCGCGGGGTCCGCCACAATCGTGACAGGCGCCTGCAGGGCCAAGCTCAGCCATGCCGCCAAGAGCAAGGTGCTGGGGGAGTCCGAGGCACCCTCCACAGCGACGGCGGAGACAGGGTCACCATCCACTTGGTCGAAGACTGCAGCGAGCTGCATGCGCCAATTGGTCAGGCGCGTCCACGCGAGGTCGGTATCGCCGGCCTTGTACGTAGCACGGATGTTCTCCAATGCCAGGCGGGGATCGGGCTCGTTGGCGGAGTCGGTGATGCGGCGGTGCGCAATCCGGCCTATCGAGGTTTCACAGGCGCTCTCCGGGGCTCCGTGCGGCCACCAGGCCACGATCGGAGCGTCCGGCAGGAGGAGAGCCGAAACCAGGGATTCGCTCTCGTGGGCCATGTGCCCGTGGCCGCGCAGGACGATGACTTCCGACGCGCCGGCGTCTCCACCGACGCGGATCTGGGCGTCCAGACGATCGGGGCCTTCAGACCCGGCGTCGGCGAGCACAATGATGCGGCAGGGGTGTTCCCGGCTGGCTTCATTGGCCGCTTCGATGGCTTCTTCTTCCTGCCCGGACTTGGTCACCACAACCAGCGTCAGGACCCGGCCCAAGGCAATCACGCCACCCTGTTCGCGCAGCGACATGATCTTCTTGGAGATCTTGGAAGTAGTGGTATCGGGAAGATCTACGATCATGGCCTTCTCCAGGTTCGTCCGTCACGGGCCAGCAGGGCATCGGCCGATGCCGGTCCCCAGCTGCCGGGTGCGTAGGGTTGCGGTTGCTCATCAAGCCCGGCCCAGTAGTCCTCGAACGGATCCAGGATCTTCCAGGATAGTTCCACTTCCTGATGGCGCGGGAAGAGCGGCGGCTCGCCGAGCAGCACGTCCAGGATCAGACGCTCGTACGCTTCGGGGCTGGACTCTGTGAACGAGTGCCCGTAGCCGAAGTCCATGGTGACATCGCGGACTTCCATCTGCGTGCCCGGCACCTTGGAGCCGAAGCGGATCGTGGCGCCCTCGTCGGGTTGGACACGGATAACTACGGCGTTCTGGCCGAAGTCGTCCTCGCCGTGGTCACGGAAGAGCAGGTTGGGTGCCCTCTTGAAGACCACTGCGATTTCGGTGACGCGGCGGCCCAGGCGCTTTCCGGCGCGCAGGTAGAACGGAACCCCGTTCCACCGGCGGGTATTGATGTCCACGCGGATCGCGGCGTACGTCTCGGTTTTCGAATCTGCCGGGATGCCGTCCTCGTCCAGGTAACCGAGGACTTTCTCGCCGCCTTGCCAACCGCCGGTGAACTGGCCGCGGGCGGAGTGCGTGGAGAGGTCCTCTGGCAATTTAACAGCTGCGAGGACTTTTTCCTTCTCTGCACGCAGGTCATCTGCGTTGAATGAGATCGGCTCTTCCATGGCAGTCAACGCCAGAAGCTGCAACAGGTGGTTCTGGATGACGTCGCGGGCTGCACCCACACCGTCGTAATAGCCTGCGCGGCCACCGGTGCCGATGTCTTCGGCCATGGTGATCTGGACGTGGTCCACGTAGTTGGCATTCCAGAGGGGTTCGAACAGCTGGTTCGCGAAGCGAAGAGCCAGGATGTTCTGGACCGTCTCCTTGCCCAGGTAGTGGTCAATCCTGAACACCGCATCAGGCGGGAACACGGACTCCACGATGTCGTTGAGCTGGCGGGCTGATTCGAGGTCGTGGCCGAACGGCTTCTCGATCACCACACGGCGCCACTGGCCGGGCTGGGCCTGCGCCAAGCCGTGCTTGGAAAGCTGACGACATACCTGCTCGAACGCCTTCGGCGGGATGGACAGGTAGAAGCCGTGGTTGCCACGGGTGCCGCGGGTTTCGTCCAATTCGTCCAGGACATCGCCCAGACGCTCGAAAGCGTCGTCGTCGTCGAACTCGCCCTGAACAAAACGGATACCGGAAGCGAGCTGCTCCCAGACACCTTCGTCGAACTTGGTACGGGCGTGGGCCTTGACGTTTTCCTTGACCTCAGCCGCGAAATCGGCGTTGTCCCAGTCCCGGCGCCCGAATCCCACCAGTGCAAAGCTCGGCGGTAACAGGCCCCGGTTGGCGAGGTCGTAGACCGCCGGCATGAGTTTCTTGCGGGCGAGGTCGCCGGTCACTCCGAAGAAGACCAACGACGACGGCCCGGCGATGCGGTTCAGGCGGCGGTCCCGCGGATCCCGCAAAGGGTTCCGCAGGCCGCCGTTCTTCCTGCCGTTTTCAGTTTCTGGCATGTTTTTCTATGTGCCTTAGCTTTCGAGTGAGCTGGCCTGGCCGGCCAACGCAGCGACGACTTCCTGAAGCTGAGCTACGCCGGCAGCGCGCTCGGTGAGGTGCAGGCGAAGCACAGGGCGGCCATGGCCTTCCAGGACCTGGGCGTCACCGGACGCCTGGGCAGCGATGAGCTGGCCGAAGGTGAACGGACGCTCAGGGATCTCGAGGTCAGTGGACGAGGCCGCGGTGATCTGCAGGAATACACCGATGGCCGGTCCGCCCTTGTGGAACTGGCCGGTCGAGTGCAGGAACCGCGGTCCCCAGCCGAAGGTCACCGGACGGCCCGATACAGCTGCGAGTTCATCCCGGATACCCTCAAGCGGAGCATGGGTGATGCGGTCAAGGTAGGCCTGGACGCTAAGGTAGCCATCCGAGCCAAGCTGGCCGAGCAGGGCCTGCACGGCATCAGTTACCGAATCCGCAGAGCCGAGCCATTCGCCTCCGCGTACTTCCACTGCTCCGTCGGTAAACGCTGCAGGCGTGGGTTCCGGGCGGGCATCCAGCAAGCCGCGTGCAGCCACCTTGGCAGCCTCGACGTCGGGCTGGTCGAACGGGTTGATGCCAAGCAGACGGCCCGCCACGGACGTGGCAAACTCCCACACAAACATCTGGGAAGCAAGCCCGCCGGCAATCGCCACCTCGTTTTCGCGAAGTTCGATGTCGGCATCGGCACTTACCAGACGGACCACCAGGACATCCTCGGCGCCGCCAAGGGCTTCGGGGGAGTCCGGACCGGCAACCACGGGCAGGACACCCGTGCCGAGCTTGCCCGTGGACTCTGCGATGAGCTGTTCAGCCCAGTCAGCAAAGCCAACAATGCCGGAGCCGTCCTCGGCGATGACGATCTTGTTGCGCAAGGGAGAGGTACCACCCAGGGCAATGCCGAGGGCAAGACCGATGTTGTCGGTCGAATCCTCGTTCAGGATCTCGGCTGCTTCTTCTGCTTCATCCAGGAACGCCTGGATATCCACGCCAGCCAGGCCACAAGGGACAAGGCCGAAAGCGGTCAGGGCCGAGAAGCGGCCGCCTACGTTGGGATCCGCGTTGAAAACGGCACGGTAGCCGGCCTCACGGGATGCTTTGTCCAACGGCGAACCAGGGTCTGTGACGATAATGATGCGGCTCTTGGCGTCGATGCCGGCGTCGTTGAACGCCTTCTCGAAGACCCTGCGCTGCGAGTCGGTCTCTACGGTGGAACCTGATTTGGAAGAGACAACGATGGCAGTTTCAGCCAAACGGTCCGCCAGCGCTGCACTGACCTGTTCAGGGTCGGTGCTGTCCAGCACAGTCAGCTCGACGCCAGCGGTGCCGGCAATGACCTCGGGAGCCAAAGAGGACCCACCCATGCCACACAGGACAATGCGCGAGACGCCTTCGGCCCGAAGGGCATCACGAAGCTCCAGGATGTCGCCAACCAGGGACTGGGAAACCGTGGCCGCTTCTACCCAACCGAGACGGATGGCCGCCTCAGACTCCGCGTCGGGACCCCACAGTGTGTGGTCCTTGGCAAAGATGCGGGTGGCGATCCTGTCTTCGACCAGGCCGTCAATGTGCTTGGCGATGGCTTGCTGCGCAGCACCGCTGGCGTCGTAACTGAGTGTGCTCATGGTCGCTTAGGAGGCCTTCCGTGCGGTGACGAGTGCGCCTTCGACGTCGGCGAGGAGTTCCTTCCAGGAGCCCACGAACTTCTCGAGGCCTTCGGTCTCAAGAAGGGTCACGACGTCGTTGTAGGAGACGCCCAGCGCTTCGAGGGCGTTGAGGGTCTCGTTCGCTTCGTCGTACGTCCCGGTGATGGTGTCGCCGGTGACCACACCGTGGTCGAACGTGGCATCGAGGGTCTTTTCGGGCATGGTGTTCACTACGCCCGCAGCAACGAGCTCCGTGACGTAGAGGGTGTCCGGGTAAGCGGGGTCCTTCACGCCGGTGGAAGCCCACAGAGGACGCTGGGGGAGTGCGCCGGCCTCAGCCAGAACTGCCCAGCGCTCGGTGGAGAAGAGCTCTTCGTAGACCTGATAGGCCAGACGTGCATTGGCAACGCCGGCCTTGCCCTTGAGTGCTTTGGCTTCTTCGGTTCCGATGGCATCCAGGCGCTTGTCGATCTCGCTG
Organism: Paenarthrobacter nicotinovorans; assembly: GCF_021919345.1. NCBI lineage: Bacteria > Bacillati > Actinomycetota > Actinomycetes > Micrococcales > Micrococcaceae > Paenarthrobacter > Paenarthrobacter nicotinovorans. The sequence goes on from NZ_CP089293.1 coordinate 2,124,147, forward strand.
TCCACGCGGGAGACGAAGAACGAGGCAACGGAGTGGATCTTGGAGAGGTCGTGGCCGTTTTCCTTGGCCTGCTCCAGGCCGGACTGGAAAGCGTTGATGACGGCGCGGTAGCGCTCCAAGGAGAAGATCAGAGTGACATTGACGCTGATGCCCTCGGCCAGGGTGGCCGTGATGGCCTCGAGGCCCTCCAAGGTAGCCGGGATCTTGATGTGGACGTTGTCCTTGTTGACCTTCGCGTAGAGGTGCTTGGCCTCGGCGATGGTGCCCTCGGTGTCCCAGGCAAGGCGGGGGTCCACCTCGATGGAAACGCGGCCGTCGACACCGTTGGTGGCCGCGGCAATCGGGGCGAAGAGATCGCAGGCATCGGCGACATCGGTCGTGGTGATTTCGAAGATGGTCTCTTCGACGCTGGCCCCGGCTTCCGCCTTGGCCGCGATGGTTGCGTCATAGTCCGTGCCGGAGGTGATCGCGGCGTGGAAGATGGACGGGTTGGTGGTGACACCAACAACGTTCTTTTCGTCGATGAGCTTCTGCAGAGTGCCCGTTTCCAGGCGGGTGCGGGAGAGGTCGTCGAGCCAGATCGAAACGCCGGCGTCGGAAAGCTGCTGCGTGGGAGTTGTAGACATGTGGTTTCTCCTGTTGTGAGGTATCAGGCTGTTACGCGTTGGCGTCTGCGAGGGAGTCCTTGGCTGCAGCGGCGACGGCTTCGGCGGTGATGCCGAATTCGTTGAAGAGCCGCTTGTAGTCAGCCGAGGCGCCGAAGTGCTCCAGGGAGATCGAACGGCCGGCGTCGCCGACGAATTCGCGCCATCCAAGGGCAAGGCCGGCTTCGACGGAAACACGGGCCTTGACGGCCGCCGGCAGCACGGATTCGCGGTAGGCCTCGTCCTGCTTGTTGAACCATTCAACGCAGGGCATGGACACGACGCGAGCTGCGATGCCTTCTGCTTGGAGGGCTTCGCGGGCCTGGACTGCGAGCTGGACTTCCGAGCCGGTGCCGATCAGGATGACCTGTGCGTCAACGGTCTCGCCGTCCTTGGAGGCTTCGGCCAGGACGTAACCGCCCTTGGCAACGCCTGCGGTGGAAGCGAAGGTGTCACCGGCGGCTTCACCTTCGCCGCGGGCGTAGGTGGGGATGTTCTGGCGGGTCAGCACAATGCCGGCGGGGTTTTCGTGGTTCTCCAGCATGGCCTTCCATGCAGCGGAGACCTCGTTGGCATCGCCCGGGCGGACAACGTCCAGGCCCGGGATGGCACGCAAGGAAGCGAGCTGCTCCACCGGCTGGTGGGTAGGTCCGTCTTCGCCCAAACCGATGGAGTCGTGCGTCCACACATACAGGGACGGAACGCCCATCAGTGCGCCGAGACGGATAGCCGGGCGCTGGTAGTCGCTGAAGATCAGGAACGTGCCGGAGAACGCGCGGGTGCGTCCGTGCAGGGAAATGCCGTTCACGATCGAGGCGGCAGCGTGCTCACGGATACCGAAGTGCAGGACACGTCCGTACGGGTTGCCCTTCCAGGCATCCGTGGAGCGCGAGGTCGGGATGAACGACGGCGAGCCTTCGATGGTGGTGTTGTTCGACTCGGCGAGGTCTGCCGAACCGCCCCAAAGCTCAGGAAGGACCGGACCGATGGCGTTGAGGACCTTGCCCGATGCCGCACGGGTGGAAACGTCCTTGCCGGCTTCGAAGACAGGAAGCGCAGCGTCAAGCTCGGCCGGCAACTTCTTCGCTTCGACGCGCTCGAGCAGGGCAGCGGCATCCGGGTTGGCAGACTGCCATGCCTCGAACGATGCCTGCCATGCGGCCCGGGACTCGGCACCGCGGTCAAGGACCTTGCGGGCGTGGGCCAGGACTTCTTCGTCAACGTCGAAGGACTTGGCCGGATCGAAGCCGAGCACGCTCTTCAATGCAGTGACTTCTTCGGCACCCAGGGCAGAGCCGTGGATCTTGCCCGTGTTCTGCTTCTTCGGGGCCGGGTAGCCAATGATGGTGCGCAGCGAGATGATGGACGGCTTGTTCGTCTCGGCCTTGGCAGCCAGAAGTGCCGAGTACAGTTCCTGCACGTCTTCGACGTATTCGCCGGTCTTGGTCCAGTCAACGCGCTGGGTGTGCCAGCCGTAGGCCTCGTAGCGCTTGAGGACGTCTTCGGTGAAGGCGATGTCGGTGTCGTCTTCGATGGAGATGTGGTTCTCGTCGTAGATCACAACGAGGTTGCCCAGTTCCTGGTGTCCGGCAAGCGAGGATGCCTCGGAAGTGACACCTTCCTGCAGGTCGCCGTCGGAAGCGATGACCCAGATGGTGTGGTCGAACGGCGACTCGCCGGCGGGAGCATCGGCGTCGAACAATCCACGCTGGCGACGCTGCGAGTAGGCGAAGCCGACGGCCGAAGCCAGGCCCTGGCCCAGCGGGCCGGTGGTGATTTCCACGCCGGCGGTGTGCTTGTACTCCGGGTGGCCCGGGGTCAGCGAACCCCAGGTACGCAGTGCTTCAAGGTCCTTCAGCTCCAGGCCGTAGCCGGAAAGGAACAACTGGATGTAAAGGGTCAGCGACGTGTGACCGGGGGACAGCACGAAGCGGTCGCGGCCCAGCCAGTCCGGGTTCTTCGGATCGTGGCGCATCAGCTTCTGGAACAGCAGGTATGCTGCCGGAGCCAAGCTCATCGCCGTGCCGGGGTGGCCGTTTCCGACCTTCTCCACGGCATCAGCAGCCAACACGCGAACGGTGTCAACAGCCTTCTTGTCCAGATCGGTCCATGACAGTTCTTGCTCTTCCAAATGTGGCACGAAAACCGAGCCCCTCTCTGTGCTGACGGCAGGCGTATGGACACGGCACGCAGGAAGCACAGGATGGCGCCCGCTGCAATGTGTCTACCAGCCGTTCACCATTGAAACGTTGATCTCTCATCCAGACCCACGGATATCCGAGAATACGGTTTCCCGGATGATCAACGTGTGCTGTTCTGCTCAACAGCTTAGCCCCAAACGTGTCATGGAACTCAGGGAATCCCACTAACTGGACAGAAATTCCCTTATATGAATCACGATTGCCCCCGGGAGCAGTGAAGATTCGGAAACATTGGCGTATTTTGCGGACATCGGGCCTCTTCCGGCCACGGTATGATATTTGGAGGCCACCAGCGGTTCATGCGCCCGTGTTTGCTTTCGAAAGCCGGGACGACATCCGCTGCGAGAACCCCAGAGCATAGAACAGAGTGACTGCCGCCGTGAGCACAACTGATACGCCCGTCAACGCTTCCCCGGCCCGGGGAAGCATCGGAACTTCCCGTAAATTAAAGGCGTATCTGGCTCTGACCAAACCCCGTGTCATCGAGCTGCTCCTGGTCAGCACCCTGCCCACCATGATCTTTGCGCAGCGCGGCTTCCCCTCCATCGGCCTGATCCTGGCAACCCTCGTCGGCGGCGCCTTCGCAGCCGGCAGCGCCGGTGTGTTCAACTGCTACATCGACCGCGACATCGACAAACTGATGCACCGCACCGAAAAGCGCCCGCTGGTGACAGGCGAAGTCTCCCCCCGGGAAGCCCTCGTTTTCGCTTGGATCCTTGGTGCCGCGTCCATCGCCATCCTGTGGTTCGGCGCAAACCCGCTTTCCGCCTGGCTTGGACTTGGCGCCATCGTGTTCTACGTGGTCATCTACACGATGATCCTCAAGCGCCGCACAGCCCAGAACATTGTCTGGGGCGGCGCGGCGGGCTGCTTCCCGGTCCTCATTGCCTGGGCCGCGGTCACCAACACTGTCGAATGGCCCGCAATCGTCCTCTTCATGGTCATCTTCCTGTGGACGCCTCCGCACTACTGGCCCCTGTCCATGCGTTACGGCGAGGATTACCGCAACGCCAAGGTACCCATGCTCGGTGCGATCGCCGGTGCCAAGGTCGTTTCGGTGCAGGTAGTCCTCTACGCCTGGGCCATGGTTGCCTGTTCGCTGCTGATGATTCCGGTCGGAGGCGCGGGCTGGGTCTACACGATCGTTGCTGTGGCCGCCGGTGCATGGTTCCTCTACGAAAGTCACGCCCTCTACAAGCGTGCGCAGGGCGGCGATGTCTCCAACAAGGGCGCCATGAAGGTCTTCCACGGCTCCATCAGCTACCTGACACTCCTCTTCATCGCCTTGGCTGTGGATCCGTTCATCGGTTCCCCGATCATCGGCGGCTAAGTCCACCGCTCCGTCCGGCAGCAATATCCGACGACGTCGGCACTCACCTGAGTGCCGACGTCGTTCCGTTTCCCCCATCGCTCGCTCACATCCCTACCGCTTGAGCTCATCGCTCGCTCACATCCCGACCGCTTGGACCCATCGCTGAGCACCTAGATGGAGTGCTCACACCACCTATTTTGGCGATCTGACCACTCAAAGTTGATGAAATCACCACCTAGATAAGCCTCTTTTGCGTCTAGGTGGTGCCTTTGGAGACCTACCGTTCGTGGAGGAACAAAGTTGTTCCGATTCAAATCGAGCATTGGGGAAACCATGAAAGCCGTACTTCGCACGATGGGTGTTTTGGCAGTAGCGTCAGCCTCGGTCCTGACAGGAGTAAGCGCAGCCCAAGCCGCCCCAGCTTGCTCAACGGCCAGGGTGTGCCTCTATGACAACTATTGGTTCACAGGAACCCAACGCACCTTCGGCTGGGTAACTTCCTACGTCGGCAACGCCGCAAATGACCAAGCCAGTTCCTTGGTAGTTGGGCCGCCGTCAGACTGGGCCTCGCCCTACGTGTACTTCTATCGGGATGCCAACTATGACGGCCACGCCATAATTTTCCGGGGCGGCAACGCAATGAATGATCTGCGTGGCAGTGCCATGATTCCCGGCGTGAATTGGGATGACGAAATCTCAAGTGTTTGGGGCTGAGTTCTTGAGGACCCGGGACGTTGGTCTCGCCGCGGTTTTTGCTGTCATCGTCACGATAGTGGCTCTGTTGGGAGCAGCTTGTTCAGCACCTCCAGCTTCACCGCCAGACCGCGGTTCCGATGGCAGCCTTCCGATCGTCGACCGTTCTGACGGAGCGGGGGCAAGGGCTTCTCTCAACGAGATCACCGGCGAAGTCCTCCTCCCCATGAGCAGCTATTGGTACTCGGATCGAGAGAACCTCATCGTTAACACCGCGGTCGCATTCCTTATCTACGATTGCGTCGAAGATGCGGGCTTCGGCGGGGCTCCGCGGGGTGGAGCCGGTAAGGCACTGCAGGACCGCAGTTACGGTCAGTGGTCCCGGGCCCTTGCCGCGAGGAACGGGTTCAGCCCGGAAATCCGCAAAATCCCGGGCGTGCTGGACGCGCAGCCCGAGCGATCTCCCGTCACTGCACGACAACAGGAAGCCGAAACCAAATGCTACAACTCTGTTGGACGGGCGGGGTTTCCGGAGCTCCTCGAAGGATTGGCCGTCGATCAGTCGGTTCAGAACAGGATAGTTCAGACTTCCTTGGCCTTAACTGATCGAGACCCGGATTACCTGTCATATCGGCGGGCATGGGAGGACTGCGTGGCGGCCAAGGGTTTGAAGCTCGCCGGCTCGGATTCGTGGTCTTTCCAAGGCGCAGCGTCCAAAGAAGAGGAAGTTCGGATGGCATTGCTTGATGTCGAATGCAAGGACTCCAGCGGCGGGGCACAGCTTCCGTATGACATCCTCGCGCAGTACGAGGCCGCGCAAATGAAGGACCATCAGGCCGAGCTCAATGAAGTCGCTAGCCAGAAAGCTGCATCCGTCGAACGGGCCAAGCAGGTGCTGAGGGACCACGGCGTGGCCGATGCCAAGCTCTGAAACCATGCAGAACCCTGAAACCCAGCTCAACTCTGCAATGCGGCGCATTCCGCGATGGTGGCTCCTCCCGTGCGTCTTGGTGCTGGTAGTGGGCGGGCTGGGGGCCGCCTACTGGGCAGGTATCAGCGCGGCGGAGAGTGCCGAGTCACCTCAGGCCTCCCAGCAAACGGTTCCTGTATCCGCCACTGTGGAGAGGCGCGCCGTCATAAAGCAGGTCGTCTTGTCCGGCAAGGTCGTCCCTGGGACACAGTCAGCCATCAAGGCTGCCGCCTCCAGCGGAATTGCCCGCCTGGTGGTGACGTCTGCTGCCAAGTCACCTGGCGACGAGCTCCTGCCTGGGCAACTTGTGGCCGTCGTCTCCGGCCGCCCACTCCTTGTCATGCCGTCCGCCGTCCCGCTCTACCGGGACATTTCACCGGGTCAGTCCGGGCCTGACGTCAAAGGTCTCCAGGAGGCGCTCACCAATTTTGGATTTCCTGTGCCCGCCAGCGGTGTATTCGACCACGGAACCCAGCTGGCACTCTCCAATTGGTACCTGGCTGCTGGCTCAAAGGCGCCCACGGAGGTGTCGGCCGATAATCATGGCGACGATACCAACACCTCGGCCGTCATCTTCCGCTGGCAGGAATTCGTCCAGATCCCTGGCGATGTTGGAAAGATCGCAACTATTGCACAACCGGGAACTGTCCTCGGAGAGGACGGCATCGTCGCCAACGTAACCATCGCCCCTGACACCATCGTCGCGCGTGCCGACGTGCTGCAGGCGGAGTCATTCCCCGTGGGTGCAGCTGTGACAGTCCGTGCCGGATCGGCAACCCTTGACACAAAGGTTGCCGGAGTAAGTGCTTTCATCGCAGGAGGAAAAGACAGCAGCGACATTCCGGGAAAGGACATAACGCTGCCGCTGACGGCCGGCAGTGCAGGGTTTTCGTCCGGGCAGACACTAACGGTCACTGCCATCACCGCGGCCCCTGAAACCTTGGCGGTCCCTCTGATCGCAATCCGTCAGGAGCGAGGCAGTGCCTTCGTTGAGGTTGAGGCCGGCCCAGATGTCCGACGCGTGGATGTCTCTGTGACGGGCCAAGCCGACGGGTGGGCTGCCCTGGCAGATGTCCCGTCCATTGCGGAAGGGGATCATGTCCGACTCCCATGATCGAACAACTGTGCCTGAACCAGCAAAGTGCGACCCGAACGGTCGGCCGGCGCTCCTAAGCCTGCGTGGGGTCACCCGCTCCTTTTCGGGAACGGAAGCGCTCAGAAGCATCGACCTGGATATCCATGCGGGGGAATTTGTAGCGATCGTGGGACTTTCAGGTTCCGGCAAGTCGACGCTCCTCAACATCCTGGGCCTTTTGGATACGGCGACCAGCGGCACCTACCTCCTTAGCTGCGCGAACACGGCAGGATTCAACGAGGGCCAACGCGCTGAAAGCAGGGCCCGTACATTTGGATTTGTCTTTCAGGACTCCCATGTGGTGGGACGCGACTCAACAGCACGCAACGCCACGCTGGGTCTTCGCGCCCGGGGGATAAAGGCGGCGCTTCAGAAATCGCTGGTCTGGCCGCAATTACATCGTTTTGGCCTCGACCATCGCGTGGGAACACCGGCGGCGATGCTCTCTGGCGGTGAACGGCAACGGCTCGCAATCGCCCGCGCTGTCGTCGGTGATCCAGACGTTATCCTCGCTGACGAGCCCACTGGAAGCCTCGACACAGCCAACGGCGCGATTGTGCTGCAGCACTTACGCGAGCTTCACGAGGGCGGGACCACCGTCATCATGGTCACTCATGATCCGGGCATTGCCGCCTCCGCAGACAGAGTCATCACGATGCGGGACGGCCAGGTGATCAGTGATACAGGAGCGGCGATCCGTCAAGCGACGGCGACGGACGCACAGGTTTCCCCATCCGCGTCCGCCCTCAAGCGTCAGCGCATAAGTGAGTTCACCGACCTCGTTGCCGAGGCACTCTCCGCCCTTACCGGACGACCCGGGAAGGCACTGCTCTTGATTCTGGCTTTTCTCATCGGCAGCGGTGGCTTGGTCGCAGCCATCGGTCTTAGCGAAAGCGCCGCCGTTAAGGTCGCGGACCGCATTGACGACGCCGCCAGCGATGAAGTCCGAGTAAACCGCGACGGCGGATACCCATCCTGGGATGCGGTCCGATCCGACCTCGGACGAGCAAAGCAGCTTAAGGGAGTCCGGGGAGGCGGAATTGTCGCCGAGCTATCGGCTTCGGTTGTCCTCCCGTCAACCTTCCGCCCAGGCACTTTTCCTGATCAACCCGTATTTGGTGGGGCAGTCAGAGTGGCGGACTCCGGCTATCTGGCGATACAAGGCGCAACGGTTTCGTTCGGTGACCCGGCCCTGCTCGATCAATCATTTGGTGGTCCAGTGGCATTTATCGGTCGAGGAGCAGCGCAGGATCTGGGCATCGGCACCCCGGGGCCCGGCGCCGTCGTCTGGCTCTTTGGGCAACCTGTTCCGGTGGTCGGCCTCATTACGGACCCGGGACGGGACCCCATTCTGACCGAAGCTGTGGTGGTGGGACTCGGATCCTATTCCGTCACAGACAGAATGGCGGCCAGCCTGGTTTTGCGCACGGACCCCGGAATGCCTGCCGCAATTGCGGAGGCAATTCCCAAGGCGCTAAATCCCACCGAAACGGGCGCCGTCAAGATTGAGACGGTAGCTGACCTACGCGAACTCAAGCAAGGAATCAATTCGGATCTCGGCCGACTGGTAGCGATAGTCTCTGTCGTCCTGTTGGCCATCGCGTGCCTCAGCGCAGGCACGACGATGTATCTCGGAGTGACAGCGAGGTTCAATGAGATCGCCTTGAGGCGGGCCCTCGGTATGCGGCGCTGGCCGCTGGGCTGCATGTTTCTCCTGGAAGGGGCCATCGTCGGGGCGATCGGCGGCGCAGCAGGGGCCGCCATTGGAATGGCCGCTGTCCTTAGCTATGCGGCGAGTGAGGGCTGGGTGCCGGCCATTCCAGGGTTTGCCGCACTCTGGGGAATCGGCGCAGGCACCCTGAGCGGCACCATCGCTGCCGCGTACCCTGCCCTCGTTGCATCCAGGGCCGACCCAGCCCAGTTGATTCGCCTCTAGCCACTGGCAGGTAACCAGCTACCAGAAGCGCGTTACCCGAGGGCATGTTCCCAACCCGACAAGTACGCCTAGCCGACCGGACTGTGTTTGGCGACGTCCGCTGCATTCGTGGCAGCGCTCATCAGCAGCGCAGCGCCCAGCATGTGCGCGCCCACCAGAAGCGCCGGAATGCCGTTGTAGTACTGGGTGAAGCCAATGACTGCCTGCAGCAACGTCACGCCCAGCAAGAGGAAGGCAGCAGTGCGGAACGGACCACTGATCCTGCGCCGGACCACCAGGAACACGGCGAGGAGGGTGCCGGCCGTGATGAGGTAGGCGGGAATGGCGTGGATGTGTGAGAAGAGATCCCAGTCGAGGTCATTCCTGGGCGCGTCCGCATCGCCGGCGTGCGGGCCGGCTCCTGTAACTACGACGCCGAGCATGACAGCGATAGCGGAGAACACGGCAACCGCCATCATCAGGGGACGAGTTACTGAAGGTAGTGCCGGCAGGGTCCTGTTCATGAATCGGCCCGTTCGCCCGTAGGCCCTGTTGACCAGCAAAGTTGCGAAGACAACCAGTGCCATGGATACCAGGAAATGCAGGCCCACAACCCAGGGGTTGAGGTTGGAGAGCACGGTGATCCCGCCAATAATGGCCTGCGCCGGGATGCTGGCAAGAAGGCCAAGTGCCAGGAGGAAGAGGTCCCGGCGCTGCTTGCGGAGGTTCCACAGGTACACCAGCATGAGCGCGGCGACGGCGGCCAGGGCGAAGGTGAGCAGGCGGTTGCCGAACTCAATGAAACCGTGGATGCCCATTTCGGGGGTATTGACCAAGGAGTCGTTGGTGCAGCGGGGCCATGTAGGGCAGCCCAAACCGGATGCCGTAAGCCGTACGGCGCCCCCTGTCACCACCAGGATGGTCTGCCCGATGAGCGACAGCAACGCCAAGCGACGTACGGCCGAGTTGACCTCGGTGGGCAGTTTGGATGTCCATTGCTGGACGGTTTTCGGGAGGCGGGATGCCGTGCTCACAGTTTTCTCACTTCTTAGTTCTGCTCGGATCAGTTTTGCTCGGATTTGCTTAGTTCCATTTGAACCAGCGGATGGCCGCGCCGCCTGCCAGCACGGTCCACAGCAGCAGGATCACAACGGCAGACAAGGGAATGGTGCCCTGAAGGAAGGCATCCCTCAGTCCTTGCCCAAGTGCCCCGGAAGGCAGGAAATGCACAATGCCCTGCAGAACCGCCGGCAGGCGATCGGCCGGTACGACGATTCCGCCCAGCGCACCCAGCAGGATCCAGAGCAAATTGGTAATGGCGAGCGTAGCCTCGGGCCGCACAGTGCCGGCCACCAGCAAACCGAGAGCCGTGAAAGCTGCTGCGCCAAGGACGAGCAGGCCCAGCCCGGGAAGCCAGGCTTCCGGGCGTGGCTGCCATCCAAGGAAACCTGCCACGGCGCCAACCACCAGGACCTGGAGGGCAAGGACCACCAGCACGGCAAGGATCTTCCCTGCAATGAGGCCGCCCCTGCCAAGCGGGGTGGTGGAGAGGAAGCGGAGCACCCCGTAGCGGCGATCAAATCCTGTGGCAATGCCTTGTCCGGTAAACGCGGTGGACATGGCGCAAAGAGCCAGGATGCCCGGCGTAGCGGTATCTACCCGCGAGGGACCGAGACCGTCCAGCAGCGGGGTCACCACCAGGCCCACCAAGGCCATCAGCGGCAGGACGATGGCGAGGATGAGCTGTTCACCGTTGCGCAGCATGGTGATGGTTTCGTACCGTCCTTGCTGCATGATGCGGCGGGGCAGGGACGCCGGACCTGCGTTGGGAGCGAGGAGGCCGGTCATCGGAGGTCCCTTCCGGAGATGTCGAGGAAGACGTCCTCGAGGCTTCGTGATTCCAGGCGCAGCGATGCAGGCATGATGTTCCGTTCCGCCCACCAGGCAGTCAGCCCGGCGAGGTCAGCGGGAGTTATGGCGCCGGCAATGGCGTAACTTCCGGAGCGGGACTCGGTGATGCGGAGCCCGGCTCCCACGACGCTTGCGAAGTCGAGACCTGCAGGAGCATCGAAGTACAGAGTCCGGTCTGACGCTCCGGATTCGGCGGAGTGGTCATGCCTGAGGAGTTCAGCCACTGTCCCTTCCGCCACGTTGTGTCCGCCGTCGATGATGTAGACGTAGTCCGCAAGCCGCTCGGCGTCGTCCATCAGATGCGTGGTGAGAACGATTCCCATGCCCGCGTCCCGCAGTTCGGCAATAAGTTCGAACACCATTTGCCGCGACTGCGGATCGAGCCCGGCACTGGGCTCATCAAGGAACAGGATCTCCGGGTTTCCAACGAGGGCCGCCGCCAAAGCCAGCCGTTGCTTTTGACCCCCGGAAAGACGCCGCACCCCGGTCCTGCTGAACTGGTTGATGCCCAGCCGCTCCACCAGGGCATCGACGTTCATGGGGTTCTTGTACATGCCGGCCACGTGGCGCAACAGCGGGATCGGACGGGCCGACGGCGGCAGGCCACCGTCCTGGAGCATCACGCCTACCCGGGCGCGCAGTTCAGCACCTGCAGTATCCGGATCCGCCCCCAGAAGGGTGATGGAGCCACCGGTTCGCTTCTGCAGGCCCTGGGCACACTCCAGCGTGGTGGTCTTGCCGGCCCCGTTCGCACCAAGAAGTGCGGTTACCTGGCCACGCTCTGCCACCAGGGACAGTCCACTGACCACCCGTAACATTTTGCCGTCGAGGGAGGCCAAAGGGCCTACATCCTTGATGAGTCCGTCTATGGTGAGGACAGGAGATTCGGGTGAGCGCACCAAAGTATTCTACGTGAAGTAGTCCGGTCACACTTGGCGCGGAGCCAAGGTCAGTCTTGCCTTACTGGATGCGTGAAACAAATTACGACATGATTGTGTTGTGTATTCCATGAGCAGTCCAGTATCCATGCCCCAAAAGCGGCATGCTGCAGCGGGAGAGGCCCTTGTTGCCTCACCCTCGCTGCCGGACGCGGATGACCGCACCCGTGACCGCGTCCTCAGCGCCGTGCTCGAGAATGGTCCTGTCAGCGCAGCCGAGCTGGGAGATCTCCTCGGATTTACTCCCGCCGCCGTTCGCAGGCACCTTGACCATCTTGAACGCAGTGGCGTCATTGAGGTCAAGCGTGTTGCCAAGGCCGGTTCAGGTGCCGGTCGGCCCGCGCGTCGCTATGTCCTGAGTTCACAGGGGCAGTCCAAGCTGGGCGATGACTACCTGAACATCGCAAGCTCGGCCCTGCGTCGCCTCCAGGAACTTGCGGGCGAGGACGCTGTCCGGGAGTATGCGGAAGAGCGTTTCGCGGACATGGAAAGGCGCTATGCACCGGAAGTCCAGGCCGCAGGGGACGACATCACCGCCAGGGCCATGGCACTATCCAAGGCATTGAGCCGCGACGGCTTTGTTGCCTCCGCCCATTCCATCGAAGCCAAGGCCCCGTTGCCCGCAGCGTTGTCCAGCGTTCAGCTGTGCCAAGGGCATTGCCCCATTCAACGTCTCGCCGCGGAGTTCCCGGTGTTCTGCGATGCCGAGACCAAGGTCTTCTCCCGTTTGGTGGGAGTCGACGTCCGGCGCCTCTCGACGCTCGCGCAGGGCGGACATGTTTGCACCACCCACATACCTACCGGGCGATTGGCTGCCACGGTGCCCCCAGGCGCCGAAGTGCAACCCAAGAGCCCGTATCAGGAATCTAACAACCAGCAAGAAAGGCCGTGATGACGGACCAAATAGCAGAGAAAGCGGTAGCCGACGGCACTGTGATCTCGGAGATTCTGGAGAAGAATCCCGAACTGCACGGTATCGGAAACTACGAGTACGGCTGGGCCGACAAGAACGACGTAGGCGCCAATGCCCGTCGTGGCCTCAACGAGGAGGTCGTCCGCGACATCTCCTCGAAGAAGAACGAGCCCGAATGGATGCTCGATCTGCGCCTCAAAGGCCTGAAGTACTTCGACCGCAAACCCATGCCTACCTGGGGTGCGGACCTCTCGGGCATCGATTTCGATAACATCAAGTACTTCGTGCGCTCCACCGAAAAGCAGGCGGCAACCTGGGAAGACCTTCCCGAGGACATCCGGAACACCTACGAGAAACTGGGTATTCCGGAAGCTGAGCGCAGCCGCCTCGTCTCGGGCGTGGCCGCCCAGTACGAGTCCGAGGTTGTCTACCACCAGATCCGTGAGGACCTGGAAGCCCAGGGCGTCATCTTCCTGGACACCGACACCGCGCTGCGTGAGCACCCTGAGATCTTCCAGGAGTACTTCGGCACCATCATCCCCGTGGGCGACAACAAGTTCGCATCGCTGAACACGGCTGTTTGGTCCGGCGGATCATTCGTGTATGTGCCCAAGGGTGTGCACGTCGACATCCCGCTCCAGGCCTACTTCCGTATCAACACGGAGAACATGGGCCAGTTCGAGCGCACCTTGATCATCGCCGATGAGGACTCCTACGTTCACTACATCGAAGGTTGCACGGCTCCGATCTACACCTCGGACTCGCTGCACTCCGCGGTCGTGGAGATCATCGTGAAGAAGGGCGCACGCGTCCGCTACACGACCATCCAGAACTGGTCCAACAACGTGTACAACCTGGTCACCAAGCGTGCCATCTGCGAAGAGGGCGCCACCATGGAGTGGGTCGATGGCAACATCGGCTCCAAGGTGACCATGAAGTACCCGGCCGTCTACCTCGTTGGCGAGCATGCCAAGGGTGAGACGCTGTCCATCGCTTTCGCAGGCGAGGGCCAGCACCAGGACACCGGCTCAAAGATGGTCCACATCGCGCCGAACACCAAGAGTTCCATCATTTCCAAATCAGTCGCCCGTGGTGGTGGCCGCGCTGCCTACCGCGGCTTGGTCCAGGTCCGCGAGGGTGCCAAGCACTCTGCCAACACGGTTCGTTGTGACGCGCTGCTGGTGGACACCATTTCGCGGTCGGACACGTACCCGTACATCGACATCCGTGAGGATGACGTCGTACTCGGCCACGAGGCCACCGTTTCCCGTGTCAGCGAAGAACAGCTCTTCTACCTGATGTCCCGCGGAATGCCGGAGGACGAGGCCATGGCCATGATCGTGCGCGGCTTTATCGAGCCGATCGCCCGCGAGTTGCCCATGGAATATGCCCTTGAGCTGAACCGCTTGATTGAACTTCAGATGGAAGGATCCGTCGGTTAATAATGACTGATATCACTACTGAAAAGGCCCGCATCGGCGCGCCTTCAGCACAGCCCTTTATCGACGGCTTCACGGAGGAAGGCGAGAACCTCTCGCCCATCAACGCTGACGGTTCGACGGCGGCAAAGCCGTCGGCGGGTCCGCTCGCGGGCGCTTCGTCCAAGAGCCACTCCCACGGTGGCGGGGTAGGCGTCCCGGACAGCTCCCGCGCCGGCCGTCTCACCTCGTACAACCTTGACGATTTCAAGGCACTGACCGGACTCGAAGAGGACTGGCGGTTTACTCCGCTTCGTCGTCTCCGTGGGCTGCACTCCGAAGCCCTTATCGGCGCGGCGCCGGCTGTCACGGTTTCCGCACCCGCCGGCGTCACTGTCGAAACTGTCGGCCGTGATGACCGCCGCATCGGTCTGGCCGGCATTCCGGAAGACCGTGTTTCTGCCAACGCCTGGTCCGGCTTCAAGGAAGCCACTGTGATCACGGTTCCCTCGGAGACCACGCTCGAGTCGGAAATCACGGTTACCTTGACCGGCGCCGGTACCGATGCCGCTGCCCAGCACATCGTTGTGGTGGCGGAGAAGTTCTCCAAGGGTGTCCTGGTCCTCGGCCACGAAGGTTCTGCCGTTGTGTCGGAGAACGTGGAAATCGTTCTTGAGGATGGCGCAGAGCTGACCGTAGTGTCCCTGCAGGAATGGAACGATGACTCCGTTCATGCTTCGTCCCAGCAGGCGAAGATCGGCCGCGATGCCAAGTTCAAGCACATCGTGGTCAGCCTCGGTGGAGACCTCGTCCGTGTCACCCCGACTGCACGCTTTGCTGCTCCGGGTGGCGAGGTTGAACTCTTCGGCCTGTACTTCGCAGACGCCGGCCAGCACCTTGAGCACCGCACGTTCGTTGACCACGGTCAGGCGAACTGCGTGTCCAACGTGCTGTACAAGGGTGCTTTGCAAGGCAAGGGTGCACACACCGTATGGGTGGGCGATGTCCTGATCCAAAAGAATGCCGAAGGAACCGACAGCTACGAGAAGAACCAGAACCTGGTTCTGACCGATGGCTGCCGCGCCGACTCCGTGCCGAACCTGGAGATCGAGACGGGTCTCATTGCCGGTGCAGGCCACGCCAGCGCTACCGGACGTTTCGACGACGAGCACCTCTTCTACCTCATGGCCCGCGGTATTCCGGAAGAAGTTGCCCGCAGGCTCGTAGTCCGCGGCTTCCTCAACGAGATCATCCAGAAGATCAACGTACCGGCCATCGAAGATCGCCTGACGGACGCTGTTGAGCGCGAGCTCGCGGCGACCGAGAACTAACGACGAACCCAACAAAGACAGGCAGTCCGGACAAGCATGAGTGAACAAACCAAGGGCGAACTGGTATGCAACGCCAATGACATCCAGGTCAAGCAGGCCCTGCGGGTTCTCATTGACGACTATCCCGTAGCGATCGTCAGGGATTCCATGGGCGAAATCCACGCCATTGGCGATACCTGCTCGCATGCGGATATCTCGTTGTCCGAAGGCGAAGTTGAAGGTTGCGCAATCGAATGCTGGGGACACGGTTCCCAGTTCGATCTCCGCAGCGGACAACCCCTCCAGCTGCCCGCCTACGATCCCGTGCCCGTGTTCGCCGTCACCCTCGACGGCGATGACGTTTACGTGGACGTGACCAACGTTGTGAACGGCGCTTCGGTAGAGAACTACTGAGCGCCCAGTACCGCCAGACTTACGAACGAAAAGAAAGAAGAGCATGTCTACTCTTGAGATCAACGACCTGCACGTCAGCATTGAGACGGAGCAGGGCACCAAGGAGATCCTGAAGGGCGTCAGCCTGACCATCAGGACCGGCGAAACCCACGCCATCATGGGCCCCAACGGCTCGGGAAAGTCCACCCTCGCCTCCACGATCGCCGGCCACCCGCGCTACACGGTCACCAGCGGCACCATCACGCTGGACGGCGAGAACGTGCTGGACATGAGCGTTGACGAGCGCGCCCGCGCCGGCCTCTTCCTGGCCATGCAGTACCCGGTGGAGGTCCCCGGTGTGACCATGACCAACTTCCTGCGCACCGCCAAGACCGCGATCGACGGCGAAGCACCGGCACTTCGTACCTGGACCAAGGACGTCAAGGCTGCCATGCAGCAGCTGCGCATCGACGCCGACTTCGCCCAGCGCAACGTCAACGAAGGCTTCTCCGGTGGTGAGAAGAAGCGCGTGGAGATCCTGCAGCTGGAACTCTTCAAGCCGAAGTTCGCCATCCTGGACGAGACCGACTCCGGCCTCGACGTCGATGCTTTGAAGGTTGTCTCCGAAGGTGTGAACCGTGCGCACGACGCCGGTAACATGGGCACCCTGCTCATCACCCACTACACCCGCATCCTGCGCTACATCAAGCCGGAATTCGTCCACGTGTTCGTGGATGGCAAGGTTGTTGAGGAAGGTGGCCCCGAGCTTGCCGACCGCCTTGAAGAAGAGGGCTACGACCGCTACGCGCCAGGCGCCGGCGTTGCCGTTGCTCCTGCTGTGCAGGCCTAGTTAGGATCGTTCCATGACCGAAATCAACGCGGCGCGCACCAGCCTCGAGGATGTCGAGGAAGCGCTCAAGGACGTCATTGACCCCGAACTCGGAGTCAACGTGGTGGACCTTGGCCTCCTCTATGGCCTGAAGTACTCCGACGAGGACGGCGCCCTCCTGATCGACATGACACTGACCACGGCGGCCTGCCCGCTGACGGATGTGCTTGAAGAACAGGTAGGCAAGTCCCTCGACGGAGTTGTTGACGATTGGCGCCTGAACTGGGTCTGGATGCCGCCATGGGGTCCGGAGCGGATCACCGACGACGGCAAGGACCAGATGCGGGCCCTCGGCTTCAACATCTGATCCGGGATTTCCGCCCGCTAATGCGGGCATAAAGAAGGGTTCCGGGCTATATGCCCGGAACCCTTCTGCTCTTTAAGTGTGAAAGCTATGGGGTTGCCACTCCGAAGGTGTCGCACTTGTTGATGTCACCTGTGCTGTAGCCCTGATAGAACCACTTCTGCCGTTGTTGGCTGGATCCGTGCGTCCACGATTCGGGAGAGACCCGTCCAGTGGCGGCCTCCTGGATCCGGTCATCTCCGACGGCGGAAGCAGCCGACAGCGCGTCCTGCAGGTCCTGCTCGGTGAGGGGATCAAGGAAGGGCTTGCCGCTGGCATCAGTCTGCGTGGTGGCGTGGCGAACCCACAGCCCTGCATAGCAATCGGCCTGCAGTTCCACCCGAACGCCTCCCGACTGGGGTCCTTGCGGATCCTGCTGTGCCCGGTCGAGGTTGCCCAGGATGTTCTGGACATGGTGACCGAATTCATGGGCCACCACATATTCCTGGGCGAGCGGGCCGCCCGAAGAGCCAAACCGTGTCACCAGTTCATCGAAGAACCCGGGGTCGAAATAGGCCTTCACGTCGGCGGGGCAGTAGAACGGTCCAACAGCCGTGGTGGCCGGACCGCATCCGGTGTTGGTGGCCTGGTCAAAGATGACCGTTCCTGGCCGCGAGTATTTCACATTGTATTGGGCCAGGTAGTCGGGCCAGAAGGCATTCAGGCTGTTCACGGTGCCGGTGATGCGGCAGTCGAGGCGCTTGTCCGCGTCAGCCCCGGTCTGGCACTCCTGCACGCCCCCTGCTCCGGTTCCGCTTTCGACGGCGGGAGGCGGACTCCCTCCACCGCTCAGGTCTCCGAGGATGTTGGGGTTGATACCGAAGAGGGCGAGCAGCAGCACCACGATGCCACCACCGATGCCACCACCGATTTTGGTCCCTCTGCCCATACCACCGCCACGTCGGTCCTCGACTTGGGACGGGTCAAGCTGCGCGCCATCGTTGAAACTCATACAGTCAGAATAGACGTCACTTTTGATGCCAGAGTGTGGACACTGCCGTAAAATTGGCTGGATGCCTTTCCTGGACAAACTTCACATCTGGGCTGATGAGCGCCCGCACGACACCGCCGTCGTCGTGGGCAGCAGCCGGATCACGTGGGCCGGACTTCGCGACGACGCAGCAGGACTGCTGGCCGCCTCCGGCTCCACAACGGTGCTGGCCGAACCAAACTCCGTTGACTTCGTTGAGCGGTACGCTGCCGCCGTCGCGGGGGAGCGACGCTGCGCAATCCTTGACCCCCTCTGGCCTGCTCCAATGATTGAAGACGTAGCCTCGCGCCTTGTTGAATCCCGCAACTGCGGCGCAGCCAAAACTGCCGGAACAGCCGGAACCGCAATGGGGAGCGGTCTGCATGACGGAGATCCTTCAAGCACGTTCCTGGTTGGCCTGACCTCGGGTACTACCTCTGTTCCCAAAGCCTTCACCCGTTCCCGCCGCTCGTGGCAGGTCTCGTTCGAGGCTTCCATCGAATTCTTCGGACTCTCGCAGGATGACCACACGCTGGCGCCGGGCCCGCTTTCCGCGAGCCTGAACCTTTATGCCCTCTCCGAGTGCCTTTACGCGGGGGCCGCGTTCCACACCCTCGAATCATTCGATGTCGGAGACGCCCACGCGTCCATCAGCCATGACGGCATCACCCGCTTGGTCCTTGCCCCCACCATGCTGCGGTTGCTGAGCGAACGGGGCTTGGCGGGCGACGTGGACGCCTCCGGTATCCGCACTATCATCTGCGCCGGTTCGAAGCTGGACGCACGGACCCTGGAAGCTGCCAGGCGCTGGGCACCGCATGCTGCCATTTATGAGTACTACGGCGCTTCGGAGTTGAGTTTCGTCTCGGGTACCCGGCTGGCCGCCGGTGAACCGCTGGATGTGGGGGGCACGGGCATCGGAACCCCTTTCCCGGGCGTGGAGCTCAGCATTCTCGACGACGCCGGCAACGTTTTGCCCGAAGGCACCCACGGCAACATCAGCGTGCGCAGCGGAATGGTCAGCAATGGCTACTTGTGGGGCGACGACGGGCACGCCCTGCGCTGCCTCAACGGCTGGTACACGGTAGGGGACCAGGGCTACCTCCGAGGGGGAGTCCTCCACATTCTCGGCCGGCGTTCGGACATGATCGTCACTTCAGGGAAGAACGTGTACCCGCACGAGGTGGAACTGGCCATGGCCTGTGTGCCGGGCATCGAGGTGGCGGTCGCCGCCGGCGCACCTGACGACATCCGCGGTCAAAAGGTGATTGCCGGCGTCGTTCCTGCCTATGGCGCCGTCACGGCGACGCAGCTCCGCACCGGGCTCGACGGCCTGCTGGCGCGGGATAAGTGGCCGCTGCAGTTCTACCTGCTCTCCGAACTGCCAATGACGGATCGTGGCAAAGTCAGCCGTAAGGTGCTGCTGGATTGGATCAAGAACCATGATTCCAGGGCACAGCCCCTTGGTTAGCACGGCGACGCAAACGGATCCCGCCCGGCAACCTGTCATCATTGCGGCCCTTCGATCGCCGGTTTGCCGCGCCAACGGGCAGCTCAAGCATCTCCGCGCGCCGGATCTCCTGGCACCGGTCCTGGCTTCGCTGCTGGAGTCCACGGCGGTGGAACCCTCGGACGTGGACGACGTCATCATCGGCAACGCAGTGGGCGGGGGTGGAAACCTCGCCCGGTACGCCGCGCTCCAGGCCGGCTTGCCTGTCACCGTCCCGGGGCTAACGGTTGACCGTCAGTGCGGCTCTGGACTGGACGCCATAGCGCTGGCATCCCGGCTGGTTGCCGCCGGTGGTGATCCGCTGTTCCTGGCCGGCGGCGTCGAAAGCATCAGTACGGCCCCGGCCAGGGCCAACAAGGATCACGACGGCGGACTGGAGTTCTACTCCCGGGCCACCTTCGTGCCGCCACAGTTCGGAGACCCGGACATGGGAGTCGCTGCGGAAAATGTTGCCAGGACTTTCGGCGTGACCAGGGAGAGGCAGGACGAGTATGCCCTCCGCAGCCACCGCCGCGCAGTGGAGGCTGCCGCTGCGGGCCGATATTTCGACGAAATCGTCCCGCTGAGCGGCACTGAAGGGCCCGTGATGTCCGATGACGGTCCCAGGCCTTCGCTGCGACCCGCTTTGATGGCCCGTTTCCCGGCCGCCTTCGTGACCGGTGGAACAGTCACGGCAGCGAACTCGTGCTTCGACGCGGACGCCGCGTCCGCCGTCGTGGTGACCTCCATGGCGCGGGCAGTCGCGATGGGTGCGGTGGACGGACTCGAGGTGCTTGGCAACGACACGGCAGGCGTTGATCCGGATCTGCTGGGTATTGGTGCCGCCCATGCTGCCGAACGATTGCTCGCCAGTCGTGGTGTGGCAGCAAACACGCTGGACCTCATCGAGTTCAACGAGGCGTTCGCATCGCAAACGATCGCATGCCTGGAACACTTGGGCCTGGATCCTGCCCGGGCGAACCGTGAAGGCGGTGCCCTGGCGTTGGGTCATGGGTACGGTGCATCGGGGGCGGTTCTGGTGACGCGGCTCTTGGCGCAGGCCAGGAGACGGTACCGCGAGACAGGGTCCGGGGCCCTCGGGCTGGCGATGATCAGCATCGCCGGCGGCATGGGCACCGCCAGCCTTTTGCGTTACTCGCGGCTCTGACTCAAGGGTGCTTCGTCGGCTTCGCCCAGCCCCCTGGCAGCGAGGGCGTCGCCGGTCTGTCGTGCATAGGCCACGGTCGAGATGAACACGGGCAGGACCAAGGCCCTGGGGTTCCGTTCAAGGCCCCGGGCGCGCGCGGAATCGCGGACATCGGCGAAGGCGCCGGCGATAAACGGGATGCTGCGGAGCATCACGGCAATGGTCAGTGCGAAACGTTCGGGATCGGCGCCGAACCGGCGGAATGGTTTGGAGATGGACACCACGCCATCCAGCAAATCCTGCACGGGGGTGGTGGCGGTCAGCACTGAAGCGGCCACGACGCATACCAGTACATTCAGCACGATGCGCGCCGCTGTTGGTCCGCCCAACTGCCACCACTGGAAAAGACCGATGGCCAGAAGGATGGGCGTGACCATCCAGAGGGATCCCAGGAGTCGTTTGATCCCGGCACCGCTGAGCAGGAAAAGCCCGCACATGACGATGAAGACGGCCAGGGATACTGCCCAGTCGACGATCAGGAACGACGCCGTTCCGCAGGCCGCCACCACAAGGAATTTCAGCCACAGGGGAGTGCGGTGTATCAGGGAACTGCCAGGGACGTGCTGTGCGAGCAGGTGGCCGTGGCCCCTCACCTCGGTAATCCTTCCACGGGCATTTCGACTGCTGTACCTTCGCACAGCGCACGGTAATGGGCCACGGCTTCGGCCGCGCCGCCGTCGAACACTATGCGACCGTCCTCCACCACCAGGACGCGGTCCATGTCGAGAACCAGGTCGAGGTCATGCGTGGACATGATGACCTGTTGGTCCAGCCCCGCAATGGTTCGGCGCAAGAGCTCACGGTTGCGCAGATCCAGCAGGGTGGACGGTTCATCAAGGACCAGAACCCCGGGGTTGACGGCCAGCACCGCGGCCAGTGCGAGCAGTTGGCGTTCTCCGCCGGAGAGTTCATAGATGCTCTGGTCGGCCACGCGGAGGAGCCCGAAGCGGTCGAGGACGGCTTCAGCCCTGGCAGTACGTTCCTTGGAGTTCCTGACGGAACGCCGCAGGGACAACTCAACATCTTCCCGCCCTGTCGGCATCACCAGTTGGGACAACGGATCTGTGAAAACGAAACCTACGTTAGCCCGCACGCGGCGGACATCTGAATCCGTGCTGCGGCCATGCACCACGACTGTTCCATCAGTGGGAGCCACCAGACCGTTGAAGAGCCGGAGAAAGGTGGACTTGCCGGAGCCATTGGCACCGATCACACCGATACGACGCTCCGTGAGCTCCAGGGAAAACCGGTGCAGCAGTGTCTTGGGTGCGTCGCCTGTGTCCACAGCCACGCGCACCGAGACCCCGTTGAAACTGATGCTGTTCAACTTCCCTGCTTAACCCGACGTACCAGGACATCCGGGAATGCCTTGTGAATTGCCAGTGCGATGATCACGGCCAGGACGTTCTTGAGGGTGTCCCCGGGAAGGAACGGCAGGTCAGCGAGCAGTGCCTTGCTGAAGTCGAGTTTGGCGTTGACCATCATGCCGAGGATGCCCAGGCCATGGACAACAACGAGACTGCTGGCCATGGTGGCAGCGAACAGCCAAAGTCCCCGGTATTTGATGGTCCTGCGGATCACTACGGCGGCAAGGTAGCCTGTGGCCGCCGCCGCCAGCGGGAAAGCGATGATGTACCCGGCCGAAGGGCTCGCGAGGATACCCAGGCCGCTGCGGCCTCCGCTGAAGATGGGCAAACCTGCCAGGCCCAACGCGACATAGAGTCCGACGGCGGCGAAGCCGCGACCGGCGCCAAGTACCAGTCCGCTGAGCATCACGGTCAGGGTCACCAAAGTGATGGGCACACCAAGGGCGCCCACCGGAATGCCGGGTACGATCGACGACGCGGCCACGAGGGCTGCAAAGACGGCGATGAGACCGATATCGGTTGCGTTCCAGCGTTTGCGTGAGGTGGTGGGCCGCTGCACAGTGACAGCATCGGTCTTGCTCATGACGGGTCCTAACGGATGAGATGGGTGCGATGAAAGTACTTGTTTCCCCTGGCTTCGACAATACGGATGCGGGGCGACGTGGATTTTGGAGCCTCCCTACAAGGGTGCTCGGGGAATCTTTGGTCGTTGGCACAGTTTCCGCTGTGGAAGAGGATGTCAGTCCGTGCCCTGGGTGCCGGTAGACTTGAACAGGCTGTTCTCACGGCCGCACCCCGCCGCACTCATCGGGCCCACTGGCCCCCGCAGGCGTTCCCCATTGAAAGGCATCACCCGAATTGATTACCGTCCAGGAACTCGAACTCCGCGCCGGCGCACGCCTGCTCATGGACCAGGTCAACTTCAGGGTGGACAAAGGGGACAAGATCGGGCTGGTCGGCCGCAACGGTGCCGGCAAGACGACCCTGACGCGCGTCCTGGCAGGGGAGGGTCTTCCCGCAGGCGGCAAAGTGACGCGCAGTGGCGAGATCGGCTACCTGCCCCAGGATCCCCGGACGCCTGACATGGAACAGCTCGCCCGCGACCGTATCCTCTCGGCCCGCGGCCTGGATGTGGTGGTCGGAAAGCTGAAGAAGGCACAGCAGGAGATGGCCAGCGAAGACGCGTCCATTCAACGGAAGGCCATGAACCGGTACGACCGCTTGGAGTCGGAGTTCCTGGCCGGTGGCGGGTACGCCGCGGAGGCAGAGGCTGCCGCCATTTCCTCGAACCTGGCCCTTCCGGAGCGCATCCTCAACCAGCCGCTCAAGACACTGTCCGGTGGCCAGCGCCGCCGTGTGGAACTGGCCCGCATCCTGTATTCCTCGGCCGAAACGCTGCTGCTTGACGAACCGACCAACCACCTCGACGCCGACTCCATCACCTGGCTGCGGGACTTCCTGAAAGACCACCAAGGCGGCTTGATCGTGATCAGCCACGATGTGGAGCTGCTTGAGGCCACGGTCAACAAGGTCTACCATCTGGACGCCAACCGCGCCCAGATCGATTACTACAACATGGGCTGGAAGCGTTACCTCCAGCAGCGCGAAACCGATGAGCGCGCCCGTAAGCGCGAGCGTGCCAACGCAGAGAAGAAGGCCCAGGTCCTGATCGACCAGGCAAACAAGATGCGCGCCAAGGCCACCAAAGCCGTTGCCGCTCAGAACATGGCCAAACGTGCGGAACGCCTTCTCGGCGGGCTTGAAGCGGTTCGTGAAAACGATCGCGTGGCCGCCCTGCGCTTCCCGGATCCTTCACCGTGCGGCAAGACCCCGCTCACCGCGGAGGGCCTGAGCAAGTCCTACGGGTCCCTGGAAATCTTCACGGATGTGGATCTGGCCATCGACCGCGGCTCCAAAGTGGTCATCCTTGGCCTCAACGGTGCCGGCAAGACCACCCTCCTGCGTATGCTGGCCGGCGTCGACAAGCCTGATACCGGCGACATCATCCCGGGCCATGGACTCAAGGTGGGTTATTACGCCCAGGAGCACGAAACGCTGGACCACGAACGTACGGTGCTGGAAAACATGAGGTCGTCGGCTCCGGACATGAAGGACGCTGAGGTCCGCGGGATCCTGGGTTCGTTCCTGTTCTCCGGAGACGACGTCGACAAGCCCGCGGGAGTGCTTTCCGGTGGCGAGAAGACACGCCTGGCGCTTGCCACCATTGTGGCTTCGAGCGCCAATGTGCTGCTCCTTGACGAGCCCACGAACAACCTTGACCCTGCCAGCCGTGCCGAAATCCTGGGTGCGCTGAAGAACTACAGCGGCGCCGTCGTCATGGTCAGCCACGATGAAGGCGCAGTGTCAGCCTTGAACCCGGAGCGGGTAGTGCTGCTCCCGGACGGTGTCGAGGACCACTGGAACGAGGACTACCTGGACCTCATCACCCTGGCCTAAGGGCCGGCGGTTCCCCGCATGCATCGCGCTAACGAACCAGGAGTTCCTCGGCGTTCGTGATCCTGCGGAGTTCTTCATAACTGATGGAGAACATGGAGTTGTGGTCGCCGGCGCCGGCCCAGAGGACGGGGTGCTGTTCCAGCGAGGCATCCAGGATGGTCCGGATCCTGCCGGGGTGGCCCAGCGGGGCCACTCCACCCACTTCCTGACCCGTGTGCTCCAGCACGAATGCAGGCTTGGCGCGCCGGATCCTGCCGGTCCCAAGCTGATCTGCCACGAGTGCGGTGTCAACCTTGGCAGCGCCGCTGGCAAGGATCAGCAGCGGTTCGCCATCGACATCGAATATCAGGCTGTTGGTAATAGCTGCCACCTCGCAGCCAAGGACCGCCGCTGCAGCTGCGGCCGTAGGCACCTCGTCATCGAATACTTGGACTGTGTCCTTGGCGCCGGCGGCTATCAGGGCCGACCGCACGTTGTCCACGGGATCAGTAGCCGGTTCAGTAGCCTTGTGCATCCAGGATTGCGTCTTCCTCTTCTTCGGCTGTGGGCCGCTTGTTCTTGCGCGGGGCAGGGGCACGGCGCTTCGGGCTTCCGCCGGCGGCCATGATCTGCTCGTCCTCTTCGTCTTCGGCGTCGATGGCAGCGTTGCGGGCCTGTTGGCGCGCGGCGTAGCCGAACCCAATGAACATCAGGACTCCAAAGGCGAACCATTGAAGGGAGTAGGAGAGGTGGGTTCCTTCTTCGGTGGCCGGTTTGGGGAACGGTGTCGGCATGGGCTGCACGGCAGGTTCCTCGCTGGCCAGCTGTCCGTAGGCTCCGGTGGCGATGGGGTAGGAAAGTTCAGTGGCAAAGCTTGCCAGGTCAATGGAGGCAAGCTGCCCATCCACCGCCCCGCGGTCAAGCTTCGGTTCGGCGGGCTTCAGGCGCGCAACAACGGTGACCTCGCCTGTGGGAGGCGCCGGAACGACGTCGGGACGGCCCGGTGTGTTGTTGCCGATCGGCAGCCAGCCGCGGTCGATCACCACCGCCTCGCCGGTGGTGAGGCGGAAAGGAACCACGACCTCGTAGCCTGGCTGGCCGTTCAACGGGCGGTTGCGGACAACGCGCTGCCCGTCGATGTCGTAGCTGCCGCGGAGTTGGACCTGCGTCCATTCCCGTTCGGGATCCAGCGCGTTGAACTGGTCCTTGATCTCGGAATAGGGGATGGGCGTCGCGGAATAGTTGCTGACAACGCGATTGATTTCGGCGAGCGTCTCAGCCCTGCGGTCCATCTGCCAGCGCCCCAAAAACACACAGGCAGTCGCGAAAATCACGGCCAAAACGAAGTACCCCAGCCACTTGCTGGAGAAGAGGAAACGGTACATTCAGCGGGCCTCGTTCACTGCCGGATCATCGGTAAACGGCACCGTCTCTTTCCAGAGGCCCCGGGTCTGCAAGTAGTCTTCAAGCCATTCACGGTGCTCATCGCACGCAAGCCACACCTTTCGACGCTCCGGCGTGTGGATGCGAGGATTGTTCCACAGGAGCTGCCACCCGGCATCCTGGCGGCATCCCTTCCGGGAGCATGTGGCCGCTGCTGTGGCGCGAACGGAGTCCTGGCTGCCCAAGCCTGCGCTGCCAAGATTAAAGATATTCATGAAGCCGTCCGTCCGTCGCCGGGGTTGCCGGCTTCTCCTGCGTGGTCATTCGTTCCGGGGTCTGCGTCTCCCTCGGCCGGTGGGTCGTCCACCAATTCGCCCTGAAGCACCGTGGGCGCGTCGCCATCCTGGTCATCGTCAGGCAGGTCCGACCGCTCGAGTTCCGGAACTGCCACATAGTCCAGCAGTGAATCGCTGTGGTCCTCGGCTTTGTCGTTGCCGTTGGCGATGACCACGGCGATCCAGGGAAGAAAGACCGCGCCTGCAATGGCAATGATCTTGAACCAGCCGTCAACGACGAAAATCAGGACGATGCAGACCATGCGGATCCCCATGGCGACGGCGTACTTGATCATTCGTTCGCGCATGTCCTCGGAGTGCGCGGCAGCGGCATCGGTGATGCTGTGGACTTCGGGGTCGCTGGAGACCGCGTCCGGTTCCCCGGGCACTTGCTGCAGGGGGCTGTTCTCTCGTGTCACAGCTGAATCATCACGCTCCAAAGGCCTCTTCCAATTCTCTCACCAAGGCCATAGCCCGCCCAAACCGCGCAGCGTGCCGGTTACCCGCGGGTTGCTGCAGGCGGCGGATAAGATCGAGACAGGAAAATCCCTCTTCACGCGGCATTCGATGACCGCAGAACCTGGAGCAAAAGCATGTCTGAAGCAGTATCCACCGGTCGCAGCGTCCTGATCACTGGCGGTAACCGCGGCATCGGCCTGGCCATCGCGGAATCATTCCTTGCCAACGGCGACAAGGTGGCTGTTACCTACCGCAGTGAAACAGAACTCCCTGAGGGAATCCTGGGCGTAAAGGCCGATGTCACTGATGAAGCTTCGATCGATGCGGCGTTCAAGGTTGTCGAGGAGGCGCACGGGCCGGTTGAGGTTCTGGTGGCGAACGCAGGCATCACCAAGGACACGCTCCTGCTGCGGATGAGCGAAGACGACTTCACCTCGGTTCTCGACACCAACTTGACGGGAGCATTCCGGGTCATCAAGCGTGCCAGCAAGGGCATGATCAGGCTCCGCAAGGGCCGCGTGGTGCTTATCTCCTCCGTATCCGGCCTCTACGGAGCTCCCGGACAGATCAACTACTCCGCTTCCAAAGCCGGAATGGTGGGTATCGCACGGTCCCTGACGCGCGAGCTGGGAAGCCGTGGCATCACCGCCAACGTAGTGGCACCCGGGTTCATCAACACGGATATGACAGCCGAACTGCCGGAGGACACACAGAAGTCCTACCTCGCCAACGTCCCGGCCGGGCGTTTCGCTGAGGCATCCGAAGTGGCCAACGTTGTCCGCTGGGTGGCCAGTGATGAGGCCGCCTACATCTCGGGCGCCGTGATCCCCGTCGATGGCGGCTTGGGAATGGGCCACTGACCCACTACCGCAAACGGTAGTTTTTGTCCGGGGCCGACAACGGATTTCATCGTTGCCGCTGGCATGATGGAATCCGAGCCCACGGAATTTGGATGAACTGAACAAAAGGAGCACGAATGGGAACGCTGGATAATAAGACCGCCATCGTCACGGGGTCTTCCCGCGGAATCGGCGCTGAAGTTGCCAAGATCCTCGCTGGCGAGGGTGCCGCCGTCGTCGTTAATTACCGCCAGAAGGCACCCCGTGCCAACAAGGTGGTGGCCGAAATCCAGGCGGCCGGCGGTCGTGCAGCTGCGGTTGGCGCAGACCTCACCACCGACGAAGGCGTGCATGCCCTGGCCAGCACAGCCATGGAGCAGTTCGGCTCCCTCGACGTGCTCGTGCTCAACGCCTCGGGAGGCATGGAAAGCGGCATGGAAGAGGGCTACGCGCTCAAACTGAACCGCGACGCCCAGATCAACATGCTCAACGCTGCCGTGCCCCTCATGCCGGAAGGCTCGCGGGTGGTCTTCGTGACCAGTCACCAGGCTCACTTCGTGGAGACCGTTCCCACCATGCCTGAGTACGAGCCCGTGGCCAAGAGCAAGCGCGCTGGTGAAGACGCCCTCCGTGCGTTGCTGCCCAGCCTCGCAGACAAGGGCATCTCTCTTGTAGTGGTTTCCGGCGACATGATCGAGGGGACCGTAACGGCAACCCTTCTTGACCGGTCCAACCCGGGAGCCATCGAGGCCCGCCGCGCAGAAGCGGGCAAGTTGTACTCCGTGGAAGAGTTCGCCGCTGAGGTCGCCAAGATGGTGACAGCCGATGTCGAATCCGGACACACCGAGTATGTCGGCGGCGCGGACTACTTCAGCAAAAACGCCGAGTAACTGCGGCTTCTTTCGTTGCGGCCCGGGACTTGTCCCGGGCCGCTTCTTTTTAAGCAACAGATGATGACATTTCGATAAATTCTGACAAATCTCGCGTCACGAATTGCCAGTGATGGTTTTGTTATTCTTTTTTGCCTTTTGGTAGGTCTTCTGATTGACTCAGCACTGCATCCGGACCCCTTATTTCGTCAGTGCTTTTCTGGATGCTTTGCGCATTACGGCCTTTCGACAGCCGTTCACGCATTAGTGCGGATTAGGAGCTTCTGTGGACCTGCTATTGCATGCGGATGGTATTCATGCCTCACATGACCAGCGCCGCATCCTCAAGGGTGTCGATTTCTCATTGCATCGAGGCGAGATACTTGGACTGATCGGAACCAACGGGGCAGGGAAGACCACCCTGATGGATGTCCTGTCGGGATCGCTCAGGCACGAGTCCGGATCCATGACGTTGGCGGGAGAAAAATACGGTCCCGATTCGCGCGAAGAAGCGCAGGCCTGTGGCGTGGGGATTGTTCCGCAGAACTTCCGCCTCGATCCCGGTATGACAGTGGCCGAGGCCGTGTACCGGGGCACCTTCCAATCCGGAAAGCCCCATACGGAACTTCGGGGTCCCGCCCTGAAACTCATCAAGGACGCCGGCTTGGACCTGGATCCTGACGCGACGGTGGGCACCCTGGTCCGGGCCGAACAAACGCTCGTTGAAGTCCTGCGGATGGTGGCTGAGGAAGCACAACTGGTCATTATGGATGAAGTGGCTGCTTCCCTTCCTGATCACGACGTCGCCGCCCTGCACCAGGTCCTCCGAATGCTGATCAGCCAAGGGCGGGCGATCATCTACATCACCCACCGCCTCGATGAAGTCCATTCAATCGCGCACCGCATTGCCGTGTTGCGTGATGGCAGGGTCCACAGAGTCGTTGAGGCCAGCCGGACCGACGCCGATGAACTGGCTTTCCTCTTGCTGCAGCACAAACCGGCGGGCGGCCAGCGGCCTGCGGAGCCGGCCGGCGATGACGAGGTGCTGCGGGTCATGAACCTCAATGTTGGGGACTCTGTCCGGGACGTGACCTTCAGCGTCGGCAAAGGCGAAATTTTCGGACTGCTCGGAACCCATCAATCGGGTGTCTACCACTTGCTCGAATCATTGGTGGGTAGGAGGCCCCGCACCTCGGGAGAGCTTTTCCTGCATGGACAGTCCATTGACATCCAGGGTCCTGAGGACGCCCTGCGGCACAGGATCGGTTACCTCTCGGACGACGCCGGACACGTGGAAACAACAACCAGCATTGCCACCGGCCTGCGTGAGGATTCCGTCGAAGCAGGATTGCAGGACGAGATTGCCGGGCTCCGTGGAGTGATAGACCTTGTGCGCCGCATGCGCATCAGCACGACGAACATCCACGGTTCTGTTACAAACCTGTCAGGCGGGGACCGCCAGAAGGTCTCCCTCGCCAAATGGATGACGAGCGGCTGTGACGTGTTGATCCTGAGTCATCCGAGCCGCGGCATCGACATTGGGGCGAAGGACGTTGTGTACCAGATGCTCAACGAACTGAGGGAGACAGGTGTCGCGATCATTCTGCTGTCCTCGGATCTCACGGAACTGGTCAACTGGTGCCACCGGATAGGAGTTGTCCGCGATGGTGAGCTTGTCACCATCGAGGCAAACGCCAACACCAATGAAGACGTTTTGGTCTACCACATGCTGGGCAAAGCCGTCGCCTCGGCAAACAGTGGTGCCCGGAGGGTGAAGAGCCAGCGCCTGGAGACAGTGTCCGAAGACGGCCACTAACAGGGGACAGCCACTGATAAGGGACGGCCGCGGTCAAGCGGCCGTCCCCATGCTGACGACCTTGATCAGATGGTGATTCCCTTGGCTACGTTGTTGAGTTTGTGACGGGCCAGGGCGAGGTTTGCGTAGGTACGATCGAGCACCAAGTACACAAACAATCCCTTGGAGTCACGTGAATTCAGGACGTTGATGAGGTGGTACTGCCCACCCAGGGTGATGAGAATGTCTTCGATATCTCCGTCCAGGCTGAGGTCAGCCATGGTGCGCAGCTTTGCGCTCACCACATTCGAGTTTCCGGCCGCCGCTACCCCGAGATCGAATCCGGGGTTTCCTCCCTGCGCGAGTGCCATGCCACTGGAATAGTCGACGACGGCCGCGCCAGTAGCGCCTTCAATGGACAGCAGTTGCTTTATGGCTTCATCAAGCGTGCTCATGTTGCATTCTTCCTGTTTGGTAATGACTTCAGTGGAATACGGGAGATGGACATTTGCTCTCGATTCCTCCAACAGGGTAGGCACATTCGCCGATTAAAAAGCAGCCCGATTCCAAGATTTCGTGAATAATCCGCGCTCGACCCATCGCGGGTAACAATCAAATTACGTATTCGATTTCTTGCGTCACGAAATCGAGTCACGTGTTTCTTGTGACATTCGCATGCCGGGGTCCGACACCCCGAAAAGGAACGGTTTCGTCCGTCGTCCCAGGCCCGAGGGAGGGCTGTGCGCGTCTTCCGTGGTGCCTCCGAACCACGACTGCCGCCAGCGGCACCAGGACAAGCACGGCGAAGGACCCGATAAGGGCGGCTATCGCCGCACCAAGAATGAGTATGGCCATGAGGCCGATCTGGACAATCGTCGCGTCAAGGCCGGCCATGCCAACGGACGCTCCCACGTGTGTTTGCTGAATAACCATCTTTCGCTCCTGGGGATCTGGTTGCTGTGAGTCACCAATAGGTGGGACAGCAGCGTCGATCGTGTCGCGAAAAAACCGGGAAGTCCGGAGAGCCCGGTCAGACGTTGGCGATGTGCCGCACAGCGTCGAGGTACGGCATATTGATCGCGGCGTCCGCCACTGCACGGACCGCGGGCTTGGCGTTGAATGCCACACCGATCCCGGCCGCGCCCAGCATGTCGAGGTCGTTCGCGCCGTCACCGACAGCGATCGTGTGCGCCAACTCGATTCCTTCGGCCGCAGCCCACTGCCTCAAGTACTTCTCCTTGGCTGCCCGATCGATGACGGCCCCCAGGACTTTGCCGGTCAACGCGCCGTCGACGATTTCAAGCTCATTGGCAATCCAGTAATCAAGGCCCAGATCTTCTGCGATGGGCCCAAGGATCTGGTTGAAGCCACCGGAAACAACAGCCACCACGTGGCCGGCCGCCTTGAACGCGGCTACGAGTTCTGCCGCACCCAAGCTGAGGCGCACCTCGTCGCGGACGGAATTCACGACGTCGGCCGGCAGGCCCGCCAACACGGCCACACGCGCATGGAGGCTCTGCGCAAAATCCAATTCACCCCGCATGGCAGCTTCGGTGACGGCAGCGACCTCTTCGCGCTTGCCCGCATATGCTGCGAGCAGCTCGATGACTTCCTGCTGGATGAGCGTTGAATCCACATCCATGATGAGCAGCTTGCGCCCTGCCTGCCGAAGGCTTGCAGGCACCAGGGCGGTATCGGCGCCCTCGACGGCAGCTTCGGCCACCCGGCGTCGAAGATTGGACAGCTCGGCGGGGGAGTCAAGCCGCACGTTCAATTCAGACGTAGAGACGCCGAACCTGTCATCGCCGCTGTGTGATTCCGCTGACACTTCTGCGCCTGCGTCGGCCAGTACCTTGCGCACGCCCTCAAGCGAATCGGGGGAAAGTTTCACGCCATAGCTGACCGCAGCCAAGTTCGAAGTCATGGCCTCAATCCTACTGAGGGCGGTCCGTCCACCCGAAACTGTTTCGACTCATATACGAGCAGAAACATCAGTTATCAGTCATGTGCAGTTTTGTCCTAGTGTCTACTGCTATGAGTGATGTTCTGGAATTGGCCTCCGTCAGCGTTGTCCGCGGCAAGAAGACCCTGCTGGACAAGGTGGACTGGCAGGTCAACGAAGGCGAACGTTGGGTCATCCTTGGCCCGAACGGCGCGGGCAAGACGACTCTTCTCCAGATTGCGGCCGCGCGCCTCCATCCCAGCAGCGGCAAGGCCGGAATCCTCGACGAAACCCTGGGTCGTGTCGATGTCTTCGAACTCCGGCCCCGGATCGGACTCTCCTCCGCAGCGCTGGCTACCCAGATCCCCGAGCATGAGAACGTCCTGAACGTAGTGGTCACTGCAGCGTACGGCGTCACCGGCCGCTGGCGGGAAGGCTATGAGCGCGACGACGAACGGCGCGCCTTTGGCCTCCTGAACGACTGGGGGATGGGCCCCCTTCTCAACCGCACCTTCGCAACATTGTCTGAAGGTGAGCGGAAGAGGGTACAGATCGCCCGCGCCCTGATGACCGACCCCGAACTGCTCTTGCTGGATGAGCCTGCCGCCGGCCTTGATCTTGGCGGCCGCGAAGAGCTGGTTCACAAACTCGGCGAACTCGCCAGCGACCCGGCCGCGCCGGCCATGGTCCTGGTAACCCACCACCTTGAAGAAGTACCTCCGGGATTCACCCACGCCATGCTGCTCCGGGAAGGGGGCGTGGTGGCTGCCGGTCCCATCAAGGACGTCCTCACTGACGAGCACCTCGGCAACACCTTTGGCCTGGCCCTGGACGTTTCCGAAAACGCCGGGCGCTACACAGCCACCGCACGGCGCTAGGGCGGTCCGGGACAAACGTGGAGATTCTTAGCAGCATCCTGGTCTTTTTTGCGGGCCTGTGGGCCGGCACCATCAACGCAGTAGTCGGCTCGGGCACCTTGGTGACCTTCCCCGTGCTGATCGCCCTGGGTGTGGCGCCCGTCGTCGCTTCCATGAGCAACGCGATGGGTCTCGTCGCCGGTACGGCCGCTGGCGCCTGGGGTTACCGCCGCGAACTGGCCGGCCGCGGCAGGCAGCTGCTCAAGCTGATGCCGGCATCGCTGTTGGGTGGCATCACCGGCGCATGGCTGCTCCTCCACCTGCCGGAAAAGGTGTTTGGCTACGTGGCACCTGTCCTGCTGGTCGCAGCCTTGCTCATGGTGCTGTTCCAGCCCAAACTCCAGGCATGGATCCGCAACAGGGAACAGAACCCCGAGCATGCCATCAAGGACAAGAGCCACGGCATCCTCCTGGTGGTCCTGATCTACCTCGCCGGGGTTTACGGCGGTTACTTTGTGGCCGCGCAAGGAATCCTCCTGGTGGGGATCCTCGGAGTTTTCCTCTCCGGCACCATGCAAAATGCCAACGCCATGAAGAACATCCTCACCCTGACGGTGAACATGGTTGCCGCTGTTTCCTATCTCATCTTCGCCTTCGACAGAATCAACTGGTGGGTCGTCCTGCTCATTGCCGTCAGCTCCACGATCGGCGGGCTGCTTGGATCGAAGGTTGGCCGGAAGTTGTCGCCCAAGGTGTTGCGCGGCGTCATCTTCACCCTCGGTATTGTGGCGCTTGGCTTCATGATCGCCAACCTCCTGAAGTGATCCCGGGGTGACATTCCACTACCTTGAGTCCGCTGACGATCCACGCGTCAGTGACTACACAACACTTACCGATGTGCACCTCCGGAAGCTCCGGGAGCCGCGCGAGGGCATGTATATCGCCGAGTCCTCCAGAGTCCTGCGCAGGGCGTTGGCCGCCGGCCACCAGCCGCGTTCCTTCTTCCTGGCCGAGAAGTGGCTGGAGGACCTCACCGACGTCTTCCAGGCCTATCCGGACGTGCCGGTCTTCATTGGGAAAGCGGCACTCCTGGAGGAAATCACGGGCTTCCACCTCCACCGGGGAGCCATGGCCGCCATGCACCGCCCGGCTCCCGTCCCGCTGGAGGAGCTCCTGGCATCCGCCAGGCGCGTCGCCGTGCTCGAAGACATCGTGGACCACACCAATGTGGGGGCTATTTTCCGGTCGGCGGCTGCACTGGGGGTGGACGCCGTCCTGGTCTCGCCACGGTGCGGCGACCCGTTGTACCGCCGCAGCGTGCGCGTCAGCATGGGCACGGTCTTCCAGGTCCCCTGGGCACGTGTGGAGAGCTGGCCACAGGACCTGGGCCGCCTCAAGGAACAGGGCTTCACCGTGGCAGCCATGGAACTGACAGACGACGCCCTGGACCTTGACGACCTCGCCGCCAGGGAGCTCCCGAAACTGGCGCTGGTGCTGGGAACCGAAGGTGCCGGCATGAGCGCAGAGACCCTTGCCGCCGTCGACCTCGCCGTCAAGATCCCCATGCGCGCCGGCGTCGATTCCCTCAACGTGGCAGCTGCCTCCGCCGTGGCATTCTGGGAACTCCGTCCGCGGGGCTGACGCCGGTTCGTATGGCGTGTTCGTTTCGGCTATGATTGGTTGTTGGCCCGGAAGCTGGAATGTTGCATTGCAGTCCACGGACCACCTCCATTCATACCTGGCAGCTGGCAAAATCCAGTTGCGTGAACAAAAGGTCCCATTATGAAGTCTGATATCCACCCGAAGTACGAAGCTGTTGTATTCAACGACCTGGCTTCCGGTACGCAGTTCCTGACCAAGTCCACCGTGTCTTCCTCGAAGACCATCGAGTGGGAAGACGGAAACACCTACCCGGTTATCGACGTCGAAATCTCCTCGGAGTCCCACCCGTTCTACACGGGCAAGCAGCGCATCATGGACTCCGCTGGCCGCGTCGAGCGCTTCAACGCCCGCTTCAAGGGCTTCGGCGGCAAGAAGTAACCACTTCACCCCAAGGCTTTCAAAAGCCCGCATTACCGGATTCTCCGGCAATGCGGGCTTTTGCGTTTTCCGGCAAGATGGAAACCATGACTTCCCAGCCGACACCTGAAACCGATAACGACGACGCCGGGACCCGCCTTCACGGCGAATATAAAGTTCCCGGCGGCAAACTGGTGGTGGTGGACCTGGATGTGGTGGACGGCCTGTTTGCCAACGTTTCGCTGAGCGGCGACTTCTTCCTCGAACCCGATGAAGCCCTGCAGGACATCAATGGGGCACTGACAGGACTTCCCGGGAACTCAACAGCAGCAGATATTGCCGCGTCGGTCAGCGCCGGATTGCCCGCCGGCGCAACGCTGTTCGGTTTCTCCGCAGAGGCTGTGGCCATTACAGTCCGACGCGCATTGTCCAAAGCCACCAGCTGGGACGACCACCAGTGGGATGTCATCCCGCCGTCAGTTCTCCCGACCCATGTGAACGTCGCACTGGACGAAGTACTGACCGAAGAGGTCGGCGCCGGGTTGCGTAATCCCACGCTAAGGTTCTGGGACTGGGAGGAGCCATCAGTAGTCATCGGCAGCTTCCAATCGGTCAAGAACGAGGTTGATCCTGAGGGCGTTGCCCGCCACGGCATCACCGTGGTCCGCCGGATCAGCGGCGGCGGAGCCATGTTCATGGAGGCCGGCAACTGCATCACGTATTCCCTGTACCTGCCACAGACCCTGGTGGACGGCATCAGCTTCGCCGACTCATACGCGTTCCTGGATGCCTGGGTCATGGCAGCACTCGAGAAGCTGGGAATCACCGCTTTTTATGTGCCCCTCAATGACATCGCAACGGACCAGGGCAAGATCGGCGGAGCCGCCCAGAAGCGGCTTGCCAACGGCGGCATGCTCCATCACGTCACCATGAGCTACGACATCGACGCCGACAAAATGGTCGAAGTGCTGCGGATCGGCAAGGAGAAGCTTTCGGACAAGGGCACCCGCAGCGCCAAGAAACGCGTGGACCCCTTGCGTCGCCAGACCGGCATGGCGCGGGCCGCAATCCTGCAGGCCATGCAGGATGTCTTTACCGAGCGATACGGTGCCTCAGAGTCCGTGCTCACTGAAGCAGAGCTCGCAGAAGCCAGGAAACGCGTGGACTCCAAGTTCGGTACCAGTGAATGGCTGAACCGGGTTCCCTGACCATCATGACCGGAGTTGGATTGACCGGAGTTGGAAACTGCCGGGTTCTGGATACTGTCGGGTTCACTGCGCACGCCCATGCACCGGCCGGGCGTTCACCGGGGGCTCGCCAACTTCGTCGATGGTATGGCCGCTGCAGGCAGTTGTGGTGACGCTGGCCCCTTCGATGCGGGAAACGGTAAACCATCTCATCGCGTCGCGCAGCCGGCACCACCCCACCAGGTACCACCGGCCGTTCGTGGAGGCGAAAAGCACAGGTTCCACGTCGCGGATGGTCGTAGTCCCGTCTGCCGAGGTGTAACTGATACGGACCACGCGCTGCGCGGCCATTGCTTCCTCCAGCGCTGACCTGGTTTTGCGCGACGGGGAGCGAACCTCATTGACCCAGATGCGACCGGCCAGTTCGTCTGCTTTAGCCTTGGTTCCGGGATCGAGGACGTCCAGGATTTTGTGGATACCCGCTGCGGCCAGGTCTGCGTACGGCGCATCGGGCGCTGCGGACACAGCCGCCATGAGGGCCACGGCCTGCGCCGGGGACAGGGTGACGGGCGGCAGAGAGGACCCTGCAGCCAGTCCGTAACCACCGCCGGGGCCTGGGCGGGACCAGATGGGCGCCCCACTGTTCTCCAGGGCATCAAGGTCTCTCTTTACGGTACGTACTGATACCGCGAACTCCCTGGCCAACATTTCGGCGGAGACCCCCCGGGCACCGCTGCGGCGCAACATCTCAGAGAGGGCATGGAGCCGTTCGACTCTTCTCACTGTTCGAATCTTCCCAAATTCATGACACAAATAGTGACATACCCTTGTCCACGGCGCCTGCGAGGGTGGTGTCATGACAACTTCCACTAACCGCCCAACCATCATTCTCCTCGCCGGCCACTGGTTGGGCGCTTGGGCCTGGGACGAGGTCCTGGAACACTTGGGGTCCCATGACTCACGCGCGACGGCATTGACCTTGCCCGGCCTCGATCCCGACGACCCCGACCGTGCCGCGAGGACCCTCGACGATCAGGCAGCAGCGATCCTGGACGCCATGGCGCGACTCGGGGTATCCGAAGACCAGCCGGCGGTCCTCGTCGCCCACAGTGGTGCAAACGCACCTGCCAGCCTCGTCCTGGACCGACGCCCTAAGCTCATCCACCGAATGGTCTGGGTAGACTCGGGCCCTCTGGCGCCGGGAAGTATCTTCGCCCCGGACTTTCCGGACGGGGTGGCGGAGCTTCCGTTGCCGTCCATCGATGTCCTCGCAAGCCAAGTGAGCCTGGAAGGCCTGAACACCGGGGACCTTGAGCGCTTCCAGGCCAGGGCCGTCCCGGAACCCGGCCCCGTGCTTCGTCAGCCCGTCGAGCTCACGAACGATGCCCGCCGCAAGGTCCCCACCACACTGGTGTGCTGCTCGATACCCGGCACGACCGTGTTGGAGCTCGCCCACTCAGGCCATGGCATGTTTGCCGAAGTCGCGCACATCGAGAACCTCGACGTTCTTGACCTCCCCACGGGGCACTGGCCCATGTGGAGCCGTCCCCGCGACCTCGCCAGGGCCATTCAGTCAGAAGCTACCCGGAACAACTGAAGAGCATTCCTGGACCGCCGGCGCGGAGAGCCTGCGCAGCCTGCAGGAGCAGGAACGGGCTTGGGTCCGGTCCTGAATGACAGCTAAACCTGTGCCGACTGTGCTGTGTTTGCCGACTGCGCTGTGTTTGCCGACTGAGCTGTGAGGGACCGCAGGAGGTGGCTCCGCTGCTCAATGATGATGCGCCGTAACGCGCGCGGGGCATCAGAGTGGTGGTGGAGCCATTCATCCGTCCTGAGCACGACCGGATGGCTGGAGGGCTCCATTCCCTCCGCGAGGTCCTGGGCCGCCGGGAAGAGGCCCCTGACGATCCTGCCGGCAATTTCGATGCTCCGCTCGGCCCATACACGCTCAAGGCATTCGAAATAGGGCTCGACATAGGACGCCAGCATGTCACTGGGCGCAGTGGCGAAGCCGGCAATTGTGGCGCTGAGGATCTCGTTGGAGAGGCCCGTGGTGTTGACGGCCAGGTCCCAGGCTGCCGCCTTCACGGCAGCATCCGGGCGGGCAGCGGACGCCAACGCGTGCCCTTCCTTGCCTGACGCTGTCTTATCCGCTTCGAGTTGCCTGTCCAGCTCGGCCTGGGATGCCTCGCCGTGCGCGGCCAGGGCCTGCCAGAAGCTCCATCGCAGCTCTGCGTCGACAGTCAAGCCCTCCACTACGGTGGTGCCGTCAAGGATGCTGCGCAGCAAGGGGAGCTGGCTGTCACCGTGGCGTGAGACCTCTGCCAACGTTCTGGCCCACGCCAGCTGCGCGTCGGAGCCGGGAGCCGAAGCCCGCAGTTGATGAGCCGCGACAGCCAGGAAATCCGTGCGAACGCTGTCCCTGGACCGTGGGGGTACGAAGCGTTCAATGGCGCCGGAGGCGTTTCCGAGCACATTTTGGAGGACTCCGATGCCGGATTCTGCCGGAGCGAACTGCTCCACCGCGCTCACGTACCGTGCAGCAGGCCTCACGCCGTCCCGGGCAGAATCCCACAGTGCCGTCCAGCACAACGCCCGGGCCATGGGGTCCTGGATTTTATCCAGCGAGGTACGCACCGTGCGCTCGGAGACAGGATCAAGCCGTACCTTGGCGTAGCTCAGGTCGTCATCATTGACCAGCAACAAAGCCGGACGCTTCTTGCCTGCAAGCCCGGAGACGAGGGTGCTGGGACCTGCGACATCCACTTCCAGGCTTTCCAGCCTGAGCAAAGCGCCGGTCTGGTCGGCGTCGTACAGTCCAAGGCGCATACGGTGGGGCCGGAGTTCCTGGTGGCCGGTCAAGGGATCGATGGCTTCCTGCTCCAGCATCACCGCGCCCATCACACCGTCGTCCTCCACGATGTCGGTCGTGATGGTCGAGATACCGGAGGTCTGCAGCCATTGCCTGGCCCAATCGCCGAGGTCCCGTCCCGAGGCTTCGCTGAGGGCCTTCAGCAGATCCTGCAGGGACGTATTACCGAAGGCATGCTCGCGGAAGTACTGCCGGGATCCGGCAATGAAGGCATCGAAGCCCACGTAAGCCACCAGTTGCTTCAGCACTGAGGCACCCTTGGCATAGGTGATTCCGTCAAAGTTCTGTTTTGCGGCCTCGAGATCCGGAATATCCGCCACAATCGGGTGCGTCGTGGGCAGTTGGTCCTGGACGTAGGCCCACGCTTTGCGTTTGCTGGCGAAGTTTATCCAGGCTGTGTCCCAGTCGGTGGCCCGGTCCACACCCAGGGTTCCCATGAAATCGGCGAACGATTCCTTCAGCCACAGATCGTCCCACCAGGTCATGGTCACGAGATCGCCGAACCACATGTGCGCCATCTCGTGCATGAGGGTGTTTGCCCTGGCCTGGTACTGGGCATCGGTGGCACGTGAGGCATAGACGTACTTTTCGGTGAAGGTCACCAGCCCGGGGTTTTCCATGGCGCCCAGGTTGTACTCGGGCACGAAGGCCTGATCATATTTGCCCCAGGGGTACGGATAGTCGAAAAGCTTGTTGAAGAAGGCCAGGCCGTTCTTGGTGAGCCGGAACAGTTCCTCGGCATCGAAGGACGGCGCCAAGGATGCGCGGCAGTAAAGTGCCAGCGGAACGTCCAGGCGGGTGCCGTCGTCGAGCGTTGCATCCCAGTGGTCGGTGGCTTTGAAGTAGGGGCCCGCCAGCACAGTGGTGATGTAGGTGGACATCCGTTCAGTGGTGGCAAAGTCCCACTGGGAAACGTCCTCAGAGCCCGGCACCGGCAACCGGGCGGCCTCCGAGCCGTTGGACGCGACTTCCCAGCCCGACGGCGCAATGACGTGGAACGTGAATTCCGCTTTGAGGTCGGGCTGTTCGAAGTTGGCGAAAACACGCCGGCAGTCCGCCGGTTCGTACTGGGTGTAGAGGTAGCACTGCCCGTCGGCAGGGTCCACGAAACGGTGCATTCCCTCACCGGAACGGCTGTAAAGGGCTGTCCCTGTAACCGTCACGGTGTTCTCCGTTGCGAGGCCCTCCAGGATGATTCTGTCCTGGTCCACCACTGTTCCTACATCCAGGGCGCGTCCGTTCAACACCACGGACTGCACGCCCCCACTGATGAAATCGAGGAAGGTGTCGGAGCCGGCCCGGGCCGAAAAAGTGATGGTGCTGGAGCTTGGATATCCGCTGACTGCGGGATCCGCCGCGTCCCGGACATCAAGGGTGACGTCGTAGCTGTGGGTGGTAATCAGGGCTGAACGGGTAGCGGCTTCATCGCGCGACAGATTGTGATTCGACACACAGCTATCTAATCATGATCCAGGCAGCCCCCAGGCCCAGTGAAGCGATGATCAGCCAGGACCCCAGTGCCACCACGGCAGCACGTCCCCCGGTATGGATCAGCGTCCTGACACGCACGGCAGAGCCCAGACCGAAAAGCGCCGACGCCAGCAAAATGTCCTGTGCCACCGCCGCCGCTTCCAGGAGTTCCGGAGGCGTCCATCCGAGCGAGCGGACCGCGACCATGGCGATGAAGCCGACCACGAAAAGAGGCACGATGGGCGGGAAACGGCCGTCCGCATTGTCCGCATCCGCTGAACCGTTGGCGCGTTGACGGACATGCTGGACCCGCTGATGCAAGCCTGCCGCAGCCACAATGGGGGCCAGGAGGATCACCCGCGTCAGCTTAACGACGACGGCGATCGCCAGGGCCGCTGTTCCTGCCGTTTGCGCTGTGGCCACCACCTGGCCGACATCGTGCACGGAAGCGCCCGTCCATGCCCCGAACTGCTCCGGACTCAGCATCAACGGATGCATCAGCAGGGGCAGGACGCCAATGGCCAAGGTCCCGCAAAGGGTGACCAGTGCGACGGGCAGCACCGTGTCCTGGTGTTTGATGCGCCGCACTGCGGCCATGGCGCCGATGGCGGAGGCCCCGCAAATGGAGAAGCCCGTAGCAATCAACAAGGAAGCTTCACCGGGCAGGCGCAGCAGTCTCGCCAGGCCGTAGGTTCCGGCGAAACTGGCCAGGACCACCCCGGCTATCAGGAGCAGGGACAACCAGCCGAGTCCCAACACGTCACCCACACTGACTTTAAGGCCGAGCAACACAATGCCCGCACGCATCAGGTGCTTTCCGGCGAAGTCCAGGCCGGGCCGGGCGCGCCCCGCAACGACCACCGCCGTGCCCGGTATATTTGCTGAGAGCAAACCCAAAGCAACAGCAAGCGTCATGACCGGTATGACTGAAACCGCAGGCAGCAATGCGTGCATGGCGAAGGCAAGGCCGGTCGCGGCAACGCTCAGGACCAACCCTGGCCCCAGCCGTGACAGCTGGGACGCGAGTCTGTTGAAGGGCATGCCTCAACCCTGCCGGATGGGGGCACGGAAGGCGAAACCGGGAGCACCCGGAAACCGCGACACAATCAGTGCGTAATGCGCTCGACTCAAAAAGGTGATTGTCTGAATCCCATGTCTGACCTATTCCAGGATTACTCCGAGGCCGCTGC
This sequence comes from Paenarthrobacter nicotinovorans, assembly GCF_021919345.1. Lineage (NCBI taxonomy): Bacteria > Bacillati > Actinomycetota > Actinomycetes > Micrococcales > Micrococcaceae > Paenarthrobacter > Paenarthrobacter nicotinovorans. Next base: position 2,165,818 of record NZ_CP089293.1, read on the forward strand.
ACGCAGTGGAGCCTACGACGAGATGTTTGCCCCCGGCCACGTTGCCAGAAAATCCTACGGTCAGGTCTCCGGTGCGCTCCGCGAGCTTTCCCTCGCAGATGTCACCGCCCGTGCCGACTCCATGGCACGGACCTTCCTGGACCGTGGCGTCACTTTCGACTACGCGGGGGAGGAGCGTCCCTTCCCCCTGGACATCGTCCCGCGTGTCATCCCGGCCGATGAGTGGGACGTGCTCGAACGCGGAGTTGCCCAGCGGGTCAAAGCACTTGAAGCATTCCTCAACGACGTTTACGGGCGGATGGCCGTAGTGGCCGATGGCGTGATTCCACGCCAGCTCGTCACTACCAGCGCCCATTTCCACCGGGCGGTCCACGGTTTTGAACCCTCCGGCGGCGTCCGCGTCCATGTTTCGGGCATCGACGTCGTCCGTGACGCTGCCGGCACGTTCCGGGTACTCGAGGACAATGTTCGTGTCCCGTCCGGCGTCAGCTACGTGCTGGAAAACCGCAGGGCCATGGCGAAAGGCTTGCCCGAAGCCTTCGGGCAGCAGCACATCAGGCCGGTTGAAGAGTATCCGCGGCGGCTACTGTCGGCGCTGCGCAAGACCGCACCCGCCGGCGTCGATGATCCGACAGTGGTTGTCCTGACCCCGGGTGTCTTCAACAGCGCATATTTCGAACACACACTCCTGGCCGGGCTGATGGGCGTGGAACTGGTGGAAGGCCGGGACCTCATTTGCCGCGGCAACCGCGTCTACATGCGGACCACGGCCGGCGAACAGCGTGTGGATGTCATCTACAAACGCATCGATGACGATTTCCTCGATCCCCTGCAGTTCCGCTCGGATTCGATGCTCGGCTGCCCTGGCCTGGTCAACGCCGCCCGTGCCGGGGGAGTGACCATCGCCAACGCGGTGGGCAACGGGGTGGCCGATGACAAGCTCGTCTACAGCTACGTGCCTGACCTGATCCGGTACTACCTCCACGAAGAACCCATCATCGCCAACGTCGACACTTTCCGGCTGGAGGAAAAGGAAGCCAGGGAACATGTCCTGGACCGCCTCGAGGAACTGGTGGTCAAACCCGTCGACGGTTCGGGTGGAAAGGGGCTGGTCATCGGTCCCGACGCTTCCAAGGAAGAACTGGACGCCTTGCGCAAGCGCGTCATCGCCGATCCCCGCGGCTGGATTGCCCAGCCAGTGCTCCAGCTTTCCACGGTTCCGACACTCTCCGGAGACAAGTTCGGGCCCCGCCACGTCGACTTGCGGCCTTTCGCAGTGAACGACGGCGACGACGTCTGGGTTCTGCCCGGCGGCCTCACCCGGGTGGCCCTCAAGGAGGGCTCGCTGATCGTCAATTCCAGCCAGGGCGGTGGTTCCAAAGACACCTGGGTTCTGGCGAACTCGCCCCAGATGCCGGCCGAGGTGATCCCGCGGCAGTCTGTCACCCTGCGGGAACAGGTTTCCGTATGGCCGGTCGAAAGCAACTGGCGCGACCGCCAAACGGAGCAGCAGCAGTGAACCCGTTCCAACCACCACTTGAACTTCGACATGCACCACGCGAAGGAGGCACAGCCGCATGCTGAGCCGTATTGCTGAGTCACTCTTTTGGATCGGCCGCTACGTAGAGCGGGCCGACGGTACTGCCCGGATCCTGGATGTGCACCTGGAGCGCCTGAACCACCTGCCCCTTGAGGAGCAGCGCAGCGTAGCCAGGGAACTCCTCGCTGTCATGGGTGCCAAGCCCCAGAGCGACGATTTCGGCCTGCCTGAGCTGCTTCATGCCCTGGCCTATGACAAACAGAGTGCCTCGTCCATTGCAGGGTCCCTCGGGGCAGCCCGTGAGAACGCACGTCGTGCCAGGGAAACGGTGTCCCAATCCCTTTGGGAGAGCCTGAACACTACCTATTACGGCTTGAACCAGCATCGCAAGGACGTGGTGGGAACGTATCGTTTCTGCAACTGGGTCCTGGAACGGACCGCCATGGTGCGCGGACTTGCCGACACAACGGTCAGCCACGACGAAAGCTGGCTGTTCATGGTGCTGGGCCGTTCCCTGGAACGTGCGGACATGACTGCCCGCATGCTGTCCACCCGCGATGTCCAGTCCGCTGGTATGTCCTGGGTGAACATGCTGCGCTGCGCAGGCGCGTACGAATCCTTCATCCGCACCAGGCGGGCGGCGTTCGGCGACCAGCACGCGGCCGAATTCCTGCTCCTGGACCGCCTGTTCCCGCGCTCCATCGTGTACGCATTGCGCGATGCCGATGAGTGCCTCGCGAAACTGGACCCCTCGGCACAGCGCGTCGGCTTCATCAACGATGCCCGCCGCATTGTGGGACAGGCACGTACCTTCCTCGAGTTCCACCGCACCGATGACCTCATGTCGGAACTGCCTGAGCACATGGAACGTGTGCAGAAGGCCGTGACGCAGGCATCGGACGCGATTTCCCGTAAGTACTTCAATCAGGCTGATGAGCACGCCTGGGTGGGAGAAGTTTCATGACCCGGCTGAGCATCGTCCACAAGACGGCTTACAAGTACAACCGCCGCGTGACGTTGTCCTACAACGAGGCCCGGATGACACCGCTGACCGACGGCCAGCAGGTGGTCCTGGAGTCCTCACTCAAGGTCTCTCCCAACCAGGCCTCGGTCAGCACCTACCGCGACTATTGGGGAACCCGCGTCACCGCTTTCGACATGCAGATGCCCCACGAGAGCCTGGAGGTCCTTGCCACGGCCACCGTGGAAGTGCACCGCACAGAGCGGGTCGCCGTGGAGGACGACATCGTGGGATGGGACGTCATGGCTTCCGAAAAAATCCAGGACGAATTCAGCGATTGGCTTCCGCAGTCACGGCTCAGCGGGCCGGGGGAGGAAGTCCTCGGCATCGTTCCCGGGATTGTCGACGGCAAGAATCCCCACGAAGCCGCACTGGCGGTTTTCGCATGGATGGCCGGCGAGATGACCTATATGAAGGGCACCACCGGGGTGACGACAAACGCAGAACAGGCGTGGTCTCAACGGCAGGGGGTATGCCAGGACCTGGCCCACCTTGCCATCGGAGCCTTGCGTTGCAGTGGCATCCCGGCGCGTTACGTCTCCGGCTACATCCATCCCCGGTCCTCGGCAGACATCGGGGAGACGGTGGCCGGCCAGTCCCACGCCTGGCTGGAATGGTGGGACGGAGAATGGCGCAGCTGGGACCCCACCAACCACAAGCCCGCGGGCGACTACCACGTCACTGTTGCCAGGGGACGCGACTACAGGGATGTGCCACCGTTGAAGGGCATCCTCTCCGGCGGCGGCGGATCCGGGCTCTCCGTGTCCGTGGAGATCACCCGGCTCGCATAGGAATCCAAAGACAAGCAAGGCCCTTAAGAAGCATTCTTAAGGGCCTTGCTTGTCTATAAACATTTTTACCAGGGAGACGGTTTGTAATCCTTGAGGAAGACGCCGTACTGGTCCTCTCCCTTTTCACCCATGACGATAGGGTCATACACGCGGGCCGCACCGTCCACCAGGTCCAAGGGAGCGTGGAACCCCTCTTCCATGAGCCGAACCTTGGTGTAGTGGGGACGCTCGTCAGTGATCCATCCGGTGTCCACAGCCGTCATCAGGATGCCGTCAGTGTCCAGCATTTCCTGGGCACTGGTGCGGGTCATCATGTTCAGGGCAGCCTTGGCCATGTTGGTGTGGGGGTGCCCCGGTCCCTTGTAGGCCCGGGAGAACTGGCCTTCCATGGCCGATACGTTCACGATGTATTTCCTGTGGGCCGTGGAGCGCTTCATCGCGTCCCGCAACCGGCTGACCAGCAGGAAGGGCGCCGTGACATTGCAGAGCTGGACTTCCAGCATCTCCAAAGGATCCACTTCATCGACAACCTGGGTCCAGCTGTTGATGGAGGCGAGGTCGGGGACCAGGCCGCCGGCGTCGATCGCCGTCCCTGATTCAATCCGTTCCAGAGACGCCGAACCAGTGGAAAGCGCCAGCGAGGTAATGGCGTCGCCTGCCAGGACCGGGTGCTCGGTGACGCTGCTGGCCAGCGCCAATGGATGCTTGTCGTGGGCATGTCCGAACGTCACCAGCTCAGGGCCACCATTGGCAGCGTCAAGCTCGGCAGGCAGCGGCTCATCTTCGGCGTCGACCAGGGGCTTGTAGGCATTTCCTGACCGCCGCACGGTCTGGGCCGCGTTATTGATGATGATGTCCAAGGGACCGGCTTCGTTGAGGGAGTCCGTCAACGCCATGACCTGTGCCGGATCGCGGAGGTCGATGCCAACAATCCTGAGACGGTGCAGCCACTCGCCACTATCCTCCATCGCTGCGAACCGGCGCGCTGCGTCCTTCGGGAAGCGGGTGGTGATGGTGGTGTGCGCGCCATCCCGGAGAAGGCGCAGGGCAATGTACATGCCGATTTTCGCGCGGCCGCCTGTTAGCAAGGCCCGGCGACCCGTGAGGTCCGTGCGGGCGTCCCGCTTGCTGTGGCTGAATGCTGCACATTCAGGGCACAGCTGGTGGTAGAAGGCATCCACCTGGGTGTAGTGCTTCTTGCAGATGTAACAGGGCCGTGAGCGGATCAAGTGTCCGGCAATCTCACCGGTTGCGGACGGGGCCAGCTTGTTGCCCCGGGTCTCGTCGTCGATCCGGTCCGGGGCGGCTGTTGCCGTCAAAGCGATGACTGCCCGGTCGGCCTCGGCAATGGAATCGCGTTTGGTGACGCGGCGATGGCGCTTGACGGCTTTGAACATCTTGCCGGTGGCACGCCGGACAGCAACGTAGTCCGGGTGCTCCTCGTCGTAGACGTGGATCGTGGTCAGAACCTTGAGGCAGGCCTGGATCTCTTCAGGCGTCAGATCGGTGGAGCTCATTGACCTGATTTTACAGCCTTGGGAGTGTCCGGCCTGCCTCGGGTTCTGTCCGGGTCAGCGCGATGGGCGCAGCCTAGTTCGCGGCACCCTGCGATGCCGGCCCGGCCACGCGGGACTGGATCCCTGCGGCCACCTTTTCTGCGGAGTCGCGAATGTCGGGGTCGTGGTGAGTGGCTGCCTTGACGGCCTCAGGCAGCCCGCGGCGGTACTGGGCAGACAACGCGAGCTCCGCCTCACCGGGTTCCGGAACCAGCTGTCCCTTGGCGAGGACGGTGATGCCCGACTCCGTCACCTTGTACCCGCGGGCTTTATCCAAGGCGGGGTCAAGCCCGATTGCCGCACCCGCGGGCACCTTGACGTTCTTGTCCAGGATGGCCCGCTTGATCACAGCCCCTTCACCGACATAGACCTTGTCCATCAACACCGAGTCTTGGACACGGCTGCCTGCCGCAACGTAGGCATCGTTGGACAGGACGGAGCCTTCCACGATGCCACCGGAAATAACGACGCCGCTGGCCACGATGGAGTCCAGGGCCGTTCCCACAGTGTTGTTCCCGCCGCGGACAAACTTGGCCGGCGGAGAGATGCTCTGACGGGTGTAGATCGGCCACTCGGAGTTGTAAAGGTTGAACACCGGAACAGGGGAGATCAGGTCCATGTGCGCGTCATAGAACGAGTCGATGGTACCGACATCACGCCAGTAGGTACGGTCACGGTCGGTGGCACCGGGAATGTCGTTGAGCGTGAAGTCGTAAACTCCCGCTTCGCCTTGATCGACGAAGTAGGGGATGATGTCGCCACCCATGTCATGTTTGGTATCGAGCCGCTCAGCGTCGACATGCAGCGCCTCAACCAGGGCATCGGCATTGAAGACGTAGTTGCCCATGGACGCCAGGAACTGCGAGGGATCGGCTGCCAGTCCGGGGGTGCTGGCAGGTTTCTCCACGAAGGCGGCGATCTTCTGCGGGTCGTTCGGGTCCACTTCGATGACACCGAACTGATTGGCCATGTTGAGCGGTTGGCGTACCGCCGCAACCGTGGCCTTCGCGCCGCTTGCGATGTGCTGCTCCACCATCTGGGAGAAGTCCATCCGGTAAACGTGGTCCGCGCCGACCACTACCACGATGTCCGGGGCGTCATCATGGATGAGGTTCAGCGATTGGTAGATGGCATTGGCACTGCCAAGGAACCAGCTCTTGCCCACCCGCTGCTGCGCCGGAACGGAAGCCACGTAACGGCCCAGCTGCGTGGACATGCGCCACGTTTCCGAGATGTGCCGGTCAAGACTGTGTGATTTGTACTGAGTCAATACCACGATTTTCAAATATCCCGAATTAACGAGATTCGACAGCGCAAAGTCAATTAACCTGTAGCCGCCAGCAAACGGAACGGCCGGCTTGGCCCGATCCGCCGTCAGCGGCATGAGTCGGTTGCCTTCGCCGCCTGCCAATACGATTGCCAAAACTTTCTTCAACGCCATGGTCACAGCTCCCCGTACGTCTTCGTATCCCCCAAAAGTCCGATTTTCCGGACCCTTTCACACTAGAACACATACGCCGGAACGACTACGTTGGTTAGCGTGCGAATAGACATTGTGACTAAAGAATTCCCTCCGGAAATTTATGGCGGTGCCGGTGTCCACGTTGCCGAGCTCAGCCGGGTGCTGGCGAAGCACGTCGACCTTCATGTCAGGGCGTTCGGCGCGCCCCGTGATGCCGACTACCACGGGGCAACCGTGGCCTCCTACGCCACTCCCGAAGACCTCGGCGGTGCCAACGCTGCACTCCAGACCTTGGGCGTTGATCTCAGGATCGTTCCGGACATTGCGGGAGCGGACCTTGTCCACTCGCACACCTGGTACGCCAACATGGCCGGTCACCTGGCATCGCTGCTGCATGGCATACCCCATGTACTCAGCGCCCACAGCCTGGAACCGCTGCGCCCGTGGAAAGCCGAGCAGCTCGGCGGCGGGTATGCCTTGTCATCATGGGTCGAAAAGACAGCCTACGAAGCTGCCGCCGCCATCATTGCCGTCTCCGATGGCATGCGCCAGGACATCCTCCGCAGCTATCCCGACGTCGATCCCGACAAGGTGCGCGTGGTCCACAACGGCATTGACGTCTCCCTGTGGGAGCGCGACGAGGAAGATGATGCCATCCGGGCGTTGGGCATTGATCCCGCCAAGCCCAGCGTGGTGTTTGTTGGCCGCAACACCCGCCAAAAGGGCGTTCCGTACCTGCTTCGCGCGGCGTCGAGCCTCCCCGACGATGTCCAGTTGGTGCTGTGCCTCGGCGCGGCGGACACTCCCGAGCTTGCCGCTGAAACGGCACGGCTCATCGAGGAGCTGCAGACCAAGCGGCAGGGTGTGGTTCTCATCGAACGGATGCTCCCGCGCCGGGAGCTGATCCAGGTCCTGAGCCATGCCACGGCTTTTGCCTGCCCTTCCATCTACGAACCCCTGGGCATCGTGAACCTGGAAGCGATGGCTTGCGGCGCAGCCGTCGTGGCCAGCGCCACCGGCGGCATTCCGGAAGTGGTCCAGCACGGTGAAACCGGCCTGCTGGTTCCCTTGGAGCAGGTCACCGACGGCACCGGCACTCCGCTGGACCCTGGGAAGTTCGTCAGTGATTTCGCCGCCGCCCTCAACCAGGTGGTGTCGGATCCCGCGCGCGCCCGGGAGATGGGTATCGCTGGACGGCGGCGGGCCGAGGACCACTTCTCCTGGGAGTCCATTACGGAGACAACCCTCGAGGTGTACCGCTCAGTGCTGCGCTGACGCCCCGCTTCCCGGGTCCGTCCCGAAAGCACGCCAAACCACGACGGCGCCGCCCCCCTCGGTGGGGACGGCGCCGTCGCGGTTTAACTTCCCAGGCTGTTTGCCGGAAGGTGCATCACTTCGACGGGCGGGATTTTGCTGCTTTCAATGCCAGCAGCGCCTTCTCGTCCGAGGGTGCGCTGCCGCTGGCACGCATTTCGCGGAAATGCCGGCGCGCCTCATCCTGGCGTTCCGCTTCTGCGCCGCTGGCGATCCTGGCCCGGAGGTGCTCGGGGCCGTAGCCGAACGCATCAACGAGGTCGACCGCGTGCGGACGGATCTTCACCAGGAGCCGGTTGATGTAAGTACCCACGGTCCTGCCGCGCTGCATGGAAAGCCGGCCGTTCATGAGGTACCAGGAGAGGTGCTTCTCAATGAGGGACAGGCCGAAGAGATCGCGCAACCAGGTGAGCACCCGCTTGGTTCCTTCGTCAGGCGTCCGGGCCAGGGCCTCGGTGAAGGCCTCCCACTGGAGCAGTTCGGCATGGGCCTGGGCTGCTTCGATCAGTTCATCCTGGTGCTGGTTGAAGAGGGCCGCCGCCTGGTGCTGGGGGAGCTTATTGGCTCCCTTCAACGCCGCGCCGACCTCGGCAACCATGGACTGGACACGGTCCGCGAGCAGTGTGCGCTGGCCTTCTTCGTCGCGCAAGGCCAGGGCGGCTTTTTGCACCGAGCCGGTGTCGGCCACGAACTGGGCAACCTGCCTCAGTCCTGTCCGGTGCAGGGCGACACCCGCGGCCTGGTCCACGACGTAGCGGGCCAGCACGCCAAAGTCGGCACTGCGGAATTCCTTGGCGTAATCGGCCAGGAGGCGCTTGGCGACCAGTTGGAGCAGGACGGTGTTGTCACCTTCGAACGTCACGTAGACGTCGAGGTCCGCACGCAGGGAAGCAAAGCGGTTCTCGATCAGGAAGCCCGCGCCGCCGCATGCTTCACGGCATTCCTGCAGTGTGTCCAGTGCGTGCCAGGTGCTCAGCGGCTTGAGTGCAGCTGCCAGCGTCTCGAGGTCCTGCCGGTCGGCGTCGGTGTCATGGGCGCCGGAGAACACGTCGTCGAACTTCTGGAGCAACTGCTCGTGCGCAAAGCTTGCCGCGTAGGTGGTGGCCAATCGCGTGAAGAGCCGGCGCTGGTGCCGCTGGTAGTCCAGCAGCACTTCTTCATCCGTGGGGGAGGAGGCATTGAACTGCCGGCGCTCAGTGGCGTATTGGATGGCCGTCTTGAGGGCTACCTTGCTGGCGGCAACGGCTGCACCATCGAGGGAGACACGCCCCTGGACCAGGGTTCCCAGCATCGTGAAGAAACGACGGCCGGGGCTGGCGATAGTGGAGGTGTACGTGCCGTCCACTGCGACATCGCCGTAGCGGTTCAGAAGGTTGGTGCGAGGGATCCGGACGTTGGTGAAATGGAGGCGTCCGTTGTCGATGCCGTTCAGTCCACCCTTGATGCCGTCATCCTCACCGCCGATGCCCGGCAGGAACTCCTTGGTGGCCGGATCCCGGAGTTCCACATAGAAAGCGTGGACGCCGTGGTTGACGTTCCGGGTGATCAGCTGGGCGAACACCACGGCTGCCAGGCCGTCATTGGCCGCGTTGCCGATGTAGTCCTTCCATGCTGCACGGAAGGGGGTGTTGATGACGAACTCCTGGGTGCTGTCGTCGTAGGTGGCCGTGGTGGCGATGCTTGCAACATCAGAGCCGTGGCCGGTCTCCGTCATCGCAAAGCAGCCGGGAATGTCCAGGCTCATGATGCCAGGAAGCCATTTGTCGTGGTGCTCGGACGTGCCCAGGTGCATGACGGCAGAGCCGAAGAGGCCCCACTGCACACCGGCCTTGATCTGCAGCGAGGGGTCGGCGGTGACCAGTTCCTCAAAGCCGGCGATGTTGCCGCCGTGGTCGTCCGAGCCACCCAAACGCGTGGGGAAGGCACGGTGGACAGCATTGTTGTCCACCAGGAACTTCAATTGCTCGAATACGCGGGCGCGGTGCTCCGTGTGGTGCAGCCCCTCGATTTTTTGCACAGCGGGGTTGCCCGCCACCTCACGGGCCTGATGCCGTATATGAGCCCATTTACCCAGGAGTTGCTCGCCGAGCGCCGCGACATCGACCACGGGTTCGGCGGCGGCAACGTCGCGGCTTGCCGGCTTGTTGGCCGATGAGGCCCGGTCCACTACTTCAGTCATGTTGTTTCCTTCTTTGGTTCCGATAACTGATGAGTCATTTGCTGGTGTCAGGTGGTGGTCTTGAGTTGCGGTGCGATGCCAAGGCACAGCCAGTCGGTAATCTGCCCGGCCATGGCCGCCTGGTCGGGCTTGCCGGCGCCTGCGGGGCTCCCCAGCCACATCTCTCCGGCGTTTCGTACCAGCCCGATGGCGGCAGTGGGCCAGTAGACGATCACCGATTGTTTTTCTTCACCCAGGTGCTCACGCATGGGGGTGGCGATCATCTCCGTGATCTGCTCAAAGAAGTTGCCCAGGGCTCCCGAAGCCGCAATCGCGTCCTGCGCGGACGCTTCGCCAGGAGACAGGCGCGTGATGAAGGCATAAACGTTGGGACTGGACTCAGCCATCTGCAAGTAGGCCGAAACCATCGCATACAGTCCCTCGCGGGGGGTTTGGGCCAGTTGCGCAGCTTCCTTCATCCGGCGCTGCATCTGGCCCAGGACTACTTCTCCCATGGCCTGTTGCAGCCCGGCCTTGTCACCGAAATAGCGGTAGAACACGGATTTGGAAGTGCCCGCCGCGCCGGCGATGTCCTCCATCGAGGCATCGCTTCCCAGCCGGTGGACGGCCCTCCGGGCTGCCTTGATGAGTTCGCGACGACGTTCCTCGCGGTGGGATTGCCATCGCGCGGCCCTGCCGTCTACGGCGGAGGGAGCCTCTCCCGGGAGAACCTCGGGGGCGGTGGGGATTTCCTGGCGGTGGCTGTTCACGATACCCAGCGTATCAGGTACGCTGGGTATCAGTAACTGGCATTGATCGAAGGAGACAAGCATGGCTGCAGCAGACGTGACCCCGGGCGAGAACCCCGAGCGCACTACGACACCCGCGGCAACGCGCCGCGCCTTCATCGTGGGCGGCAACCGCATCCCGTTCGCCCGCACCGGCGGAGCCTACGTGAAGTCCTCCAACCAGGACATGCTCACAGCAGCACTTGAGGGGCTGATCGCACGGTTCGGGCTGCAGGACGAACGCATCGGCGAGGTAGCAGCCGGGGCGGTGCTGAAGCATTCACGGGACTTCAACCTCACCCGCGAAGCCGTGCTGGGCTCGGCCCTGTCACCGGAAACCCCTGCCTACGACCTCCAGCAGGCCTGCGCAACAGGCCTGGAAACCGTGCTGGGGTTGTCGAACAAGATCAAGCTGGGCCAGATAGAGTCCGGCATTGCCGGTGGCGTCGACTCGGCGTCCGATGCGCCCATCGCGGTCAGTGAAGGCCTCAGGGAGATCCTGCTGGACCTTAACCGAGCCAAGACTCCGGTTCAGAAGCTGAAGATCATCGGCCGCATCCGCCCCAAGGATCTGGCTCCCGATGCCCCCAACACCGGAGAGCCCCGCACGGGCCTGTCCATGGGAGAACACCAGGCCCTCACCACAGCCCAGTGGAACATCAGCCGCGAGGCACAGGATGAGCTGGCCTTCAACAGCCACCGCAACCTCGCAGCCGCCTACGAACGGGGCTTCTTCGATGACCTCCTGACCCCGTACCGGGGCCTCAGCCGTGACTCCAACCTCCGCCCGGACACCACGCTCGAGAAGCTCTCAACGCTGAAACCCGTGTTTGGCAAGAACCTTGGGTCCGAGGCAACAATGACCGCCGGCAACTCCACGCCGCTGACTGATGGCGCATCAACAGTACTTCTGGCCACCGAAGAATGGGCCGATGAGCACAGCCTGCCCAAGCTGGCCACCGTGTTGGACGGCGAGGCGGCCGCCGTCGATTTCGTCCATGGCAAGGACGGGCTCCTGATGGCTCCGGTCTTCGCCGTCCCGCGCCTGCTGGCCCGCCACGGCCTGACGTTCGAGGACATTGACTTCTTCGAAATCCATGAGGCCTTCGCCGGAACCGTCCTGAGTACCCTGGCTGCCTGGGAGGATGAGGAATTCGGCCGCACGCGCCTTGGGCTTGACGGCGCCCTCGGCAAGGTCGACCGGGCCAAGCTCAACGTCAACGGTTCATCCCTGGCCGCAGGGCATCCCTTTGCCGCTACCGGCGGACGGATCGTCGCCTCCCTCGCAAAGATGCTGCACGAAAAGGGATCCGTGGACGGGCGCCCTGCGCGCGGCCTGATCTCCGTATGCGCCGCAGGCGGCCAGGGCGTCGTCGCGATTCTGGAAGCAGCCTAGGGGGAACTCCATGACAGACAAGTACACACAGATCGTCAGCCACGGACTGGGCAGGAACGTCGCCCGGAAACTGGGACTGCCACAGCCGGTGGAGCTTCGACGCTACCAACCCGGAGCACCGCTGATAACCGGCCCCGTACTGGTCAGCGGTGACAGCGCCGGAAGCGACGACATCGCCACCACCCTTCTCGGCTGGGGCCTGGACGTCCGCCGGAATGCGCTCCCCAAGGAAAAACTGGGCGCCATCATCCTTGTGCTGGATGCTGTGCAGCACCCGGAGGACCTTGGCAAGCCTGTCCTCAAGGCGGCCGCCTCCCTGCGGGACCTCGCTCCCAACGCCCGGGTGGTGACGATTTCGCGGAGCCCCCAGTCCGCACCGTCACCGGCGTCGGCGGCCGCCCGCCAAGGCATTGACGGACTCCTGCGCTCCCTGGCCAAGGAGCTGCGGGCCGGGGCGACAGCCAACGGAATACTCCTCGACGACGAGCTGGCAACAACCAGTCCGTCTGCGCTCGGTGCCCTGCGCTTCTTCCTGTCGGGCCGCTCGGCGTACGTTGACGGACAGTTCCTGACGGTCTCCTCGACGTCGGGGGCGCTGCCTACGGACTCCGACAAGCCGTTGGCCGGCAAGGTCGCAGTTGTTACCGGAGCTGCCAGGGGCATCGGTGCTGCCATTGCCCGCACCCTGCACCGCGATGGGGCGAAAGTGGTCCTGGTGGACATTCCGGCGGCCGGCGACCATCTGGCCGCTGTCGCCAATGACGTCATGGGCACCGCGCTCCAGCTCGACATCAGCCGTGACGACGCAGGGCATCGGATCATAGAACACGCCGTGGAACGCTACGGCCGGCTGGACATCGTGGTGCACAACGCCGGAATCACCCGCGACAGGCTCCTGGCCAACATGGACGAGGGCCGGTGGCAGTCCGTGATGGCGGTCAACATCGCGGCGCAACTGAGGATCAATGAGGCCCTTCTGGCATCGGAGCACTTCAGGACCTCTCCGCGCATCGTTTCAGTGGCCTCCACCAGCGGAATCGCCGGCAACAGGGGCCAGACCAACTACGGGGCGTCCAAAGGTGGCGTGATCGGCATGGTCAGGTCGACGGCGGCCCTGCTGGAGCCATACGGCGGCACCATCAATGCCGTCGCACCTGGATTCATTGAAACCGAGATGACGGCGAAGATGCCTTTGGCCATCCGCGAAGCGGCAAGGCGGCTGAACTCCCTTAAACAAGGCGGCCAACCACAGGACGTAGCCGAAGCAATTGCCTTCCTCGCCAGCGACGCCGCCGGCGGGATCTCCGGAGGAGTGCTGCGGGTCTGCGGGCAACAGTTGGTGGGAGCATGAACACGCCGCAAGCGGTGGTTCTTGAGGAGCTTCCGTCGCTGTCCCGGCTTTACGTCAACGCAGCGACGACGGCGGCCCGCCGGCGCGTACTGGGCGCAAATTCAGGCGGAACCAGGTTGCCGGCGGTCAGCCACGAGGTCCGGGACGTCAGGGCCGACGTCGAAAACCTGACCGCCTACCAGCACTTGGTGGGGGAGACGGCCAGCGACACCCTCCCGGCCGGCTATGTCCATGCACTGGCGTTCCCGGTGTCCATGAGTGTGATGAACCGGGATGATTTCCCTTTACCGCTCCTTGGCATGATCCACCTCAGGAACCATGTGGAGCAGCACATGCCCATCCACTTCACCGAAACCCTGGACATCAAGTCCTGGGCGGAGAACATGACAGGGCATCGCGCAGGGACCCAGCTGGACGTTGTTGCTGAAGTCCGTTCCAATTCCAATGGGACGCTGCTGTGGCGCGGGGTGTCCACCTACCTCGCCAAAGGCGTTTTCCTGCCGGGCATCGATAAGGCGGGAACCGCACATGGATCTTCCGCCCCAGCCGATTTTTCACCTCCGGATCCCACAGCCCTCTGGCAGCTTGGCCTGGACATCGGGCGGAGCTATGCCGCGGTGTCGGGTGACTTCAATCCAATCCACCTGAGCGTCCTGTCAGCGAAAGCACTGGGCATGAGGGGCTCGATTGCCCATGGGATGTATCTGGCCTCCCGGGCGTTGGCAGACGTTGGAGCTGCCAAGTCGGAGGCTTTTACCTGGAAGGTCACGTTCGAAGCTCCTGTTTTCCTTCCTGCACGGGTGGCCTTGGATATTGCGACAGTCCAGTCCGCGTCGGGGGCGTGGGAGCGCTCGGAGTACATCGCTTGGAATCCGCGCAGCGGTAGGCGCCATTTCCTGGGCTCCGTTTCAGCATTGTCGTGAACCATGTCCGGTAAGCGGCGGCCCCTTCGGTGGGCGCCGCTTACCGGATCGACAAATGAAGAAACAATAGTGACCAACGTCGCAGAGGCGGCCTCGACTACGGCTCGCAGCAGTTCGTGATGGAAACAAACAAGGCCTGGAATCCGTGGATTCCAGGCCTTGGTATTGTGCGCGGAGGGGGACTTGAACCCCCACCCCCTTTCGAGGACTAGCACCTCAAGCTAGCGCGTCTGCCATTCCGCCACCCGCGCAGGTGGTGTTCAGCAGGAGCAGTAAGCACCTTGCGGCGCTTCATATTCCTCCGAAGCAGCGAGAAAAACTCTAACACGGTTTCAGGTGCCTGAAAAATCGGCAGGAGCCGCCAGGCACGGGTGAGGCCCCGGGGACCCTTGGGGCCGTGGAGTTCCTGACTCGGGGCGCAACTGGTGAGTAGGCTAAAGGTACACGGGACGGGCTGCGGATGAAGCAGTCCGCGTCGCCGGAACCTGCAGCCCAGCCACGCAAGGAGAGTTTCCATGTCTGCCATCCGCCCTGAAGACGAAGTTGTCAGGATCTGCCAGGAGCTCATCCGCATCGATTCCTCGAACTACGGCGACGACACCGGTCCCGGGGAGCGGGCAGCAGCCGAATACACGGCCGGACTCATCACTGAAGTAGGCCTGGAAGCGGAAATTTTCGAATCGGCCCCTGGCCGCGCCAACGTCGTAACCCGCATGGCAGGCGAAGATCCCGGTGCGGATGCGTTGGTTGTGCACGGACACCTGGACGTCGTGCCCGCGCTAAAGGACCAATGGAGCGTGGATCCCTTCAGCGGCGAATTGAAGGACGGGCTGGTGTGGGGCCGCGGAGCCGTGGACATGAAGGACATGGACGCGATGATCCTGTCCGTCATGCGTGACTTCGCCCGGACCGGCCGCAAGCCAAAGCGGGATATCATTTTCGCTTTCTTCGCCGATGAAGAGGCCGGCGGCACCTACGGTGCCAGGTACGCGGTGGAGCACCGCCGTGAGCTGTTCGACGGGGCCACGGAAGCCATCTCCGAAGTGGGTGGTTTCTCCGCGACCATCGGCGGGCAGCGGACCTACCTGCTCCAAACTGCCGAGAAGGGCCTGTCCTGGTTGCGGCTGGTGGCCCACGGAAGGGCGGGACACGGTTCCCAGATCAACACTGACAACGCTGTGACCAGGCTGGCAGCCGCGGTTACCCGTATTGGCGAATACAAATGGCCTGTTGAGCTGACCCCTACCACCCGGCAATTCCTGGACGGCGTGACTGAACTGACCGGCGTCGAGTTCGACGCTGACAACCCTGACATCCTCCTCAAGGAGCTCGGCACGGTCTCACGCTTCGTGGGTGCCACCTTGCAGAATACGTCCAACCCCACCTTCCTGCGTTCGGGCTACAAGCACAACGTCATTCCCGAGTCCGCCGAGGCCTTCGTCGACTGCCGTACCCTGCCTGGGCAGCAGGAGCTGGTGTTCGAGACCATCAAGCAGCTTGCCGGCGACGGAATCGACATCAGCTACGTCAACAAGGACGTTTCCTTGGAAGTGCCTTTTGCCGGCAACCTTGTCGATTCCATGATCGATGCCCTCCACTCCGAGGACCCTGGGGCCAAGGTCCTGCCCTACACCCTCTCCGGCGGCACGGACAACAAGTCACTGAGCAAGATCGGCATCACCGGGTACGGCTTTGCGCCCCTGATGCTGCCGGACGAGCTCGATTTCACCGGAATGTTCCATGGTGTTGACGAGCGGGTGCCCGCAGAGTCACTCCAGTTCGGCGCCCGCGTCCTGAATACGCTGCTGAGCAACTACTAAACGGCACCCACCACAAGGAGGCCCTGCTTTGACTCCCGAAGAAATCCTTCCCGACGCCCTGCTGGAAAGACTGCGGGGCCGTGCTGCCGGGTACGACCACAACAACCAGTTCTTCCATGAGGACCTGGAAGAACTGGCAGCCGCCGGTTACCTCAAGCTGTTCGTGCCGGAGCACGACGCCGGCTTGGGGCTTGGTCTCGAAGCGGTAGCTGCGCTGCAGCAGCGGCTCGCAACGGCTGCCCCGGCCACCGCCCTGGCGGTGAACATGCACTTGGTGTGGACCGGCGTCGCGCGCGTCATGGCGGCCAGGGGTGACGATTCCCTGGACTTCGTCCTCAAGGAAGCCGGGAAGGGCGAAATCTTCGCCTTCGGTATTTCGGAGGCCGGCAATGATTCCATGCTGTTTGATTCGGGCACCGTTGCCGAACCTTTGGCTGACGGCAGTTACCGCTTCACCGGCCGGAAGATCTTCACCAGCCTCTCGCGTGGCTGGACGCGGCTGGGGACGTTCGGCAAGGACCCGGAAGCCAGGGAGGGTGAGGGCGAATTGGTGTTCGGCTTCCTCCGCCGTGACGAACCCGGGCATGAGACCCTCAGCGACTGGGACACCCTGGGCATGCGGGCCAGTGCTTCGAACACGACGCTGCTGCATGGAGCGGTCATCCCGGCCGAACGCATCTTCCGGAAACTGCCTGTGGGTCCCAACAAGGACTTGCTGATCTTCGCCATCTTCGCGTGCTTTGAGACGTTGCTTGCCGCCGTCTATACGGGCGTTGCCGAGAGGGCGTTCACGCTTGCGGTGGAGAATGTGAAGCGTCGCGTGTCGGCGAAATACGGTGGCCGCAGTTACGCGCAGGACCCGGACATCCGGTGGAAAGTGGCCGACGCTGCTCTGGCGATGGACGGGATCTACCCTCAGATCTCAGCGGTGGCCCGCGACGTCGACACCATGGTGGACCACGGGGCCCAATGGTTCCCCAAGCTTGTGGGGATCAAGTCCCGCGCCACCGAAAACGCCCGGCATGTGGTGGACCTGGCCATCCGGGTCACCGGAGGATCAAGCTACTTCCGTGGCTCGGAGATGGAGCGGCTGTACAGGGACGTCCTGGCGGGAATCTTCCATCCATCCAACGACGAATCAGCCCACAACACGGTTGCCAGCGCCTGGCTGGGACCACTCGAGGGCTAGTCGAACGAACTGCGTGCGTCGAAGGAGCTTGGGCACCTAGACGGTGCGCTGCACGGAGTAGACCTTGCGGCGCAGCCAGAATCGTCGTCCGCCACCGAGATAGAGGACGCTGCGCTCCAGTTCCCACTTGCCGTACTCTGAGTGCTCGGCCAGCCGGCGCCGGGCGTCCGGCAGTGAATCATCAGGCCCCACCGTCAGTACGAGGTATTCGTACTGACGTGCGTAGTCTCGTTGGCGCTCCACGGAGCTGCCTGGAAATTGTTCTCTCATCCCTCTCCATTTTCGTCTTTTTCCGGCTAACGTGAAGTCATGAGCATCGATCCGCGTGTCGCGCTTCAATCATTTACCGCCGCCTTGGAAGAACATCTCGCCGCTGCATCGGCACGACGCGGTGAGGGCGACCCCACCGTCGAAGCCGCCTTCTTCGCCGTTGCTGACGCCTTCGAAGTCTACGAAGACGCCCTCTACGAGTCATTTTCAGAGGTCACCCCTCTCCAGGTTTTCGAGGATGAGGATGAAGATGAGGAAGAGGATGACGAAGACGAGGCGCTCGAGAGCGTAGACGACTGATTTTCCGTTGCACCGGCCGCCACACGGCGGCCGGTTTTTTGTGCCCTTTTCGCCGATTCGGCTGTGGTGAATCTGTGCGGATTTCCGGGCTTTTCCCTGTCCTCGCGGTCAAGCAAAACACGTAGTGCCCCGACGGCCAGCTAGGTACTCGCACGTAGGACCCTTGGGCAATACTGCGCAAACTTGAGTACCGACTACTGGTGCGCCCCCTTGCGGCCAAAGCTTCACTGATATGTAGGCAATGGACGGTCTGCAAAGAAGGCTGACAAGGTGAAAGTTCCAGTCGTACGTTTAGGCAAGGCGGCAGCACCCAAGGGTGCGGGCCATGCTGCCGTGGGACCAGCCTTCCCAGTGGACCCGGTCACTGCCCACGTCAATCCGCCGGTGTCTCCCTGGATTGACAAGTCCGTTGCTGCACAACGGACTGAAAAGGCGGGACTGGCGGCGCCCAGGCCGGATGTCACCCTGGACCTCGTGCCGCCAGTCACCCACCGCCACTCACGCGTCAAGCCCCCGCACCGGAACCGGCTGGGTTGGACGCGCTTCCTGACCACCTCCCTGACAGTCTCCGACACCATACTGGTCTCAGCCGCCGTCTCAGCCGGCTATGCACTCAATACCGGGGGACTGCCCTTCACAGACGGAGCTTCCGGGTTCCCGCGCCAACTGACCCTGGTGGTGATCCTGGGCATCATCTGGCTCGCCGCCCTGGAGGTCTACCGGACCAGGGATCCGAAAGTACTGGGAGTTGGACCGGAAGAATACAAACGCGTGCTCTCAGCGAGCTTCAGGGTGTTCGGCTTCCTGGCAATCGTCGCAGTGGTTTTCCGTGTTGAATCGGTCAGCTCCTACGTTCTTGTCTCCCTGCCACTGGGCATCGTGGCGCTGACAGGCAGCAGATGGGGCTTCCGTAAGTGGCTGACCCGCGAAAAATCACGGGGGCGCTGCCTGACCCGCGCCATCGTGGTGGGAGAACCACAGGACGTCCGGTACGTGATCAAGCAGATCAACCGGAAGTCAGGTGCCCCCTACGACATCCTCGGCGCATGCCTCCCGGGGGCCAGGCGTGGGGCGGTGCTGGTCGTAGACCAGGTCCGTGTCCCCGTTCTGTCATCCATCTACGGGATAGCGCACACGGTCCGCCAAACCGGAGCGAATGCCGTCATCGTCGCCGGCCCCTTGCCCGGCGGAAACCAATTCATCCAGGAACTCGGCTGGCGCTTGGAAGAAGACGCCGCCGAACTCGTCCTGGCCGCAACGCTGACCAATGTGGCCGGCCCCCGGATCCACTGGCGGCCAGTGGAAGGCCTGCCACTCATGCACGTGGACATTCCGCACTACTCCGGAGGCAAGCACACCCTCAAGCGATTGATGGATATCGCCGTTTCTTCCCTGGCACTGGTTGTCCTCTCGCCGGTCCTGTTGGCCCTTGCCATGATCGTCAAAGCAGACAGTCCCGGTCCTGTGCTCTTCCGCCAGCAACGCATAGGAAAGCAAGGCACCACGTTCCAGATGCTCAAATTCCGTTCCATGGTGGTTGACGCCGAAGCGCGCCTGGAGGAACTGGACAACCAGGACGAAGGAGCAGGCGTACTTTTCAAAATCCGCGGTGACCCACGCGTAACGACCTGTGGCCGGTGGATGCGCAAGTACTCCTTGGACGAACTGCCGCAGTTCTGGAACGTCCTTGCAGGCGACATGAGCCTGGTCGGCCCACGGCCACCGCTGGCGCGGGAAGTCAATGGGTATGAACGACACACCCATCGCCGGCTCCTGATCAAGCCCGGCATCACCGGGCTCTGGCAAATCAACGGACGGTCCGACCTCCCCTGGGATGAGGCTGTCCGGCTCGATCTCTACTACGTGGAGAACTGGTCCATCGCCGGGGACTTGATGATCATGTGGCGCACTTTCCGGGCCATGATCCGGCCATCGGGTGCCTATTAGCCACCGCCCGCAAGGCAAGGCAACAAGAAACCTGCTACCTATACAGAATCCGAGTGGGAAATGAGCATACGAACTATTCCATCTGGACAACTCAACGGCAACGGTCACCGGCCCAAGCTGCGCATTGCGGTGGTCGGCGCCGGTTATTGGGGTCCCAACCTCGCACGGAACCTCAAAGCCAGCCCGGACTGGGATCTCGTAGCGATCTGCGACCTGGACGTTGAGCGCGGCATGAAGCTCGCCGAATCGGTGGGTGGGGTGGCCGTCGTCGAGTCTTTGGACGAACTGCTGGACGACTACAACCTGGACGCCGTGGCCGTCGCAACCCCGGCGCACACGCACCACGGCGTAGTGATGACGGCCCTGCGTGCGGGCAAGCACGTCCTGGTGGAGAAACCGCTGGCTGACAGCCGCGCCAAGGGACTGGAAATGGTGGACGAAGCCAAAGCCAGGGGACTGGTGCTGATGGCCGACCACACTTACTGCTTTACCCCGGCGGTCCTCAAAATCCAGGAACTGGTGGCCAGCGGCGCCTTGGGCGACATCCTCTATGTTGACTCGGTCCGGATCAACCTCGGGCTCGTCCAACCCGATGTCAACGTGTTCTGGGACTTGGCGCCCCACGACCTCTCCATCCTCGACTTTGTCCTGCCGGGCGGCCTGCACCCCACCGAAATTTCGGCCCACGGCGCGGATCCCCTCGGTACCGGCCGCGACTGCGTCGGGCACTTGACCTTCGGACTGCCCAATGACGCCATGGTCCACATCCACGTCAACTGGCTCAGCCCCACCAAAATCCGGCAGATGATCATCGGAGGGTCAAAGAGGACCCTCGTCTGGGATGACTTGAATCCGCAGCAACGGCTCAGCGTTTACGACCGCGGCGTCAGCCTGGAGCAACAACCCCGATCGGCTGCAGACAAGAAAGCTTCGGCCATCTCGTACCGTCTTGGCGACACGTGGTCACCGGCCCTCCAAGAGCGCGAACCGCTGGGACAAGTGGTGGCTGAACTCGCTACCTCCATCCGGAACCACACGATGCCCCGCACCAGCGGCGAATCCGGGCTCAGGGTCTTGTCCGTCCTGGAGGCCGTGACGCAAAGCCTCGGCACGGATGGACGGTCCACCATCGTGGCCGGCAATGAGACGAATCTCCAGGTTGTGCGATGAAAGAGCTCTTGGGCGCCAACGTGCTGGTCACCGGAGGCGCCGGAACCATCGGCTCCACCGTGGTGGACCAACTGCTCGACGCCGGCGTGGCCCACGTCGACGTTTTGGACAACCTGGTGCGCGGCAGACGCGCGAACCTGGACCAGGCCTTGGGCAGCGAGCGCGTCTCCCTGGTCGAAGGCGACCTGCGGGACCGTGACCTCGTCAACGACCTCACCCGCGGCAAAGACCTCGTGTTCCACCAGGCCGCCATCCGCATCACCCAGTGCGCAGAAGAACCACGCCTGGCACTCGAAGTTCTGGTGGACGGCACTTTCAACGTCTACGAAGCAGCCGTGGACCACAAAGTGGGCAAACTCGTCTCCGCGTCAAGCGCGTCCGTGTACGGGATGGCCGAACAGTTTCCCACCAGGGAAAACCATCACCACCACAACAACGACACCTTCTACGGCGCGGCAAAGTCCTTCAACGAAGGGATGGCCAGGAGCTTCCGGGCCATGTCCGGCCTGGACTACGTCCTGCTGCGCTACTTCAACGTCTACGGACCCCGCATGGACGTCCATGGGCTCTACACCGAAGTCCTCGTGCGCTGGATGGAACGGATCGACGACGGCCAGCCACCCATGATCTTCGGCAGCGGTGACCAAACCATGGACTTCGTCCACACCCACGACGTCGCCCGGGCCAACATCCTGGCAGCTGTCAGCGATGTGCGTGAAGGCGTCTACAACGTCGCCAGCGGAACCGAAACCAGCCTGGCTGAGCTGGCGCAGACCCTCCTGAATGTCATGGGTTCAAGCCTGCATCTCGAGCACGGTCCGGAGCGTGCCGTCAACGGCGTGGCCCGGCGCCTGGCGGACACCACGGCAGCACGTAAAGACCTGGGTTTCGAAGCAGCCATTGGACTGGAGGACGGTCTGCGTACTTTAGTCTCATGGTGGCGGCCGCTCCGTGCGGAAATAGCAGCCGCCCGCCTCGTGGCCCACCCCGCCGTTCCCGCAGCAGGTGCGCGATGACCATCTCCGAGACGCGCCTGGCCCGTATCGACGTCATGAAACCCTGGCTTGGCGAAGAGGAAGCCCAAGCAGTGGCCGAAGTGATCGCCTCCGGGTGGGTGGCCCAAGGACCCAAGGTCCGCCAGTTCGAAGAAGCCTTCGCGGCGGAGCAATTGGCAGGTCACGCAGTGGCTACCTCCAGCTGCACTTCAGCCCTGCACCTGGCGCTCGCGGTCGCCGGCGTTGGACCGGGTGATGACGTCGTTGTCCCGTCATTTTCCTTCATTGCCACAGCGAACGCGGCTACTTACATGGGAGCACGCCCTGTGTTCGCCGACGTCGACCTGCAGACAGGGTGCGTGACAGCCGAGACCGTGGAAAGAGCCCTGACTCAGGAAACCAAGGCAGTCATCGCCGTGGACCAAGGCGGGGTGCCCGTTGACCTGGATCCCATCAGGGCCCTGTGTGAGCCCCGCGGGATCATCGTGGTGGAAGACGCAGCCTGCGCCATTGGCTCCCGCTACCACGGCCGCCCTGTCGGTGCCGGCGCGGAGGTGGCAGCCTGGTCCTTCCACCCGCGCAAGATCCTCACGACGGGAGAGGGCGGCATGCTCTCAACTCCACGGCAGGACTTCGCGGACAGGGCACGACGCCTCCGGGAACATGCCATGAGCGTTTCGGCCTCGGACCGGCACGCCAGCATCCTCGCACCGGCCGAAGAGTACCTCGAAGTCGGGTTCAACTACCGCATGACCGACCTTCAGGCCGCCGTCGGACTCGTTCAACTGGGCCGCCTCCGGGAAGCCGTCCAACGGCGTCGTGAACTGGCCGCAAACTACGCGAACGCGTTTGCCGGCGTCGCAGGCCTCCGCCTGGTCGGCGACCCGGACTACGGGACCGGCAACTTCCAATCCTGCTGGCTGGAAATCGGGCCGGCGTTTCCCCTCGGGAGGGACGGACTGATGGGCCACCTTGCACAGGACGGCATTTCAGCCCGGCGGGGCATCATGGCAGCCCACCGCCAACCCGCCTACGCGGGCAAGGACACCGGCGGGGCGTCCCTTGAGGTCACGAACTGGCTGACTGACCACACGCTCATCCTGCCGCTGTACCACCAGCTCGCCCTCCACGACCAGGTCCGGGTCATCGACTCGGTCCTGCGGGCATCGAGGCACCCATAATGAGCGAACTTCTCCTCATCGCTGCCAGCGGCCTTGCCCGTGAGGTACTGGCCATGGTCCGCAGCAGCGGCCCGTTCGACGTCATCGGAATCCTCGACGACGACGAGGACAAGACCGGCCGGGTGGTCGACGGTGCACACGTCCTTGGGCCCATCCGTGACGCCCTGAAGTTCCCCCACGCGTTGCTGCTGGTCTGCATCGGATCAGGAAGCGGCCGCGAGGGTGTGGTGATGCGGCTACGAAGCCTCGGGCTTGACGAAGAACGCTACGCCACAGCCATAGATCCCTCCGTCAACGTTCCGGAGGGGTGCGTGATCGGCCGGGGGAGCATCATCCTGGCCCACGTCAGCATGACGGCGTCAGTGACCATCGGCAATCACGTTGTCGCCATGCCCGGGGTCACCTTCACCCACGACGACGTCATCAGTGACTTCGCCACATTCGCATCAGGCGTTTCCCTGGGCGGCAATGTTCGGGTCGGCCGGGCGGCCTACATCGGCATGAACGCCAGTGTCCGGGAGGGCCGGTCCATCGGGGCCAAAGCGACCATTGGCATGGGAGCGGCCGTCCTGAACGATGTTCCCGACGACGAGACCTGGGCCGGTGTCCCGGCCCGGGTGATCAGGCGCGGCAATACGCCTGCGCTGGAGGGGGCCCAGTGACGCTCAAGAGCCCGGTTACCCAGCGGAAGGGACCAACCCCCACAAGGGCGTTCGTGATCAGCGTCGTCAACGCCTTCATCACCAAGCTGGGGACCATTGGAATCGGTATAGCGTTGGCGCGGCTGCTGGGGCCTGAGGAATTCGGGACCTACGCAGTGGCGTTCATTGCACTCGTCGCCGTCCTGAGCTTCAACGAATTGGGCGTCAGCCTGGCGATCGTACGCTGGCCGGGGGACCCCAAGGAAATAGCCGCCACCGTCACCACCATCTCCGTAGTCTGCAGTGTCCTGTTGTTCGGGCTCTCGTACGCGGTTGCACCCCTCTTCACAGCGGCCATGGGAAACGAAGCAGCAACGGACGTGGTCAGGGCCTTGGCCTTCTGCATCGTGCTCAACGGGCTGGTGGCCACGCCCGCGGCCCTGTTGCAGCGCAACTTCCGCCAGGGACAACGGATGGTCATCGACCAAGTCAATGTGTGGCTCGGGGCGGGCGTTTCGTTGATCCTGGTGATCGCCGGAATGGGAGCCATGAGCCTGGCAGTGGGCCGGGTCCTGGCCAGCCTCGTAGCGGCCGTCCTGTTCCTTGTTTACTCACCCCTGCCGTACCGGTTCGGATTCTCACCGCTGTCCGCGAAACAGCTCCTGGCTTTCGGACTTCCCCTGGCAGGTGCGAGCGCCGTGGTCTTTGCCGTGGGTTACGTCGACCAACTCATCGCTGGGCGGCTGTTTGGCCCGGTGGTCCTCGGCTTCTATGTCATGGCCTTCAACATGGCCGGGTGGCCCTCGAGTTTGTTGTCCCAACCCCTGCGAAGCGTGGCGCCGCCGACCTTCGCCAGGCTCCAGGACCGGCCGGATGACATGAGGGCGGCCTTGCTGGCGATGATCGGAGCAGTGTCGGCCATGGTGTTGCCCGTCTCGGCGGTGATGGTGGGGTGCGCCCTTCCCCTTGTCAAAGTCGTCTACGGTGAAGCCTGGGCCCCGGCGGGCATGGCGCTGATGTGGTTGGCGCCCCTCACGGTCCTCCGGATCCTCCATGAGCTGCTGTACGACTACCTCGTGGTCCTGGGTTCGTCCCTGTCCATCTTGAATGTGCAGCTCGTGGCTCTGACCGCGCTCGTTCCGGCGCTGCTGGCAGGCGGTGCGCTCGCAGGGATGCCTGGGCTGGCAGCGGCTCCTGTGCTGGTGGCCCTGCTGGTGACCTCGCCGCTGTATCTCCGGGCTCTCCGGAAGGCAGGTGTGCCGCTCCTGGCCGTGGGAAAACGCTTGGGACTTCCCACGGTCATGGCAGCACTGACCGCAGCCGGCTGCTACGCAATCACCCGGTTCCTGGATTCCCCTGTGGTCGCTGTCCTCGTTTCCACGGGACTGGGAGTCGTCGCGATGGCGGCAATCATGGGGCTTCGACGGCAGGACCTGCGGGACGTCCGGATGTGGGGGCGTGGACGGGAGGTGGCCGCGACATGAGGATCCTGATCTACCCGCACGATCTGCGCATGGGCGGCAGCCAATTGAACGCCATCGAACTCGGTGCCGCAATCAAGCAACTGGGCCATGAAGTCATTCTCTTTGGACAGCCCGGGCCCCTCGTCGAAAGGGGAGCAGAGCTTGGGTTGGAGTTTATCCCCGCACCGGCACCAGGGAAGCGACCTTCCCCATCGGTCATCAAAACTTTGGTGCGCACCGTCCGCGAGCGCCGGATCGACGTCGTTCACGGCTACGAATGGCCCCCGGCGCTGGAGTGCCTGGCGGCCTCCAGGCTGGTGCCGGACACCACCGCGGTGGCCACGGTGATGTCCATGGCAGTGGCTCCGTTCATCCCCAGGTCCATGCCGCTGATGGTGGGCACTGAACAGATCCGGCAGGGCGAGCTGTCCTCCGGACGCCACCGTGTCCATTTGCTGGAACCGCCCGTGGACATCATGGCCAACCGCGTGGTCGATGACGCGGACCTGGAAGGGTTTCGCGCACGGTGGGGACTGCATGGCGACTTTTTCACGATGGTTTGCGTCTCCCGCTTGGCCAAGGAACTCAAGCTTGAAGGCATCCTGTCGGCGATTGATGCCGCGGGACAACTCGCCCGGGATCTCCCGGTGCATCTGCTGATCACAGGTTCAGGCCCGGCGGAATCCGTGGTCAGAGCCCAGGCCGAACGCGTCAACGCGGCGACAGGGGAAAACACGGTTATTCTCACCGATGAACTTGCTGACCCCAGGCCGGCCTACGCTGCTGCCGACGTCGTCCTGGGCATGGGTGGCTCCGCCCTCCGGGGGCTATCGTTCGCCAAACCGCTCGTTGTCCAGGGCGAAGGAGGCTTCTGGGAACTTCTCACTCCAGAGTCCCTGCCGGTGTTCCTTTGGCAGGGCTGGTATGGTTCCGGTCCGGGTTCGACCGGTACCGGGACCGACGCGCTGGTATCCATCTTGAGGGCTCTCCACACGGACGAGCTGCTGAGGAAGTCATTAGGCTCTTTCGGCCGATCGGTGGTGGAAGACAGGTTTTCACTCACTTCCGCGGCGCAACACCAAACCGAGTTGTACCAGCGCTTCCTGGCCGGTGCTCCCGCGACGCGGTCCCGTTTGTGGGCTGAAACCATCGCCGGGGTGCAGTACTCCTCCTATGTGGTTCGCCGACGTTATCAGCGCCTCCGTGGCCACCAGCCCGCAGAAGACTTCAACGCCCGTCCTGTCGCCGTCCGTGCTGCCGCGGCCGGGCAACTCGTCTCAGGGGAGGCGTGATGGACACGATCATGTACATCTCCGGTGGCCAATGGGATGGCCTGCCCGGAACTGATCGGCTGCTGGCTGAGTCCTTGGCAGAGACAGGCCCGGTCCTCTGGGTTGACCAGCCCGCCCCTGTCTTCCGGTTCGCAGATGTCCGGAACCACACGGTGAGGAGTCTTCGCGGGATCCCGGAGACCATGACACCGCACTTGTCGCGCTTGCGGCTTCCTGCTCCGCCGTTCTTCAGCAGCACGCTTGGCCGTCCCCTGACCGAAGCCATTGCACGTCACTGCATGGACAACGCCATGAAGACCGCAGGCGGTCCAGTGTCGGCGGTCGTCAATGCCTCCCCGGTTGTAGCGTTCCCTGACCGTGGCAGCGGCGTGCGGCTGCTGCATCTGACGGATGACTGGCTGGCCGCAGCTGAATTGATCGGATTTCCCTCCGGCTATCTGAAGCGCTCCCTGGAACGCAACATCGGGACGGCCGATGTCATCACCGCTGTCTCAGCAGGCCTGGCCGCCAAGATGTCCCATTTCTCGGGACGGCCCGTGCAGGTTCTTCCCAATGGGTGCCGTCCAC
Source organism: Paenarthrobacter nicotinovorans (assembly GCF_021919345.1). Lineage (NCBI taxonomy): Bacteria > Bacillati > Actinomycetota > Actinomycetes > Micrococcales > Micrococcaceae > Paenarthrobacter > Paenarthrobacter nicotinovorans. Next base: position 2,192,953 of record NZ_CP089293.1, read on the forward strand.
CGGCCGGCCCGTCCACAGACGAGCACCGGAGGCCGGTCGCGGTCCTGGTGGGACAACTCAACGAACGATTGGACCTTGACGTGCTGGAGTCGTTGGCCGACGCCGGGCTCAGCCTTCTGGTCATTGGTCCGCGGACTGAGTCCAACCCGGTAACCAGGCAAAGGCTGGACGCCTTTCTGGAGCGAAGCAACGTGGATTGGCGTGGACCTCTGGCCCCTGATGACTTACGGCGGCTGCTTCAGACCGCAGCCGTCGGGATCACCCCTTATGCCGACACGGAATTCAATAGATCCAGCTTCCCCCTGAAAACGTTGGAGTACCTGTCGTCGGGCTTGCCCGTGGTCGCCACGGACCTGCCTTCCATTCGATCGCTGCAGTGCAGCGCTTTAGCTGTGGCAAGCAGCCGTGCGGCATTCGTGGATCTGGTCAGGGCTGCCCTGCAGGAGCCTCCGGCCCGGGAGCAACGTGAAGAGATGCGGCGCGTCGCGGAGGCGAACTCCTGGGACGTACGGGCCGCCAATATCAGGGATCTGTGCCGGCAACCGGGAGGCGGGCGCAACACCAAGTTGCGCACCACAGTTCAATCCGTTCGAGGAGCAAGCCATGAACGTTGATAAGCCGGGGAACCCGCCGTCGGGTATTGACCACGTGTTGCTCACTAGGTTCAATCTTCCGTCCCGGGGCTTTGAGAGCCTGGTCCGGGCCCAGGAAGGCTGGCTGAGGGACCGGATTGCTTTGTTCGAACGCTACTGTCTACCCTCCGTGAAGGCACAGACCAACCGCGACTTCCGGTGGATCATCTACTTCGACCCGGAGAGTCCGGCCTGGCTGCTGGACCGCGTGCATGGGCTGAACCGTGAAGGGACCTTCGTGGCCCTGTTCAGGACAGAAGTCAGCCCGTCCGAACTGCTTGAGGACATCAGGACAGTCACAGGGGGCGGACGTGGCACACTGCTCACCACCAACCTGGACAACGACGACGGGTTGGCCATCGATTTCGTGGACCGGGTGCAAAAAGCGGCCCACGATGCTGGAAACTCAGCGATCTACCTCGTATCCGGCCTGGTGATGGGAAAGGGTTCTGTTTTCCTAAGGAACGACCCCCACAACGCGTTTTGCTCCGTCAGCGCCCCCTGGTCCGCTCCTGTGACGTGCTGGGCTGCATGGCACAACCGGCTGGGCCAATCCATGAAGGTCACATCGCTGCGCGGTGCACCTGGGTGGTTGCAGCTGGTCCACGATCACAATGTCAGCAACAGAATCCGCGGCCGGCGCGTTTCCCCCAAGCCTTACAGGGCACTTTTCCCGGCCCTTTTGGCGGATGCTCCCATCCCCACTGCAAGTTCCATCATCGTGGATCGGGTCTTTGAGTCTCCCCTCCGGGCGTTACGGGAGCTCGCCCGGAAGGCTGCCAAGGCCGTGACCATCGCGCTGCTTGGAACCCAGGGCATCGATCGCGTCAAGACGCTGCTTGCCAACCGGAGAAGCACAGTGTCCAGGACCTGAGCCGTACGACTGGTCCAAACCCAAAGACACTCAACGAAAGGTAAGAGCAGGACATGCAGGTACAAAAGATACTGAAAAGCCTGATACGCCGATGGTTCATCGTCGTGTTGGGTCTTGCCGTGACCGCAGGCGCCTGCTTCTTCCTCCAGCAGAACGCGCCCGACAACTACAAAGCCCAGGCGAGCCTGGTCCTCCTGCCCTCCACCAAAAGCGTCGGAGAAGCCGGTAATCCATATCTGGGGCTGGGCGGCATGAGCGAGGCCCTGGATATCCTCACGCGCAAGATGTCCTCCGAGGAGTTCAAGGAGACCATCCGTGAACAAAGCGGGGCCAGCACCTTCACAGCTGAAGCCGACAAAGGAACAAGCGGGGCCATCCTCCTCATCACAGCCTCCTCACCCGACTCCGGCCAGGCCCTCAAGATCCTCGATACTGTGATGAACCAGGCACCCGTGGCCCTGACCGAGCTGCAGGACGTCCTCAACGTGCCAACAACTTCCCGCATTTCCACGATGAAACTGCTTGAGGACAGCAAAGCAGTTCCCGAGGTCAAAGCCCGGACGCAACTGCTCCTGGTCACCGCTGCCGGCGGCGTGGCGTTCAGCATCATGCTTACCGTACTCATCGACGGGTTGCTCCTGTCCCGAAAACACCGCAAGAGCACAGAACCCACCGACAAGCCCGCCGGATCCAAACCGCGCACGCCGCCGGCTACCAGGCAAAGGAAACCTTCCTCGGTGGAACGGTTTTCAAGCAACCGGCCCACAACGGACGAACCGGCACACCTCGCTGGTGAAACTGCCAGTGTCGTACCCAGTTCCTACAGGCCGGGATAACCATGACCGCAGCCATCCTTCTCCGCATCCTGGGCAGGCGCTGGTACATCGTGGCCATCGGGATAGCCATCGGACTGGCGTCCCTGGGCGCGGTCCGGTCCGCTGAGCCTGTCTACTGGACCAAGGCGGAAGTCACGTTCGTCGCTCCGGACCGCGAACCGGCCTACTGGATACCCGGTGACGACTACGCGTCGCTAGTGGACTTCGCGGCCATGGTGGAGCGACGTGTCAACTACGACTCAGCATCTGTGGATCTCACGCTCTCCAGCGGAACCCTTTATGGTGCCGGGGTCCGGCACGGCTACTCAGTGACCCTGCTCAACAGCGGCGGCCAATGGGCCAAGAGCTTCCGGTGGCCGGTCCTATCCGTGCAGGTGGTCGACTCCAGCGCACAAAAGGTGAAGGACGTGCTCCAAAACGTTGTCGACGGCATCAATGACGCTTCCCGGGCGCTCCAGCAGGAGGCAGGTGTCCAACAAGCCCTCATCACCACCCTCACGTCGCCGTCCAGCCCTGAGATCGTGTTCGGCGGAGGCACCCAACTCAACCGCGTCAAAGGCGCAGTATTCTGGGTTGGCCTAGCCGCCACACTTTCCATCCTGGCCGCAGTCATTGTTGATTCACGGCCCCGTCGCCGCAGGATCCTGCACAAGGGCGGCTCAAGCGTCCAACGTCCCGACATCCCGCACGCAAAGGTGACCTCCCGTGTACCGGGCTAACGGGTTACTACATCGAGACGGCATCCAGGGGGTGGCCCGGAAGTCCGATGCGCCCCTGTTCCTCACCATCTACCTGGTGCTCACATGTGCCCTGCCGTCAAACATGGTGATAGCGTCCCTGGGGTCCATCGGCCGGCCAAGCACGCTCTTCGCCCTCCTGGCCCTCGCGTGGTGGATCCTGCACCAGCTGCGCCGCACGACACCATCAATCAGGCGGTGGCATCCCTTGCGGGTGGCACTGGCAGCCTTCCTCCTCGTCGCAGCATCCAGTTACGCCTACGCCATGGTCAAGGGATTGCCGGAAAGCGAAGCCAGCCCCGCAGACGCGGGCCTCCTACGGCTCGCAGGATGGGCCGGGATCCTGCTCATAGCAACTGACGGCCTGACAACCCGCGAAAGCGTCAGGACGCTGCTCCGCAGGATCGCCCTGGCCGGGGGACTGACAGCATTGCTGGGCCTGCTCCAGTTCGCCACCGGCTCGTCCCTCATCGAATGGATCAGGATACCGGGCCTCAGCGTCAGCTCGGAGCTGGCAAACATCGATTCCCGGGGAGGCTTTGTCCGCGCGGCCGGCATGTCGTTGCATCCCCTTGAATACGGGGTAGTCCTCTCCACCTCGCTGCCGATAGCCATCACCCTCGCCCTCAACGACACCACCAAGCGCCGGCTGCTGTGGTGGCTCCCCGTTGGCCTGATATCCGTAGCTGCCATGCTCTCCGTCTCCCGGGCCGCACTGATCTGCATGGCATTGGCTTTCCTCATCCTCCTGCCGGTATGGCCGAAACAGCTCCGGCGGAAGGCCGTGATGGTTTCAGCCCTCCTGGTGGCAGTGATCTACGTAGTGACGCCAGGCATGATCGGAACACTCTTCGGCCTTTTCACCATAGGGACCGACGACCCCAGCATCAGTTCAAGAACCAACGGCTACTCCACCGCCTTCGGAATGGCGAGCCAGAACGTGCTGTTGGGCCGTGGCTTCGGCACCTTCCTCCCCGCGTACGTCATCGTTGACAACCAATACCTGGGGCTCCTGGTCGAACTCGGCATAGCAGGCCTTGTCGCCTTCCTGCTGCTGGTCTTTGCCGGCATCCTCTGCGCCTGGCAGGCCAGGAAGTCGGCCAGGGACAACGAACTGCGCCAAATGAGCCAGTCAGTCCTTGCAAGCGTCGCCGCAGCCGCATTGGCCTTCGGATTCTTCGACGCCTTCGCCTTCCCCATGGCAGCCAGCCTCCTGTTCCTTATGCTGGGCATCTCCGGGGCGCTATGGCGCATATCGCGCAGGGAAACGACGGGGGCACAGATCCAGGAGAAAGCCGCAAGCTCAGGGGACAGCTGAGACGGGGGACAGCTGGGACAGGTTCAAGGCAGGGCAACCGTCTATCGGCGGCTCTCATCCCGCTCCCACACAGGAGCAGAGGTGCCGGAGACCCCGGCACGACGACGACCCGCCACCGCGAACACCGCATAGACGGCCGCATCGAAAGCCGTCCGCGGCCCACGCACCGAGGCAAGCAACTGCCGCACGGTCCGTGACAAGGACGCCCCACCAGCCACCACATCCTGCTCGGCATTTCCCCGATACGTTCGCCGCAGGACAGCCAACAAGGCACCAGAGGTCCTGGGCGTCCGGACGACCACCGGCTCCGTAGCAAGAACCGCCTTCTCCTGCTCATCAAAGAGCCTGTCCACGAAATAGTCATCACCCGTGAGCGCAGGAAAGACCCCCATACGGAGATGCCCTGAGTGACTCAGGGCATAGGCACCAGCACCCCACAGACCCTGCGCATTGCCCGGGATCCGGCCGCGAGCACGGTAGTAAGCCCGGACAGGCGCCGAAGCGCCCTGTGTGTCGTATCGGAAGGCCGGCCGGGCAGCAAGCAAGGTCCCATCCTGCAACGCTGCAAACACCTCAGCAAGGGCCGTGGCGCTGACCTCAATGTCCGCGTCCAGATAGAGGCGGGGCCACAACCGGGTGCATTGGTCGCCGGCATTGAGCGCTGCCGTCTTTGACGCCTCCGGCACCTGAAGTACCGAAACCCCCTGCCACTGGGACGCGATCGCCTCCGTCCCATCGCTACAGCCGTTGCAGGCCACCACAACATCCACCGTGCCCCACCCAATGACCTCCCGCAGCGACCCAAGGGTACGCCCGATGACGGCAGCCTCATTATGGGCGGGGATAATCACAGCGCCCGAGGGGAACGCCCCCACCATCAGAGGACCCCGCCAACATTGGGTACGGCATGCGGCAGGCGATCCCACCGCCGTCGGCTGGCCACTGCCCAGGCAGCTTCCAGATGACCCGGTTTTCCCAACCGGGCCACCTCAGCGGCGAGAACGGCACCGCGAAACGCCATGACCCGACCCGGCCCAAGATACTTCTCCGCATAACGGACCCTGTTCACAGACATCAAGGCAGTCAACTGCGGCGAAGCCCCGGACCCACCGCGTTGATGCCACATCCGCGCGGAAGGCTCAAACCAGATGGAATACCCCGCCTCCCGCATACGGTGGCAGTAGTCCGTCTCTTCCGAATACAGGAAAAACCGTTCATCCCAGGCTCCCACGGCCTTAGCCGCACCGGCATCCAGCAAAAGCGCCGCACCCGTTGCCCACTCAACCCGATGCCCGTGCAAATAGCTCTCTTCATCAAAGTCCATCTCGGACAACCACCCCGGGCGTTTCCTCACATGGCTGCCCAGCGCGGCGTCACCCAGCGCTCGCAGGATTCCCGGCTCACGGCGCAGCGAAGGGTAGACGCTCCCGTCGTCGTCCAGCAGGACAGGCACCACCATCCCGGCGCCGGACCGTACCATGCGTCTGCGCATTGCACTGATGGCACCCTCCTCAATACGGAGATCCGGATTGAGGATGAGGTAGGTGGCCGCTTCTCCGGCTTCTGAAAGTGCAGCGTTGATGCCCCCGGCGTATCCGAGGTTCCCTCCGGTTTTTATGGCAATGACGTCGGGAAATTGTGCCAGCGCCTCAAGCGTGTGGTCGTTGGGGGAGTTGTCGGCCACCACCACCTTGATCGACTGGCCCAAGGCCTCCTTCCGCAGGCCCCGGACCAAGGGCCCGATATCGTCCTCGTTGTTGTAAGTGACGACGACGACGGCGACATCGGCTGCAGCCCTGGCAGGGAGGAAAGACCCCGGAGCGCGGCTGGGCGCACGCTCCGGGACATCCCTGGATGGCAAGGACCTGTTGGACGACAGGGATAAGCCGCTGTCCCTGCGCAACCGCACATAGGCTTCCGGGCCTTCCACGAGGTACCGCCGGGCAAGCCGGCGTGGTTCCAACGCAAGCCGCCAAGCCCACTCAAGGCTGTTGGAACTCACCCATGAAGGGGCCCGCCGGATGTGGCCTGCCAGAAAGTCCACCACCGCTCCGAAAGCCAGCAGTACCTTGGCTCCGGTCAGGGCTCCGTACTCTGATATCCAAAGTTCCTGCCGGGGTTTTCCCAAGCCGACGATCAGGATGTCAGGGGCTGTCAACGCGATCGTTGCTGCCAGCTCCCGGGAAGCGTGGTCATCCCCAAGAGTGCTCCGTGGCGGTGCCCACCATCCAGTGACCGCAAGCTTTGGCCGTTCCACCTCGAATTTGGCCCGGATCCGTTCCTGGGTCTGAACCGACCCGCCAAGGAACCCGATACTGAGGCCCCTTCGTTCTGCCTCATCCAACAACGGGCCCACGAGATCGCTGCCCGCCAGCCTCGGCCATGTCCTTGCGGTGAGGCGCCGGGCCTCAGTAGCCAGCGGGGCGCCGTCGATAAGCGTCAACCACTCCAGGGACCGGGACCGTTCCAGGGTCTCCTCCCACCGGCTCCCGGAGCCGAAATGACGTATGTGGTCCAAATTGGCTGAGCACACTCCCAGGGGCGGTGCGCCGGTAGCGCCGGCCCTGCCCAGGATCTCCTGAATTGCCGGGTCGAACTCCATGAGCTTTACGGGGACGCCGCCCAGATTGACCCAGCGCTCCGGGGACGTGGCGGCGGGCGTCCCGCCGTCGTCCATCGGCCTCTGTAGCAGGAGGCTGCGGCCACTGAGCCCGCTTGTCAGGGGGCGGTGGCGGACTGCACCGTGGAGGGCACTTCGGGTGGGCAGGACTTTGGGTAGCAGCATTCTTGGCTCCAGGCTCGGGTCAAGCTCAAGGCATAACCATGTGGCCCACGATCCGTGGCTGCTGCACTGCCAGGATCGTGGATGGCGGACAAACGCCGCCACATCGACATGTTCACTTGAGTTGTCTCCCGGCCTCCTGCCAGAGGCTGCCGTAGGGCTACTTTAGGACGATTTTCCGGAGTCCGCCAGAGCCCTGGGCGGCCTTTGCCGGGACAGTACGCGCCTTAAAGCGCGATGCGGTAGACGTGGTGCGTGTATTCGTTCGGGAAAGCATCCGTGAATTTCCCGCCCTGGATGTGTATCGACCGGTTCTCGCCCAACACCTCCACGGTGGACCCGGTGATCCCGCCCGGGAGCGTGAAGGTCCTGCTTCCGGTGAGCCCGTCGTCCGTCATCGCGAAGATATAGGCACTTCCGTCCTTGGCTTTGAGCATCGTGTCGGTCCCCTCGCCAAAATCCCAAACGTAGGACTGGGTGTTGATGACTGGCGCCAATGAAGTGATGGCATGGTTCACGACCCCCGCTGCAGCCACTTGGTCCTTCAAGCAGGCAGCGCTGTGTATCCGGGCGTCCTGGAAAGCGTCGCCGCTGATGCAATCGTTGACGTTTTGCTGGTCCGGGGACTGGCTGAACCACACGATGCCCCGGGCCTCATGGATGATCGACGCCCACACCTGGGCTTGGACTTGCTCGGGGCCCAACTGCTTGTAACCGCCTGTGGAACCGCCGGTGCTGATCACAGTGGGCAGAGCCCAGAGCGGGGCCTGTACGCCCCGCGCGGCATTGATTTCCTGCTGGAGCTGCATGATTTTGCCGTAGCTCGAGGCCGTGCGGCAGTTCACCGGGGCGATGGGATTCTGTTCCTTGGGCGTCCGCCACCTGAGCGTCCCGTCGCCCCAATCGCATTGAGGGACGGCGTAGAAGTACTGGTCCACGGAGTTCACGTTCGCAGTGCTGAAGTAGTCCATCGACAACTGCATGGGCACGTCATAGGTGATGATCCCCGAGGTCCAGTTCGCGTAGGTGAACCTGCCCGTGGCTGCGGGATCATGCTGGGCTGCCAACTGCTTCATGTGGGCGAGCCCGGCTACAGGGTCATACCTGCCGTCCACTTCGTCGTCCAGGACGCTCCCCACCTGCCGGTCCCAGCCGGCCGGTGCGTCCTTGGTCGCGAAAAGAGTGAACATGCCGTGCGCGGAGATGGCTGCACTGGACGCGTCCGGGTTCCCTTGGACGTAAGTGTTGATGCCCAGCGATTTGTCGTAGGCCAGTTGCGCATCGCTGCCAGGGGACCCGTACCAGATCGCGATGGGAAAGAAGGACGGATCGCTCCAGCCGGCTGCGGTTGCCTTGGCAAACTGTCGCCAGTACGCCGGTCCGCCTTCCCATGGAATCCTGGGCAGCTCGTGGAGAGCGTCCGCTGCTTCCACGGGGGCTGCCGTGGGGTCCGGCTGCGGAAGAGCAGCTGTCCTGGGTACGGTGCCAGGTATCGTGCTCGCCCAGAACAGCAGGCCAAACGTCAAGGCCATCGTGGTGAAGTAGCGAACCCGCATAGCGTCATCTTCTTCCGCAACCCAATGATGAGTACCTCAAAGGATGGCACCAGCTTCGCGAATCCGTAACCCGCCGTCGTCAATTGCTCCTGGTGCGGGCCGCGTTCAGGAGGGCCTTTGCCGAGTCGTGTGTTGGAGATAATCGGCCAGCCGCTGTGAGGCGTCCGGGGGAGCGAAGCCCACTGCCGAAATTTTGCCGAGGTCCAGGACACTGTTGGCCGGCCGCGGTGCCATCTCCGGTTTGTTGTACTCGGCTGTACTGATCGGGCGCACCAGGCGCGGGTCCGCTCCGCACAGCCGGTAGACGTCCGCAGCAACATCTGCCCAGCTCTGATGGTCGCCGCTGTTGCTGAGGTTGTAGGTTCCATGCGGGGCCCGGGAGTCGAGCAGGTGCCGGATCCCTGCGGCGAGGTCCTCGGCAAAGCTCAAGCGTCCGAACTGGTCATCGACCACTGCAGGTGATGCACCTTTTGCAGCAAGGCCGGCCATGGTCCGAACAAAGTTCTTTCCGTCGCCGACCACCCAACTGGTCCTGACGATGTAGTGCCGCGGCACGGTACCCGCGGCGATGTCACCGGCGGCCTTGCTCTGTCCGTACACACCCAAAGGTGAGAAGGGTTCGTCCTCCCGGTGAGGCTTGACGGTCCCGTCAAAGACGTAATCGCTGGATACATGGACCAGGGTTAGAGAATGGTCGACGGCGGTGGCCGCCAACCGGGATACGGCGGCTGCGTTGATTGTCCAGGCAGCTGCACGGCCTTCAGGGCTTTCGGCAGCGTCAACCGCGGTAAATGCCGCGGCGTTGATGATCGTGGAGTAATCGCGCCAGTTCACTGACCGGTAGGAATCCTCGCTGGTGATGTCAAAGTCCCGGCGGCCGGCGAAGTCCACGGTGGTGTCGCCGTCGAATGCTTGCCGGAGCGCGGTGCCCAATTGGCCGCCGGCCCCCAGCACGAGCGTGCGCCGCTTCTCCATCGGACTGACGCCGGCCAGCCGCGGGTGGTTCTTGTCCTGGTCCGAAAGGATGGCCTCGCTGAGGGGTATCGGCCAGGGAACAGCGACCTGTTCGTCGGCAAGATTCAGGAAGGTGTAGTTCTGCTGGGCCTCAGGGCTCCAATGGTCGTTCACGAGATAGGTGTAGGCGGTGTCGGCGTCCAGGGTCTGGAAGGCGTTGCCCACGCCACGGGGCACGAACACGGCTTGGCCAGGCGTCAACTCCGCCGTGAACAGGACACCGAAAGTCGGTCCTTTCCGGAGGTCCACCCAGGCCCCGAAAATACGACCGGAGGCCAAGGAGACGAACTTATCCCACGGCTCGGCATGGATGCCCCGCGTAGTGCCGCGTACGGCGTTGAAGGATATGTTGTTCTGCACGGGCCCGAAGTCCGGCAGTCCGGCACCCAGCATTTTCCTGCGGTGCCAGTTCTCCTTGAACCAACCGCGGCTGTCGGTATGGACCGGGAGTTCGAAAAGCACCAACCCCGGGATCGGAGTCGGAGTGGAAGCCAGTTCCCGCGGGTCCACGGCCTAGTGCCCTTGACCTGCATATTTTGACTCCGTGACCGCTTTCTGAGGACGCCACCAGTCTTCGTTGCTTCTGTACCACTGCACGGTCTCTGCCAGGCCGGAGGCAAAGTCGGAGAACCGGGGCGTCCAGCCGAGTTCCCTGCGCAGCTTGGTGGAGTCGATGGCGTAACGCAGATCGTGCCCGGGCCGGTCCTTGACGAGGTCGTAGGCGTCAGGTTGTTGTCCATCGAGGGCGAGGAGCATTTCCACTACCTCGCGGTTCGATCGCTCGCCATCTGCCCCGACCAGGTAGGTTTCACCCACCCGGCCACGTTCAAGGATGGTCAAAACCGCGGAGGAATGGTCTTCCACATGGATCCAGTCCCGGACGTTCAATCCTTGCCCGTACAACCGCGGGCGCACGCCGTCCAGGATGTTGGTGATCTGCCGCGGAATGAACTTCTCAACATGCTGGTAGGGACCGTAATTGTTGGAGCAATTGCTGATGGTCGCCTTCAGGCCGAACGAACGCACCCATGCCCGCACCAACATATCCGAGCCTGCCTTGGTGGCCGAGTAGGGGCTCGTCGGGCGGTAAACGGAGTCTTCAGTGAATTTGCGGCGTTCGTCCAAGGCCAGGTCTCCATACACTTCATCCGTGGAGATGTGATGGAAGCGTGTTCCATGCCTGCGGGCAGCCTCGATGAGGGTAAAGGTTCCCGCCAGGTTGGTGTCCATGAACGGACGTGGATCCGCCAGGGAGTTGTCGTTGTGCGATTCTGCAGCGAAGTGGACGACGGCGTCCACCGAGGATGTCAGCGCGTCCACAACGCCGGCATCGCAGATATCGCCTTTTTGAAAATCGAAACGGCCGGACGGCAGCCCCGACAGGGATTCCATGTTGCCGGCGTAGGTCAATTTGTCCAGGACCGTGACATGGAGGCCGGTGTGCTCCATGATGAAGTGAACAAAATTGCATCCGATGAATCCGGCCCCGCCGGTGACAAGGATTCTCTGCATGGCCATAGCGTAACCGTCATGGACGGTGATGTGCAGCGGGAGAGGACAGCTAGATGCGCGGAATTATTCTTGCCGGTGGCACAGGATCCCGGCTTCATCCGATTACGCTCGCCATCAGTAAACAATTGGTTCCGGTTTTTGATAAACCGATGATTTACTACCCGCTCTGCACCCTGATGCTGGCGGGAATCCGGGACATCCTGATCATCACTACGCCTGCCGACGGCCATCAATTCGAAAATCTCCTGGGGGACGGCTCGCAATTCGGCGTAAATCTGAGTTACGCCCGTCAGCCCACTCCCGATGGACTCGCCCAGGCGTTCATCCTGGGCGAGGAACACATCGGCAGCGGCAAAGTGGCGCTCATCCTCGGCGACAATATCTTCAATGGCCCCGGCATGGGCAACCAGCTCCGGCATTATGCCGATGTCGACGGCGGTGCAATTTTCGGCTATTGGGTCAAGGACCCGTCCGCTTACGGCGTGGTGGAATTCGACGACGACGGCCTGGCTGTTTCCATTGAAGAGAAGCCTGCCGTTCCCAAAAGCAACTACGCGGTTCCCGGCCTTTACTTTTATGACAACAATGTGGTGGCCATGGCAAAAGACCTTCAGCCGTCTCCGCGCGGGGAGCTGGAAATCACTGACATCAACCGCAAGTACATGGAACTTGGACGGTTGCATGTGCAGAAGTTCCCGAGGGGTACAGCTTGGCTGGACACGGGAACCTTCAGCGACCTCAACGATGCATCCAACTACGTCCGGACCACCGAGAACAGGCAGGGCTTGAAAATCGGGGCCCCGGAAGAGGTGGCGTGGCGGATGGGATACCTGACCGACGACGAACTGCGCCGGCAAGCCGCGAAACTGGCCAAAAGCGGCTACGGCAGCTACCTGTTGGACATCCTGGACCGGCGCTGACAGCGCTAGGCTGCAGAAACGTCCTCCAGGGCCCTGGCAATTTCCGTTGGGAGCACGGACAATTGCGCGTCCAGCAATTCCTTGAGCTGGACAGCGTTCCTGGGTCCCACGACCGCGGAGGAAACCCCCGGCCGGGAAAGCAGCCAGCTCAATGAGACATCCAGCGGTGACCGGCCCAGACCACGTGCGGCCATTGCCACCGCTTCCACGACCCGGGACTCTCGAGGTTCCAGATAAGGCTCAACGTAACCGGCAAGCCTGCCCTGTGCTGCGCGGGAATCAGCGGGAATCTGTCCGCGGTACTTTCCGCTGAGCACACCACGTCCCAGCGGGGCCCAGGCCATCAAGCCAAGGCCTGCGTCCTCCACGGCAGGGATCAGTTCTTCTTCGGCTTTGCGGTTGACCAGTGAGTATTCGGACTGGTTGGCCACCAGCGTGAATCCGGCCACGGCCGCTGCCTTGGCCGTCTGCCAGCCGTTGTAGTTGGAAATGCCCACGTAGCGCGCCCGCCCGCTCCGCTGGGCCAATTCCAGGGCGGAGAGGGTCTCTTCCAGGGGCACGTTCGGGTCCCATTCCTGGGCGAACCAGATGTCGATATAGTCCGTTCCGAGCCTCGCCAGGCTCGCATCCAGGGCAGAAAGCAACGCGCCCCGGGAAGCGTTGACGCTGCGGCGTGTTTCTGATGACGACACGCCGGCCTTAGTGGAGATCACCACCTCGGAACGGGCTACAACATCGCCGAGCATGGAACCCAGCATTGCCTCGGCCTGGCCTTGCGCATAGGAAGCTGCCGTATCCACAACCGTCCCTCCGGCGGCAACGAATGCCTGGAGCAATTCGGCAGCGTCTTGCTCATCGGTCTCCTGGGCCCATGACATGGTTCCGAGGGACAAGGAGGACACGCGGAACCCACTGTTCCCGACATAACGCTGCTGCATAGCTGCTAGCTTACGGGCAGTTACCAGTCTTCATGACGTAGGGTCTATTCACGTGAACTGGATAGAAGCAGCCTTGCTGGGCCTTGTGCAGGGCCTCACCGAATTCCTCCCGATTTCCTCGAGCGCGCATCTGCGGATCGTCGGCTCATTCCTTCCGAATGCAGCCGATCCCGGGGCGGCATTTACTGCCATTACGCAGTTGGGAACCGAGACCGCCGTGATCGTCTATTTCTGGCGCGACATCGTCCGTATTGTGCGGGCCTGGTTTGGCTCGCTGACGGGCAAGGTGGAAAGAAACGACCCCGATGCCCGCATGGGTTGGCTGGTCATTCTTGGCAGCCTGCCCATCATCGTTCTTGGATTGTTGTTCCAAGACCAGATCGAGTCTGTGCTCCGCAGCATGTGGATTGTGGCCACCATGCTGATTGTCTTCGGCATGATTCTGGCCGTCGCCGACGCCGTGGGGCGGCAGGAGCGCGACCTGACGCAATTGAGCTACAAGCACGGCATTCTCTATGGCTTCGCGCAGGCCATGGCCCTGATCCCGGGCGTCTCACGCTCCGGCGGCACGATCACCGCCGGCCTGCTCATGGGCTACACCCGTGAAGCAGCAGCACGCTATTCCTTCCTGCTCGCCATTCCGGCCGTGTTCGGCAGCGGGCTCTACCAGCTTTACAAGACAGTCTCGAATGAAGGTTTGGCTGGACCTTACGGCCTGCCCGAAACGGCCCTGGCCACCGTCATTGCCTTCGTTGTGGGTTACGTCATCATTGGCTGGTTCCTGAAATTCGTGTCCACGCGGAGTTACCGGCTCTTCGTTTGGTACCGGATCCTTCTCGGGCTGGCCTTGTATGTCTTGCTCGGTTTCGGTGTGATCAGTGCCTAGCACTAAGGTTGAGTCGTGAAATCGTGGATCTCCCGCCCTGTACCTGAGCTGCCCGGCAGCATGCCGCCCATCCGGCTGTACGACACCGCCGTCGGCCGTGTCGTGGAGGTGGAGCGGCAGGCGGAACAATCCATGTACGTCTGTGGCATCACGCCCTACGACGCTACGCACATGGGCCATGCTGCAAGCTATGTCTCGTTCGATCTGCTGAACCGGGCGTGGCGCGACGCGGGCGTCCGGGTCTCCTACGTCCAGAACGTTACGGACGTCGACGACCCCCTCCTGGAGCGGGCCACCGCAACGGGCGTTGACTGGCGTGATCTGGCACAAAGCCAGATCGACCTGTTCCAAACCGACATGGATGCCCTGAACGTTCTCGCACCAAATCACTACATCGGTGCCGTCGAGGCCATCCCCGACATCGTGCCCGCCATCGAGAAACTCATCGCCGACGGTGTCGCCTATCGCGTCCAGGGCAGCGACGGCGAGCCCGACGGCGACGTCTACTACGACGTCGAAACCGCCGGAAAGCGCTCCAGCGCCACTGACGCCTGGAAGCTGGGCGAGGTCTCCGGCCTGGGCGAAACCGAAATGCTCACGTTGTTCGCCGAGCGCGGGGGAGACCCCACCCGGCCAGGCAAGCGAAACGCGCTGGACCCCCTGCTGTGGCGGGTCGCCCGTGACGGTGAGCCCAGCTGGCCGGGAGCAGGTCTCGGAGCCGGCAGGCCGGGATGGCACATCGAATGTACCGTGATCGCGCAGAAGTACCTCCCTGCGCCATTCACAGTGCAGGGTGGGGGATCGGACCTGATTTTCCCCCACCACGAAATGGGAGCCGGCCACGCCTATTCACTCTCCGGCGTTCCGCTGGCCCGCCACTACTGCCACGCCGGCATGGTGGGTCTGGACGGCGAAAAGATGAGCAAGTCAAAGGGAAACCTGGTGCTCGTTTCCAAACTCCGCGCAGCCGGTGAAGAACCTGCCGCCATCCGCCTGGCAATCCTTGCCAACCACTACCGCTCGGACTGGTCCTGGACCAATGAGGGTTTTGCTGCAGCCAAGGACAGGCTCGCACTCTGGCGGGCAGCTCTGGAACAGGCCACGGCCGGTTCGGCGGGCAACCTCGTTTCCGCCATGCGGGATGAACTGGCCAACGACCTCAACGCCCCCGGCGCGCTGGCCGTCGTCGACCAGTGGGCCAAGGACGCCGTAAGCAACGGGGCGGAAGCGTCCGCCCAGGACGCGGCACTGGTTTCCGACGCCATCGACGCTTTACTCGGGGTGGAACTCTAAGTCCCGAACCCCGGCAAAAAGAACGGCCCCGACGAATGTCGGGGCCGTTCCTTTTGCGGTACGGGTTCCTTACGGGCGCTCTTTACCGCGTCGCTTAAGGTAACGCTCGAATTCCCGGGCAATGGACTCACCGGAGGCTTCCGGAAGGTCTGCTGTGTCCTTCGCTTCCTCCAACTGGCGCACATACGCGGCAATTTCAGGGTCTTCCGTTGCAAGTTCATCCACCCCGCGTTCCCATGCCTCAGACTCCTCGGCGAGTGCATGGCTGTCCAGTGGTACCTGGAGCAGATCCTCGATCCGGTGCAGGATAGCAAGCTGGGCTTTGGGGGAGGGCGGCTGCGCAACGTAGTGCGGGACTGCCGCCCACAGGGATACCGTCGGCAGGCCCGCCAGCAAGGCGAATTCGGCAAGGACTCCCACGATGCCTACGGGGCCCTCGTACTGTGATGCTTCCAGGTTGAGGCGTTCCCGCAAGGAGTTGTCTTCGGTGGTGGTGCTGACCGGAATGGGCCGGCTGTGCGGAACGTCGGCAAGCAACGCGCCCACCAGGATGACGGCGTCCACCTTCAGTGCTTCAGCGTGCACCAAAAGTTCGGTTGTGTAGGCGCGCCACCGGTAGGAAGGTTCAGTTCCGAGGACAAAAACGACGTCCACGTTGCTGTCGGGAACGGCTGCCTTATAGATCCGGGTCGATGGCCATTTAACTTTGCGGGCACCTGAAGAAGTGCGCCGCACGGTGGGCCTGGTGAACTGGAAATCGTAATATTCCTCGGCGTCCACGGTGGCAACCTTCTTGCCGTCCCATAGTTTGTTCAGGTAGTGCAGGGCATCGCTGGCAGCTTCACCGGCGTCGTTCCAGCCCTCAAATGCAGCGATCATTACGGTGACACGCTGGCCTTCCGCGGGTTCCTTCAGGAAACGCTCGGGCTCCGCGGTGATGTCCTGCCCTTCGGGGGTCCCGTCCACACTGTTCATCCACTCACCCTACGTCGAAGACCCTGATGGATGCATGGCATTTCGTGTCAACGCGTGTCCCATATTCGCCCACAGCACAACGCCAGGACTGTCGACCACCAGGTTCCACGTAGACTGGAAACCATGCATTCGTTACCCAGCCAGCCCCTCCTCAAAGCCGTGCTCTGGGATATGGATGGCACACTCGTGGATACCGAACCCTATTGGATCGCTGCCGAACGAGCCTTGGTGGAGTCGTATGGCGGCACTTGGTCGCACCAGCAGGCCATGCAGCTTGTGGGACAGTCCCTGCTTCATTCGGCTGCCGTTCTGCAGGCCGCCGGTGTCGGGCTTGAGGCCCGTGAAATCGTGGACACCCTCAGCGCGCAAGTCATCGCCGAGGTTCGCCGGGAAGTCCCGTGGCGGCCAGGCGCGCGTGAACTGCTGGATGAGCTTCACACCGCGGGCATCCGTTGCGCGCTGGTGACCATGTCGGAAGGCCCCCTCGCCGGCGTGGTGGTGGAGAGCCTACCCAAGCCCTACTTCGAGTTCATGGTCACAGGCGACACCGTCACCAACGGCAAGCCGCACCCGGAGGCCTACCTGACGGCGGTCGAACGCCTTAGGCTGGACGACCCCTCCCTGACCATCCACCATTGCGTGGCCTTGGAAGATTCCGTACCCGGCGCTACTGCCGCCATCGCTTCAGGCGTCATAACGGTGGGAATTCCGCATCAGGTACCCCTGCCGGAGGACCCCCGCATGATCACGTGGCCCACTCTCGCGGGCCGGACCACCTCGGACGTCGAGCAGCTGGTTTTCGACCGCTTCCCGTCAGTCAACCTCGTTGAAGGGGCCAACTAGGTGAGCAGTCCCACCACTCCGCACCATGTTGTGACAAAGCGGGAAGGCATCCCACTGGGCAGGATCGCCGGCGTTCCTGTGTACCTGGCATATTCGTGGTTCGTTATCGCCGCCATCACGGTTGTCTTCTACGGCCCGGTTGTCATTGACTTGTTCCCGGGCATTGGCAACTGGGGATACCTGGTTGGGCTGGCCATCGCCTTGCTGCTTGCTGTGTCGGTGCTGATCCACGAACTGGCACACGCGCTGAGCGCCCGGGCGTTCGGGTGGCCCAGCGAGAAAATCGTCCTCAATCTCTGGGGCGGGCACACGCAGTTCGAGAACTTCACGGCTTCCCCGGGCCGCTCCGTCACCGTTGCCCTGGCGGGACCGGCTTCAAACTTCGTCATCGCCGGAGTGATGTGGGCGATTCTGTCAACGGACACCCTGACCGGCGTACCCGCCATGCTCGCGGACATCCTGCGACTGGCAAACCTGGTGATCGGTATCTTCAACGTCCTGCCCGGTATGCCGCTGGACGGCGGCCGGCTGGTGGAATCCGCTGTATGGAAAGCCACCGGCAGCCAGGACAAGGGAACCATTGCAGCCGGCTGGTCGGGCCGGATCATCGTGGTTGCCCTGGTCATCTGGTTCATCGTTGTGCCCTTCCTGCAAGGGCAGCTCCCCAACCTGATGTACACCGTCATTACTGTCCTCGTCTGCGGTTTCCTGTGGATGAGCGCTTCGAGCTCCATCCATCACGCGAAGCTGCGCAGCAGGCTGTATCTGGTCAGTGCCGCCGGTCTGGCAGAGCCCGCTGTCGGCGTGCCGAACACGGCTACCGTGGCTGATGTCCTGGCCATCGCACCCGCGGGGAGTCCCGCCGTCGTGATCTGCGGCCCCGATGGCAGGCCGCAAGGAGTGGTGGACAGCGGTGCCACCGCCAGCGTCCCGCCGGAAGCCACGACGACGACGCCCGTCACCGCGGTTGCCCACGCCCTGGCAGCAGGGGCTTACGTCCCGGAATGGTCAAAGGGGCAGGAACTGATCCAGTACTTGGCTCGCCTGGAGGGCGGCGAATACGCTGTGGTGGACCATAACGGAATCGTCACCGGCCTTCTCCGCCAGGAGGCCGTAGTGACAGCCATAACAGGTAAGGAAGCCCGCAGGAGCGGCCGCCCCTGACCACGCGCCCGGTAGAGTTACATGCCGGTCGTCAAAGCAAAGAACCCATTGTGCCTGGCGCCACCAGCCAGCAACACGTCGCGGCCCAGCCGTACAAGAGCGAGGAAAACCACATGAGCAGCGAAACCGCCGCCCCCGAGGCCAGCGCAGGCCCTGACGAGGCAGCCACAGGCTCCGCCCCGCAGCCGACGGGCGCTGCGCGGCGTCGCGGGCCGTTCCGCGTGGGCGAGCGGGTCCAGCTCACTGACGAACGCGGCCGCATGAACACCATCACGCTGGAAGTCGGCGGGGCGTTCCACACCCACCGCGGTTTCCTGAACCACGATGAAATCATCGGCAAAGTGGACGGTTCCGTGGTCAGCAACAACGTCGGCCAGCAGTACCAGACTCTGCGCCCGCTGTTGTCCGACTTCGTCTTGTCCATGCCGCGTGGGGCCGCAGTTGTCTACCCCAAAGACGCCGGCCAGATTGTCACCATGGCCGATATCTTCCCCGGAGCACGGGTTGTGGAAGCAGGCGTTGGATCCGGCGCGCTGTCCATTTCCCTGCTCCGTGCAGTTGGCGATGGTGGCTACCTGCACTCCTTCGAACGCCGCGAAGAATTCGCGGACATTGCCAGGGGCAACGTCGAGACAATCTTCGGCGGCCCCCACCCTGCCTGGCAGATTTCCCTCGGTGATTTCCAGGAGGAAGTCGTTAAGGCCGAAGCACCCGGGTCCGTGGACCGGGTCGTCCTGGACATGCTTGCCCCGTGGGAGTGCTTGGACGCGGTGGCGACGGTCCTGGCCCCTGGCGGCGTCTGGATCAACTACGTAGCCACTGTTACCCAGTTGTCCCGCACGGCTGAGGCCATCCGCGCTGATGGACGCTTTACCGAGCCTGACGCCTGGGAGTCCATGGTCCGCGGCTGGCACCTCGAAGGCCTGGCCGTCCGTCCCGACCACCGCATGGTGGCCCACACCGGCTTCCTGCTGGTCACCCGCCGGCTGGCTGATGGCGTAACCGGGATTTCCGTGAAGCGTCGTCCTTCCAAGACCGAATTCAGCGAAGAGGACCTCAACGCCTGGACCCCCGGCGCAGTCGGGGAACGCTCCGTATCGGACAAAAAGCTCCGCCGGGCCGCCCGTGACGCCATCGCCGGCACCAACGTCCAGGACGACCCCACGGTCACAAACTGAAAAGGTCACAATAGGGTCCGTATTCCGGATGTCACCCAGCACCCTGCGCTTTTCGGGACTAAGGTCTTGTTAAGCGCAGGAAGGGGCTGATGAATCGTGGATACGCCAAACAACGACCTTGGACGGCCGACGCCGGAGGATGCAAACACAGCGGCAGAGGAGAGGGCGGACCGGGGTCCCGCCCCGGTTCAGCCGCAGGAACCTTCGACGGACCTGACTGTTGCCGAACGGCAGATCAACATCCTTCGGGACAAACTCCGCCACATTGACCGCCAGCTGGCTGCCGCCACGCAGAACAACAGCAAGCTTGTCAGCATGCTGGAAACGGCCAAAGCCGAAATACTTCGACTCAAAGGGGCACTGGAGCAAGAAGGACAGCCGCCCTACAGCTTCGGCACGGTGCTCCAGATCAACCCCCGGAAGCAGCCGGCCCCCGGTAACTCCGGGCAGGCGGCCACCGAAGAGTCAGTGGACATCTTCAATGCGGGCCGAAAGATGCGGGTGGGCGTCAGCCCGCTGGTGAACCTCAACCAGCTGGCTGTCGGTCAGGAAGTCCTGCTCAATGAGGCGCTCCTTATCGTGGCAGGGCTCGGATACGAGCGGGCCGGCGAGCTGGTCACCCTGAAGGAAATGCTGGGCAAGGACCGCGCCTTGGTGGTCGGCCGCGCCGACGAAGAACGGGTGGTCCGGCTCTCCGGTGCCCTCCAGGAACTTCACTTGAAGGTCGGCGACGCCTTGTCACTGGACTCGCGGACGGGTTACGCCTTGGAGAAGGTCCCGCGCGCCGAAGTGGAGAACCTGGTCCTGGAGGAAGTCCCGGACATCACCTACCAGGACATCGGCGGACTTGGTCCCCAGATCGAACAAATCCGCGACGCCGTCGAACTGCCGTTCCTGCATCCGGACCTTTACCGCGAACATGGCCTGAAGGCCCCCAAGGGAATCCTGCTCTACGGCCCTCCGGGTTGCGGCAAGACCCTCATCGCCAAAGCGGTGGCAAACTCCCTTGCGGCCCGCGCGGCAGAACGCGCCGGCAACACCGACCTCAAGAGCTACTTCCTGAACATCAAGGGCCCCGAGCTCCTGGACAAGTACGTGGGCGAGACTGAGCGCCACATCCGCCTGATTTTTGCGCGGGCCCGCGAAAAGGCCTCGGACGGCAGCCCCGTCGTAGTTTTCTTCGATGAGATGGACTCCCTCTTCCGCACCCGCGGCACCGGGGTCTCATCCGACGTCGAAACCACCATCGTGCCGCAGCTGCTCAGCGAAATCGACGGCGTGGAGCGTTTGGACAACGTGATCGTCATCGGTGCCTCCAACCGCGAGGACATGATCGATCCCGCCATCCTCCGTCCGGGACGGCTGGACGTAAAAGTAAAGATCCAGCGGCCTGATGCCGAAGCAGCGGCGGACATTTTCGGCAAGTACATCACCACGGACCTGCCGTTCCATGCCCAGGACCTCGCCGAGTACGGGGGAGACGTCCAGGCCACAGTGGATGCCATGGTCCAGCGCACCGTGGAAGCCATGTATTCCACCGAGAAGTCCAATGAATACCTCGAGGTCACGTACGCCAACGGTGACACCGAGATGCTCTACTTCAAGGACTTCAATTCGGGTGCCGTCGTCCAGAACGTGGTGGACAGAGCCAAAAAGTACGCCATCAAGGACCTTCTGACCAACAACCAGAAGGGTCTTCGGATCGAGCACCTGCTGCGCGCGGTGGTGGATGAGTTCCGCGAGCACGAGGACATGCCGAACACCACGAACCCTGATGACTGGGCACGGATTTCGGGCAAGAAGGGTGAACGGATCACTTACATCCGTACCATCGTCCAGGGCAAGGCCGGTCAGGAACCGGGCAAGTCCATCGAAACCACAGCCAACACGGGCCAGTACCTGTGACAGCAAGACCCGAAGGTACACAGGCCGGAAGCTTGCCTGCAGGCGGTGCCATGCGTGTCATGGGCTCGGAAACGGAATACGGTATCCACGCGCCGTCGGCACCCGGCGCGAACGCCACCATGATGTCCGCCAGGATCATCCAGGCCTACGCCACTGTGACCCGGCAACGGGCGGCAGGAGGAGCGGAGACGCGTTGGGACTACACCGACGAAGAGCCGCTGCACGACGCCCGGGGCTGGACCGTGGACCGCGCGGCTGCCGACCCCAGCCAGCTCACCGACCAGCCACCGGTTCTCGACGCCGAAGCCGTCGCCTTGGCGTACGGCCGGCAGGAACTGGAACTGGATGGCGCGGATGAATCTGGTTCGCTGCTGATGAACATGGTCCTGGGCAACGGTGCGCGTCTCTACGTGGACCATGCGCACCCGGAGTATTCCAGCCCGGAGGTCACCAACCCCAGGGATGCCGTGACCTGGGATGCAGCCGGCGACGTCGTAGCGCTTGCCACAGTCCGGAAGGTTGCTGCTGATACCAGCCTGCCTGCCATAAACCTCTACAAGAACAACACCGACAACAAGTCGGTCTCCTATGGCTCACACGAGAACTACCTCATGCCACGTTCGGTTCCATTCGGTGACATCATCCGGGGCCTGACGCCGTTCTTCGTGTCCCGGCAGGTGACCTGCGGTGCTGGTCGCGTGGGCTTGGGGCAGGACAGTTCCACCCCCGGTTACCAGATCAGCCAACGGGCCGATTTCTTCGAAGCGGAGGTGGGGCTGGAGACCACGATCCGCCGTCCCATCATCAACACCCGGGACGAACCGCACGCCACGGCGGACAAGTATCGCCGCTTGCACGTCATCATCGGGGACGCGAACCTCAGCCAGGCCTCCAACTACCTCAAGTTCGGGACCACAGCCATGGTCCTGAGCCTCATTGAAGCCGGTCAGGCGCCCAAAATCGAGGTCCACGAGCCGGTCCAGGCGCTTCAGGCCGTCAGCCATGACACAACGCTTGCTGCTACAGTCCGGCTGCTGGATGGACGCAGGGTGACGGCCCTGGACCTTCAATGGATGTACTACGAGGCCGCGGCAAAACTTGCCCAGGAAACCGGCGTGGCTGATTCGGTGACCGGAGACGGCCACACCCACGACGTCCTCCTGCGCTGGGAATCCACTTTGACTGCTCTGGGATCCGATGTCGGATCTGCGGCGTCTTCCGTGGAGTGGGTGGCCAAGAAATCGATCCTGGAAGGGTACCGGAACAGGGACGGACTGGGCTGGGACGATGCCAGGCTTGGCCTGGTGGACCTGCAGTGGTCCGATATCCGGCCCGAGAAAGGGCTGTACTACCGGCTGCTGTCCAACAACCGCATGACGCGCGTGGTGGACGACGCCGACATCGCCCGGGCGGTGACGGAGCCGCCGTCGGACACCCGCGCATATTTCCGCGGCCGGTGCGTTTCGAGGTTCGGCCGGGACGTTGTCGGCGCCAGCTGGGACTCGGTCATTTTCGACGTTCCAGGGCTGGGAAAGCTCCAACGGGTACCAACCCGCGAGCCCTTGCGGGGGACGCAGGCCCTGACCGGCGCATTGTTCGACCGCCACCAGGATGCCGGTGCGTTCCTGGCCGAATTGCTGGGCCAGAATCCGCCGGCGGCAAGGGCCTGAGAACGTGTCCGGCACAGCAACATTCGTACTTGTCCAAAGCCGTACGAAGCGGCCCGCAGCGTGGCAATATGGCAGTAGGAAGTCCCCAATTTCAGGGGACTGACAGTAGGGAGAAAGAAAATGGCAGCTCAGGAACAGCAACAACCACAGTCACGGGAAACCGAAGCAGAAGTGGACGTCCCGGAGGCTCCGCCTGCAGCGCCCGAAGCCCAGGCATCCGAGGCAACACAGGGCGTGGATGATCTCCTCGACGAAATCGACGGCGTGCTGGAATCCAATGCCGAAGAATTCGTCAGGGCTTTCGTCCAAAAGGGCGGCCAGTAACCGGCCCGTACAAGGATTCACAACCCGGACGGCGTGAGGCCGCCGGGCACCGGAACGCAGAGTCGAAGGAGTGCAGCAATGCAGGACCCATCAAACGGCCCCCTGGCCACCCAGGCAACGTCTTCATTTACCGAGCATCTCCAACGCTCTCGTCCTGAACTCCTTCCCTTCAGCCAGGCGCTTCCCGCCGGCACCGTGCCGTCATCGCCGCACGCCACCACGATCGTCGCACTGACGTATGCGGGCGGCGTGCTGATGGCGGGCGATCGCCGCGCCACGATGGGCAATGTCATCGCCAGCCGGCACATCGAGAAAGTTTTTCCGGCCGATGAATATTCGGTGCTGGGCATCGCCGGCACGGCCGGCCTGGCCATCGACATCACCAGGCTGTTCCAGGTGGAGCTGGAGCACTACGAAAAAATAGAGGGAACGCTCCTGAGCCTGGTGGGCAAGGCCAACCGCCTGGGGGCCATGATCCGCGGAAATCTCCCGATGGCGATGCAGGGGATGGCCGTTATCCCGCTGTTCGCCGGATTCGACCACGTCAGCGGTATTGGCCGGCTGTTCTCCTACGACGTCACGGGCGGCCGCTATGAAGAACAGGAACACCACTCAGTAGGCTCAGGATCGGTGTTTGCCAGGGGCGCCCTGAAGAAGCTGTGGAAGCCCAACCTCTCCGAGGAAGACGCGGTCGCTGTTGCAGTCGAAGCCCTGTACGACGCCGCGGACGACGATTCCGCGACCGGCGGTCCGGACCCTGTCCGCCAACTTTGGCCGGTGGTCTATACCGTGAACAGAGCCGGTAACCGAAGGGTCCCGGAGCGCGACCTCGCAGCAATCGCCGGAGCAATCGTTGAATCGCGCGCCATCGCCGGACGGGAGGCCTGACATGACGCAGCAGTTCTATGTTTCTCCGGAACAACTGATGAAGGACCGCGCGGACTTCGCCCGGAAGGGCATCGCCCGTGGCCGATCCGTGGTGGTCATCAGCTGCGCCGACGGCATCGCCCTGATCGCGGAGAACCCGTCACCATCCCTGCATAAGATCGGGGAGATCTACGACAAAATTGCCTTCGCAGCGGTGGGCAAGTACAACGAGTTCGAGAGCCTGCGGCAAGCCGGGGTCCGCTATGCCGACGTCCGCGGTTACTCCTACGACCGCGAAGACGTCACGGCCCGCGGGCTGGCCAGCGTGTACGCACAAAGCCTGGGAGCTGTGTTCACTGCAGAACAAAAGCCTTTCGAGGTGGAATTGGCGGTGGCGGAGGTCGGTGCGGCACAGGAGCAGGACCACCTCTACCGGCTGACCTTCGACGGTTCCATCGCCGATGAGAACGGTTTCGTGGTCATGGGCGGCCTGGCAGATCAAATTTCCGACGTCGTCCGCGGGGCTTGGGAGTCCGAGCTCAGTTTGGCCGGCGCCATGCGTCTGGCCCTGCGCGCGCTGGCAGTCGACAAGGAAGTGGAAGCCCTTCCGGCCACCGCTGTCGAGGCGGCAGTCCTCTACCGCGCGTCGGAGAGCCACCGCGGATCACGCAGGGCGTTCCGACGCCTGCTGCCCGAGGACATGACCCGGTTGCTCAACGAGGAGGCCTGAGATGGACAAACGAATATTCGGCATCGAAACGGAGTTCGGGATTTCCTATTCCAGCCCGGATTCACGCCCGCTGGCGCCTGAGGAAGTGGCCCGGTACCTCTTCAGGAAGGTCGTCAGCTGGGGAAGGTCTTCGAACGTCTTCCTGACGAACGGCTCGCGGCTTTACCTGGACGTAGGCTCGCACCCGGAATATGCCACAGCCGAGTGCGATGACCTTGCCCAGCTCATCGCGCACGACCGGGCGGGCGAGCTCATTCTCGACGACCTCGTGGACGAAGCCCAGACAAGGCTCGCCGCAGAGGGATTCAACGGAACCGTCTATCTCTTCAAGAACAATACGGATTCGGCCGGCAACTCCTACGGCAGCCATGAGAACTACCTGATTCCGCGCCGCGGGGAATTCTCCCGCTTGGCGGAGATCCTGATTCCGTTCCTGGTCACACGTCAGTTGATCGCAGGGGCGGGCAAGGTCCTGAAGACTCCGCACGGAGCCACCTTTGCCTTCTCCCAGCGCGCCGACCACATCTGGGAAGGCGTGTCATCGGCAACCACCCGATCACGTCCCATCATCAACACGCGCGACGAGCCCCATGCGGATGCCGAGTTCTACCGCCGCCTTCACGTGATCGTGGGCGACTCAAACATGTCCGAAACCTCGGCTCTGCTCAAGGTCGGCACCGTCGACCTGATCCTCCGCATGATCGAGTCCGGTGTCATCATGCGGGACATGCGCATGGAAAACCCCATCCGCAGCATCCGCGAGATCTCCCACGACCTCACAGGCCGGGCGCTCGTCCGGCTTGCCAACGGCAGGCAACTCACGGCACTCGATATCCAGCGCGAGTACCTGACCAAAGTCACGGAGTTCGTGGCGGCCAACGGCGCCCACAATCAGCATGTTCCGCTCATCCTTGACTTGTGGAAGCGAACGCTGGACGCCATCGAGTCCGGTGACACCAGCACCATCGACACCGAGGTTGACTGGGCCATCAAGAAGAAGCTCATGGACAGCTATATGCGGCGGCATGGACTCAGCCTGGATTCGCCGCGGATCGCGCAATTGGACCTGACCTACCATGACATCTCAAAGCAGCGGGGTCTGTTCTTCCTGCTCCAGTCCAGGGGAGCTGCGCGCAGGCTGGTCACGGAGACCGACGTCAAGGACGCCGTGGATGCACCACCGCAGACCACCCGTGCAAAGTTGCGCGGGGATTTCGTCCGTCGGGCACAAGAGCTCGGCCGTGACTACACCGTCGACTGGGTCCACCTGAAGCTCAACGACCGCGCACACCAGACCATCCTCTGCAAGGATCCCTTCCGGAGCGAAGATGAGCGGGTGGATGCCCTCCTGGACTCCATGGGCTGAACGTCCCTATAAGCTGGCTCCCAGCTTTCCGGGCTATTCTGGATAGTGGTCTCTTTCCAGGAGACAACCTGCTTGGAGGCGCCTTGCGCTGTTCCGAGTGTCCCTTGCCCCGACGAAAGTGTCTTTTTTGTGCGCCGACTCCTAGCAATTCTCCTTCCTGCCCTGCTGCTCATTACCGCGTGCGGCGGAAGCAACCCGGCCGCCGAGCCCACCAGCCAGTCCGCCGGTGACCTCTCCAAGCTCGACTCCGTGAAAGTGACGGATAACGGTAACGACAAGGCCCCCGGCGTTGAGTTCTCGAAGCCGCTGAGCGTCACCGAGCCCACCGTCAAGGTGGTTGTCGAAGGTGACGGAGAGCGCGTAAAGGCCGGCCAGACGGCTGAGCTTGTCTACGTGGCCGTCGACGGCAACGACGGCAAGACGGTGGAAGACGCCTACACCAACGGGCCTCAGCCGATCGACTTGACGGACGAACTGAAGTCCGGCAACCAGCAGATCTACAACGCAATCGTTGGAGCCAAGATCGGCTCACAGATTGCCTTCGCAGCTCCCGGCAACGCCTCGGCTTCACCGGCCGCCTCTACGCAGCTGGTCGTCTTCAAGCTGCTCTCGGCCAAGGATCCGGCCCCCGTGCTGGACAAGCCCGAAGGCGATACTGTCACTCCTCCCGCCGGTCTGCCAACGGTGAAGGAAGACGACAAGGGAATCCCGCAGATCTCCGTTGACGGTGTTGCTGCGCCCAAGGAACTTATTGCCCAGGATCTCATCAAGGGCAAGGGTGCAGTCGTCAAGGCAACCGACACCTTGACCGTGAACTACGTAGGCGTGAACCTCGTGGGTGGTACCAAGTTCGATTCCAGTTACGACCGCGGAAAGTCCACCAGTTTCCCGCTCACCGGCGTAATCAAGGGCTGGACCCAGGGGCTGGAGGGCAAGACTGTCGGCTCCCGCGTGCTCTTGGTGATTCCGCAGGACCTCGCCTACGGCGCAGCCGGCCAGGGCGAAGCCAAGGGCGACCTCGTCTTCGTCGTGGACATCCTGGGCGTTAAGTAACCCCAGCGGAAAATGCAGGCACTGGCTTAGGCTGGTTCCTGACACCAATTCATCACTGACACCAAGGAGTACCCATGTCATTTGGTCAGCGTGACTTCGACCGCACCAAGCCGGAGATCGATTTCCCCGAAGGCGACGTCCCCACGGACCTCGTCATCACGGACCTCATCGAGGGAACTGGTCCTGAAGCCAAGGCCGGAGACACCGTGTCCACCCACTACGTGGGCGTTGCCTGGTCAACCGGCGAAGAGTTCGACGCTTCCTGGGGCCGTGGGGCTCCCCTTGACTTCCGCGTCGGAGTCGGCCAGGTCATCCAGGGCTGGGACCAGGGCCTCCTGGGCATGAAGGTTGGCGGCCGCCGTCGCCTGGAAATCCCCTCGGAGCTGGCCTACGGCTCCCGCGGCGCCGGTGGAGCCATCAAGCCGAACGAAGCACTGATCTTCGTGGTTGACCTCGTAGCTGTCCGCTAGGAAACAGCTGTTCTGCACGGCGCGTCATCTCCCGGTTCAACCGGCAGGTGACGCGCCTTGCTGTTTTCCCGCTGGACTTTAGTAACGTAGCAACCGTAGTAACGTAGCAACCGTGTCCGCATCCCGCACTGAACGACTCCTGAACCTTCTCCTTGCTTTGCTCAACACCAAGGTGGGGCTCTCACGCTCCGTGCTGCGCGAAAAGGTCTACCACGATACCGCCGGAAACGATGTCTCCTTTGGGCGCATGTTTGAGCGTGACAAGGCCGACCTCAAGCAGTTCGGCTTCGAGGTGGAGACATTGATGGACCCCAGCAGCTTCGGCGCCGATGACCCTGCCTCAGCGCGCTACAGGATCGGTAAGGACTCCAACAGGCTGCCGGAAGTGAAGCTGACTCCGGCAGAGTGCACGGTCCTCCTTCTGGCCGCCCAACTGTGGGAGCGCGCTGCCCTGGGAAATGCTGCCGCCAATGCCGTCCGTAAGTTGCAGGCCGCCGGCGGATTCACCGACGTCGAACTTCCTGCGGGGGTTCAGCCGCGGATCAAACCGGCCGGACAGGCTTTCGACGACGTCGTTGCCGCCATGCATGGCAGGCATCCCGTCCGTTTCGGCTACCTCGCCATCAGCACCGGCCGCGAGGAAACCCGCGAGGTGGAGCCATGGGGGCTCGGCAGCCGCTTCGGCCAGTGGTACCTGGTGGGCTTCGACAGGGGGAGAGGCGCAAAGAGAATCTTCCGGCTCTCGCGGATGACCACCGCACTGACCTTGGTGGCGGGCAGCAGTTTTGAACCTCCGGCAGGCTTCAACGCCAAGGCTGAGCTCGCTGCGCTCAACGAGCTGCCACTTCAAAAGGCCATCCTGGATGTGGACAAAGACCGCTTGCTGGCGCTGCGCAAGAGGGCAATCGCCACTGGACAGTCCGCTGACGGGGGAGTCCGTGACCGGATCCAGGTTGATTTCAGGGATCCCGAACAACTCGCCGAGGAGCTGGCGTCCTACGGCCCGCAGGTGAAGGTGTCAGAACCGGCCGACTTGCGCACCGCCGTCGTCCGACGCCTGAAGGCTGCAGAGGACTTTGGCGCCGCACCGGCAGTGGAGGTGGGGTTCCCCGAAGCGGGACGCGCACCGCGCGCCCGGAAGCGCACTTCGGAAGACCAGTTGGCAAGGATGCTGCAGTTGGTGCCGTTCCTGGTCCATCACCAGGGCCTGCATATCCAGGAGGTCGCTGACCGTTTCGGCGTCTCCCGCAAGGATCTGATCGATGACCTCAAAATACTCATCTGTTCGGGCCTTCCCGAGGGTTACCCGGATGATCTGCTGGACATACAGTGGGAAAACGATCATGTGTATATCTCGGAGCATCTGGACCTGAACAGGCCGGTCCGTTTCAGTGAGGACGAGGCCGCCGCGTTGCTGACCGGCCTGGCCATGCTGGGGGATCTGCCCGTACTGGCTGGCGTGGCCGGCGACGAAGCCGGCAGTGCACTGGAATCTGTCACCATCAAGCTGACCGGCGCTGCAGGGCAGGCCGGCCGCTTGGCCGGTTCAGTGGCCGGCCAGTCGGTGGCACCGGAACAGTCCGAGGCCTTTGCCACCATCACGCAGGCGATCAGGGACGGGCAACAGCTGCGTCTGCGGTATTTGTCGCTGCAGCGCGATGAGGTAACCGAGCGGGACGTCGACCCTTTGCGGCTCTATTCGATGGACAACACCTGGTATTTCGAGGCCTACTGCCACAGCAAGGCCGGAATCAGGAATTTCAGGTTGGACAGGGTGGAGTCGCTGGAACCGAATGGCCGGGCCGTGGCGGGTCCCGCACCGACCGGCCAGGACTTCCCCGCGCGGCTGTTTACCCCCAGCGACGACGACCTCCAGGTGGTGCTCCAGCTGACCCGCCAGGGTGCCGGGCTTGCCGATGACTACTACGCGGAACGCACCGCCCAACTGCCCGACGGCGGCCTGCTCGCCGAGGTGCGGTTCGGTGACGCAGGGTGGTTGCCCATGTTCGTGGCACAGCATGGTGGAACGGTACGGATCCTGCAGCCAAAGGCCCTGCAAGACAAGGCCCTCGCCTGGGTGAGGGCTGCCCTGGCGCAGTACGACTCTGCTTCCGACGCCCAGGCTGGCTAGACTACTCAGATGCCTTGGTGGTTCTGGATCCTGTTGTGGATCGCACTCGTAGCTCTTGCCCTGCTCCTTCACTTGACCTTGGGTTATCGCTTGTTCAGGAAATTCATGGCCACTGTTCATGATTTGGGCGACGCCGGGAAACGTTTCAGCAACCTTTCGCCTGCCGCGGAAACCTCCGATGTGGAGGTCGCCGGAGACCGCGCCGCACCGGGATCCGCAATTTTTGCCTCCCCGGATCAGATGCGTCATGATTACCTGACGGCCAAAGCCTTCCGGCAGGAAGTTCGCCGCCAAAAGCGTGTCCAACGCAAAGCGGAGCGGGGTCAGCCGCAATCCCTGCACGACATTGAATTCAGATAGACGTAGGATGTATCCAAAAGGAAAGGACCTCCCCACATGAGGCTCGAAGGCTGGCATCTCATCATCATCATCGTCCTGGCTCTGGTGCTTTTTGCCGCACCGAAGCTGCCGTCAATGGCGCGCAGCATTGGGCAGTCGATGCGTATTTTCAAGTCTGAAGTCCGGGAAATGAAGAAGGACGGTTCTTCAGAGGCGAAGGACTCCCAGGACGGTTCCGACGCCGTTGAAGGCAAGGTCGTGGGCCACCCGGACGCCAAGACACAGAACGTGAAGGCACAGAACACCGGCGAGACCGACGTTCCGCCCTCCAACCGCGTCTAAAGAGAAGTGGTAGAGACGAAGGGGCGCAAGGCCAACCCCGAAGCCCGGATGGCGCTTCTTGACCATCTCAAGGAGCTGAAGAACCGGCTCTTCAAGGCTGCAATCGGCGTCATCCTCGGGACAGTGGTGGGCTTCATTGTCTACCAGCCGCTCCTGGAGGCGCTGATCAAGCCGATCAAAGACCTCAATGAAAAAGAGGGTCGCGCTGCGACACTGAACTTCGATGGCGTAGCCAGTTCGTTCGACCTCATGGTCCAGGTTTCGGTATTCCTCGGCGTGCTGCTTTCGAGCCCGGTATGGATCTATCAACTCTGGGCTTTCATTGTGCCCGGCCTGCACAAGAAAGAGCGTCGACTCGCGTTGTCATTCGTGGCTGCGGCGGTCCCGTTGTTTATCGGTGGCGTTCTTCTTGCCTGGCTTGTCCTGCCCAACGCCGTGCGGGTCCTGACGGATTTCACCCCCATTGGCGGTTCAAACTTCATCAGCGCCGAAATTTACCTTGCGTTCGTCCTCCGGCTCCTGTTGGCGTTCGGCATTGCCTTCCTGGTTCCGGTGGTGCTTGTTGGCCTGAACCTGGCCGGCATCGTCAAAGGAAAGCAGCTCGTCAAGAGCTGGCGCATCACCATTTTCCTGGTGTGCTTGTTCGCCGCCATGGCCGCCCCGGGGGCGGATGCCATGAGCATGTTCTACCTGGCAGCACCCATGCTGTTGCTGTTTTTCGCAGCCATTGGGGTTTGCCTCCTCAACGACCGTCGTCGTGAACGCCGCGCCATCAAGCGGGCTGCCGAGACGGAAGCCACTGCGGATATCGCCACCCCGGCCTCCGATCTGGAGAATCTCTAGACCTTGGGCCACTAGGCTTGATGCATGTCTTCGTTTCCCGGGTCTCCTTCTCCATCAGAGCGTTACCAGGCGGCAGCCCAGAGGGCGGCCGAGGCTAAAACCTATCTCGGTGCTTTCGCCGGCTCGCTCAACTTCGAGCTGGATGATTTCCAGCGCGAAGCCTGCAAGTCCCTGCAGGAGGGGCGGGGAGTATTGGTGGCAGCCCCAACCGGTGCCGGCAAGACGATCGTCGGGGAATTCGCCATCTTCCTGGCCCTACAGCGGGGACTCAAGGCTTTCTATACAACTCCCATCAAGGCCCTGAGCAACCAGAAGTACTCGGAACTGGCAGAAAAGTACGGTGCGGCCAACGTCGGTCTGCTGACAGGCGACACCACCATCAACGGTGAAGCACCGGTAGTGGTGATGACCACCGAAGTCCTCCGGAACATGCTGTACGCGGATTCCGAGACGCTCAGCGACCTCGGTTTCGTCGTGATGGACGAAGTCCACTACCTGGCCGACCGCTTCCGCGGTGCAGTCTGGGAAGAGGTGATCATCCACCTGCCCAGCGAGGTCCAGGTGGCATCACTGAGTGCCACCGTATCCAACGCCGAAGAGTTCGGTGCGTGGCTGGACACTGTGCGGGGCGATACTGACGTGATCGTGTCCGAGCATCGTCCCGTGCCTCTGTGGCAGCACGTCATGGTGGGCCGGGAAATCGTGGATCTCTTCGCTGGCGATACCACTTTCGACGAAATCGCGCCGGTTGCCCCGGGAGCCCAGGAAACCGACGCGCCCGATCTCTCGGAAGCCGGCGAGGTATCCAGCGAACCGAGCAATGGCCGCCGTGTCTCTTCCAAGCAAGCGTCCGCCACGAAGGTGCGCCAGGCAGTGACCGGACCCGAATTCGAGGTCAATCCTGACCTCCTAGCCATGGCACGTTCAGAGAGCCGGATGAACATGAACGGACGGTTCGGCCACGGTGGCCGCAGCCGCCGTCGTCAGGACCGGAACCGTGACGAGCGCCAGCAGTCCGAACAACGCAGTCCTGTACGCAAGGCGAGCCGCCCGCAGGTCATCGAAAGCCTCCGGCGGCAGGACCTCCTGCCTGCCATCACCTTCATCTTCTCCCGCGCAGGCTGTGATGGTGCCGTGGCCCAGTGCGCAGCGTCCGGCCTGTGGCTCACCACTGAGCGGGAGCAACAGATCATCGCCCAGCGCGTGGACGAAGCGAGCCACGAGATCCCTGCGGACGACCTCGATGTCCTCGGCTTCTGGGGCTGGCGTGACGGGTTGGTCAGGGGCTTCGCCGCCCACCATGCCGGTATGCTCCCCACTTTCAAGGAAGTGGTGGAAAAGCTCTTCGCCGACGGCCTGGTCAAAGCGGTCTTCGCCACGGAAACGCTCGCTTTGGGGGTCAACATGCCTGCCCGGTGCGTGGTCCTGGAAAAGCTCGAGAAGTTCAACGGCGAAGCTCACGTCAACATCACAGCGGGTGAGTACACCCAGCTGACGGGTCGCGCCGGAAGGCGGGGGATCGACGTCGAAGGCCATGCCGTTGTGTTGTGGCAACCCGGGACGGATCCCGCGGCAGTAGCCGGCCTGGCATCCAGGCGCACCTACCCCCTGAACTCCAGCTTCAGGCCCACGTACAACATGAGCATCAACCTCATTGCCCAGTTCGGACGCGTGAGGGCACGGGAGATCCTGGAGTCCTCCTTCGCGCAGTTCCAAGCCGACCGATCCGTAGTGGGCCTTGCCCGACAGGTCCGTGGGCGGGAAGAGTCACTGGCGGGATACGCCAAGTCCATGAGCTGCCATCTGGGCGATTTCACCGAGTACGCCAAGCTCCGGCGTGAACTCAGCGACGCGGAAAACCGTGCCGCCCGCGACCACCAACGGGCGCGCAAATCACGCGTCGCTGATTCGCTGGCACGGCTGATCCCGGGTGACGTCATCAGCGTCTACAGCGGCCGGCTCGCGGGGCACGCGGTGGTCCTTGATGTTGACCCCAACGCCCGCGAACCACGGCCCTCGGTACTGACCCAGGACAACCAGCTCCGCCGGATCGGCGTCCACGACCTCGACGGTCCCGTGTCACCGGTAACCCGGATCCGCATTCCCAAGTCGTTCAATGCCAAGGTGCCAAAGTCCCGCCGCGACCTCGCCTCGTCCATGCGCCATGCCATCAGTGAGGACGCACCCCAACGCCACCGGAACAGCCGGCATGAGGACTTCGGCCTGGGGGCCCGCCTGCCGGACCAGGAGAAGAAGATTGCGGATCTCCGGCGCGCACTCCGGGCCCACCCCTGCCATGGCTGCAGCGAGCGGGAGGACCATGCGCGGTGGTCCGAGCGCTGGTGGAAGCTCCGCAAGGAGACCGACGGGCTGGTGCGCCAGATTCAAGGCCGTACCAACACCATCGCGAAAACCTTCGACCGTGTGTGTGAGGTCCTCTCCGTTTACGGGTACCTGGAAACAAACGACGCCGGCGACGTCACCATCAGTGCCGACGGGCAGCGCCTTCGCCGGATCTACGGGGAGAAAGACCTGCTCATTTCCCAGTCCATCCGGCAGGGTGCCATCAACGACCTCGATGCGGCAGAACTGGCTTCCTTCGCCAGCACGCTGGTCTACCAGGCCAAGCGTGAAGACCGCGGGCTTCGCCCGAAGATGCCAACCGTCTCGCTGGAAACGGCCGTTGACGTGGTTGTCCGTGAGTGGTCTCGACTGGAGGACACCGAGGAGCAACACCGGCTCCCGCTGACCGGCGAGCCGGAACTCGGTTTGATGTGGCCCATGTACAAGTGGGCCAAGGGCCGCCATCTCCAGGAGGTGCTCAGCGGAACAGACCTGGCGGCCGGAGATTTCGTCCGCTGGGCCAAGCAGATAGTGGACCTCCTGGACCAGCTCGCCAAAATCCCGCAGCTCGACCCCCGCTTGGCCAGGATTTGCCGTGACGCGATCGATTTGGTCCGCCGCGGCGTGGTGGCATACTCCACGGTGGCCTAGCCGGCCGTCCCATGATTGATTTGTTGACAACGCTCAAGGAGCCCACAGCATGAACCAGCCAGGCGCGTCTGCCGGCCAGCACCCCAACGGATCCGGCCGCAAGGTCACCATGTACCGCAATGGTTCGATCTATACGGCGGCGGATCCCTTTGCAACGGCCATGGTGGTGGACGGAGACACCGTGGCTTGGGTGGGCTCCGAACAAGCTGCGACCTCCATTGCCGATTCGTCCATGGAGATCATCGATCTTCGGGGCGCCCTGCTGGCCCCCGGGTTTGTGGACTCCCACGTCCATTTGACGGAAACCGGCGTGGCCCTCGCAGGCCTCCAGCTCGGCACCGTCCGTTCCGCTGCGGAACTGCTCGACGCCGTTGCCACCGCGGGTGGTACGGGCACCATCCTTGGCCATGGTTGGGATGAGACGAAGTGGGACAACCCCACACTGCCCAGCCTTGAACAAATTTCCCGGGCCGCAGGTGACCGGCACGTATATTTGTCGCGCGTTGACGTTCACTCTGCACTGGTTTCACCCTCACTTGCCGCGGCCGCCGGACTCGAAGGACTCGACGGCTTCACAGGCACTGCTCGTGTGGTGCGGGCAGCGCATACAGCGGCCCGCCTGACTGCGCGGAACTTCCCGGAGCAAGAACGGCGCCGGTACCAGGAACAAGCCCTGCGGGAAGCCGCTGCGCACGGCTATGTAGCCATGGCCGAGATGTCCGCGCCACATATTTGCGGTCCCGAGGACCTCAGGACCGCCGTGTCCTGGAACGACGGCGGGGACCAACCGGAGGTGCTCCCTTATTGGGGCGAACTGGCGTCCTCGCAGGAGCACGCCAAGGCCATCCTGGATGACTTGGGCACCAACGTCCTTGGCCTCGCCGGGGACCTCAACATGGACGGCTCCATCGGTTCGCGCACAGCTGCCCTGTTGGACGACTACTCCGACGCCGCTGGGCAGCGCGGCAGCCTCTACCTTTCGGTCGACGAGGCAAGCAAACACCTCGCCGCCACGTCGGCACTGGGCGTGCAGGCAGGATTCCATGTGATCGGCGACGCCGGCCTGGCGGCGGTACTGGATGCCCTGGATGCCGCGGCGGCAGAAGTGGGGGAGCAGCGCATCCGGGCAGCGGGGCACAGGCTTGAACACGTGGAGCTGGCTGACCAGTCCGCCATAGACAGGCTGGCGAAGTACTCCGTGACAGTCAGCGTCCAACCTGGCTTTGACGCCGCCTGGGGCGCAGCTGGTGGCTTGTACGAGCAACGCCTTGGCAGCCGGAGCGCCGGCATGAACCCGTTCGCGTCCTTCTACTCCAGTGGCGTACCGATTGCTTTTGGCAGCGACAGCCCTGTCACTGCACTCCGGCCCTGGTCCAGCGTGCGCGCTTGCCTCGAACACAGCAACCCGGAACAACGCATCTCGGCGCGCGCGGCGTTTCTGGGACACACGCGCGCAGGATGGCGGGCGGCCAAGCACAGGAACCCCCTAATGGGGCAACTAGTACCTGGCGCACCGGCCAGTTTCGCCGTGTGGGAAGTGGAAGAGCTGATGGTCCAGGTTGCTGACAGCCGGGTACAGTCATGGAGCACGGATCCCCGCGCACGGACACCGCTCCTGCCCGCCCTCGACACAGGGTCGGACCCCCGCTGCCTCCAAACTGTCCGTGAGGGCCGTGAACTGTTCGCTCACGAATCCCTTCGTGTCTAGTCGTTCCGTCTGCAAGCCAAGATCAGGGACTGCCACTGTGCCCTGTGGCCGGCACCACAGACGCAAAAGTCATGGCCGCCGTCGTCCTATAATGGAGAGTTGCGCCAGAACGCCAGCTGCCAGGCTGGTCCGGCACACTGACCGCTCCATCAAGGAAAGGCCTCTTCTTGCGTGTCCTGACGATCATTCCCACCTACAACGAGCTGGAATCGCTCCCCGTGACGCTGGGACGGCTGCGCGCAGCGGTACCCGACTCCGACGTCCTGGTGGTCGACGACAACAGCCCTGACGGCACGGGAAAGCTTGCCGACGACTTCGCCGCTGAGGACAGCCAGGTTCATGTCCTGCACCGCAAGGGCAAGGAAGGCTTGGGGGCCGCCTACATCGCAGGCTTCAAGTGGGGTCTGGCCGCCGGTTACGACGTCCTCGTCGAAATGGACGCGGATGGTTCGCACAAGCCCGAGCAGCTTCCCCTCCTCCTCGACGCCGTGCGGGACGGTGCGGATCTCGCCATGGGTTCCCGCTGGGTTCCTGGCGGAAGTGTCGTGAACTGGCCCCTCTACCGCCAGGCCATCTCCCGCGTCGGCAGCACCTACGCCCGCATCATGCTTGGCGTCAAGATCAAGGACGTCACCGGTGGATACCGGGCGTTCCGCCGCAGCACCCTCGAGGCACTGAACCTGGACGAGGTCGAGTCAGTAGGCTACGGCTTTCAGGTTGACCTGGCCTGGCGAGTGGCCAAGCTTGGCCTTCGCATCGAGGAGCGCCCCATTACGTTCGTGGAACGGGAGCTCGGAGCCTCGAAGATGAGTGGCAACATCGTGGTGGAAGCCATGATCAACGTCACCAAGTGGGGCCTGGCTGCACGCTGGGCGAAAATCACCCGCAAGTCACCCGAAGCCGCGAAGTAGCAGGCACAAGAAAGGCCGGGTCCGGTTCCATCAGGAACCAGACCCGGCCTTTGCTGTTGTCTTGGAAACTATGCCCAAAAGGCTTGCCGTTAGCGGCTATGCGGAGCGGCGTTCTCCACGGCGCTCACGAAGGATGTTGAGGCGGTCCTCGAGGATCTGCTCCAGCTCAGGAAGGCTGCGGCGTTCCAGCAGCATGTCCCAGTGGGTACGGACGGCTTTCTCGTTGGCGTCCACGGGACGCTCGCCATCGACCAGGAGCGCTTCCTTCCCCGTTTTGGAAACCCAAACGGGAGGGATCTCTGCTTCGGAGGAGAAGGTTACGAAGACCTGCTCGCCATCCTCGCAACGGTACTCGACCCGCTGACGCGGTGCCGGTTCAACGCCGGATTCAGTTTCCATGCTTTGGGCGCCAAGACGCATACCCCGCAGGCTGCGATCGCTCATGATTACTCCCTCTGTCTGTTCGCGGAGCAGGAACTCCGCGCTAGCCGTAAGCCGTTTTCACGATCCCTACGGACTACTTCTGCACACCTTGCATCACTAATTGCAACGCCTGGCCAAGCTTTAATGTTCCGTCCACGCTGAACCAGCCGGACAAATATCCCATTATACGCTGATCTTCGCTGAGTACTCAAAAGCCCGGAGACGCCGCGAGCGGCCAGCCGGAATGGCTGGCCGCTCGCGTTGTCCCTACGGGACAGGAACTACTCGGCGGGACGTGGTGGTTCCACTGTCCCTACCGGCTCCGGGGTCTTCGAGCCTCCGTCGAAGAGGCCCGCGACAGGGGAGTCGGGGCTGTTCCCACCAAGCGCACCGCCGATGCCCTTGAGGGCCTCGCCAACTTCGCTCGGGATGATCCAGAGTTTGTTCGAACTGCCCTCTGCGATCTTCGGAAGCGTCTGAAGGTACTGGTAGGCGAGCAGCTTTTGGTCCGGGTTGCCCTTGTGGATAGCATCGAAGACCTTCTGGATGGCCTGTGCTTCACCGTCTGCCCGGAGGATGGCGGCTTTGGCGTCACCCTCAGCTGCGAGGATGGCAGCCTGGCGCTGGCCTTCCGCGGTGAGGATCTGCGACTGCTTGGTACCCTCGGCGGTCAGGATGGCTGCGCGGCGGTCACGCTCTGCACGCATCTGCTTTTCCATCGAGTCCTGGATGGAGTGGGGCGGGTCGATCGCCTTCAGTTCCACCCGGGACACCCGGATTCCCCAGCGGCCTGTTGCTTCGTCCAGTACGCCACGCAGCTGACCATTGATCTGGTCGCGGGATGTGAGTGCTTCCTCAAGGTTCAGTCCACCCACCACGTTACGAAGCGTGGTGGTTGTCAGCTGTTCAACGGCCTGGATGTAGTTGGCGATCTCATATGTCGCGGCCCTGGGATCAGTGACCTGGAAGTAGACCACGGTGTCAATCGAGACCACCAGGTTGTCCTCGGTAATGACCGGCTGCGGCGGGAAGGAGACTACCTGTTCGCGCAGGTCGAGCAGCGGCAGGAGCCGGTCGACAAACGGAATCAGGATTGTCAGTCCCGGGTTGAGCGTGCGCTGGTACTTTCCGAGCCGTTCAACGACGCCGGCACGTGCCTGCGGGATGATCCTTACCGAACGGACCAATACGATGATGACAAAAATAACGAGAACAATCAGCACAATTGCCGCTGCTGTTCCTCCTAAGCCGTCCATACATCTCCTTCGTTCCCCAATTGCGTGGTTTGATGAGGCTGTGCGCGGGCAGGTTGCCCCGGTCCGGCAACGGCCTGAAATCCGAGTGCGACTAAACGTCAGCGGGAGCTGTTGTCGGCAGCCGAAGCGACCACCGCCGTCGCTCCGTCAATCTTGGTGACCTGGACCGTTGCCCCGGCGTCAATGACGCCGGCGGCGCTGCGCGCGCTCCACACGTCGCCGCCGATTTTTACCAGCCCGCTGGTGCTGCTCACGGCTTCAATGACGAGGGCAGGCTGGCCGATGAGCCGGTCTATGTTGGAAAGCTGTTCTGTGGGTCCCTTGCGCAGGTGGTTCAAAGCCACTGGCCGCACGAAAACGATCATCAAAAGGGAAATCACGCAGAAAATGACGATCTGCAGCCAGAAGTCGGCGCCGGCGAAGTCGGCTATCAGGCCTGCCAGCGCACCGCCGCCCAGCATGATGAAGAAGAGGTCGAGAGTCAGCATCTCCACCACTGCGAACGCGAGGAAGACTGTGAGCCAGAGAGCCCACCAATTCTCGCCGAGCCATTCAAACATCGTTCCCCCTTGGTCCCGGATCCCGCGAGCGGGATCACAGTCGCTGTTCCTCCATCCTAGCCCGACGTGTCGTCGGGCGTCAGGACGCAGTGAACACGCTGATCCGGAACTTCGCGGTGGCGGGCACCGGCTCCTCGGAAGCTGCAAGCCCTGACAACTGTTCCTGCTGCAAATGGTGGCCGGCAGGGCCCATGAAGGCGAGGTCGGCTACCTCGTTTCCGTCCAGCACCAAGGGCAAGTCAAGGCAGTGGCTCGCGGAAGAATCGAAATACCCGCTCATCGACTCCGCCAGCCGTTCCTCCTTGCCTTCTTCGATGCTGAGCATTCCCGTCCTGGCTGCGATCTCCTGCAGGTGGCCGGGCCGTGGAGTCACCACCAGGAGGCTTCCTCCGGGCCGAAGCACCCGCGCGAACTCCGAAGGGTTCCGCGGGGCGAACACAACCGTCACCACGTCCACCGAGTTGTCCGCCATGGGCAATGGACGCCAGATGTCCCATACAACATTGGCCGCTAGCGGGTTGAGGCGGGCTGCACGACGAAGCGCGAATTTGGAAATATCCATGCCGACGGCGGTTGAGCCTGTCGCTTCAATAACGCTGCGCAAGTAGTGGCCGGTGCCCGTTCCGGCGTCGAGAACCAGTGTCTCCGGCCCCTGAAGCGCCTCAGCCGCCATGCCGGCCAACGCCGTGGCCAGACCCGCATAGTGCCCGCCTTCCAGGAACCGGAACCTGGCAGCGACCATCTCCGCCGTATCAGCTTCGAAGACGGTGCCTTTCCCGGTCAGGAAATTGAAGTAGCCCTGTTTGGCGGCATCGAACAGGTGTCCGTTCCGGCAGGCAAGCGTGGCCGGCCGGCCTTCCCTTAACTCGAAAAGTCCTTGGCACACGGGACAGCGCAAGGCGGGGACGGCGTCGGACAACATGGCTTCAATCCTACGGTGGGACGGAGTGTCTGGAGCCGCGGGACGAGGCGCCGGGCTAGGCTCACCAACGTGAAACCCGAGCAGCTGCCCCTGTTGAACTCCGTGTCCGCCCCTGCCATCCACCCCGACGGGACCAAGGCGGTGGTGTCCGTCACGAGACCGGATTTTGACGCTGACACTTATGTAGGCCAGCTTTGGTCAGTGCCTTTGGACAACGCCAAGTACCCGCGCCGCATCACCCGGGGGTTCCGCGACACTGCACCGTCATTCTCACCGGATGGGCTGGTCCTGGCCTTCCTGCGCAGCGACCCCGGCGGTAAACCCCAGCTGTTCGTGGTGGAATCGGCCGGCGGGGAACCACAGCGGATCACGAACCAAGCTGCGGGGGTTGACAGCTTCGTTTGGGCGCCGGATTCGCACCGAATCGCCTTCCTGGCGCGGGTCCCCGAACGGGGACGCTACGGAACGGTTGACGACGTGACCCTGGGTGCCGAAGATGCCCGTCTCATCACCGCAAACCAATACATGATGAACGGTGT
Source organism: Paenarthrobacter nicotinovorans (assembly GCF_021919345.1). Lineage (NCBI taxonomy): Bacteria > Bacillati > Actinomycetota > Actinomycetes > Micrococcales > Micrococcaceae > Paenarthrobacter > Paenarthrobacter nicotinovorans. The sequence continues at coordinate 2,233,764 of NZ_CP089293.1, forward strand.
TGGATACACCGCCGACCAGCGGCAACAGCTGTTTGTCGTCGAGGTCCCGGAATTGGGCGGCGAACCCGCAGTCCTTCCGCGCGGCAGGGCGGCCCACGAGCAGCCAACTCTGGAGCTGCCCGGCCTGCCCGCCGCCCTGCAGCTCACTTTTGGGGACGCCGACCACACATCGCCGGCGTTTTCTGCGGACAGTGGCCGGCTCTACTTCGTAGCGGCACTGCATGAAGGACACGACGACGATCTGGTCACCTCTGTTTACAGGGTTGATGCTGCCGGCGGGGAGCCGGTCGTCGTCGAACCCGCCAACCGGACACCGCAGACCGTCACCGATGTGCGCCCCTCCGCGGACGGCAAGTGGTTGTTCTACATCGCCCAGGAACTGGGTGATACCGGCCGGGACTTTGTGGCGCGGAACTCCGTGCTCTATGTGATGCCGTCGGCCGGGGGAGAGGCTGTAGCCCTGACTGATGTGGAGCACCTGGATGTTTCCGGGCCCCTGGAACCAAGCGGACCGGACCGTGTCCTGGTCCTCAACACGGCTTTGGGCAGCGTTGAACTCCTTGAAGTCATCGCGAACGGCGACATCACCCCGCTGGTGCACGGCGCCCGGGTTGTCATCGGGGCTTCAGTTGCCGCAAACGGAGAAATCGCGGTAAGCCTCTCCGACGCGTCCACTGCTGGAGATGTCGCAACGCTGGAGCGTGGTGAGCTTCGCCTCCTGACGGATTTCTCAGGAGCCCTTCGGAACAACTCCACGGTCATTGAGCCCCTGGATTTCGAGGCTGAATCCAGCGACGGACATGCTGTCCACGGTTGGCTCGTCATACCGGAGGGCCCGGGACCGCATCCGGTCCTTCTGAACATCCACGGCGGACCGTTCGCCCAGTACACGGGAGCGCTCTTCGACGAGGCCCAGGTTTATGCCGCGGCCGGATACGCGGTGGTGATGTGCAATCCCCGCGGGTCGTCCGGCTATGGCCAGGAGCACGGGCGAGCCATCAAGGGGCGCATGGGCACCCTGGACATGCAGGATGTGATGGCCTTCCTCGACGCTGCCCTGGCATCGCGGAAATCCCTGGACCCCGGGAATGTGGGCATCATGGGCGGCTCCTACGGCGGTTACCTGACTGCGTGGATCATCGCGCATCATCATCGCTTCAAGGCTGCGATCGTGGAGCGGGGTTTCCTGGACCCGGTCAGCTTTGCGGGTTCTTCGGACATTGGTTGGTTCTTTGGCAGGGAATACACCGGAGGGTCAATGGAGCAGATGCTGGCCCAAAGTCCCATGGCCTTCATCGCGGATGTGCAAACACCGACGCTGGTGGTGCACAGCGAAAATGACCTTCGCTGCCCTATCGAACAAGGCCAGCGCTACTATGCACAGTTGAAGGCGCAAGGGGTTGAGACCGCCCTGCTGGTCTTTCCGGGTGAGGACCACGAGTTGTCCCGTTCGGGTACACCGCACCACCGCCGACAACGCTTTGAGCACATCCTCAGCTGGTGGGCCAAGTACCTCCCGACCGCCGGAAACAAAGCTGCGGAGTAGGGAACCGGAGCGGCGCCCGGCTTCAGGGAAGGAAGCCGAGCGACCGGCGTGCCTCATCAATGTCGGGCGAGGCCCAACGCGCGGTGTGTTCGGCGTTGCTGGCCAGGGAGCGGATCTCGGCACGGTCCAGGTAGAGGACGCCATGAAGGTGGTCGGTCTCGTGCTGCACAATGCGGGCCTGCCATCCGGAGAACCATTCCTCCACAGGCTCGCCGGCGGGGGTCACAAAGGACAACTCAACATTGCTGTGTCGGTCCACAACTGCCTGGTAGCCCTGGACTGAGAGGCATCCCTCGTAAAATGCCGAGGTTTCCGTGCCCAACGGACGGTACTTCGGGTTGACAATGGCGAAGAACTCCAACGGTTCCCTGTGCCGCACGGAGGCGGACACCGGATCAATCTCGTATTTGTCCTCCAGGACCGCCAACTGCAACGGGATGCCCACCTGGGGCGCGGCGAGGCCGACCCCTGGGGCTGCATGCATGGCATCGCGCATCCGGTCAATGAACGCCAGCAGTTCGACGTCGTCGAGCTGGCCGTCGTACGGCGCGGCATGCTGACGCAACACCGGGTGCCCCGCCTGGACGATGGCCGGGAGTTCCTCACTATCGAGCAACCGTCGGACGGCATCCCGGATCTGGAGGGGATTGAAATCTGCAGCGGGGCTTGAAGCTCCGGGATGGGGTTGATGCGTCATGGAACGAGCCTATATCCGTGGGTGTCTTTGTCAGTGGGCTAGGCTCGAAGAATGACCAATCCCACGCCCTTGGAACACGTGCTCGGGTTCGTCCGAACAGTTGAAGCCGGCGGTGGCTCAGCTGCGTTGCGGCCTTTCCTGGCTGAGGACTTCAAGCTCACCGAATGGCCCCACGCGCTGTCCAAGACAGGCTCCACACGGAACCTTGCGGAAACCCTCTCCGGCGCTGACCACAGCCAGGACATCGTGGCGGACCAGCGCTTCGAGATTGTCCGCACTACCACTGAGGAAGACCGTGTCGTCCTTGAGATGAATTGGTCGGCAACGCTGCTCCTGGATCTCCCGCACTGGGACCGTGGCGACACCATCCGCGCCAGGAGCACGGCCATCTTCCAGCTACGGGATGGCCTGATCATCAGCCAGGACACCTACGACTGCTACTACACGGCGCCGGAATAGTTACCGCATGGTGAAGCGCCGCTCCACCACCCCGGCCACGCCGGGCACCTCCAAAAGACCCGCAAACACCCTGTTCCTCGCCGCCATGGCAGCTGGTGGCAGTGGCCGGCCCAAGGCCATGTTGAGCCCGGCCTGCCGCGACGCCCGGACCGCGGCTTTCCTCCGGACCCCTTCGAAGACCTGCAGCGCCTTCCCGACACCGTTTCCGGCCAATGCGGCATCGACGATGGGAGCCAAGGCTGCAGCATCCAGCCACCCAAGGTTCATGCCCTGGCCGCCGATGGGGCTGATTTCGTGGGCGGCGTCACCAAGGAGGACCACCCGCCCGTGCACCATCTGACGGACCAAGCGCGACTGGACGTCAAAAGCGCTGAGCATCGTATTTCCGGCTACCTCCAGCACCTCACCCGTCCTGGCTTCGACCAACCGAGCCATCCCGACCGCCGTCGCATCCGTTGCCGGCGCACCGAGCCTCACCACCCATCTGCGGACACCTGCCGGCAGGGGGAATGATTCAACGATCCCTTCCGGCTCCAGATACAGCACCGCATCAGCGCCATGCCCAGTGGCGTCAGGGAAGTCTCCCATAAGGTACGAGTCCGGATAAGTCCGTGGTGCGATGTCCGGGACAAGACGCCGTCGCAGTGATGAATGCGCGCCGTCAGCTGCAATCACCAGCCGGGCCCGGTACTCCCGGCTCCCCGGCGTCGGGTGGGCCAGAACGCGAACAGCAGTTCCGTCGTCGCGCGTTTCCCGGACGTCGATGCCTCGGACGATCGCTGCCGGGTCGACTGCCAGCACCGCGTCCTCCAGCACCTTCTCCGTGGTCGCCTGCGGAACGGCCAGAATGAAAGGGAACGCGGAGTCCCCGGTGAAGGGAAGTTCGGCAACTTTACGGCCCCGGCTGTAGGCAACGCCCCGTTTGATCCTGACCCCGGCCTGCACCAGCTGCCCGGAGACTCCCGCGCGCTCCAACGCTGCCAGCGCCGGAGGATGGATCCCGATGGCGCGGGAACGTGCGCTTCCGGCACTCCTGCGTTCCAGGATACGGATCCTGTGGCCGCTCCGGAGCAGCCGCAGGCCCATAAACAAGCCCACCGGACCCGCTCCGACAATCACCACGTCAAGCACGGTTGCGGTTCCCCGATCCTTGGTGCTGGTGGACCAGCATGTTGTGCCAAGGTCCGTTGCTTTCGACTGTCCATGCGGGCGGGATGGCGGATCGCAATTCAGCCATCGTGTAGCTCCGCCTGATGGACAGCAAGCCGTCCCTGACGATGTACGAGCCCCAGCCCAGAGGCCAAAAGCCGGCCAGGAACAAAATGTAGGCGACGTTGCTTCGTTGCAGATCGTTGTGCAGCGCCAGTCGCGTGCACAGCAGTTCCGAATCGTGCAGGACCGCGGCGAACTGCCGGGCATCCAGGTGGTGAAGGATGTGGTTGGAGATCACGACATCGAATGCAAGGCCCTCCGCAACCAGCTCGGAACTGTGGGCCAGACGATATGTAACCCTTTCGTCCCCGGGTAAGTGCGTCGCAAAAGCATGGGCCCGTTGATCCGGATCGACGGCAGTCACGTACAGGGTGAATCCATCCTGGCGCGCCCATCGCGCCAGACTGCGGGCCACGTCACCGCTGCCGCTTCCTATGTCCAGCAAGGATGCATGACCCGTCTCCGCCAGCAGCGGACGGATGCGGCGCTTGTACGTCCGGCGCCATCCTGAAAGCAGCCTGTTGACGACGGGAAACCTGGCATAGGTTCGGCTGAGCAGCAGCGGATCGCAGTCCGGCCTGTCCATGTCCTCAATGCTGTCCAGGTCCCTTTCCCTGAGGGACCCCCAGGGACTCACAGAGCGGGGGAGACCAGCGTGAAGAGGCCCGTCTCCACCGTAAGGCCGGGGCCGAATGCCATGGAGCAGATCCGCTCCTCGCGTTGGCTGGCCGCCTGTCCCATTATGTACTTCAGGACGAACAACACTGTGGCACTGCTCATGTTGCCGTATTCCCTGAGAGTCTCCCGTGCAGGTACCAACTGTTCTTGCGTCAATTCCAGTTTGGACTCGACCTTGTCAAGGATGCTGCGCCCGCCGGGATGGATGGCCCAGTGGGTGATGTCCCTGTAGGGCGAACCGGCCAGTTCCGGTTCCTTGGCCAGCAAGGGCTCCAGCGCGCCGGTGATGTGTTCTTCGATGATGTGGGGCACATAGGAGCCCAGGACCATCTCAAAACCTTCGTCTCCGATGTTCCATGCCATGGCTTCCTCGCCGACCGGCGTCAGAACCGTTTCGAAGTGGTCCAGCCGGATCACTGGCTCTTCGCCCTCCGGCTCCCTGGCGGAAATGACCGCCGCTGCCGCGCCATCGCCGAAGATGGCCGAACCCATGATGGTGTCCGGGTCGTTCGATGTCCTGACATGGAGCGAGCAGAGTTCAACACAGATCACCAGGACAACCGCCTCCGGGTCAGCAAGGCAGAACTGCTTTGCCGCCTTCATGGCGGGGAATGCGGCATAACAGCCCATAAAGCCCAGGTGGTAGCGCTGAACTGCCGGATTCAGGCCCAGCGCCCTGACCACCTTGTAGTCGGGTCCAGGGTTGAAGAAGCCGGTACAGGACACGGTGATCACGTGCGTGATGTCATCCAGATCGATGCCTTGGGCCTGCGCGACCGCTGTCTTGCCGGCCTCGACGAACAGCTTGGTTGCTTCGGTGGCGAAGATTTCGTTGCGGACCTTGGTGCTGGGACTCAGGACCCTGTTGGTTTCAGGATCGAAGAACTTCGGATTTTCGGGGTTGGCATCGAGGCTCAACTCCTCAACGGCGGTGAAACGGGTGTCGATAGCGGCCGAATCAAAGCATGTGGTGACAAGCCGGGTACCCAGCCGCGTCAGGCCCGGCTGGGCGGCAAACACCTCACGCGCCTGCTCCTGGACCAGAATCGTAGGGGGAACTGCGGTTTCGAGGGACCTCATGTATACCGGCATGCTTCATTCTTAGTGAGTAAAGCCGGGAAGACAATGGCAGAATCAATCGTATTGACCGAGGTCGGTCAAGGAGAGCCAGGCGACGCCGACGGGGGACTGTTGGACAGTGTCGCCCAACGGACGGAGAAACCATGACTATTGCTGCCGGTTCGGACACGCAATCTCCCGCGATGAACATTGCCGATACCCACGACCTCATCAGGGTCCAGGGCGCCCGCGAAAACAACCTGAAAGATGTCAGCGTCGAAATTCCGAAGCGACGGCTGACGGTGTTTACCGGCGTCTCGGGATCCGGCAAGAGCTCCCTGGTTTTCGCCACCATTGCTGCAGAATCGCAGCGCATGATCAATGAAACCTACAGCGCGTTTGTCCAGGGCTTCATGCCGTCTTTGGCACGACCTGATGTGGACGTGCTTGAAGGACTGACGACGGCGATCATCGTGGACCAGGAGAGAATGGGCTCCAACCCCCGTTCAACGGTGGGCACGGCCACAGATGCCAACGCCATGCTCCGCATTCTCTTCAGCCGCCTCGGACAGCCCCACATTGGATCTCCCAACGCGTATTCCTTCAATGTCCCCACGGTAAAGGCGAGCGGGGCGATCACTGTGGATCGCGGCGAGGGCAGGACCAAAACGGAGAAAGCCTCCTTCAACCGCCTCGGTGGAATGTGCTCACGCTGCGAAGGCATGGGCTCGGTCAACGACTTCGACCTCACAGCTCTTTACGATGAGAGCAAATCGCTCAGCGAAGGCGCGCTCACGATTCCCGGCTACAGCATGGATGGCTGGTACGGACGCATCTTCAGCGGTACAGGCTACTTCAACATGGACAAGCCGATCGCCAAATTCACCAAAAAGGAACTCCACGACCTTCTCTACCGGGAGCCCACCAAGGTCAAGGTGGAAGGAATCAACCTCACCTACGAGGGCGTGATCCCGAAGATCCAAAAGTCGATGCTTTCCAAGGACGTTGACGCTCTGCAGCCCCACGTCCGCGCCTTTGTGGAGAGGGCCATCACATTCACCACCTGTCCTGAGTGCGAGGGCACCAGGTTGAGTCCGGAGGCCAGGTCTTCCAAGATCAAAGGCAAGAGCATCGCTGACGTGTGCACAATGCAGATCACCGATCTCGCTGAGTGGATCCGCCAGCTCGATGAGCCCTCAGTCGCGCCCCTGCTCAAGGGACTGCAGCATCTCCTGGACTCCTTCGCGGACATCGGCCTGGGTTACCTTTCGCTGGACCGCCCGGCTGGCACCCTGTCCGGGGGTGAGGCCCAGCGCACCAAGATGATCCGGCATCTGGGTTCGTCCCTGACCGACATCACTTATGTGTTCGACGAGCCAACCATCGGGCTACACCCCCACGACATTGAGCGGATGAACCAGTTGCTGCTCCAACTGCGGGACAAGGGCAACACCGTACTGGTGGTCGAACACAAGCCGGAAAGCATCGCCATCGCGGACCACATCATCGACCTTGGTCCGGGGGCTGGTACCGGCGGCGGCACGGTGTGCTACGAGGGCGACCTGGACGGGCTGCGGGGGAGTGACACCATTACCGGGAGGCATCTTGACGACCGCGCCTCCATAAAGGCCACATTCCGTAAGGCCAAAGGACAATTGGAAGTCCGCGGCGCTTCAACCAACAACCTTCAGAGCGTGGACGCGGAAATTCCCCTTGGTGTCCTGTGCGTCCTGACCGGGGTTGCGGGATCCGGAAAGAGTTCACTGATCCACGGATCGGTGGCCAAGCGCGATGGCGTACTGGTCATCGATCAAGGTGCCATCCGAGGATCCCGAAGGAGCAATCCTGCCACCTACACCGGCCTGCTCGAACCCATCCGCAAGGCCTTTGCCAAGGCCAACGGCGTGAAGCCGGCCCTCTTCAGTTCGAACTCCGAGGGCGCCTGCCCAACGTGCAATGGCGCCGGCGTCATCTATACGGATCTCGGCGTCATGGCGACAGTCGAATCGACTTGTGAGGAATGTGAAGGAAAGCGCTTTCAGGCCTCCGTTCTGGAGTACAAGCTGGGGGAGCGCAATATTGCAGAAGTGCTTGCAATGTCGGTCAACGAGGCTGAAGGCTTCTTCAGCGAGGGGGAAGCGCGAACGCCTGCGGCCCACAAGATCCTGGACCGGCTCGCCGATGTCGGGCTTGGCTACCTGACGTTGGGCCAGCCATTGACCACGTTGTCAGGTGGTGAGCGGCAACGGCTCAAACTGGCCACGCAGATGTCCGAGAAGGGCGACATTTACATCCTCGATGAGCCCACCACGGGTTTGCACCTGGCGGATGTCCAAAACCTGCTGGGCATGTTGGACCGCTTGGTCGAGTCCGGGAAATCCGTCATTGTGATCGAACACCATCAGGCGGTCATGGCTCACGCCGACTGGATCATCGACCTTGGCCCTGGTGCGGGTCACGACGGCGGCAGGATAGTTTTCGCAGGAACGCCGGCTGAGCTTGTGGCTGGAAAAGCAACACTGACCGGCAAACACTTGGCCGCTTACGTAGGCGCATGACCTCTGTTGTTTGACCTGGCGTTCTACGGATAGCCGCCGGTCACAGGCGGGATCGTGTGCCCGGCTTCGACTGCTGCGTCCAGCTTCGATCGGTCAAGGCGCCAGACAACAGTCTCGCCCGAGGTGGGTCCGGTAAAGGAGTAGACCGGTTCAGCGTTTGCCTTCAGCCACTCCACGAGCTCAGGAGCTGCGTAGCCGTATCCCTCGCGCAATTGCCTGCCCTGGGTCAGGACATATTCAGCGCCCCGGTCGCTTAGCGACTTCAAGGAAGGCAGGACCTCCCAGTTAGTGTGTGGCAGCAGCGCGAATTCTTCAGTCACGGTGGTCAGGCCCACCTGTGAGTCGGAAGGCAGCCGGGTGGTCAGAAAGTCGCGTGCGCGCACCAGCCCGTCATCAACAGTCAGCCTTGCCTGCAATCCGAGGGCAAGGCTGATGACACTCATCAGCGCCGCGGCAGTAACGAGAAAAGTTCGGGCTGCGGGTCGCCGTTCAAGCACCATGGTCGCGGCGACAGGAGTGGAAATCAGGGAGGCAAGCACCACACAATAGCCGAACTGCTCCTCGGCAGCCCCGAAGAAGACGGAATATGCGCCAACGATGCCGCTGATGAACGAGTACACGCCGATGATGCGGCGAATTTGGACCCGGGACAAGGACGCCAGTGCGCCGGACACCAGCGAAAGTCCAAGGAGTATGTAACTGGTGCCGAACCGGCCGGCGAGTTCCACGAGACGTCCGGTAAGGTCCGTGCCCGTCACTGAATTGAAGCCGGTCATTTGCATAACACCGGTAATCCTGAGGACACCTACTGTCTTCTGGTCCACGAACGCAGGAAGCAAACCTGCAGAGGCAATCACGCAGAGATACACCAGGTAGGGGACCAGTGCACAGGCGAAGATCCTCATGGCGGTCATTGCTCGAAGCGTTTGGCGCCACAGCACGGCAGACAGGAGAGGACCCACCGTGAACATGACAGTCATGTCCTTGGTCACCAGTGCCAGTCCAAAAGCGAATCCGCCGGCAACTTCCAGCAGCACACGCCGGCGACCTGGCGCTTGACCCAGAGCCATCAGGACCAGCAGCCAACCTGTAAGTACGGCCAGCCCCGCTGGGGTCTCCATCATCAATCGGCCGTCCATGCGCAGCACAAACGGGTCACTTGCCAGGATCGCACCGGCGAAAACTGCAGGTACCAGGCCGACGAGCCGGCGCACCAGCAGAACGCAGACGACTACCGTCATGACGCCCACAATTGCGTTGACCCACCGCAACTGCAGGGCCAGGTCCATGGGGCCGCCACCTAGCCCCAACACTCCAATGACCATTCCGTCGAGCGCAAACAGCCCCGGGGGATGAAGGAAGAAAGGAGACCCCAGAATAGACGGAAGTTGGCCCTCCGCCATCTGCCTGGCCATTTCCGCATACGTTACTTCGTCAATGAACAGGTCATTGGCTTGCTGGACGCCGTAGACGCGAAGCAGCACCGCCAGCAATGCCAGGAGGATCGTCATGGAAGAAGGCCGCCACAACAGCCAAAGCAATGCACCCACCGATTCACTGAGCCGAACGCGTAGTTCGCTTCGTGGACCTGATTCCAGAACTCGAGTCATCAGGGAACCAACACCCCGATGCGCAGAGCGTCTCTGACCAGCCGTCTTTCCACCGTATTCATCTCCTCAACGTGACCACAGCGATACCGCCGAAGAGTTAGTGCAGCAGTGACGGGGTTTGTGTTGCAGGCAGGCATTAGGAAACGAAATCCTGAAGTCGGGAGTTCTCGAAGCTACTTCTACCCCCTAGTCTCGAACGCCGATAATCTACATTATGTAAAGTAAAGTCTCAGAGGGCCCGGCTAGACGGATGACTCTCCGCTCCCCGCCTACGCCACATCGAGTCGCCGCTTGGAAACCAGAGGGTCGCCCGGCACTACAGTCATCCGGTTATATTGACGAAATCAGTAATAACAAAGAATGCGCAGCGATGGTCTTCGCACGAACGCAAAAGAAATCAAAACGGGAATTCACTCCAATGTTGAAAGTGATCAGGGTGGGTGATCCCTCAAGGAACACCCACCCCGCGTTATGAAAGTCTTCTAATCTGTCGTACTGGTACCCGCACGACGACGCACGACCACCACGGACGCCGCGCCCGCCGCCAGCACACCGGCACCAACCAGCCCCCATATGACCATGCCGGAGTCGGCACTCGAATCCGCCACACCAACTGCCGCTCCAGCATCAGTAACACTGGAGACAGCAACGAAATCAGAGCCGCCCTTGCCATTGCCATTATTTCCGCGTCCGTGGTTGCCGTTATTCACTGCCACGCGCGCCGAACGAATATTGCCGGATGTGGCACCGACGGCGGAAATCATGTAATTGCCGGCGTTGTCGAAGGTTATGTTTGTGGAGATGGTGCCATTGCCGTCGGCGATGACGCCGAAGTTGGCTGGGGCGCTCCCCCGCGGGCCACCTCTCTTCTCGAAACTAACGTTGACAGTCTCGCCTGGGATGTATCCGCCGCCGGAAAAGGTGATCGTTTCACCACGATCGATCGTGCCGTCCGAAACGGTTCCCTGCTCATTGCCGGGCGCCGGGTAGGTACTGGCCATGGAGGACGTGGCTCCAGCGAACATGACAGTTCCTGCGAGCACAATTGTCGCAATAGTTCTTCTCATTTGCTTCCCCTGGGTTAATGAAGAATTTCAAGTGATGATTGGGCCGCTAAAAGTCTTAGCCAAATGCTTGCCGAATCCCCCATATGTCCAGCCAGCGAAACGCTATCACCGCGGGACTATCCAAACAAGCTTCAAGTGCCTCAGTTACAAGGAGTTAGCCCGTTATTTACTTGACAGTGTTGTCTCGTTTATGACAACCCTGCGACTTTCGTGACTTTATCAACTGACTATGTGACAAGCGAGTCAGTCGCATCCGGAGCAGCAATCAAAAAGGATGCCCGTCCGGTTATCCGGACGGGCATCCCTGTCGCGGCCCGCTACGGCATGGCCGTAGCGGGCATGGAGAGTGGCGCTATTGGGCCTGTTGTTCCCCGGCGATGTTGACCAACCATGCGATGCCAAACCTGTCCACGCACATGCCGAAGGTGTCGCCCCACGGAGCGCTCTCGAGCGGCACGGTGACCGTGCCGCCGTCGACAAGTTTCTCCCAGTAGCCGCGCAGCTCCGCATCGTCCGCAGCTTCACCACTCAAGGAGACAGACATGTTGTTACCCGGGTTGTACTCCATGCCGTTGGGCGTATCTGCCGCCATCAGCGTCAGGCCGTTCGGCGTCGTCAATTGGGCGTGCATGACCTTATCGGCTTCCGCAGGGTCTTGGCTGGCCTGGAAGTCCCCGAAGGTGCTAAGAGTCAATTCGCCGCCGAAGACGGACTCATAGAAATTGATTGCGTCCCTGGCGTTGTCGAGGAACGAGATGTATGGATTGAGGCGGGTGGTCATCAGTCAGTTCTCCTCATGGTTATGAAGGGTGCGCACGTCACCGTGCGGCAATGCTAACAGCGCCCAGAGGCGCCTGTCCCCCAAACTTTCTAGTCGCCGTCGTAGGCCTTTTTCAGCACCGCCAGGTCAAGTTTTCCCATCGTCATCATGGCCTCCATGGCACGGCGGGATCCGGCCTCATCCGGACCGTTCAAAAACTCGGGCATTGCGGTCGGGATGATTTGCCAGGAGACACCGAACTTGTCTTTGAGCCACCCGCACCGGCCCTCCTCTCCCCCATCAACCAGCGCGTCCCAGTACCGATCCACCTCATCTTGGTTTTCGCAGTTCACAACCAAGGAGATGGCCTCGGTGAAGCCAAGTCCCGGCCTTCCGTTCAATGCCATGAACTCCCGGCCCCCGATTTCGAATCCGACCATGATGACCGTGCCATCGGGACCCGGCATTGGCTGCCCCATGGACGCATTTGCGAACGTCGACGTGTAGAACTCCGCTGCCTCCCCCGCTTGGCCGTCGAACCACAAACAAGTGGAAATCTTCTGCATCCTGCCAACCTTCCAAAGGTCTTGGGAACCGATCGTCCCCACACGAGGCTAATAGCCCCGTTTCGTCCAAACAATGCCCGACGGCGGGTGGAGACTGGCACGCCGGACCCAACGCACAGTGTCGCAACAGGGGGCGCACCATCCAATCCAGGTCAGTCGCCCGCCGGCCTGACCCGACTGACCAGCCCGACCGTATTGCCTTCGCTGTCCTCGATGAACGCCATCCACTCCTCCGACTCCGCAGGACCCAAAAGGTCGTCTTCGTGGGCGAAAATCATGTGGGGTTCAGATATGACCCGGACGCCGCGCTCCTTAAGACCTGACACCAAGCCGTGGAGGTCACCTACCTCCAGATACAAGAGGGATGAGGGCGCGGCCTCCTCCAGAAGCAGCCGCACGCCGCCAACATCGAAAAACAGAAGTCCGGGAGGGTCGAACAGCGCCTTCGGTTCCGAGCCCAACAGTGCCGAGTAGAAGGCAGCTGCCCGCTGCAGATCGCCGGCGTGCTGGGCCACCTGGAGCAGTTTCATTCGACCTCCCGGAGCGGGGGCTGTCGGCCCCTCCCGGTCATCGTCGCCTCAGCGGTGCACTACGCGCAAGTGTCCACCGCACACCGACTTTCGGGGAACGCTCAACTTCGCGGTGGCCCTCCTCCCCCGATATTGTCAGGATCATGCTTTCAACCTCGAAATCCTGGCTTACAGCCGCGGCCGCCGATCTTCTGCTGATTCTCGTGTTCGCTGCGATCGGCCGTGACGCCCATGCCCGCGGAGACATTATTTCCGGCGCCTTCATCACAGCATGGCCGTTCCTGGTAGGCGCGTTGCTCGGCTGGCTTGTCCTGCGGGTGTGGCGTGCGCCGTTCGCCGTCTGGCCATCCGGCGTGGCAGTGTGGCTCGCGGCCGTGATCGTCGGCATGATGTTGAGGGCCGTGACGGGACAAACCGTCGTCCTGCCGTTTGTCATTGTTGCGCTGATCAGCCTGGGTGTTTTCCTGCTTGGCTTCCGTGCGGTGATTGCGTTGGTCCGTCGGGTGTCGGCAAGCCGGCAACGCCGAGCCTGATCCGATCCTCCAACCAGCACATGCACTAGGCTGGGGAGCGTCCGCAACGATGCTTTTCCGGAAAGGCCCCACGTGATCACCGCTTTTGTCCTGATCAAGACCGATGCCTCGCGCATCCCGGAAACCGCCGAACAAATCTCGGCCATCCAAGGCATCAGCGAGGTCTATTCAGTCACCGGCGAATGGGACCTCATCGCTGTTGCCCGGGTGTCCAAGCACGAGGATCTCGCGGACGTCATTGCAGATCGCTTGTCCAAGGTGCCTTCAGTGGTCCATACCACCACGCACATTGCGTTCCGCGCCTACTCACAGCATGACCTGGACGCCGCATTTGCCCTCGGTTTTGAATAAGGACTGAGCCTGCGCACGGGAAGAACGTGAGCCAAATCAGCTTTGGCTGAGGGCCGTCCATTTGGCCAGCACTCCGGCAGCCAACCCGGAATCAATCGACTCAGTTGCCCTGCCGAAGGCAGCCCGCATCCGGTCCAGCAGGCTTCCGTCAGCGTGGAGATCGAATGCCACCAACCCTGCAGCTGCGTTGAGGAGCACCGCGTCCCTGACGGGACCGGGCTTGCCGTCAAGCACTTCCCGGACGACGCCAGCATTCACCGTGGCGTCCCCACCACGGAGGTCCGCTACGGTGGACGGTTTGATACCGAGCTCGGCAGGTGTGAACACCTCTTCTGTCACGGAACCGTCCCTGATCTCCCACACCGTGGATGGCCCCGTTGGCGTAAGTTCATCAAGCCCGTCATCTCCACGGAACACAAGGCCGCGGCTACCGCGGCGGGCCAGCACGCCGGCAACAAGGGGCGCCATCCGCGCATTCGCCACGCCCACGGCAGATGCCTGGACATGTGCGGGGTTGGTCATGGGACCCAGGAAGTTGAACGCCGTAGGAACGGCCAATTCCCGCCGAGGGACTGCCGTGTGCCTGAACGAGGGGTGGAAGACTTGAGCAAAGCAGAACGTGATTCCGGCCTCTTCCGCGTTGCGCGCCACCTGGTCGATGGACAGATCCAGGCGCACACCGAGTGCCTCCAGGACATCCGCCGAGCCCGAGGTCGATGAAGCAGCCCGGTTGCCGTGCTTTACAACCTTGGCTCCGGCGCCCGCAGCCACCAGTGCCGCCATTGTGGAGATATTCACAGTGTTGAGGCGGTCCCCGCCGGTTCCAACGATGTCCAGCTTTTCACCCGAGATCGAAATGGGATTGGCATGCTGGACCATGGCCTCCACCAGACCAGCAAGCTCCTCAACGGTCTCGCCCTTGGCCCGCAAGGCCACCAGGAAGCCTGCAATCTGCGATGGAGTAGCTTCTCCGGACATGATCGTGTTCATGGCCCACGCTGTGTTGTCCACTGCAAGGTCGTCGCCGTTGATCAGTGCTGAGATGAGCCCTGGCCAGGTATTGCTGGCTGCAGGTGCCGATGCCGGAGAAGTCACTCCCTGATGCTATCGAGCCAGCCACGCCGATGACCAATGTGAACCACGCCGGGAACTTTTCCGCGCGATTTCGCGTCTTTGTAGAAAAAGTCTCCCGAATCGGTGGTTTGCATTGGGAACTCTGGACTTTTACAGACATAATGTCCTTGTGACATCTGCGACCCATGCCCCCAGTACCCCGGCGCACCCGACGCTGAACCGCCCTAACTTGGTTTCTGTTGGAACCGTAGTTTGGCTGTCCAGTGAGTTGATGTTCTTCGCCGGCCTCTTTGCCATGTACTTCACCCTGCGATCCACATCAGGACTGATGTGGGCCGAGGAGACGGCCAAGCTCAACTTCCCGTTTGCGCTCGTCAACACCATCGTCCTTGTGGCAAGTTCCTTTACTTGCCAGATGGGCGTCTTTGCCGCCGAGCGGCTCGAACCCCGCCGCACCGGCGGGCTCTTGCAGTTCACCCGCTGGGGCATGACCGAATGGTTTACCCTCACCTTCATCATGGGTGCCTTCTTCGTTGCCGGGCAGACGACGGAATACGCCATGCTCGTATCCGAGCACGTATCCCTGTCCTCCAATGCCTACGGCTCCGCCTTCTACATGACCACGGGCTTCCACGGCCTCCACGTCATCGGCGGCCTGATCGCTTTCCTGTTCATCATCGGCCGTGCGTTTGCGGCCAAGAAGTTCGGACACTTTGAAGCGACGTCGGCAATCGTCACCTCGTACTACTGGCACTTCGTTGACGTTGTTTGGATTGGCCTCTTCCTGGTCATCTACGTCCTCAAGTAAGCCCGGCTTGACTCTTTTTCTACAAGAGGCAGAATTTCAAGAAGCGGCTCACGGAGCCGACGCAGGATCGAATAAAGGAACCACCACGTGAAGGCACTCTCGCAGAAGCGACGTCACCCACTGGCAGCCATAGCGCTGCTATTGATGGGCCTCCTCCTCACTGGTGGGCTGTACGCCGTTGCCACATCTGTCAACCAGGCCAAGGCCGACACCACAAGCTACAGCGCCAGTGACGTAGAAGAAGGCGGCAAGCTTTTCGCCGCCAACTGCGCCACCTGCCACGGCATGGGTGCCAGCGGAACCCAGGACGGCCCCTCGCTGGTCGGCGTGGGTGCTGCTGCGGTTGACTTCCAGGTTGGTACCGGTCGTATGCCCATGCAGATGAACGGCCCGCAGGCCCAGCAGAAGCCCGCCCAGTTCAATGAAGAGCAGACCAAGCAGCTCTCTGCCTATGTTGCATCCCTTGGCGCAGGCCCGGCCATTCCGGAAGAGCACCTCCTGGACGGCAAGGGAGACGCTGCCAAGGGTGGCGAACTCTTCCGCGTCAACTGCGCCATGTGCCACAACGCAGCTGCTGCTGGTGGAGCCCTGACACGAGGCAAGTTCGCTCCGGCTCTTGCAGGCGTCAGCTCACAGCACATTTATGAGGCAATGGCCACGGGCCCGCAGAACATGCCCGTGTTCAACGACTCGAACGTCACCCCTGAAGACAAGCGCGACATCATCACCTTCCTGAAGACCATTGAAGCCAATGGTTCGCCGGGTGGCGCTGACCTTGGATCCCTCGGCCCGGTCTCCGAAGGCCTGTTCGTGTGGGTTGCCGGCTTGGGTGTCATCATCGCATTCACGATCTGGCTGACGTCCCGCACGTCCTGATCGCGAAGCAACGAAAACTTCTGCTGCACGATCAGCAGTTTGAAACTGAAAATAACTCGGCCCCGGCCGAGACAACGAGAGAAGGATGAGGCGAATTATGGGCAACCATAGTGACGGCAGTCCGAACCACTCGGGCACCGTAGCTACGGCTGGTCAGAATGAGGTGGAGAAGTTCCAGGATCCTGGACTCCCTCCGCATCGTTTGCGCCTGGCTGACACGGACCCGGTAGCCGCAAAGCGCGCCGAGCGTCAGGTAGCCATTCTGTTTGGCACCTCCGTCATCGGAACGCTGGTCTTCCTGGTGGCGTACTTCGCCATTGACCTTGGCGACGACACCACCATTGCAACCATCCGCACCCAGAACCTTCTTCTGGGCCTCGGCACGGCCTTCGCGATGCTCGGTATCGGCACCGGCATCGTGCACTGGGCCAAGGCCCTGATGCCCGATCACGAAGTCTCTGAAGAGCGCCACGCTATCCGTACCGAAGAGGACCGCCAGGCAGCTGTGCGCATCGTCGACGACATCGTCGAGGAAACCGGCATCAAGCGCCGTCCGCTGATCCGCAACACCCTTCTTGGTGCTGTCGCTTTGGCTCCCCTGCCCGCTCTTGCCATCTTTGGCGACTTGGGTCCGCGTCCTGACAAGGCTCTGGCGCACACCATGTGGGCTCCGGAGGGCGGCAAGCTCAAGCGCCTGACCCGCGACCCCGATGGCACACCCATCAAGGCCTCGGATGTCACCATCGGTTCGGCCTTCCACGTTATCCCCGAGGGCCTCAACGAGCTCCACGAGGGCAAGTTGAACGAAAAGGCCAAGGCCGTTGTCCTCTTGATGCGTCTGGACCCGAACTCGCTGAATCCTTCCGAGGGACGCGAGAGCTGGAGCTACAACGGAATCGTTGCTTACTCCAAGATCTGCACGCACGTCGGATGCCCTGTCGCTCTTTACGAGCAGCAGACGCACCACCTTCTGTGCCCGTGCCACCAGTCCACCTTTGACCTCACGCAGGAATGCAAGGTCATCTTCGGGCCGGCCAGCCGTCCGCTTCCCCAGCTGCCTATCGCGGTTGATGCAGAGGGCTACCTCGTCGCTACCAGCGACTTCAGAGAACCTGTAGGACCGAGTTACTGGGAGCGTGACGAGCATGAGCGCCTCATCAACAGCTGAAGCCCCCTTCGTTCCGAAGACCAAGGTTGGTAGTTTCACCAACTTTGTAGACGAGCGTGTTGGCGGCTCCGGCATCCTGCGCGAGTTCGGCCGGAAGGTCTTCCCTGACCACTGGTCGTTCATGTTCGGTGAGGTGGCGCTGTATTCCTTCGTCATCCTGCTGATGTCGGGTACCTTCCTGACCTTCTTCTTCGATCCGTCCATGGCAGAAACCCACTACCAGGGTTCCTACACGCCGTTGTACAACGTCGAAATGTCTGTTGCCTACAACTCGTCGCTGAACATCTCGTTCGATGTCCGTGGCGGTCTCTTCATGCGCCAAGTACACCACTGGGCAGCACTGCTGTTCGTGGCATCCCTCGGCGTTCACATGCTGCGTGTCTTCTTCACGGGCGCTTTCCGCAAGCCCCGCGAAATGAACTGGGTTGTGGGCGGCGTCCTGCTGATCCTCGCCATGGCTGCCGGCTTCACCGGTTACTCCCTCCCCGATGACCTGCTGTCCGGTAACGGCCTGCGCATCATCGACGGCGTGATCAAGTCGATTCCGGTCATCGGAACGTACATCTCCTTCTTCCTCTTCGGTGGGGAGTTCCCGGGTACGGCCATCATCGGCCGCCTGTATGTGCTCCACATCCTCCTGGTGCCCGCCCTCATCCTGCTGATGATCGTGATCCACCTCTTCATGGTGGTTGTCCACAAGCACACGCAGTACCCTGGCCCGGGCCGCAACGACGGCAACGTCGTCGGTTACCCCCTCGGCCCGGTTTACGCGGCCAAGGCCGGTGGCTTCTTCTTCATCGTGTTCGGTGTTCTGGCGCTCATGGCGGCAGCGTTCACCATCAACCCGATCTGGAACTACGGGCCTTACGACCCCTCCCCTGTCTCGGCCGGCACCCAGCCTGACTGGTACATCGGATTCGTCGACGGCGCCCTTCGCCTTATGCCGGGTGTCATCAACAACTTCCACTTCGAGTGGATCGTCTTTGGACACACGCTCACGCTGAACGTGCTTCTTCCGGCCCTGGTTCCTGCGGGAATCATCTTCACCGTTCTGTTCATGTACCCATGGATCGAACGCTGGGTCACCAAGGACAACCGTGAACACCACGTTCTGGACCGCCCCCGCAATGCACCCACCCGCACTGCGATCGGCGTGGCCGGTTTCACTTGGTACTGCGTTATGTGGGCCGCGGCCGGCTCGGACCTCATTGCCACTCACTTCCACGTGTCACTGAATGACGTGACGTACTGGTTGCGGACGCTGTTCTTCATCGGCCCGATCATCGCCTTCATCGTCACCAAGCGAATTGCCCTGGCTCTCCAGCGCAAGGACCGCGAAATTGCACTCCACGGTCGCGAAACCGGACGTATCGTTCGGCTCCCGCACGGCGAGTTCATCGAAGTCCACGCACCCCTGGACGAGTACAAGCGCTACAAGCTCGTAGGCTTCGAATCACCGGCTCCCCTGCCGGCGCAGCCGAACGAGCATGGCGTAGTAACCCGCAAGGAAAAGCGCCGTGCAGCGCTTTCCCGCTGGTTCTTCGAAGACCGCGTTGCTCCGGCAACGCCTGCGGAACTTGAAGCCGCGCACGCACATGGCCACCACGAGGCCATCGAAGCGGCCGACGAGCAAAAGAGCCTGAGCCACTAACGGCCCGGACCTCGACAACAGAAGGGGCACAGTCCATGCGGACTGTGCCCCTTCTGTTGTTGGATCTCAAAGAACGCTGGAAGGGGTCGGATGTCCAGTCCCACACCGATGGTGCGGAGGCCCACCCGACAGCCACCCGACGGCTACCCAACAGCCACCCGACGGTGCGCCGGGCAGGCTCTACTGCGTGGTCCGGTATCCCGATGCATAATTGCGCGTTGGACGCACTCCAGGCCGCTGCAAGGGTACCCACAGCTTGTACCTGTCGGCCCGGTAGTAGGAGACGGAATAGTCCACCATTGCACGCGCAACGAAGGCATGGCGCTGGATCTTCAGCAGCGGCGATCCGACGTCCACGTTCAGCAACCTTGCAGTGGACGGTGACGCAGCCGTTGCCTCGATCATGTCCTCGCCCCACTCCATGACCAGGCCATACCGTTCGCTCAGAACGTTGTACAGCGACGTTGGCGGGGCCTCATCGAGAAGTCCTGGAACGCGGTGTGCCGGAATGAAGTTCTCGTCCACGCTCATGGGCTCGTTATCGGCCAGGAGAAGCCGCCGGAACCGAACCAGGGGCGTTCCCTCGTCGAGCTGCAGTTCCCGCGCCAGAAACGCACTGGCTGCAATCTGTTCAAAACTCAGAACCTTGGCGGCCGGGACCATGCCGCGCCGCTGCATTTCCTCACTGTAGGAGGTCAGCTTCACCTGAAGGTCCAGCTTGGGCTTCCTCACGAAAGTTCCCAAGCCTACGACCCGCTCTATGACTTCTTCGCCGACCAGCGCATCGATGGCCTGTCGAACAGTCATGCGTGCAAGGCCAAAGCGCTCCGAGAGATCCCGTTCGGAAGGAAGGGCCGAACCCGGCGGACACGACTGCCCAATGAAGGTACGAAGGATTTCACGCAGTTGAATGTAGATGGGCGTGCTGCTGGAACGGTCAATCTCGCCAGCAATGCCGGCTGCGTCAGCCACAGCAGAAATCCAGCAATTGAGTCATGTTTCAAGGATAAGACAGACAGCCACAGGTCTAGACCAGCGGACATTGAACTGGTGGGCTTCCCGGGATGGCGGCTACTCTTGTATGGATCATTTCCTGGCGGAGTAAACCGCCGTAGCAAAGGAGCTGGCTTGCCGCAGCAGAAAGCCTTAGTCGCCGCTGAGATCGGCCTTCATGCCCGCGCGGCAGCAGTTTTTGTCCGTGCCGTCACGGAGACAGGACTGCCCGTGACAATCCGGAAGACAGACGGCAAGCCGGTCGACGCCCGATCTCTGCTCGAGGTCATGACAGAGGACTTCGGCCACGGATGTGAAGTTCTTCTTGAGGTCGCCCCCGATGCGCTCACGGACTCTCAAACTCTCTGGACGGCACGGAATGCCCTTGCTGCTCTTTCCTCCGTCCTGGAGGCTCCTGAGGCCCGCTGAGGCTACGTTGCGCGCGGATCACCCATCACACGGGGATGCCGGACGCGAAAAAGAACCCTGAATACACAAATAAGGATGGGCCCCACCTTTTGGTAGGGCCCATCCTTATTGCCGTTCTGGAACTGCTAGTGGGCGTGGTCGCCGCGGCTGTATTCGAAGACCCAGCCGATCAAGGCAACGATGGCCAGGCCACCGGCCACGTAGGTTACCCAGAAACCTACGGCCAAGCCGAGGAATCCACCTGCACACGAGAGGCCAAGAACCAGGGGCCACCAGCTCCAGGGGCTGAAGTGACCCTGCTCCCCCGCACCCTCGTGGATCTCTGCGTCAGGACGGTCCTCCGGGCGCATTCCGATGCGCTTGCCTGTGAAGCCAAGGTAAGCACCGATCATGCCTGCGAGGCCACCTACGAGCAGGATGCCGAGCACGCCAACCCACTCGGACCATTCGGTCAGGAAGCCGTACGCAATCGCTACGGGTACGAAGAAGAAGACTCCGGCTCCGAAGAGCCACGATTCAATTTTCATTTGCTGACGTCCCTCTGGTCGGCGTTACCCAGAACTGCTGCTGCGGGTGACGGAGCCTCGGCGGTGTGCACCTGGGCCAACTCCGGGTGGTGGAGATCCAGGGCCGGGCGTTCGGAGCGAATACGGGGCAAGGAAGTGAAGTTGTGGCGCGGCGGCGGGCACGAGGTTGCCCATTCCAGCGAAGCACCAAAGCCCCACGGGTCATCTACTTCAACCTTCTTGTTGCTGCGCCACGTGATGTAGACGTTCCAGAAGAACGGCAGCAGCGAAGCGCCCAGGACGAAGGAGGAAATAGTGGAGAACTGGTTCATCCACGTGAAGTTGTCCTGCGGCATGTAGTCGGCGTAGCGACGCGGCATACCTTCAACACCCAGCCAGTGCTGGATCAGGAACGTGCCGTGGAAGCCGAGGAACAGCAGCCAGAAGTGGATCTTCCCGAGACGTTCGTTCAGCATCTTGCCGGTCCACTTGGGCCACCAGAAATAGAAGCCGGCGAACATGGCGAACACGACGGTACCGAAGACCACGTAGTGGAAGTGGGCGACCACGAAGTAGGAGTCGGAAACGTGGAAGTCCAGCGGCGGCGATGCCAGGATGATGCCCGTCAGGCCACCGAAGAGGAACGTCACCAGGAAGCCGATGCTCCAGAGCATAGGCGTCTCGAATGTGATGGATCCTTGCCACAAGGTGCCGATCCAGTTGAAGAACTTCACGCCCGTCGGTACTGCGATCAGCATCGTCATGAAAGCGAAGAACGGAAGCAGGACGGAACCGGTCACGTACATGTGGTGGGCCCACACGGTCACGGACAGAGCTGCAATGGCGATGGTTGCGTAGACAAGGCCCTTGTAACCGAAAATCGGCTTCCGGCTGAAGACCGGGAAGATCTCGGAAACGATACCGAAGAACGGCAGGGCGATGATGTACACCTCGGGGTGGCCGAAGAACCAGAACAGGTGCTGCCAGAGGACGGCACCGCCGTTTTCGGGATCGAAGATGTGGGCACCAAAGCGGCGGTCAGCGCCAAGGGCGAAGAGTGCAGCTGCAAGCGGCGGGAAGGCCATGAGGACGAGGATTGCCGTCACCAGGGTGTTCCAGGTGAAGATCGGCATACGCCACATGGTCATGCCCGGAGCGCGCATGCAGATGATGGTGGTGATGAAGTTGACGGCACCAAGGATGGTTCCGAAACCGGAGAGCGCGAGCCCGAAGACCCACAGGTCACCACCGACACCCGGACTGAATGTCGTATTCGACAACGGTGCGTAAGCGAACCAACCGAAGCTGGCAGCACCCTGCGGGGTGATGAAGCCGGATACGGCGATGGTGGAGCCGAAGAGGAAGAACCAGAACGCCAGGGCGTTCAGACGCGGGAACGCAACGTCCGGGGCACCAATCTGCAACGGCATGATGACGTTGGCGAAGCCGGCGAACAGCGGGGTTGCGAACATCAGCAGCATCACGGTGCCGTGCATCGTGAACATCTGGTTGTACTGCTCTTTGGTCTGCAGGATCTGCATGCCCGGCTCGAACAGTTCTGCACGGATCAGGAGCGCCATGACGCCACCGAGGCAGAAGAACACGAACGACGCAATGAGGTACATGTACCCGATGGTCTTGTGGTCCGTGGAGGTGATCCAGTTGACGACAATGCGTCCCTTGGATTTAGGAACTACGGGAGCCTCAAGGGTCCCGGCGGATTGAGTGTAAGTAGCCACGTCGCTCCCCTTACTTTTCGTTCAGGTTCGGATTGCGGTCGTATTCCGCACCGAGCAGGCCCGTGTTGCCATCCTGGCGGAGCTTGTCCATGTGGGCCTTGAACTCAGACTCGGAGACAACCTTGACGCGGAAGAGCATTTCGGAGTGATATTCACCGCAGAGTTCGGCGCACTTTCCATCGAAGGTGCCCTCCTTGGTGGGAGTGAACCGGATGTAGTTCGTCTTGCCGGGGATCATGTCGCGCTTCTGAAGGAAGGCGGGAACCCAGAAGGAGTGAATGACATCGCGGGAGTTCAGCTCCAGGTCCACGGACTTGCCAACCGGCAAGTACAGGGTGGGGAGCAGTTCCTTGTCCACTTCGGCGCCCGTCAGGTGAGCCTGAACGCCGGCTTCGTGGAGGTCCTCGGAGATGACCTGGCCCTGCTTGTAGTTGAAGTCCCAGGCCCACTGCTTTCCGCGGACATCAACAACGACATCTGCAGGCTGTGAACGATCGTCGATCGCGCGCTGGTCCTGGTCGGTGAAGTAGAAGAACACCAGCACCATGAACAGCGGGATGGTCAAGTAGAAGACCTCGAGCGGCAGGTTATAGCTGAGCTGCTTGGGGAATCCCGTGGTGCCCTTACGGCGACGGTAAGCAATGATGCACCAGACCAGGAGGCCCCACGTGATGATACCGACTGCCAAGGCGGCGATCCATGAGTTGACCCAGAGGTCCATGATCCGGTCAGTGTGGTTGGTCGTGCCGCGCTCTGTAGGCAGCCAACCCTTCTCTACCTCTGGTGAACATCCGGTCAAAAC
The DNA here is from genome assembly GCF_021919345.1 of Paenarthrobacter nicotinovorans. Taxonomy (NCBI): domain Bacteria; kingdom Bacillati; phylum Actinomycetota; class Actinomycetes; order Micrococcales; family Micrococcaceae; genus Paenarthrobacter; species Paenarthrobacter nicotinovorans. Next base: position 2,257,436 of record NZ_CP089293.1, read on the forward strand.
CAACGCGCCGGCGAGTGCCAAGCCAGTGATCGAGGTGATCTTTATGCGTCGGCTGCCGGTTCGGTTCTGCGAACTCACAGACGGCCCTTCCTCTTGTTGCTGTCTCCCGGCAGGCCGAAGGCTCACCGGGCACACTAAAAGTTTTACTACCCGATGTAGAGCTTACCGCTATCAGGCGGTTTTCGCGCACATGTCAGCGCCGTGGCTCCGAACGCTTTTGAAGCGGCCCGGAGGGGCGCCGACATGCGGCGATGGCTCACATCAGTGGAACGAATCACCGCAGGCGCAAGACCCGCCGGCGTTCGGGTTGTCAATGGTGAAGCCCTGCTTCGAAATGGTGTCTTCAAAGTCGATGCTTGCACCGCTGAGGTAAGGGACACTCATCTTGTCCACGATGACCTCGACACCGTCGTAGTCACGCACAGCGTCTCCGTCGAGCATGCGCTCGTCAAAGTAGAGCTGGTAGATCAAGCCGGAGCATCCGCCAGGCTGGACTGCAACGCGCAGCCGAAGATCGGTGCGCCCTTCCTGTTCGAGGAGGCTGCGGACCTTGCCTGCTGCGACGTCGGTCAGATTGACCTCGTGCGTGGGCAGTTCGTCACTGGTGACGACCTGTGTTCCGGTGCTGTTTTCGTTGGTTGCAGTGCTCATTGGCCTACCTTCTTATGAAGCTTCTGGAGGCGGCGCCGGGACGCTGCCTGCCCTTACCCAATTACATACGGGTTATAGCTAATGCTACGTCGCGCAGACGCTTTGCTATAACTCCAGACGTAACCACTGACAGCATTTCCTTGTTCCCTGCTAAACAGGGACTAAGCCCCCAGCCCCTCGGCATTCAGACGTGCAAGCATCAACGCTTCAGCCAACACTGCGTGGCGGAAGTCGCCGATGTGGAGGGATTCGTTGGCGCTATGCGCGCGGGAATCGGGATCTTCCACCCCTGTCACCAGGATCTGGACGTCCGGATACATTTCCAGGAGGTCGGCAATGAAGGGAATGGACCCGCCGATTCCCATTTCCACCGGCTGCACGCCCCAGGACTGTTCCAAGGCCCACAAAGCGACACGGGCGGCAGATGAGGTCGTGTCGGTGCTGAAGGCGTTCCCGCGCTCCCCCGGCGTAAATGTCACCTTGGCTCCGAATGGCGCCCTCGACTCAACGTGGTTCTTCAAAGCGTCCATGGCAGCTTCGGGGTCCTGGCCAGGGGCCAGGCGCATGCTGAATTTGGCACGTGCTGCGGGAATCAAGGTGTTGGAGGCCACGTCGACGGCCGGTACATCCATGCCGATGATGGACAACGCCGGCTTGGTCCAGAGGCGCGAACCGATGGTCCCGCTCCCGGCGAGCCGCACGCCGTCGAGCACTGACGCGTCGGCGCGGTAGTCCTCTTCGGTGAGGTCGACCACCACGTCATCACGCCCCACCAGCCCGGCGACTGCCACGTTGCCGTCGTCGTCGTGGAGTGTGGCGATCAGGCGTGACAGAAGCGTAGGAGCGTCCAGAACCGGCCCACCGAACATCCCTGAGTGGACGGCGTGGTCCAGGACGCGGACTTCGAACGTGCCGTCCACCAAGCCACGGAGGCTGGTAGTCAGGGCCGGAACACCCACTTTCCAGTTGCTCGAATCGGCCACCACGATGACGTCCGAACGGAGCAGCTCCTGGTGTTCCTCAAGGAAGGTGCGGAAAGTGGGCGAGCCCGCCTCTTCCTCGCCCTCGAAGAAGAAGGTCACGCCGAGGCCGAACTTTTCGCCAAGAACTTCGCTGACGGCGCTGTAAGCAGCCAGGTGGGCCATGATGCCTGCTTTGTCATCGGCCGCACCGCGCCCGTACAGACGGCCGTCCCGTTCTTCCGCCATAAAGGGCTCAGAGGTCCACAGATCCCGGTTACCCGGCGGCTGTACGTCGTGGTGGGCGTACAGAAGGATGGTGGGCTTGCCGTCCGCGGCGGGTCGACGGGCGACGACGGCAGGGCCGCCGGGGGTACCGTCGGCTTTGTTGCACCTCAGGATACGGACGTCCGGCATGCCGGCGGCCTGTACCAGGGAAGATACGGCCTCGGCACTTCGATCGAGTTCATTGGGGTCGAAGCTGGGCCATGCAATGCCGGGAATGGACACCAGGTTCTTCAGGGAATCCATGGTGGAGTTGAAGGCCTCGTTGACCGCCTTCTCCAGTTCCTCGACCGGGATGTCGCCGGAGTGCTGTTGCTTGTTCTGCGGGTTCTCCGCATGCGCTGAAGTCATGGCCCACACTTTACCTCCGGGTAACAAGCCCCCGCGGGATGCAAGGCCGGGCTGACCGGACCCATAACCCCGGCCAACCTCCCACGAGGTAACGTGCGCCACCTCGCCGAGGGTATTCTGTATGGGTGTTCGGACGTAAAAAGGAAGAGCCCAGCGCTCAGTCAGTAGTAGACCAGGCCTACGCCACCGCCCCGGGACCGGGTGCCGGTAAGGGCACCCCTACGCCCAAGCGGAAGGCCCAGGAAGCAGCCCGGAAACGCCCCCTGGTGCCCACCGACCGCAAGGCCTCGAAGGCTGCGGAAAGGGTGGCAATTCAGGACCAGCGCCAGAAAATGCGCCAGGCCCTGGACACCGGTGACGAGAAGTTCCTCCCCCTACGGGACAAGGGACCCCAGAAGCGGTACGTGCGCGACTACGTCGATGCCCGTTTCAGCCTGGGCGAATACCTCATGTTCGGAGCTTTGCTGTTCGTCGTGATCTCGCTGATCATTCCGCCCACCAGCGCCGGCATCAGCTACGTCCTTGTCGGCTTCTGGATCATGTTCCTCGCAGTCTTCGTTGACGTGTTCATCCTGTCGCGCAAGCTCCGCAAACAGCTGACAGCAAAATTCGGCGAGGTTGAGCGCGGATCCGTTTGGTACGGCTGCATGCGTGCGCTCCAGTTCCGCAAGCTTCGCCTGCCCAAGCCACAGGTGAAGCGCGGGCAGTACCCGGCCTAGTAGCCACACCATTCAAAAGGAGACCCCGGACCATTGGTCCGGGGTCTCCTGCTTTTGCGCTTTAGCGGGATGACCGCTTGCGGAGCTTTACCAGGCCCTTGTTGATGCGGGAAACCCAGAACGGACCTTCATAGAGGAAGGCCGTGTATCCCTGCACCAAGGTTGCTCCGGCATCCAGCCGGTCCTGCACATCGCGGGGTGTCTCTACGCCACCAACAGCGATGAGAACGAGCTGATCGCCGACCGCTTCCTTGAGGCGGCGCAGAACCTCCAGGGAGCGCTGCTTGAGGGGCGCCCCGGACAATCCACCGGCACCGAGGGCATCAACCTTTGCGGGATCAGACATGAGGCCGCCCCTGGAAATCGTGGTGTTGGTGGCAATGATGCCATCAAGCTTAAGGTCCAGCGCCAGGCGGGCGACATCGTCAATGTCTTCATCGGACAGGTCCGGAGCAATCTTGACGAGCAGCGGCACATGCCGCCCCGCGGACTCATCGGCGGCGTCGCCGACGGCCCTCAGGAGCGGGCGGAGGGTTTCGACGTTCTGCAACAGACGGAGGCCAGGCGTGTTCGGTGAGCTGACGTTGACCACCAGATAATCCGCCGCCGGAGCCAGGGTCCTTGCACTCACCAGGTAGTCCTCAGTGGCGTCCTCCAGCTCCACTACCTTGGTCTTGCCGATGTTGACCCCGATGATTGGCCGTGTGTCACGGTACTGCCTTTGCAAAGCAGCCCGTGCCGACTTAAGCCGCGGCGCAACTGCCGCGGCGCCGTCGTTGTTGAATCCCATGCGGTTGATAACAGCGCGGTCCTCGATCAGGCGGAACAGCCGGGGCTTCTCGTTGCCCGGCTGAGCTTGTCCGGTGATGGTGCCAACTTCCACATGGCCGAAACCGAGCTCGGACAGGGCCTCAATGCCGTGGCCTTCCTTGTCGAAGCCGGCGGCCAAACCGAACGGCGACGGAAAAGTGAGGCCCAACGCCTCCGTCCTTAAGGAGGCATCAGGCGCAGTCAGCTTTGCCAGGATCCGGCCGGCGCCCGAACGGTGGGCAAGCCGGATTCCCTGGAAACCGATCTTGTGGGCCTTCTCGGCATCCATCCAGGAAAAGGCCAACTTGAAGAATGTGGGGTAAACACGCATGATCCTAGTTTTGCCGTTCGGGGACTACTCGCCAAACCCGTGACCATGGAAGCCGCTAGCATGTACGCATGCCGCCGGTAGATAGTGACGCACATCATGAACATCAGCCCATGACTGCCGACATCGCAGTAGTCGGCGCCGGCCTGTCGGGGCTCGTGGCCGCTGCCACAGCGTATGCCGCCGGAAAGAGCGTCATCGTGCTGGACCAGGAGCCGGAAGCCTCGCTCGGCGGTCAGGCCCACTGGTCCTTCGGCGGCCTCTTCATGGTCGACACCCCGGAACAGCGCAGGCTCGGCGTCAAGGACAGTACCGAGCTCGCGTTGTCTGACTGGTTCGCCTCCGCCGCTTTCGACCGGCCCGCCGATACGCAGGCGCGGGCCTGGGCCGAGGCCTATGTCAACTTCGCAGCCGGCGAGAAGAGGAGTTGGCTCAGGAACCTGGGCGTCGGCATCTTTCCATTGGTCCAGTGGGCGGAGCGGGGAGGCTACGGACCGCAGGGTCATGGCAATACGGTGCCCCGCTTCCACGTCACGTGGGGAACAGGTCCGGCGCTCGTCCAACCCTTCCTGGCCAAAGTGCAGGAGGGTGTAGCCGCGGGAAAGGTGCGGATGTGCTTCAGGCACCGCGCCGCAGCCCTGACGACGACGGCGGGAAAGGTCACCGGGGTGGCCGGCCAGGTCCTGGAACAGTCGACGGCGGTCCGGGGCCAGGCATCGTCCAGGGTCACCGTCGGAGACTTCGAAGTGAATGCGGGGGCGGTGGTGGTGACCACCGGAGGGATCGGCGGCAACCACGAGGTTGTCAGGCGGCAATGGCCAGGGGGAAAGGCGCCTGCGGAGATGCTCAGCGGTGTGCCCGCGTCAGTGGACGGCGGGTTCCTTCCGGCGGTAGCGACAGCGGGTGGCTCGTTGATCAACGGTGACAGGATGTGGCACTACCCGGAGGGAATCCGCAATTATGATCCCGTCTGGCCACAGCACGGCATCCGCATCCTTCCGGGCCCGTCGTCCCTGTGGCTGGACGCCACCGGAGCCCAGCTGCCCGCCCCGCTGTTTCCCGGCTTCGATTCACTGGGCGCTTTGCGCCACATTGTCGCGACCAACCACGGGTATTCCTGGTTTGTCCTTAATCGGACCATCGCGCTCAAGGAGCTTGCCCTGTCCGGATCGGAACAGAACCCGGATCTGACCGGCAAGGATGTCCGTCTGTTGGCTTCACGCCTGAAACCCGGCGCCGACTCCCCCATCCAGCGTTTCCTGGACAAGGGCGAAGACTTCATCCAGGCCGCATCGGTGCGGGAACTCGCTGCAGGGATGAACAAACTAACCGGCAACCAGCTGATCAATGCCGGGTCCCTTGAGGCCCTGGTCCAAGCACGTGACCGCCAAGTGTCCAGCGGCTTGGGAAAGGACCCCCAACTCGCGGCAATCAGGGCTGCACGGCGATTTGCCACGGATAAATTGATGCGCGTCGCGCCCCCGCACCGTCTGATGGACCCGGCTCACGGCCCCATAATAGCCATCCGCCTGTCCGTCCTCACCAGAAAGAGCCTTGGCGGCCTCCAGACGGATCTGAAGTCCAGGGTGCTCAACGATGACGGTCAAGCCATAGCGGGCCTCTACGCTGCCGGCGAGGCGGCGGGGTTCGGCGGAGGCGGCATCCACGGGTACCGTGCCCTGGAAGGAACCTTCCTCGGCGGCTGTCTCTTCAGCGGGAGGGCCGCGGGGCGGGAAGCCGCCGCCAGTGTCTAAGCTAGGGCCATGGAGTGGACCCCTGACATCCTGGGAAAGGACTTTCAATCCTGCAGTTTTGAGGCGGCAGGGCCTGACGGCGTCGTCCGCCGCGCCACTCTGATCCGTCACAGGGCGGAACTGCCTGCCCGGCCGCACGAAGGTCCGGGGGCTGGAAACGCCCCCTATGGTGCCGTGCTGTTCCTGCACGGTTGGAGCGACTACTTCTTCAATACGGAGTTGGCCCGGTTCTGGGCGGGCCAGGGTTACGACTTCTATGCCCTTGACATGCACAACCACGGACGAAGTCTTCGATCGGACAGCCCGGGTGGCTACGTGGCTGACTTGGCCTACTACGACGCCGAAATCGACGGAGCCCTGGAACTCATCCGTGCTGACCGTGCCGGCGTCCCTCCGGGCAGTCTGACCTTGATGGGACACTCAACCGGAGGATTGATTGCAGCGCTATGGGCAAGCCGGCATCAGGACAAACTCCAATTCTTGGTCCTCGACAGTCCATGGCTGGAAATGCACGGTCATTCGTTGGTTCGTCGTGCCGTGCACACTGTGCTGGCGCCCTTGGCCAAACTTCGTCCTGAAACCATACTGAGGCTGCCGGAGAGAGGCTTCTACTTCCGGAGCATCAGCAGCAGCGCCGAGGGTGAATGGGCGCTGGACGAGAAGTACCGGCCCCCGCTTGCCTTCCCTGTCCGGGCAGGCTGGCTCAGCGCCGTCTTCGCGGGCCATGCGCTGGTATCGCAAGGGTTGAACCTGCAGATGCCGGTCTTGGTCCTTACATCTGCGGCCAGCGCCAATGGCATGGTGTGGCAGGAATCGATGCGTCGCTCCGATGCCGTCTTGGATGTCGGCATTATCGCCCTCCGGGCCATGGCACTGGGCCGGACAGTCACCCTGGAACGCATTGATGGCGGGCTCCACGATGTCTTCCTTTCGGCACCTGCAGTGCGGCAGGACGCTTATGCGAGGCTGGGCCGCTGGATCAGTGGATACATGCGCTATGGCGGCCCGCAAGGCAGCGTGCCGGAAACCACCGTGCCGGAAACCACCGTGCCGGAGCACCCGGCCCAGGAACACCACAGCATGGAACACCAACAGAAGGGGGATGCATGACGGCTACAGGTAACGCCGGAATACAGTGGGGGCCGGATGTACTGGGCCACAACTACGAGAGCCTGGATTTGCCCTTGGGGACTGACGAAGAGGGCCCGGTCAAAGCCACCTTGGTGCGGCACTCGCCACCCACCGGGGACACCGCCCCGCACGGAATCCTCGACTTCCTGACGACCTTCGCAAAAAGAAAGCGCCGTACTCCGCCCGAGTCCGGCGGGGCGCCGCGAGCGGTGCTCTACCTCCACGGGTGGGCAGACTACTTCCTCCAAACCGAGCTGGCCGAGTACCTTAACGCGTCTGGTTTTATGTTCTATGCCCTGGACCTCCGCAAATTCGGCAGAAGCCTGCTCCCGGGACAAACCCCCGGCTACACCTCGGATCTCGGTGTCTACGACGAAGACCTGTCCGCGGCCCTCCGGGCGATTGAAGCAGATGTGGCAGAACGGACCAACAACCCTGTTCCGCCTACGATCCACGTGATTGCCCACTCCCTTGGCGGGCTGATCGCGGCACTCTGGGCCGACCGCAACCCGGGCAAGGTCGGCACCCTCGTACTTAACTCCCCCTGGCTGGAACTCCAGGGCAGCAGCCTCGTCCGCAGCATCGCCATGCACCTGGTGGAACCTTTTGCCCGCACGGACCCGAAACGACCCTTCCGCTTCCCGGAAATGCCGGCGTACTGGGAGAGCGTCAGCAATGAGGCACACGGCGAATGGATGTTGGACCCGGTCTGGCGTCCGCGCACGTCCTTCCCCATTCGCGCCGGTTGGACCAAGGCAGTACTGGCGGGGCACGCGGCAGTGGAGCGCAAGCTGAACATTGACGCACCTGTCCTGGTTCTCCTGTCTGGTCGCACCAGGATTCAGGCGGAATGGACCTCGGACCTTATGCGCGCAGACGCCGTCATCGACGTCGAACAGACCTCCCGGCGTGCTCTCGGCCTTGCCCGGCGGACAGCAGTGTTCCGGTATCCGGGTGCGCTCCACGACGTCTTCCTGTCCCGTCGCACTGTCCGGCAGCAGGCGTACCGGGACGTCGCCGTCTGGCTGGCTGCCTACCCGTATTGATGTAGCCCACGTGTGCTATTCCGCTGCCGGGGCAGCATCGACGGCCCCGCCGTAGCGTCTGTCCCGTTTGGCGTAGATTTCGACGGCGTCCCACAAGGTGCGCCGGTCCACATCAGGCCACAGGGTGTCCATGAAGACGAACTCCGCGTAGGCGGACTGCCAGAGCAGGAAGTTGGACAGTCGCTGCTCCCCCGAACTCCGGAGGAAGAGATCCACGTCCGGGAGATCGGGCTCGTCCAGATACCTCTGTATGGTCTTCTCCGAGACAGAGCCAGGCTTCAAGCGGCCGGCTGCGACGTCCTGCGCAATGGCCGATACGGCATCGGCAATCTCGGCCCGCCCGCCGTAATTAACACACATGGTCAAGGTACAGGTGTCATTGCCCTTGGTGTATTCCTCGGCCTCTTCGAGTTCCTTGATGACCGAACCCCAAAGCCGCGGCCGCCGGCCGGCCCACCGGATCCGGACGCCCCAGTCGTCCAGCTGGTTCCGCTGCCGCCTTAACACATCCTTGTTAAATCCCATGAGGAAGCGGACTTCCTCGGGCGAACGGCGCCAGTTCTCTGTAGAAAAAGCGTAGACGCTGACGTACTTGATCCCCAGTTCGATGGCTCCGGCCATCACATCAAGGAGGGCAGGTTCGCCGGCCTTGTGTCCCTCGATCCGTGGCAATCCACGCTGGTTCGCCCATCGGCCATTGCCATCCATGACGATGGCCACGTGCTGCGGGATAAGCTCACTTGGAATTGCTGGCGGCACCGCTCCGGATGGATGCCCGTAAGGAGCGACGACCGGCGCAGTCCTTGCCGCTGTTGTCTTGCTTTTCTTTCCAAGTGCCACTGTCAGCTTCGCTCCACGTGTTTGAGTGATTTCAAGGCCCGTTCCAAATGCCATTGCAGGTAACTCGCCACCAGCCCGGCGGCTTCCCTGCGGTGCCGCGGGTCGGAAACGTCCGCGACCTCCCAGTTGCCTGTCAACAAAGCGCCCAGGAGTACCACGGTCTCAGCCGCCGGCGCCGGTGATCCGGGTGGCCTGCAGTCGCCGCAGACCATTCCGCCCACCGGAGCAGCAAATGCTGTGTGGGGTCCCGGTTTACCGCACCGTGCACAGGCCGTGAAGCTGGGGGCCCAGCCTCCCGTGGCCAACGCGCGCAGAAGATAGGAATCCAGGATCAACTCCGGAGGGTGGTCCGAACGGCTCAGGGCCGCCAGCGCACCTACCAGAAGGTTGTATTGGGCCGTGCCCGATTCCGTGTCTGCGTCGGTCAGCTTTTCTGCTGTCTCCGTCATGGCGGCAGCCACCGTAAATCTGCCGTAGTCGGCAGCAATGCTGCTTCCGTAGGCACCTTTCGCCACTGCTTGGGTGACGATGTCCAACGTGCGGCCGGATACCAGCTGAAGGTCGGCCACCATGAAGGGCTCAAGCCTCGCGCCGAAACGGCTGCTGGTCCTGCGGACCCCTTTTGCCACGGCACGGACCTGCCCATGGTGCTTGGTCAGCAAGGTAATAATGCGATCCGCCTCGCCCAGCTTGTGGGTACGGAGAACCACGGCATCGTCCCGGTAGGACCGGGCTGCAAACGATGGATTGGCCACATCTAATCTTCGCACTATGCCTGGACCCGGGACGGTTGCCGGACCGTGTGGTGACAGAGTTTCCTGTCACCACACGGCCGGGGCCTAGGCCTGGGCGTCCCGAACGGCCCTGTTCACAGCCGAGATCAGTGCCTTGAGGGACGACGTTGTGGTGCTCGGGTCAATTCCCACTCCCCACAGGACACGCTCTCCGACGGCGCATTCAACATACGCGGCGGCACTGGCGCTGCCGCCTTCCGACAACGCGTGCTCGCTGTAGTCGAGAACCCGGACATCGACGCCGTCCTGGTGCAGTATGTCCAACAGGGCCGCAATGGGACCGTTGCCATGCCCGGTGCGCCGAACCTCAGTACCCTCGATCCGCAGGTTCGCATTCATGGTCATTGCGCCGGACTCGTCGGTCTCGGTGCTCACGCTGCCCAAGGTATAACGGCCCCACTGGGCCTGCTCTTCGTCCGAGGGCAGGTACTCATCCTGGAAGATCTGCCACAACTGGGACCCGCTGACTTCGCCACCCACGGCGTCCGTGCGTCGCTGGATAACTCCCGAGAACTCGATCTGGGCACGCCGCGGCAGGTCCAAATTGTGCTCGTTCTTCAGCAAGTAGGCAACGCCACCCTTGCCGGACTGGGAGTTGACGCGGATGACAGCCTCGTAGCTGCGACCCAGGTCCTTGGGATCGATCGGCAGGTAGGGCACCTGCCAGGTGAAATCATCCACGGGCTTGCCGGCAGCGGCGGCGTCCTTCTCCAGAGCCTCGAAGCCTTTCTTGATGGCGTCCTGGTGCGAACCCGAGAACGCTGTGAAGACGAGATCGCCACCGTAGGGAGAGCGCTCCGGCACAGGCAACTGGTTGCAGTACTCCACTGTCCGGCGGATTTCATCAATGTCGGAGAAATCGATCATGGGGTCAACGCCTTGCACGAACATGTTCAACCCCAGCGTGACCAGGTCAACGTTGCCAGTGCGTTCGCCGTTGCCGAAGAGGCACCCCTCAATACGGTCCGCACCGGCCAGGTAACCGAGTTCGGCTGCAGCAACTCCCGTGCCGCGGTCATTGTGCGGGTGGAGCGAAATGATGATGCCTTCGCGCGGGTGCAGATTACGGTGCATCCACTCGATCGAGTCGGCATAGACGTTCGGCGTAGCCATTTCCACCGTGGCAGGCAGGTTGATGATGACCTGCTTATCGGCTGAGGCCTCAAAGACGTCGGCGATGGCGTTGCAAACGCGTGCAGCATACTCGAGCTCGGTTCCCGTGAAGGACTCCGGCGAGTACTCGTAGGTGATGTGCGTGTCGGTCAGCGTCTCTTCGTACTTCTTGCACAAACGCGCACCCTGCAGCGCGATATCCAGGATGCCGTCTTCGTCCTGGTTGAAGACCACTCGGCGCTGCAATACGGAGGTGGAGTTGTACAGGTGGACGATCGCCTGCTTGGCACCTACCAATGACTCGTAGGTCCGTTCAATCAGGTGCTCACGCGCCTGGGTCAATACCTGGATCGTGACGTCGTCCGGAATGTGGCCGCCCTCGATGAGCTGGCGGACGAAATCGAAGTCCGTCTGCGATGCCGACGGGAAGCCGACCTCGATTTCCTTGTAGCCCATCTTGACCAGCAGCTGGAACATCTTCAGCTTGCGTGCCGGGCTCATCGGGTCGATCAGCGCCTGGTTGCCGTCCCGCAGGTCAACGGCGCACCAGCGCGGAGCTTTGGTGATGACCTTGTCCGGCCAAGTGCGGTCCGGGACCTCGACCGTGATCTGGTCCTGGAACGGCAGGTAACGGTGGGTGGGCATACCGGAGGGCTTTTGTGCATTACGCATGACGTGTGGCCTTTTCTCTAAGAACTGAATGAAAGCTTAGCCGGACACAACGAAACTCCGCGGCGAGGATGGCCCAGCGTCAGATAGCTTTCAGGCCTCGCCGCGGCAGCTAAGAAGAAGCATTTCCGCACGCACAAAATTACAGTAACACGGTGCGTATGATGACAGTGCAACACCTCATGCAACGTCCACTATGCAGACGCCGCGGCGGTGGCGACACCAGCTGCAGCGTCCACACAAGGAGCCACAGTGCCACAGTCGGGGATCACTCTTTCGAATATCGACCACAGCGTCCGGCCCCAGGACGACCTATACCAGCACGTCAACGGCGCGTGGCTCAACAGCACTACGATTCCGGATGACCGGCCGTTGGAAGGAACTTTCACCGCCCTGCGTGACGGGGCCGAGCTCGCAGTCAAGGCAATCATCGAAGAGGCCGCCGGCAAAGGCGAATCGGCCACCGGTATTGAACAAAAGGTTGGCGGCCTCTACGCCAGCTTCATGGACGAGGCTGCGGCAGAGGCAAAGGGACTCGCACCCGTGCGGGGCCGCCTTGACGAGGTCAGCGCAGTGAGCTCTCCCAAGGACCTGGCAGCTTTGATCGGCCGTCTTTTCCGTTCGGATGTGTCCGGCCTCTTCTCCATCTATCCCGCGCCGGATGCCGGGAACCCGGAACGAATCCTGCTGTACATCGGGCAGGGCGGCTTGGGTTTGCCCGACGAGTCCTACTACCGCGACGACAAGTTCGCCGGCATTGTGTCGGCGTACAGCAGCTACATCGAAAAACTCTTCACGCTCGCTTCCATTCCCGATGCCGCCGAGGCTGCACAGCGCGTCGTCGCGCTTGAGACGGCACTGGCTTCGCATCACTGGGACAACGTCACGCTCCGGGATCCCCAGAAGACGTACAACCTCAGATCTGCGGAAGAGGCCACAGAGTTGTTCCCCTGGCTCGACACGTGGTTCGACGCAGCTCGGGTCGACGCGGCGAAACGGCGGGAGATCGTTGTCAGCACCCCGGACTTCTTCACTGGCGCCGCCGCGCTGCTGGAGTCCGAACCATTGCAGGCCTGGAAGGAATGGCTGACACTCCGCGTCCTCAGTTCGGCCGCCCCCTATTTGTCGTCTGCGTTCGTGGACACAAACTTCGACTTCTACGGCACCACCCTGAGCGGTACCCCGCAAAACAAAGAACGCTGGAAGCGCGGAGTCGCCGTCGTGGAAGCTGCGCTGGGTGAGGCAGTCGGTCAGATCTACGTCGAACGGCACTTCCCTCCCGGTCACAAAGCCCGGATGGAATCCTTGGTGGCCAACCTGATTGCGGCCTACCGCGAGAGCATCTCTTCCTTGGCTTGGATGGGTGAGGAGACGAAGAAGGAAGCCCTCAAGAAGTTGGATGCGTTCCGTCCCAAGATTGGCTTCCCGGAAAAGTGGATCGACTATTCCGCAGTGGAGATTGACCCCAATGACCTTCTCGGAAATGTTGAACGCGCGCATGACGCCGACGTTGACCGCCATCTGGACGAAATCGGCAAGCCCGTCGACCTGACGAAGTGGCTGATGACGCCCCAGACGGTCAACGCCTACTACCACCCGATGTTGAATGAGATTGTGTTCCCGGCGGCAATCCTCCAGCCGCCGTTCTTTACCGCCGAGGCGGACGACGCCGTGAACTACGGTGGAATCGGGGCAGTGATCGGACACGAAATCGGCCATGGCTTCGACGACCAGGGATCGCAGTTCGATGGCAGCGGTGCGTTGCGAAATTGGTGGACCGAGGAGGATCGCACAGCATTCGAAGCACTCACCGCCAAGCTGGTAGCGCAATTCGATGCTCTCTCACCGTATGCCGCCCCAGAGCACAAGGTGAACGGCAAACTCACCCTGGGTGAGAACATTGGCGATCTGGGCGGCCTCACCATCGCCTACAAGGCATACCTTCTCAGCCTTGATGGCAAGGAACCGGAAGTTATAGATGGCTTCACCGGTCCGCAACGGTTCTTCATGTCCTGGGCGGCCGGGTGGCGTCAGGTAATCCGGACCGAGGAAGCAATCCGCAGGCTTGCCACGGACCCCCACTCCCCCAACGAGTTCCGGACCAACGCAATCGCCAAGAACCTCGATGCATTCCATGAAGCATTCGAAGTGGCTGAGTCGGACGGCATGTGGGCGGAACCCGGGGAACGCGTCAGCATCTGGTAGGAAGCAGGACGACGACGGCCGGGCGAGTTACGCAACTGGCCCGGCCTTCGCTTTGAACCGGCAATGGCTCTTGAGGTACTGATCCTCGCTTACTGATCGATGTAGAGCGGGTTCACCTGCTGGCACACGGCGTCGCTGGCCGTCTGGTTGACCACGTTGGACGGGACCGAAGCTGCTCCGTAGGCGGTACCGGTAGTGAAGTCGGTACCCACATAGAGCTGCACGCCAGCCACTCCGGGGGCCTCCTGCACCTGGGCAGCCGGGATGCCGTAGAGCTTGGCCACATCTGCAGCCACATCGGCAAATCCCTGCCCGTAGTAGAGCACGGTTTGGTCCACCGGGTTGGCCAGGTAGCTCACTGCCTGGGTAAATCCAGCGCCCGTGAGAACAGTCATCAATTCCTGCGCCCTGGTTCCCACGCCACTGCCGTTGGCCACAGAGACAGGCTGGATGGCTTTGTCGTAGGCGGGCGCCGGAGGCGTGGTGGCCGTGGGCTGGGGTGCCGGGGTTTCCGAAGGCGTGGGTGTTGATGTAGCCCCGGGCGTGGTCAGGTCCAGGTCCGCGCGCAGTGCTGCGAAGAGTTGGGACGCTTGAGGTTCAACGAGTTCCAGCCGGTTTGGATCCACTGCTGCAGCTTGCGTGGGAACGGCCACAAAAGCCACCTTGGACACATCAATGTCTTTGAGGCGGCCACCAATCGTCAGCAGCGACGGTACAGAAGCGAGGCCCTCGTCGACCGTCAGATTCTGCGTGACTACGTCTGCGATCTGGAGGAGTCGCTGCGGGTTGCCCAGAGTGCCTTCACTCTTCAGCTTTCGCGTCAGGGAAGAAAGGAATGCCTGCTGGCCCTTGATGCGGCCCAGGTCTCCACCATCGCCGAACGCATGCCTGGTGCGCAGGAAAGCCAGGGCCTGTTCGCCTTCGACCAGTGAGTCGCCCTTCTTCAGGCGGAGCCGGGAGTCCGGATCAAAGACGGGGTCACTCACGCACACATTGACGCCGCCCACAGCGTGGGAGAGTTCCTTGACGGCGTTGAAGTCGGCCATCATGAAGTGGTCGATTTCCAAGCCGGTCAGTTTATTGACGGTATCCACGGCACAGCCGATGCCGGCCTCTGCCATGGCTTCGTTGATCATCACGCCGCTGCGGGCAGGAAAGGTCTGGTTGTTGGTGCGGTCCGTGCACTGGGGAACATCCACCAACAAATCCCGGGGAAAGCTGAGGACATTGACCCGCTTGTTGTCAGCGGAAATGTCCAGCAGCATCATGACGTCCGAGTGGCCATAGCCTGTGGAGTCTTCGGTACTTCCGTACTCGGCGTTCTTCCCGTCACGGGTATCGGAGCCAAGGATCAGGATCTGCAGGCGGTCTGTCTTGTCGTTGGCCAAGGCATCGCCGGCGTTACGTGACTCCGCGGCGCTCAGCGGCGCCTTGGTGATGTTGGTCTGCAGCCGGATGAACCAGAAAGCAGCGAAGGCGACGCCGGCAACCAAGGCAACCGAGACCACACCGGTGACAATCTTCAACCAGAGCGGCAGTCCCTTGCGTTCATTCATATGGCGCGGAGTGCCGTCAGCATCCGCTCCATGGCGTGCCGCAACGGGGCCTGCGGTGCCGGTGCCCTCTGGGCGGGCGTCACGACGTCGCACTATTCGGTTTACCTTTCCTTAAACAGCTCGATCCCCGCAATCATAGTTGCCGTTTCTGGGAAGTTCCTTATCGGGCCGGGAGCCACGCCGGAACCAGCATTGCTGGCTAGAATCCTAGTTTGACCAGTTGCTTGGGGTCCCGCTGCCAGTCCTTGGCGACTTTCACGTGCAGATCGAGGTAGATCCGCGTGCCCAGCAGGGTTTCAATACCCTTGCGGGCATTGGTTCCCACTTCGCGCAGACGGCTTCCGCCCTTGCCAATAATGATGGCCTTCTGCGAGGGACGCTCGACATAGAGGTTCACCCGGACATCCAGGAGCGGGTTGTCCTCGGACCGGCCTTCACGCGGAACGATTTCCTCCACCACAACTGCCAAGGAGTGCGGAAGCTCGTCCCGGACACCCTCCAAGGCGGCTTCACGGATGAGCTCAGCGATCATGACCGCTTCCGGCTCATCTGTGAGCTCACCATCCGGATAAAGCGGCGGGGAGGAAGGCATGTGGCTGATCAGGACGTCGGCGACGGTGGAAACCTGGAAACCATCGGCAGCTGACACCGGAACGATGTCGGCCCAGCCTTGTTCACCCAGAACCTCACGGCCGAGCGCTGCGACAGCGAGCAGCTGCTCCGTGAGAGCCTGCCTGTCGACAAGATCTGTCTTGGTCACCAAAGCAACGATCGGCTTGCGCCCGACGGCGGCCAGCTGGGCTGCGATGAATTTGTCGCCGGGGCCGATCTTCTCGTTGGCGGGCAAGCAGAAACCGATGGCATCAACTTCGGCCAGGGTATCGGCGACAAGCTCGTTGAGGCGCTTTCCCAAAAGGGTCCGGGGACGGTGAAGTCCCGGGGTGTCCACGAGGATCAATTGTGCGTCCTCGCGGTGGACGATACCGCGGATGGTGTGACGCGTGGTCTGCGGTTTGGCCGAGGTAATGGCCACCTTCTGGCCCACCAAGGCATTGGTCAGGGTCGACTTGCCCGCATTCGGCCGGCCCACCAGCACCGAGAACCCCGCGTGAAAGCCGCCGAAGTCGCTATCGGCGTCGAATTTCTTATTTTGCTTGCTCACGTGGAACTCCCTGTTGCGTTGAGTCGGCGTCGTCGAGAAGGTCTTCAAGGTCAGTGTCTTCCTTTGGCATGGCGGCCGCAATGATATGGCTGACCCTGTTTCGGCGACCCTCCAGCCTATCTGCCTTAAGGAACACGCCGTTCACTTCAACCGAGCTTCCAACAATCGGAACCTGGCCAAGCGCCTTTGCGAGGAGGCCGCCAACGGTGTCCACCTCGTCGTCGTCGAGGTCAATATCGAACAGTTCCCCAAGGTCATCGATGCTCATTCGCGCGCTCACCCGGTACTGCCCGTCGCCCAGGTCGACGGCTTCCTCCGCTGCGGCATCGTATTCGTCAACGATTTCACCCACGATTTCCTCAATGAGGTCTTCCAAAGTCACCAGGCCGGCGGTTCCGCCGTATTCATCAATGACAATGGCCACGTGGGTGGACTCCTGCTGGAGTTCCCTCAGCAAATCACTCACCGGCTTGGACTCGGGGACGTATCGGACATCGCGGGCCAGCGAATCGACGTCGTGCGCCTGCAAGCCCGGTTCGCCGCGGTACATCGCTGCGGCAACATCCTTGAGGTACAGAATGCCTCGGATCTGATCCGTGTTCTCACCTATGACAGGGATTCGCGAGTACCCCGACCTCAGGAACAAGCCCATGGCAGTTTCAAGGTCCGCGCCGGTAGCGATGCTGACGATGTCCGTGCGGGGAACCATGACGGAACGCACCAAAGTGTCGCCAAAGTCAAAGACCGAATGGATGAGCTCCGCTTCGTTGTCTTCGATCATGTCCGACTCTGCCGCACGGTCGACAAACTCGCGGAACTCTTCCTCACTGACAAAAGCGTCGTCACCGCTGGGAGCGCCTGGGGCTACTGCTTGGCCAAGCGCCACCAGCCATCCTGGGATCGGGCCCAGGATCCAGCACAGGAACCTGATCAGCGGTGCCGTGAAACGCACCACGGGTCCGGAGTGCGCGCGTCCCAATTGCCGGGGTGAAACGCCGACGAGCACAAAGCCGATCACGGCCATGATGCCCGTTGCCGCAAGCCCGGCGAGCCAGACGTTGTCCAGCAGGCTGTGGAGGACAACCGCGACGGCCACTGCCGCTGCCATTTCAAACCACACACGCCAAAAGCGCAGGGCCCGCATGTGGGCGATCGGGTTTTCAAGGATGCCGGCCAGGGCCTTGCCTTTGCTCCGGCCAATGGATTGTTCGGCCTCATGCCGCGGCAGGAAGTTGAACGCAGCCTCGGCCGCAGTCAGCAGTGCAACAAAGCTGAGGAATACCAGCGCCATGCCGACCAGAATGATCGACGTCACTGCATGGTCTCCATGGGGGCATCCTTGCCCAGGAATTCAGACAGCAGTTCCCGCTGCAAGCCAAACATTTCTTCTTTTTCATCGGGCTCGGCGTGGTCAAAGCCCAGCAGGTGGAGGATTCCGTGCGTGGTCAGCAACAGCATTTCATCCTGCGTAGGGTGGCCCGCGTTGCGGGCCTGCACTTCAGCCACCTGCGGGCAGATCGCGATGTCTCCAAGCATGCCCTGCGGAGTTGGCTTGTCCGGGGTGCCGGGCGTCAGTTCGTCCATGGGCACGGACAGCACATCGGTGGCTCCCGGCTCGTCCATCAGCTCAATGTGCAGTTTCTCCATGGCGGGTTCGTCCACCAGCAGGATGGACAGCTCTGCCTGGGGGTGGATATACAGGCGCTCAAAGATGAAGCGGGACAACGTCACCAGCTGCGCTTCATCCACTGCCACGCCGGACTCGTTGTTGACTTCAATGCTCATTTACGTTCTCCACGTTTAGGTGTGTGTGCTGCCTCTGCGCTGTGGGCATCATCCCACGCGCTGTAGGCGGAGACGATATCGCCCACCAGGCGGTGCCGTACTACGTCTGCGGCCTCGAGGATGGAGAAATTCACGTCGTCGATCCCGGTCAGGATTTCCCGGACAATACGCAGCCCGGACGTTGCTCCGAAGGGCAGGTCGATCTGCGTGACGTCACCGGTGACCACCATTTTGGAGCCAAAGCCGAGCCGGGTCAGGAACATCTTCATCTGTTCCGGAGTGGTGTTCTGGGCTTCATCAAGGATGATGAAGGCGTCGTTGAGGGTCCGACCACGCATGTAGGCCAACGGAGCCACTTCGATGGTGCCCGCCGCCATCAATCGCGGGATGGATTCCGGATCCATCATGTCGTGCAGGGCATCGTAAAGGGGGCGCAGATAGGGGTCGATCTTGTCGCTCAGAGTGCCGGGAAGGAATCCCAGCCTCTCCCCCGCTTCAACGGCGGGCCGCGTCAGGATGATCCGGCTGACTTCCTTCATTTGGAGCGCTTGGACGGCCTTGGCCATGGCCAAGTAGGTCTTGCCCGTACCTGCAGGGCCAATTCCGAAAATCACCGTGTTGTCGTCAATGGCGTCAACATAGTTTTTCTGGTTCAGCGTCTTGGGCCTGATGGTCTTGCCACGGCTGGAAAGAATGTTGTGGGTCAGGACATCCGCAGGGTTCTGCACAGACTGGGTCCGCAGGAGGGACACCAACTGCTGGAGCACATCAGGCGTGACCAATGTCCCCTTCGCCACAAGACCGCGCACTTCCTCAAGGAGGCGCATGATGCGGGGAATGACGGTTGCGGGACCGGTCATGGAAAGCTCGTTGCCCCGGACGTGGAAGTTGACGTCCTGGAACTGTTCCTCGATGTACCGCAGGGCTTCATCGTGGCTGCCCAGCGAGTGAACCATCTGGTCGGAGTTGTCGAAGGTGACAACTTCCGTGCGCGTGCCCGGTAAGGTGTGC
Organism: Paenarthrobacter nicotinovorans; assembly: GCF_021919345.1. NCBI lineage: Bacteria > Bacillati > Actinomycetota > Actinomycetes > Micrococcales > Micrococcaceae > Paenarthrobacter > Paenarthrobacter nicotinovorans. The sequence goes on from NZ_CP089293.1 coordinate 2,276,605, forward strand.
GGGAACTCGGTGGTCGGCTGGTTCCCGTTTCCGGTCCTGAGCCGCCCGTTCAAAGATTCACTCATAGTGCTGGCCCTACGGCCTGTTCTCCTCCGGTTGATCGTATGACGCAATCCTACGCCAGCGCGGCCCGGGATGAACCTCGCCAATGGTCCGGATCACTGCCGCCGCTGCACTGCCGACATTTTGTCTCAACTCGGCATCAAGCCGGTATCAATCATGTTTCAGTTGGCCGGCGTCCGCAGAAACCCGGCCGGACGCCGTCGACGATGTGCCAAGCTGGCATAGCGGGTGGTCGAGCCCCCGCAGTTCCGACCCCAGCGGCCCGCCCCATAGGCGGCCGCGTTTTGCATCGTAAGACAGGAAACGCCATCACCGAGCCAGCGAGCAACGGAAGCGGCGCACGCAAGCGGACCAAGTCCGCCGTCGTTGCGCCGGCGATGCTTGCTGTCATGCTGCTCACTGGTTGCATCGCAAACGGCGGAGGGGGCAGTCAGGCGACACAGAGCTCGCCTCCGATGACGGTCCAGGACGCCCCTGCGAGCAACGCACCACTGGAAACGACGCAGGCGTCCACCAAGATTCCGGTCTACTGGATCGGGCGGAGCAAGGAGGAGGTCTACCTCTACCGTGAGTTCCGGGACATTTCCGGTGACGGCAATCCTGTGACGACGGCCCTGCGGATCATGATGGCGGAAAAGCCCCTGGATCACGACTTCTTCACGCCCTGGCAGGAACCAGGAAGCCTGGCGACCTCCATCTCGGGGAAAAACGTGATCACCGTTGATGTGTCCCGCGACGCCTTCAACTCAAACCTCGATGCCGGGATGGCACAACGGGCCATCCAGCAGCTGGTTTACACGGCGTCCGCCGCGGCATCGTCCTCCGGACTCATCAACTCCGGACAGCAGATCCAAGTGGTCATTCTCGTTGACGGGCACAAGGACTACATGGCCTTCGGCCAAGTGAAACTTGGCGAACCCATGACGCGTGATGCTTCCTTGGTGGCGCCGCTGTGGATCATCGATCCGCAGGAGGACGTGTCCCTGCCCCCTGGTTTGATCAAGTTCAACGGGCGCACCACGGACAATTCACGGCCCATCAGCTGGCAGCTCCTTCAGGACAACGGCAAGGGTGAGAAGTCGAGCCTGCTCACGGGCCAGACCAAAGCAACCGGCGAACCCGGGCAGTATGGTCTGTTCAGCTTCGGCGCGACACTGAAACCCGGAAAATATGAATTGCGGGTAACCGAGGTCGACGATGCCGGCAAGGCCATAGAATCGAGCACGGACACCCGGTTGTTCACCGTGGCCTGATTCGACGTTCGCCGGCTACCAGCGACCGAGGACGTCGCTGGCCAGGACGACGGCGGCGGGTCCCGCCGTCGACGACCGCAGGACATGGTGACCCAGGAGGGCCGTCACGGCCCCTGCATCGCTAAGCCGTGTCACTTCACGCGGCGAAATCCCGCCCTCAGGCCCCACGATCAACAGAACCTCACTGGGCGAAGCACCGTTGACATCCAGCCTCTCCAGGACCTCCCGCAGAGGGTTTTTGGCGTCCTCGTGAAGAATGACGGCCAAATCGGCCTCGGCAACGGCTTTCACCAAACCGCTGGAGTCGACGATCGGGCGGATTGGAGGTACCCAGGCCCTGCGCGCCTGTTTTGCAGCCGCGGTGACCACTGACTCCCATTTCGCATGCGCCTTGGCTGCCCGCTCCGCCTTCCAGCGCACGATGGATCGCTCCGACTGCCAGGGAATCACGGCATCAATGCCCAGTTCCGTTGCCGTCTCGATTGCGAGCTCGTCGCGATCACCCTTGGCCAACGCCTGAACCAGTACCAATCGAACGTCCGGCTGGGCTTCGAAGACGATGTCGGTGGCGGTCACCGTCAGGGCACCGGGCGCCGCTTCGGCGACCACTCCAGTGAGACGGGCACCTGCGCCGTCGGCGATGTCAACGGACTCACCGACGGCCAAGCGCTTCACCGTCACTGCGTGGCGGGCCTCCGGACCCTCCAGGACAAAATCAGTACCGGGCGCTACGTGGCTGAGGCTGCCGGCCGGTGTAAAGAAAACGGGGTTGCTCACCGCTACAGGTTACCGAGCTTGTCCCGGAGCTTTGCGAACATGCCACCACTGGCCACCAGTTTTCCTTCGGTGAACTGCTCGCCGCGGAGCTTGGCAAGCTGCTGGAGGAGTTCTTCCTGTGCATGGTCCAGTTTGGTAGGTGTTTCCACATGCAGGTGAACCTTCAGATCGCCGCGGCCGTAGCCCCGCAGGTGCGTTACGCCGAGGCCACGAAGGGTGATGACCTCTCCGGACTGCGTGCCTGCCTTCACTTCGATGTCCTGTGCGCCGTCGAACGTCTCAAGCTGCACGTCGGTCCCCAAGGCAGCAGCCGTCATGGGCACGCTGAGGGTGGCGTGGAGGTCGTCGCCTTCGCGTACGAACGTGGAATCGTTGTTGACGCGGATCTCCACGTACAGATCACCGGCCGGACCACCTGCAGGTCCTGCTTCGCCCTGGCCGGACAGCTGGATTCGCGTACCGGTAGCGACGCCGGCGGGAACCTTGATGGTGAGCGAACGGCGGCTCCTGATGCGTCCCTGGCCGTTGCATTCGTTGCAGGGATCCTTGATGACGGTGCCGAAGCCTTCACAGGAACCACAGGGGGCGGTGGTCATGACCTGCCCCAGAATGGAGCGGACGGCGCGCTGAACCTGGCCGCTGCCACCACAAATGTCGCAGCGTTCAGGGTGGGTGCCCGGGCGGCAGCAGCTGCCGTCGCAGGTGGGGCAGACCACGGCTGTGTCCACTTCAAGCTTCTTGTTGACGCCGAACACGGCATCCTTGAGGTCGATCCGAACGCTGATAAGGGCGTCCTGGCCACGTCGTACACGGGAGGCGGGCCCTCCGTGTCCACCGCCGCCGCCAAAGAAAGTGTCGAAGATGTCCTGGAAGGCGAAGCCCTGGCCGGCGTAGCCGCCGCCGAAGCCGTTATCAGTGCCGTTCTCGTTGCCCGTGGCATCGTAGACGCGGCGCTTCTGGGGATCTGACAACACTTCGTAAGCGTGCGTCACGGCCTTGAACTGCTCCGCGACATCTTCACCCGGGTTTACGTCCGGGTGGAGTTTCCGCGCCAACTTGCGGTACGCCTTTTTGATCTCTTCCCCGGTGGCTTCCGGCGAGACTCCCAAAACGTCATAGTGGCTGCTCAAAGTCGGTATCTCTTCCTGGTTGTACTGCGGATGTTTTCCCGGGCCGGTGTTCAGCCGCCGAGAATGCGGGAAAGGTAACGGGCCACGGCACGAACTGCTGCCATGGTGGTGGGATAGTCCATGCGGGTCGGTCCAAGGATTCCCACCTTGGCGCCGGAACCGTAGCCGGTGGCCACTACAGAGGCCTCGGCCAGGCCGTCGTACGGATTCTCCCGGCCAATGCTGACTGTCACGCCCCGGGGATCGTCTCCCATGTCCGACAACAACCGGAGCATGACAACTTGTTCCTCAAGGGCCTCAAGCACGGGACCGATGCTTAGCGGGAAGTCAACGTTGGAACGTGCGAGGTTGGCCGTACCGGCCATCAGAATGCGTTCCTCACGGCTGGTGTCGCTCAGGGATTCCAAGCCAGTGGCCAGCCTTTGGGCGAGGGCACGAAGATCCGGCGGGCAAAGGGCCACCACCGACGGTAACACCTGCGGCAGGAGTGCCAGCTGGGTGCCGGCGATGCTGCCAAGGAATCGTGACCGCAACAACATCAAAGCCTCGTTCCCCACGTCCGAACCGGCGTCGATGACTTTTTGCACGACGCTCCCGGTGTCCGCAATGAGGACCACCAGCACCTGTTTGGGGGCCAGCAGAACGAACTCCGCGTGGCGGACCAATGCGCGGTGCGAGTGGGGATACTGCACGACGGCGACCTGGTTGGTCAGCTGGGAAAGGAGCCGTACTGTGCGCTCAAGAATGTCATCGACGTCGTCGGGTCCTTCAAGCAGCGAGTGAATTGCCCGACGCTCGGCGGCGGACAACGGCTTGACCTGGGAGATGCGGTCAACGAACAGGCGATAGCCCTTGTCAGTGGGGATTCGGCCGGCGCTGGTATGCGGGGCGGCAATAAGACCTTCTTCTTCCAGGACAGCCATGTCATTGCGGATGGTGGCACTGGAAACACCCAGGTGATGACGCTCAACGAGGGCTTTCGATCCCACCGGCTCCCGGGAATGCACGTAATCCTCAACGATGGCACGCAGCACTTCCAATTTGCGTGGCTCACTCATTGCTACACCTCCTGACGACTGCCATGGTCCATGGGACCGGTCCCCGCGGGACCTCCAATGGATCACCGCACACTTAGCACTCAACATGCCCAAGTGCTAACAAGTCTAGTATGAGCCACCACGTTGTTAGCATTGAAACCGTCCGAGGACTGCATCCAGGGCGGCGTCCCGATACCGGCTGACGGCAACCCGCCCCTGTCCCCTTTCACATCACCACAGAGGTAGGAATTCCTTGGCTTTCGACAATTGGGGCCCGCAGGACCTGACCGCTCCAGCCAAACGCCAGCTCCCTGAGGTGCCGGTGCAACGCGGCATGGTCCTCGAAGACGTCCAGTCAGGATGGGTGGGCGAAGTCACCCGGGTGGAAAAGACCGGTGGCATGCACATCGTGTCGCTCGAGGACAGGCGCGGTAAAACGAAGTCGTTCCAACTCGGGTACGGATTCCTTCTCGAAGGACAAGCGATCAGGTTGATGCCTCCGGCCCCTCGCCGGCCCGCTTCAGCGGTTCAGGCGAATCGCACGGCCTCGGGTTCGGTAAAGGTCCAGGGGCAACGGGCGCAGGTCGCGAAGGCCAGCCGCATCTGGGTGGAGGGCAAGCACGACGCTGAACTCGTGGAGAAAGTCTGGGGTGACGACCTCCGTGTTGAAGGAATTGTGGTGGAACCGCTCCACGGCGTGGACGACCTCAAGTCCGCCATTGCCGACTTCCGACCCGGTCCCGGCCGCCGCCTTGGCATCCTGGTGGACCACCTCGTGGCGGGCTCAAAGGAGTCCCGGATCGCAGCCGAGGCCATGACTGTCCCCGGCGCTGCAGGCAACGTCCTGATCGTGGGCCACCCTTATGTGGACGTGTGGCAGGCCATCCGGCCGAAGGTCCTGGGCATCGAGCAATGGCCCGCCGTTGCCCGCGGCACTGATTGGAAGACCGGGATTCTCACGGCCTTCGGTTGGCCCCACGAAACAGCGGAGGACATCGGGCTGGGCTGGCAGCGCCTGCTGGGCGCAGTGCACAGCTATGCGGACCTTGAGGCATCGTTGTTGGGGCGTGTGGAAGAAGTCATCGACTTCCTCACCGTCCCGTAGTCCACGGTCCGGATCATCAGGATCCGGCATGCTTCCGGGGCGTTGGTCCCGGGAAGGACGCGCGGCCCGGTATTCTTGGACAGCAACACAGCAGCATCTTTAAAGCATTTAAGGCAAAGGGAAGACACCGTGGCAGATAACGCTCCTGAAGAACCGGGCAGCGCCGCAGGCCGGCCCCAGTACCATGGCGCCCCTGCCAACGCACTCCCGTTGACAGCCAGCGAGGACAGGCAGTGGGCCACTTTGGCCCACTTCGGCGGCATCCTTGGATGCTTGCCGGCTCTCCTGATCTACCTGATTTTCCGCGACCGCGGGCCGTTCACAGCGCAGGAATCCAAGGAGGCACTGAATTTCACGTTGCCTCCCACCATTGCCGCCGTCTTGGCCAACATCCTTGTCCTGCTGCCGGTGGTGGGAAACATTTTTGCCGTCATTGCCACGGGTATCTGGGTGGCACTGACGTGCTTCTCTGTTTCAGCGGGCATCCGGGTCAACCACGGCCAGCCCCACCGCTACCGTTTCAACCTGCGCTGGATCAAGTAGGACCCCCGATCCGCCCGATGAATCCGGGGGGTCCGGGGGGTCCGGGGGGTCCGGGGGGTACGGTACCGGGCTGTCAGTCCCAGGCGAAGGTCAGTCCGGCAGGATCCTGCGGACTACGGCATCTGCGAGCAACCTGCCCTTAAGGGTAAGAACCAGTCGTCCCTTGAATGCCTGAACCGGATCAACCAGTTCGTCAGCAATGAGGCCCGCCATCGCGTGGCGCCCAATCGCATCCAGGGCATCTACGGCAAGGCCCGTTCCGAGCCGCGCCTCCAGCATGATCCGCTCGACTTCCCGGGTGCCGGCGTCGAGGGTTTCGCGCCCTGCGGCAGGTGAGGTCCCTGACCCCAATCGTGATGCGTAGGCCGTGGGGTGTTTGACGTTCCACCACCGGACACCGCCCACGTGTGAGTGCGCGCCGGGGCCGATTCCCCACCAATCGTCTCCGCGCCAATACGCGAGGTTGTGCTTGCACGCCTGATCCGGAGTCCTCGACCAGTTGCTGACTTCGTACCAGTTCAAGCCGGCCGAGGAGATCATCTTGTCCGCCAGTTCATACTTTGCGGCGTGGTCGTCGTCGTCGATTCCGGGCACCTGGCCACGCTTGATCTGCGCGGCAAGTTTGGTGCCATCCTCGACTATCAATGCGTAGGCGCTGATGTGGTCCGGCCCGTACGAGAGCGCCGTCTTGAGTGAGAACTCCCAGTCCTCCATGGACTCCCCTGGTGTCCCGTAGATAAGGTCCAGGCTGACGGAGAGGCCTGCTTCGCGGGCCCATTGCACCACCAGCGGCACCCGGCTGGGAGTGTGGGTGCGGTCCAGCACTTTCAGCACGTGCGGAACCGCAGACTGCATGCCGAAGGACACGCGGGTGAAGCCCGCGTCCGCAAGCACCTTCAAGGATTCGGGTGTTACAGAGTCGGGATTGGCCTCGGTGGTCACCTCAGCGCCGGGCTCCAAGCCCCAGTAGCCGACGGCGGCGCGCAGGATCTCTGCGAGATCCTCCGCAGGCAGGAGCGTGGGCGTACCGCCACCAAAAAATACTGTGCTTAGTGGACGATGCGGAAGGCCAGAGGCCTCAAGGGCCGTCGCCGCGAAAGCGACTTCGGAAACAGCCGTGGAAGCATAGGCATCCTGCGACGCTCCCCCGCCGAGCTCCGTGGCGGTATACGTGTTGAAATCGCAATAGCCACACCGTACGGCACAAAACGGAATGTGCACGTAGAGCCCGAATTTGCGTTGCTCGACGCCGTCCAGCACCTGCGGTGGCAATAATCCATCCGCAGGTGCCGGATCGCCCAAAGGAAGGACGCTGGGCATTTACTTCTTGGCCTTGTCCTTGGACTCGTCGGTCGTCAGTGCTGCGATGAAGGCCTCCTGGGGAACCTCAACGCGGCCCACCATCTTCATGCGCTTCTTGCCTTCTTTTTGCTTTTCGAGCAGCTTGCGCTTACGCGTGATGTCACCGCCGTAGCACTTGGCAAGAACGTCCTTGCGGATGGCACGGATGCTCTCACGGGCGATGATGCGGGAGCCAATGGCTGCCTGGATGGGCACTTCGAACTGCTGCCTGGGAATAAGCTCGCGGAGCTTTCCGGTCATCATCACACCGTAGGCGTAGGCCTTGTCGCGGTGGGTGATGGCGCTGAACGCATCCACTTGTTCACCTTGTAGCAGGATGTCGACCTTGACGAGGTCGGCGACCTGTTCGCCGTCGGCCTTCCAGTCCAGCGAGGCGTAACCGCGGGTCTTGGACTTCAGGAGGTCGAAGAAGTCGAACACGATCTCGGCCAGCGGGATCCAGTATCGGAGCTCCACGCGGTCCTCGGACAGGTAATCCATGCCCTTCATCTGGCCGCGGCGGCTCTGGCACAGTTCCATGATTGCGCCAACGAACTCGTTGGGCGCCAGGACCGTGGCAGAGACCATCGGCTCGCGGACCTCGGAGATCTTGCCTGTGGGGTACTCGCTGGGGTTGGTGACGTGGACGACGCGCTTGTCTTCCAGAGTAACCTCGTACTCCACGTTCGGAGCAGTGGAAATGAGGTCCAGGTTGTATTCACGCTCGAGGCGCTCACGCGTGATTTCAAGGTGCAGAAGCCCCAGGAAGCCCACACGGAAACCGAAGCCCAGCGCAGCGGAGGTCTCGGGCTCGTACACCAGGGCGGCGTCGTTGAGCATGAGCTTTTCGAGCGCATCGCGAAGGACCGGATAATCCGTGCCATCCAAGGGGTACAGGCCCGAGAAGACCATCGGCTTGGCATCTGCGTAACCGCTGAGGGATTCCGACGCCGGCTTGGCCAGGTTGGTGACGGTGTCGCCGACCTTGGACTGACGGACATCTTTCACGCCGGTGATCAGGTAGCCCACCTCGCCAACGCCCAAGCCCTTCGAGGGCGTGGGCTCCGGGGAACTCACACCGATTTCGAGAAGCTCGTGCGTCGCACGGGTAGACATCATCTGGATACGTTCGCGGGGATGCAGCATGCCATCCACAACACGGACATAAGTCACGACGCCCCGGTAGGTGTCATAGACCGAGTCGAAGATCATGGCCCGGGCGGGAGCGTCAGGATCGCCTACGGGGGAAGGCAAATCGCGGACGATCTTGTCCAGGAGCGCTTCGACGCCCACGCCCGTCTTGCCGGAAACCTTCAGAACGTCCTCCGGGTCCCCACCGATGAGGTTGGCGAGCTCAGCCGCGTATTTCTCGGGCTGGGCCGCAGGGAGGTCGATCTTGTTCAGGACCGGAATGATGGTCAGGTTGTTTTCCATCGCCAGGTACAGGTTGGCAAGGGTTTGGGCCTCGATGCCCTGTGCCGCGTCGACCAGCAGAACCGCGCCCTCGCAGGCTGCCAGGGACCGGGAAACCTCGTAGGTGAAGTCGACGTGACCCGGAGTGTCGATCATGTTCAGGGCATAGCTGGTGCCGTCCAGTTCCCAAGGCATGCGGACAGCCTGGGACTTGATGGTGATGCCGCGTTCGCGCTCAATATCCATGCGATCCAGATACTGGGCCTTCATGTCGCGTTGCTGAACGACGCCGGTGAACTGCAGCATGCGGTCGGCCAGGGTGGATTTACCGTGGTCAATGTGGGCAATGATGCAGAAGTTCCGGATGATGGCCGGATCTGTTGCGGCGGGCACCGGTGCGGTGCGGGCCATGGGAGACACGCAGGATCCTTACTGTCGACACTCACACGGCAATTACCCGGACTGGGCATAAGCCAGCCCGAACATGCCGCGCATCTGATCCTCTAGTCTCCCACGAACCGGCGCTTCGCCGTACATCGCGCGCCCTGCTGTCCGGCGACGTCGGATGTAGCGTGTTCCTATGGCTTTTGACGTGCGCCCCCTGGGGAAATTTCTGTTGCGTTCACTCAAGGCGCTGCGAGGCGGCAGCTCCAAGCCGGCCGCGCCATCGGCGACGGCGGGCAAACCCACCCGGCGTACCGCCGTCGGGCAGCCACCGGGCCGCTACCCAGGCGACTTCCGCGGAGCCGTCAAGCCCAGCTACTCCCCCAAGCCGGACGGCAGGCCGGATCCTGGCGAAATTGTGTGGGGCTGGGTCCCCTATGAAGAGGACCACTCGCAGGGCAAAGACCGCCCCGTTCTTCTTATCGGGCGGGACGGAGAATGGTTGCTTGGGTTGATGTTGACCTCGAAAGACCACGACAACGGAGCACGCGCTGATAGCTACGTCGACATTGGCGCCGGCCCTTGGGACCGACAGGGCCGGCCCAGCGAGGTCAATGTACAGCGCATCATCCGCTTGGACCCCCGGGCCGTGCGGCGAGAAGGCGCGGTCTTGGGCAAGCGGCAATTCCAGGACGTTTCACGGAGCCTCAGGGCCTATCAAAGCGTGCGCTGAACTGCGGGTCTCCGTTATCCGTGAGTATCTGCTATCCTTTATAGCTGTGTGTCCGTGCAGGTCGACGGCCACTCATGGTTGGCTGCCATAGGCATCCCCACGCCGCTCAGTCGATGGCCAACCTGAAAACCCTCTAGACCATTTCCGCATTAAAAAGAGAGTTCATACGTGGCTAATATCAAGTCCCAGAAGAAGCGCATCCTCACCAACGAGAAGGCTCGCCTGCGTAACAACGCTGTCAAGTCCGAGCTGAAGACGGCCATCCGCGCCGTCAACACCGCCGTTGAGTCTGCTGACAAGGATGCTGCTGGAACTGCACTTGTTGCTGCCAGCCGCAAGCTGGACAAGGCTGTCAGCAAGGGCGTTATTCACAAGAACAACGCTGCAAACCGCAAGTCGGCGATCTCCAAGAAGGTCAACGCACTCTAAGGTTTTTCCAGTTCGACTGAGCTGATCAAAAGGCCGGCACCCATTGGGTGCCGGCCTTTGGGTTTAACGGCCGGTATTTCTCCGGCGGGTACTTCTTAGGCGGACTTCAGCGACGACTGGCTGACGTGGCGATTACCGTTACCGCATGCTCCACCGCGTACACGGGATCACGCGATTCGCCCTTCACCTGGGCATCCGCCTCGGCAATGACCTGGATGGAACGGATGAGGCCTTCGGGGGTCCACCGGCGAACGTCACGTTGGGCCTGTTCCACCAGCCAGGGCTGCATTCCCAGATTCCTGGCGATGGTGGCTGAAGACCCGTTGGCCCCGGCTACTTTGGCGAGGGTCCGAAGTTTGGCTGCCAGGGCAGCTACGAGAGGAACGGGATCGACGCCGGTGGCCAGGGCGTGCCGGAGAGTGGAAAGTGCTACTGGCCCGTTGCCTGCCATGGCAGCATCTGCCACCTTGAAGGCTGTGGCTTCAACCCGCCCTCCGTAGTAACGTTCCACGGTCTCTGCCGTCACGGCAGTAGTAGCATCAGCGATGAGCTGGCCGCACGCTGATGCGAGCTCTGAAAGATTGGCACCGACCGCGTTTACCAGGGCCTGGACGGCTTCGCCTTCAATGCGGCGTCCGCCCGCCTTGAACTCCGAGACAACGAAGGCGGTCTTGTCCGAGTCCTTCTTCAGGGGCTGGCAGTCGATGACGGGCCATCCCCCGGCCTTCACGGCATCAAGCAGCTTCTTACCGCGTACTCCACCGCCATGGCGAAGGACGAGGACAACGTCCTCGTCAGGGTGCTGGAGATAGGCCAGACCATCCGCCAGGAACGCGTCATTCATGGCTTCGAGGCCCTCGACCTCAATGAGCTTGCCTTCCCCGAAGAGGGACGGAGTCACTGTCATCGCCAGTGTCCCTGCCTCGTAGGAGCCGGCGTTGAGACGGCTGAGTTCCACGTCCGGCGCGGCAGTCCGCACCTGCGTGCGGATCCGATCCATGGCACGGATACCAAGGTATTCTTCCGGCCCGGTGATCAGTACTACGGCGGCCGGGCTTGCGTCCCGCCAGCTGACGGTGTTCGCCGCGGCGTTCTTGGCCCGGGTGTTTTGGGCAGCAGCCACTGGTGTTTCCTTCCGGATGATTCCTTGCAGATATCAAGTCTGCCATGCCTGCGCCCTGACATGCGGCCCAGGAACAGCACCACCCCGGCATGCAAAGCCACAACCCGCACCAGAACCCGTTCCGATTGCAGGACCATCCAGACCAGCGTGATGCTGACGCCCGAGCACAGCACCATGGCGGCGACACCGGCCTGGCCTTCGGCCCAAGGCATTGTTGCGCCGGGCAAACCCGCGAAGAACCTGGCAACTCCCGCAACAGTGGCCGCACATCCGCCAGCCACCGCGACGGGCACCACTGCCAACCAAGGCGCCATCACCGCCAACGGCACAGCGAGCGTTCCCATGATGGTCACTGGGGCAACCAAAGGACCGGCCACGACATTGGCGATGAGGGCATACGGAGTAAATTGTGGCTGAAGTGCCACAATGACGGGCCCGCACAGCAGCTGGGCGGAGAACGGAACGGCCACTCCGGCAGCCATCCATCGGGGAACGCGCGAGGGTATCCAGGAAGCAAGGCGGCTGGCCAGGAGTACTATCCCGAGCGTTGCCAGTACGGACAGGAGAAATCCCGCGTTCGCTGCCATGGTCGGGTCAAGAAGCAACAGAATCGCTGTGGCAACGCAAAGGAACGTCAGGGAACGCCCCCGAAGGCCGCCCACCATGGCGGCCAACCCTACAGCTCCCATGACGGCGGCACGCACGACGCTCGGGTCAGGACCGACCATGAGGACGAACCCAGCCAGGCCACATGCAGCAATGGCGGCCGCCGACGGGCGAGAGAGCCGAAGTGACCGGGCCAGCAGAATGAATGCTCCCAGAACGAGGCTGCAATTGGCACCGCTGACAGCTGTCAGATGGGTCATCCCTGTCGTTTTCATGTCTTTTTCGAGACTCTCCGGCAAGGAACTTGTGTCTCCCGTGACCATGCCTGGCAACAGCCCGGCTGCATCGGGAGGCAACCACCTTGTCGCGGCACTGAAGCCATGCTTAAGCTCGCTGGCGGATTGCCGGACATCGGGTTGGGAGTCGAGCACCACCGGCCACGAGGACGCCGACAGGAGCGCATCCTGGCCCTGGCCGTCGCGGGATTCCTTGAGGGTCCCGGTGGTTCTGACCACTTGGCCCGCTTGTACCTTGTCCCAACCATCGCCGCCGGCGATCAGGACATCCGCCGTCCCCCGCGCAACAGTGCTCTTCGCCGTTACGGCCAACAATTCGGCTGTCACAGTCCACCTGGTCCCTCCGGACTGGCCAGGTGCCATCGATGCGGCCGGGCTTCCCGTAATCCGTATCTCGATGGCGACTCCGTCATGGTCCGCAGCCGCCTGCGCCAGCGGTCCCTCCTCCCGTTGGACTGCCATGGCTGCACAATGGACCGCAACTGTGGCCCCGAAGAAACAGGCCAAAGCAAAAGTGGCGGGCATTGTCCGGGCCCGCACCCCGGCGCACCGCCGCTGCCGCCCACTGAACAGCAAGACCGCGCCTGCGATCAACAGGAAACCTGCCGCAGCCCAGGACCAAACAGCCTCATTGAAGGTGCCTGCGAACGCCGCTCCCCACGCAGTGGCTGCAGTAGGAACCAACCTGAGGTCAGTACGTCCGGCCGACCCCGCCCCGGCGCCGGCGTCAGCCACTTTGCACCGTCACAAGATCCTTCAGTGACTCCATAAGCTTGGGCCCGATGCCGTCCACAGCGTCAAGTTCATCCACGGACGTGAATGCTCCGTGCTCTTTCCGCCAGTCCAGGATGCGTTGGGCTGTTACCGGTCCGACCCTGGGCAATGTCCCTAGTTCCTCCAGCGAGGCTGTGTTGATGTTGACCTTGGCACCTGTCGCGGCAGGGCCGGCTGTTCCACTGGCCGCTCCGGAAACTGCGCCAGCACCCGCAACCGGCGAGCTCTGAGGGGGTGTCTCTCCGACAACGGGTATGTACACCTTGATTCCGTCGGTGAGGACTTCCGCCAGATTGAGGGCGGTAAGGTCGGCGCCGGGCGCCGCCCCGCCAGCCGCATCGATGGCTTGGAAGACGCGACTCCCCTGAGGCAATGAGACGACACCGGGCTTACCCACCGCACCGGCAACGTGCACCATGACCACTCCTGGCCCACCTTGCGCAGGCGGAGCAGCAACTTCTGCGGGCTGCACGCCTTCGGCCGGAGGATCTACGGCATCAGGACCATCTGAGCGGCCGGCGGATACGGAAGGACCCAGGGGCTCAGACGTTGCCCGACCGTCCGCGAGTCGCCAGAGAAACCATGCCATGAGCACGGCCGCCACCACGGCAACCAGCGCAGCTACCCTCCACGATGTCCGCCAACGCAGCCGGGCGACAGCCGGAACCGAATTTGCCTCGCCTGCGAAGAGTGACGCCAGATCATCTGTTTCTGCGCCTGAATCCCCGGATAGATCCAGCAGCGGCCGACTGCTGTGGTCTGGGATCATCCGTGCGGCGAACCGTTCCCGCGCGGCCTGCGCTGCGGCATCTGGGGACAGGTCCCGGCTCCGGCGTGGCATGAATCGAGCCTACGGTCGGCGGCGGGGCACGTGGGCGAGCTTCCATGGCTATGTGGATAAGTGGCTGCGCTCAGATGCAAGCAGACCAGGCACGCCGGCGCACTACCCTCATCCAGTCCATGAGCCTGAATCCGCAGGTCCAGGCTCAGCCCGTCGGCGTACTGCTCTCCCCCACGATGACCGCAAGAACTCCGAGCCCGGCATGCGCGGCCAAGACAGCCGGCAAAGCACTGATTTGGGGTGCCGGGCAGTCCGGGCAGGTCTCGTTCAGACGGGCTGCCAAGGCTTCGGCCTCGATCTGGTTTCCGAAGTGGTGGACCGCCAAACGTTGCTGCCCCTTGGGACGGGAGGCTACGTCGGCAGCAACGATCTCCTCGAGGCGGGCTATGGCACGCACAGCGGAACGTACCTTTTCCAGCGGCACGATCTTGCCGCCGTCGACCGCCAGGATGGGTTTGATGGCCAGCACTGTACCCAAGAGCGACGCAGCCGCGCCTATGCGCCCACCCCGCCGCAGCTGTTCCAGGCTGGGAACGTAAAAGTAAACCTTGGTGCGTTCCATGCGCTGTTCCGCGAAGCCGCGGACTTCGGCCGGTCCGCGCCCGTCCGCTGCGGCGACGACGGCGCTTTGGACCCCCATTCCCTGGGCCATGCCGACAGTGCGGGAGTCCACAATTTCGACCGGTATCGAGACACGTTCAGCGGCCAGCTTGGCGGCGTCCACCGTCCCCGAGAGTTCGGACGAAATGTGAATGGAGACCACAGCCTCAAAACCGCGCCGCTGGGCTGCCAGGTACGCCTGCTCGAACTGGCCCGGTGATGGTCGGGAGGTTTTGACGGAAGCTCCCGAAGCAAGTGCCAAAGCCAACGTCTGGGTGATGTCGTCTTCGCCCTCGCCATAGATTTCATTCCCCACCATCACTGGCATGGGAACAACCGCCAGGCGTCCATCCGCTGTAAAGGCAGAAATCCAGTCGGCCGGCAGCGCGGCCGCGGAATCGGTGACGACAGCAGTCCTGACGACGGCGGCAAGCGGCTGATCGGCGGCGGTAACCGGCGCCGCCGGTTGCCGAAGACGCGCCACTCTTTCCTTGAGCCATATCCAGGCCGGTGGTTCTCGCTCAGGCACGCAACCTCCATAGATGATGGCCGGCCGCCGGCACAGTGCCGGCGGCCTCACAGTCCCTGCTAGGCAGGAACGATGTTCACCAGTTTAGGTGCACGCACAATCACAGTACGGATGCCGCGGCCGTCCAGTGCCCGCTGAACATTCTCCGAAGCCAAGGCCAGTTCACGCAGCTCGTCTTCGGCAATGTCCGGGGAGACTTCCAAGCGGTCCCGGACCTTGCCCTGGACCTGGACAACGGCGGTGACGGTGTCCTGCACCAACAGTGCTTCGTCGTGTGCCGGCCAACCCGCGTTCGCCACTGACGCCGGGTGTCCCAGGGTGTTCCAGAGATCTTCGGCCGTGTACGGAGCGAACAGGCTCAGGATGACAGCGACAGCTTCCACCGCCTCGCGAACAGCAGGATCGGCTGCCCCGGCACCTGAGTCGATGGTCTTGCGGGTGGCATTGACCAGCTCCATCAGGCGGGCCACAACGACGTTGAACTTGTTGTTGTCCAGAAGTTCGGCGGCGTCGGCAATGGTCTTGTGGGTCACCGTGCGCAGGGCGCGGTCACCGGTGGCCGGATCAACGCCGGGCTCGCTGCTGACGTCCTGCCCGAGGCGCCAGGCACGCGCCAGGAACTTGGCCGAGCCCGACGGCGAAACGTCCGCCCAGTCGACGTCGTCTTCAGGCGGGGAAGCAAAGACCATGGTGAGGCGGACGGCATCGACACCGTACTTGTCCAGCTGCTCGCCGAGGTCCACGCCATTGCCGAGGGACTTGCTCATGGCCTTGCCGCCGTTGAGCACCTGCCCTTGGTTCAGGAGCGCCGAGAAAGGCTCGTTTGCCTCGATCAGCCCGATGTCCTTGATGACCTTGGTGAAGAAGCGCGCGTACAGCAGGTGCAGGATGGCGTGTTCCACGCCGCCCACGTACTGACCCACCGGCATCCAGTCATTGATCTTCTCGGGATCGAAAGGGCCCTCGGTGTAGTCGGGCGAGACGAAACGCAGGAAGTACCACGAGGAATCCACGAAGGTGTCCATGGTGTCGGTGTCGCGCTGGGCGGCACGGCCACAGTTGGGGCACTCGACGTTGACCCATTCCACGGCTGCGGCCAGCGGGGAGGTTCCCTTGGGGGCCAATGCTTCGCCACGCAGGTTGTCGGGCAGCCTGACCGGCAGCTGGTCGTCGGGGACCGGCACTTCACCGCATTCGCCGCAGTGGATGATGGGGATGGGCGTGCCCCAGAAGCGCTGGCGGCTCAGCAGCCAGTCACGCAGCCGGAAATTGACGAACTTCTCGCCGGTTCCGAGCTTTTCGAGGATCCCGATGGCAGCCGGAATGCCTTCGGCCTTGGACAGCCCGTCCAGTTCACCGGAGTTCTTGAGCGTTCCTTCGCCCGAGGTGGCCACACCGGTAGCAGCGGGGTCTTCATCGCCGGTATCCAGGACGGCCCGGACCGGGAGGTCGAAGGCCTTGGCGAAGTCGAGGTCGCGCTGGTCGTGCGCGGGCACGGCCATGATGGCGCCCGTACCGTAGTCGGCCAGTACGTAGTCAGCAGCCCAGACCGGCAGCTTTTCGCCGTTCAACGGGTTGATTGCGTAACGGCCGGTAAAGACGCCGGTCTTCTCACGCTCGGTGGACTGGCGCTCGATTTCGGACAGGGCCTTGACCTTCTCGCGGTAGGCCATGAGTTCGTCGTGCTGTTCCGGGGTCACCAGATCCAGCGCCAGATGCGCGTCAGCTGCAACGACGAAGAACGTTGCGCCGTAGAGAGTATCGGGACGGGTGGTGAACACGGTGACTTCGCGCTCAGCCCGGTCGTCCGTGGCTTCGATGACGAACCTGACATGTGCGCCTTCGGACCGGCCGATCCAGTTGCGCTGCATGGCCAGCACGCGCTCGGGCCAATGGCCCTGCAACTGGTCCATGTCTTCCAGCAGGCGGTCGGCGTAGTCGGTGATCTTGAAGTACCACTGATTCAGGGACTTCTTGGTGACCGGCGTGCCGCAACGTTCACAAGCGCCATTGACGACCTGCTCGTTGGCCAGGACAGTGAGGTCCTTGGGGCACCAGTTGACCGGAGAGTCCTTGCGGTATGCCAGGCCGCGCTCGTAGAAGCGCTTGAACAGCCACTGGGTCCACCGGTAGTACTCAGGGTCGGAGGTGTGGATGCGCCGCGACCAGTCAGCCGAGATGGCGTATCGCTTGAACGACGCCGCCTGGGTCTCAATGTTCGCGTACGTCCACTCGCTGGGGTGCGCGTTGCGCTTGATGGCCGCATTCTCGGCGGGCAGGCCGAAGGAGTCCCAACCGATCGGGTGCAGGACGTCGAAGCCCTTCTGGCGCAGGTAACGGGCGACGACGTCGCCCATGGCGAACGCTTCGGCGTGGCCCATGTGAAGGTCGCCCGAGGGGTAGGGGAACATGTCCAGAACGTAGCGGCGTTCACGCGAGCCGTCGTCGGCAGGCGTGAAGACTTTGAGGTCTTCCCAGACCTGCGGCCACTTGGCTTCCATCGCAGCGAAGCTGTAGACGCCTTCTTCAGGCGCTTCGGCTGCGGCTGTCTGTGCTGTTCCGGTCTCTGTCTCCGGCTGAACGCTCACTGCTGCCCTCTTCTGTTCTTCGATGGCGGTATTACCTCCTGCTGCGGTCCCGGATACCCCCGGACACACAAAAGCCCCTCAACAATGGAGGGGCGGCCGCACGGCTGTTGAAAGCCGGGCGGCTAGCTAAGCAGAAGGATCGCACGCATAGATCTACAATAGCGCACGATCAAACTCCCAAGTCGCATCGAGCGGCTTACAGGACTGATGGTTGAGTTGACGGCAGCCGCGCCTCGCCCGGGTGTGGTGGGCACCGCGAAGCGGGCGGGGCAGGCGCGGCTGCCGTCAACGTCAGGTCAGGCTACTTAACGTCCTCGTCGACCCAGTCCATGGACTTGGTGACTGCCTTCTTCCAGAGACGCAGCTGGCGCTCCTGCTCCTCTGCCGGCAACTGCGGCTCCCAGCGCTTGTCTTCGTTCCAGTTGGCGCTCAGTTCGCCCAGGTCCTTCCAGAAGCCGACAGCGAGACCGGCCGCATAGGCAGCACCGAGAGCCGTGGTTTCGACGACCTTCGGGCGAACCACAGGCACGCCGAGAATGTCCGCCTGGAACTGCATGAGTGCCTCGTTGGCGACCATGCCGCCGTCGACCTTAAGCTCGGTGAGCGGAACGCCCGAGTCGGCGTTGACGGCGTCGAGCACCTCACGGGTCTGGAAGGCGGTGGCTTCCAGCGCCGCACGGGCGATGTGGCCCTTGTTGGCGAAACGTGTCAGGCCAACGATGGCGCCACGCGCATCCGCACGCCAGTAGGGGGCGAAGAGGCCGGAGAACGCAGGAACGATGTAGACGCCTCCGTTGTCCTTCACCGCGGCGGCGAGTTCCTCAACTTCCGGCGCGGAGCTGATCATGCCCAGGTTGTCGCGAAGCCACTGGATCAAGGAACCGGTGACGGCGATGGAACCCTCGAGGGCGTAGTGCGGCTTGGCGTCACCCAGCTTGTAGCCGAGGGTGGTGAGAAGACCGTTCTTGGAGTGGACAATGTCCTCGCCGGTGTTGAAGATCAGGAAGCAGCCCGTGCCGTAGGTGTTCTTCGCTTCACCGGCCTGGAATGCCGCCTGACCGAAGGTAGCTGCCTGCTGGTCGCCCAGGATTCCGGCCACGGGGGTCTCGCGGAGCAACTGCGAGGTGTGGACATGGCCGTACACCTCGGAGGAGGACTTGATGGTGGGCATCATGGAAGCCGGAACACCGAAGACGTCCAGGATCTCCTGGTCCCACTGCAATGTTTCAAGGTCCATGAACAGGGTCCGGGAAGCGTTGGTGACGTCCGTGACGTGCACGCCGCCGTCGACGCCGCCGGTCAGGTTCCAGAGGACCCACGCGTCGGTGTTCCCGAAGAGAAGGTCGCCTGCCTCGGCTTTTTCACGGGCACCGTCGACGTTGTCCAGGATCCACTTGATCTTGGTTCCGGAGAAGTATGTGGCCAGGGGAAGGCCAACCTTCTGCTTGAACCGCTCAAGCCCGCCGTCTTGTGCCAGCTCGTCAACGATCGGCTGGGTGCGGGTGTCCTGCCAGACAATCGCGTTGTAGACGGCCTCACCGGTGTTTTTGTCCCAGACAACCGCGGTTTCACGCTGGTTGGTAATGCCGACGGCGGCAATGTCGTGCCGCGTCAGGTTCGCCTTTGACAGTGCTGAGGCGATGACCTCGCGTGTGTTGTTCCAGATCTCGGCGGGGTTGTGCTCAACCCAGCCCGCCTGCGGGAAGATCTGCTCGTGTTCCATTTGGCCGGTGGACACAATGTTGCCCGAGTGGTCGAAGACGATGGCGCGCGAGCTGGTGGTGCCCTGATCAATGGCGATGACGTATTGATTCATGGTGACGTCCTTGTCTGGTGTTGTTGGTTAATCAGTGATGGTCAGCAGTGTGCGGATAAGGGAGATTGTTGTGGGCAGGTCAGCCGGCAAGCGCAGGCATGATGCCGGGTACCAGCAGCCCAACGAGCCCGGCCAAGGTACCGCCAACCAACGGTCCAACCACCGGAATCCAGGAGTACGCCCAGTCGCTGGAGCCCTTGCCCTTGATGGGAAGGACGGCGTGTGCGATGCGGGGGCCGAGGTCACGTGCGGGGTTGATGGCGTAACCGGTGGGACCGCCGAGGGACACGCCGATACCTACAACGAGCAACGCTACGGCCAGCGGGCCGAGGCCGGAGGGGGTTCCTCCGAAGGTCAGGATGACAAAGACCAGGACGAACGTGCCGATGATTTCGGTGATGAGGTTCCAGGGGGTGGAGCGGATGGCCGGGCCGGTGGAGAAAGTGCCCAACTTGTTTGCCGCCAGGGGCTCTTCATCGAAGTGCTGCTTGTAGGCGAGCCAGCAGACTACTGCGCCAAGGAAAGCACCAAGCAGTTCACCGCCGAAATAGGTCAGGGTCGAGCCGAACGTTACGGCCACGTCGGGCGCGTACTCCGCCTTTCCATTGACCAACAGGCCCAAGGTGACTGCCGGGTTCAGGTGCGCACCGGACTTGGCGGCCACGAAAACGCCCGCGAAGACCGCAATACCCCAGCCCCACGTCACCATCAAGAATCCAGCGTTGTTGCCCTTGGTGCCTTTGAGCGCAACGTTGGCCACGACGCCACAACCCAGCAGGGTGAGCATCATGGTTCCGAATACTTCGGAAAGGAAAACAATTCCAAGAGACATCTTTGACTCCTCTATTTTCTGTTGTCAGCCTCATCGCGGGTGAAGAGGCTGTTGGGACGGTTCCGTTGTCTCCGGAACCGCCCCGGTGTGGTGGGCCCCTGTCGGGCCCACCTACCCCATTCCGTCCCTGCCGCGCTCCGGGACGGTCAAGCTGTTTCCGCTGCCGGCCTCAGGCCACCAAGCTGTGGACGTCAACCTTGTGGAAGCGTTGCAGGACATCCTGCGCGTGCTGGATTTCGGCTTCACGGGTTGCTGCATCCCAGCCAAGCGGCTCGGCAAGGGCCGCGGCGATCTCATTGAGAAGCTCCCCGGTCACCAGGCCACGGAAGGCAAGTGACGTCCGGCGGATCAGGACATCGACCAGGTGCCCGATCTGCTCGTGCTCGGCCATGAAGGCCAGTTCGCGAACGCTGAGTTCGCGGGTTGACCGCAGCGGCTGATCCTGGCCGGCGTTGAGGTACTCAATGACCTCTTCCGCACGAGTCCCGTAACGGGTCAGCAGGACGGCAACCCGGTCGGCATCCAGGCCCGGGCCCATGTGATTCTTGATCCATTCCTGTTCGCCCTGTTCCGTATCCGGGAAGCCGGCACCTCCGCCGATGGCGAGTTTCGCCGTCGAGACTTTGCGCTCCATGCCCAATTCGCGCAGGACATCATTGGTCATGTGTTCAGCCAACGCACGGAAGGTTGTCCACTTGCCGC
The DNA here is from genome assembly GCF_021919345.1 of Paenarthrobacter nicotinovorans. NCBI lineage: Bacteria > Bacillati > Actinomycetota > Actinomycetes > Micrococcales > Micrococcaceae > Paenarthrobacter > Paenarthrobacter nicotinovorans. The sequence continues at coordinate 2,297,520 of NZ_CP089293.1, forward strand.
CTACCAGGCTGAGTACGACGGCGGCCTTGCCGCCTGGTGTTGTCACGGCGTCGTCACCGGTGCGGACGTTACGTTCGATGCGGTAGTCCCGGGAAACGAAACCCGGCTGGGTTTCATCGTGGCGGGGCAAGGGACGAACGCCGGCGAAGCTGTAGACGATCTGGTCACGCTCCACCTTGATGGTGGGGAACACATGGCCAACGAGGTCGAAGAAGTAGTCGATCTCTTCTTCCGTGCAGACGGCGTCTTCGGACATGTCGGCGTCGACATCCGTGGTACCGACCAGCACGCGGTCTCCCATCGGGTAGATCAGCACAATGCGGCCGTCGGTGTGCTCGAAGAAGATCTCCCGGCCGTTGCACGCGGCAAGGAGTTCGGGGTGGTCCAGGACAATGTGGGAACCCTTCGTGCCGCCCATGAACCTGCTCACAGCACCCATGGCCTGGTTGGTGAGGTCAACCCATGCGCCGGTGGTGTTGACGATGACGTCTGCCTGGAAGTCGAATTCCTTGCCGGTCAGCTCGTCACGGAGCCGGACCCCGTTGGTACCCATGGATACGAGCGAGACGTAGTTGCTGGCGCGGGCACTGCCTCCGGGAAGCCCACCCCCGCGGCCGGCCTTCTCGCCGTCCTGCAGGACGTCCAGGGTCAGACGCTCGGGGTTGTGGACTGAGGCATCAAAGTAGGTGGCTGCGTACTTGATTCCGGAGTGCAGCTTGGGAAGTTCAGCCAAGGCCTTTGTCCGGCCGCGGAACTGGTGGCGCGGAACGCTGCCACCGTCGCGGGAGAAGAAGTCGTACATGCTCAGGCCCACCTTGATGAGGAACGCGCCGCGCTCCTTGGGCTTGCCCTGCTTGTGGGTAAGGAAACGCGTGGGCGCGGAAAGGATGCCGGAGAAAGTGCTGAAGATCGGGATGGTGGTCTGCAAAGGCTTGACGTAGTGCGGGGCGATGCGCAGGAGCCGGTTGCGTTCGACCACGGATTCCTGGACCAGTCGGAATTCGCCGTTCTCGAGATAGCGGATGCCGCCGTGGATCATGTGGGAGGAAGCGCCGCTGGCGCCCTGGCAGAAATCACCGCGTTCAACAAGGGCGACGTCGACGCCCTGGAGCGCGAGGTCGCGGAACGTTCCGACACCATTGATGCCACCGCCGATAATGAGGACCTTCGCCGTGGGCCGCTCCTGCAGTGCAACGACGGAGTCACGCTGCTGTGCGTGCTGTGAAGTACCGGAATTCCTGTTGTGTCCCAAAACTGCTCCCTTGGGCTTGGTTCGTGCGCCGCGCCACTCGCTGCTGCACCGTTCACCACTAATCTTGCGAAGGTGGAAAATGGAGTCAAGCTATTTGCACAAACGTGCAGTAAGGAAATGAGATGGCACGATCACGTCACTCGGATGCGCTCCGGGCTGCACAGATGTACTACCTGCAGGATCTGACCATGGATGCGATCGCCCGCGAGTTGCGGACGTCCCGGTCCACAGTGTCCCGGCTGTTGTCCTCAGCCCGGGAAACAGGCCTGGTGCAGGTCCAGATTCGAAGTCCGTTCGATACCGGTCCTGAGCTTGAGAGCCAGATCAGGAACCAGTACGGCGTGGACGTCCACGTCGTTCCGGTCCTGGACACCTTGAATGAAGCGGAGACCTTGGACCGCGTCGCCATGCAGGCCGCCAGGACCATAGGGCCCTTGGTGGATTCGAATGCAATCATCGGCGTTGCCTGGGGCGCCACGCTCAGCGCCGTCAGCCGTCACCTCACCCGCAAGGTGACCCATGACAGCATCGTGGTCCAGCTCAACGGTGCCGGGAACATGCAAACCACAGGCATTACCTACGCCAGCGACATCATGCGACGCTTCGGCAGTGCCTACGGAGCGAGGGTTGAACAGTTCCCGGTTCCCGCCTTCTTTGATCACGCCGCCACGAAGACCGCCATGTGGAATGAGCGCAGCGTTCAAAGAATCCTTGATCTGCAGGCACGCATGAGCATAGCTATTTTCGGAGTCGGATCCGTTGATTCGGACTACCCGAGCCACGTGTATGCCGGCGGCTACCTGGATGAACGCGACCTCTCCATGCTGGCAGCGGACGACGTGGTGGGCGACGTGGCGACTGTGTTCTTCCGGAGTGACGGCTCCTCGGACGGCATCACGCTGAACGAGCGCTCCACAGGACCCAGCCACGAACAGTTGCGGCAGGTCCGGCGCAGGATCTGCGTGGTGTCGGGCGCCTCCAAGATCAACGGATTGCAGGGAGCCCTGGCTGCGGGTTTGGCCACCGACCTCATCCTGGACGAGGCTTCCGCGCGACGCCTGGTCAGTTTCAATGGCCACTCCTGAAGCATTCGTGCAGGAAATGGGTAGAGTCTTTGCTATGAGATTCCCGGTCCGGCTGACATTGAACAACGGCGTACAAATGGAACGCTTGGGATACGGGCTCTACAAGGTACCGCCCAAAGACGCCGAAGCTTTGGTTGCGACCGCCCTGGGCGAGGGCTACCGGCGTTTCGACACAGCATCGATGTACGGCAATGAGGTGGGCGTCGGCCGAGCGCTCGGCGGTGCCATTGGCGATGCTGCCCGGGCGAACGGCGGCACGGGTGGTTCAGGGGAATCCGTGCACGCCCTTTCCCGTGAGGACCTGTTCGTGACCACCAAGGTCTGGAACGACGACCAAGGCTATGAGTCCACACTCCGGGCCTTCGACACCTCGATTGCGAACCTCGGGCTTGACTACGTGGATCTTTACCTCATCCACTGGCCGTGCGCCGGACGCGGACTTTTTACGGAGACATACAAGGCGCTGGAAACCCTCTATCGGGAGGGCAAAGTTAGGGCGATCGGGGTATCGAACTTCCAGCCCGGCCATCTCGACGAACTGATGCAGAAAGCCGAAGTCGTCCCGGCAGTAAACCAGATCGAGCTGCACCCCTGGCTGCAGCAAAGCAGATTACGGACACTCCACCAGCAGCTGGGAATAGCCACTGAGGCGTGGAGTCCCCTCGGCCGCGGGCAGGTCCTGGCCGACGCTGCCATCATCTCGCTCGCCGAAAAGCATGGAAAAACTCCTGCCCAGGTCATCATCCGGTGGCATCTCCAACTGGGAAACCTCGTCATCCCCAAAGCGAGCTCTGCAGGACGGATCAAGGAAAACTTCAACGTATTCGATTTTGAGCTGGATCCCTCCGACATGGACGGCATGGCAGGACTCGAACGACACCATCGAACCGGCTCACACCCGGACAACGTGAACTAGGGAATACCTCCATGGAAAAAGTGGACACCGCGCACTCCCCCGAGGGCTCGCAGGCCCCCAATGGATTCTTCAGTGAAGCCCTCGCCGGACGGACTACCGCTTCGGATATCGAAGTCGACGGCAGCACGGTCGCCTACTGGACGTACGAACCAGCCAAGGCCACGTCCACGACCCGCACCATCCTGGTCATCCATGGCTTCAGGGGAGACCATCACGGTCTATTGCGCGTAGTGGACCAGCTTCCGGAAATGCGCATCATCATGCCCGACCTGCCGGCGTTCGGAAGCTCGGAGCCGTTCGTGGATGATGAACACACCGTTGAGCGCTACGGGCAATTCATCTCCAGCTTCATGACCGCGCTCGGCTTGGGTCCCAGGACCGTCCTGCTGGGCCACTCCTTCGGTTCGATAGTGGCCAGCCACTTCGCTGCTTCGCATCCCGATGCCATCTACCCGTTGATCCTGATCAACCCCATTGCCGCTCCGGCTCTGGAAGGTCCCAAGGGCATCATGACCAAGCTTGCCGTGCTGTACTACCAGGCATCCGCCAGGCTTCCCCGCCGAGTGGGACTCGCTGTCCTCCGAAACCGCTTGGTCGTCCGCGTCATGAGCATCACCATGGCAAAGACCAAGGACAAAGCACTCCGCCGCTTCATCCACGGCCAGCACGATGCCTACTTCAGCGCCTTCGCGGACAGGAAAAGCCTGCTCGAATCCTTCAAGGCGTCGGTCTCGGGCAACGTAGCAGAAGTAGCCGAACAACTGAAGCTCCCGGTCCTTCTCGTCGCCGGGGAAAAGGATGAGATCGCCACCCTTCCGAACCAGCACAAGCTGATGGAGCGGCTGCCGGACGCTACGCTGGAAGTGATTCCCGACGTCGGGCATTTGATCCACTACGAAACCCCGGCCCCCGCAGCAGCAGCGATCCGCACCTTCCTGGAGGAACACCCCGCGTGAAAATTGTCATCGACGCCCGCTTTACCAGAACGGACCACCACGATGGCATCAGCCGCTACGGTTCCAGCCTCATAGCCGCCACGTCAAAACTCGCGGACGTCACCATGCTGGTCAGCGACAAGCGCCAACTCGCCCTGCTGCCTGACGTTCCGTATGTGATGGTCAACAGCCCCCTTTCCCCACTGGAGCTGTTCGTTGCCCGGAAGGTCAACCCCCTGGGCGCCGATGTGGTGGTCTGCCCGATGCAGACCATGGGCACGTTGGGGCGCAAGTACGGACTGGTTCTCACCCTCCACGACCTCATCTACTACGAACACCCCGCTCCCCCGGGTTTCCTTCCCGCCCCGGTCCGCCTCCTGTGGCGGCTGTACCACAAGGCTTTCTGGCCCCAACGGTTGCTCTTGAACCGGGCCGATATCGTCGCCACCATCAGCCACACCACCGAAGCCCTGATGGCCAAATACAGGCTGACCAAGCGGCCGGTCCGGATTGTGGGTAATGCTCCGCAGCCAGGACAAACACCACGGGATCCGGCAGCAGGTGCCGACAAGACCCTGCTGTACATGGGCTCGTTCATGCCCTACAAGAACGTGGAAACCATGATCCGGGGAATGGCCGGGTTGCCGGAATTTACGTTGCACCTGTTGAGCCGCATCACTGCGGACCGCCGGGCAGAACTGGAAGCCATCGTTCCCGCCGGCGCCAAGGTCATCTTCCACAACGGTGTAACCGACGCCGAATACGACGACCTCCTGCTCCGGGCAACCGCACTGATCAGCCTTTCGCGCGCTGAAGGATACGGGCTGCCGCTGGTGGAGGCCATGGCCCTCGGTACCCCGGTGATTGCCAGCGATATCCCGATCTTCAGGGAGGTCGGTGGCGAGGCCGTCAGTTACGTTGATCCTGAATCGCCCACTGACTTCTCTGCTGCAGTAACCGCCCTCGGTGACGGGGAATTGTGGCAGCAGCGGTCCCGCATTTCGGTGGAACGGGCATCGAAGTTCAACTGGGACGAGTCGGCACGGCAACTTCTCGCCGCGGCTGAAGAAGTCGTCAACCTGCGCCGGCGCAAGTCTGGGTTGTACTGAGTCCGGCACCTTGGCGCCTAGAGGACGTCGACCCCGTCCAGGCGCAGCTGCACCGGCCCGGCCGTGCGCTTGGCAGCGTTCGCGGCTTTGACAGCACGCATGGCGCGAGTCGTTTCTGCGGCTTCGGCATACGGAATGAAGTACAGCGTCCTGACATCAGCATCGGCTTCTTCGGCCGCAGAGGGGGACGTGCCGGTGAACAATTGCACCGGGGCCGGTCCAGCGCTGCGGAGTTTGGCGCCGGAGGCCAGCGGAGCGCTGGCCTCGAAAGCCTCGGAGAAATGCCCGACGTCGGCCCTTGAGCCGGTGACGGAAGCCACTCGGACCGCGGGCGGTAGCTGGAGCTCTCTGCGCAACGCGAGCTCCCTGGAGGCATATCCTGCAGCGTCCCAGCGCAAAAGTGCGCCCGTGGCCGCGGTGTCATCCGCGGTGATCACTACCAGTCCGCCTTGGCCGGAAGGCTTCACGAGGGAAGCGGCATTGAACCAGCGGCGAACGGTGTCCTCCCCCGCACGCAGGTTTTCCCGTCGAAGCAAGGAATTGCCGTCGAGCAACAGGGCTGCGGCATATCCGGCGGGAGCAACCGGCTCTGCGCCGACCGTGGCCACCACCAAGGCAGGAGTATCGGGGACCATGGCTTTGATGTTCTCGCCGGACGAGGTGACCACCGGCTTGCCGGGGAACGCCCGGCCCAGCTCCTCCGCGGTCCTCATGACACCTGCGGCTCCCCGGCGCAGCCTGGTTCCGCTGCAGTGCGTGCAGCGCCACTGAGGAGCCGGTGTGGAGCACCAGCGGCACGCCGGCATGGCCGAACTGCTGGAGACCGCCAACGGCCCCTGGCAGGCGTTGCAGCGGGCCAGCTCACGGCATGTCTCACACACCAAGGACGGCGCGTATCCCGCGCGGGCCACCTGCACCAGGACGGGGCCGCGCTCCAGGCCTTCTTTGGCCGCCCGCCATGCCGCACCCGGCAAACGGGCGATCCGGGCCAGGGGGTCGCGTTCCTGCTCAAAGCTGTCAGCGGTGTTGAGGACGCGCGGCACCGTAGAGCGGACTGTGGTGCGGGGCGCTTCGATCGGCGCCGCCCACTGCATTTCCACCAGTCGCTGCAACTCTGTGCTGCGGCTGTGGGAGGCCATGAGGCAAGCCGCGCCCTCCTGCTCGGCCCGGAGCAACAACACCTCACGGGAATGGGCGTAGGGAGCGCGTTGCTCGATGTGGAGGTCGTCGCCGTCATCCCAGCACACCACCAAGCCCAGATCCTTGACCGGTGCGTAGGCAGCAGAGCGGGTGCCGATAGCCACCCCGGCCGCACCGCTCAGGAGCCGCAGGAAATTCCGGTAACGGGGCGTTTGCCCATCGTCCGCGGTCAGCCTGGCTACGTCAGACGACGGCAGGACCTTGGCCAGGGCGGACTCCAACTGCTCAAGGTCGCGGTAGTCCGGAACCACCACCACCGCGCCCCGTCCGGAGGAGCGGACTGTGGCTACAGCTGATGCGACCAGGGCCGCCCAGCCAGCCGCTCCGAAACCTTGGAGGGCCGTCAGGACAGCCTTGGGCGAACCGCCACTGGCGAGGTGCTGCAGATAGGACTTGCCGTTGGAGTACACCGCCCAGGCGTGAGCGTCCGTGAATGGCTTCAGCTCCGCGACATCGGCGTCCAAATCCCCGGCCAAAAGTTCCTTCTCCACCTTGGCCACACGGGGAGGCACAGCCGTCCGGAGAACGTCGCTCAGGGTACCTGCGTAGCGTGCAGCCACGGTGGCCGCCAACTCGGAGACGGCTGGGGTCAGGACCGCCACCGGGGACACGACCTTATGCAAGGCTATGAGCGGGTGGGCCGCATCCGAGGACCCCCGGCGCTCGATGATGTAGCCGTTGAGTTCCTGGCCGTTGAACTTCACCTTCACCCGAACGCCGGGAGAAGCCGCATCAGCGAGTTCGGCGGGAACGCTGTAGTCAAAGGGCCTGTCCAAATGGGGCAGGGATGACTCCAGGATGACGCGCGCTACCGGATTCGACGCAGCCAGCGGAGGTCCATTGGCCGGCATCCGGTCGGGGAAACCCTGCAACAGTGAGGGTTGGAGCAACGATGGCTGGACATCGTGTGCTGCCATGCCCGTCACCTCCAACTCATCACACGGAAGACCGCTTCACTGTCAACGAGAGATGCCCGCAGCGGGATTGACCCGCTGCGGGCATCTCTCTGGCTAAAGCCAATCACGAACCACCGACAAAACAACATCGAGGCGGTCCGCGGGACACATCAGGCGTTGAAGTATTCCTTCAGGTCCGCAACGCGGTCCAGCCGCTCCCAGGTGAAGTCGGGCTCTTCCCGTCCGAAGTGGCCGTGTGCAGCAGTCTTGGCGTAGATGGGCCGCTTGAGGTCCAGGGCATCGATGATGGCGCGGGGACGGAGATCAAAGAGTTCGTCGATCGCTTCGCTGATACGGGCAGGGTCCACAGTCTCCGTGCCGAAGGTCTCAACGTAGGTTCCCACAGGCCGGGCCTGGCCAATGGCGTAGGCGATCTGGATCTCGGCGCGCTTGGCGAGACCGGCAGCCACGACGTTCTTGGCGACCCAACGCATGGCGTAGGCAGCAGAACGGTCCACCTTCGACGGATCCTTGCCGGAGAACGCACCGCCGCCGTGGCGGGAGAATCCGCCATAGGTGTCCACGATGATCTTGCGCCCGGTCAGACCGGCATCCCCGACGGGGCCGCCGATGACGAAAGCGCCTGCAGGGTTCAGGATGTTGACCGTGCGGGAGAGGTCAAGGTTTGACGCTGCCAGCACGGGTTCGATGACGTAGCTTGCGAGGTCCGCGCGGAGCTGATCAAGGCTTGCTTCCTCAGCGTGCTGGCTGGAGATCACAACGGTTTCAACGGAAACCGGCCGGTCGCCGTCGTACCCTACCGTCACCTGGGTCTTGCCGTCGGGCCGCAGGTAGGCAAGTTCGCCGTTCTTGCGGACTTCGGTCAGACGCTCCGAAAGGCGGTGCGCCAACCAGATGGGAGTCGGCATGTAGGACGCCGTTTCATCGCTGGCGTAACCGAACATGATGCCTTGGTCGCCGGCACCCTGGAGGTCGTAGTCGTCCTCCTGGCGTCCTTCACGGGCCTCAAGCGAGTTGAAGACCCCGCCCGCGATGTCGTTGGACTGCTGGCCGATCGAGACCGAAACGCCACAGCGGGCGCCGTCGAAACCGTTGGCCGAGGAGTCATAGCCGATTCCGAGGATGGTCTCACGGACGATCTGCGGAATTTCGACGTAAGCATCAGTGGTGACCTCGCCGGCCACATGCACCAAGCCGGTTGTGGCCATGGTCTCAACGGCCACGCGGGATTCAGGATCCGCGGCCAGCAACGCGTCAAGAATGGAGTCGCTGATCTGGTCGCAGATCTTGTCCGGGTGCCCTTCAGTAACCGACTCGGAAGTGAAGAGGCGGAGCTTGGACGGGGTGCCATGGTGTTCATGGTGCAGCGGTAAAGTCACTCGACCACCTTACTGGGTTGCGGGATCACGTGATCTGCCGTGTGTCCCTTTGCGAAGAATTCAGGCGTGGGCTCAGTCACATGGCCGGGAAGACCTGTGCGAGTTCGGCGCCAACCCGGTCAATCACTGCGGCGGCGACGTCTGTCTTGGACCCGGCAGCGGACTGCGGCTCAGCGCCGTGGCCGGAAAGGATGACCACAGAGTTGTCGTCCTGCCCGAAGACCCGGCCAACACCCACCTGATTGACAACGAGGAGGTCGCAGCCCTTGCGTTTGAGTTTGGCTGCCGCATGCTCCAGTACATCGCCCTGCGCGTCCCCGGTTTCCGCCGCAAAGCCGACAATCAACTGCCGGCCGCCTTCAGCGGTCCGCCTCTGTACAAGCTCGCGCAGGATGTCAGGATTCCGGACCAGGCGCACAACAGGTGCGTCCTCGCCGTCGACCTTCTTGATTTTCGTGTCCGAAACCTCTGCCGGACGGAAGTCCGCAACCGCCGCAGCCATGATGACGACGTCGGAATCCACTGCCGCTTTCAGCGCGGCCTCGCGCAGTTCCAGGGCTGACTCAATGCGGACAAGCTCGACGCCGGCCGGCGGCTCTACATCCATGTGCGCGGCCAGGAAACGGACTTTGGCGCCGGCGGCCAAGGCAGCGGCGGCCAAGGCAGCGCCCTGCTTGCCCGAGGAACGGTTGCCCAGGAACCTGACCGGGTCCAGGGCTTCCCTGGTTCCACCGGCGGAAATCGTAACTGTCCTGCCCACGAGTGATGCGTGCGTCGCCGACGCCGGTGGGGCACTATCCGACGTACCGGAGGCCTCTGCCAAGGCAATGGCCGCAGCAAAGATGGCGTCCGGCTCCGGGAGCCTGCCCGGACCCGAATCGGCACCCGTGAGTCGCCCGGAAGCAGGTTCCAGAACCGTTGCTCCCCGGCTGCGCAACGTTTCCACATTGGCTTGGGTCGCCGCGTGCTGCCACATTTCGGTGTGCATCGCGGGCGCGAAGAGTACCGGGCCATGGGCCATCAGCAGGGTGTTGGTGAGGAGGTCGTTTGCTTGCCCGGTGGCCGCCCGGGCCAGGAGATCGGCGGTGGCGGGAGCAATGACAATCAGGTCGGCTTGGTGCCCCAGGCGCACATGGTTGACCTTGTCGACGTCGTCGAAGACGCTGTTGCTCACCGGGTTGCCGGAGAGGGCCTCCCACGTGGCAACCCCGACAAAACGGGTGGCTGCTTCCGTGGGAATGACCGTCACCTGATGGCCGGCTTCAGTAAAAAGCCGGAGGAGCGATGCAACCTTGTAGGCTGCAATCCCTCCCCCGACTCCGAGGACTATGCGCACGTGACCTCCGTCAACAGGCAGTCTGCTTTATTCTGCGGGCTCGATCGGCGTGGAAACCAGAAGGCCTTCGTTGATCTCGCGGAGGGCGATCGAGAGCGACTTCTCGTTCAGCTTGGTGTCAACCAAGGGACCGACGTACTCGAACAGGCCCTCGTGCAGCTGGGCGTAGTAAGCGTTGATCTGGCGGGCACGCTTGGCGCCGAAGATCACCAGGCCGTACTTGGAATCGGCAGCCTCAAGCAGCGAATCGATCGGCGGGTTGATGATGCCTTCAAGGTTCGTGGACACGAATTCTCCAAATTCTAGCGGGCCAACAAACAGGCGCTTTAGCGCCCGTGCGGGGTAAGCCCCATGAGTGAAACAAGCTCGTCCGCTGCCCGGCGAACGTCGTCATTAATGACGGTGTGGTCAAACTCCGGTTCAGCAGCAAGTTCCAGTTTAGCGGTTTCCAGCCTCCGCTGCTGTTCCTCCGCGGTTTCCGTGCCGCGGCCAACCAGCCGGCGGACCATTTCGTCCCAGCTGGGCGGGGCCAGGAAGACGAAGTTGGCGTCGGGCACAGCCGCCTTGACCTGCCGCGCCCCCTGGAGGTCGATCTCGAGGAGGACGGACTTACCTTCGGCGATCGCGGCGTTGACAGTGCTGCGAAGGGTGCCGTAGCGGTTCTGGCCGTGAACTACGGCCCACTCCAGCAGTTCGCCGTCGGCTACCAGGGCATCGAACTCTTCGGCTGACTTGAAGAAGTAATGGACACCATCCTTTTCACCCGGACGGGCGGCCCTGGTGGTGGCTGAAACCGAAAGCCAAACCTCTGGATAGTTATCCCTGATGTACGTGGATACGGTTCCTTTGCCAACGGCAGTGGGGCCTGCAAGGACGGTCAGTCCAGGATTCTTGCTCACGGATTCCTTCGGGGAGATGCGTCAAACGCTTTGTTGGGTATCCATAAAATCTACCAGCGCCCGGGCCTGGTGGATTCCCAACCCCCTGATACGCCGGGATCCGGCAATACCGATATCCGCCATGATCCCGGCCGCCCGGACGGGACCAATCCCCGGCAGGGCTTCCAGTAACTCCACCACACGCATGCGCGCGATCGCTTCGTCAGTGGCGCCTGAGGAGATCAACTCCGCGATGCTCACTTCTCCACGCTTCAGCCGCTCCTTGGCCGCGGCCCGCACGGCCCGGGCCTTGGCAGCCTTTTCCAACGCATCGGCACGCTCTTGCGGTGTCAGCTCTTTCAGGCCCACTGCCGAACCCCTGTCAGATCGAGTTTGTGATGCAGATCACGCGACTGATCCCGAACCTACCGCCAGGGGCGCAGTTGCGCAATGCGTTAGACCAACGCGGGGTCACTTATGGCCGGTAGTCAGGCCCATCATGGGCCAAAAGTGACCCCGCGTTGCCTTAGGAACGAAGCCCGGCCAGGGTCTCCCCGGCTGCGGCGCGCAAAGCCGGAATGGACGGACCTGCTGCCAGGATTCCCCGGCTGGAGGTGGCCAGGACCTGCGGATACGCGTCAGCGAAGGTCGCACGGAGGTCGGCAGGCGTCGCGCCCTGGGCTCCGAGTCCCGGCGCAAGGATAGCTCCGCGGACCGGGCCAAGCTCGATGCCCAGATCTGTCAGGGCCGAGCCGATAGTGGCACCGACCACCAGGCCCACCGATCCCAGTGCACCCTCATAACGCTGGTTCTCCGCAGCGGCTGCGGCCACGATCCTGCGGGCCACGGAGTGTTCGCCTCCGACGTGCTGAACCGACTTTCCCTCGGGGTTCGATGTCAGCGCAAGCACGAACACACCCCGGCCGTTCCGGGCTGCGAGATCCAGGGCGGGACGCAGCGACTCAAATCCCAGGTACGGACTCAACGTCACCGAATCCGCAGCCAACGACGACCCATCCCGCAGCCAGGCATCCGCATAGGCCGCCATGGTGGAACCGATATCGCCACGCTTGGCATCAGCAATGCTGAGCACCCCGGCGTCCGCTGAGGCCGCAAGCGTTCGTTCCAGGACAGCCATGCCGGCCGAACCGTGGCGTTCGTACAGCGCCACCTGCGGCTTCACCGCGGCAGCGAGGGAAGCCACCGCCTCAACCACCGAGAGCGAGAAGCGCTCCAGCCCCGCGACGTCGTCGTTCAAACCCCAGTCCGCCAGGAGCTGCGGGTGCGGATCAATCCCGACGCACAGCGGACCGCGGGAGGCCATGGCGGCAGCCAGCCGGGAGCCGAAAGACTCCCGGACCGGCTGCTGTGCCTGCTGTGATGCTGCAGTCTCAGGCATGTGCGGCTTCCATGGCTGCCGACAGGTTGGCTGCGTGCTCCTGCAGGCTGGTCACCGACCATTCATAGGTCCGCAGGGCCTCGATCGCCTGAACTGCCGCGTTGAACTCAGCAACGGTGGTGATGCATGGAATGCCGATGGAGGTCGCTGCGGCGCGGAGTTCGTATCCATCGCTGCGGGCTTCGCCACCGGAAGGCGTGTTGAAGACCATGTCGATCTCACCGGCGATGACGAGGTCCGCGATGGTTCCCTCACCTTCGGCGCTGCTTCCCTCGGCAACCTTGCGGACCGGAGTCGCCTGGATGCCGTTGCGGCGCAGGACGTCGGCGGTGCCACCGGTGGAGACGATCTCGAAGCCAAGGTCCGAGAGCCGCTTGACGCCCATGATCACCGAACGCTTGTCCCGGTTGGCCACGGAAACGAAGATCTTGCCTTCGGTAGGCAGCGCGTTGTTGGCTGCTGCCTGGCTCTTGGCGAAGGCGGTATCGAAGTGCTTGTCGATACCCATGACTTCACCGGTGGAGCGCATTTCCGGGCCGAGCAAGGAGTCGACGACCTTGCCTTCCGGCGTACGGAAGCGGCTGAACGGCAGCACGGCTTCCTTCACGGCAACCGGAGCATCCAGCGGCAGCGTTGAGCCGTCGCCGCTTTCCGGCAGCATCTTGTACGCGCTGCGGAGCTGGTTGATGGTGACGCCGGTACCGATCAAGGCAGCGGCCTTGGCCATCTGCACGCCCGTTGCCTTGGAGACGAACGGAACGGTACGGGAGGCGCGGGGGTTTGCTTCCAGGACGTACAGGACGTCGGAGGCAAGGGCGAACTGGATGTTGATGAGGCCACGTACGCCCACGCCTTCGGCGATCGCACGGGTTGCCGTCCGGACGCGCTCGATCACGTTGTTGCCAAGGGTGATCGGAGGCAGGACACACGCGGAGTCACCGGAGTGGATACCGGCCTCTTCGATGTGCTCCATGATGCCGCCGAGGTACATGTCGGTGCCGTCGAAGAGGGCATCGACATCGATCTCCACCGCGTCTTCAAGGAAGCGGTCGATCAAGACCGGGTGATCCGGGGTGATCTCGGTGGCGTTCGCGATGTAGCGGGAAAGGTTTGCTTCGTCGTAGACGATCTCCATGCCGCGGCCGCCCAGCACGTAGGACGGGCGGACCAGCACGGGGTAGCCGATTTCGTCGGCGATCTTCTTGGCGTCCTCGAAGGAAACGGCGGTGCCGTTCTTCGGGGAGGTCAGGCCGGCCTCGTCCAGGACCCGGGCGAAGGCGCCACGGTGTTCGGCGAGGTCGATCGCTTCCGGCGAGGTGCCCAGGATGGGAACACCTGCGTCGGCAAGCTGCTGTGCCAGCTTCAAGGGGGTTTGGCCGCCAAGCTGCACGAAGACGCCCATGACGCCGCCCGTGCGCTCCTCCGCAGCGATGACCTCGAGGACGTCCTCAAGGGTCAGCGGTTCGAAGTACAGACGCGTGGAAACGTCGTAGTCCGTGGACACAGTCTCCGGGTTGCAGTTGACCATGACGGTCTCGTAGCCGGCCTTGCGCAAGGCCATGGAAGCGTGGACGCAGGAGTAGTCGAACTCGATGCCCTGGCCGATGCGGTTGGGGCCGGAGCCGAGGATGATGACGGAGGGCTTGGAGTGCAGGCCTACTTCGTCCTCCTCATCGTAGGAGGAGTAGTGGTACGGGGTGTAGGCGGCGAATTCGGCGGCGCAGGTGTCCACCGTCTTGTAGACCGGGCGGATGCCCAGGGCCTGGCGAACACCGCGGACCACGGCCTCGTTGTTGTGCGTCAAGGCACCGATCTGCTCGTCGGAGAAGCCGTGGCGCTTGGCGTTGCGCAGCATTTCCTCGGTGAGAACGCCGGCCTTGCGGATTTCCTGGGCAGTCTCATTGAGCAGCTGGAGCTGGTCCAGGAACCAGGGGTCGATCTTGGTGGCTTCGAAAAGGTCCTCAACGGTGGCACCGCCAAGGAGGGCCCGCTGTACCTGGTGCAGACGCTCCGTGGTAGGCCGCTTGGCCTTCTCGATGAGCTCTGCCACTTCGTATTCCGGGACCGAGCTGAAGTCCAGCTGGGAGCCCTTCTGCTCCAATGAACGCAGGGCCTTCTGCAGGGCCTCGGTGAAGTTGCGTCCCATGGCCATCGCTTCGCCCACCGACTTCATGGTGGTGGTCAGCGTGTTGTCTGCTGCCGGGAACTTCTCGAAAGCGAAGCGCGGAACCTTGACAACCACGTAGTCAAGGGTCGGCTCGAAGGAAGCCGGGGTCTTCTGGGTGATGTCGTTCGGAATCTCGTCCAGGGTGTATCCCAGGGAGAGCTTCGTGGCGATCTTGGCGATGGCAAAACCGGTTGCCTTCGAGGCCAGCGCCGAAGAGCGGGAAACGCGCGGGTTCATTTCGATGACCACCACACGGCCCGTGGCGGGGTCGATGGCGAACTGGATGTTGCAGCCACCGGTGTCGACGCCGACTTCGCGGATAACCGCGATGGAGACGTCGCGCAGCTTCTGGTACTCGCGGTCCGTCAGGGTCAGGGCAGGAGCAACCGTGATGGAGTCGCCGGTGTGCACACCGACGGGGTCGAAGTTCTCGATGGAACAGACGACAACGACGTTGTCGTTCTTGTCGCGCATCATCTCGAGTTCGTATTCTTTCCAGCCAAGGATGCTCTCCTCAAGCAGGACCTCGGTGGTGGGGCTGTACTGGAGGCCCTGGCCGACGATGCGGCGGAGGTCGTCCTCGTTGTACGCGAGGCCGGAACCCAGCCCGCCCATGGTGAAGGACGGCCGGACCACCATGGGGTAGCCCAGGTCTTCGGCTGCCTTGAAGGCTTCATCCATGGTGTGGATGATGTGGCTGCGTGCCGACTCGGCGCCGCAACGCTCCACGACGCCCTTGAACTTCTCGCGGTCCTCGCCGAGTTCGATGGCGGCGATGTTGGCACCGATGAGTTCGACGTTGTACTTCTCCAGTACCCCGTTCTTATCCAGGGCGATGGCCGTGTTCAGGGCCGTCTGGCCACCAAGGGTGGGCAGGATGGCGTCCGGGCGCTCCTTGGCGATGATCTTCTCCACCACCTCAGGGGTGATGGGTTCAACGTAGGTGGCATCGGCGAACTCGGGGTCCGTCATGATGGTGGCCGGGTTCGAGTTGACCAGGATGACCCGGAGGCCCTCCTCCTTCAGGACCCGGAGGGCCTGGGTGCCGGAGTAGTCGAACTCGGCCGCCTGGCCAATGACGATGGGACCGGAACCGATGACAAGGACGCTCTTGAGATCTGTACGCTTGGGCATTACTTCTTGTCCTCAGTCTTGGAGTCGTTGTTCTTTGCGGGAGCGGCGGCTTTGGTATCGGCCATGAGGTCGATGAAGCGGTCGAAGAGGTACGCGGCGTCGTGCGGGCCGGCGGCAGCCTCCGGGTGGTACTGGACCGAGAAGGCCGGGATGTCGAGGCAGGCAAGGCCTTCGACGACGTCGTCGTTCAGCGAGACGTGGCTGACCTCCACACGGCCGTAACGCTCCTCCGGCGCCACCGTGGATCCGTTCAGCGGCGCGTCCACTGCGAAGCCGTGGTTCTGGGAGGTGATTTCCACCTTCCCTGTACGGCGGTCCATCACGGGCTGGTTGATGCCGCGGTGGCCATAGCGGAGCTTGTACGTGCCAAAGCCCAGGGCGCGGCCCAGGATCTGGTTGCCGAAGCAGATTCCGAAGTACGGCAGCTTCTCGTCCAGCACCGAACGCAGCAGGGAAACCTGGTGGTCGGCAGTGGCGGGGTCGCCGGGGCCGTTGGACATGAAGAAGCCATCGGGCTTGACCGCGTTCACGTCCTCAAGCGTGGACGTGGCAGGCAGGACGTGCACGCGCACGCCGCGCTCGGCGAAACGCACGGGAGTCATTGCCTTGATGCCGAGGTCCACAGCGGCGATGGAGAAGCGGGGTTCGCCTTCCCAGCCGTGGTCCTTGGGTTCGACCACGTAGGCCTCGTCGATGGAGACTTCCTCGGCAAGGGCTGCGCCCTCCATGGGCGCGCTGGCCAGGACGGCGTCCAACAATTCCTTGTCGGTGGCCCGGGCGGCCTCGCCGGAGAAGATACCGGCCCGCATGGTCTTGTGCTCGCGGAGGTGGCGCGTGATGGCACGGGTGTCCACGCCCTGGATGCCCACGATGCCCTGTTCGACGAGTTCCTCGTCCAGGCTTCGCTCCGAGCGCCAGTTGGAAGGCCGGCGCGCGGCATCACGGACAATGTACCCGGCCACCCAGATGCGGCGGGATTCAGCGTCTTCGCTGTTAACCCCGGTGTTGCCGATGTGCGGCGCAGTCTGGACGACCAACTGGCGGGCGTACGAGGGGTCGGTGATGGTCTCCTGGTAGCCGGTCATGCCGGTGGCGAAGACGGCCTCTCCCAGTGCGGTTCCCTGGGCGCCGTAGCTGCGGCCGCGGAACATGCGGCCGTCTTCGAGCACCAGTACTGCTGCGGAGGGGGTGGTTTTGGTGGCTGTGTTACTTTCCGTCACTTTATTACTTTCCACTATCGGCATCTGCCTGAGGGGCTGCGGAGATCAATTCCTGGAGGGCTTCAAGGAGGAGCTTCTTGTCGGCTGAGTGCCGGGACCGGAATCCGGTATCGAGTTCCCGGGCGCCAAGCCTCCAGCTGATGACAAGGAGGCCGTCTTTTTCGACGAACTTCCCGGCCATGCCGTTGGCTTCGCGGCTGTCCACGAGGGACCGCCGCGGGATGAAGACGGGGGCGGCACCGGAGCGGTCGAACAACACGCCTTCGGCGTGGATGCTCAGTTCCGCGTTGGTCCGGATGCCCAGGCCCTGGGCCGCTATGCGGTCGAGCCAGTCGCCCGCCGTCGTGGTGGTCACGTACTGGCCATCAGCGACGACGCTCGCGGGCGTCAGCTGTTCCGGCACCGCAGGCAGACGTTCGACGTCGGCTTGTCGCCTCAGCCGGTTCCGCCACCCGAGCCAGATCATCACCAGTACGGCAACGATCAGCGGCACCGTGGTGAGCACAGTCAATGTCTGGTTGCTCATCAGTTGCTGACTGCCGGGTGCTGGTAGGGCGTGTTGAGCCGGCCGTCGAGGACCGTGGGGTGGCCCTTGAAGAAGGTAGCCACCACGGATCCGGGCAGCTCTTTGCCCTTGAACGGTGAATTGCGGCCCATGGTTGCCATCTTATGGGGGTCGACCGTCCAACGCGCAGCCGGGTCCACCAGGATGACGTTGGCCGGCTCGCCAACTTCCAGCGGACGGCCTTGGTCGGCCACGCGGCCGATGACGGCGGGGGTGAACGAGGTGACCCTGGCGAAGTCGGCCCAGGTCATGAGGCCGGTTTCGATCATGGTTTCCTGAACCACCGAGAGCGCGGTTTCAAGGCCCGTCATGCCCATGGCCGCCTGCGCCCACTCGCACTCCTTGTGCTCGCTGGGGTGCGGGGCGTGGTCGGTTCCGACGACGTCGATGGTGCCGTCGGCCAGTCCTTCACGCAGGGCCTGCACATCGGCGTCCGTGCGCAGCGGCGGGTTGACCTTGTAGACCGGGTCGTAGCTGCGGACCAATTCGTCCGTCAGGAGCAAGTGGTGCGGGGTCACTTCGGCGGTGACGTTGATGCCACGGGTCTTCGCCCAGCGCACGATCTCAACAGACCCGGCAGTGGAAACGTGGCACACATGCAGCCGGGACCCGACGTGCTGGGTAAGCAGGACGTCACGGGCAATGATGCTTTCCTCGGCAACGGCAGGCCAGCCGGTCAGTCCCAGGACTGCGGAGACTGTGCCCTCGTTCATCTGTGCCCCGGCGGTAAGGCGGGGTTCCTGCGCGTGCTGGGCCACGACGCCGTCGAACGCTTTGACGTACTCAAGTGCGCGGCGCATGAGTACCGGGTCGTGAACGCAGATGCCGTCGTCGGAGAACATCCGCACCTGCGCGCGGGAGTCGGCCATGGCGCCAAGCTCGGCGAGCTGCTCGCCGGCCAAACCCACGGTGACTGCGCCGACGGGACGCACATCGACCCAGCCGGACGCACGGCCCAGGCTGTGGACCTGCTCGACGACACCGGCGGTGTCAGCCACGGGGTTGCTGTTGGCCATGGCGTGGACGGCCGTAAAGCCACCGAGGGCAGCAGCCCGGGTGCCGGTCTCCACTGTTTCGGCGTCCTCGCGACCGGGTTCACGCAGGTGCGTGTGGACGTCCACCATGCCCGGCAGGGCCACCAGGCCCTTGCCGTCGATCACGGTGGCGCCCTCATCGGAAAGGTCCGCACCCCGGGCGGCAATTACGCCGTCGCGGATCAGCAGGTCCTGGGCCTCGCCACCGAGGACGGCGGCCCCGCGGATCAAGTAAGTGTTCTCGGCCATCAGTTGCTCTCCTTGCTGGACGGGCTTGCGAAAGCCGGTGTGACAATGTTCAGTGGGGCTGCTTCGCGGGTATCCCCGGACAGCAGCAGGTACAGGGCCGCCATGCGGACCGAAACGCCGTTTCGTACCTGCGCAAGCACAGTGGAACGGGGCGAGTCGGCGGCGGCGGATGAAATCTCCAGGCCACGGTTCATGGGGCCGGGGTGCATGATGATGGTGTCCTTCATGCCCAGGTCATCCAAAGCGCGGAGGCGGGCGTCGTCGAAGCCCCAGCGGCGCGAATATTCACGGGTGGACGGGAAGAACGAGGCGTTCATCCGCTCACCCTGGACGCGCAGCATCATCATGGCGTCAATACCGGACTCGAGCGTTTCGTCCAGGTTGTAGCTGACCTTGCAGGGCCAGTGCTCGACGCCGATGGGCAGCAGGGTGGGTGGCGCAACCAAGGTGACCTCGGCACCCAGGGTCTTCAGCAGCCAGACGTTGGAGCGGGCCACGCGCGAGTGCAGCACGTCCCCCGCAATGGCGACCCGCATGCCTGCCAGGTCCGCTCCCGTCGATGCGACTCCGTTGAGCTTCGACCAGTGCCTGCGCATGGTGAAGGCGTCCAAAAGTGCCTGCGTCGGGTGCTCGTGAGTACCGTCGCCGGCGTTGATTACCGCGGCATCGATCCAGTCCGTAGCGGCCAGGCGGTGCGGCGCGCCCGAAGCCCAGTGGCGGATGACGACGGCGTCCGCGCCCATGGCCGCGAGGGTCTGCGCGGTGTCCTTGAGGGACTCGCCCTTGGATACGGAGGATCCCTTGGCTGCGAAGTTGATGACATCGGCGGACAAGCGCTTGGCCGCCGCTTCAAAGGAGATCCGGGTTCGCGTGGAGTCCTCGAAGAATAGGTTCACTACGGTGCGGCCCCGGAGCGCGGGGAGCTTCTTGACCTCGCGGTCCCCCACTGCGGACATCTCTTCCGCGGTGTCCAGGATGCGGATGGCGTCGGATGCGACCAGGTTTTCCGTGGAAAGAAGGTGCTTCACTTGCCCGCCTCGATTACTACCTCGTTGACGGGTGTGCCATCTACGGAATCAGTTTCCTCGAGGTGTACCCGGACTTTTTCCGCAGAGGAGGTCGGCAGGTTCTTACCCACGTGGTCGGCGCGGATGGGAAGTTCGCGGTGGCCCCTGTCCACCAGGACCGCAAGGCGGACGATGCGTGGACGGCCGAGATCGACAAGGGCGTCCAGGGCTGCACGGATGGTGCGTCCCGAGTAGAGGACGTCGTCAATGAGCACAACAACCTTGTTGTCGATGCCGGACAGCGGAAGCCGGGTGTGGTGCGGAGGCCGGGTGGGCTGGTGGGAGAGGTCGTCACGGAACATGGTGACGTCCAGCTGGCCGACAATGGCCCCGGCGTTAACCGTGGGGTCGGCTGCGGCGATCTTATTGGCGAGCCGCACGGCCAGCGGATAACCGCGGCTGGGAATGCCCAACAGAACCAGGTCCTGCGAGCCTTTGTTGGCTTCGAGGATCTCGTGGGCGATACGAGTAAGCGCACGATCGATATCCGCCTGGTTGAGGACAACCCGCGACGGCACGTGCGCAGAAGTGACTTCAGTCATCGCTCGTCTCCCCTTTCCCCGCCTCACGGGACGGAATTAAAAAAGGAATATTTGCTCTCCAAAAGTATCACAGCGGCCATGGGACGACCGCGCGGGTCCTTGGCAGGTGGGTGAGTTTAAGCTCACATTTCCGAGCGTGGAATAGGCTCTTTCCCATGAGCATGAACCAGCCCGGTCAGCACGGCGGACATCCTTATCCAAGGCCTTACCTGGAGCCAGGTGCCAACCCCACGTGGATCGGTCGCGTTCAGCCGCGAAACTACCAGGCAGCCCCGGGAAACCCGGCGTCCCTGCCACAGCAAAACTGGGCCACGCCACCGGCACGGCCTGCACGCCGGAGCTGGGGCACCCTTCCCTTGCTGATCGTCGGCACCGTCCTGGTCCTGGGTAGTCTTCTGTTGGTGGTGCCGTTCCTCTTGGGAAATACGGGGATCGCAGGGTTCATCGTCGGCTTCCTGGTCTCATTGATCCCACTGTCCATCGTCCTGTTGACGGTGCGCGTCATAGACCGGTGGGAGCCCGAACCGCCGCGGCTGCTCTGGTTCGCCTTTACGTGGGGTGCGGCCGTTTCCATAGCCGGTACGCTGTTGATCCAACCGCTTTTCGCGCTTGCCGCTCCCACCGGGAGCGAAGAGGCCTTCGCCTATTTCATGGCGACGGTCCAGGCCCCGATCGTGGAGGAATTCACGAAGTCACTGGGACTTCTGGTCCTGATCCTGGCAGCCCGCAAGTACTTCGACGGTCCCGTGGATGGCGTGGTGTTCGCGTTCACCATTGCGGCGGGGTTCGCTTTCACTGAGAACATCCTCTACTTCGGGCGTGAAATCGCCTCTTCCACTGATCCCGGGACCGATTTGGTACGCATTTTCATCCTTCGTGGCGTCATGTCTCCCTTTGCCCACGCAGTATTCACGGGCACGACCGGTTTGATCATGGGATTCGCTGCCAGGAAATGGCACTCAGGATATGCGGTCCTGGCCTTCTTCATCGGCCTGCTGCCGGCAATGTTCCTGCACAACCGCTGGAACAGCATGGGGCAGAACTTCCTGGTGGAGTACTTCGCAGTGCAGGTACCAATCTTCCTGGTTGCCGTCGTCGGCGTGATCCTGCTTCGCGTCGCCGAGGGAAAGCTGACCCGTCAACGGCTTCTGGAATACGCCCGCGCCGGCTGGTTCACGCCGGCAGAGGTGGAGATGCTGGCTACCTCCCGGGGCAGGCGCCAGGCACTTCGCTGGGCTGCATCGAGGGGCCGGGGCGGGCAGATGAGGGCATTCATCAAGGGGGCAACCGCGTTGGCTTTCACACGCCAACGGATACTCAGTGGCCGCGACGTCCCCGTGCACCAACACGACGAAATCGAACACCTCCGGCTCATCCCCGCACTGAGGGCCGCTGTCCTCCAGTAGGTCCCGGGGCAGTTCCGGTACTTGCCCGAAAAAATGGACCCTCCTCTCCGGTTTTCCGGGGAGGAGGGTCCATTTTCGAATACTGTCCTACCGGCTAGGCCAGCAGCGACGGCTTGAGCTTCTGCAGACGGCCCAGCAAGCCATTGATGAAGGCCGGGGACTCATCAGTGGACATCGTCTTGGCGAGGGCCACGGCTTCGCTTACGGCCACTCCGTCCGGAACTTCATCATTGTAGAGAAGTTCCCACGCACCGATACGAAGAATGATGCGGTCAACGGAGGGCATGCGCTCCAAGGTCCAGCCTTGTGCGTAGGTCTCCAGGAACTCATCAATGGTTGCCTGCATGGAGACAACACCCTCCACTATTTCCACCGTGTAGGGGTTGATGACGAGGTCTGTCTTCTCCCGACGCGCTGTCATTGCATCGAAAGCCGAAACTGAGCGCTGCTCCGCTTCGAAAAGTACTTCCAAGGCCCTGCTACGGGCTTTACCGCGTGCGCTCACTAGTCGTTGACCCGGCCCAGGTAGCTGCCATCGCGGGTGTCGACCTTGACCTTGGTTCCCTGCTCAACGAACAGCGGCACCTGGATCTCGTAGCCGGTTTCCACCGTAGCCGGCTTGGTTCCGGCGGAGGAGCGGTCGCCCTGCAGGCCGGGCTCGGTGTAGGTGATTTCGAGAACGACACTCGGGGGCAGCTCGATGTACAGCGGAGTGCCTTCGTGGATGGCGATGTTCACCATCTGGTTCTCGAGCATGAAGTTGGTGGCGTCGCCGACTGTTGCACCGGAAACGGTGATCTGGTCGTAGTCCTGGGTGTCCATGAAGACGAAGTCTTCGCCATCCTGGTACAGGTACTGGTAGTCGCGGCGGTCAACCGTTGCGGTTTCGATCTTCAGGCCGGCGTTGAAGGTCTTGTCGACCACCTTGCCGGACATGACGTTGCGCATTTTGGTGCGGACAAAGGCACCGCCCTTGCCCGGCTTGACGTGCTGGAACTCGATGATGTTCCAGAGTTGGCCCTCGAGCTTCAGTACGGTCCCGTTCTTGATGTCGTTTGTGGTTGCCACTCGTATCCTCTGGTTAATCGCACTGGTTCTAGCTGCCAGCTATCTATGCCAAGCAGGCGTGCCTTTCGGCGCGCCAGCGCGTATTTATCAAAAATCCAAAAACCATTCTACCGGCAAATGCGGCATGACCTTGCGGGCAGCGTTACAGGCAGCTCTCAGGAAGCAACTTCCAGGACATCCCGGGCCCGTTGCAGGGCCACAGCGGACGAGTAGATCAGTGCCGCATCGGCGGCCATGGCCACCCTCAGGTCAAGTGCCCTGGAGAACTCCTCGGCTGCGGCCAACGCGTTGCCGCCCACGAAGTAGGCGCGGCCAAGATACTGGCGTACTACTGCTTCCTTGGACGTTCCCTGGACCTCGTGCAGCAGGTGGCGGAACAGTTGGACGGCACGGTCATGGCGGTTGGTGGCACGGTGGACTTCGGCCTCAAAGATCCTGAGCCGGAAGGACTCAGGATCCTTATAGCGGGCCTCTGCCAGAAGTTCAGCTGCCTCTTTTGGCTGGTTTTCAAGCAGGAGGGCCATGATCCGGTCCGCGGGATCATCCGAAGCCGCGAGAGCAGTCTCCATGACTTCCTCATTGACCACCACGGGCAGGAGTGTGTCCGGGTTCATCCGGACACCGGGGAACCCGGCTGTTGGCCAGTCACTGACCCCTTCGCGCAAGGCAATCGTCATGATGCGATCTCCTGATAGGCAGCAAAGAGAAGGGAAGTATCGGGGACATCCAGGATGCCGGGCTTGGCCACTCCGTCGAGGACGACAAAGCGGAGGAGGTCACCACGGGACTTTTTATCCCGGCGCATACCGTCCAGCAAACCCTGCCAGCGGTCCCTTCGGTAGGTAATGGGCAGGCCAAGGCTTTCGAGGATGGTGCGGTGCCGGTCGGCATCGGCATCCGACAGACGGCCGACACTTCGGGACAACTCGGCAGCGAACATCATGCCCACGGCAACGGCAGCACCGTGGCGCCAGGAATACCGCTCCACCAGTTCGATGGCATGGCCAAGGGTGTGGCCGTAGTTCAGGATTTCGCGCAGGCCGGATTCCTTGAGGTCCTGGGATACGACATTGGCCTTGACAGCGATGGCGCGTTCAATGAGTTCGTGGACGACATCGGAACCGGGATCCATCACGGCGTCCGTGTTCTTCTCGATCAGTTCGAGGATCGCGGGATCGGCGATGAATCCGCATTTGATGACTTCCGCCATGCCGGAGATGAGCTCGTTCTTCGGCAAAGTCTGAAGAGTATCCAGATCGGCCAGGACGGCAGCCGGCGGGTGGAATGACCCCACGAGGTTCTTGCCCTCGGCGGTGTTGATGCCCGTCTTGCCTCCAACCGAGGCGTCCACCATTCCCAGGAGGCTCGTGGGCATGTGGATGACCTTGACACCGCGCAGCCAGGTGGCTGCCACGAAGCCCGCGAGATCGGTGACAGCGCCGCCGCCGACAGCCACAATGGCGTCCGAACGGGTGAAGTCATTCTGGCCCAGCACTTGCCAGCAGAACGCGGCAACCTGGATGTGCTTGCCTTCCTCCGCGTCCGGGATTTCGGCCGTAAGCGCGGTGAATCCGGCGCTCTCCAGCTCGTCGCGAACGGTGTCGCCCGTCAGCCGAAGGGCCCGCGGGTGGATGACCAGGACCCGTCGGACGCGTTCACCGAGTTTTTCGGGAAGGGTCTGCAACAGGCCACGGCCCACCACGACGTCGTAGTTTTCGTTGACTGACTGGCCGGTCACCTTGATGACAGTTGCTCCGTTGCTCACTTTTCAACTTCCTCTTTCAAGGCTGCATGCTGGCGCAGCCGTTCCTCCAAATGGAGGCCGATTTCCGCCACGGATCCTGAACGCACATCCATGACGATGTCTGCGAGCCGTTCGTAGACGGGACGCCTGGTGGCAAAGAGTGCTTCCCACCGGGCCATTGCGTCCCCCTGCAGCAAGGGCCTTCCCGTGTTTCGCGCGATCCGGTCCGCCACGGTTTCCGCGTCGCATTCCAGGTAAACCACGGTGCACTCCCCCAGCAGTTGCTGGGTTCCGGAATCAAGGACTGCTCCGCCGCCCAGGGAAATGATCGCTGGCTGTGCTTTGGCGGACTCGATCGATTTCGCCACTGCCCTGGCTTCGATTTCCCGGAAGGCGTGCTCGCCGCGTCCTGCGAAGATGTCCGCAATGCTCCCATGGGCAGCAACCACCACTGCGTCGGTGTCCACGAACGGAAGACCAAGCTGCTGGGCCAACTGCTGGCCTATGGCCGACTTGCCAACAGCCATGGGCCCCACCAAAACAACGGAACGGGCGGAGCAGCCATCCAGGACAAAGCGGACCACTACCGGCCGACCGAGTCCAAGGTGGCCGGAATGCTGTCAAGATAGCTTTGCAGGTTCCGCTGGGTCTCCGCCACGGAATCGCCACCGAACTTCTCGGCAACAGCCTCCGCGAGAACCAGGGCAACCATGGCTTCGGCAACGACACCGGCGGCGGGAACAGCACAAACATCGGAACGCTGGTGGTGCGCCTTGGCAGGCTCGCCCGTGCTCACGTCAATGGTGCGCAGTGCGCGCGGAACAGTAGCGATCGGTTTCATGGCTGCACGAACACGCAGCACTTCCCCGATACTCATGCCGCCTTCGATGCCACCGGCACGGTTGGTCTGGCGGACAATCCGGCCGTCGTCGTCCTTGACGATTTCATCGTGGGCTGCCGAGCCGCGGCGGGCAGCCGTAAGGAACCCGTCGCCGACTTCAACGCCCTTGATGGCCTGGATGCCCATAAGCGCAGCAGCAAGCCGCGAGTCAAGACGGCGGTCCCAGTGGACGTAGCTGCCCAGTCCGGGCGGCAGGCCGTACGCAAGTACTTCAACCACGCCACCGAGGGTTTCGCCTTCCTTGTGGGCTGCATCCACCTCGGCGACCATCGCGTTGGATGTCTCGCGGTCAAAACAACGAAGGGGGTCGGCGTCGAGGGCCAGCACGTCCCGGGGTCCGGGCAACGGCTTGCCTTCAGGAACGGTGACGCTGGCAATGGACACAGTGTGGCTCACCAGTTCCACGCCCAGCTGCTTCAGGAACTGCGCAGCGACGGTGCCGAGGGCAACGCGGGTGGCAGTCTCCCGTGCACTGGCGCGTTCAAGCACCGGACGGGCTTCGTCGAAGCCGTACTTCTGCATACCCGTGAAGTCCGCGTGCCCGGGGCGGGGACGGGTCAAAGGGGCGTTACGGGCCTGGTCGGCGAGGACCTCCGGGTCCACCGGATCGGCAGACATGATCTGCTCCCACTTGGGCCATTCGGTGTTTCCAACCTGGATGGCTACCGGCCCACCCTGGGTGAGCCCGTGCCGGACGCCACCCATGATGGTGACCTCGTCCTGTTCAAACTTCATGCGGGCGCCACGTCCGTAGCCGAGGCGGCGACGCGCCAGCGCGTCACGAATTTGCCCGCTGGTGAGTTCAACACCGGCAGGCACGCCTTCAACAATTCCGATCAGAGCCGGACCGTGGGATTCACCGGCAGTCAACCAACGCAACATATAACCAATCCTGCCATGTAGGGCCTCTAGAACACCCGCCGGGGAAGCCCGACTGAGTCGCACATCACATCTATGACGGCGGTATCAACGTCACAGCCGCTGAAGAGCCGTATCTGCTCTGCCGCCTGGTACATCAGCATCTCCAGCCCCGGGACTACCGCTCCCCCGTGGCCGCGCCAGGTTTCCGCAATGCGGCTTGGCCAAGGATCGTAGGCGACATCCAGCAGGACACCGGCCCCGGTTCCCGGCAGTGCCGCCAGTTCCTCTGCCAAATCGTCAGCGGCGCGGGGCGGGAAGGTCGATATCACCAGGTCCGTGCCCGCTACAGCCGTGGCGGCCTCCGTCAGCGGCCTGACGGAGAGGGAGATCCCGACGGCGGCCGCGGCGGCTTCGGCGTCACCGGCACGACCGGCGTCGCGGACGAAGACGTCCACGTGGTCCGCGCCAAGTTCATGGACGGCGGCGACCGCAGCAGCGGAAGTACCGCCACCACCGAGGATGGCGGCGTGCGGGGTGGTGGCAACGCCGGCATACCTGACCGACTCCACAATGCCCGCAACGTCGGTGTTGTATCCCGCCCGACGCACCGCGCCGCCGTCGTACTCGAAAACGACTGTGTTGATGACGCCCAACAGGGCGCCGGCGCCCCGGACCTCATCGACTTCACGGACCATGGCCGACTTCAGCGGCATGGTTACGGACAGGCCACACCAGGAGTCTTCTGCACGGAGCGATTCCATGAAGGCCGGAAGGCCGGCAACGGTGACATCGATGGCAGAGTACCCGATGTCCACACCCAGCTTGGCGTAGGCAGCAGTATGCAGCGCCGGAGACTTCGAGTGGGAGATCGGATGGCCAAGGACCGCAGCCCGACGACTCACACACACCGTCCCGCGTTGGCCTGGCACCATGCGTTGTATTGCTCAACATAGGTGTTGTGCTCAGCCAGCGTCTTGGAGAACTTGGTCTCCTTGGTATCCAGGTTGATCGTTACCCAGTACATGTAGTCGTTGGGCGTCGGCTTGGCCGCGGCATCGATCGCGGTCTTGCCCGGAGAACCGATGGGACCCACCGGCAGACCCACATTTGCGTACGTGTTGTACGGGTTGGACTTGTCAGCCTTTTCTTCTTCCGTGACATGGAAGGACTTCCTGCCCAGCCCGTAGGTTACCGTGGCGTCGGATTGGATGAGCCCGCTGGTTTCGACGTTGTTGGGCTTGAGCCTGTTGTAGATGGCGCCCGCGACGTTTCCGTAGTCCGCCTGTCCGCCCTCCGCCTGCACGATGCTGGCGATGGTCACGGTGTCGTACTGCTTGGCGGGATCGGTGATTCCCTGGGCTTTGAGTTCATCCAAGGTGGTGGTGACAAGCTTTTGGATGATGTCCTTGGCGGAAGTGCCGAGTTCAAAGCGATACTCCCCCGGTGCCAGGAAGCCTTCGAGGTTCTTGGCCTTGGCCGGAACGCCGAACTGTCCAGGAGCCTGGTTGAGGGCGTTGAGCTGCTCCATCGGAATGCCTGAGCCCTTGGAAATGGCTTCCAGGGACTCGGTGATACGCAATCCAGCGCTCAACGCGAAGTACATGACCTTGGACGTGTCCTTGTTCACCAGGACCGCAACGGCGTCCGAGTTCTTCATCTCGGTCCGGAACGTAAAGTCACCGGGCGACAACTCGCCGCCCTGGCTCGCGAACTCCTTGACGAACGAATCGGCGTCCGCCACAACATGTTTCTGCACGAGGTCGTTGGCTACAGCTTTGGGTCCAGAGCCTTGGGGCACCGTGACGACGACGGAACCCGTGCCGGGTCCCGGGTAGTCGGTAACCTTGTCCATTCCCAGCAACGGCTTCAGGAACTGCGCGCCAACGGCGATGGCAGCGACGAACACTCCCAGCGTCAGGAGGAGGGCAAGGACACGACGACGGCGGCGCGCCTTCTTCGCGGCGGCTTTGGCCGCCGCTGTGGTCACTGCAGGCGCCAACAGTTCGTGGGGATGATCGTCGTGGTGGAGTTCATCGTGGTGGAGCTCGTCGTGATGGAGTTCATCGTGATGGAGCTCATCCGGGTGAAGCCCGTCGTGAAAGCCATCATGGGCTGCTACGCCGTAGTGCGCGTCATGCTCGGCGTACTCATGGGCTTCGAGGGGTGACGCGGAATGCTCAGCGTGGACCAGTTCCCCTTCACCATGCCCGGCATGGGGGTGGTCGAACCCGTCATGGTCGATCGACCCAGGCTCATGGTCCGGCGCAGGCTCGTGGTCCGGCGCAGGCTCGTGGTCCGGTGCGTGTTCTTGGGGCGCAGGGGCTGCTTCGGGGGTGACCGGCGCGTGCACCACGTCATCATGCTCGACATTCCCGCGCTCATTCTGAAGCTCGGCTACCGGCTTCTGGGCGGGTACCGGCGGGGCGGCTGGAGCCGGAGGGTTGGCGGCAGGCGGGGCTGCAGATGCCGGCGGCGCTTCGGGGACGCGTGGAGCTGGAACAGCAGGAACGGGACGTGGAAGTTCCGCCTCTGTTTCGACCGACAAGGAATCTTCGCCGGGGGTCGCTTCGGGAACGGGTACGACGTTGTGGTTCTGCGTGGCGAGGAATCGTTCCCGCGCCCGCAGCTCTTTGCGGGTCAGCGGCATGCCGCCGCCGGCGGTACCGCTGGAGGGGTCGTTGTTGACCGGGCTCACAGTTGCAGTCCCCTCGTTGAAGTATCGGGTTCACTGCCTGAGGCAGCCTGCAGCGTTGGGGCACTGCTGGGCTTTTCGGACTCCGCCGGTGCCTGCACTCGGCGGCCGATGTCCGTTCCTCTGGCTTTTTGCATGTCGATCGCGTGCTGGAGTATTCCAGCAGCAGCAACCTGATCAACCACTTTACGGTGATTCCTGCTGCTCATGCCAGCTTCGTGCAGGTTGCGGTGTGCCGTAACAGTGGAAAGCCGCTCATCGACGAGGTTCACGGGAATGTCCAGACCGGCGCGGGCCAGCTCTTCCACAAGGAGCAATGCGTACTCGGCAGCCATGGCCGCGGAGCCCCGCTCCTCCCCCTTCATGGTGCGGGGAAGGCCGACAAATATTTGCACCGCAGGCAGCTCAGCGGCGTGTTTGACCACCAAACGGACATCGGAGTTCTTTTTGGCATCGCGCCCTACCGTCTTGAACGGCGTGGCGAGAATGCCGTCAGGATCGCACTGGGCAAGGCCGACCCTGACGGTACCGACGTCTACCCCCAGCTTGATACCCCGGGGGTAGACGTCATCGTTAGTACGGGCGGACACCGTCAGCGCTTGGCAATCGCGTCCACCACCGCTGTGAGGGCCTCAGAGACCTTCGCAGCGTCGGTGCCACCGCCTTGGGCGACGTCGTCCTTGCCGCCACCACCGCCACCGAGGATGCCTGCAGCCAGGCGGACCAGCGCACCGGCCTTCACTCCGGCCTCGCGGGCGGCTTCGTTGGTGGC
Source organism: Paenarthrobacter nicotinovorans (assembly GCF_021919345.1). Taxonomy (NCBI): domain Bacteria; kingdom Bacillati; phylum Actinomycetota; class Actinomycetes; order Micrococcales; family Micrococcaceae; genus Paenarthrobacter; species Paenarthrobacter nicotinovorans. The sequence goes on from NZ_CP089293.1 coordinate 2,327,348, forward strand.
GATGAGGATGACCGGGCGATCGTTGCTGACCCCGGCAACGGCCACTGCGGCGGCGTCCGAACCGAGACGGCTGCGCAGGTCCAGGGCAAGGTTCCGCAGGTCATCTGCGCCGCCCACCTGGCCGGCGTCGTGGGCAACTACGCGCACGCCGGCTGCGTCCTTTGCCGTTCCGACGAGGTTGGCGGCCGCTGCCGTGAGCTGTTCCTTGCGGAGGCGGTCGAGTTCCTTCTCCGTGGCCTTGAGCTTGTTCAGCGTGCTCGAGATGCGATCGGCAAGCTGGCCGGACGGGACCTTCAAAAGCTCGGTCAGTTCAGTCACCAGTGCGCGCTCCGCGGCAAGGTGACGGAACGCGTCCAGGCCCACGAAGGCCTCGACGCGCCGGTTTCCCGAACCAACGGACTGCTCGCCCAGCAACGAGAGGCTGCCGATGAGGGAGGTGTTGGATACGTGGGTGCCACCGCACAACTCACGTGACCAGGCGCCGTCGATCTCGACGACCCGTACCTCGCTGCCGTAGTTCTCGCCGAAGAGGGCCATGGCGCCCAGCGCCTTGGCCTCTGCCAGGCCCATCACCTTGGTGTCAACGCGATAGTTGTTCCGGATGGCGATGTTGGAGACTTCTTCAATCTCGGAACGCGTGGCGGGGCTGAGGCCCTCACCCCAGGCGAAGTCGAAGCGCAGGTAGCCGGCCTTGTTGTAGGAGCCTCGCTGAGTAGCTTCGGGCCCAAGGATCTGGTGGAGGGCGGCATGGACAATATGCGTTCCGGTGTGGGCCTGCTCTGCGGCGTGGCGGCGTTCACGGTCGACGGCGGCCCGCACCAGTGCGTCGGAGGCAATCTCACCCTCGCGGACGATGGCCTTGTGGACGCTCAGGCCCTTGATGGGACGCTGGACGTCAAGGACCTCCACCACGAAGCCGTCACCGGTGATGAGGCCGGTGTCTGCTGACTGGCCGCCTGCTTCGGCGTAGAACGGGGTTTCGTTGAGGACAAGCTCAATTTCGTCACCCGTGGAGGCATGTGCGACAGCACGGCCTGCGCTGACGATGCCCCGGACCTTTGCTTCGCCCTCAAGTTCGTCGTAGCCCGTAAAGACGGTCTCACCCTTGCCGAGAAGCTCCTGGTAGGCGCTGAGGTCGGCGTGGCCGCCCTTCTTGCCCTTGGCATCAGCCTGTGCGCGCTGGCGCTGTTCAAGCATGAGCGCACGGAAGCCTGCCTCATCAACCTTGAGGCCGGCTTCTTCGGCCATTTCCAGGGTCAGGTCGATCGGGAAGCCGTAGGTGTCGTGCAGCGCGAAGGCATCGGCGCCGGACAACGGAACTCCTGCAGCTTTCGATTCGGCCACAGCGTCTTCCAGGCGGGCCGTTCCCGAAGCAATGGTGCGGAGGAAGGCCTTCTCCTCGGCGTAAGCAATACGGCTGATGCGCGCGAAGTCGGTTTCCACCACCGGGTAAACGCCCTTCATGGCGTCGCGGGAGGCGGGAAGAAGGTCCGGAAGGCATGCCTTCTCGACACCGAGGAGGCGCATGGCGCGCACAGCCCGGCGGATGAGGCGGCGCAGCACGTAGCCACGGCCTTCGTTGGACGGCGCCACACCATCGGCAATGAGCATCAGGGCGGAGCGGATGTGGTCCGCGACGACGCGCATGCGGACGTCATCGGTGTGGTGCGGGTCCTCCGGCGACTCGGCCGAAGTGTACTCGCGGCCGGACAGTTCGGCAGCTTTGTCGATGACCGGGCGGACCTGGTCGGTCTCGTACATGTTCTCGACGCCCTGGAGGATCATCGCCAGGCGCTCCATGCCCAGGCCGGTGTCGATGTTCTTCTTCGGCAGCTCGCCGACGATATCGAAGTCCACCTTTGAACGGACGTTTTCGATCTGGTACTGCATGAACACAAGGTTCCAGATTTCGATGTACCGGGTTTCGTCGGCCAGCGGGCCGCCTTCGATGCCGTACGCCGGGCCGCGGTCGTAGTAGATTTCCGAGCATGGGCCGGCGGGGCCGGGCTGCCCGGTGGACCAGTAGTTGTCAGCCTTGCCCATGCGCTGGATACGCTCAGCCGGGATGCCGGTGTTCTTGAGCCACAGTTCCTTGGCTTCGTCGTCCTCTTCGTAGACCGTCACCCAGAGGCGCTCGGCAGGCAGTCCGTAACCGCCGTCGTCCACGCTGGTGGTGAGCAGTTCGAAGGCGAACTTGATGGCATCTTCCTTGAAGTAATCACCAAAGGAGAAGTTGCCGCACATCTGGAAGAACGTTCCGTGGCGGGCAGTCTTGCCTACCTCCTCGATGTCACCGGTGCGGATGCACTTCTGGACGCTCGTGGCACGGCTGTAGGGCGGCTCTTCGCGGGCGGTCAGGTAGGGAATGAACGGCACCATTCCGGCCACAGTGAAGAGAAGTGACGGGTCGCTGGAAACGAGCGACGCGGAGGGAACGGCGGTGTGGCCCTTGCTGACAAAAAAGTCCACCCAGCGCTTGGTGATCTCCTGCGACTTCATTAGCTGATTACTTACCCTTCTCAATTCACTGCACACGATGTGCGCGGTACCGGCTGGTGCCGTTCCGCAGCTTTCCATTCTGCCCTGTTGAGGGCCTGGGAGCGAACCGCTCCGCTACCGTCCGCCTGCTACGGCGTCGTCAATTCCAAGCGCTGCGCGGAGATCCTCTTCCCGCTGGTGCATGCCGGACCGCACTGCGTCGGCGAAGTCGAACAGCCCGTCAGCCATCCGGCCAACCGCACGGTTCAAACCTTCGGGGCCCAGGTTTGCCTGTGCCTCGGTGATCTTACGGAAGGCGATGACGCCGATTGCGACGCCAATGCCCATCCAAACAATTCTCTTCATCGGTTTATGGTCTCCCCTTGATTCAGCGGCTGCGACGGCCGGAGGAAGGGGTCCGGCGTGCGGCGAAAGCCGAGCGGACTCCGTAGCTGAAAGCAGCCACCTTGATCAGCGGCGACCCAACCGTGGCGGCCACGAGCGAGGACAGCGCGGAGATGTTGGCTGACGCGTCCGAGACGTTGGAGGCGATGCCATCGACCTTCTTCAGCTGCTGGTTGGTGGTAGTGACCGTGGCAGTCACTTCGTCCATCAAAGGCGTGGCGCCGTCGCTGATCGAACGGATGGAGGTGCGGACCTCATCGAAAACGCCGCCCAACTTCAGAATGGGCACAGCCAACAGCAGAACCAGGAGCGCGAAGACTCCTGCTGCGATGAGGCCGGCAATGTCGCCACCAGACATAGAACACTTCTCCTAGGATCGTTGCGCTGCCTTGCACCAGCCGCATCGCGGCTTTGGCCAAGGCCTCCCCCAGTACCTTACCTATAGTGGCCCGGTACCTTATAGACAAAGAAGCCCGCGGCGGTTGCCACGGGCTTCTTTGTCTGTGCTGCTTGAATTTAGCGAGCGTAGAATTCGACGACGAGCTGCTCTTCGCAGATCACGGGGACCTCAGAGCGCTTCGGGCGACGAACCAGGCGTGCCTGCAGGGCGTCGATCTTGACGTCCAGGTATGCGGGCACGTTGTTCAGGACGTGTGCACCGGCAGCGGCGACCTGGAACGGTGCCATGACCTCGGAGCGGCTGTGAACGTGGATGAGCTGGCCTTCGCCAACGCGGAAGGACGGGCGGTCCACGCGGACGCCGTCAACCATGATGTGGCGGTGCACGACGAGCTGGCGTGCCTGTGCGATGGTGCGGGCAAAGCCTGCACGGAGCACGAGGGCGTCCAGACGCATTTCGAGCAGCTCGACCAGGTTTTCACCGGTCAGGCCCTTGGTGCGGCGTGCTTCTTCGAAGGCACGGGTCATCTGGGCTTCGCGGATGCCGTACTGGGCGCGCAGACGCTGCTTTTCGCGCAGACGTACGGCGTAGTCGGAGTCCTGCTTCTTGCGGGCACGGCCGTGCTCACCGGGGCCGTACGGGCGGCGCTCCATGTACTTGGCGGCCTTGGGGGTCAGAGCAATGCCGAGTGCACGCGAAAGGCGTGCGGTACGGCGAGCACGAGTGTTGTTAGCCACTTGTGTCCTTCCAATTACTGCGGTGTATCTGTGATACTGGCCTCCATCAGGGAGAGCATCGGCCAACCGCTGCCTCTTGCTACTGGCCCGGGCGCGCAGCACCGTTGAAGAAATCTTCAAGGGATTTGGCGTCGGGTCATGCCAGACAAGGATCAATCCTACCACGGGCGTTGGAACCGCCCTGCCTCCGCTACTCGCCGCGGACGATCTTGCGGAGCCGCTCCAACCTGGCCGCAATATCCCGCTCCGCGCCGTTGTTGGTGGGCTGGTAGTAGTCCTTGCCGACGAGGTCGTCCGGCGGGTACTGCTGGGTGGCTATCCCGTGCGGCTCATCGTGGGCGTATTTGTAGCTGGTGCCGTGGCCCAGTTGCTTGGCACCGGGATAGTGGGCATCCCGCAAATGCATCGGAATGCCGCCGCCATAGCCTGCACGCACATCCGCCACCGCTTTGTTCAAGCCCATGTAGGCGGCGTTGGATTTAGGCGCCGTTGCAAGGTGCACCACGGCCTCGGCCAGCACAATGCGGCCCTCAGGCATGCCGATCAACTGCACTGCCTGCGCCGCTGCCACGGCGGTCTGCAATGCGGTGGGGTCGGCCATGCCGATGTCCTCGGCGGCGGAGATCACGATCCGTCGGGCCACGAAGCGCGGGTCCTCCCCGGCTTCGAGCATCCGGGCCAGATAGTGCAGTGCCGCATCCACATCCGAGCCGCGGATGGACTTGATGAACGCGCTGGCGACGTCATAGTGCTGGTCCCCCGCGCGGTCATAGCGCACCGCCGCAGCGTCCAAGGCCCGTTCCGTGTGGCGGAGTTCCACCAGCACCGCGGCGTCCGGCGCTTCGCCTTCGACGGCGGCCGGGTCGTCGACGGCGGCTGAGTCACCGAAAGCTACCCCGGCAGCGGCTTCCAATGCCGTCAACGCACGCCGGGCGTCGCCTCCGGACAGCCGCACGAGATGGTCCAGCGCTTCCGGGCTGAGCTCAACGCGGCCCGCGAGTCCGCGGGCGTCGGACACTGCCCTCTGCAGCAGTCCCGAGATGTCATCGTCAGTCATCGGCTTCAGCGTCAGCAGCAGCGAACGCGACAACAGGGGCGAGACCACCGAGAAGGACGGGTTTTCCGTGGTTGCTGCCACCAGCACGACCCAGCGGTTCTCAACCCCCGGCAGGAGGGCATCCTGTTGGGCCTTGTTGAAGCGGTGGATCTCGTCCAGGAACAGGACGGTGGTCTTCTTGTACAGGTCACGGGCCGTCAGGGCCTCGTCCATGACCCGGCGTACGTCTTTGACGCCGGCGGTGATCGCAGACAACTCAACAAACTTCCGGCCGGGACCGCGGGCGATCACATGCGCCAGGGTGGTCTTTCCTGTTCCAGGCGGCCCCCAAAGGATCACCGAGCTGGGGCCGGCCGGACCGGCAGCCTCTGCGCCGGCCGCCAGTTGCCGGAGCGGGGAACCATGACCGAGCAGGTGCTGCTGTCCCACAACGTCGTCCAAGGTCCGTGGCCGCATCCGCACTGCCAGCGGACTGCGTTGGGACGCCATCCAGTTGGCGTCCGAGGGTCCCCCTGCGGCAGGCTGCTCCTCCGACTCGTCGTCGTCCACTGCGCCGGCACCAAAGAGATCTTCCACATGGATAGGCTACTCATAGTTCCAGCAAAGGAGACATCGACGTGCACCGCCCAGCATCAGCCCCGCAACGTAGGGGCGGCAGCAGGACCGCCTTAGTGCCCGCGGAAAGGCTGCAGGGGTGGGTGGCCCGGTTCGCCTCAAGCCACGGCCCGGTTGAGGAAGACCTGGACGACGGCGGCTTGCTGCTGCGGGCGGCCGACGGAAGTGAGGCCTTGCTGCGACCGCCGTGGCCGGCTGATGGCAGGCCGGGGCGCGGGGCGACAGAGCTGGACCGGCTCGCCTCGCTCGCCACCCAGGAGCGCGGTCTCGGGCTGTTGCTGGTCCGGAGGGGTGGCTACGCCCTGGCTGCTGCCAGCGGTTCCACCATCTTGGCCTCGAAAAGCGGTTCGCGCTTTATCGACGCCAAAACCACGGCGGAACACGCCGCACGGATCTTCTCCGGCCACAGGATTGAGTACATCGTTCCCGGTGGTGACCGGACCTTGGTGGACCAGGTCCTCGCCCACGCATCCCTCAAGGCAGTTGCCGGCCGGACAAGGCTCGCCTTCCTGGATGTCCAGGAACCGAAGCCAGCCGTCCTGCCAAAAGCTGCAGCTGACGCCTGCTCCGTCCGGATTACGGTGTCGGATGCACCTGTTCAGCAACCGCCTCAGCAGCCGCCGGGCGCTCGTTTCAGCGGCGCCTGACGATAAAGATAGCCACCCTGGTCAGTAAAACCCGCCTGCAAGTAGAGGTCCCGGGCTCCTTGATTGGCCGCGGTAACCAGCAGCCAGAACCCTTCGAGTCGCCGTTGGCTTCCGGCGCGCAACAACGCATCCAGAATCCTTGTACCGTATCCACGCCTGCGGTGCGCCGGCGATGTCGCCATGCTGTAGATACCGCCCCAGCCGTCCACCAAGGCGAGACGCCCGACGGCGGCGGGAACGCCGTCGTCGTCCCTCAGCAGGGCGTAGAGCGAGGGGCACGCGGCAAGAATTCTGTGGGCGACCAACAGCTCTGCCTCGCCGCCGCGGCCATCCACCGACCACCACAGGTCCAACCATTCCCGGGTGGGATGGTCGTTGATTTCTACGCCAGGCCCGGGGGCAGCCGCGGATGTCCCGGCAGCGTCCCTGACCATGATCCTGGTTTCTGACTGCCGGGTGAAGCGCTGCTCGTCCAGGACGGTATTGAGGGCTTCGCTGCGGGGATCGTTGAAGACCTGGAAGATCAGGGGAAGCCGCCGGTCCCGGTACCAGCGCGCGGCGGCCTGGACCGACCGGCTGATGCCGTCGTGTCCGGTCTGGTGGGACACCCTGGGCCACACTGAGTTTGCCCGTTGCGTCACTCCCTCCGAAGCGCGCAGCACCCACTCCCCCGTCTCCTCCCGGTCAAGGGCAGGCCAGGCCTTATCCATGAGGTCTTCAAGGAGTGCTTGCTCCATCATCTGCGGCACCTCTCATATGCGGGAAATTATGTGGCACGAACACCAAAAGGCCCCCCACCATGGTGGAGAGCCTTTTGGCCAGGACTTTACTCGGACGCGGTTGCCGGCTTGGCCGCAGGTTTGGCCTCCGGCTTGAAGTCGACGCCTGCTTCCTTGCGCTGCTGCGCCGTGATCGGAGCAGGCGCCGCAGTCAGCGGGTCATAGCCGTTGCCCGACTTCGGGAAGGCGATGACGTCGCGGATGGACTCCACACCGGCGAGCAACGCGACGACGCGGTCCCAGCCGAGCGCCATTCCGCCGTGGGGAGGTGCGCCGTACTTGAAGCCCTCCAGGAGGAAGCCGAACTTCGTCTCAGCGTCTTCCTTGTCCAGGCCCATGAGCTGGAACACCCGTTCCTGCACGGCCCGGTCGTGGATACGGATGGAACCGCCGCCGATTTCGTTGCCGTTGCAGACGATGTCGTAGGCGTAGGACAGGGCCGACTCCGGGTCCTTGTCGAACGTGTCCAGGAATTCGGGCTTGGGCGAGGTGAAGGCGTGGTGCACTGCTGTCCACTGGCCACCGCCAACTGCCACGTCACCGGAAGCGACAGCAGCGGCGGCCGGCTCGAACATCGGGGCGTCCACGATCCATACGAAAGCCCAGTCGTTGGGATCGATGAGGCCGGTACGGTGACCGATCTCAACGCGCGCGGCACCGAGCAGTGCCCGGGCGGCAGACTTCTCGCCGGCTGCGAAGAAGATGCAGTCTCCCGGTTTCGCACCAACAGCGTCCGCCAGGCCTGCACGCTCGGTTTCGGTGAGGTTCTTGGCGACCGGACCGGCCAGTTCGCCGTCTTCCTTGTAGAGCACGTAGGCCAAGCCCTTGTGACCGCGCTGCTTGGCAAATTCCTGCCAGCCGTCCAGTGTACGGCGTGGCTGGGAAGCGCCGCCCGGCATCACGACAGCACCAACGTAAGGGGCCTTGAAGACGCCGAAGTTGGTGTCCTTGAAGAAGTCGGTCAGTTCAGTCAGCTCAACACCGAAACGCAGGTCCGGCTTGTCGGAGCCGTACTTGGCCATGGCGTCCAGGTACGTCATGCGGCGGATCGGCGTAGGGATTTCGACGTCGATCAGCTGCCACAGTGCTTTGACGATTGCCTCGCCGAGTTCAATGACGTCGTCCTGGTCCACGAAGCTGGCTTCGATGTCCAGCTGGGTGAACTCCGGCTGGCGGTCTGCGCGGAAGTCCTCATCGCGGTAACAGCGGGCGATTTGGTAGTACTTCTCGAAGCCACCCACCTGGAGAAGCTGCTTGAAAAGCTGCGGCGACTGCGGGAGGGCGTACCAGGAACCCGGGGCCAAGCGGGCCGGAACAACGAAGTCACGGGCGCCTTCCGGCGTCGAACGCGTCAGCGTGGGCGTTTCGATCTCGACGTAACCACGCTGGTGGAGGAGCTCACGCGCTACGCGGTTGGCTTCCGAACGGAGGCGCATGTTGCGTGCGGGGCCGGGGCGGCGGAGGTCGAGGTAGCGGTGCTTGAGACGTGCTTCCTCGCCAACCTCAACGTGCTCGTCGATCTGGAACGGAAGGGGCTCGGAAGTGTTGAGGATAACCACGTTGTCGGCGATGACCTCAATTTCACCCGTCGCCAGGGCAGGGTTTTCGTTGCCTTCGGGACGCTTGTTGACCGTGCCCGTCACCTGGAGGACGTACTCGTTCCGGAGGCCGTGGAAGACCTCCTCCTCACGGACAACCACCTGGGCAACGCCGGACGCGTCGCGCAGGTCAACGAATGCAACGCCACCGTGATCACGGCGCCGGCCCACCCAGCCGGCAAGGGTAACGGTTTGTCCAATGTGCTCGGAACGAAGTGATCCGAGGTCATGTGTGCGCAGCACAGCATTCCTTTCAGCATGAAATTTAGAAGGACCGCTGCAAAGGCGGTCCCGTCCGAGTTTACCCGCCCCGGCCGCGGCTCCCGCCAAGGGCGGGAGAAGCTATGGTCGGATCAGGCCGTGGTCACCCGGACATGGAGGTCTTCCTCCGGAGGAGTCCAGGTCGTGGGATCGGCATCAACCTGCTCGCCGGAACGGATGTCCTTGACCTGGTGTTTTCCGTCGTCATCGGTGAACCAGACGAAGGGGATGCCGCGCCGGTCGGCGAACTTGATCTGCTTGCCGAACTTCTCGGCCTTGGCTGCGACCTCGGTAGCGATGCCGCGGCCACGCAACTGGGCCGCGATGTCCTGGGCCGCAGACCAGCTGTCGTCGCTATTCAAAGCAACCAGCACTGCAGTCGGCACAGCGCGTGAGGCCGTGGCAAGTTCCTGGCTGAGGATGCGCGACACCAGGCGCGTCACGCCGATCGAAAGCCCGACGCCGGGGAACTTGCGGTTGCCCTTGCTCGCCAGGGCATCGTATCGGCCGCCGGAACAGATCGAACCGAGCTGCTCGTGTCCCACAAGGACGGTCTCGACGACGGTGCCGGTGTAGTAATCCAGGCCGCGGGCAATGCTCAGGTCAGCGACCACCTTGCCCGGGGCACGCTGAACGGCTGCTTCGATGACTTGCTGAAGCTCGCTCAGGCCTTCTTCGAGGAGGTCATCCTTCACCCCGAGTGCGCGGACCTGCTCGACGAAGGAGGTGTCCTCGGTGCGGATCGTGGCGAGTTGCAGGGCCAGGGCCGCCTGCTCATCAGTGGCGCCGAGCTCAGACTTGAGCAAACCGGCTACCTTGTCGGCACCGATCTTTTCCAGTTTGTCTATGCTGCGCAGCACGCCGGCGGTGTCCGTCAGGCCAATGCCGCGATAGAAACCCTCGGCCAGCTTCCTGTTGTTGATCCGCAGCCGGAAGTCCGGAATGGGAAGGGCGCTCAGGGCCTCAGCGATGACCAGCGCAATCTCAACGTCATAGCGGAACGGCAGTTCGCCGTCGCCTACCACATCGATATCAGCCTGGGTGAACTCGCGGGCCCTGCCTTCCTGGGGGCGTTCACCGCGCCACACTTTCTGGATCTGGTAGCGGCGGAATGGGAAAGCCAGATACCCGGCGTTTTCCACGACATAGCGCGCAAACGGAACGGTCAGATCGAAGTGCAGTGCAAGCGCGTTGGGGTCGGACTTATCGGAACTGCCCTGCTTCGCAGCCTCGCCCTCATCATCCTGGAGCCGGCTCAGGCCATAGACCTCTTTGTCGATCTCGCCCTTGCGGAGCAACTGGCCGACCGTTTCGACCGCGCGTGTCTCAATGGAAGAGAAACCATGCAACTCGAATGTCTTCCGGAGCGTATCCAGCACATGGAGTTCCACCAACCGTTCCTGGGGAAGCCACTCGGGGAATCCGGACAGGGAGGCGGTACGTGCCATGGTGGAATTGTCTCCTCGAAGAAAGCTGACCCGGGCCTCGGCGCCATGCTTTAAACGCTCGTTCGGCGTTTAGAGGGCGGGCGTCCAGCCGGTCATGCATAAACTATGTGCGGCAGCCAGTTTATGCTTTCCGCGCGTGCACATCTAATGCAGCATGCCGGGTTCCTGTCGGCAGCCATCCGAAGCGGACACAATCAGGAGGACTCTTGGCAACAAGGTCGCGGGATGACCGCGAAGCGAAACGTCGCATCAGGCAAATGGAAGCCAAGCGCGCCCTGCGGCAGGAACAGGGAAAGCGCCGCAAACGCGACAACATCATTGCCATCGGCGCCGGTGCTGCCTCCGTGGTCCTTGCCGTGGTGCTCCAGCTGACCGTCTTCAGCTCCAACCCCACGGAAGACGAGTTCGCTGCCGCAGAGGCGGGCCTGAATTCGCCGTCGGCATCCCCGTCAGCGTCCAACGGTGCCGACATTCCCAGCCCGGATACAGCAGCCGGCAAAACGTTCACGGGCGAGCTTGCCTTGAACAGCGGCGTCGTGGGAGTCGAATTGAACGGTACAGCGGCACCGCAGGCGGCTGCTGTCCTGAAGTCGCTCGCTGATGCCGGTTACTACACAGGGGCCAACTGCCACCGGCTGACCACCTCCGAGACCTTTGGCCTCCTGCAGTGCGGCGCTAAATCAGAGGACGGCGCTGACGACCCCAACTATCGCTGGGGTCCACTCGAAAACACGCCGGCAGACAACAAGTACCCTGCCGGAACCATCGCCGTCGCCCGTACGGGCAACAATGCCTACGGCAACGGGCACCAGTTCTTCATTGTCTATAAGGACACCACCATCCCGGCCGACACGGCTGGCGGATACACCGTTGTTGGCAAGGTCACCAGCGGGTTGGACGTCGTGACGAAGATCGCCGCTGCCGGCCTCAAAGCCGGCGGAAACAGCAGCGACGGCGCCCCTGTGGCACCTGTCACGATAGACTCGTTTTCTCTGAAGTAACCAGCCCCGGGCCCAGGCCCGGGGTGCATTGCCTTAGCAGTCCCTCCAAGCGAAAGACTTTTAGCGGTGACAGACAGTCAGAAATCCGACGAAACAGCAGCAGTGGCCAACGATGAAGCGGTCGAGGTGATCGAAGCCACGGATGCCGGCGCTTCCCCCGAAGCAACCCCCGCTTCGGCTCCCAATGAACCCGCGGCACCCCGCCCCGCGCCGTCGGCAGCGCCGTCGCCCGCGGCTTTTGCGGCACGCCCCAAGGCACCCGCTGCTGTTGTTCCTGCCGCACCCGCAGTATCTGCCGCGTCGCTGGCAGAAGCAGCAAAGTGGGGACGGGCAGAAGGCGACGGCCACGTCTTCCTCACGCTCGATGGTGAGGAAATCGCCGTCGGACAGTACCCGGGAGTCAGCCCTGACGAAGCCCTGGGCTATTTCGCCCGGAAGTTCGACGACGTCATCGCCCAGGTAGTCCTCCTGGAGCACCGGGTGGAGTCCAAGGCGCCGGCAACAGACATGCAGAAGACGGTCACGCACCTGCGCGAGCAATTGGCCGAGCGCAACATGGTGGGCGATATCCGTTCCGCCGAGGCCCGCCTGGATGCCCTGTCAACGCAGATCGTGGAATTGGAGAAGTCTGAGAAGGCTGCCCACGAGGCCGTTCGGGCCAGTGAGCTTGCCGCGCGGGAGGCCATCGTGGCCGAGGCGGAGACCATTGCCGGTCAGGATCCTGCGCAGATCCAATGGAAGACCTCCAGCGCGCGTATGAACGAGCTGTTCGAATCCTGGAAGTCCGCACAGAAGAGCGGCGTCCGGCTCGGCCGCAGCAACGAGGACGCACTTTGGAAGCGCTTCCGCTCGGCCCGCACCGTTTTCGACCGCCACCGCCGCGCCTACTTCTCCCAGCTGGACAGCAACAATTCTGCTGCCAAGTCCGCCAAAGAGGCCCTGATCGCAGAGGCCGAGGCTCTTTCCTCGTCCACTGACTGGGGCTACGCCGCCGGTGAATACCGCAGGCTGATGGACCAGTGGAAGGCCACCCCGCGCGCCAGCCGCAAGGATGACGACGCCTTGTGGGGCCGCTTCCGTGCCGCCCAGGATGTCTTCTTCAGCAATCGCCAGGCCGCCAATGAACAGATTGACCAGGAATACACAGCGAATCTGGCCGTCAAGGAACAACTCGTGGTCGAGGCCCAGGGCTTGCTGCCCATCAAGGACCTCAACGCCGCCAAGAAGGCCCTCCAGTCCATCCGTGATCGCTGGGAAGATGCCGGCAAGGTCCCGCGTGCTGACATGGGCCGGATCGAGGCAGGCCTTCGCAAGGTGGAGGATGCTGTCCGTGAAGCCGAGGAAGAGAAGTGGCGCCGGAGCAACCCGGAAACCAAGGCACGCACGAACAGTGCCCTGACGCAGCTCGAAGCAGCCATCGCGGGCCTCAAGGACGACCTTGACAAGGCTGAAAAGGCCGGCGACCAGCGACGCATCAAGGCTGCTCGTGAAGCTTTGGAAGCACGCCAGGCCTGGCTCGACCAGATCCAGCGTTCGGCCAGCGACCTCGCATAATTCCTTCTGACGCTGTTGCAGGCTCCGATCCGGTTATCCACATAGCCGGATCGGAGCCTGTACTCGTAGGGGGCCCCACGAAATGATCGGTGGATGGTCCCCGCTCTCACATCCCCGCAATTGCTGGACCCGGTTATTCCGGAGCTCTATGCCCCTGGCCGCATCTTCACGTGGAATGAACTGCAGGGCATGGCGTTCGACGGCATCCTGATGCCCCTCTACGGCAAGAACTATTCCTCCCCTGGTGTGGCCATCACCCACCGGCTGCGCGCCCGCGCAGCCGCACTGAGCGTGCCTGAACGTATCCGCACCAAAGTTGTGGCCGGCAGGCTCACTGCCGCCTGGATCTATGGCTGTGCCAAACCGCCGGAGAAGTTGTCCCTGCTTGTGGATGCCAAGCACCGCATTTCCAGCCTTCGCGGCACCCTGCCCTGCAGCCTCCATGAAGTACGGCTGGGGCAGATGGATGTCGTCAGTCTCGGCGGGATGCTGGTGAGCACCCCGCTGCGTACCGCGGCGGACATTGCGCTCCACGTCGAGTCTGAACGTGCCCTGCCGGTGCTGCGTCGGCTCCTGGACAGACAGGAACTGGGCGTACGGCTAAGACTTCTTGTCCTGGCAGTCGAGGCAGCTCCCCGGGTCCCCCACAAGAAGCGCGCCCTGGCCACCCTGGCACAGTTGATGCCGGCAAATGCTATCGGCTAGCAGCAAACCGCTAGCTCCGGCGGCGGTTACCCGTGGTGCGGTAGACGTCGAAAACACCGTCAATGCGGCGCACAGCATTCAACACGTGGTGAAGGTACTTGGGATCACCCATCTCGAAGGCAAACTTCGAGATCGCCACCCTGTCGCTGGACGTGTGGACCGATGCAGCAAGGATGTTGACGTGGTTCTCCGAGAGGATCCGCGTCACATCCGAAAGGAGCGATTTGCGGTCCAGTGCTTCGACCTGGATCTCCACCAGGAACACGCTGGACTGCGTAGGTGCCCATTCGACGTCGACGATCCTGTCAGGCTGGTCACGCAGCCCCGAGACATTGGTGCAGTCTGTCCGGTGCACGGAGACACCGGAACCGCGCGTCACGAAGCCAAGGATGGGATCCGGAGGCACAGGTGTGCAGCACCGGGCCAGCTTGACCCATACGTCGCCCACGCCCCTGACGATGACGCCAGAGTCCGAGAATTTGGACTTCGCTACCTGGGTGGGGATGCTGACTTCGTCAAGATCCTCATCCGGAGTCTCATGGCCGCCCAACTGCTCCATGAGCTTTTCCATGACTGACTGGGCCGAGGTATGACCGTCACCAACGCCCGCATACAGTCCGGAGATGTCGACGTAGTGGAAATCCTCGGCGACGGAAGACAAAGCATCATGGGTCATGAGCCTTTGCAGGGGAAGGTTCTGCTTCCGCATGGCGCGGGTGAGCATGTCCTTGCCCCGGTCGATCGCTTCTTCGCGACGCTCCTTGGTGAACCACTGCCTGATCTTGTTGCGGGCACGCGCGGATTTGACGAAGTGCTGCCAATCCTGGCTCGGCCCGGCACCTTCGGCCTTGGAGGTGAAGATCTCCACCCAGTCGCCATGGTTCAATTCACTGTTCAGCGGCACCAGTTTACCGTTGACCCGTGCACCGATAGTGCGGTGTCCCACTTCCGTGTGGACGGCGTAAGCAAAGTCCACAGGGGTTGAACCCGCTGGCAGCGCCATGACTTCGCCCTTGGGTGTGAATACGAAGACTTCGCGGGCGTTGATCTCGTAACGCAGGGAATCCAGGAACTCACCCGGATCGGAGGTCTCCTGCTGCCAGTCCACCAGGGAACGAAGCCAGCCCATGTCGCCGTCGCGCGGGCTGCCCGGGCCCTGTGCCGTCCGGTTGGGCTGGTCCTTGTACTTCCAGTGGGCGGCCACGCCATACTCTGCGCGGCGATGCATCTCGTGCGTGCGGATCTGGATCTCAACAGGCTTGCCGCCCGGACCGATCACCGTGGTGTGCAGAGATTGGTACATGTTGAACTTCGGCATCGCGATGTAGTCCTTGAACCTGCCTGGCAGCGGGTTCCAGCGCGAATGCAGGGTGCCAAGGGCCGCGTAACAGTCGCGGACGGAGTCCACCAGCACCCGGACGCCCATGAGGTCGTTGATGTCGTCGAAATCCTTATCCCTGACGATCATCTTCTGGTAGATGGAGTAGTAGTGCTTGGGACGGCCCGTGATGGTCGCTTTGATCCTGGCAGTCCGCAGATCGTCGGCGATCTGGTTCCGGATGACGCTCAGGCTCTTCTCGCGCTCCGGCGTGCGGTCCCCCACCATCCGGACGATTTCCTCGTACACCTTGGGGTAGAGGGCTGCGAACGACAGGTCCTCAAGCTCCCACTTGATGGTGTTCATGCCCAGGCGATGAGCCAGCGGGGCAAAGATCTCCAGCGTTTCACGTGCCTTGCGGGAGGAAGACTCGGCTGAAACGAAGCGCCAAGTGCGTGCGTTGTGCAGGCGGTCGGCCAGCTTGATCATGAGGACCCGAATGTCCTTGGCCATGGCCACGACCATTTTGCGGACGGTCTCAGACTGGGCTGCCTCGCCAAAGCTGACCTTGTCCAACTTGGTAACGCCGTCCACCAGCATGGCAACCTCAGGGCCAAAATCCCGTGTCAGGTCCGCCAGGGTGTATGGAGTGTCCTCCACGGTGTCATGGAGGAGGGCAGCGGCCAACGTGGTGCCTGTCATGCCAAGTTCAGCCAGGATGGTCGCCACGGCCACGGGGTGGGTGATGTAAGGATCACCGCTCTTGCGCTTCTGTCCCTGGTGGCTGCGCTCGGCGACTGCGAACGCCCGTTGGATCAGGTCAAAATCTTCTTTGGGGTTGTTGGCCCTGACGGTCCGCAACAGCGGCTCGAGGATCGGAGAGTACGGAGCTACGCCCCGCCCGGTCAGGCGCGCGAGGCGCGAACGCGTGCGTTCCCGCCGGCCCGGAAACGTGGGACGGGCTCCCGGCATGTCCACCGGCACTGCGCCGGAGGCCCGGGCGGGCACGCCCGTTACAGGGACCGCCACAGCTTTGCGGTCGTCTTCCCCGCCCGCCGGTGGTGCCGACGTCGCACGTTCTTCCACAGAAGTACCCCTCACAACCGATTTAATTCTCCCAGTCTATTCCCGGAAGCGAATGCTTCTGCAACTGGACAGCACATGACGATCGGGCCGGCAAGTCAAAGAGCCGGCCACCGCACTGTGGCGGTGACCGGCTCCCTTGGACAAATACAGCTCCGTTGCCGCCTAAACGGTGGCTTCGGCGCGTCGGTGGGCTACCTTCTTGGCCTGCTTGACGAGCTCGGGCTCGCCCTGGCGCAGCCAGGCGTAGAGCGGGGCCGCGATGAAGATCGTTGCCGCGGTGCCAATGAGGATACCCACAAACAAGGCCAGCGACAGGTCGCGCAGGGTGCCCGCGCCCAGGAGTCCTGCCCCAATGAAGAGGATCGCGGCCACCGGAAGGACAGCCACCATCATGGTGTTGATGGATCGGACCAGGGTTTGGTTGACGGCCAGGTTGACCTCTTCGCCGAAGGTACGGCGGGTGGACGTTGTGATGTCCGACGTGTTTTCGCGGATCTTGTCGAAGACCACGACGGTGTCGTAGAGCGAGTAGCTCAGGACGGTGAGGAAGCCGATAATCGCCGACGGCGTCACTTCGAAATCGCTCAGGGCGTAGACGCCCGCAGTGGTGAACATCGTGACGAGCATGCCGACGAGGGCCGACAAGGACATCTTCCAGGTCCTGAAATACAGGGCCATGAGGACCGCGGCCAAACCGACGAAGACCACCAGGCCGATGAGGGCCTGACGGGTCACATCCTGGCCCCAGGTCGGTCCGACGAAGTTGGAGGTGACTTCGTTCTCCGTCACACCATAGGCGCTTGTGAGCCCGTCCTTGATGCGGTTGGTCTCGTCATCGGTCAGCTGGTCCGTCTGGATGCGCATGGTGTTGCCGGCCACGTTTGCGACACGCGGAATGGCATCAGGCACGACCTCGTGGACTGCCCGCTCCCCCAGCGCTGCGTCTGTGGTGCTCACGTTTGAAACCGTGAACTCCGAACCGCCGCGGAATTCGATACCGAGGTTGAAGCCACCCTTGACCACCGGGATCAGGATGGACAACGCCACGGCGACGGCCGCGATGATGAACCAGATCTTCTTTGAATTGACAAAGTTGTAGGAACGTTTGCCCGTGTAGAGCTCATGGCCGAAGGTTGCGAAGCTCGTAGTCATTACTTCTCCTCCTTGCTGCCGTTGGAAGAACCAGTCAGTTGGCCCTTCGCGGCAAGCCGCCGTTCGGCGATGGTCATGCGTCGTTCCGCTTCAGCGGCCGCCCCGGCGTTGCGGGGGCGGACCGGCGTCGGCTTGTCATCCGGGGTCCGGAGACGTCCGGCCCCCCGGTACAGCGGTATCGCACCCAGGCGGTCGGGCGACAGTCCGGAGAACCGGTGTCCTTCGCCGAAGAACTTGGTACGGGCCAGGACCTGCAGCATCGGGTGCGTGAACATGAACACAACAAGGAGGTCGGCAAGGGCCGTCAGGCCCAAGGTAAAGGCAAAGCCACGGACGTTTCCGACAGCCACGAAGTACAGGACCAGCGCGGCCAGAAGGTTGACGGCTTTGGAAGCCAGGACCGTGCGCTTGGCGCGCTTCCAGCCGTTCTCGACGGCGGACACCAGTCCGCGCCCGTCGCGCAGTTCGTCACGGATACGTTCGAAGTAGACGATGAACGAGTCGGCGGTCTGACCGATAGCCACAATCAGACCTGCGACACCTGCCAGGGACAACCTGTAGTTCTCGGTCCAGCCGAGGATTGCGATGGCAAGGTACGTCAGCAACCCGGCCACTACCAGGGAAGCGATGGTAACGAGTCCCAAAGCCCGGTACTGGAAGAGGGAGTAGACAACCACCAGCAGCAAGCCGATCATGCCGGCAAGCAAGCCAAGACGGAGCTGGTCCCCGCCAAGGGTGGCCGAGATTTGCTCCTGGGACTGGATCTCGAAACTGATCGGGAGGGCACCGTAGCGCAGCTGGTCGGACAGGGCCTTGGCACTGGCTTGGGTGAAGTTGCCGGTGATCTGCGGCTTTCCGTCGGTGATGACGGCAAGGGCACGCGGTGCTGAAATCACTTTGTCATCGAGGACAATGGCGAACTGGGACTTCGGGTCTTCCGTGCCTTGCGCCTGTGCGGCCACGTAGAACTGGTTGAGCCGTTCGGTGACTGCCTTGAACTTCGCAGTGGCGTCACCGTTGAAGACGATATTCACACCCCAGGAGTTGGTCACCGAACCCTGTGCACCCTGAACCTGGGAGAAGGTGGAATCGCTGATGTCCTGGCCCTTGACCTCTACCGGGCCAAGAATGTACTTGACGGCGGGAGTCTTGTCCGTGGCAGGCTCACAGGCCACCAGCGGCTTGGCTGGATCGGAGCGGTCGCGCTTCTCCGTGGAGGGATTGACGCAGTCCAGCGCTTCGAATTCCTTGACGACATCGCCCGTGACCCAGTTGTTGTCGCTGGCGTTGGCCGGCTCTGCGGTCGGCTTGGGCAGCTTGTCATCCGGTGTCCGCTGTTCTGCGGGAACGGCGGCGGGGTCACCAGCGGCGATAACGGGGCGGAAGTTCATGTCCGCGGATGCCTGGATGAGGTCCCGGGTCTCCTTTGAGGGAGTGCCCGGCAGGCTGACCACCACATTGCGGCCGGACTGCGTGCTGATCTCGGCCTCGGCGACGCCGGAACCGTCAACACGCTGGCGGATGATCGCCACAGCCTGGTTCAGCTGCTCCTCATTGATGTCGCTTGCACCCTCCACCCGGGGTGCCAGGATCATCTGGGTTCCACCTTCGAGGTCCAATGCGAGCTTGGGCGCCCAGCTCGCATGGCCGGTCATCACCCCGCCAGCCAGGACAGCGGTGAGTACAACGAAAATTGCTCCAAGCCAGGTCAGCACCCTGCGGGCTGAGTTTTTGGGGCCGGTCCGTGCCATTATCGATCTTCCTGTTATCGCCGGACAGCCGCCGGCGGACGCTGGTAAGCGTCTGCCGGCGGCTCTCCGCTGCCGTAGAAGTTTCCTTGCGCGGTGATGCCGCGACTGACGGTGCTAGTTGTCCTTCTTGTCCTCTTTGTTGAGGCGCGCGATGGTCTCTTCCGGAGTCTCGACTGCCGAAGGGGTTTCAGTACCCGCAACGGTCAAGGAAGAAGCGTCATCGGGAACCACCGGGGCTTCCTCAGGAGCAGCCTCAACCACCTTGGTGACAGCCTGGCGGTGGACTGTGGCCTGGTTGCCCGGCGAAAGCTCGATAACGACCTTGTTTTCCGCTTCGTCGATGGACACGATCCGGCCGAAAAGGCCGAAGCTGGTCATGACGTCGACGCCCGGAGCGAACTTGGACTGCATCTCAGCCTGCTGCTGCTGGGTCTTCTTGTTGCGGCGGAACATCATGAAGACAAAAAGTCCAAGCATGACGAACAGCAATATGGTCATTGGATCCACAGGGAAGTTCCGTTCTGTACTTACGTTTTGGTCCACGGCAACGTCCCTGGCAGATCCGCGAGGCTGGCGCATGGATCAAGGACTCGAACGTGCCGAGCGTCATACCAGTCTAGAGGGAAAAGCTGAACACAGCGTGTTAACCGGCTGTATCGATGCTTTCGGCGTGGTTTTCGTCCTCGTCAAAGAGCGCAAGCGTCTCTTGTCCGAACACGCCGGTCGGTACCGCGTACCCCAGGTGGGTCCAGGCCGAAGCCATGGCGATCCGGCCCCGCGGCGTCCGCCCCAGCAGCCCTTCGCGCACCAGGAACGGCTCCGCCACTGTCTCGACAGTCTCCGGTTCTTCACCAACAGCGATCGCCAAGGTGGACAGTCCCACGGGGCCGCCGTTGAACTTGGTGATCAGGGCTTCCAGGACGGAACGGTCCAAGCGGTCAAGGCCGCGCTGGTCCACCTCATACATATCCAATGCAGCGGACGCTGACCGGGCGTCGATCTGATCAATACCGTGGACCAAAGCCCAGTCGCGGACCCGGCGAAGCAGCCGGTTGGCGATACGCGGTGTACCGCGTGACCTGCCTGCTATTTCCGTGAACCCGGCCGAATTGACCTTGAGGTCCAGCAAACCGGCCGACCGGCGGAGGACAAGCTCAAGTTCAGCCACGGAATAGAACTCGAGGTGCCCGGTGAAACCGAAACGGTCCCTCAACGGGCCGGGGAGAAGCCCGGCCCGCGTGGTGGCACCCACCAGGGTGAAGGGCGGCAGCTCCAGAGGGATGGCGGTAGCGCCGGCACCCTTTCCGACCACGATGTCCACACGAAAATCCTCCATGGCCATGTAGAGCATTTCTTCTGCCGGCCTGGACATACGGTGGATTTCGTCAAGGAACAGCACCTCGCCCTCCGACAATGAGGAAAGGATGGCCGCCAGGTCACCTGCATGCTGAATGGCCGGACCGCTGCTGATACGCAGCGGCGCGTTCATTTCCGCCGCGATGATCATGGCCAAGGTGGTCTTGCCCAGGCCCGGTGGACCGGACATGAGCACGTGATCGGCACTGCGTCCACGCATTTTGGACGCCTCGAGTACCAAGGCAAGTTGTTTGCGGACCCGGTGCTGGCCCACGAAGTCATGCAGGTTCTTCGGACGGAGCGCGGCCTCAATGACCCGCTCTTCCGGCTCCTCTCCCCCGCTGACCAGTGACTGCTCAGCCACGGGAACCTACGCGGTTACCGGCGCGTGCGCCGTCCTGGCCAAGCCAACGCAGGGTGGCCCGGAGGATCTGCGCGACGTTGCCGGCCTCCACGAGTTCGGGCGAATCAGCCATGGCTTTGTCGATGCTTCCGGTGGCGTCCTTCTCCGACCATCCCAGGCTGGTCATCGCAGCAACAACCTGCGGCTTCCACTCAGCCTTGATGGCGGTTTCCGGAGCAGCACCACTTCCGGTACCGTGCGGGACCAGCTTCCCGGCAAGTTCAAGGACAATCCTGCCCGCAACCTTGGGTCCGATGCCCGGCACCTTGGTGAAGGCCTTGCTGTCGCCGGTATGCGCCGCGACGCGGATGGCTTCGGGCTCGTGCACCGCCAGAACAGCGAGGGCCAAACGCGGGCCGACCCCGCTGACACTAAGCAGGACATCGAAAACTTCGCGTTCGTCGTCGTCCGCGAAGCCGAACAACGTGAGGGAGTCTTCCCGGACGATCATGGAGGTAAAAAGTTTGGCTTCAGTGCCCACGTGGAGGTGGCTCAAGGTCTGTGGTGTGGCGTAGACGCTCATGCCGGCACCGTTGAGGTCAATGACGGCGGTGGACAAACCAACATGGGCAACGGTTCCACGAAGAAAACTGATCAAGACCCGGCTCCTGAGTTATTGCGGCGTTATTACGGCTAAAGCGGACTATCCGAACATATCTACGAATACCCTAGCAAGCGCAGCCGGCAATCACCGCTTGCGGCGCGCTTTCGCTTCGGCGTCTGCCCATGCTTTTTGCGCCGGCGTCAGGGATCCGGTGCCGGACGCAGCACCCATTCCGTTGCCTGCACGCCAGGCATGCGTCAAAGCCAACGCGAGTGCGTCCGCGGCGTCTGCCGGCTTGGGCGGGGCGTCCAGGCGCAGGATCTTGGTCACCAGCTTGGTCACTGCGTCCTTGTTGGCTGTACCGCTGCCGGTCACCGCGGCTTTTACTTCCGACGGGGTGTGCAACGCCACAGGGATGCCGCGGCGGGCCGCGGCGGCAATGACGACCCCGGAGGCCTGCGCAACGCCCATGACAGTGCTGACGTTCATCTGGGAGAAAACCCGTTCGACGGCGACGACGTCCGGCTTGTGCAGGTCAAGCCACTCATCGATGGCGTGGGCTATGACCAGCAGGCGCTTGTCCAGCGTTAGTTCAGCGGACGTACCCACCACTCCGACGGCGACCATGGTGGCCCGCCGGTTCCGCTCGATGTCTACTACACCGATGCCGCAACGGGTAAGGCCCGGATCGACTCCCAATACGCGAAGAGTCAAGTCCGGGCCTTCCTGTTTGTCATCAAAATCGGGTGCTGCCACGCCTACTCGGCGTCGAGGGCAGCCTGCACTTCCTCGCTGAAGTCCGCGTTGCTGTAGACGTTCTGGACATCGTCCAGGTCCTCGAGCGCGTCGACGAGCTTCATGAACTTCTTGGCACCATCGACGTCCAGCTCCACCTGCATGGAGGGAACGAACTCTGCTTCGTCGGTTTCGTAGTCGATCCCGGCTTCCTTGAGGGCATCACGGATGGCCTGGAGGTCCGAGGGTTCGGAATGGATCTCCCAGTTGTCCCCGCTGTCCTTGACCTCCTCCGCACCGGCGTCCAGGACGGCCATCAGGATGTCGTCTTCGCTGAGACCGTTCTTCGGCAAAACCACCACGCCCTTGCGGGCGAACAAGTAGCTGACGGATCCCGGGTCTGCGATGGTCCCGCCGTTGCGCGAGATGGCCAGGCGCACCTCGGAGGCCGCACGGTTCTTGTTGTCGGTAAGGCACTCGATCAACAAGGCCGAGCCCTGCGGTCCGCGGGCTTCGTACATGATCTCGGTGTAGTCGACGACCTCGCCGGTGAGGCCGGCGCCACGCTTGATGGCGCGGTCGATGTTGTCGTTGGGCACCGACGTCTTCTTGGCCTTGGTCACGGCGAGTTCCAGGCCCGGGTTGCCGGCCAGGTCCGGTCCACCCATGCGGGCAGCAACTTCGATGTTCTTGATCAGTTTTGCGAACGACTTTGCACGCCTGCTGTCAATGATGGCTTTTTTGTGCTTGGTGGTCGCCCATTTGGAGTGGCCTGACATGCTTTACGCTTCTCCTCTGATCATTCGAATAAAGAGTTCATGCACACGCTTCTCCCCTGTCACTTCCGGGTGGAAGGAGGTGGCCAGCAAATGGCCGGAGCGCACTGCAACAATTCTAGCCACTCCATGCAAAGCGGCGGTGTGGCCGGCACGGTCAGGATCGACCTGTGCCAGGACGTCTACTCCAGGACCTACCCGCTCAACCCAAGGTCCGCGGATGAACACGGCATGGACAGGGTCCACTCCGTCCTCGTCGGCGCTGAACTCCAGTCCCTTGAAATCGAGGTCCGTTTCGAAGGATTCCCGTTGCCGTCCGAAAGCGTTGCGGCGAACGGTGATATCCAGGCCGCCAAACGTCTGTTGCGGGTTTCCCTGCAAGTCGGTGGCAGGGTCTGCGATCTCTTCGGCCAGCAGAATCATGCCCGCGCAGGACCCGTAGACCGGAAGGCCGTCGGCTATACGCTTTTGGATGGGATCACGGAGTTCAAAGATCCGGGACAGTTTGTCGATGGTGGTGGATTCGCCACCGGGGATGATCAGGCCGTCGATCCCGTCCAGCTCGGCAGGCCGGCGGATACCCACGCCTACAGCTCCAGCGGACTCGACGGCATGAATGTGCTCACGGAAATCGCCCTGGAGTGCCAGGACGCCGATCCGGAGGCCTGTACCCACGCGTGACGAAGCGTCGGAAAGGGGGTTGGTCATTGGACCATCATAGTGCTCCCGCCCGCACGGCCGGCTTCGGTCAGTGCTCTGCGACCTGAGGCGACCCGGGTTCCATGCCGCGTCTGGGATATATTACAGAGCATGCTTTCCTTCAGCGTTCCCCTCGGCAAGCTGGTCCGCACTCTGTCCCGGCTGCGGGGCGGCGGGTCGGCGTTTCCCGGGCTTGTGGTCGAGAAGATCGACCCCCGGTTCATGCAGCGAACGCTGGCGTCACTGCCGCACGGTGTCGCTGTTGTCAGCGGCACCAATGGCAAGACCACAACTACCAAGATGGTGGTGGAACTCCTCGAAAGCCAGGGCCTGAAGGTCTTCACGAACCGTTCGGGCAGCAACTTCACCCGCGGAGTAGCTGCGTCCCTGCTCGGAGAGGTCGATTGGCGGGGACGGCTTGACGCCGATATCGCCATTCTTGAACTCGACGAAGCACATGCCGTCCACTTCGTTAACAAGGTTCCTCCCCGTTACAGCCTGCTGCTGAATGTCCTCAGGGATCAGCTGGACCGGTTCGGCGAGATCGACAAAACGGCCCGGCTCCTGGAGCACATTGCATCCAAGACCACCGACACCGTCGTCCTGAACCGGGAAGACCCCCGCGTTGCGCGGATAGCCAACATCGTCAACAGCCTCGATGCCGTTCATCACCCCGAGGTGCGGTACTTCGGTCTGGACGAGTCACTCCGCAGCACCTTCCCGAACGACGACGAAATGCGGACAGGCAGTGGACCCTCACCGTCCGGCACGTCCGTGGCCGCAGCGTCCGGTGAGGAAGTCGACTTGCCGGATGCCGACGTCGTGCTTCGCCGGGTAGGTGCCCAGGACGCAGACTTTGAGTTCGACGGCAAGACCGTGACCACAACCATGAAGCTGCGCGGCGTTTACAACATCTTCAACGCTGCCGCGGCGTTGTCGCTGACCCGCGCAGTTCTGGGAACCGGCCCCATTGACACCCCAAAGCTCGTCAAAGCCCTTGGCGACGTCGCCCCGGCATTCGGACGCGGTGAAAGCCTCACGGTGGATGGCCAACCGCTCGAACTCGTGCTGGTAAAGAATCCCAGCGGTTTCCGGCTCGGCCTGAAGTCGTTCCCGGCCGGCGGCTACGCAACCATGATCGCGATCAACGACAACTATGCCGACGGCAGGGACATGTCGTGGCTGTGGGACGTGGAGTTCGAGTCCCTGCGCGAAGGCGGAGTAGAGGTCCTTACGGGGGTCAGGGCCTACGACATGGCCCTCCGGCTGCAGTACGACGACGTGCCCTTCGGCGCCGTGGAGCCGGATATAACAGCAGCACTTCGGACCTTTATCGACGGCTCCCGCGGCAAGCCCAAGCGCATTTTCTGCACGTACACATCAATGCTGGCCATCCGCCGCGAACTCGCCAAAATCACCATAGTTGAGGTGGTCTCATGACCTCGGAAACCCAGCCCACCGCCCATTCACCGGAGGAGCGTGCCCAGTCCACCAAGGGCACTATCCGCGTCCTCCAGCTGTACCCGCGCGAAATGAACATCTACGGCGACTGGGGCAACGCCCTGGTGCTGAAGCAACGGATCAAGTGGCATGGCTACACGCCGGAGCTGCTGGAGTACAACGTGGGAGATGATTTCCCGGACGACGTCGACATCATTGTGGGCGGCGGCGGGCAGGACAGCGGCCAACTTGTCATCCAGGACGACCTTCAGGCGCGCGCGGAGCAGTTGAGGGAGCTGGCCGACAACGGCGCCCCAATGTTGGTGATCTGCGGCCTTTACCAGCTCTTTGGAAAGTTCTTCAAGACCAGCACCGGACCCACTATCCCCGGGATCGGGATCCTGGATGTCGAAACCCAGGGTACGGATGAACGCCTCATCGGCAACGTGATCATGAAGTCCGCCGAGTTCGGCGACATCATGGGCTACGAGAACCACAGCGGTCAGACCACCTTGGGTCCTGGCGTACAACCTCTGGGGACAGTGACCAAAGGTGCGGGCAACAACAGCAAGGACGGCCATGAGGGCGCCAGGTACAACAACGTTGTGGCCAGCTACCTGCACGGTTCATTGCTGCCAAAGAACCCGGCCATCGCCGACTTCCTGATCCGCACCGCTGCGGAGCGCAAGTTCGGCGCTTTCGTGCCGGGATCGCCCGACGACGACTACGCCCGCCTCGCGCGGGAACACGCCGCCCGCCGTCCCCGCTAGGGGCTATCTCTCCTTGGTGATCAGCAGTTCATGTGCGCCTGCACTGGCTGCGCCCATGGATTCGACAACGGTTTGGGTCCTCTGGTGGGTTTCGGCGTCGGCCGCGGGTGTGGCACACACGCCTTGCGGGGCATCGCTGGCCACTGAACACCAACGGTAGGGGTCCCGGACAATCACCGAGGGCGCCCACGCGAGGTCGGAGGCAGTCCAGGTGCCTGCAGCGTTTTGGCTGAACTGTGCCCTGACCAGCAGCCCTTCGTTGTTGACCACGTACCACGGTGACAATTCCGTGATGCCGTTGCCTAGCCCGTACACGATCCAGGTGCCTTTGTAGTTCTCGATGGGCAGCACGGAGTGGGTGTGATGCCCGTAGATCATGGTGAACTGCCCGCTGTCCACGAGTGCATGCGCCACATCCTGCTGTTGGGCATTGGGTTCGCTCGCGTATTCGTCACCCGCGTGCATGACTCCCAGGACAATGTCAGCACCGAGGGCCCTGGCTTGGGTTGCCTTGGCAATCATGGTTGCAGGATCGAGTTCGTCCACGAGCCAGGGGTATTCCGGAATCTGTCCGTTGTGGCCATAGGTTCCGATGATGACCGCGACCTTGGCCGCGTCGGTCTGGAGCATCAGGATTTCCTTGGAGGCAGCCTCCGTCCGGTAGGAACCGGTGTGCTTCAGCCCTGCGGCATCGAGGGCATCAAGGGTCCTGAGCAGACCCTCAGTGCCGCGGTCAATGGTGTGGTTGCTCGCGGTGGTGCAGGCTTGGTAGCCAATGTCCTTCGATGCGGTGACAATCTGCGGCGGTACATTGAACGACGGGTAGGCCGAGAAAGGCCCTTCGGGCGTGGCCACCGGAGTCTCCTGGTGGCAGATGGCGAGGTCGCTGCTGTTGACGTAGCGCCGCTGTCCTTCGAGGAGCGGGACGAAGGTGTAGCCGGGCAAGCCAGCGGCGGCGGCGTCTGCCCTTGCCTGCTGCCATAACTGGGTGTGGACCAGCATGTCGCCCGTCACGGTGATGGAGGTACAGCGGAGTTCAGGGCAGGCAGGTCCCTTGCCTGGAGTTGGATTCGGAGCGGGAGTACGTGTGGGCATAGGCGACTCCGCCGCGGGAGACGTTGCTGCGGTGCTCCGGTCCGGATCTGTGTTCTCGGCTACGATGCCGCAGGCGCCAAGGGTCATCGCAAGGGCGACCACTATGGCAGGCGCTGCCGATCGGCGAAGCCGGATCCATCTCGTCGCAGATGTGAGATTCCCCATGATTTTCATCCTACGGCGAAGTCGCGCGGAACCAGGCGTGCCGCTCTTGAGGACACGATTCTTACGTGAAAGAGTCACTTCATGACCAATCCCCTGCTTGACCCCAACCCCCTGCCGTACGGACTGCCGCCCTTCGCGCACATCTCTGCGGCCCACTATGCCGAGGCAGTGGAGGCCGGGCTGGCAGCTCACCTGGAGGAGATAGACGCGATCACCGGCAATGCGGACCCTGCCACCTTCCTGAACACAGCGGTGGCAATGGAGCGCTCCGGCCTTCTCCTGAACAGGGCAGCAGCGGCCTTCTTCACCCTTGTCTCAGCGGATGCGGGCGATGACATCAAGGCGCTTGAAACTGAACTTTCCCCCAGGTTTTCGGCCCACCAGGACGCCGTGTACATGAACCGCGGCCTCTACGAACGCTTCTCTGCCATCGACGTCGACGGCCTCGATGCTGAGTCCGTCCGGCTGGTGCAGGAATACCTCAAGGAGTTCCGCCAGTCCGGCATCCAGCTCGATGACGCCGGACAGGACCGGCTCCGTACAGTCAACGCCGAACTCTCCCGGCTGGGCACTGAATTCGGCCAGCGGACCAAGGAAGCGATGAAAGCCTCCGCCCTGCTTCTCGACAACCCGGCCGACCTTGCCGGCCTGCCGGAAGAGGACGTCGCAGGCGCCGCTGAAGCTGCGAAGGCCGCCGGTCACGACGGCAAGTACCTCCTCACCTTGATCCAACCCAGCAACCAGCCCGCTCTCGCGTCCCTCGAAAACCGGACCATCCGCCGTCGTTTGTTTGAAGCGTCCCTGTCGCGCGGCACTGATGGCGGACCACTGGACGTGCGGGAAATTGTGACGGCGACCGTGCGGTTGCGTGCGGAAAAGGCAGCCCTGCTCGGCTTCGCCAACTTTGCTGAACTCGTGGTGGACCAACAGACCGCGCCGGACTTCAGCGATGTCCAGGCCATGCTGCGCCGGTTGGCACCCGCAGCCGTCCGCAACGCACAAGCCGAGGCCGATGCCCTGGCCGGAACCGCGGGACATCACCTCGAGCCGTGGGACTGGGCCTACTACTCAGCCCGGGTCCGGAAGGAAAAATTCCAGGTGGACGAGCAGGCGATCCGCCCCTACTTCGCCCTGGAAAGCGTGCTGAACGACGGCGTCTTCCACGCTGCGACCCAGCTATATGGCATTACGTTCCATGAACGCGAAGACCTCGAGGGATACCATCCCGACGTGCGCGTGTGGGAAGCCCGCGACGAAGACGGGACTGGCCTCGGCCTCTTCCTTGGCGACTACTACACCAGGGAGAGCAAACGTGGCGGGGCGTGGATGAACTCCCTCGTTGAACAGTCGAGCCTCCTGGGTACGCGCCCCGTGGTGATCAACAACCTCAACATCACCAAGCCCGCTCCAGGCGAGCCCACGCTGTTGTCCCTGGATGAGGTCCGGACAGTGTTCCACGAATTCGGCCATGCACTGCACGGCCTGTTCTCCAGTGTTACGTACCCGCGCTTCTCCGGGACATCCGTGCCCCGGGACTTTGTGGAATACCCGTCGCAGGTCAACGAAATGTGGATCATGTGGCCCGAGGTCCTGGCCAACTACGCCCGGCACCACAGCAGCGGGGAAGCGCTCCCCCAAGTCATCGTGGATAAGCTCAACGACTCATTGTTGTGGGGCGAAGGCTTCGCGACGACAGAATACCTGGGCGCCGCTTTGCTTGACCTTTCCTGGCATGTGCTTTCCCAAGCCGACGTACCCGGGGATGTTCTGGCGTTCGAAGCCAAGGCACTTGCCGAGGCATCCGTTGCCCACCCTTTGATCCCGCCGCGTTACCGCAGCGGCTATTTCCAGCACATCTTCGCCGGCGCGGGCTACGCAGCCGGGTACTACTCGTACATCTGGAGTGAGGTCCTCGATGCGGACACGGTGGAATGGTTCAAGGAAAACGGCGGGTTGACCCGCGCCAACGGTGACCGGTTCAGGTCCGAACTGCTCTCACGGGGCAACAGCCGTGACCCTCTGGAGTCATTCCGCTTGTTCCGCGGACGCGACGCCGAACTGGCACCACTCCTGAAGCGCCGCGGCCTCGACTAGGAACGACGGCGGCCGACCACCCTTGGGGGTGGCCGGCCGCCGCCGTACGGTTAGCTGTTACCAGCCGCGCTCTGCGAGGCGGTGGGGCTGCGGGATTTCGTCGACGTTGATGCCGACCATCGCTTCGCCCAGGCCGCGGGAGACCTTGGCGATAACATCGGGGTCATCGTAGAACGTGGTGGCCTTGACGACGGCGGCGGCACGCTCTGCCGGGTTGCCGGACTTGAAGATACCCGAACCGACGAACACGCCATCGGCACCGAGCTGCATCATCATAGCCGCATCAGCCGGGGTCGCGATGCCACCGGCAGTGAACAACACCACCGGAAGCTTGCCCGTGGCAGCGATTTCCTTGACCAGCTCATACGGGGCCTGCAGCTCCTTGGCCGCAACATACAGCTCGTCCTCGGGAAGGGCGGCGAGCTTGGCGATCTCGGACCGGATCTTGCGCATGTGACCGGTAGCGTTGGAAACATCGCCGGTACCGGCTTCGCCCTTGGACCGGATCATCGCCGCGCCCTCGTTGATACGGCGCAACGCCTCACCGAGGTTGGTGGCACCACAAACGAAGGGAACGGTGAAGTTCCACTTGTCGATGTGGTTGATGTAGTCCGCCGGGGTCAGGACCTCGGACTCATCGATGTAGTCAACACCGAGGGACTGCAGGACCTGGGCTTCGACGAAGTGGCCGATACGGGCCTTGGCCATCACCGGGATGGACACGGCAGCGATGATCTGATCGATCATGTCCGGATCGGACATGCGGGACACGCCACCCTGGGCGCGGATATCAGCCGGGACACGCTCAAGCGCCATCACGGCGACCGCACCGGCATCCTCGGCGATGCGGGCCTGCTCGACGTTAACGACGTCCATGATGACGCCGCCCTTGAGCATCTCAGCCATGCCCCGCTTAACGCGGCTGCTGCCCGTGACGCTGTTCGCGGACGAACCGGCTTCGTTGCTTACATCTGGTGTAGACACAAAAACCCCTATGGGTAGATAAACGACCTTCTTGCCGGAGGCACGCGCAGCACACGACCGCGTTCAGCGCACACCGGGTTTCAGGTCAAGGTGACCAAGTACTAGTAATAGTAGTCGCACGTTGCATGGCGGCAGTACATTCATTACCGCCTTGCAGGGCAACAAACAGGGGTGTGGTAGGACACCTGCACAATCGGCGGGAGCCGACTCTGGTCAGATGCCAGTTCCCTCGGCCTCTGCCATGGCCTGCTTGCGGACCGTAGCCATTCTTTGGACGACCGTGACCATACTGGCCAGTGCCAGCAGGACCAGGGTTGCAAACAGCACCACGCGTGGAAGTCCCAAGCCCGTGAGTCCGGTAATCAGCAGGACCGAGGCCAGCCGTTCAGCCCGTTCCGCGATTCCTACGCTCGCCTTGTAGCCGAGCGATTCCGCTTTGGCCCTGGCATAGGACACAACCATGCCCAGGACCAGGCAGACGACGGCGGCCGTTCCGATCGAGGTGTCCTTGCCGCCGGTGAAGAACCAGATGGTGAGGCCAGCGAAGATGGCACCATCGGCCAGGCGGTCCAACGTGGAATCAAGGAAGTTCCCCCAGCCGCCGCTGTTGCCTTGCAGCCGGGCCATGATGCCGTCCACGACGTCCGAGAAAGCGAAGAACGCAACCACCACAGAACCCCACCACAAGTGGCCCAAGGGGTAGAGGATGAGTCCGCCCAGGATGACGCCGGCGGTGCCCGCAATAGTGACCGCGTCAGGTGACACGCCGATCCTCAGGAGCCAGCGCGCCAAAGGGGTAAAGAGTGAAGTGAAGAAGCCGCGCGCATGCCTATTGAGCATTCGACTCCCCCGGCCAGGCTTCGGCCACTAGTTTGCGGACCTCGTCCAAGGTCTGCGTGATGGCTTTGGTCTGGGCGATGATGGGAAAGAAATTGCCGTCCCCGCCCCAGCGCGGAACTACGTGCTGGTGAAGATGGGCAGCGATGCCCGCCCCGCCGGTAACACCTTGGTTCATGCCCAGGTTGAAACCGCTGGGATTCGAAACCTTCCGGAGCACACGCATGGCGGTCTGGGTAAGATCAGCGAACTCCGCTGTCTCTTCCACCGTAATATCCGTGTAGTCGGGGACGTGGCGGTAGGGGCAGATCAGCAGGTGGCCCGGGTTGTACGGGAACAGGTTGAGCACGACATAGCAGGTCTTTCCCCGGTGGACGATGAGCGATTCCTCGTCAGAGCGGGTCGGCCCTACACAGAACGGGCAGTCATCCTTGTTCTTGAATTGATCCTGCCCGCCCTTGATGTAGGCCATGCGGTGGGGAGTCCACAGGCGCTGAAACGCATCCGGAACGCCTGCGAGTCCGAAATCATCGGTTACGTCTGCGTCGCCCGGAAGGTCAGCTGCCGCGCCTGTGTTCTCCTGCACCGTCACTTTTCCGTTCCGTCAGCTCTCGCGGTTCTTTACGGCGTCGACTATCCTGCGGACCGCTTCTTCCACGGGAACGCCGTTATCCTGGCTGCCATCCCTGAACCGGAATGACACGGCGCCCGCTTCGGCATCCTCACCGCCGGCAATCAATACAAAGGGAATCTTGTCCTTGCTGGCAGTACGGATCTTCTTCGGGAAGCGATCCGAGGAAATGTCCACCTCGGCACGGATGCCTGCAGCCTTCAGCTGCCCGACGACGTCAAACATGTAGTCGTTGAATGCCTCGGCCACGGGAATGCCAACTACCTGGACCGGAGCAAGCCAGGCCGGGAAGGCCCCGGCATAGTGTTCGGTGAGCACACCCATGAAGCGTTCAACAGAACCGAAGAGTGCCCGGTGGATCATGACGGGACGCTGGCGCGTTCCG
The DNA here is from genome assembly GCF_021919345.1 of Paenarthrobacter nicotinovorans. Classification (NCBI taxonomy): domain Bacteria; kingdom Bacillati; phylum Actinomycetota; class Actinomycetes; order Micrococcales; family Micrococcaceae; genus Paenarthrobacter; species Paenarthrobacter nicotinovorans. The sequence goes on from NZ_CP089293.1 coordinate 2,359,254, forward strand.
TCGGCCGCCTGGTATTCCAGTTCGAAGCGTTCGGGAAGATTGAAGTCCAGCTGGATGGTGGACATTTGCCAGGTCCGGCCCAGCGCGTCCTTCGCCTGAACCGAAATCTTCGGGCCGTAGAACGCGGCTCCACCCGGATCCGGCACGAGTTCCAGCCCGGAAGCGGCTGCAACCTCGGAAAGAGTACGGGTGGCTTCTTCCCAAGCGGCGTCGTCACCAACGAACTTCTCTTCGTTCTTGGTGGACAGTTCCAGGTAGAAATCGTCCAGGCCGTAGTCCTTGAGCAGGCCGAGGACGAAGTTCAGCGTGGTAGTGAGCTCGTCCTTCATCTGCTCGCGGGTGCAGTAGATGTGGGCATCGTCCTGTGTCATGCCGCGAACACGTGTCAGTCCATGCACAACGCCGGACTTCTCGTACCGGTACACCGAACCGAACTCGAACAGGCGCAACGGAAGTTCACGGTATGACCGGCCGCGAGAGCGGAAGATCAGGTTGTGCATGGGGCAGTTCATCGGCTTCAGGTAATAGTCCTGGGCCGGCTTGCGCACCGTGCCGTCCTCGTTGAATTCGGCGTCCACCTGCATGGCGGGGAACATGCCGTCCTTGTACCAGTCAAGGTGGCCTGAGACCTCGTACAGGTGACCCTTGGTGATGTGGGGTGTGTAGACAAATTCGTAGCCGGCGTCCACGTGGCGTTGGCGGGAGTAGTCCTCCATCGCCTTGCGGATGATCCCGCCCTTGGGGTGGAACACCGGGAGGCCTGAGCCCAGTTCATCCGGGAAGGAGAACAGATCCAACTCGACACCGAGCTTGCGGTGGTCGCGGCGCTCAGCTTCGGCGATGCGCTCCTGGTAGGCCTTCAGTGCTTCCTTGGTAGGCCACGCGGTTCCGTAGATACGCTGCAATTGCTGGTTGTTCTGGTTGCCCAGCCAGTAGGCGGCCGAAGAACGCGTCAGCGCAAAAGCGTTGGCGATGATCTTGGTGTTCGGAAGGTGCGGGCCGCGGCACAGATCGCACCAAACGCTTTCGCCGCTCTTCCTGTCCACGTTGTCGTAGATGGTGATGTCACCGGCGCCGACTTCGACGTTGACGCCTTCAGCGGCGTCGGAGGCGTCGTTCTTCTTGCCGAGCAGTTCCAGCTTGTAGGGTTCGCCGGCCATGGCTTCGCGCGCTTCGTCTTCGGTGACCACGCGGCGGACGAACTTCTGGTTCTGGTTGATGATCTTCTGCATCATCTTTTCCAGCTGGCGCAGGTCTTCCGGAGTGAAGGGCTCGGAGACATCGAAATCGAAATAGAAGCCGTCAGTGATGTACGGGCCGATGCCAAGCTTGGCATCAGGGCGCAGTTGCTGCACGGCCTGGGCCATGACGTGCGCGGTGGAGTGACGGAGGACGTTGAGGCCATCGGGAGATTCGATGGTGACACCTTCGACGTCGGCGTCGGCGGGGAGGACCTGGTCGAGGTCCTTGAGTTCGCCGTTGACACGGGCTACAACGACGTCGCGGCGCTCGAAGAAGAGTTCCGCGCCGGTAGTCCCTTCCGTCACCTTTGTCTCTTCGCCATCGACGATGAGGGTGATCTGTTGGGCATCTGACACGGGTGTCTCCTATTCATAGTTAAGGCTTCATAGCTTGTGGCGTACGGGGACCACAGCCAGCCACCGTCAATCGTATCCGCTCCGGCGAGGGCGGCCAAAGCAGCACGCCGGGCCGGGATTCAGGGTGTTCAGCTTCCCAGCCCGGTAATGGCAAGGTTCCGTGTAATGCCGTGGAGGGGGCCGGGAATCGTGTATTCGTCCGTCGGCACTTCACCGCCGCGGATGATTTCCGGATAAGGAAGCGATTCGGGCCGGCCAAGGTCCCAGGCCTTGCTCGCGCTCAGGCTGATTCCCCTGGGACCTGTCCTCCTGGTGGTTCCCCGGATCAGCAGCAAGCGTGTGCCGAACAGCAACGGTCCCGATTCTTCCTGGGCTTCGTGGAAGAAAACCGAATCCACACATCCAGTGCCGTCATCGATACTGATGAAGACCACCCGCCGCCCACCGCGCATGGGAGGGGTTTGGGTGGCAACGCGCACCCCGGCCACCAGGACCTCCGTTCCGTTGCGCAAGCCAAGGAGTTGGTCGGCCGTCGTCACTCCCAATTTCGCCAGGAGGGGCCGGTGGCTTTCCATCAAGTGTTCGCTGACATCCACGGCCATGAGGTCAAGCTCTGCCCTGACATTTTCAATCATTGTGGTGGGAGGAAGTTCCGGGGCGAGGTTCTTCAGCTCGACATCTCCCAGTGCAAACGACAACTGCCCTTCGATGACACCGTTCGGTTTTTTTGAGGGATTGTTCTGCATGGCTTGGAGATGCTGGACAAGGTCAGCACGGTTCGCCTTTCCACCGGAGTCTTTGTGCAGGGCATCGAAGGCGCCGAGTTGGGCCAGTCTTTTGATGTTTGGCTTGCTCACCCTGGCCCGGGTCCTCAGATCGGCCAAAGAATCGAAGGGCTGCCCGGCAACGATCCTCTTCAGCTCAGCCTTTGAGAGCCCGTAGATACCCGACAGGCTCAACCGGATGCCGAGTTTGCCGTTGTCCGGGCCTCCCACGATTTTCTCAACCCTGTACTCAGCCTGGCTCCGGTTGATGTCCAGCGGCAGGATGGGAATACCGAGCCTGCGGGCTTCAGCCACCAATAGCCGCTTGGGGTACATCCCGGGATCATGCTCCCACAGGCCCGCCAGGAAGGCTTCGGGGTGATGGGCTTTCAGCCAGGCCGACTGGTAGGTAGGAACAGCAAAGGCAGCCCCGTGTGCCTTGCAGAACCCAAAGCTGCCAAAGGCCTTGAGCGTGCCCCAGACCTTGTCCACCACTTCAGGGGTGTAGCTCCTGATCGCTTCCCTACGGAAGTACTTCTCCACCTCGGGTTCACGGACTTCATCACCGAGTGCCCGCCGGAATTCATCAGCCCTTGCCAGTCCGCACCCGGTCATGACATCGAAGGTCTTCAGGATCTGCTCATGGAACACCGTCACACCATGGGTTTCCTCCAAAACTGGTTTGAGGTCCTGATGCGGGTACACCTCAGGTGCAAAACCGTGCCTGTGCTCCAGGAAGGGACGCACCATATCCGACTTCATGGGCCCGGGCCGGAACAAAGAAATATCAATGATGAGGTCGTTGAATTCACGCGGGGCCATCTTCCCGATGAGTTCCCGTTGACCCGGCGACTCGATCTGGAAACACCCCAGTGTGTGGGTGCTCCGGATCAGTTCAAACGTTGGCTCGTCGTCGAAAGGAACGGCGTTGAGCTCAATCCTCCCGTCCTCGTCAATGAAGTCCGGCCCTGAGCCTTCCGGTCCTGCCGGGTGCCTTCCAGCAGCAACCACTTCGGCTTTGGAAGGATGCAGCCGGATTACCTCCCTTACGGCGAAGGCCATTGCGCTTTGCATCCGTACACCCAGGACATCCAGTTTGAGCATGCCCATGGGATCCATGTCGTGTTTGTCGAACTGGCTCATGGGCAAGCCAAGGCCGCTGGGCTGGACAGGGGTCCGGTCAAGGAGGGTGGCATCTCCCAGGATGACGCCGCAAGGGTGCATGGAAATGTGCCGGGGCAGCCGGTCAAGCCTTTCGGTCAGGTCCACCAGGAGGTCGAGTTGCTGGTTCTCCTCCATTCCTCCGCGTTCCACCCGGCCGGCAAAGTCACGAAGCTCAGGCTTTTCCACCAGCGCTTCGCGGAATTTCCTTGCGGAGAATCTCCAGAGCTGCTTGGCGATATCGCTGACTTCGCCTTCATCCATCCCCAGCGCCATACCGGCATCCCTGACAGCACCACGTGCCCTGTACCCGTTCTGCATGCTCATGAGGGTCACCCGTTCAGACCCGAACCGATCAAAAATCTTCCGGTACACGTTGTGGCGTTCCGCGCTTTCGACGTCGATGTCGATGTCAGGAAGTGTTGACCGGCGTCCGGACAGAAACCGTTCAAAAATGAGGTCGTGGCGGATGGGATCAACCTGGCTGATGTCGATCAGGTAATTGACCAGGCTGGAGGCCCCTGAGCCACGTGCGGCAACCCTGACGCCCATGTCCAGGATCATCTTGGAAACCTCTGCCACGGTAAGGAAATAGGATCCGAAGCCGAGCCTGCCGATGATCCCCAGTTCGTGCTGCAGCCGCGAGCGCACCCGGTTCTCCGCTTCTGCACTGATGCCGGGGAAACGTCTGGTGATTCCTGCTTCGCAGCGTTGGGTCAGTTCCACCATGGGGTGGTTGTCGATGCCAATGATGGAGGCCTCGGGAACGACGGGTTGTTTCCATCCCATGTCCGGAACGGGGTCAATCCGGCATTTGTCGGCGAGCGCTTCAGTGTTCGCGAGCAGTTTGTTCAGGCCGGCTTGTCCCAGGCCCGCTGCGTTCATGATTTCTTTGCCGAGCTGGAGCATGTGGTGGCGGTTTTTCAGCCATCCCTGCCCGGTGGGTTGGAGCATGGGCGCGGCGGAGAGCTCGGGGAGGGATTTCAGGGTGCGTGCTGAGTCCAGGACGTCGGCGGTTGCCGCGCCGTCCTGGGCGCAATAACGCACGGCGTTGCTGAGGATGGCGGGGACGTTGTATTCGAGGGCGAGTTTGAGCATGCGGACGGCATGGGCTGTGCTGAGGGGTTCGCCCGGTGCGCTGAGGTGGGACACGGTTTCGGCGACGATGGTGCCTGGTGGCATGGCGTCGATCCATTGTTTGAAGAGGGTTCTGGGCCTCAGGTATTTTCGTCCGCCCATGGCTCTTCCGACATCGGAGTCCGGTCCGATCATGACCGTGAGGACGGGTTTGAGGGTTGTGGGGTCCAGGGTCCTGGAGGCAAGTTCTCCCCTGGTTACTGCTACGGGGACTGCTCCTCCGGCTTTTCCCGAGGTGCGTGCGTGGGCATCCGATACCAAGCGGCACAGTGCCCGGTATCCGGCACCGTTGTTATGGCCGTGGGCCAGTACGACGACGCGTCCCGCGACCTGGGTGCGGTGGTCGCCGTCGTCGTCGAAGACTGCCAGGTCAACGCCGACTATGGGGTCGATGCCTGCGTCCATGCAGGCTTTGAGGTGTTTGACGGTGCCATAGAGGCCGTCCCTGTCTGTGCAGGCGAGCGCCGTTGCTCCGTCGGCTGCGGCTGTTTGGGCTAGTTCGTCGGGCCAGGAGACGCCGTAGTGCGCGCTGAAGGCGGTTGAGACGTGCAGGTGGGTAAAGCTCAAGGTTCACGCTGCTTCGTCTGGTTCGACGGATCGGGCCGGGGCGGCGTCGTGGATGCGGAGCAGTCTCCACCGGCCGCTGCCGAGGTGCCGAACCAGGTCCAGTGTGATGGCTTGGCCGCTCTGTTGTGGTTGAAGCTGGACCCGCCAGATCTCGTGGTCGACCAGGCCTGCGCCGCCGCCGATGGGTGCACGGTTTTCTTCGACCCACCATTGGCGGCGTTCGAACCAACGGACGGGCTCGTTGGTGACGGTGTAATGCGCCCCTTTCCATTGAACTTCCTGTGGCTGGCCTGTTTCCGTGCAGATCACTCCGACGGACTCGCTGAACAGCCCCATTTCACACCTCGTTACGCCGGTCCGGTTTGATTCGAAAGTATGTTCGAATAATTCCAGTTTACGCCGACGTACGGGCAAAACCTACTTCGAAGATCCGGCCTGTGCAGAAGCCTTGGAGACACGCTTTCCAACCCGCCTCAGCAGGCCATCACGCCACGGTTGCATTCCTTGCGCCAGCGCGACGCTTCCCATAAGGGCCGAGGCGAGCCTTAGCTGCTGGGTGCGGAGGACGCGCTTCCTGCCATAGGCGGCGAGCGCGGAATCCGGGGGTTGTTCGTTGAGCAGGTCCCCTAACGTCACGGCATCGATGAGCGCTTCGCAGGCGCCCCTGCCCAGGTTTGGTGTCATGGCGTGGGCAGCATCCCCCACCAACACCACGTTGCCCCGGGAGTAGCGGGCCAATGGCGGGGTTGTCCAGATGCGCTGGGCCAGGGAGGTTTCCGGTGACGCCTGGGCAAGAACAGCCTTTACGGCCTCCGAGTATCCGGCATAGCGGCGCCGGGTAACGTCCAGGGCTTCGAGGACATCCACCTTGTCCGGTCCAAGATCCGACCGGTAGGAGGCATACCAGTTGGTTCCGCCTACCGCTGGTGCCAGGCCGAAGATCTCTCCCCTGCCCCAGTACTCGCCGACATCACCGGCCTGGGGCGTGCTTGGGACCACTCCCCTGACGGCCAGGTACGGGGTTGGCCTGGCGGCGCTCCGTTGGCCCCAATGGCTTCGCCGGACCACACTGTTGACCCCGTCCGCACCCACGGTCAGCCACGCTCCACCCGGGACACTGTCAACCCTGCCCACCACGCGGCTTACCGATGACGGCACCGCCGTGTTCAACAGCCTCAGCAGCTCGGGCCGGGATATGCCCACCAGCCCTCCCCCTTCCATGGACAGCACCGCTTCTCCCTGGGGGCTGCGCAGGGCTCCGGCTGTGATGACGGATCCCCGGCTCCGCACAGGACCGAGGATTCCGATTTTCGACAAGGCATCCTGGGCTCCGGGCCACATGGCCAGTGTTGTCCCCACGGTTGGCAGCTGGGGCCTTTGTTCGTACACCGTGACGTCGAACGCGCCCGGGTCCAGTCTTGCTGCGAGCGCCAGGCCGGCAATGCCCCCACCGATGATGTTCACCTTTTTCATGCCCACACTGTACTACTACATTTGTAGTAACAACAGGGAGTGAAGCTAGACTTTGGCCATGGCCGACCGACGAACCCAGCTAGCCGACGCCGCGCTCGCCGTCGTCGCCGAGCAGGGCCTCAAAGGACTGACCCACCGTGCCGTCGATGCCCGGGCCGGCGTCGCCCTCGGAACCACGTCGAACTACTTCCGCAACCGCGCCGCCCTGGTGGGTGCCGCCGTCGACCGCGTTGAAGAACTGGACAGCCTCCTGCTGCAAGGTGACCAGAGGGAGCTTCCGACGACGACGGCGGCCTTGGCGGAGCAGCTCGCCGCTGCGGTCATGGGACTCACCGATACGAACGCCCCGCTCACCAGGGCGCGATTCGTCTTCGCCCTCGACCAGCCCGAAACAGTGGCCGCCGGTCATGAGCGGCTGGTCTCCGCTTTGGCGCAGCTGCTCGAACGCCTGGGATTATCCGATCCCCGGGCCCGCGCCGAAGCGGTATCCGATTACAGCGACGGCCTGGCCTTGCACCTGCTCACCGCACGCAAGGGCAAAGGCGTCGACAAGGCAGCTGTCGCCAAGAACATCCAACTGCTCCTGGAAGGGTGAGCGGCCCCGGATGAGCCGGAGGGGTGGACGGCAGCCGGTCCGCAGAGCAGGATTGTGGCATGAGCACCAATGACGCACTCCTGAAGCAGGTCAACATCTCCGCCGCGGACGACCACCTCGTGGCCCGATTCGAAATTGACGGCAACATACCAGGCTCCGGCGCTTACGTCGTGGGCCTTGTTGCTGCCAGCGAAGACTACTCCTCACAGCGCCGGCTCGGCATCGAGTTCATGAACGGCGAAGCGATTTCGTTCTATTCCTTCAACCACTCGCTCAGCGCGGAGGAAAACTACGACATCAAAGGCGTGGAGCATTCCGGCAACGTCATCACCGGGAACTTCCCCATGTCCGCCATCCACGGACTCAGCAAAGGCCACGTCATGACCGCCTTCAGCGAAGCTGACGGCCGGGAATTCCAGTCCGGCGTACCGGTGAACGAAGCACTCTGACTCTCAGAAGAGTCCTTCCACCGGTTCGATAAGTTCCGGTGAGTTGTTGCGGACATTTCCGACGGCGGTCCCCACCGGGTCCAGCGTCCAGTCAGCAGCAGCATCGTGCGCCCTCGAACGGACCATGTCCACCAGCCCTGCGGCGTCCTTCTCCCGCGGATCCAGCCATGCCTCCATTGTCTCTGTGCTCATCGGCAACGGAACACGGTCATGGAGCGCAGTGAGTTCGTCGAACACGGAGGCGCTGCGCCGTGTTCGGGCCGAGTCCGCCGTCGGAGTGTCTGCGGTGAGGATGGACATCGACAGCAGCCAGCGGCCCGGATCGTCCGCCGGTGCCGCCTGGTCCCGCCACCACTCATACAAACCGGCAAACACCAGACCGTGCGCGTCGCCCGGATGAACATAATAGGGCTGCTTGTTCTTTCCCTCGCCCTTCTTCCACTCGTAGTAGCCGTCAGCCGGCACCGCACAACGGCGGGCCACAGCAGCCTTCTTGAAGGAAGGCTTTTCCAGAAGGGTCTCACTGCGGGCATTGATGAGCCGCGCCCCGCCCTTGGGATCCTTTGCCCAAGAAGGCACCAGCCCCCACTTGGCTACATGGAGCTGCCTCTTGACGTTGTCATCGACCAACCGCTCCAAAACGATCGGAACCGCGTCCGTCGGGGCAACATTCCAGGACTTCTCCAGGGCGATCTCGTTCTCAAGTTCGGCATCAAAATCGGCGAGCAGGTCTCCCACCGCACGGGCCATTACGTAACGTCCACACATGGCAACAGTCTGCCCTTTCCCGGGAAAACGCACCAGCGCGGGCGTGTGAGGCAACCCGTCTTCGTCGCCGGACGGGAATTATTCGGCACCGGGTTACCGTTGTTACGAACGAACCACTCCGTGCAAACGACAAATACTGAGGAGAGCTCTGTGGATTTCACTCCCGACTCCGGCACCATCACCATGTTCTCGACCACCTGGTCCGGCTACTGCAACCGCTTGAAGAAGCAGCTGGACGCCAAGGGCATCGGCTACACCGAGATCAACATCGAAGAAGTAGATGGCACGGCCGAACTCGTCGAGCAGCTCAACGGAGGCAACCGCACGGTACCCACCGTCCTCTTCCCGGACGGAACTGCCGCGACCAACCCCTCGGCGTCCGAGGTGGAAAGCCGCCTCGCCGCCTAGGTCCATCCGCATACGGCCGCTGGGCCCGCTCGGAACAATCCGCACACTGTCTGCCACCTGTGATAGACAGAATGGGAATCCGTAGCGGGCCCTGCTGCATTAACCGGGCCCGCCCTCCGCGAGCCCGAAGGGAACCACTCCAATGGTCCACGCAGTCAAAGGCGTCGTCGTCCGCTCCAAAGGCGCACCCGCAACCCTCGAAACCATCCTTGTGCCCGAACCCGGCCCCGGCGAAGCCCTGGTGGACATCCTCACAAGCGGCGTCTGCCACACCGATCTGCACTACAAGCTCGGCGGCATCAGCGACGACTTCCCCTTCCTGCTGGGCCACGAAGCAACCGGCGTGGTCAGCGCGGTCGGCCCTGACGTCACGGAGGTAGCCCCCGGTGACCGCGTTGTCCTGAACTGGCGTGCCGTCTGCGGCAACTGCCGCGCCTGCAAGCGCGGTCAGGCCCAGTACTGTTTCAACACCCATAACGCCACCCAGAAGATGACCCTCGAAGACGGCACCGAACTCTCCCCGGCGCTGGGCATCGGAGCCTTCATCGAAAAGACCTTGGTCGCCGCGGGCCAGTGCACCAAAGTAGACCCCGACGCCGACGCTGCCGCCGTTGGACTGCTCGGCTGCGGTGTCATGGCAGGGCTCGGCGCAGCCCTGAACACCGGCGGAGTCAAACGCGGCGATTCAGTCGCCGTCATCGGTTGCGGTGGCGTGGGTGTCGCAGCCATCGCCGGCGCCGCGCTCGCCGGCGCCACCACCATCATCGCCGTGGACATCGACGCCAAGAAGCTCGAACGCGCCAAGGACCTGGGCGCCACGCATACCGTTGATTCCTCCGCAGGGGACCCCGTCGAGGAAATCCGTGCTCTCACCGGCGGCTTCGGCGCAGATGTGGTGATCGACGCCGTCGGACGTCCCGAAACCTACAAGCAGGCCTTCTACGCACGCGACCTGGCCGGCACCGTCGTCCTTGTCGGCGTTCCCACGCCGGAGATGACCCTCGAACTGCCCTTGCTGGACGTTTTCGGCCGCGGCGGGTCCCTCAAATCCTCCTGGTACGGCGACTGCCTGCCGTCCCGCGATTTCCCCATGCTGGTGGACCTCTACAAACAAGGCAAGCTGGACCTGGATGCCTTCGTCACCGAACGCATCACCATCGACCAGGTGGAAGAGGCCTTCGACAAAATGCACCACGGCGCCGTCCTGCGATCGGTGGTTGAACTGTGAGCACCGATAGCCTCAGCATCAGCAACGTCGTCACTTCCGGAACCTTCTCCCTGGACGGTGGCACCTGGGACGTGGACAACAACGTCTGGATCATCGGCGACGACTCCGAATGCATCGTCATAGACCCCGCCCACAACCCTGCCGCGATCTTGGACGCCGTGAACGGCCGCACGGTCACAGCAATCCTGCTCACGCACGGACACGACGACCACATCAGCTCGGCAGGCGAATTCCGCGACCTGGTCAAAGCACCCATCCACCTGCACCAGGACGACTGGATGCTGTGGGAAACGGTGTTCCCCGGGCAGAACCCTGACGCTGCCATCACGGACGGCCAGGAGTTCACTGTGGCCGGTACACAGCTCACGGCAATCCACACGCCCGGTCATTCACCCGGCTCGGTGTCCTTCCACCTGCCCAGCGAAGGCACGCTCTTCAGCGGAGACACCCTTTTCCAGGGCGGACCAGGTGCAACAGGGCGTTCCTACAGCGACTTCCCCACCATCATCGAGTCCATCAGGACCAAACTCCTGACACTGCCCGAAGAGACCGTTGTCCGCACGGGCCATGGCGACACCACCACCATCGGCGCGGAGAAACCGCATCTGGATGAATGGATAGCTCGCGGCCACTGACACTGCGCCTCAACCCTCCTTGCCGGCCGCCCCCTCGAACTCCGGGGCGGCGGCCGGCTCAAGGCGAATAATCACCGACTTCGAAGCAGGTGTGTTGCTTTCGTCTGCTGTCGAGTCCAGCGGGACGAGAACGTTCGCTTCGGGGTAGTACGCAGCCGCGCAGCCCCTGGCGGTCGGGTACGCAACCACCCGCAGTTGACGGAGAACCCGGTCCACGCCGTCGTCGGCCTCGCTGTGAACGTCCACGTAGGAACCGTCCTCATGACCCAACTCCCCAAGGTCCTGGGGATTGACGAACAGAACCATGCGCCCCTTCCTGATACCCCTGTAGCGGTCGTTCAACGAATACATCGTGGTGTTGAACTGGTCATGGGACCGGATGGTCTGCAAAATCAGCCGCCCTTTCGGCAGCTCGATGGTCTCCAGATCATTGACCGTGAACATGGCCTTTCCGGAGGGGGTCGGGAACGTCCGGCTGTCCCTGGGTCCGTGCGGCAGAACAAAGCCATCTTTCTGGCGAATACGGTCATTGAAGCCGTCAAAACCTGGCACAACGTGCGCGATATGGTCGCGGATGGCGTCGTAGTCGGACCGCAAACCCGACCAATCAACCGGCACCTTGGCGCCAAGGACCGCTTCAGCCAAACGGGTAACAATGGCGACCTCGGACATCACGCCGGCAGCGATCGGCTCCAACGTACCGGCGGAGCTGTGCACCGCGCAGACCGTGTCCTCCACAGTGACGAACTGTGCAACCCCACCCTGCCGGTCTATCTCCGTGCGTCCCAAAGCGGGCAGGATCAGCGCCTGCTCACCAACCACCACATGTGACCGGTTCAGCTTGGTGGAGATCTGCACGGACAAGCGCGTCCGCCTGACGGCTTCCTCCGCCACTGCGGTGTCCGAAATCGCGTGGACGAGGTTGCCACCGAGCGCCACCAACACTTTGATCCTGCCGTCCCGCATACCGCGGATGCTGTCCACTGCGTCAACGCCGGGATTCCGGGGCGGATCGAAGCCGAACTCATCCCGCAGGGCGGCAAGGAACCGTGGTGGCATCTTTTCCCAAATGCCCATGGTCCGGTCGCCCTGGACATTGCTGTGGCCCCTGATGGGAGACGGACCGGCTCCCGGCTTGCCGATGTTACCGCGCAGCAGCAGGAGGTTAATGATCTCTTTGATGGTGGACACGGCCTTCTTATGCTGGGTCAGCCCCATGGCCCAGGTGATGATGACTTTTCCGGCGTGGAGGTAGCTTCCAGCGAGTTCATCGATTTCGTCACTGCTCAGCCCTGTCGCGGCAAGGACTTCGCTTTCGCCCAGTGTTGCCAGGTGCGCGGCAAAACCCACGAAACCCTGGCATTGGGTATCGATGAAGGCCCTGTCCAGGACTGTCCCGGGCGCCGCGCTTTCAGCATCAAGGACCCGCTTGGATACTGCTTGCAACAACGCCATGTCGCCGGCCAAGCGGATCTGCAGGAACTGGTCCGCCAGGTCCGTGCCCTTTCCAACCAGGCCCCGGGGACGCTGGGGGTTCCGGAAATTGATCAGGCCCGCTTCCGGCAGGGGATTCACGGCCACGATCTTCGCGCCCGCCTGTTTGGCCTCTTCCAACGCGGTCAGCATCCGTGGATGGCAGGTGCCCGGGTTCTGTCCCATGATGATGATCAAGTCCGATGCCGCGAAATCCTTGTACGTAATCGCTGATTTGCCTACACCGATCGTCTCGCCCATGGCAACGCCAGTGGACTCGTGGCACATATTTGAGCAGTCGGGAAGGTTGTTCGTCCCGAATGCCCGTACGAACAGTTGGTAGAGGAAGGCGGCCTCGTTGCTGGTCCGCCCGCTCGTATAGAACGTAGCCTGGTCCGGCGACTCAAGGGCGTTCAACTCCTGTGCGATGATTCCGAACGCCTCGTCCCAGCCAATGGGCACATACCGGTCCGCGCCTGCAGCTTTGTACACCGGTTCCACCAGACGGCCCTGCTGGCCGAGCCAATACTCCGGCCGGTGCGCCAACGAAGCCAAGGTATTTTCCGCCCAGAAAGCGGCAGGGATCCTGAGCGGCTCCGCCTCCCAGCCGATGGCTTTGGCGCCATTCTCACAAAATTCAGCGCGTTTGCGTTCGGGTGGATCGGGCCACGCACAGCTCATGCAGTCAAAGCCGTCTTTTTGGTTGACAGCCCGGAGTGTCTTCCAGGCCCTCACCGGCCCCATGGACGACATGGCGTGCGGCAGTGTCTCAGTCAAGCTCGGCAAACCACCAGCGGACCGTTTGGGTGTACCGACGCTCAGTTCCGCGTCGGAATCCTCTATGGGATGCTGTTTCCGGCCCATCGCTACACCGCGATTCGCGTGATTGGGTAACTGATCACCCCAGCCTAAACCCGGCGTGCAACAGGCTCAACGAAGCTGAGGCGGTCAACCCGCAAGACTGCGGAAGTCGCCGTCGACCACGTCCGCATAACCGCGGTAAGCCTCGACGACGGCGGCCTCCACGGTGGTGACATCCAGATGCGGCACCAGATCATTGGCAGCGCCGGCAGTTGCCGGGTCCCACTCCAGGCCGAGTGCGCCGTAACTGGCTGTGAGCACGTCCCGGATGGGCCCGGAGTTTTCCACCACGATCACCGAACTGAACAACCAGCCGCCGGAGACCACCCGCTGGGCGGTGCCGATGAGCTTGATCCGGTGGGCGGGAAAATCAGGGTCCTCGCCGTGCACGCTGAACTCACCCGGGCAGTACTCCCCCGGGATCTCGCCGACGGCGGCATGGACGCCAACGCTGCGAAGGGCACTGGCCAGCAGCTCCCCGAACTCCGCGAAGCGCGCCTTTGCACGGACAATGGCGTCCGGATGCGGCTCGATGTGGTCTATCACCAGGCTGCCTTGGTGATACGCGGCAGCACGGCCGCCTGCCTTGCGTATGAGTGGTTCGAAGCCCAGCTCCCGGCAGGCTGTTTCCGCAGCGGCGAATCCCGGCAGGTTGGCGTCCCGCTGGCCGAACGCGACCGTGGGTTCGGGACGGTACAAGCGAAGGGAAGGGCCCAGCTGGCCACCGCGGGCACGCTTCAACAGTTCCAGGGCAAAATCGAGGTCGCCGGCAGCTCCGAGGGATTCCTGTTGCCGGTAAACCGTGAGCTGCTTGCGGGTTTCGGCGGCTGCCTGCATCAGCTTTTCCTCAGCGTCAGGATCTGCTCGGCCCTGCCGAAGGGCCCGTGGACGTCATGAAGGACCGTGGAGGTCAACCCGATTCCATCGGCGCCAAACGAGACCTTGTTGTCCAGGCCCAGCCATTCGCCGGAGGGCGAGCGATACATGTGGATCTGCAGGTCAACGTTCGGGAAGATGTAGCTGTCTTCGCCAGGCGGAACACGTGCCGCAATACCGTTGGCAGTATCCACGAGGCCCATCAGCCTGGCCAGGTCCGTGCTGTCCGCCTGGTCCGTCAGCGGATGGGACGTCCGGATCCAGACCTTTCCCGAACCGGGTCGGTGCCCCTCGGCAAGACGCATCTCCAGGGACCGGATATACCCGCCTGGCCAAACACTGGCACCATCCCAGGGCTTGCATTCGTCCGGGGCAGGCAGGGGTTCGTCCTCCACCGCCGCAACCGCGCTGGTATCGCTGGTGATCATCCGCCAGGCCGCAGCCCGAATGGCCACGCGACCGGCTGCTGAAAGTTCAGCCTGAATCAGTTCGATGGTCTTTCCCGGCCTCAGCGTCGAGGTGGTGACCTGAAACTCGCCACCGGGGATGAGGCCCAGGATTTCATAGCTGATCCGGGCAAGACGGACATCGTCCCTGGGCTCATACCGAACCAGGGCATCGGCGAGGATGCCCGAGGCCGGTGCCATGTGTTGTTCGTGCGGATTCCAGGCGCCTTGGGCGTGGATCGTCGAGCGGAAACGGCCATCACCCAATGATTCGTAGTAGAAATCACCGTCCGCCAGTTCCGGTAATGCAGTAGTCAATCCGAGCCTTTCGCCGATCCAGCAGTAGAACTCAGACCACTGTATCCGCTGATTTGCGTGCCGCCCGACGCCTGCGGATCACAACTACCCAGACAACCGCGGCAGCCACCACAACCAAGCCGATGGCCGCTCCAAGCGGCGATGTTGCGGCGACAGCCAGCCATGCCTCAAGCGCTGCGAGCCCAATGGTCGCATAGAGGAAAGCCCAGATCACCGATCCCGCTATGGCGGCCGGCAGGTAACGCCTCAGTGGCATGCGCGCCACTCCGGCGGCCAGGTTGATGGCCGTCTGCAGGCCGATGGTCAGGAAAGAAAGAACGACGGCGTAGGGTCCCCATCGCTGTATGAGGGCTTGGGCGCGGGCCGCTTTGGGCCGCTCCAGCGATGCGCCGAAACGGGTATGGGAAAAGCCGGCAACCGCCCCACGACCAATCCAGTACGTGACATTGACACGGATCATGACGATGGCGAACAGCGCTGCCAAGGCGACGCCGAAGGGCAAACTCATGATCTGGTCCACTCGACTTAGGCTACCCTAAGCCCGGGCGCTTCGAAGATTCGCTCACGGCAACAGCAGTAACGGAACCCTAGGATGGATCCATGGATCTCCATGAGGCCGCCCAGGAGCTGTACGCCGTGCTGCCTCGCGACTTCACCTCCGCACGAACGTCGTTGGTGCGCGCGGCCAAAGAAGACGGTAACAAGGAACTCGCACAAGAGATTGGCCGCCTGCCCAAGCCGGCCGCCGGCGCCTGGGCCATCAACATGCTGGCGGCCCACAGGCCGGAGGTGATTGACGGCGTCGTGCGTTTCGGCGCATCCCTGCGCGCCGCCCAGGAAGAATCGGATGCCGCGGCGTTCCGCGAACTCAGCCAGCAGCGGCAGGGGCAATTGACGTCCGCCGTCCACGCCGCAAAGGATCTTGCCGATGAATTGGGCGCGCCACTGAGCGCGGCCGCGGCATCGGACGTGGAACAAACGCTCAGGGCAGCCATGGCCGACGCCGGAGCCGCGCGGGCCGTAGGCACGGGGAGACTGGTGCGCGGGCTGAGCGGAAGTGGCTTCGAGTCCGTAGACCTGACGGACGCCGTCGCAGCGGCCTCTGCGGAGGACATCGCTGGCTCCGGCAGCGCGGCGGGGACCGAAGCAGGGCCGGCCGCGGAGCCAGTCCGGAAGAAAGCAGCTGCTGCCAAGGAAGCGGCAAACAAGGAAAAGGAACCGAAGGAACAAGCACCCAAGGAACAAGCAACTTCCCTGGCCGATCGCCGCGCGGCAAAACGTCAGGCTGCCTTGAAGCAGGCCCAGGACGAATTCCAGGCCGCCGACAGGGAGGCACAGGACGCCGAGAAGAAAGCTTCCGAGGCTTGGGAGGCCGTTAACGAACTGGCTCGCCGCCGCGCGGACGTCGAGGCGGAAATTGCCGAGGTGAAGAAACGCCTGGCGTCGCTGGAAGCCGACCTCATTGGCCTTGCGCGTGATGCGGACTCCGCGGAGTCCGGCAAGAAGCTCGCAGTCAGGACAGCAACCCAACTCCGACGCAGCGCAGACCAGGCCCAGCGCCGCGTCGACCGGCTTGGCTAGTCCTTCGCTTTCTTGCCCACCGTCTTGTCCAGGTCATGGGTTGCCGGCCCCTCAAGATATGTCCCTTCGGGCGTGAACCTTGAACCGTGAAGCGGGCAGTCCCATGATTTCTCGGCGTCGTTCCAGGTCAGCAGGCCGCCCAAGTGGGCACAGCTGGCGGAGACCATGCAGACCTTGCCGTCGACGGTGGAAACCGCGGCGGGTTCGCCTTTGTACAACCCGACGACGCCGGTCCCTTCGGGTGGATGCGTCTCGTCTGTAATTTCGGGGTTCTTCCTGACTTTCGCCTTATCTTCGATCATTCGTTTCGCGGTACTGGCGTTGAGCCTCACGGCTTGAAAGGCCCCTTGGGGTGACGTCACCCGGTGATGGATGGTGGTGGCCCAGTCGGACTGGCCACCCAGAATGTCAGAGGTGATGGACAATGCTGCGGCGACGCCGTTGCTCATCCCCCACTTGTTGTAGCCGGTGCCGAAGAAGATCCTTCCGCGCCCCCGGGGCAGCTTGCCGAAGAACGGCATGAGGTTGGTTGCCTGATAGTCCTGT
The DNA here is from genome assembly GCF_021919345.1 of Paenarthrobacter nicotinovorans. Classification (NCBI taxonomy): domain Bacteria; kingdom Bacillati; phylum Actinomycetota; class Actinomycetes; order Micrococcales; family Micrococcaceae; genus Paenarthrobacter; species Paenarthrobacter nicotinovorans. The sequence goes on from NZ_CP089293.1 coordinate 2,376,138, forward strand.
GCCGACCACCTGTGGGTGACCTCGGCGCCGGGGTAGTGCTGGTTGGCCCATCCCAGCAGGTCATCGAGATGCGACTGCGGCGACATCGCGCGGCCCGCAGTGTGGCCGTATCCGCCAACCAGCAGCAACTCGCCGTCAGGAGCGGGATAGGTACGCTGGGACCGGGTGGGCGCGTCAATGGACAGGTACATCCCTTGGGGTATGTGGCCTGGCATGCGAAGGGCGGCCGCGTAGGAACGGTTGGGTTCCAGCTTGGCGAAGTACAGGCCGCGGTCAAGGATGGGCGTTCCCGTGGCCACCACAACAGTGTCGGCCGTAAACGTGCCCCGGCTGGTGGAAACCCCAAGGGGCAGTTCTGAGCCCACATTCCGGACCTGCACGCCTTCGACGATCAGGCCACCGTGTTCCCGGATATCAGTGGCGAGGGTCTCCAGGACATCCATGGGGTGGATCTGGGCCTGGTCTTCCAGCTCCAGCGCCTCCACAACCGGGAACGGCAATCCGGGATCGCGGCTGAAATGGACATCCAAACCCGCGTCCCGCGAAACGGCAGCTTCCTTCCGGAGCCGCTGGCCGCCGTCGTCCGTGGTGGCGAAGGTGACCGCGGTCCGGCGCTGGAAGGGGACGCCCTGCTGCTCCATGTACTGGGTGAGCCACGCCTGCCCCGTCTTGTTGGCTTCGACATAGGCCCGGACCACTTTGAGCGGATATTGGCCGCGCAGGGCCGACAACGCCCCACCTTGCAGGAGGCTCACTTTGCCCGTGGTGTTGCCGGTGGTCACCGCCCCCAAGGTGCGCGCCTCGAAGACCACCACGCGCTGACCGGAACGGGACAACAACAATGCCGCCACCATGCCCGTCAACCCGGCACCCACAACTATCGTGTCAAAGTGCTTTTCTTCGGGGACGGCATCGGATGCAAAGCGGGACTCCCTGTCCAACCACAGCGATTTCATGGATCGACCTGCCTCTCAATTCCGCTGGCACGCGGTAGGGAAACGCTAGGCCGGTCTCTGATGCTTATCAAGGGGTGGCAGCACCTGAGGCCAATGCCGCTGCTCGCCGAAGCTCAGGGTCGGGATCTTCAGCCCAGCGCTCCAGCACGCGTTCAGCGCGTTCCCTTGCCCGGCCTTCCAGCCGTGCCAGCAGCGGACCCACCACATCAGTGGCAAGCGGGTTCACCAGCTCCCTGGTGCCGGACTGCCTGATAAAGCCTTCGATCCGGGTGAGGTCTGTGTTAATGAGGACACCTACTTTGCTCTGCAGCAACACCACCGCGGCCAGACGGCGCTCAAAGACCGGCTGTTCCCACAATTCGGAGCTGAGCGCCGTGATCTCGTCATGGCCGAGGTTCTTGTAACGCTTCAGCGCATCCCGGATTGTCCCGCGAACGGCCCCCACGGAGGCGCCATACACTTTCAAGGCTTCGCCGAGACGCGCACTGGCCTCTTCTGCCCGCTCCCACGTCGATTCCATCTGCAGGGTGTAGTCCACGAATTCGCCAGCTTCACTCACCCGTCTATTTTGTCAGTGCCCGGTCTTAGCGTGATGACACCAGCAATCGACAGGAGCAACATGCCGTCCAAAGAGCTCGCAACCGAGGCCTCGTTTCCAGGCGTGCCGGCTGCGTCCTCCATGCCCGATTGGTACCCCACACTGCTCAACACCGTGGCCCGGGAAATCCGGGTGGGCAGGACCCGCGCCCAGGCCGCTGCCAACTCGGAGTTGCTGAACTCGTACTGGAGCATCGGACGCCAGCTCGCCGAGCGTGAATCCGAGCAAGGCTGGGGAGCAAAGGTGGTCACCCGCTTGTCCGCCGACATCCGCACCAGATTCCCTGAAGCCAAGGGCTTCTCCCCCAGGAACCTGCGCTACATGAAGAGCTTCGCCCAGGCATGGCCCGACTTTCCAATGTTGCAAGCGCCGCTTGCAACATTGCCCTGGTACCACCAGATCGCCTTGCTCGAAAAGCTCGACGACGCCGCAACGCGGCTTTGGTACGCAGCGGCGGCTGCCCGGCATGGCTGGTCGCGCAACGTGCTGACGCACCAGATCTCCACCCGCCTGCACGAGCGGTCAGGGCAAGCGATCACCAACTTCAAGGCCACCATGGTCCCCGCGGACTCGGACCTCGCCCAGCAGGCAACCAAGGACCCCTATGTCTTTGACTTCCTATCCATGACTGACCGTCACACCGAACGGGACCTGGAGCTGCAGTTGGTGAAGCACGTGGAGAAATTCCTTTTGGAACTGGGCCAGGGTTTTGCTTTTGTGGGCGAGCAGGTCCGGCTGGAGATTGCCGGCGACGAGTTCTTCGCCGACTTGCTGTTCTACCACCTGAAACTGCGCTGCTACATGGTGATCGAGCTGAAGGCCGTGAAGTTGGAGCCCGGCTTCCTCGGCCAGTTGGGTATGTACATGGCAGCGGTGGATGACCTCATGGCACACCCTGACGACAAACCCACGATCGGGTTGCTGTTGTGCAAGGAGAAAAACAGCGTCGTGGCCGAGTACGCCTTACGCGGCTTCAGCGCACCTGTGGGCATCGCGGAGTGGCGGACTTCCCTGGCCGACTCGTTGCCCGAGGAGTTGGTTGCGAGCCTGCCCAGCATTGAGGCCTTGGAAGCCGAGCTGGCAAGTGAGGCTGCCCGGCTACGGGGTTAGCCCGTCGGCTAATAATGTCGGTGCCTCCTGTCAAAGTAGGAACATGGGACGAAAGCCGGAGAGACCAGTGGGTGCAGGAGTCAGCGCCGCGCTGATGCCGGTTCCGTCTGACCGGGAGTTCCCCGCCGTTCCAGGCTCAGCCACTCCCAGCTCGATAAGCAGGGATCTGATCAACCAACTGCGGGTACTGGAAGACATGAAGTCGGCCATCTCGGGACTTCAGGCCAAAATCACTGTGGCCTTCGACCTTGCCCAACGCGCTGAGCAGGCTGAGGCCGGAGTCCCGGCTTCCGAGCGTGGCAAGGGTGTAGGCGCGCAAGTGGCGCTCGCCCGGCGGGAATCCCCAAACCGTGGCTCCCGACTCCTTGGCTTGGCCCGGGCATTGGTCACGGAGATGCCACACACCATGGCCGCCGTGGATGCGGGACTGTTGAATGAGTGGAGAGCCACCCTACTCGTCAAGGAGACCGCCTGCTTGTCCGTTGAGGATCGGGCGGCCGTGGATGAAGAGCTCGCGCCGGATACCGGAACCTTCGAAGGCGCCGGGGACAAGGCCATCATTGCCGCTGCTAAAGCCGCAGCCTATCGCCGTGATCCGCGTTCGGTAACCCAGCGGGCTGCCGCGAATGAGAGGACCGTGAGTCTGCGGCCGGCACCTGACACGATGACCATCCTGACCGCCCTGCTTCCGGTAGCCCAAGGCGTCGCAGCCTACGCGGCACTCACGCGGGCCGCCGACTCAGCCCGGTCCCGTCCTGGTGGTGAGCAACGCGGTCGGGGCCAAGTTATGGCCGACACCCTGGTTGAGCGGATCACCGGTTCATCCGCCGGCTATTCCGGGATTGACCTGCAGCTGGTGATGACAGACCGCACCCTCCTGGCCAACGACTCCGAACCGGCGCGGCTGACCGGCTATGGGGTTGTCCCCGCCCAGTGGGCCAGAGACCTTGTATCCACAACGAAGACCCTCGGCGATCCCGACAGTGATTTCCATGTTTGGCTTCGCCGCCTCTACACAGCCCCCGGCACCGGGGAGCTCATCGCCGAGGACTCGAGGTCCCGCTTCTTTCCGCAGGGAATGCGCCGCTTCATAGAGGTTCGTGACAACCTGTGCCGGACACCGTACTGCGACGCGCCCATTCGGCACATCGACCACATAGTCCCCTGGCGTCGTGGCGGATCCACCTCGTTGGACAACGGCGCCGGACTTTGCGAAGCCTGCAACCACACTAAAGAAAACCCGGGTTGGAGCAGCAAAACAGAGCCGGGCCGGAACGACACCGACTCCGTCCATACCTTGGAAGTCCGGACGCCCACCGGGCATAGCTACCGTTCCCAGGCTCCTCCCTTGCCGGGCCACCTGCGTGTCACGGCAGGTGGCACCTGAGCTGGCTACTCCCCTACAGGGAAAGCCACTCCTTCACCCACCACACGGAGGCAAAGTTCCGTGCCCGGCCTGGTGATCGACGCGTTCCAGTGCCGGATGGTAATGATCTCGCCACCGCCCGGGTAGCGATGGCTTTGGCCCTGCCCGGCCCCATCCAGGGCCGTGTAAGCGCCCAGCTTGATTCGCACCGTTGTTTCGGGGCCGAAGTAGTCGGTATCGACCACAACGCCACGGATCGGGCCATCCGGGGCAATCCGGATTTGTTCCGGGCGCAGCATGAGCTGGACCTTCCCCTGGGCCGGTGGTCGCCGGACGGCAATGCCACCGAGGGAACACGTCGCCAGGGAGCCCTCCATCCAAGCGTCGAGAATGACTGCTTCGCCCAGGAATTCTGCCGTGGCCCGGTCTGCCGGACGGGTGTACACCACGAAGGGGTTGCCGATCTGGGCCAGCCGCCCGCCACGCATGATGGCCACTTGGTCGGCGAAGGACAAGGCCTCGGCCTGATCGTGGGTGACCAGGATGGTGGTCACCCCTGCGGCGTTGAGAACTTTCGCCACGGCACGGCGGGTGGCCACCCTCAGGCCTGCGTCGAGGGCCGAGAAGGGCTCGTCCAGGAGCATCAGTTCCGGTTCGCGTGCCAGCGCACGGGCCAAGGCGACGCGTTGCTGTTGCCCGCCGGAGAGCTGATGCGGACGTCGCTTTGCCATGGCGGGGTCCAAGGAGACCATGTCCAACAGTTCTTCCACACGGGCCCGCACAGCCCGGCGGCCGCCGTCGAGCTTGCCGGCATCCAAACCGAAGGCGACGTTCTGTCCAACGGTCAGGTGCGGGAACAGTGCACCGTCCTGGGCAACGTACCCGACGTGGCGTTTATGCGCCGGGACCTTGACTCCTTCTCCCGCCACGGGAAGGCCGTTCAAGCTGATGGAACCGGTGTTCGGATGTTCGAAGCCCGCGATGAGCCGAAGCAACGTGGTTTTACCGGAGCCGGACGGGCCAACGATGGCGGTGGTCCCGCCGCGGGCGACCGAGAGGTTCACTCCTTTAAGGACAGCCTGGGAACCGAAATTCTTGGTGACCTCGGAAATGTCCAGGTGTGAGTTCGTGGTCGGGGCCACGGAGGGTGCCACCCGGGGCGACGGAAGTCGGGAAGGGGCTTGTTCTGTCACTGTCCGGCTACTTTCTTGGACTGTTGGAAAAGCAGGTACGTCATGGGAGCCGAGAGCAGGATCATCAGCAAGGCATAGGGAGCTGCCCCGGTGTAGTCGATCTCGCTGCTTTTGCTCCAGAATTCGGTGGCTAGGGTCCGTGTACCGTTGGGCGCCAGGAGCAGCGTGGCCGTCAGTTCATTGACAATGGCCAGGAATACCAGGGCCGCTCCCCCGGCCGCGGCCGGGGCCGTGAGCCGCAGCGTCACCTTGAAGAACGACACCAAGGGGGCCTTGCCCAGGGATTGCGCAGCTTCGTCGAGTTCCTTGGGAGCCTGCGCGAGGCCGGAGCGCAGGTTGACCAACGCCCGGGGAAGGAACAGCAACACGTAGGCCGCAACGAGGACTCCTGCCGTCTGGTAGACACCTGGCACCACCCGGATGCTGACGGTCACAAAGGCAAGGCCAACGACAATTCCCGGAAGGGAACTGGTGACGTAGTTGGAGAGTTCAAGCAGCTTGCTGAACCAGCTGGGGTGCCGGACAGCCAGATAAGCCATGGGGAAGGCAACCACAGTGGTCACAGCCGCTCCAACAGCCCCGTACAGGAGGGTCTGAAGAAGTGCCGGAAGGAATTCCTCCGCCTCCCAGACCTCGGCGCCTCCGGCCATCACCCACTTCAGGACAAACCAGAGCGGCAAACCGAATGCCAGCGCAGTGAGCGCCAAGAGGCTCAGTTGGGCCGGCAGCTGGTAACCACCCAGCGGCAGCTGCGTGGTCTTGCCTTGGGCACCCGATCCGATGCGTGCATAGCGCGCCGTTCCGCGGCTCTTCACTTCAGCAAGGAGCAGGAACAGGCAGAGCACCACCAGGACGCTGGCCAGCATGTTGCCGGCGGCACCGTTGAACGTCGACTGGAACTGGACCATGATCGCCGTCGTAAAGGTGTCGAAGCGGATCATGGCGAAGGCGCCGTACTCGGCCAGGAGGTGCAGTCCAACGAGCAGGGCCCCGCCCGTCATGGCAATGCGGAGCTGGGGCACGACCACCCGGAAGAACACTGCCCACGGGCCCAGCCCAAGGGAGGCGGCGGATTGCTCGATGGCCGGGTCCAGGCGGCCAAGCGTGGCAGCGGCGGGTATGTACACCAGCGGGAAGTAGGAAAGGGTCGCTATCAGCACCCCGGACCACAGCCCCTCAAGGGACGGCACGGCCGAAACCCAGGCGTAGCTGTTGACGAATGCAGGGATAGCCAACGGGGCAGCCAATGCAACGGCCCACCAGCGGCGCCCCCGGAGCGTTGTCCGCTCCACCAGCCACGCACCACCGACCCCCAGCAGCAAGCACAGCGGGATGGTGATGACGGTCAGCAGGATCGTGTTGAGCAGCAGCTCACCCACGCGCGGGCGGACGATGAGCTCGACGGCGGTGTCCCAGCCGGTCGCGACGGTCATGTAGACGACGTAGCCCAGCGGAAGAAGCGAAAACAGGGCTATCAGCACTGCCAGGATGGACACGGTGGAAACGCCGAAAGGCGGGCGAGGGCGTTTGCCCTTGCCCGCCGTCGTCGTGCTTTCCGTTCCTTGTGGTCGGGAAGCCGGGAGGTCGGTGATCACAGAACTAGAGGAGCCCTGCCTTGGTCATCAGCTCGGTGACCTTGGCGGAGTTCAGCTTGGCCGGGTCCACGGTGGGAGCCTGCAGGTCCTTGATCGGGACGAGCTTGGCGTTGGCATCCACCTGAGAGGCGATGGCGTATTCGAAGGACGTGCCGTTCTTCAGGACTTCCTGGCCTTGCTTGCCGGTGATGAACTTCAGGAATGCCTGGGCAGCGGCCGCGTTCTTGGCGGACTTGAGGACGCCGCCACCGGAGACGGAAAGGAAAGCTCCCGGGTCCTGGTTCTTGAAGAAGTACGGGGTGACGTTCTTTGAGTTTTCGCCGGTCTTGGCTTGGTCGCCGTAGTAGTAATAGTGGTAGATCAGCGCGGCGTCGACTTCACCGGCATTGACTGCCTTCATGGCCGTGCTGTTGCCCTTGTAGGCCTTGAAGTTTTCCTTCATGCCCTTGAGCCATTCCTCGGTTGCTGCTTCGCCCTTGAGCTCAAGCAGCGCGGCAACAATAGCCTGGAAGTCGGCGCCGGACGGCGACGCTGCCCACTTGCCCTTCCACTCCGGCTTGGCCAAATCGAGCATCGACTTGGGCAGCTGGTCGTCGCTGATCTTGTTCTTGTCGTACACCAGGACGGTGGAGCGGGCAGCGATGCCGGTCCACTTGCCGGTGGACGGACGGAATTCAGCGGGAACCTGGTCAAGGGTTGCCTTGTCCACGTCGGCGAAAAGCCCTGCGTTCTCTACCTGCGCCATTGCCGGAGAGTTCTCAGTCAGGAAGACGTCAGCCGGGGAAGCCTGGCCTTCCTGGACGATCTGGTTGGACAATTCCGTGTCCGAGCCCTGTCGGATGGTGACCTTAACGCCGGTCTCCTTGGTGAAGGCATCCACCCATTCCTTGGTCAGGGTGTCGTGCTGGGCGTTGTAGACGGTGATTTCACCGGAGACTGTGCCTCCGGAGGCGGAACCGGAAGAAGCGGGGGCACTGCCGGCGTTGGAGCCGCAGGCGCTGAGGCCAAGTGCTGCGGTTGCCGCGAGGGCGATTCCGGCCAGCGCTTTCTTGGGGATGTTCATTGGGGGACTTCTTTCTGCGAACAAAAACTCTTGGGGGACCTTCATCCGTGCAGGCCTGAGTGTTGGGAAGGCGCGCTTCTGTAAGAGTAGGTAAGGCTTGCCTACCTGCAAAGCCGGATGGCCTAAAAGTGATCAGTATCACCATAATTACGCAAGTCTTACATGACCTAATGCTTCAAACGCTTGGCGGTCACCGGGCCGCTCAGAGCACAAAAAAACTCGGGACCAGCCGCTTCCGCAGCTGATCCCGAGCAGATTTCCGATCACTTGGACGAACTAGAACTCCCAGTCCTCATCTTCCGTGTTGACGGCCTTGCCGATCACGTAGGAGGAGCCCGAGCCGGAGAAGAAGTCGTGGTTCTCGTCAGCGTTCGGGGACAGGGCCGACAGGATGGCCGGATTCACGTCGGTGACCGAAGCCGGGAACATGGCCTCGTAGCCGAGGTTCATGAGGGCCTTGTTGGCGTTGTAGTGCAGGAACTTCTTGACGTCCTCGGCCAGGCCGACACCGTCGTAGAGGTCGTGGGTGTACTGGACTTCGTTCTCGTACAGCTCAAAGAGCAGTTCGAAGGTGTAGTCCTTGATTTCCTGCTTGCGGGCCTCGGAAACCTTCTCCAAGCCCTTCTGGAACTTGTAGCCGATGTAGTAACCGTGCACGGCCTCGTCACGGATGATGAGGCGGATGAGGTCGGCCGTGTTCGTCAGCTTGGCGCGTGAAGACCAGTACATCGGGAGGTAGAAGCCCGAGTAGAACAGGAAGCTTTCCAGCAGTGTGGACGCCACCTTGCGCTTCAGGGGATCGTCACCCTGGTAGTAATCCATGACGATCTGCGCCTTCTTCTGCAGGTTCTCGTTTTCGAGCGACCAGCGGAAAGCGTCGTCAATCTCCTTGGTGGAGCACAGGGTGGAGAAGATGGACGAGTAGGACTTCGCGTGCACGGATTCCATGAAAGCGATGTTGGTGTACACGGCTTCTTCATGAGGAGTGATCGCATCCGGGATCAGCGAGACAGCGCCCACCGTGCCCTGGATGGTGTCCAGCAGGGTGAGGCCGGTGAAAACACGCATGGTGAGCTGCTGCTCATCCGGCGTGAGCGTGTGCCACGACTGGACGTCGTTGGACAGCGGCACCTTCTCCGGAAGCCAGAAGTTGTTGACCAGCCGGTTCCAGACTTCCACGTCCTTGTCGTCCTGGATCTTGTTCCAGTTGATGGCCTCGACGTGCGTCAGCAGCTTGACCTTTTCGGTCATTTCATCCCCTTTTAGCGTTGGGTTCTTAAGGTAAGCGCACGACGGCGGGTGGTGACCCGCCGTCGTGCTTTTCAGTTATGAGCGCGGCAACTGCCGCAATTTATCAACCGTTGAAGGTCGATCACAGCATGCAGCTGACGCAACCCTCAACCTCGGTCCCTTCCAGCGCGAGCTGGCGGAGACGGATGTAGTAGAGCGTCTTGATGCCCTTGCGCCATGCGTAGATCTGAGCCTTGTTGATGTCACGCGTGGTGGCGGTGTCCTTGAAGAACAGCGTCAGGGACAAACCCTGGTCCACGTGCTGCGTGGCAGCGGCGTAGGTGTCGATGATCTTCTCGTAGCCGATTTCATAGGCATCCTGGTAGTACTCCAGGTTGTCGTTGGTCAGGTACGGAGCCGGGTAGTAGACGCGGCCGATCTTGCCTTCCTTGCGGATTTCGATCTTGGCGGCCACCGGGTGGATCGACGAGGTGGAGTTGTTGATGTAGCTGATGGAACCGGTAGGCGGAACGGCCTGGAGGTTCTGGTTGTAGATACCGTGCTCCATGACGGATGCCTTCAGCTCGCGCCAGTCATCCTGGGTGGGGATGTGGTGGCCGGCGAAGAGCTCGCGGACACGCTCCGTTGCCGGAACCCATTCCTGCTCGGTGTACTTGTCGAAGAACTCGCCGCTTGCGTAGGTGGACTTCTCGAAACCGCCGAACTTCTGGCCGGTCTCGATGGCCAGGCGGTTGGACGCGCGCAGGGCGTGGAACAGCACCGTGTAGAAGTAGATGTTGGTGAAGTCCAGGCCCTCTTCGGAACCGTAGTGGACGTGCTCACGGGCAAGGTAGCCGTGGAGGTTCATCTGGCCGAGGCCAATCGCGTGGCTCTGGGCGTTGCCCTGGGCGATCGAAGGCACCGAGTTGATGTACGACATGTCCGACACAGCGCTGAGGGCGCGGATGGACGTCTCGATGGAAAGACCGAAGTCCGGCGAATCCATGGTCTTGGCAATGTTCATCGAGCCCAGGTTGCAGGAGATGTCCTTGCCGACGGTCTCGTAGCTGAGGTCCTCGGCGTAGATGGACGGCGAGGAAACCTGCAGGATCTCCGAGCACAGGTTGCTCATGGTGATCTTGCCGTCGATCGGGTTGGCCCGGTTCACGGTGTCCTCGAACATGATGTACGGGTAGCCGGACTCGAACTGGATCTCCGCGAGGGTCTGGAAGAACTCGCGGGCGCTGATCTTGGTCTTCTTGATCCGGGAATCGTCGACCATCTCGTAGTACTTCTCAGTTACCGAGATGTCGGAGAACGGAACACCGTAAACCTTCTCGACGTCGTACGGCGAGAAGAGGTACATGTCCTCGTTCTTCTTTGCGAGCTCGAACGTGATATCCGGAACGACGACGCCCAAGGAGAGCGTCTTGATGCGGATCTTCTCGTCAGCGTTCTCGCGCTTGGTGTCCAGGAAGCGGTGGATGTCCGGGTGGTGCGCGTGCAGGTACACGGCACCTGCACCCTGGCGGGCGCCGAGCTGGTTGGCGTAGGAGAAGCTGTCTTCGAGGAGCTTCATGACGGGGATGACACCGGAGGACTGGTTTTCGATCTGCTTGATCGGGGCACCGTGCTCACGGATGTTGGTGAGCGAGAGTGCTACACCGCCACCACGCTTGGACAGCTGAAGGGCGGAGTTGATGGCACGGGCGATCGACTCCATGTTGTCTTCGATGCGGAGCAGGAAGCAGGAGACGAGCTCGCCACGCTGGGCCTTGCCGGCGTTCAGGAACGTCGGGGTAGCAGGCTGGAAGCGGCCGTCGATGATTTCGTCAACGAGGCGGTTGGCCAGCTCTTCATTGCCGCGGGCAAGGTGCAGGGCAACCATGCAGACACGGTCCTCGTAGCGCTCCAGGAAACGCTTGCCGTCAAAAGTCTTCAGCGTGTAAGACGTGTAGAACTTGAAGGCGCCAAGGAAGGTCTCGAAGCGGAACTTCTTCTTGTATGCGCGGTTGAAGAGCTCGCGGATGAAGTTCATCGTGTACTGGTCGAGGGTCTCGCGCTCGTAGTACTGGTTCTTGACCAGGTAGTCGAGCTTCTCTTCGAGATCGTGGAAGAACACGGTGTTGTTGTTCACGTGCTGCAGGAAGTACTGGTGCGCAGCTTCGCGGTCGGCTTCGAACTGGATCTCACCGTTCGGACCATACAGATTGAGCATGGCGTTGAGCTCGTGATAGCCCAGACCCTTATAGGCCTCAGGCAGCGGCTTCTTGGCCGTGTCCACAGCGCCCCCGGTTACTTCTGTTTCTGCGACAGTTGTGTCCAAAACTTTTCCAGCCCTTCGTTGACCCGTTGGACGTCTTCCGGCGTCCCCATGAGTTCAAATTTGTAAAGATGCGGCACTTTGCATTTCACGGAGATGATGTCTCCGGCTGCGCAGTAGTTGTCCGCGAAATTGGTGTTCCCTGCTCCGATAACACCGCGGATCAGTTCCCTGTTCCGGGGATCGTTCAGAAACCTGATGACCTGCTTCGGTACGGAACCTTCACCGTTGGTACCTCCATACGTCGGAAGTACCAGGACGAAGGGCTCCAGCGCCTGAAGCGGAGCGTCCTGGGCATAAAGCGGGATGCGGGCTGCGTCCCTGCCCAGTTTTTGGACGAATCGTTTGGTGTTCTCGGAGGTTGAGGAAAAGTAGATGAGGTGACTCCTCGTGGTGACAGCTTCCACAGCTCTGCGTGCGGTAGCCGCGGCCAGCGGTGCCATGGGAGTCACCTCAACTACATAGGAATTCTTGGTGTGGCGTGGTGGCGAAGTTTGAATGGAAACTTAGGCCACGGAGGAAACGGCCTGGGCCAGTTCCTCGATCTTGTCCGGGCGGAATCCGGACCAGTGGTCCTGCTCGGTTACGACAACCGGGGCCTGCATGTAACCCAGTGCCTTGAGGCGTTCAAGGGCCTCGGCGTCCTGGGAGATATCGACACTCTGGTAGGCGATGCCCTTCTTGTCGAGTGCCCGGTAGGTTGCGTTGCACTGAACACAGGCCGGCTTCGTGTAAACCGTTACGGTCATGATCCCTGTCCCCTAAGTTGAAGTCTGATTCTCTTCGTATCTGGCGGGCTCAACCGGAACTAACTACTGAATCCGATACCGGCCCGCAGGCTGCCGTGACAGCCAACACGCTCTTATTTAGTCTTGTGCTGGTTTCCCGCTCAATCCGTAAATCGATACTACATGTAGTGCAAGCGCCTCGCCGGAACCCCAAGATGATGTATTACAAGTATGTCATTCAATCCACCGCTCGTCCACAGGGCAAGGGGTTCAAAATGTCCGCAATTCCGCCAAACTGAGAGATGTCATCCACACCCTGTGGACTACTTAGCCACATTTAATCTTCAGCGTGTCGCCCCCGTCCGGCGTGTCGTGACACTTTGAAAATGTGGCGTGGCGAACAGCTAAAATCTGCTGATGGTCAACCTTCTCCACCTCCGGACGCTGATGGAGGTAACCCGGCTGGGTTCCTTCGCAGCCGCCGCCGCCCAACTGGGCTACACAGCCTCGGCAGTCTCCCAACAGATGGCCGCGCTGGAACGCGATACCGGCGTCGAGCTCTTCCAGCGCTCAGCACGAAGCGTGGTGCCGACGGAAGCCGCAGTGACCATGACGCGGCACGCCTCGAAGGTGCTGACAGACGTGGAAGCCCTCATGGCTGCAGCGTCCCGGACCACCGACTCCCCCGCCCAGGAACTGCGCCTGGGCATCTTCCCCAGCCTGGCAACCTATGTCTTGCCGGACATCCTCAGGAATGAAAGATGGAACGGGCTGGGCATCGAACTCAAAGTGTCCGTGGCCGAACCGGCGCAAACCATCCAGGGACTCCGGAGCGGTGGCGAGCTCGACGTGGCCCTCGTGTACCAGGTGGGACAGTCCGGTTTGGCGTGGCCGCATTCGCTCGAACGGCAGTGGATCGGCGACGACGACTTCCGCGTGGTCCTGCCCGCCTCCTGGAAAATCCGCGAGGATGCCGAGATCGAAGCCGCCCACCTTTCCGACATGCCGTGGATCGTCCACCACCCCGGCACCAGCGATGCATTGGTCATTGAGCGCCTGTTCGCGAGCTGCAACCTGCATCCCCGGGTGGTGGCCTACAGCGACGACTTCCACGCGAGCCTTGAAATGACCGCGGCGGGGCTTGGTGCCTCGCTGGTACCGGAACTGGCACTGCGGAACCGGCCGGCCGGCGTCGTGGTTCTTGATGTTCCGGACATCCGGCTGGCACGAAACGTCTTCGCCTTGTTGATCAACGAAAAGCGGACTGCCCAGGTGCAACTCTTCACCCAGCTACTGGCAGATACCCTCCGTGGCACGGCGGGCAAGAGCGGTCTCCACCCCCTGAAAACCACTCCTGTCAAGGGTCCGCAACGGCGCACGTGAAATATCCCCAAGTGCTGGAACGCACTGGATGTAGGGGTTAGATTGATCACATGGGCAAGGTAGCGAGCAAACATTTTGGGGAGATAGAGCTCAATCACGGGCGCGACCATTGCTTCGTCGCCAGACATGAGCTCGGCGGCAACCAGCTGGAACTGGACCTGAATGTCACCGCGCATGACCACTTCGACGAGGCGGCCCTGCGCAAGGTGGACTACCGTTTGCGTTTCCTGCCCGAACTGGTGGACCAGGTGCGCGAGATGATCGCCGACGAACTTGACCAGGACGGTACCAACCCCCAGCAATTCCTCCATTTCCACTGTTCCCAGCTCAAAGAGGAACAGCTCGAGTCAGTCTTTGGTGTCCGGGAAAAGGACCAGCTCACCAACGATGTCTTCCTTAAAGCCCTCAAGCTCGGCCATGTAGCCATCTATCCTGGACAGCCCGAGCGCTATTTCGTCCTCGATTTCACCCTCGGCTCGCATTTCACGGACGAACTGCTGGTGGCCGCCGCGGACGAAGACGGCGTGGTGGATGACGAGATTTTGTGGGAGTAGCACAAGGCGTTTGACGCCCGACGGCGGGTAGGAGCCGATGGCAGTTTAACGACACCGGTCCTGCGGATGGTGAATCCTCGACGCCGGATCGGTCACCAGGGCTTCTCCACACCGGTACTGTCGTCGGGTCCGCGCAGATACTCGTCACGCTCCTGGCCCTCTCCCCGCTCGAGTTGGGCCTTCCGGGCACTCTCTTCGAGCTGCTGGAGTTGCTTGTCCTGCGGCGGCGTGGACTGTTGCGGTGCGTTGTCCTTCGACTCGTCGCCTCGGTCCTTCTGTCCGTTAAGCCGGTCCCTGGCTGCCGCAAGGGCGTCCCCCTCCCCCGCCGCATTCGCAGGTCCGGGCTGCTGGCATTGGGCGGGCGCTGCGTCGATCACCGCCAAGGCTTCGCGGACAAGCCTGTCCTTGGCCTGCGGATCAGGTGCCGAATCCGCGAGCTTCTCCACACTCAGCACGAGGTTCACGCGGATCCTGCACTCGTCCACTCCGCCGCCGGCCCTCAACGCAGCCTCGAAGTCCGCCCGTGCAGCAGCAAAGTCGCCGGCCAGGACCTTTGCATCTCCGGAAGCGAACGGGGCCTTATGGGGTTCAAGCACGTTGGCCACCCCAAGCCAGGATGCCGCCTGCGCCACCCCGCCCTGCTTTCCTGCCGTGAAGGAGCTTTCCGCCGCGCCACCCAATATGCCCACGCTCAGGAGTTTCGCAGCGACTGCGAGCGCCAGGAGGGCAAAAGGAGCCGACCAGAGCGCGAGGCGACGGTCTCGGCGTCGTGGATTCATGGCGGTCATCAGCTTTGCTCTTTCGACTGCGGACTCCGGGCCGCCCGAAGCGCGCCCAGGTGCCTGAATGGTTCCGGGAGGGCCAGGACGAAAGCCGCCAGTGCGAGCAACCAGTAGAGCTCGATCCTGCCCGGCACATCCGCGTCACCCGCGGAGACAGCTCCGGGCTGCGCTTTTTCGAGCATGTCGGATACGGGTCCGGTGCCGGTCCGGTGGGTGTAGGGGACATTCAGTTGACCTGCGATGGTGCGCAGTTGCGTTTCGTCGATCGTCGAGATCGCGTCCTGGCCTCCGCCGGAGCTTCGATCCTTCACGTAGGTGGGGGCGCTCTTTGAGGAGTCCTTCATGCGCCCTCCGGCGGCAGTCCCGTATCCAAGGACTGCTCCCCCGGCCACGTTGGCTCCATCCATGGGCGACGGAGCCGTATTACTGGTGTTCTCGCCGTCGCCTGCATAGAAGACCAAGGCTGGCCGCCCCGGGTGCTGTTCCTGCGCGGCGGCGAGCCTTTCCTTGAGGAGTTGACCGGCTCCGCTCACGCTGCTGCCCTTGGCGTAGCGGGGATTCTGGGGCTGGAGCGTAGCCATGCTGGTTTGCAGTGCACTGGCATCCTGGGACAACGGCATGCGGACGGTGGCTTTGTCATCGAAGGTGATCAGGGAGAATTTGGCTCCGGCGAGCTCCTCTGCGATCGCCATGACATCCTGGCGGACTCCCGCCAGCCGGGTGCCGGTTCCGTTGTAGTCTTCGGCCGCCATGCTGGTGCTGCTGTCCACGACAAAGAAGACGTCCAGGTCCGCGGACGTGGTGTTGGCCTGCCCGCCGGCCCAGCCCGGCCGCAGGGCGGCAAGCAGGAGGAGCACGACGACGACGCACCGGATCACCGCCTGGCGCAAGGCGCGCCGTGACCGGCTTTGCACCGGGCTGCCGCCGTTGTGCCTGATAAGGGGGAAGGCCGTCCAGACAGTGAACGCGATGGCGCCCAGGCCGAGGGCTGCGAGGACAGGCCAGGGCAGGATCGGGGCCAAGGTCAGGGCGTTGTTCATCATCGATCGAGCCTCCTTCCCAGTACCAGCATTCCCAGCCCGGCCAACAGCGCGACGCCCAGGGGCCAGGCGGGTGCATCGGCAACAACGGAGCGCGGGGCCGACAAGTAGGCGGTGGCCTCAGTCTCCTGGACCTGGCGGACGATACGCGGCACGGCATCTGGGCTGTCCAGGGTGGAATAGGTGCCGCCTGTCGCCTCCGCGGTCGCCTTGAGCTGCGCACCAGGTTGTCCGGAATCATCCCCGTAGTCCATGTCGCTGGGATTGAGGGCGTGAATCTTCACGTTCTTGCCGGCGGCCAAGGCGCCCGCTTCGGACAGGGAGAAGATCGACGCACCGGAAACAAAGTTATCGGTGGCTAGCACCACGGACCGCGAGCGCTTGGTGTCCTCCGCGGTGACGCCATTGCCGGCTGTGTCCGGGAAGCTTTGGACACAAGAGGCGAGTCCATCACCGATGAGTGATGAGCCTTCCCCGTTCCAGGTGCCGTCGAAGAACGAGCCCGCACCGTCCGCCAAGGCTTTTTCGGCTTGGGTGAGCTGTTCCTCGGCATAGTCGTAATCATCGGTGAGGGGAAACAACTGGACACTGCTGCTGTCGAAGATGACCATGCCGATCCTCTCCCCGTCGAACTCCTTGGCGAGGTCCTTGAACACAGCTGCCAAGGCCGCATCGGTGCTGGTCATTGATCCGGAGACATCCAGACACAGGACGATGTCCCTGTTGCGGATCTCCGGTTGTTCGGTGGAGCGCAGGGCCGGGCGGGCGGCAGTGATCGCCGCTGCTGCCAGGAACAGGCCTGCCAACAGTGCGGCGAGGACCAGCCGGGCCCGGTAGCGGCGAAGGGCACGCTGGTATTCGGGCAGGTCGGTGAGCCGGTCGCCATGGGCAATAGCCCGGGTCAGCACTGGCCGCCGGCGCCGGAGGTACAGCAGGGTACTGACCGCCACCGCTGCGGCTGCCAGCGGCAGAATCCACCAGTAGGTCAGTTCCATGCCTGAACCACCTGGCGGGCAATATCGGCAGAGTGGCTTACTGATTGAATCGGCTGGGCCGAAAATTCACTGGGATAGATTTCCGCGATCCCGTCGGCCAGGCCATGCAAGCCCTGACGGCGCAACTCAGCCAGGGTCATTGAGGTGACGGGAAGTGCTGTGGCAGCTCCAGCGAACTCCCTCACGAGGAAGCTGAGCCTCTGGTGGGCGTCGCGCACCGGCACCCGCCCGGCGTCGGCATCCCTTGCAGTTGCCTCTATCGCGTCCAGGCAGGATGACCGCAGTGCTTCCAGGTCCGGTTGTCCACCCGTCTGCCCGGCGGGCCCGGGTGCCCGTTGTGGCCGGAAAAGCCATCCGTACCATCCTGCGACCAGCACAAGGAGGAGGATCCCCAGCCACATCCACTGGGCCTGGTATTGAAATGGTGCGTAGAACGTGGTTTCAGTCGGCACCCTGACCCCTTTTCGGCCCGCCCCGGGAAGCGAGTGCTCCCTGGCGGTGCTTTTCCAGGAGGGAGAAGACCGTCGTGACGACGTCATCGCTGCCGGTGGTTTGTTGTTCGGCGATACCCAATCGGCGGAAAAGGTCCCTGCGCTGGTCCGCACGCTGGGTCATCGCCCGCTTGTAAGCGGCCCGTACTGCCCGGTCTGCGGCAAGCGGGAGCGGTATGCCGGAGCCGGTACCGATGTCCATACTGTCCTCTTGACCCGGTGCGTCCGGCCCTGGTGCGAGGTCGGCGTCGCGGACCGTGAGCCAAAGAAGTTCATGCCGTGCCCGTAGCCTGCGCATCAGGTCCGCGGTTCGGGCATCAGGCAGAACCTCGTCGGCAACAACCACCACCAGCATCCGTCCTTTGATGAACCGCAGGACGTAGTCCAACTGCTCTGCTATGTCACTGGGACGGGCGTCCGGACTGATGCTTGAGTCGATCTCCCGCAGCAGCCTCTCCAGGTGTTCCTCGCCGCTTTTGGGAGGCCTGTACCGGGAGCCGCCCTCATTTCCGTGCACGAGGCCTACGTCGTCGCCGTGACGGCAGGCGAGGTACCCAATGACTCCCGCCGCATGAACAGCGATGTCCTTTTTGTTTTCCCCGGAAAGAGCTTCTGCTGCCATGTTCCTGCCGGTGTCCACCAGCAACAGCACTGAGTGGCGTCGAATGGCCACGTAGCGCTTGACGAGGGGCGAGCCGTGCCGTGCTGTGGCTTTCCAGTCAATGTCCCTGACTTCGTCGCCGGGGACGTAGGTGCGCAGCTCATCGAAATCCAGGCTTCGGCCTTTGAAAACCGAACCGTACTCGCCGTCGAGCAGGGTGAGGGTCCTGCGGTGGGCGAAGATGAACATCTTCGACTTAACGCGTCTGATGAGGCTGGGCACCTGCCGCCCCGTTACGGCGTCTGGACGGACGCCAGGACGGCATCGATGACGGTCTCCACGGCAACGCCCTCCACGACGGCATCGAAGCCGAGGATGATGCGGTGGCGCAGGACGCGGTGGGCGAGGTTCTTCACGTCCTCGGGGATGACGTGGTCGCGTCCATTGAGCAGGGCCAAGGCCCGGGCCGCCTGGCTGAAGGCGATACTGGCCCGCGGGCTGGCCCCGAACTCCACGAGATTGGCAAGGTGGGGTTCCAGGTACTGTGACGCGTTGCGGGTGACATAGGCCAGACCAACGATGTACCGGACGATGGCCGGGTCGATGTAGACCCGACGCACGAGTTCCTGGACCTGAACCACCGCATCGAGGGACGCGGCCGCCGGCGGTTTCTGCCCGGCACTGAACACGCCGGCGTCGATCCGGCGGATGACCTCGGCTTCTTCGGCAGGGCTGGGATAGTCCAGGACATCCTTGAGCATGAACCTGTCCATCTGCGCTTCGGGAAGGCGGTAGGTGCCCTCCTGCTCAATCGGGTTTTGCGTAGCGAGCACCAGGAATGGCTGCGGCAGCGGATAGGATTCCCCGCCGATCGAGGTCTGCCGTTCCTGCATGGCCTCGAGCATGGCACTTTGGGTTTTCGCGCTGGATCGGTTGATCTCATCCAGCAGGACGATGTTGGCGTGGACCGGCCCCAGCTGCGTGACGAAGGTGCCCTTGGCGGCGTCGAAAATCTGGGTTCCCGCGATGTCGCTGGGAAGCAGGTCCGGCGTGCACTGGATCCGGCGGAAGTCGGCACTGACCGATTCCGCGATGGCCTGGGCTGCCGTGGTCTTGGCCAGTCCGGGAACGCTCTCCAACAGCACATGCCCTCCGGTGAGCAAGCCGATCACCAGGGTCTCACGCAGCCGGGTTTGGCCCACTACCTTGTTTTCGAAGCTCCGGACTATGCTGCCCACTAGTTGCTGGGCGCGTGCCATGTCCGGTGCATCGATTCCGGCCGTGGCTGTGGTCTGGTGCACTGGGGTCCCCTCGCTGGCGTTATGAGTCGTGCCGCAAGCGGTGGGCTTTGTGTTTCCGCCTGCATCGGCCACTCTATCCAAACGGCCCCCGGTCGAGGCCGCAATGGGTACCCCTCCCCATGGGGGCGCCGGAGGTCTATCCTTTTGCCATGCATCAGCTACCAGCCGCCTATCAGAATTATCTGGCATCGCAGGACCAGCACGTCATCGATGCCGTACGTCCCGTTCTCCTCCAGTCAGCAGCCGACCAGCGGCACGGTGTCCGCATCACCTTCAACCGGGGACCTACCGGGCACCAGGCTCACGTGGACGAGTCAATTCCCTTCGGCGAGATCATCGAAGACATCGACTGAACCGTCGCAGTTACCCGCGGGTCAGCCCTTCATGGCCCCGGACATCGCAAACGAGTTTCCCATGCCCCGTGATACCACCGCGTAAAGAACCAGCACCGGGACGGAATAGAGGATGGAGAACGCAGCCAGCTGGCCGTAGGCGATGGCGCCATGCTGGCCGAAGAAGCTGAAGATGGACACGGCCGCCGGTTGCTTTCCCGTGGACAGCAGCAGGATGAAGGGGACGAAGAAGTTCCCCCACGCCTGGATGAACACAAAGATGAACACCACTCCAAGCCCCTGTCCCATGAGTGGCAGAACGATGGTCCGTAACGTCGTTAGGTTCGATGCCCCGTCCATCCACGCCGCCTCTTCAAATTCCAGGGGAACCGAGTCCATGAAGTTCTTGGCCATCCAGATCGCCATGGGCAACGTGGTGGTGGCCATGAAGAAGATGGTCGCAGCCATGGAGTCCAGGAGCTGCAATTGAACGAACAAGCCGTAGACCGGGACCATGATGGCGGTCACTGGCAGTGAAGTGCCGAACAGCACCGTGTACATGAAGGGCTTGTTGAACCGGGACTGGTATCTGGACAGCGGGTAGGCGGCCAGGACGGCTGCAAGTAAGTTCACCAGGGCAGTACCGGCCGATAAGACGAAGCTGTTGAGCAGCGGACGGCCCAAGAGCTCAGGTGTCAGGACGGCGCTGAAGTTAATCATCGACGGCGCCGATGGCACCTTGGTCTGGTACCCCGCTTGAGGGTCGACGGCGGCCAGCACCAGCCACAGCAGCGGCGCCGCGAAGCACAGGCCAATCACCAGCAAAGCGACGTCGGCACCAAGCCTGGTCCTGGAGCCCTTCATGCGCGCCGCTCCCGCAGCAGCCATACGTACACCGCACCAAAGACCATTCCCAGCAGGATGAGGACCGATGCTACCGCTGTGCCGTAACCGATGTCCCCGAACTTGAATGCTTCCTGGTAGGCGAGAACAGGCAAGGTTGTGCTGGCGTTGGCGGGTCCCCCCGCTGTCATTACCCAGATGAGGGTAAACACGGCCAGTGTCTGCAGGGTGATCAACATCAGATTGGTGGCGATGCTGTTCCTGATCAGCGGCAGGGTGATGAACGTGAGCCGCTGCCATCCCCGGGCACCATCCATGAGCGCGGCCTCGGAGACATCCCGGGGAACATTCCCCAGCGCTGCACGGTACACGAGCATGGAGAAGGCCGTACCGCGCCAGGTGTTGGCCAGGATGATGGCCACCAGCGGGAACGAATACAGCCAATCCAAGCCGCGGGTTCCCAGTGCAGCCAGTATCTGGTTCAAAGTGCCGTCGCGGTTGAAGTACGCGTATGCCGCGAACGCAGCCACGATTTCAGGGAGAACCCAGGCAGTCACCACGGCTGTGCCCACCCAGTCCGACACGGTTTTGCCTGAGCGTGTCATGAGCAGGGCGATCAGCAGGCCGAGGAGATTCTGGCCCAGCACGGCCGAAGCAGCAACGAAAACGACGGTGAGCCACATAGCCATGGGAAAGGCGTCGTCGGTAAACATCCGGACGTAGTTCTCCGCGCCCACCCATTGCGGCTCCCTTGCCGCTTTTCCGGTCAGGGCAGCGTCCGTGAAGGAGGCGTAGAACGACCAGGCCACGGGAGCGAGCAGGAAAACCAGGAGGAGCAGAATGGCCGGGGCTACTGGCAGGAGCCGCGAGAGGCGGCGAATCTTCATCGCTGCAGGACCTTGTCCTCACCTACCAGTTTGCGGACAGTGGCATCGTACTCCGCGGCGGCCTCCTGGGGACTCTGCCTGCCTGTGATGACCGACTCCGTGGCGACCTGGACAGCGGTGGAAATCCGCGGATAGTCAGCAGTGGCCGGCCTGTAGCGCGTCACGTCCACCAAGGCGGACACGTCCTTGACGAAAGGATTCGCTGCAAGATAACCCGCCTCAGCGGCCACGTCCGTTCGAACGGCGATCTGCGAGTTATTGATGTCGTACGCCAAGGCGTTTTTCTTGTTCAGCGCGGTGGCAAGGAACTGGAAGGAAAGCTCGGGGCTCTTGGTCCCAGCACCCACAGCCAAGGTCCAACCGCCCGACATGCTGACGCTGCCTGGTTCCTGGCCCTTCTGGGTGGGGAAGGCGGCCACAGCCATGTCCTGTTCATAGCCGGCCCACTCGTATGCGCCGCCTTTTTTCCAGAACGACGGCGCGTAGGAACCTTCCACGGTGGCCGCCAGTTTGCCCTGCGGGAACCACTCTCCGAAGACTTTCTTCCAGACATTGGCATCCAGCGCTTCCGCAGGACTGACGGCGAGTTTCTCGTCATAGAGGGTCTTCAGGAACGCCAGGGAGTCAGTGAAACCCTGGGAACCGACCACCCACTTCCTTTGGTCCTCGTCGTAGAGGGTGCTGCCGGTCCCGTAGAGGAGCTCATAGAAGCTCTGCATCACTGTGCCTTCGCCCGTACCCTTGCCGGCGTACATGGTGAAGGGAATCACTGTGGAATCGGCGGCTTTGACCTTCCGGGCCATCGCCAGAATGTCGTCCCAGCTTTCCGGTTGCCACGGAACAGCAATCCCGGCCTTCTGCAGCACGGCTTTGTTGTACCAGATCGCACGCGTATCCGTGCCCAGCGGCACCGCGTAGATTCCTCCGTCGTCTGCACGGCCGGCCGCCTTCGCGGCTTCGCTGAATTTCGCCCAGTCTTCCCATTTCCCAAGGTAACTGTCCAACTTGAGCAAGTAGCCGGCGTCGACGTCGGAGCGTACTTTGAAGGTGTCTTCGTAGAAGACATCCGGTGCTGTGTCCGGGGACCGCTGCGCCAGGGCGAGTTTCGTCCCGTAGTCGTCATCGTTGGCCTGGATGGGCTGGAGGTCAACCGTCACGCCGGAATTGGCCGCCTCGAATTCCTTCTTGGCTTCCTGCATCACGGCATCGAGCGCTGTGAAGGCATCGGTTTTTTGGTACACGATCTTCAGGGTCGTTTTCCCGGCTGCGTCCGGCGTGGACGAACACGACGTCACCCCGGCAAGAATGGCAGCTACGGCAATTGCGGCCACCATCTTCATGGATCGCATGGTCTTCACTGGGCGCATGGTGCTCCAATCAGTCAAACGTGCGCTGCTGGGTCAGCCCTCCAGCAGAAGCCGTTGGGCGCGGGGGGCAAGCATGTGCTCCAGGACCAGGCAAGCAGCACCGATGGCACCAACGTCTTCGCCTACGCCGGTACCCACGACTTCGAGCCCGTGGATCATGCGGGCGGCGTTGTTTTTGTCCAGGAGGCTGGGAACGCGATCCAGGAAATAGGGTGACATGCGGCCCCAGAACGGCCCCCCGAAGACCACACGCTCCACGTCCAGGGTGTTGGTCACCACGGAGACCGCCCGCGCCACGAGCGTTGCCGACTTATCCAAAATCGCTATGGCGCGTTCATCACCGGCGTCGGCCTTGTCGCACAACTCCGCGTAACGTTCCTGCACTTCAGGACCGTCCGCCCCGTGGCGGTTACCGTCCAAGACGCCTGCCGCTTCGGCTTCGGCCACCAACACCTGCGGAATACAGGATGACTTGACGCAACCCTGAAGCCCGCAATCACATTGCGGCCCTCCCGGGTCAACGACGATGTGGCCTATTTCGCCGGCGTTGCCGGAGGTCCCGCGCACTACCTCATCGTTGAGGACGATGCCGCAACCGATGCCGGTTCCCATGTACATGAAAACGAAGCTTCCCGCGCCGCTCGCGCCGCCGGCCCAGGTCTCGGCCACCGCCGCACTGGTGACGTCCTTATCCACCAGCGTTTCCAGGCCCGTGGCATCTGCCAACGCTTCCCGGATCCGCACCCTGTTCCAACGCGTCAGCAGTGGCGGCTCCACCACGGAACCTTCGTCGAGGTCGATCGGACCCGGAACTGCAACACCCAGCCCGGCAATCTTTGACGCGTCGACACCCGACTCCTCGATGAGTGACTGGATCTGTTCGGCGATGCTGGTGATCACCCCCGCGGGGTCGCCACCGGGAGTAGCCATCCGGGAGTGCTTGACGACATCGCCCAGCAGGTCCAGAACGACGAAAGTGATGACTGCAGGGTCCAGGTGCACTCCCACGGCGTACATTCCCGCAGGGTTGAGGCGCAGGATAGTGCGCGGCTTTCCCGGACCGGACCCTTCTTTGCCTGCCTCGACGATGAGCTGCTGGTCAAGGAGTCGTCGGGAGATATTCGAAATCGTTTGCGGCGACAGCCCCACGATCTGCGCCAGTTCCACACGGCTGAGTCCGCCCGAAGACCGCCGGATCGCCTCCAGAATGACGGTCAGGTTGAAGTCCCCCATGCGGGGTAGGTTGGTTCCGCGCCTCGGTGTCGGCTGCCGGATCTCAGTCACTGATGCCCCTAGTCATTCGGAAAATCTTCGTCGAATTTGGTCTCTGTGTGCATCGTACGACACCACTGCTCCCACGGATACGAGCACACGCTGGCTCGGAAGTCAGGGGTTGGTAACGATGACACTGCATTGTATGCGAGCACAGTTCATTGACACGTCACGAACAGCCTTCAAGGCTTCCTGCTGCGCGTCACCGTGAACTTTGGATTACGGCCTTCTTCCACGGTGGGGCCGATCAGCCGTTCAAGCGTCGGCCGGTAGCGCAGGTGACTGTTGTACACCGTCCACAACTCCCCGCCCGGCGCCAGGACGCGGGCGGCTGCTTCAAACATCCGCATCGCGGCACCGGCATGCACGCTGGCGCCCAAGTGGAACGGAGGATTCAGCAAGATGAGATCGGCGCTGGCCGGGGGGAGCGATGACATGGCGTCGTCGTGGAGTACGGTGATCCGCTCCCCCAGTCCGTTTGCCATAGCGGTGCCCCTTGCCGAGGCAGCGGCCGCGGCAGATTGGTCGGTGGCGATAACTCGTGCTTTCTTTTGCTGCGAGGCAACCATGGTGGCGAGGATACCCGTCCCGCACCCCAGGTCCACCACACACCGCGCCTGCGGCATGCGGTCAAGGAATGTCAGCAGATAGCGCGTCCCAATATCAAGGCGTGCCCCCGCAAAGACTGCACCTTGGGCACTGACGGTGATTCCCAGTTCGGGCAAGGGCTCAACCACAGGAAAGGGCGGGGCAGCATTGACCGGCCTGGCGTCCCGCGCCACCAGTACCCGGGACTTTTGGCGGGCCAACTGTGGCTGGACGGAGCCAAAATACTTTTCCAGCACACTGTTCATGCCGATTGTCATGTGCTTTACGCGACCACCGGCGAGCAAAACAGCACCCGGGGCAGCAAACCGTGCAACGGCGTCGGCGATTTCCTCCAACTCCGCCAGGGCTTTAGGCAACTGCAGCAGCACCAGCTCCGCATCCTCAAGCAGTTCCCTGCCTAGCTCCAGCGGGCTGAATTTCCCCTCGGCACCGGTCCCCTGCGCATTGCGCCTTAGGGCCAGCCTCCCGGAGAAAAGGTCCTGGTGGACGCGGACATGTTCGACGCCGAGCCCCGCCAAAGCGCCGAGGGTCAACGCACCATACCGGTCGCCGATGACGGCAATCCTGGTATCGGGAAAGCTGTATTCGACGGCGGTTTCCAAGAGCAGCTTGTCCGTGGCGTCGTAGGCCTGCAAGTTGTCGGCCTCTACGTCCGGCAACCTGCTCAATGAGTCAAAGAGCGCCCCAAGATCCAATACCGCCACTAGGAGGTTCCCGCTTTCTTTGCTTCAATAACCGGCCGCTGCCGGCGTCTCGACTTTATGGGTGCTTCGGAGGAAGCTTAAGCTGGCACTACGCAAACACCTGTCCTCCTCCGCGCGGTGAGAAGACCCCGAAGGTGGCCGGCATTCGTCACGGCGACCCCAGGAGCCAGGCGCCGGGACCACCCGTCACTGGGCTCCCCTTTCCCTTGCGAGAAGCCATGAGTGTCAATGTTGTCACGAACCTGGACGCAAAGTCCCACAACTCTCCCGACGAAACCCGGCGTGCGGACAAAACCGTAGTGGACCTGGTCACTGTGGGAGATTACACCATCGCCCGTATGACGTTTGAACCAGGCTGGACGTGGGCAGACTGCATCAAGCCTGCCGCCGGCACCGATTCGTGCCAGTTAAGCCACGTCGGGTTCTGCGTTTCCGGTTCCTTGGAAGTCGAAACAAACGACGGCGGCAAGATCAGCATTTCCCCGGGATCTTCCTACTCCATCCCTCCTGGGCACAACGCCCGGGTGGTAGGAGATCAGCCATTCCAGGGCATCGAGTTCGTCAGCGGAGCCGAATTTGCCGAAGCCCTCAAGTAGGCGTCCGGGCTGGAGCTGCGGTTCAGACCGAAAGCAAAAGACCCCGCTCGATTGAGCGGGGTCTTTCTACCGGAGTGGAGCTGAGGGGACTCGAACCCCTGACCCCCTGCATGCCATGCAGGTGCGCTACCAGCTGCGCCACAGCCCCGGATTTGCTGACTTCATCAGGAAGTATTTCTCTTCCCGTCGAAGCAACTCGTCAATACTAACCACAATCCCAGCGGAAGAGAAATCGCCGGAAGGTGAGGTGCATCACGCCGGGCGCCCGTCCTTCGGGAGACCCGCACGACCGAGGTGCGTGGAACGAACCACTGCACCTCCCCCCAAAAACGGGCCGTGCCGAGTCTCCCAAAATGACGTGCTCCAAGGAGTCTAGGATCCCCGCGCCGGAAAACAAAACCGTCCAGTCGGTTTCCCTGCCATTCCGCACTTGCGCGGTGATAGCGTTGTGAAATCCCGACGGCGGCTACTTCCGCCGCCAGCCCACCATGAGAGGTCCTCACAACGGATGCAGCAACGCGCGCAGGAAACCCGGCTGGCCGTCATTGAAGGGGCGGCATCGGTCTTCGCCGGGATCGGTTATGCGAAGGCGAGCCTGGCTGACATCATCGCGCACGCCGAGGTGACAAAGGGGGCACTGTACTTTCACTTCACGTCCAAGCGGGACCTGGCGCTTGCAGTGATCGAAGAACAACATTCCAAGGTCCTGGCAGCAGGTTCTGACATCCTGGGCACCAGCGCACCTGCATTGGACAAGATCATCGCGCTCTGCAGGATGTTTGGCCGGCAACTCCTGGACGAACCGATCGTCCGGGCCGGTATACGCCTTACCTTTGAAGCTTCAGCGTTCGAGGCAGACGTGTCCGGGCCTTACGAGGACTGGATCGCCACGGTAGAGGGCCTCCTGGGACAGGCCAAGGTTGAGGGCGCGGTCCGCGCGGACCTGGATGCCGCCGCCTTCGGCCGGTACCTGGTGGCCTCCTTCACCGGCGTCCAATTGGTTTCCGACGTACTGACCGGACGCGACGACGTGCTGCAGCGCATAGAGCAAATGTGGGAATTCATGCTGCCGGCCCTGTCTCCCGTTTGACCGGGCTCACCGGACTAGCCCGGCACCGGGCGGGTCTTTCAGCCCACCCCAGGGTCGGCAGCTTCGTGCCGGGAATCCGGACACGAAAAAGGCCCCGCCTCCCTCACCGGATGATCCAGGAAGAGAAGCGGAGCCTCATAGGGTGGAGCTGAGGGGACTCGAACCCCTGACCCCCTGCATGCCATGCAGGTGCGCTACCAGCTGCGCCACAGCCCCATATTCTTGCTGCTTCACGCTTGGCTTTGGAAGCCATCCGCGCCGAAGCAACTCAAATATCTTAGAACAGCATTTCCGATAATTCCAAATCGGGCATATTCGCTTGCCGCAGCGTCCTAGGCCTCGGAATCCTCCGAGGTTGCAGCCTTGGCGGAAGCGTCATCACCGAGTTCAAGATCTACCACGGGGCAGTCCTTCCAGAGGCGCTCCAATGCATAGAAGACGCGGTCTTCCGCGTGCTGGACGTGGATGACAATGTCGGCGTAATCCAGGAGGACCCAGCGGCCTTCGGAGCGGCCTTCGCGGCGCACGGGCCGAAGGTCCTGCTTCAGCAGTTCCTCTTCGATCCCGTCCACGATTGCGTTGACCTGGCGCTCAGTGGGAGCTGATGCGATCAGGAAGACGTCGGTCAGCGCCAAACGCTCGCTGACATCCAGCGCGACGATGTCTTCTGCGAGCTTGTCCGCCGCGGCACGGGCAGCGTGACGGGCGAGGGTGATGGATTGTTCATGTGCAGACAAAGGGAACTCCTAGTTATGGCGCGTGGCCGGGAAATGGCGTGAGCCGTTGGGGCGGAACTATCCGCTGGTAATCATGATGATGCCGACGATCAGGGCAACCAGGCCCAATGCCAGGACGCCGTATTGCAGCAAGCGGCTCCGTTGGGCCCTGGCCAGGCCGGCAGTACTGGCATCCAGCGGATCCAGTCCATAGGCGGTACTGGCAGACACAGGAGGCCGCTGTGTTTCTTCGCTTGTTTCTGCCGTGGAGGTGGCTTTGTTCCTGGATGACCGGGCAACCGCCTCGGCGCGGGCAAGAACCCCCGCACGCCCACGCGGAGCACGTTCCTTCGCCGGTGCCTGTACCGGATCAAGCTTGGGGCCGGACGAGGTGACCAACGGGACAAAGGTAGTGCTGGGACGCTTCATCACCGGGCGTTCGACGCCGGGAACCTTGACGAACTCCAACGGAGTCACCATGGCGAGGTTGTTCGCCGTCGAAGGACCGGACGATGTAGAAGGCTCCTTGCCCTGCCCGGGATGGTTCAGCCCGGGCTGGTTCTGGCCAGGCCCGCTCTGCCCGGGTTGGTTCCGTTCGGCCTGATTCTGCTCTGCCAGCTTTTGCTTGGCAGCAGCGCGCTTGTTCAGCACCGCGGCGCGTTCGGCCAGGGCGATCTGCTGGGCCAGGACCTCGGGATCAACAGCAAGCGGATCCTGCTCGGCAATATGTTCGAGCTTGGAAGTCTGGTTTTGGACCTGCGCGGCAATCAGTTCGCGAACAGCAAGGGCCTGTTCCACGGACATCTCTGATTCGGCCGCTGGTACACCGCCAGACCCGGTGGGTGCCGGTGTTTTTGACTGAGGGGACGCTTGTGGCTCGTCCCGCGTCGGCGGATTTTCCCCGTCTTTGTCCGCAGCCTTCGGCTTGGCGCCGGGCATGGGAACAACCGGGTTCATGGACGTGGCAACTTCTGCCTGAAGCTGCTGAAGCCGAAGCTGGCGCCGGGTGGGCGGACCGCCACCTGAGAGTTGCTCTTCCTTATCGGCGAGCTCCTTGATGGTGCGCAGTGCGGCGCGGTCA
The DNA here is from genome assembly GCF_021919345.1 of Paenarthrobacter nicotinovorans. Lineage (NCBI taxonomy): Bacteria > Bacillati > Actinomycetota > Actinomycetes > Micrococcales > Micrococcaceae > Paenarthrobacter > Paenarthrobacter nicotinovorans. Next base: position 2,404,944 of record NZ_CP089293.1, read on the forward strand.
CGCGCCCGGATCTGGGACGAGCGTTCCTGGGCCGCAGCACCCACCGCATCCACAGGCGCATCCGCCGCGCGACGGTTGCGTCCGTTGGAGCGCTCTGCACCGTCAGCAGGCTCTGTCTCCTGCGGGGCCGTAGGCTCCGCCTGGACTTCCGGGTTCTGTTCCCGGGCACGGCGAAGCTCACGCCTGCTGCGGATGGGTCGCTGTTCCTGGCTGCTCATTTTACAAACTCATTCAGTACGTGCTTGGTCGTCTGATCCGGACAGTGCCGGCGACAGTTCTCCTGGTACAGCGTCAGGTGCATACAGTCCATACTTTGCGATGTACTGCACCACACCGTCAGGGACCAGGTACCACACCGGGTTGCCTGCACCCACGCGGATACGGCAATCCGTGGAGGATATGGCCATGGCCGGGACTTCGAGCAAGCTTACGTCGTCAGTCCGGCCGAGGTCGTTCAGCTCGTGTCCGGGGCGGGTAACCCCCACAAAGTGGGCCAAGGACCAGAGCTCGTCCACGTCTTTCCAGGACAGGATCTGGGCCAGGGCATCCGCGCCGGTGATGAAGAAGAGGTCGGCGTCGGGGCGCTGGGCCCGAAGATCCCGAAGGGTATCGATGGTGAAAGTCGGGCCGGGCCGGTCCACGTCAACGCGGCTGACAGTAAACCGTGGGTTTGATGCCGTCGCGATAACGGTCATCAGGTACCTGTGTTCGGGTTCACTGACCAGCTTGTGCGACTTCTGCCACGGTTGACCGGTGGGCACGAAAACAACTTCGTCGAGGTCGAACTTGGCTGCGACTTCGCTTGCAGCCACAAGGTGGCCGTGATGGATGGGGTCGAAGGTTCCACCCATCACGCCCAGCCGAAGCCTGCGCTCCGACTCCCCGCGAGGTGTTGCGGCAATAATGTTAGTGGCCCTGGCCGTGGGTGTGCTTGTTCGGGTGCTGGCGGTGCGGGTCAGCGTGCTCCTCCACTGCCTCGTGGCGGTTACCCAGGTTGGTGTAGGACAGGGTTACGAACATGAGAACCAGCAGCAGGGCAAACATCGAGACGCCGAAGACCCACGGCTCGGCCCACAGCGGGGCGAGTTCCTCGTGGCCGCCTTCTGTCTCGGCGGCAATGGACGTGGCGATCTGCTGAAACAGCATCTTCTCCCCTAGTTGGTTCTCAAAGGATTTCGACGGCGGGACTCCCCGCCGTTCCGGACTTCTGTTCTATGTTACCGCGTTGCTAGCTGCGGACTTGGCCTTCACCCTGCACGATCCACTTTGTAGTGGTCAGTTCGGTGAGGCCCATGGGACCTCGGGCGTGGAGCTTCTGGGTGGAGATACCAACCTCGGCACCAAGCCCAAGCTCACCGCCGTCGGTGAACCGTGTTGAAGCGTTGACAATCACAGCCGCAGAGTCTATCTCGGCGATGAACCTCTCCGCGTTGGCGAGGTTGTTCGTCAGGATGGCTTCTGTGTGCCCGGTGGTCCACTTACGGATGTGCTTCACCGCGTCATCCAGGCTGTCCACCATGGCCACAGCCAGGTCGAGGTCCATGTACTCAGTGGCCCAGTCGTCGTCGTCCGCGGGAACAGTCTCAACTGCGCTGCCCAGGGCAGCCGCGATCCTGTCATCGACGTGAAGTGTCACGCCTGCCTTGCGCAGTGCGGCCGCTACTGCGGGCAGGGCCGTCGACCCTGAATGCACCAGGAGTGTCTCCACGGTATTGCAGACACTCGGACGTTGGGTCTTGGCATTGAGGAGGATCTCCACGGCCATCTCTTCACCCGCCGACTCATCAATGAAGATGTGGACATTGCCCTCACCTGTTTCGATAACCGGCACCGAGGAGTTGGTCACGACAGTCTGGATAAGCTCGCGTCCGCCCCGGGGAATGAGCACGTCCACCCGCCCGCGGGCACGCATCAGGACATTGGCACCTTCGCGGCCATACTGGTCAACTGTCTGCACGGCATCAGCAGGAAGTCCCACCGAGTCCAAGGCGTCGCGCAGGATCCGGACCAAGGCCTCGTTGGTGTTCGCGGCAGCGGAACCGCCGCGGAGGATCACGGCGTTGCCACTCTTGAGGGCGAGGCCGGCAATATCCACAGTGACGTTGGGGCGCGCTTCGTAGATGGCGGCAACAACACCCATCGGCACATTGACCTGGCGCAGGCGCAGACCGTTAGGCAGTGTCTGCCCACGGACCACGTTGCCCACGGGGTCCGGCAAGCCGGCCAGATTCTCCAATGCCGCCACCAGGCCGTCGATGCGCTCCGGAGTAAGGGTGAGCCGGTCCAGGAGAGCTGCAGACGTGCCGTTGGCGCGGCCTACGGCAACATCCTTGGCATTGGCTTCAAGGACATGCTTCCGGTTCTCAAGCAAAGCTGCCCCGATTGCACGAAGCGCACGGTCTTTCCACGCACGGTTGGCCTGTCCCAGGCGGCGTGCTGCCTTCCGGGAACGATCGGCAATGGCGTGGACAGCGGCTTCGAGTTCCTCCGGAGTCAATGGAACGCGTCCTGCCGCAGGGTTCTCCGGCGCGGTGCCGGCAGTGCCGGTAGCGTCGGAAATCACAGGGGCGTCAGGGGTCAGCGCTTCAGTCATGCACCCAGTTTAGATGAGCGCGGCCCGCGCAGAAGCACCAGATCGTCAACATGAACAACTTCGCGGTCATAGCCCCGTCCCAGCGACTGACCAAGCTCCTGGGTAGTGCGGCCCAGCATGCGGGGAAGTTCCTCCGACGAGTAGTTCACCAAGCCACGGGCCACGATGCTTCCGTCCAATGCCACCATCTCCACCGGATCACCGGCTTCGAATTCGCCCCCGACCTCCGAGATGCCGGCGGGAAGCAATGAACGGTGCCTGTCGCGCACAGCCTTGACGGCGCCGTCGTCGAGCACCAAACGTCCCTGCACCGTCGCCAGGTGCGCGAGCCACAAGAGACGGACGGGTTTGCGGTTGCCGTTCACGGCGAACCAGGTTCCCACGTCCTCCCCCGCCAGTGCCGCTGCGGCATTGGCCGTGGAAGTGACCAAAGCATGGATCCCGGAACTTGCGGCAATCGACGCGGCCTCGACCTTGGTCATCATGCCGCCCGTTCCCACACCGGCCTTGCCGGCCTTGCCGATGGTGACGTCCTCCAGGTCCTGGGGTCCGCGCACCAGCGGGATGCGCCGGGCGCCTTGGGACGGCGGACCGTCATAAACGGCGTCGACGTCGGACAGCAGCACCAGCGCATCGGCGCGGACCAAGTGTGCCACCAAGGCAGCCAAGCGGTCGTTGTCGCCAAAACGGATTTCATGGGTTGCCACGGTGTCGTTCTCATTGACCACCGGCACCACGCCAAGATTCAGCAGCCGGTCCAAGGCCCGGAAGGCATTGGTGTGCTGGGTCCGGCGCATGAGGTCGTCGGCGGTCAGCAGGACCTGGCTCACAGTTACCCCGTGTGCGTTGAACGCCTGCGTTTAGCGGGCCATCAGGAGACCCTGGCCAACACTTGCTGCCGCCTGCTGGGTGGCAAGATCCTTGGGCCGCTTTGCCAGGCCCAACGGTGCCAGCCCGGCCGCAATGGCGCCCGAAGAAACGAGGATAATCTCGGTTCCGGCGTTTCGCTTTCCGGCGAGTGCGTTGACGAGTTGCGTCAAGGACTTCTCGGAGATGCCACCCTTGATGCTGGTCAGGGAGGATGAACCCACCTTGACCACGATCCGTTTGGCGGTGGCTATCCCCTGGCGCTCCAGCCCGGCAGCGTCCTCGGAAACGTCAATGGTCCTAGTCGTCATCACCGGAATCCAGGGTGCTTTCCCTCACCGTCTGGGCACGGCGCCCGCTGACGGACTCTGTCCAGATGCCCGCCTTGCGCTCGGCTTCGAGTTCGGCGCGGGCAGCAGCCTTGGCCTCGCGGCGCTCGATCTGCTCTTCGCGCTTCTGCGAACGCGTGGGACGGTCACCGATGTCAGCAACACGGATATCGGTGCCTCGCGGAGTGGCCAAAAGTTCGGCACCGGCCATCATGGTGGGCTCCCAGTCGAAGACGACGCCGTCATCCTCACCGATGACGACGGTATCGCCGGGCTTGGCGCCAACCTTGAACAGTTCCGTCTCAACACCAAGCTTGGCGAGGCGGTCTGCAAGGTAGCCGATGGCTTCCTCGTTCGTGAAGTCGGTCTGCTTGACCCAGCGCACGGGCTTTTCGCCCAGTACGCGGAACAGCGGCTCGAGGTTCTTCTCTTCACGACGGATCTTGAAACCGGACTCGTTGACGGCGCGCGGGCGAAGGACCGGCGGAGCCACCTTGGGGGGTGCAGCCTGGACGGCGTCGCGCGCAGCCTTGACGATTTCTGCCATGGCAAAGCCGAGCTGGCGCAAGCCTTCGTGGCTGGTTGCCGACACTTCGAAGACACGGTAGCCCCGCGCCTCCAGGTCGGGACGTACGAACTCGGCCATATCCTTGCCGTCGGGGAGGTCGACCTTGTTCAGGACTACCAGCTTGGGTCGCTCGTTCAACGGGACAACTTCACCGTCAACGCCGGCGTAGCTCATATCGACGGCGTACTTCTCCAGTTCGGCCTCAATGATGGCGAGGTCGGAGAGCGGATCGCGGTCCGATTCCAGGGTTCCGCAGTCAAGCACGTGGACCAGGGCAGCACAGCGCTCCACGTGGCGGAGGAAGTTATGACCAAGGCCCTTGCCCTCGCTGGCGCCTTCGATGAGGCCCGGAACGTCGGCAATGGTGAAGCGGACGTCTCCTGCCTGGACCACGCCCAGGTTGGGGATGAGGGTGGTGAACGGGTAGTCGGCGATCTTCGGCCGGGCAGCGGACATGGCAGCAATCAAGCTGGACTTGCCCGCGGAGGGGAAGCCGACCAAGGCAATATCGGCAATGGACTTCAGTTCCAGGACGATGTCACTGGATTCGCCTTCGATGCCGAGGAGCGCAAAGCCCGGGGCGCGTCGCTTTTGCGAAGAAAGGGAAGCGTTGCCGAGGCCACCCTGGCCGCCGGCGGCCGCAATGTATTCAGTACCTTCGCCCACCAGGTCTGCCAGGACTTCGCCGTCCTTGGTCTTGACCACGGTGCCGTCAGGGACCGGAAGAATCAGGGTCTCGCCGTTCTTGCCTCCACGCCAGTCGCCCATGCCGGGGCCACCATTGGTGGCGTGCCTGTGGGGTGCGTGGTGGTAATCAAGCAAAGTGGTGGTCTGGGCTGACACGCGGAGGATGACGTCGCCGCCGTTGCCGCCGTTGCCGCCGTCGGGACCGCCGAGCGGCTTGAACTTTTCCCGCTTAACGGAGACACAGCCGTGGCCGCCGGTTCCGCCGGATACGTGCAGGACTACCCGGTCTACAAAGCTCGCCACGTGGATCTCCTCTATTGCTGTTGCCAGCGCTGTTGCAAAAACCAGCGCGCCTGAGGGCGCCCTAGTCGATTGTAATGCGGTTAAAAGAACGGTGGAGCGGGCCGCTTGGCCCGCTCCACCGGTTCAGAACTTGTTGTTACTCTGCAGCTGCAGCAGCAACGATGTTCACTACGCGACGGCCGCGGCGAGTACCAAACTCAACCGCACCGGCCTGCAGGGCGAACAGGGTGTCGTCGCCACCGCGACCGACGCCTGCACCCGGGTGGAAGTGAGTGCCGCGCTGGCGAACGATGATTTCGCCGGCGGAGACTACCTGACCACCGAAGCGCTTGACGCCCAGGTACTGTGCGTTGGAGTCACGACCGTTGCGAGTGGAACTCGCGCCTTTTTTGTGTGCCATGTGAAATGCCTGCCTCTAAATTTCTGGGGAAACTGAAAAACCTGAACAGCGGGTAACGAAAGTTACGCGATGCTGGTGATCTTGATCTTGGTCAGTTCCTGACGGTGACCCTGACGCTTCCGGTAGCCGGTCTTGTTCTTGAACTTCTGGATGACGATCTTCGGACCACGGAGGTCTTCGAGGATCTCAGCCGTAACCTTGACGTTGGCCAGTTCCGCTGCTGCGGAGGTGACCTTGTCGCCGTCAACCAGGAGCAAGGCGGGCAGCTCAAGCGTGCTACCGGCTCCACCGGGGACGCGGTTAAGCGTTACGTAGTCTCCAACGGAAACTTTTTCTTGGCGGCCGCCTGCGCGGACAATCGCGTACACCACTTGGGTACTCACTTCTCTCGACGTTTATAACTAAATTTGCGTGCGGAACCTGTCACCGGAATCAGGCTTGGTTCGCGCTGTGCCTCAACGCCGTGGACTTCTGTTCGAAGTCCGCGAGTCATCCCATGAACAATTCCAAGGGGCATAACCCAAGTGTTGGCGTAAGCACCGAAGATCAAGATTACGCTAGTTTGACCCTCAGCTGCAAATGAGGCCGGGACCGGAGGCTACCCCGTGACTTGCATCACGAGGTGTAACGGACTCTCCCGGCACCGTGCCCATACAGCCTACAGGGTTTGGCGGCGATTAACGTGATCACGCCCGCGACGCGCGGGACAAGCCATGCTTTTCATCCCGGTTCAGTCCCGGTTCAGTCCCGATTCAACAGGCCGGCCCACCCTGGGCGTAGAGCCGCGGAGCATCAAAGAACGCCGTCTCGTAGCGGCAGGACTGCCTGAAAGCCTCAAGCATCTCCGCACGTTCACGCCCGGAAGCGGCAACGGCCGCCGCGTCTGTGAAGTTGATCGCCATCCTTGTGGCGGAGGCAAAGTCCTCGTCGGCGTACGTCCGCAGCCAGTCCGCGTAGGGATGCCCGCCGGAGGCCCCGGCATCGACGAACGCGGCGTGGAGCTTTTGACCCACTTCCGCATACAACCAGTAGCAGGGCAGGATCGCCGCGAGGACCACCGCATAGCTGCCTGACGCCGTCGTTGCCAGCAGATGGTCCACGTAGGCTTTGGTGACCGGTCCGGTGACGCCCGAAGCCTCACGGGAGCTCAACCAGTTCCTGTGCAGTTCCGATTCAACTTCCAGGCACTGCCGTGAGCTCTTGGCCCAGAACAGCTGTTCTTCCTCGGTGGGCGCCAACGCGCCTGCACGGGCAAGGACCCTGGAATAGCCATTGAGATAGATGGCGTCCTGCGCAAGGTAGTAGCTGAATGCCGGCTCCGGCAAATGCCCCGACTGCAGTTCCTGGATGAAGTTGAGGCCGTGGATTTTTTCAAGCTCCGGGATGGCTTCCTTCCACAAAGTGGCGGCAAATCCGCCAGGCTGGAGGACGCGCTGGTGGTGGAAGTGGTCCACAGGCCCGTTGCCCTGGCCCACTTCCAGCTCCCCTGCGCTCCTCAGGGCCTGGAGCAGCCACGGTTTCGCTTCGCGCAGTGAGGCCTCCCAGTCGCCCGTGCGCGCCTGGACGGTAGCCAAGGCGGACGACAACGAGCATCCAGTGCCATGGCTGTTCCGGGTCGCAATCCTTGGACCTGCCACTTCGATGACGTCCTGCCGCAACAGCCCGCTGGTGTTGATCAAGGCATCGGGGCATTCCGAGCCGGCCAGATGACCGCCCTTGACCAAGACCGTGTTTCCGCACTCAGCTGCCAGTCGCTTGCCCTGCTCCAATGCCGATGCCCAATCAGCAGCCTCGGTTTCCCCCAGCAATATGGCAAGCTCGGGCAGGTTCGGCGTGATCAGGTCCGCCAATGGAAGCAGGGAACGAAGGGCCTCCCCTGCGGAGTCGGTCAGCAGGCGGTCACCGCTGGTGGCCACCATCACGGGATCAAGAACCACGACGGCGGGGCGCACCGATTCGAGCCAACTGCGCACCTCGTCAATAACAGCCGCGTCGCCGAGCATCCCGATCTTCACCGCGTCGATGACGATATCGGTACTGACGGCGTCCAGTTGCTGGCGCAGGAACTCCACGGGTGGTACGTGCACACCGCTGACACCCAGGGTGTTCTGGGCCGTCAAAGCCGTAATGGCAGCCATGCCATATCCACCGTGGGCGGCGATGCTCTTCAAATCAGCCTGGATTCCGGCTCCTCCGGACGGGTCGGAGCCCGCGATGCTAAGTACCCGGGGGGTTCGTCTGCGGTCCTCCGCCAGCGGATAAACAGCGGAAGATGACAATGCGGCCATGAGGACATCCCTTCGCCGGTGCTAACCGGACAGGTTCAACGGGTTTGGATCTCAGCCTGGCCCATCGCCTGGCACCCCGTGTCAGTCCCCCAGCCTAGCGCACCGGCAGACAGCAAAAGGCCCCGCAATTGCCGCTGGTAGCGGAACTGCGGGGCCTTGGTGCGGTCACAAACGGTTAGAGTTCGGAGGCCGGTACGCCGACGCCCAGGATGATGGGTTCGTCCGGGGCCGCTTTCCTGACCGGCTCCGCAGGCGCCTTGGACTCGTGCGCCGATCCCTTCGCGGCCGTAGCGGTCACGTCGTGGTGCTCAACACTGGTCTCGTTGGCCGCGCCTTGGGCCCTGCTTGCACTGCGGTTCCGGCGGCTACGACGACCCCGCGATGCTGAGGGGGCTTCGTCGGCGGCCGGAGCCGGAGCTTCAGTCGTCGGGGTGTTCGCAGCCTTCGGGGCTTCGACAGCTTCCTTGGCTTTCTGGTCCTCAGGCGACGGTGCCGCGCCAAGGTGCGAGAAAGCTTCGGCCAGGCGGTCCAGGCTCATGGCCGGCCGGGCTGCCTGCGGCTCATCGTGGTGTTCAACGAAAGGCAAGGCAACCTCTTCGCCGCCAAAACGCAGCACTGGAGTGGCCCGGCCTTCGCGGACAGCGGCGTCGTGTGCCGCGGCTTCCTGGGCCGTCGGGGCAGCGGAGACTGAACCGGCGTCGGGACCATGCTCCCCGGCCGCCCGGGTTTGCTCCTCTGCCTTGTGGAGCTCGTCATCGTGAAGGTGGGCGGCATGCGCGGCCGCTGCAATCGTCGCCAGTGCAGCCCGGGTTGCTTCGGCCTTTGCCTGACGGGCAGGGTCCTGGGCTTCCGGGTGTGCTGCCGGTGCCGCAACAGGGGCGGACGGCGTCGAATGTACCTGGGCCGGCGCTTCGACCGTTCCCTGGGCGCCGCCCTTGCCGCGGCGACGCTTGCGCTCGGTGCGGGCTGTGGACTGCTGTGCCTCGGTGTGCGGACGGTGCTGCTCGGCTGCCACGGTGTTGGCGCGGCGGTGCTCCACGGGCTCGTCATGCGTCACGACACCGCGGCCTGCGCAGTGCTCGCACTGCTCACCGAAGACTTCAAGGAGACCGGTGCCCATGCGCTTGCGGGTCATCTGGACAAGGCCCAGTGACGTTACTTCAGCAACCTGGTGCTTGGTACGGTCACGGCCCAGGCACTCCACCATGCGGCGGAGAACGAGGTCGCGGTTGGATTCCAGGACCATGTCGATGAAGTCGATGACGATGATGCCGCCGATGTCACGCAGGCGAAGCTGGCGAACGACTTCCTCGGCAGCTTCAAGGTTGTTCTTGGTAACTGTCTCTTCCAGGTTTCCACCACTGCCGGTGAACTTACCTGTGTTGACGTCCACCACCGTCATGGCTTCGGTGCGGTCAATGACCAGCGAGCCACCGGACGGCAGGAAGACCTTGCGTTCCAGAGCCTTGTGGATCTGCTCATCGATGCGCCAGGCAGCAAAGATGTCTTGATCCTTGGTCCATTTTTCAAGGCGGCCCACGAGGTCGGGGGCAACATAGGTTACATAAGCCTCGATGGTGTCCCAGGCGTCGTCACCGGAGACGATCAGCTTGGAGAAGTCCTCGTTGAAGACGTCACGGACAACCTTGATGGTGAGGTCCGGTTCGCCGTAAAGCAGTTCCGGTGCCAGCACCTTGGTGGAGGAAGCTTGCCCTTCGATACCTTCCCACTGCGCGCGCAGACGGTTGATGTCGTGGGTCAGTTCTTCTTCCGAGGCACCTTCAGCGGCCGTACGGACGATGACTCCGGCGTTTTCCGGCAGGCGGTCCTTCAGGATCCGCTTGAGGCGGTTGCGTTCGACGTCGGGCAGCTTGCGCGAGATGCCGGTCATGGATCCACCCGGCACGTACACAAGGTAGCGGCCCGGAAGTGAGATCTGGCTTGTGAGGCGGGCACCCTTGTGACCCACCGGATCCTTGGTCACCTGGACCAGGACGGAGTCGCCGGACTTCAGCGCATTCTCGATCCGGCGCGGCTGGCCCTCCAGGTTCACTGCATCCCAGTTGACTTCACCGGCGTACAGCACCGCATTGCGCCCGCGTCCGATATCAACGAATGCAGCTTCCATGGATGGCAGGACGTTTTGGACCTTGCCGAGATAGACGTTGCCGATCAGGGAGTCCTGCTGGGTCTTGGACACGAAGTGCTCGGCCAGGACGCCATCTTCAAGGACTGCGATCTGGATTCTGTCGTCGCGCTGGCGGACGATCATTTGCCGGTCCACGGATTCGCGGCGTGCCAGGAACTCGGCTTCGGTAATCACCTGGCGGCGACGTCCGGTCTCGCGGGACTCGCGGCGACGCTGCTTCTTGGCCTCGAGCCGGGTGGAGCCCTTGACGCTTGCGACCCGGTTGGATGGAGCCGTTTCCGTGATGGGCCGGGGGGCGCGAACGCGGGTTACCGTGTTGGGCGGGTCGTCATCCGAGCCGCCCGTCAGTTCAAGGTCCTGGTCTCCACGACGCCGACGACGACGGCGACGCGACGTGACGCCTTCCTCGAGGGCTTCAGCTGCGGGAGCTTCTTCGTCGCCGGAGTCATTGCTGTCTTCGGTGTCGTTCTCGTCGCGTTCAGTGCCACGGCGCCCGCGGCGGCCACGGCTCCGGCGACGGCGACGACTGCCACCCTCGTCCAGCTCACCGTCTGCGGCTGCTTCAGCGTCGTCTTCCGGCTCGTCGTCCGTCTCTTCCACGGCCGCAACGCGCGGGACAGTGGTGAGGTCAGGGGCCTGGAAGATCATCGACGTGATGGAAACCGGTTCCATGAACAGCGAGGTGGCAGCGGCAGGAGCAGCTTCCTCGGCCGGAGCCTCTTCCTCAGCAGCAGGTTCTTCCGGCTGGGCGCCGGCTTCCGGCGTCGTGGTTTCTTCAACAACTTCAGCAACTGCGGGCGTCTCTTCTGCCTCCACCTTGGGCTTGGCAGCACGACGACGGCGGACCGGCTTTTCGGGGGCAGCTTCAGGGACGGCTTCGGGCTGGGTTTCGGCAGCAGGCTCCTGGCCTGCGGCGGTTTCATCGCCGAGGCCGGGCAAGGGCTCGGTTGGCTCAACCTTTTTGCGGGACCGGGTGCGGCGTACGGGCTTGGCGTCAGCCTCGGGAGTTTCCGCAACTGCGGGCGTCCCAGTGGCAGGGGCCTCGGTTGCCTCTGCCTCAGCAACTGCCTTGGGCGCAGCCTTGCGCCGGGTCCGGGTGGTTTTCTTGGGCGCTTCCGCAGTTTCCGCGGGAGCTGCCTCATCATTAACGGCTACAACCTGATCATTATCCATATGTGGCAACACTCCTGCCCCAGCGACACCGCCACATCCGGCGCCCAGAGGGGCAAATATTGTCAAAACCCGCAGGCGTTGACAGAAGTCGGTAGTATGCCTTCCGGTTCGCACCATCATTGGGGTGCGGCAGCCCTGGAAGGCCGGCGGCTTAGTTCTGAAACCCGTTGTTCTGCTGCCACAACCAGGTGCCGTCCATTGTTATGGCGGGCCTACCGAGGATCGACGTGATCCGGGCATGCCCAGCTCATACTGGCGGTCTTGGGAACAAGTCACCGGACCGGAATCCGAATGTGGGTCGGCTTCCAGCCATGTTCATTCTCTCACACCCGCGCGACATCGCCCGTTAGGACGCTGTGTCGTCCGGATCGGCACAAGCTGGGCGCAGCCCACAGCCAGCGGCGTTAGAATCCTCCCAAGAACCCTTCCCGGCCCGCCGGGGCACAACGTCGAAAAGGATCCGATCCGCGATGCCGAGCACCGCCAGGGAAAACCTGGCCATCAATACCTCCACCACTGCGGGAGAGTCGTCCGCACAACAGGAGAAGTTGCCGAGGGCTGTCCGCGACAAGCCCTTCGCCTGGCTCCTCCTGGTCACCGGCGTCATCGGTTGGCTGGCGTCCGGGGCGTTGGTCCTGGAGAAACTGGAAGTCCTCAAGGACCCCAACCATGTAACGGTCTGCGATGTGAACCCGTGGATTTCCTGCGGCGCCGTGATGCAAACACCACAGAGCTCCGTGTTCGGATTCCCCAACATGTTCATCGGCATTGTGGCCTTTGCCGTCATCATCACCACGGCCATGGGCCTTCTTGCCGGCGCCAGGTTCTCGCGCGGCTACTGGCTTGGACTGCAGGCGGGCGTGACCCTCGGTTTCGTGTTCGTTGTCTGGCTGTGGTCGCAGGCCCTGTACGTCATCAATGTACTGTGCCCGTTCTGCATGGTGGTGTGGGCCGTCATGATCCCCCTCTTTGTCTGGGTGACCATCCGGAACATCTCCCACGGCGTCATCAAGGCACCGCCGGGCTTGACCAAGTTGCTGGGCGATTCCGGGTGGATCATTGTGGCCCTCCTGTATGTCGCGGTCATCGCCACGATCTTCTTCGCCTTCATCCACGTTTTCGCTGGGACATCCGGCTACTAAACCCCTCCGCGGGTGACAGCTAAGGCCAATGTTCGACTCGAACATTGGCCTTAGCTGTGATGTCGGTGCGGCGTGGTTAGCCGGCGAACCAGATCTTGATCTCTCGCTCGGCCGATTCAACGGAGTCGGAGCCGTGGACGAGGTTCTGCTGGACCGCCAGACCCCAGTCGCGGCCGAAGTCGCCACGGATGGTGCCCGGGGCGGCCGTCGTCGGATCCGTCGTTCCGGCCAGTGAGCGGAAGCCTTCGATGACGCGGTGGCCCTCGAAGACGGCAGCGATGACCGGTCCGCTCAGCATGAACTCAACCAGCGGCTCGTAGAAGGGCTTGCCCACGTGTTCCTCGTAGTGCTGCTCCAGCAGCTCACGGGTGGCGTTGACCTTCTTCAGTTCGGCCAGGGTGTAGCCCTTGGCCTCGATGCGGGCGAGGATGCTCCCGCCCAGGTTGCGGGCGACGCCGTCGGGCTTGACCAGGACGAGGGTCCGTTCAATGCTCACAGTTGCTCCAATGTGATGTGTTCAGTGACTTACGTTCGGTGGTTTTCCCAGCCAGTTTACGGGGTTTGTGGGCCGGCTTCTTCACCGTGGGCAGCGTCCCATTCCGCCTGTTCACGGTCGCGCTGTGCCACCTCACGGTCGATCCTCATGCCGGCACGGATCCCGTACCACCAGCAGATGGCAAAGAGGATGCCGACAATGAACATCATGGGCTCGGCCAATCCCGTCAGGATCAGCACTACCTGCAGCACCCATCCCAGTCCGATGCCCCACGGCCTGGACAGCACGGCACAGGCAAGGACCAGCACCACGCTCAGGGCAATTCCGACGCCCAGGATGATGCCCGGATCGACTTCGCCGCGCTTCAGGCCGAACACAGCCAAGGTGCCGAAGAAAGCCACGAAGGCTTCGAGCAGCAGCACCGTGGACGCAAACATCACTTTGGTGGACCGGCGCTTCTTCGGCATGCCGGGACGCCATTCGCGCTGCGCTTTGGTCATTTTCGCCATGCTAGGCACTCGCCTTTCCCAGCAGGATCCGGGCCTCGGCCACCACCGTGATGGAACCCGTCACCAGGACACCGCCCGCCAGGTCATCGTTGGCTTCGGCACGTTCGACAGCCCACTCAATGGCGTCGTCGAGCTTCTCGGCGATATGCACGTTGTCCTCGCCAAAGCCAAGATCGATGGCGAGTTCAGCCAGTTCCGCTGCCGGAACGGCGCGCGCCGAGTTGGACTGCGTGAAACAGAACTCCTCGGCGAGTCCGCCGAGGGATTCCTTGAGGGTCTTCAGGATTTCCTCCGCGTCCTTCTCGCGCAGGACCCCAACCACCACCACCAGTTTGCTGAAGGTGAATGCCTCCTGGATTGCTTCTGCCGTGACACGAATGCCGTCCGGGTTGTGGGCTGCGTCAACCACTACCGTGGGTGCGGTCCTCACGACTTCCAACCGGCCGGGAGATGTCACGGTGCCGAATGCTTCCTTCAGCACCTCGGCGTCCAGTTCCTTCTCTCCCCCGCCGAAGAATGCCTCAAGGGCGGCCACGGCAACAGCGGCGTTCTCGGCCTGGTGGGCACCGTGCAACGGCAGCAGAAGATCCTCGTAGCGCCCGGCGAGTCCCTGGATGGTCAGGACCTGGCCACCCACGGCCACACTGCGGGACTCGACGCCGAACTCGACGCCCTCGAAGCGGAAAGGCACGTCCACTTCACGGGCCTTTTCCAGCAGGACCTGGGCCGCGTCCACCGGCTGGGCCGCACTTACCAGGAAGCCGCCGGCTTTGATGATTCCGGCCTTCTCGTAGGCAATGTCCTCGGTAGTGTCGCCCAGGAGGTCCGTGTGGTCCAGCGAGATCGGCGTGATGACCGAGACCTGGCCGTCTCCGACGTTGGTGGCATCGGTGATGCCTCCCAGGCCGACTTCAATCACTGCGACATCCACCGGCTGGTCCGCGAACACCGCGAAGCCAAGAATGGTCAGGCATTCGAAGTACGTCAGGCGCGGCTGGTTCTCCGCAACGAGCTCGTTGTCAACGATTTCCAGGTACGGGCGGATCTCATCCCAGATGCGTACGAACGTCGCGTCCGGTACCGGCTCGCCATCAATACTGATGCGCTCAGTGACCTTTGACAGGTGCGGGCTGGTGTAGCGGCCCGTGCTGAGTCCGTGGGCGCGCAAACCGGCTTCGATCATGCGGGCAGTGGAAGTCTTGCCGTTGGTGCCCGTGATGTGGATGATCGGGAAAGCCTTGTTCGGCTCCCCCAGCACGTCCATGGCACGAAAAAGCGGCGCAAGGCGCGGTTCCATCTTGTTTTCCGGCGCCCTGCCAAGGAGTTCGGCGTAGACGCTCTCAACGGAAAATTCGTCAGTCATGGTTCAGGCCCCTGCCTTTGCAACGGTAACCTGCGGTTCATCGACGCTGGCCGGAAGAACCTCCAGTTCCAGGGTGAGTGTTTCGGTCTTCACCAATTCAGCGTTGGCTTCCAGCGCGTCCACGACATCCTGGGCAGCTGACACAGTGGTCCGGATGCGGTCACTGACGTTGAACCCGGCATCCTTGCGGGCCTGCTGGATGGCGCGGACCATGTCGCGGGCCAGTCCTTCGGCGGCCAGCTCGGGAGTCACTTCGGTGTTCAGGACCACGAATCCGCCGCCCGGCAGCACCGCAACCGATGCTGAACCGCCGTCGGCCGACTCCGAAACCACGGTTTCCAGCGTGTATTCCTGCGGCTCAAGTTCCAAGCCACCGGCCACAACGACGCCGTCGTTGACCGACCAATCGCCCGACTTG
The DNA here is from genome assembly GCF_021919345.1 of Paenarthrobacter nicotinovorans. NCBI lineage: Bacteria > Bacillati > Actinomycetota > Actinomycetes > Micrococcales > Micrococcaceae > Paenarthrobacter > Paenarthrobacter nicotinovorans. Next base: position 2,420,229 of record NZ_CP089293.1, read on the forward strand.
GAGCCCTTGATGGCCTGCTGGACATTCTTGCCGAGCCGCGGGCCGGCGGCCCGGGCGTTGACCACGAGCTTCTGCTCGATGCCGAACTCCTCGGGCGAGGCCGTGGCGGCATCCAGTAGCCGCACCGACCGCAGGTTCAGTTCATCAGCGACGACGGCGGCAAATCCTTCCAGCGCGTCCGCGCCGGGTGCCACGACAGTCAGCTCCTGCAAGGGCAGGCGGACACGCAGGTTTGCTGCCTTGCGGAGGCTGGAACCGGTCGAGCAGATCTGCTGCACGCGGTCCATGGACTCGACCAGACCGGGGTTGGACGGGAACAGCGAAGCCTCAGGCCAGTCGGCCAGGTGCACGGAACGGCCACCGGTCAGGCCGCGCCAGATCTCTTCGGTCACCAGCGGCAGCAACGATGCCGACACGCGGCACACAGCTTCGAGGGCGGTGTACAACGCATCGAAGGCGTCGACGTTCTCGTCAAAGAAGCGCTGGCGGCTGCGCCTGACATACCAGTTGGTGAGCATGTCCAGGTAGCTGCGCAGCTCGTCGCAGGCACCGGAGATGTCGTAGCTGTCCAGGCTGGCGGTGACCTTGCGGACCAGGTCACCCGTGTTCGCCATCAGGTACTGGTCAAGGGTGTCGGCGTAACCGTCATAGCGCAGCTTGGCCTCGTATCCCTCCCCTCCGTTGGCGGCATTGGTGTACAGGGTGAAGAAGCTGTACACGTTCCACAGCGGCAGGATGACCTGGCGGACGCCGTCGCGGATGCCCTGTTCGGTGACGATCAGGTTCCCGCCACGGAGGATGGGGCTGGACATGAGGAACCAGCGCATGGCGTCAGAACCGTCGCGGTCCAGGACTTCGGAGACGTCCGGGTAATTGCGCAGGCTCTTGGACATCTTCTGTCCGTCGGAGCCCAGGACGATGCCGTGGCTGATGACATTGCGGAACGCCGGACGGTCGAACAGGGCCGTGGACAGGATGTGGAGCATGTAGAACCAGCCACGCGTCTGGCCGATGTACTCCACGATGAAGTCGGCGGGGTTGTGGGTGTCGAACCATTCCTGGTTTTGGAACGGATAGTGCACCTGCCCGTACGGCATAGAACCGGAGTCGAACCAGACATCCAACACGTCTTCGACACGGCGCATGGTGGACTTGCCCGTGGGATCGTCCGGGTTGGGACGGGTCAGTTCATCGATGAAGGGCCTGTGCAGGTCCACCTGTCCTTCGTTGTTGACAGGCAGGCGGCCGAAATCGGCTTCGAGGTCGGCCAGCGAACCGTAAACGTCGGTGCGCGGGTACTCGGGGTCGTCCGACTGCCACACCGGGATGGGTGAGCCCCAGTAACGGTTGCGGCTGATGGACCAGTCGCGGGCGTTGTCCAGCCACTTACCGAACTGGCCGTCCTTGACGTTGCCCGGGATCCAGTTGATCTCCTGGTTCAGCTCGGACATGCGGTCCTTGAACTTGGTGACCTCGACGTACCAGGAGGAGACCGCGCGGTAGATCAGCGGGTTACGGCAGCGCCAGCAGTGCGGGTAGCTGTGTTCGTAACTGGCTTGGCGGACAAGGCGGCCGTCGGCGCGCAGAACCTGCGTGATGGGCTTGTTGGCATCGAAGACCTGCAGGCCGACGATGGATGCCAGCTCGCCATGGGCGAACAGCGGCAGGAACTTGGCCCCCTCGTCCACGGACAGGACCACCGGGATGCCGGCCTCTTCACAGACCTTCTGGTCATCTTCACCGTAGGCAGGAGCCTGGTGGACAATGCCCGTGCCGTCGGTGGTGGTCACGTAATCGGCCACCAGGAAACGCCAGGCGTTCTGCGTCCCATACTTCTCAGCATCGGCAAAGTCGTTCCACAGAGGCTGGTACTCGAGGCCTTCCAGCTCGGCACCGCTGTGGGTGGACACCACCGCGGCAGTCGCGGCAGCGGCGTCGTCGTATCCCAGGTCCTTGGCGTACGAACCCAGAAGGTCTGCTGCCAGCAGGAAGCTGCCCGTCACCGGAGCTTCCGCGGAAGCGGCCTTCACGCCGTTGGGTCCAGCTGGCAGGACGGCGTAGGAGATCTCCGGCCCTACGGCGAGCGCCAGGTTGGTGGGCAGCGTCCAGGGTGTGGTGGTCCAGGCGAGCGCCTGGACGCCTTCGAGCTCCTTGGAGAGTTCGGAGGCACCGGCCTTGATGGGGAAGGTGACTGTGACGGTCTGGTCCTGGCGGTTCTTGTAGACGTCGTCGTCCATGCGGAGTTCGTGGTTGGACAGCGGCGTCTCGTCCTTCCAGCAGTAAGGGAGCACGCGGTAGCCGTTGTAGGTCAGGCCTTTTTCGTGCAACTGCTTGAAGGCCCAGAGGACCGACTCCATGTACTCGACGTTGAGCGTCTTGTAGTCGTTCTCGAAGTCCACCCAGCGGGCCTGGCGGGTGACGTAGGCCTTCCATTCGTTGGCGTACTTCATGACGGAGGCACGGCAGGCGTCGTTGAACTTGTCGATGCCCATGGCTTCGATCTGGGTTTTGTCGGTCATGCCCAGTTGCTTCATGGCTTCGAGTTCAGCCGGCAGGCCGTGCGTGTCCCAACCGAAGCGGCGCTCCACGCGCTTGCCGCGCTGGGTCTGGTAGCGGCCGACGAGGTCCTTGGCGTAGCCGGTCAGCAGGTGGCCGTAGTGCGGCAGTCCGTTGGCGAAGGGAGGGCCGTCGTAGAAGACGAACTCGTTGCTGCCGTCCGTGCCCGCATCCCGTTGGTCGATGCTGGCTTGGAAGGTGCCGTCTTCATCCCAGTATTTGAGGATGCGCTCTTCGATTTCCGGGAACTTCACGGAAGCGGACACGCCATGCGTGCCGGACGAAGACGCTGAGGCCTTGGGGTAGTGGGTCATCTCATATCCTGTGATAGCTGGTTGACTGTCAGGATGCGAGGACGGCTTCTGTGCTGCCTGTCGGCTGCGCAGGTACCGCGGTACCACCTCACTTACCGGAACGTGATGTTCCGGCCTCTCATTACTGCTGTGACGGGCTTACCCGCCCGGTTCTACTGGGCACTGTTTGCCGTTGAGGGCATTCGGTGCTTTTCTTCCGGAAGCTCACCGGTGATGGCCGGGTCAATGCTGGTCCATACAGTCTAGCGGCAGCCGGGGCTCGTGCTCCACTCGCAGAGTCATCCCTGGGGAGGACGGTCCCGGGCGGGAGGGCTGCATAGACTCGGGTCCATGTCGAACCCCGCTCCTGCCGTCCCGGCTGCCAGCAAAGCACATCGTCGGCCTTCCCTTGCATGGACCGTATTCGCACTTCTCTTCGCGGTACCAACGGCAGGCATCTCACTGTTCCGCGCGATTCCTGTCGAGTGGCCCCTGCCGGTGGTCCAGCTGTTGTCTTTCACTCCATGGCTTGTCATCCCGGCTGCCGTGGCGCTGCTCTTCGCTGTGGTGGGGCGGCGGATTTGGGTCATCATCACGACGACGGCCCTGCTGGCGGTCCAGCTGTTCTGGCTTTTTCCGCTGGACGCCGGGAAGCCCATGGAACTGCCCGCGGGAACGATCACAATTCCGGTGAAGGTCATGAGCCTGAACACCGAGTATGGCGAGGCCGATGCATCGACCATTGTGCAGTTGGTCCGTGAGAACGGCATCCAGATCCTGGCGTTGCAGGAACATACCCAGGGTTTGGAGGACCGCCTCCGCGCGGAAGGCTTGGAGGCGATCCTTCAACACCGTGTCAGCGAGCCCAGCGACGACGCGTCGGGCGGCGCCGTCTACTCCGTGTTCCCGCTTGAACCGGATGGTCTCCTGCCGGATACCCCGTTCCGGATGGCCGTCACGAGGGTCCTCGTGTCGGACCAGGCCTCCGGTGCCAGGTCGGCTTTGAACCTGACTAACGTCCATGCGCTGCCCCCGGTGGACGAAAGGATCGAACAATGGCGGAGCGATCTTGGGAAGATCGGCCGTCAGGCCTCGACTCCGGGAAACCATCTGCTGATGGGCGACTTCAATTCCTCCTACGACCACCCGGAGTTCCGGGCGATGCTGGATTCCGGAAGGGACGGAGCGAAGCTGGTGGACGTGGGAACGGCAGCGGCGGGGCGGTTATCCCCCACCTGGCCCATGGAAGGGCCGCAGCTCCCGGGAACGGTGTTGGACCATGTGGTCACATCACCACGGATCGGCAGCAGCGGCTACCTGGTTCGCAAAGTTCCCGGTTCGGACCACGCAGCTGTGCTCGCCACGTTGGAGGTCCCTGCGGGCTAGTCCTGCTTGCGGACCAGTTTGTGGTTGGCTGCCTGGGCCACCGGACGAACCACGATTTGGTCCAGGTTGATGTGGTGCGGCAGTGAGACCGCGTATTTGACGACGTCCGCAACGTCGTCGGCTGTCAGGGGCTTCTCCACGCCGGCGTAGACCTTGGCTGCCGCCTCCTTGTCTCCAAGCCTGTTCAGTGCGAATTCCTCTGTGTACACCAGGCCGGGAGCCACTTCGATGACCCGGACGTTATTGCCCACCTCTTCAAGGCGGAGCGCATTGGTCATGGCGTGCTGGGCGAACTTCGCCGCGTTGTACCCTCCGCCGCCTTCATAGGCGGACAGCCCGGCCGTCGAGGTGAGATTGAGGACCGTTCCTTCGCCGTTTTCGCGCAGCATCGGCAGGAAGGCACGGGTGATTTTCATGGTGCCCAGGACGTTCACCTGGTACATCCACTCCCAGTCTTCGGTATCGGCATTCGCAATGGTGTCAGCGCCCCGCGCACCGCCGGCGATATTGATGAGCGTGTCAGCACCCCCGGCTTTCGTGACAGCCGCAAGCAAGGCGGCGACGTCGTCGTCGTCGGTGATGTCTGCCGGGAACGGCACGGCGCCGGTTTCGGCACCCAGGGCACCAAGCCTGTCAGCCCTGCGCGCTACGGCGAAGACCTTCCATCCCGTGGCGGCCAGGGCCCTCACGGTGGCCTCGCCGATGCCGGTGCTGGCTCCGGTTACCACGGCCGTCTTGTTCTGTCCTGCGGGGATATTGTGCGCTGCCAAAGTCATGGCACTACCCTATCCGGGGTGCAAGGTTCCGGGGCGGCGGGTTGTAACGCCAGGCCATGAAACAATTGGTCCATGGCTGAATCAACGCAGGGTACAGACACGCCCGCCACCGCCCCCATTAACGTTCCCGACAAGCCGGCCCTTGAAGGCCTTGAGGCTGCCTTGACGCAGCGCTGGCTTGAAGAGGGAACCTACAAGTTCAATCCGGACACCACCCGGGAGCAGGTCTACTCGATCGACACTCCCCCGCCGACGGCTTCAGGCTCGCTCCACGTGGGCCACATGTTCTCCTTCACCCAGACCGACGTCCAGGCCCGTTACATGCGGATGACGGGCAAGAACGTCTTCTACCCCATGGGCTGGGATGACAACGGGTTGCCGACCGAGCGCCGCGTCCAGAACTACTACGGTGTGCGCTGCGATCCCGCCATCCCTTACAAGGCGGACTACACTCCCCCGGCACAGCCGGCCAAGAACCAGCGCGATTTCGACGTCGTTTCGCGCCAGAACTTCATCGAACTGTGCGAGGAACTCGCCGTTGAGGACGAGAAGGTCTTCGAGAACCTGTTCCAGACCCTCGGCCTGTCCGTGGACTGGGACCTGACCTACCGCACCATTGACGACACCTCCCGTGCGGTGTCCCAGCGCGCCTTCCTGGCCAACCTGGCTGCGGGCGACGCCTACATGGCCGAGGCACCCACCCTGTGGGACGTGACCTTCCGTACCGCTGTGGCGCAGGCCGAGCTCGAGGACCGCGAAGTCGCCGGCGCCTACTACCGCTACCCGTTCTTCACCGAAGACGGCGAAAAGATCTTCATCGAGACCACCCGTCCGGAACTGCTGGCTGCCTGCGCCGCGTTGGTGGCCAACCCCGACGACGAGCGGTACCAGCCGCTCTTCGGCAAGACCGTGAAGTCCCCGCTCTTCGACGTGGAACTTGAGGTCAAGGCCCACCCGCTCGCCAAGGCGGACAAGGGTTCCGGCATCGCCATGGTGTGTACGTTCGGTGACCTGACCGACGTCACCTGGTGGCGCGAACTCCAGCTGCCCACACGCGCCATCATGGGCCGCGACGGCCGCATCATCGCCGACACCCCGGAATGGATCACTACCGACGCCGGCAAGGAAGCGTATGCCGCGATCGCGGGCAAGACGGCCTTCTCCGCCAAGGAAGCCGTAGTAGAACTGCTCAAGGCAGCAGACCTGCTCGATGGCGAACCGAAGAAGATCACCCACCCGGTGAACTTCTTCGAAAAGGGCGACAAGCCACTCGAAGTTGTCACCTCCCGCCAGTGGTACATCCGCAACGGTGGCCGCGATGAGGAACGCCGTGAGCGCCTGATCGCACGCGGCCAGGAAATCAACTTCCACCCGTCCTTCATGCGCTCCCGCTACGAAAACTGGATCGCCGGCCTGAACGGCGACTGGCTCGTATCGCGCCAGCGCTTCTTCGGTGTGCCCATCCCCGTCTGGTACCCGCTGGACGCGCAAGGCAACCCGGACTACGACCACCCGATCCTGCCCTCGGACGAGATGCTCCCCGTGGATCCGGCAGCCGACGCCGCACCCGGTTTCGACGAGTCGCAGCGCGACCAGGCCAACGGCTTTACCGGCGATGCGGACGTCCTGGACACCTGGGCAACGTCATCGCTGACACCGCAGATCGTGGGCGGCTGGAGCCGTGACGAGGAACTGTTCTCCAAGGTCTACCCCTTCGACCTGCGCCCCCAGGGCCACGACATCATCCGTACCTGGCTGTTCTCCTCGGCAGTGCGTGCTGACGCCCTGCAGAAGAGCGCACCGTGGAAGCACGCAGCGATCTCCGGCTGGATCCTGGATCCGGACCGGAAGAAGATGTCCAAGTCCAAGGGCAACGTCGTTGTCCCCACGGACGTGCTGAACGAGTACGGTTCGGATGCTGTGCGTTACTGGGCCGCTTCGGCAAAGCTCGGCGCCGACACGGCATACGAGATTGCCCAGATGAAGATCGGTCGCCGTCTGGCCATCAAGCTGCTGAACGCCTCCAAGTTCGTGCTGAACCTCGGGGCCACCGAGAACTCCGTGGTGACCACCGACCTCGCGGTGCTGACGAACCCCCTGGACCGTGCGCTGCTGGCGCAGCTGTCCGACGTCGTCGCGCAGTCCACCAAGGCGTTCGACAACTACGACTACGCCCGGGCGCTCCAGATCACGGAATCGTTCTTCTGGCAGTTCACGGACGACTACGTCGAACTGATCAAGGACCGCGCCTACGGGGCGGCCGGCGAGTCCGAGCAGGCTTCCGTACTGGCCGCGCTGGCAACGGCCCTGGACTCCCTGCTTCGTCTCTTCGCCCCCTTCCTGCCCTTCGCCACTGAAGAAGTGTGGGGTTGGTGGCGGACAGGGTCGGTCCACCGCGCCGAATGGCCCGCCGCCCTGGAAATCACCGACGGCGACACCACCATGCTGGGCACGGTCGGGATCGCTTTGAGCGGCATCCGCAAGGCAAAGTCCGAGGCCAAGGTCAAGCAGCGCACCGAGGTTCTCTCAGCATCCATTACAGCTTCGGAGATTCTGGTCTCGCAGCTGAAGGCGGGTCTGGGCGACTTGAAGGCGGCCGCTAACGCGCAGGAAATCACGCTGCAGTCCGGCGAAGGTGAACTGACGGTCAGCGACGTTGTCCTGGCACCTGCCGAGGAGACTCCAGCCTCTTAAGGCCAAGGTGAGCCCGGCAGTATCCGGGCAAAGGGGAAGCCCCATCAGCGTTTTGCCGTTGGTGGGGCTTCGACTTTTCGGCTGTCTGGTGACGACTTGACAGTCTGGCGGAATCCTTGGAATTTCAGGTCTTCCTACCTCGTCACTGGTAGCTTGCTTCCAACTGTGCCAAAGGCTGCGTTGGTTGCATATCACTGAATCTTTGGTTTCCGTGTCCCTCTTCTTTCGAAGTGGGTAAGAACCATTGTTGTACCGCAAAAGACAACACGCAAGGGCTCCGGGATAACTACAATCCTGTAGTTATCCTGCCGATCCGGAACCACCTGTGGCAAAGTAATGTCCATGCCGGAACTGCCCGAAGTGCACGGCCTGTGCATGTACCTGGACACCCAACTCCACGGAGCCACGCTGACTGAGGTCCGCATCAACTCCTTCTCGGCACTCAAGACCGCCGACCCGCCCTACACCGCCCTCGAAGGCAGGACAGTCCAGGGGGTGCAACGGATCGGAAAGTTCGTTTGCGTTGACCTGGGCGGACTCTTTTTCGTGTTCCACCTGGCCAAGGCGGGCTGGGTCCGCTACACGGAGCACCCGTCTTCGGCAGGGTTGCGGATGGGCAAGAGCAACATTTCGGCAAGGTTGCTGTTCCACCGCGCCAGCGACGACGCCCACATCGGAATGGACCTCACCGAAGCCGGGACGAAGAAAAGCCTGGCCATCTATGTGGTCAGGGACCCACAGGAAGTTCCAGGCATCGCAACACTCGGTCCCGAGCCGCTGAGCCCGGACTTCGATGAGGCTGCATTCGCCGCGATTCTGAAGTCCAGTCCACAGCAGATCAAAGGTCTGTTGCGCAGCCAAAGTGTCATAGCCGGAATCGGCAACGCCTACAGTGACGAGATCCTCCACGCCGCCAGGATCTCCCCTTTCGCCATAGCAAAGTCGCTGGACCAAGAGACCGTGGCGCGGCTGTATCAGTCACTGCAGGAGGTCCTGGTCGGCGCCGTCAACGCGGCAGCCGGGAAGCCATCCAGCGAACTCAAGGACACCAAGCGCAGCAACTTCCGCGTACACGCCCGGACGGGCCTGCCGTGTCCTGTGTGCGGAGAAACAGTAAGGGAGGTGTCCTTCGCGGACACCTCCCTCCAATACTGCCCCCACTGCCAGACCAACGGCAAGATCCTGGCCGACCGCCGGACCTCACGATTCCTCAAGTAGCCCGGCCGTGACCTCTGGAGGGCAACAAGCGGTTAGTTGAATTCAGGGCTTTCGGTGCGGCTGCGCTTCAACTCGAAGAAGTGCGGGTAGCCGGCCAGGGTCACGGTTGCATCCCAGATCTTCCCGGCTTCCTCGCCACGCGGAATGCGGGTGAGTACGGGGCCGAAGAACGCAGTGCCGTTGACAGCGACCACGGGGGTTCCGACGTCCTGCCCTACCAACGAGATTCCGGACTCGTGGCTGGCCCGCAGCTTGGAATCGTATTCATCGGAAGTGGCAAAACGTGCCAGGTCCGCGGGAAGCCCGGTGTCGGCCAGGGCTTTCTGGATCACGGATGCGCGGTCCTTATTGCCCTCATGGTGGATCTGCTCCCCCATGGCGTCGTAGAGGGGCTTGACGTAGCTGCTGCCATGAAGCTCCTGCGCAGCAATGATCACGCGGACCGGTCCCCAGCTGTCGTCCATCATGGCCCTGTAGTCGGCAGGTAGATCGCGGCCTTCGTTCAGGACGGAAAGGCTCATTACGTGCCATTCGGTCTCGATACCGCGCACCTGTTCGACTTCCCCGATCCAGCGCGACGTAATCCACGCGAACGGGCAGACCGGGTCGAACCAGAAATCTGCCTTGTTGACGGTGTTGTCGGACGCGGTCACTTCAGACACAAGCTGTTCGGACACAGGGGAACTCCTCGGAAGAGTGGAAACGTGGCTTTTTCAAGGCGGCTCGCAACCAAGCCGCTCCTTTTTGCCAACGGCAGTTTAGGCAGACTTATTCCGCCGCTTTGCCACCACGTCATGGGCGATCATGGTGGGCTGGGCTTTCTTGGATACTGCATCCGCTGTGATGACCACCGTCGCGATGTCGTCCCGGCTGGGCAGATCGAACATGACCGGGAGAAGCACTTCTTCCATGATGGCCCGCAAACCACGGGCGCCGGTGCCCCGTTCGAGCGCCTGGTCCGCTATGGCATCCAGGGCGTCCTGGTCGAACTGCAACTCCACGCCGTCCAGCTGGAACATTTTCTGGTATTGCTTCACGAGCGCGTTTTTGGGCGTGGAAAGGATCTGGATCAGCGCCGGACGATCAAGGCTGGACACGGTGGTGATGACAGGCAACCGGCCAATGAATTCCGGAATAAGTCCAAACTTCAGCAAGTCCTCGGGCATGACTTCCCCGTAGGTGTCCACATTGTCCCTGGCTTCGTTCAGTGGTGCACCGAAGCCAATGCCCTTCCGGCCGGACCGGGAGCCGATAATGTCCTCCAGGCCGGCAAAGGCGCCCGCCACAATGAAGAGAACATTGGTTGTGTCGATCTGGATGAACTCCTGATGCGGGTGTTTTCGGCCACCCTGGGGAGGTACAGAGGCCACAGTGCCTTCCAGGATTTTCAGGAGGGCCTGCTGCACACCCTCACCGGACACATCCCGGGTGATCGAAGGGTTCTCGCTCTTTCGCGAGATCTTGTCGATCTCGTCGATGTAAATAATGCCCTGCTCGGCCTTCTTGACGTCGTAGTCGGCGGCCTGGATGAGCTTGAGCAGGATGTTTTCAACGTCCTCGCCGACGTAGCCTGCTTCGGTCAAGGCCGTGGCGTCTGCGACAGCGAACGGGACGTTCAGCCGGCGGGCCAGGGTTTGGGCCAAATAGGTTTTACCGCAGCCGGTGGGGCCGATCAGCAGAATGTTGGATTTGGCGATCTCCACATCCTCGTGATGGGGCCCTTCGCCCAAACTGCCGGTCTTGGGTGCATGCCCGGCCTGGATGCGCTTGTAGTGGTTGTATACCGCTACCGCGAGCGACCGTTTGGCGGGTTCCTGGCCGATGACATATTCCTGCAGGAAATCAAAGATTTCGCGGGGCTTGGGCAACTCGAAGCTTCCGAGATCGGAGACCTCGGCCAGTTCCTCTTCGATGATTTCGTTGCACAGCTCGATGCATTCGTCGCAGATGTACACACCGGGCCCGGCAATCAGCTTCCGCACCTGCTTCTGGCTCTTTCCGCAGAAAGAACACTTCAGCAGATCCGTGCTCTCACCAATCCGAGCCATGTGGGAATCCCTTCGTTGCATGCGGGTGATGCGGCTCCGCGCCGTACTCAAGTGTGCGGCCAAGCCGCGGTTGGCACCACCGTGACACCATCCACTCTAGGTCACAATGGGCTGCTTGCGTGGAAACAGAACGCCGGTGCGGTCCATATTTCGCGAACCGCACCGGCGTCGTATTCCGTGTGCTACCGGGCGATTGCCTGCGGCTTGATCTTCCTGGAGTCAAGAACCTGGTCGATCAGGCCGTAGTTCATGGCTTCGGCCGCCGTCAGGATCTTGTCACGCTCGATGTCGTTGTTGACCTGCTCGGAGGTGCGGCCCGAGTGGTGGGCCAGCGTGTCTTCAAGCCAGGTCCTCATGCGCATGACCTCCGCAGCCTGGATCTCGAGGTCCGAGGCCTGGCCGCCCTGGCCGCCGGAGAGGGCAGGCTGGTGGATCAGGACCCGGGCGTTCGGCAGAGCAAGACGCTTGCCGGGAGTTCCGGCCGCGAGCAGGACCGCGGCGGCGCTGGCTGCCTGGCCCAGGCAGACCGTCTGGATCTCCGGACGGATGTATTGCATGGTGTCGTAGATGGCCGTCATGGCCGTGAAAGAGCCGCCCGGCGAGTTGATGTACAAGGTGATATCGCGGTCCGGATCCGTCGACTCAAGGACCAGCAGCTGGGCCATGATGTCATCGGCAGATGCGTCGTCAACCTGCACGCCGAGGAAGATGATGCGGTCCTCGAACAGCTTGGTGTACGGATCCTGGCGCTTGAAGCCGTAGGGCGTGCGCTCTTCGAACTGGGGCAGGACGTAGCGGCTGGACGGGAGGTTACCGGCAGACCATCCGAAGTTGTAGTTCATGTTCTTACTCCTGGGGTTTCAGTGGTTCTTTGGTGCCGGATTAGTTTTCGGAGTTCGACTGGTTGGCCGTACCGCCGCCACCGGCCACAGAACCGGCGTGCGCCGAAATCTTGTCGAAGAAGCCGTATTCCAATGCCTCTGCGGCCGTAAACCACTTGTCGCGGTCGTTGTCCTTGAGGATGGTCTCCACGGTCTGTCCGGTCTGCTCGGCCGTAAGCTCCGCCATGACCTTCTTCATGTGCAGGATCAGTTCCGCCTGGATCTTGATGTCCGAGGCCGTCCCGCCGATGCCGCCGGAAGGCTGGTGCATCAGGATGCGGGCGTTGGGGGTTGCGTAACGCTTGCCCTTGGTTCCAGAGGAAAGGAGGAACTGGCCCATGGAAGCTGCCAGGCCGGTGGCCACGGTGACAACATCGTTCGGAATGAACTGCATGGTGTCGTAGATGGCCATACCGGCCGTCACGGAACCACCCGGCGAGTTGATGTACAGGTAGATGTCCTTCTCCGGGTCTTCGGCCGAGAGAAGGAGGAGCTGGGAGCAAATGGCGTTGGCGTTCTCGTCACGCACTTCAGAGCCGAGCCAGATAATGCGCTCTTTCAGCAGGCGGTTGTAGATGTAGTTGTCCTGGGCTGCGGGATCGACAGTTGCCATCCGGGGAGCCTCTGATTGCTGTGACATAAGTACTTACCTCTCGCTGGTGCCAGTGACCTCACTGAACTTCACTACTTGGACACTAACCGTTTTCCGGGGTGATTTGTTCGCCGGAATCGCGCTGTTCGCTGACGGCGCACGTTTGCCTTCAGCGCCACTGTTCGGCCTTAAAGAAAACCGACCCCGGATCAACTGATCCGGGGTCGGCCTGCGTCGCGAATTAGAACTTCACTGCTGCGGGGTCGTCGCTGGCAGGAGCGTCTGCTTCTTCCGAAGCTTCAACAGCAGCAGCTTCTTCGGCTGCGGCTTCTCCGGCGGGGCGGACGAAGTCCGTCAGGTCAACCTTGTTGCCTTCGGTGTCGACTACCTCGGCCTGGCCCAGTACAACGGCCAGAGCCTTGCGGCGGCGAACCTCGGAAACCATCATGGGAACCTGGCCGCTCTGATCAATGATCTGGGCGAACTGGTTGGGGTCCATGCCGTACTGGCTTGCCGTGGTGACGATGTAGTCGATCAGCTCGTTCTGGCTGACTTCAACTTCTTCCTTGTCGGCAATGGCGTCGAGGATGATTTCGTTCTGGAAGGCGCGCTCGGTATTGGCCTTGACCTCGGCGCGGTGCTCCTCGGTGTCGTGGTCACCTTCGCCGTGGGCGTTCTCCGGGTTGAAGTGGGCCTCGATCTGCTCTTCGACTACAGAGTCCGGAACCGGAACCTCAACGAGCTCAACGAGCTTGTCCAAGACCTTGTCGCGGGCCTCGACGCCCTGCTCCACAACCTTGGAATCGGCTGCCTGCTTGGCGAGGTCCTCGCGGAGCTCTGTAAGGGTGTCGAACTCGGAAGCGAGCTGGGCAAAGTCGTCGTCGGCCTCGGGAAGCTCGCGCTCCTTGACGGCCTTGACAACGACCTTCACCTGGGCAGCTTCGCCGGCGTGGTCGCCGCCAACAAGCGTGGTGTCGAAGATGGCTTCTTCGTCGGCGGACAGACCGGTAACGGCTTCGTCCAGGCCTTCGAGCATGGTGCCGGCGCCTACCTGGTAGGACAGGCCGGCAGCGGAATCGATCTCTTCGCCGTCAATGGTGGCGGTGATGTCGATGGTGAGGAAGTCATCGTTCTTGGCAGGGCGCTCAACGGTCTTCAGCGTGCCGAAGCGGCCGCGCAGTTCGTCGAGGGACTTGTCAACGTCGGCGTCGGAGGACTCAGCAGCAGCAACCTCAACCTTGATGCCGGCGTAGTCCGGCAGTTCGATCTCGGGGCGGACATCGATCTCCACCTGGAACTTGAGCTCGCCGTCGGTTGCGGACGGATCCGGAACCTCGGTGATTTCAACCTCAGGACGGCTCAGCGGGCGGACGCCGGTTTCCTGGACTGCAGCCTGGTACCAGCCGTTGAGGCCATCGTTGATGGCCGTCTCCAGGACGTAGCCTCGGCCGACACGCTGGTCGATGAGCTTGGAGGGAACTTTGCCCTTGCGGAATCCGGGAACCTGGATCTGCGAAGCAACGGTCTTGTACGCGGCATCGATGCTCGGCTTCAGTTCCTCAAAGGGAACCTCAACGTTGAGCTTGACCCGCGTTGCGGTGAGGTTCTCGACAGCGCTCTTCACAGTCTAAGTACTCCTGATTTTGTGGGTATGGGGTTCTGTCGTGTCCCGGAATCGGACACAAAACACAGAGTCGGGGTGACAGGATTTGAACCTGCGACTTCCTGCTCCCAAAGCAGGCGCTCTAGCCAAGCTGAGCTACACCCCGAACGCACAGGACAGTCTACGGGCAAGCGGGCCGGGAATGCACATTTGACACCGCCGCCGGAATTAGGTTTAGTTGTACCCGGCTTCAACAGCCACCGGGAAGTTGTCCTCGAGCAGGATATTCCTCCTGGGGACGTAGCTTAATGGTAAAGCCTCAGTCTTCCAAACTGATTACGCGGGTTCGATTCCCGTCGTCCCCTCCAGGCAAAGCGCCCCCGATCCACGGATCGGGGGCGCTTTTTTCTGTCCGGATCCGGCAGAAACCTAGACCTGGCAGCCGGGGCACCAATAGAGTTTGCGGGCACCGATTTCCGTCACACCCACCAGCGTCCCGCAAGCGCGGCAGGGCATTCCCTCGCGCTTATAGACAAAGTGGGCATCGGCGTCGGGCGCCAAGACGCCGCCGCCGGTCCAGAGTGACGGGGGTGTCGTAACAATCCGGCCATCGCGGACGCCGTCGGACATGGTTGCCACTGTGTCGTCCCACAGCCGGCCTGCGGTCTCGACATCAATACTTGTTCCGGGCGTCCATGGGTCCACCGCCTGCCGGAACAGCACTTCGGCGCGGTAGATGTTCCCGACCCCGGCCAACACGGACTGGTCCATCAGCAGCAGTGCTACAGCGGTCTTGCGCCGGCGCAGGCGCGCGATGAACTCCTCGCGGTCCCCGGGCCGGTTTTGGAGGGGGTCGGGCCCCAGGCGGTCCAGCACGGCTTCCGCCTCGGCAGCAGTGATCGCCGCGCATGTGGTGGCACCACGGAGATCAGCCCAGCCGTGTTTTGAGACAAGCCTGACGCGGACGGCACCCACGGGCTCCGGCGGACCGGCGTAGTCACCACCGTCCGCGCCTGAACCGCTCTCCCGCTCACCGATGCGGCGCGGAGCTCCAATGCTTGAGGAACCAGTGAATGTGCTGTCTCCGCCAAAACTCCAGGCTCCGTACAGGCCAAGGTGCACGTGGAGGAACAGGCCGTGGTCGAAGCGGAGGAAGAACTGCTTCCCGTGGGCCGTTGCTTCCTCCAAGGTGTGTCCCGTCAACAGGCTTGCGCCGGCCACGAAACGTCCTTGGGGACTGGAGACTTCCAGGCGCTGCCCGCCAAAAACATCCTGGAATTGGCGGGCCAGCCGATGGACCGAATGTCCTTCCGGCACTACTGGACGATTTCGCCGGTGGTTTCGTACACGGCGATCTTGCCGATGCGGCGGACATGGCGCTCGTCGTTGCTGAACGGTTCCTGCAGGAAGGCTTCAATAAGCTCCGTGGCTTCTTCCACAGTGTGCTGGCGGCCGCCGACGGCCACGACGTTGGCGTCGTTGTGTTCCCGGGCCAGTTTTGCGGTGGAGAGGTTCCAGGCCAAGGCTGCGCGGACACCCTTCACTTTGTTGGCGGCAATCTGCTCACCATTTCCCGAACCACCCAGGACAATGCCAAGCGCGTGAACCCCGGCCTCCTGGTCAGCGACGACCGCAAGGGCGGCGTTGATGCAGAACGACGGGTAGTCATCCAGTGCGTCGTATTCCTTGGGCCCGTGATCCACTACTTCGTAGCCCTTCGCAGTGAGGTGGTTGACCAAGTGGGCGCTCAGTTCCATTCCAGCGTGGTCCGTAGCGATGTGGACGCGGGGTGTTGTCACGGGAAGTCCATTCTTATCTGGCGCGCCGGTTCGGCACTGGGCAGCGGCACAGCACATGCCGGGGCGCGGCGTTGAGGGATGCGCTACCTAGGTTACCGCTACCGCGGTTGTTGGGCCTGCCCGTCATCGTGGGCCCGACGGGCAGCCCTGTTGAGAATTCCGGCAAGTTTGTCGGCTGAGGCACGCGTACCTGCGCTTAAAGCGACGCGGCCACCGTTAAGTTTCTTTACCACCACGGCCGGGCCGCTTCCCACCAGCATGGCGGTGGCGTCGTCATGGTGCCGCCAGCCCCAGCCGCCGTAGTCGGCGGCTTTGACCTCCGCGGCAGCAGCCGCAGCGATCTCGACGGCGGGAACGGTCAGGACCCGTACGATGCCTCCTGCGAAGACCTGCAAGCCTCCCCTGTCCGCCCGCACCCTGGCAAACAGGAAACAGGCACCAACCAGCGCCGCCGCGGCCACGAGGGCGCCGAGCCATGGCACTGCGACCGCAATCAAAGCAGCAGGGAACACTGCCGAAACGATGATCATGACGAACACCGAACTGCGGGCGTGGACCCACATCCTGAGGCTGTCGTGGGCCAGCTCCGGATCCGCCAGGAGGCGCAGCTCTTTCTGGAGGGCCACGTCATCTTCCCGCGTCCACCGGGGGTCCGGTTTGAAAGCGAACATCATGACGACTCCAAGGGCCAACGCGGCTCCGCTGCCCATAGCCAGCACGATCGGGTCGACATGGGACTCGCGGGCGTCGGCAGCCCCGCTTTGGCCCACCAGGCAGGCCGCCAGGACCGTGGTGATGAACAGGCTGACCATCAGGCCGATACCCATCATGACGCGCCGCATGATCACGGGCCGGGAAATCGGGACAGCCTGCAGGAACACTGCCCAACCGCACAAAGTGATGAGCGCCGCGCCGACTGCCACATAGGCGCCGAACGGCGCGAAGGACGTGCCGCCGTCGGCACTCCACATGACCGCCACGGGGTTGGGGAGATCATTGCGGAGCATTTGGGCGCACACCACGAAGCCGATGGCAAGCAGCAGAGGAAAGGCCACCGCGAACCTTAAGGCGCGGACGTCGAGGTTTTCCCGGATCGATCCCATATTCCAACGCTACTCCGTGGGAGCGACACTGTGGTGTCCACTCCTTGCCTTCCGTCGTGGGAGTGAAAGAATAACTTCATACCAGCGGCCGGCGGACCGGCCGGTCATCCCGATCTCCGGAGGCACTACTTTGCCAGGCCTGAACCTCACGCGCGATGAAGCCGCGAACCGCGCCGAACTGCTCACTGTCGACTCCTACGACGTCACCTTGGACCTGACCCGCGGCCCGGAGGTTTTCGGCTCCACCACCGTGGTCAGGTTTTCTGCCGAGGCGGGATCCTCGACGTTCATCGATGCCATCACGCACACCGTCCACAGCGTGACGTTGAACGGCACTGACCTGGACCCAGCGGAGGTCTCCGACGGCGTCCGTATCCAGCTGCCGGGGCTTGCTGCTGAGAATGAACTGACGATTGTGGCAGATGCGCCCTACATGAACACCGGCGAGGGCCTCCACCGCTTCGTGGACCCCGTGGATGGGGAAGCGTACCTCTACACGCAGTTCGAGGTTCCGGATTCCCGGCGCATGTTCGCCGTCTTTGAGCAGCCCGACCTGAAAGCGGCTTTCACGTTCACGGTCACGGCGCCGTCGCACTGGGACGTTGTTTCCAACTCCCCCACTCCTGTTCCCGTTGAGGCTCCTGCCGCGGAAGATGGCAGCGCGCGCTCCGTATGGAAATTCGCGCCGACCCCCCGACTCTCCTCCTACGTCACTGCCTTGATCGCAGGGCCTTACCAGTCGGTCCGTTCAGAGGTCACCAGCTCCGACGGCCGGGTCATTCCCCTGGGAGTGTTCGCCCGCAAATCCCTGATGCAGTACCTCGACGCCGACAACATCTTTGAACTGACCCGCCAGGGTTTCGAGTTCTTCGAGGCCCAGTTCGGCTGCCCCTACCCGTTCGAGAAGTACGATCAGTTGTTTGTGCCGGAATTCAACGCCGGCGCCATGGAAAACGCCGGCGCCGTCACCATCCTCGAAGGCTACGTCTTCCGCGGGAAGGTCACCGGCGCGCAGATCGAACGGCGCGCCATCACTGTCCTGCACGAACTGGCCCACATGTGGTTCGGTGACCTGGTGACCATGCGCTGGTGGAACGACCTCTGGCTCAACGAGTCCTTCGCCGAATACATGTCGCACCTAGCTGCCGTGGAGAACACCGAATTCGACCGGGCCTGGACCACGTTCGCTTCGGTGGAGAAGTCCTGGGCCTACAAGCAGGACCAGCTGCCCACCACGCACCCGATCTTCGCCGAGATCAACAACCTCGAAGACGTCGAGGTCAACTTTGACGGCATCACCTACGCCAAGGGAGCATCTGTACTTCGCCAGCTGGTGGCCTGGGTAGGCCCGGAACAGTTCATGGCCGGTGTCCGGACCTACTTCGCCAAGCACGCCTGGAAAAACACCGAGCTCGCAGACCTCATGGTGGAACTGGAAGCCGCTTCGGGCCGTGACCTCGACCAATGGGGCAAGCTCTGGCTCGAAACGGCAGGCGTGAACACCCTCGCACCCGAGGTAACCGTCGACGCTGAAGGCACCATCACTGCCTTCTCAATCCAGCAGACCGCCATCGACGAGCAACCCACCCTGCGTCCGCACCGCCTCGCCGTCGGCTTCTACACGCTCTCCGGCGAAGGGAAGCTGGAACGCACCCATCGCGAAGAACTCGACGTCGACGGCCCCAGGACCGACGTGCCCGCACTGGTGGGCAAAGCTCGCCCGGACCTGATCCTGCTCAACGACGACGATCTCGCCTATGCAAAGGTGCGCCTGGACCAGCACTCCCTCGCCACAGCCAAGGAACACCTGAAGGACTTCGCAGCCAGCCTGCCCCGCACCCTGGTGTGGGGCTCAGCCTGGGATGCAGCCCGCGACGGTGAGACCCCGGCCCGCGGCTATGTGGACCTGATCCTGGCCAATATTGCCCACGAGACCGACTCTTCGGTCATCCTGGTCCAGCTCCGCCAGCTCGCCACCACCCTGACCTACTACGTCGCCGCAGAACATAAAGCCGCGACCACCATCGCAGCAGCGGACAGGCTCTGGGAACTTGCTTCGAGCGTGGAAGCCGGCTCCGACGCCCAGCTGCAATTCGCCAAGTCCTACGCCCAGTTGGCACGCAGCGAGGCACAACTGGACCG
This sequence comes from Paenarthrobacter nicotinovorans, assembly GCF_021919345.1. Taxonomy (NCBI): domain Bacteria; kingdom Bacillati; phylum Actinomycetota; class Actinomycetes; order Micrococcales; family Micrococcaceae; genus Paenarthrobacter; species Paenarthrobacter nicotinovorans. The sequence goes on from NZ_CP089293.1 coordinate 2,439,320, forward strand.
TCTCCAAGCCCTCCTGGACGGGATCGAAACCTTGGAAGGGCTCACCGTGGACCAGGACATGCGCTGGGAGCTCCTGACCGCGCTGGTGGCTGGCGGACGCATAGGCCAGGAACGCATCGACGAAGAACTCGCCCGCGACAACACCTCCAACGGCCAGAACGCTGCCGCGCAGGCCAAGGCGGCCATTCCCACCCCGGAAGCCAAGGCAGCGGCCTGGGAGTCGATCGTGGTCAAGGGAGAACTTTCCAACGCACTTCAGTCGTCAGCGGTGGCAGGCTTCATGCGCGTCCCGGACACTTCCCTGCTGGAACCCTACGCGGAGAAGTACTTCCAGGCCGTGCCCGGGATCGTCAAGGAACGCACACACGCACTGGCCCAGCAGATCGTTGTGGGGCTTTACCCGGCCCAGCTCACCACGCAGGCTACGGTGGACCGCACCGACGCGTTCCTGGCCGGACTTCCCGAAGAAAACGCAGCCCTGCGCCGCATGATGTTGGAAAACCGTGACGGAGTGGCCCGCGCCCTTCGCGCCAGGGCGGCCGACGTCTAGGACCAGCCCGCGGGGTCCATGCGGACAGTCGGTTGTGCCTGACTAGACTGTCCGCATGGGCCTGAACGAACACCACTACGCGCTGACTGTCCGCTGGACCGGGAACCTCGGAGAGGGCACAGCGGGCTACCGCGCATATTCACGGGACCACGACGTCGAGATCAGCGGACTTCCCACACTCAAGGGGTCGGCCGATCCCACGTTTCATGGCGACCGGATGCGCTACAACCCGGAGCAACTGCTGCTTGCCGCGCTCTCGCAGTGCCACATGCTGTCCTTCCTGCACGTGGCCGTCAAGCACGGAGTGGTGGTTACCGGCTATGAGGACAACGCCGAAGGGCTCATGAAACTCAACCGTGACGGCAGCGGGCAATTCGAGAATGTGACGCTCCGGCCCCATGTCACCATCGTGGATGCCGCGCACGCTGCTTTGATGCCGCAACTTCACCATGAGGCCAACCAGGTCTGCTTCATTGCGCGAAGCGTCAACTTCCCGGTCCTCCATGAACCGATCACGACGGCGGCCGCGGCCTAACGCTGCAGCTCCCGCCAGAGCGCCACGAGCCTTTGTTCGGTCCTGCGGCCAAGGCCTGCTTTTCGCTCCCTGTCCAGTCCCCGCATCCGCTCGTCGTCAAGCGTGGCGGCCAGGGTTTCCTGCCATGGGCGCAAGGTCATTCCCGCCTCCCGTGCAGCACGGTTGGAGCGGGCTTGGAAGCCATCGTGCCCCGGGGGAAGCCACAAGGGCAGTGAGTCCGGTCCCGCCCAGTAGTCCACGCCCTGCTCAACGAGCCAGTGCTCGGAGGGACGGATAACATCACTCTCTTCGGCCCCGGCAATCCGTTGGGATTCGGTGATGTAGTCACCGAAGCGAACAACATCGCCCAAGGCGTTGTACGTTCCCGTCAGCCCGCCTTCGGCCGAACGCAGGATCCAGGTTGCGAGATCCCGGACGTCAATGATCTGGGCTGCGGCGGTGGGAATGTCCGGAACCAACACCGTGTCACTGTCCGCAGCGAACCTGGCCGGCCAGTAGCCGTATCTGTCCGTACCGTCCCCTGGGCCGCCGATGAGTCCGGACCGGACGATGTGCGCCTTCTCCCCCACCAGGCCCAGTGTCAGGTGCTCGATGGCTGATTTGGACTCGCCATAACTTTCCGGGCCGGCCGTATGCCCCTCTGGCAGCGGCTCCAGCAGGGCCGCGCTTTCATCCGCGCCAGGTACTGAGTGGTCCGCATACACCGAACAGCTGGAGACGAACGTCCAGTGCTCCGCGACAGGTCCCAGCACCTCCAAGGCCTCGCGTGCCTGGACCGGATCCCTGGAAACGTCCACCACCGCGTCCCAGCTGTCTGCCACCTCCGCATAGGCCGCGGCACCCAAGGTGCGATCCCCCCGCACCCACGTGGCGCCGTCGGGCGGGTTCGATGAAGTACCCCGGGCAAAACAGGTGACGTCATGACCGGCGGCAACTGCCTGCCGGGCGATTTCTGCTGACAGGAAGGCGGTGCCGCCCAGGACCAGGATGCGCATACCGTCACGCTACGGCGCTAGGGTTAAACGTGGACAGAGTGTTCCGCGCCCGGCGAACACGGGCCGACCACAAGGAGTTATTCCACTTTGACCTTTATCCCCCTTGCGGAAGCCATCAACATCGAACCCGAAAAGATCGACCTCGTTTCGATCCTCATTACCGTAGGCATCGGCCTGCTGGTGTGGATCGTTGCGCGCTTCATCATCCTGCGCATCACGCGGCGCGTATCTGCCGGCAGTTCCTTCTTCAAGAAGCCGCATTTCAAATGGGTCCAGCCCGCCATCCGCGCCCTGGACCATGAGCGGCGTTCCCAGCGCGCCGAAACCATCGGCTCGCTGCTCACCAGCCTGGTAAGCGTCGTGGTGGTGGTGATCGTCATCATCTACGTCCTCAAGTTCATGAATGTGGACGTCGCGCCCCTGCTGACCAGCGTGGGGATCCTGGGTGTCGCCATCGGCTTCGGCGCCCAACAGCTCATCCGCGACTTCCTCGCCGGCATCTTCATCACCATCGAGGACCAGTACGGGATCGGCGACGTGATCGTCACCAGCGAAGTGGTTGGTACCGTTGAGTCGGTTGGACTGAGGATCACCCGCGTCCGCGCGGAAGACGGAGCCATCTGGTACCTGCGGAACGGTGAGATCCTGAGGGTCGGAAACCGTTCCCAAGGGGACTACGTGCCGCTGGAGTCACCCGACAACAGCGACGAACCAGGCGCCTCAGCAGCGCCCGTCACAGCTGGCGCATCGCGCGTCACCAAAGCCGAGGAGAAGTCCAATGAGTAACACTGCAGGCGGGGAGCCCCAGCCGGCGCAGGCGGGTCCCCGACGCCAGCTGATGCAAAACGACCCTTTCAGCCAGCCTGCGTACACGGACAGTTTCTATGCCGCCGTCGGCGGCCATGAAACGTTCGTGAAGCTCATCGACGTGTTCTACGACGGTGTGGCCACTGATCCGCTCCTGCGCCCCATGTACCCGGAAGAGGATCTTGGGCCAGCGAAGCGCCGCTTCCTGATGTTTCTCGAACAGTACTGGGGTGGGCCCACCACCTACGGCGAGGAGCGCGGCCACCCGCGTCTTCGCATGCGCCACATGCCCTTCCAAGTGACTCCCGAAGCCAAGGACCGTTGGCTGTTCCACATGCGGACAGCCGTGGACGCTCTGGACCTGTCGCCCCTTCATGAGGGAACCCTGTGGGACTACATGGAACGGGCCGCACTGACCATGGTCAACAGCCCTTCGGCAGTTCCCCGGAACTAGCCCGGAAAACCGAGGCCGAGCCCCGCGCCTGTGCGTACCAGCACATGGCCGCGGGGTCCGCTGAGCCGGTACCACCGACCATTCATGAAGACCTGCTGCGCACCATCGCCCAGGAATCCAAGGGCGAAGGCCGCAAACGCGGACCCGGCAGGCAGGCCCCCGCCGTCGGGAAGCTCACGGCCCCAGACAGCAGCCCTTGCAGTATTGACCACCGCAGCACCTGCCGCGGTCGGAATGACGCCGGCCACCTCCGCGATGCCTGCTTCCGCGGCTGACTTGAGGTCGGCGTCGGACAATGTCCCCAGCGCCTCCCAGCCGCTGCGTGGCGCACCAACTCCGGCCCATGACTCCGAAACGGTCGACGGCGGGATGGGAAGTTCCACATCATCGGCACCGGAGCGGGCCAAACGGTCCATGACGGACGCGAGCGTTACGGTGACATCCGCGTGAGCCGGTTCAGCCAGCGCCATTGTCCTCAAGCCAAGGATCGTCGGCGTGGATTCACCCAGGATGCGCGGCCGCAAGACGCATACATAGGCAGCGAGGACGTTGCCTGCCGCCTGGAGGCGGATAGCGCCGTCGTCGATGCTTTTTGCCCGGGTGGCGAAGGTCCGCAAATCGGCGAGGTCACGGGGATCGGCGAAGCGGAAGGACTGGGTCAAGACGTCTGTCACATGATCGACTCTACCGGCATGTCCCCGGTTGAGAGGGGTCGGGGTGGCGTCTAAAGTCGAACCATGACTGAGACGAACACTGGCCTCCAGGTGGAAGCACCCGCAGAAGACCCCATGGAAGTGCTTATCGGCCTGCTGGACCTCGGTGACTTCGACGGAGCCCGGACCAATGAGGACATCTTCCTTGGTCCGTCCCAAAAGCAGCCCCGGCACCGTGTTTTTGGGGGCCAGGTGCTGGCGCAGTCGATGATGGCCGGCATGCGCACCGTGGAGCCGGACAGGGTGGCGCACTCCATGCACGGCTACTTCCTGCGTCCCGGGGATGCCAACAAGCCCATCACCTTCGGCGTTGAACGGCTGCGTGATGGCCGTTCCTTCTCCGCCCGCCGCGTGCACGCCTACCAGGACGGCGTCCCGATCCTTTCGATGATCGCCTCGTTCCAGGTGGAGGACAACGGCCTGGACCACCAGGCAACCATGCCCGAAGGCATCCCGGATCCGGAAACCCTCCCAAGCACAGCCGAGCTCTTGTCCCACTTCGACCACCCGCTGGCCCGGCACATGTCCTCCGAGCGGCCCTTCGACGTCCGCCACATCGACCCCGCGCTTTACGTATCCCCGCCAAGCGAGCATGTGGCCACCAATGCGGTGTGGATGAAGACCATGGGTCCGCTCCCTGACGACCCCAAACTGCACATCGCAGCCCTGGCCTACGCCAGCGACTACACACTGTTGGAGCCCATCCTCCGCAAACACGGTCTGTCCTGGATGACGCCGGGCATGAGCGTAGCCAGCCTGGACCACGCCATGTGGTGGCACCGGCCGGTCAAGGTGGACGAATGGATGCTTTACGTGCAGGAGTCCCCCAGCGCCCAGGGTGCCCGGGGTTTGGCCACGGGCAGGATCTTCAACCGCGACGGCGTGCATGTTGCCACAGTGGCGCAGGAGGGTATGGTGCGGATTCCATAGCGTTCGGACGCTCACGCAGTTCGGAATCACACGCAGGAAGGCCGGTCCCGTGGGACCGGCCTTCCTGTGTTCTGTACTGCCAGCTGCTCTGTACTGCCAGCGGCGGTGGTTAGTCGCGGGTCAGGCGACGGTGCGTCACGCGGTGCGGCTTGGCGGCATCCGGGCCCAGGCGCTCCACCTTGTTCTCCTCGTAAGAGTCGAAGTTGCCCTCGAACCAGTACCACTTGGACGGGTTCTCATCGTCACCTTCATAGGCGAGGATGTGCGTTGCCACCCTGTCCAGGAACCAGCGGTCGTGCGAGACCACCACGGCGCAGCCCGGGAATTCGAGAAGCGCGTTTTCCAGGCTGCTGAGGGTTTCGACGTCGAGGTCGTTAGTGGGTTCGTCAAGGAGCAGGAGGTTGCCACCCTGCTTGAGCGTCAGTGCCAGATTGAGGCGGTTGCGCTCACCACCGGAGAGGACACCGGCCTTCTTCTGCTGGTCCGGGCCCTTGAAACCAAACGCCGAAACGTAGGCGCGTGAGGGCATTTCCACCTGGCCGACCTGGATGAAGTCGTGGCCTTCGGAGACTACTTCCCACAGTGACTTGTTGGGATCGATGCCGCCACGGGACTGGTCAACGTAGGAGATCTTCACGGACTCGCCGATCTTGAGCTCACCGCCGTCCAGGGGTTCCATGCCGACGATCGTCTTGAAGAGCGTGGACTTGCCCACACCGTTGGGCCCGATCACGCCGACGATGCCGTTGCGCGGAAGGGAGAAGGAGAGGTCTTCGATCAGGACACGGTCGTCGAAGCCCTTCTTCAGGTCCTTGGCCTCGATGACCAAAGAGCCCAGGCGCGGTCCCGGCGGAATCTGGATCTCTTCGAAGTCCAGCTTGCGGGTCCGCTCCGCTTCTGCGGCCATTTCCTCGTAACGTGCAAGACGGGCCTTGGACTTGGTCTGGCGGCCCTTGGCGTTGGAGCGCACCCACTCAAGTTCTTCGCTAAGACGCTTGGAGAGCTTCGCGTCCTTCTTGCCTTGGACCTCGAGGCGGGCCTTTTTCTTCTCCAGGTAGGTGGAGTAGTTGCCCTCGTAGGGGTAAAGGTGGCCACGGTCCACTTCCGCGATCCATTCAGCCACGTGGTCCAGGAAGTACCGGTCGTGGGTGACGGCAAGTACTGCGCCGGGGTACTGGGAAAGGTGCTGCTCCAACCACAGCACACTCTCGGCGTCCAGGTGGTTGGTGGGCTCGTCAAGGAGCAGGAGGTCCGGCTTCTGCAACAGGAGCTTGCACAGTGCTACGCGGCGGCGCTCACCACCGGAAAGGACGGTAACGTCGGCGTCTGCAGGCGGGCAACGCAAGGCGTCCATGGCCTGCTCAAGCTGGGAATCGATATCCCAGGCGTCAGCAGCGTCAATGGCTTCCTGGAGCTTGCCCATTTCATCAAGCAGCGTGTCGTAGTCCGCGTCCGGGTTGGCCATCTCTTCCGAGATTTCGTTGAAGCGCTGGATCTTGCCGTAGATCTCGCCAACGCCTTCCTGGACGTTGCCCAGGACGGTCTTCTCCTCGTTCAGCGGCGGTTCCTGCAGGAGGATGCCCACGGTGTAACCGGGGCTCAGGCGGGCCTCGCCGTTGGAAGGGGTGTCCAAACCGGCCATGATCTTCAGGATGGTGGACTTGCCAGCACCGTTCGGGCCCACGACGCCGATCTTCGCGCCAGGGTAGAACGACATGCTGACGTCGTCCAGAATAAGTTTGTCGCCAACGGCCTTGCGAGCCTTGGTCATCGTGTAAATGAATTCCGCCATGCCCTTAAATCTAATGGGTAGGCGTACATAACTCACATTCGCTGCCTGAGGCCGGGCTAGCGGGCGTCTCCTACGAAGCATTTTCCGGTTGAGAGCACGGGCAACACCGTGACCACAACGCCGCCATCGCGTATCTGCCCCATAACGCAGGATTTCCCGGCCAGGGTGGCCGCTTCCATGGCGTCAACATCAAGGCCGGTGGGTGTGCGGCTGACTGATACCTCGATATTCTCCTGGGGAATTCCTGCAGATACCAATGCGGCACGCAGCGCCTCCCTGTCCGGTTTGGGATTCCCGGCCACAAGGTTCTTAAGCGTGGACTCGACGGTTGATGTCGTTGCAGCCACAGCTGGATCCGCAGTGTTGGAAGGGGCCTCCGCGGCGCTGGCGGACGCGCTGGCTCCAGGGCTGACGGGCGAGCTTGCGCCACTGCTGGCGCCCGGAGCGGTGGACCCCACCGGGGTGGTTGGAGGCCCGGGTGTGGCCGTGCAGCCTGTAACCAGGACAAGAGCGGCAACCAGCATTGACCACCCCGCCAGACGGACCTTGGTGGTGGACGCCGGCGCCGGCCCGCGATACTTCGAAGTGCTTCCCCTGCTTATCACCTAGTCATTGTGCCATTCACAGGCGACCTCGACGGGCGTACCGTGTGCACCGGAAGGGTTCCCGACGGCGGGACGCGGAAATGGAGTGCACATTATGAGCGGACAAGCTTCAGAGGCCGTTGCGTCTGCCACAATCGACGCGCCGCTGGAAAAGGTGTGGGACGCCCTGACTGATCCGGCCCTCATCAGGCAGTACTTCCTGGGGACCAACGTCACTACGTCCTGGCGCGTGGGCGAGCCGATTACCTACGAAGGCGAGTACAACGGCAAAACCTACGAAGACAAAGGAACCATCCTGGTCTTCGACCCTCCTGTCAGGCTCAAGACTACGCACTTCAGTCCCGCCTCCGGACTTGCCGATATACCGGAAAACCACCACACCGTTGAGTACCTCCTGGCGGGAACACCGGATGGAACCACCGTGACCATCACCCAGGGGAACAACTCAAGCGAAGAAGAAGTGGCGTCTTCCACCGCCACCTGGCAACTGGTGCTGGGAAACCTCAAGGAGTTCCTGGAGTCGACCCCCTGAAAAAGGAGTCCACCCCCTGAAAAAACACCCTCCCTGGAAAGTATCCAAGGAGGGTGAATGGTGCCCCAGGAGGGAATCGAACCCCCGACCGGCGGATTAGAAGGCCGCTGCTCTATCCCCTGAGCTACTGGGGCGCACTGGCTCGATGACCACCCGGGCCGCTCGCGCCACAAAGAGTTTACATGCGATCGCTGGGTCACCCGCCATCTCCACGCTGGCTGCCTCCATTCCTCAACAACGGGCCTGGGCCCGAAGTTATTCACATAGCGCAGGACCGCACTCCCATCCGGAACGTCGCTGGACAAGGCTATAGATGCCGGACAGGCACTTCCCTACATCGTGAAGGACCACCAATGAATGACATGATCACCGTCAGGGGCTTTGTGGCCTCGGACGTGAAAAGTTCCACGACTACCCGTGGTACCGCTACTGCGTCGTTCCGCCTCGGAACCACAGAGCGCCGATACGACCGCGCGAGCAACACCTGGGTGGACGGCAACACCAACTGGTACACAGTGCAGTCGTTCCGTTACCTTGCCGGCCACGTGGGCTGCAGCATCAAGAAAGGCCAGCGGGTCTTGGTCGTCGGCAAGCTGCGGCTACGGCAATGGGAGCACGAGGGCCGCGTCTACCATGTGGCCGAGATCGATGCCGAATCTGTTGGCCACGACCTCATGTGGGGCTCTGCCAACTTCACCCGGATGAACGGAGCCTCGGCACCTGTAGATTCGGGTCCCTCCGTGGATGACTCCGGCAATCCCGCGAATCGCAGCGACTGGGAGGGCGAAGACGAGGAGCAGTCTCCCCCGGAGGAAGAAACTGTACCCTTAGGGCTTGACGGTACGGGTGGGGTCAGTTCCCTGTTGGTCAACACAACAACCGGCGAACTGGTGGGTGCCGGCGCTTGAAATGTCCGCCCGGCATCCGGCCGTCCAGGCGGATGCCGGCCAAGTGCTCCGGACAAGGGCGGGCCCCGACTGTGCCGGTACCGGTCGTGGTGGTACTGGTTGTACTGGACCTGCGGGGTTGGTACCAAAGGTTCGCCCTTGCCGCCGCCAACGACCCTAAAGTTAGGGCATGTCCACTACTGAACTCGTTGAGTCCATTCGCTTAAAGCTGCGTTCCGAGGCCGACCCGGAGCGCGCACGTGGCGCACAGGCGTACATGAAGTCAGAAATGCCCTCATACGGCGTCACAGTGCCTGCGGTGCGCAGAATTGTAAAGGCGGCTGCCAAGGCATTCCCACCGACGTCACCGGAAGAATTGCGCAGTGCTGCCCTGACACTGTGGCGGGAGGCAGAGGCACGTGAGGAGCGCTACGCTGCCATTGACCTCACCGGCTTGCGGATGGTCAAGGAGGATCTGCTCATGCTGCCCGTGTACGAAGAAATCATCCGGACGGGTGCCTGGTGGGACCTCGTTGATGGCGTATCGCACCGGATCTGCGCCCTGCTGTTGGCCCATCGGGACACCATGACCCCGGTGCTGCTTCGGTGGGCCGAAGACGGAGACATGTGGATCCGCAGAGCAGCCATCACTTCCCAGCTCGGTGCGAAATCAGCTACTGACCGGGTCCTGCTGGCACAAGCCATCACGGCAAACCTGGCGGACAAAGAATTCTTCGTTCGCAAGGCCATCGGCTGGGCACTACGGGAGTTCAGCAAGACCGATGCGGACTGGGTCCGTGGATTCGTCCAGGAGAACGCGCAAGCCCTGAGCCCCTTGTCCGCCAGGGAGGCCACTCGGCTGCTCAAATGATGGGGCGCAGCCCCGGCTCGTCGCGCTTGCGGAACAGGCTCTTGGTCTTCGGGTCAACAAAGATCAGGTAGACGGCAAAGAGGAGCGCAATGATGGCCGCCGCATTCCTGGCCAGCGTGAGCGCCAGGCCCAGGTCTTCGCTTTGCAGGTAGGGGAAGACGTCCAATTGGTCGGAGATGGCGTAGACCATGAAGAACGACACGATAAAGTAGACGGCCTTGACCTGCCAGTCGTTGCGGATACCCGTAACGGCAAAGAGCGGTATCAACCACACCACGTACCAGGACTGGATCATGGGTGCCAGGATAACGATGGCTGCAAACGCCAGCGTGAGTCGACGCATTAAGCGGTCGTAGTCGCCGCGGAAGATCTGCCAGGCGACGGCTCCAACCATCAGGACCTTGCCGGCGTCGTAAACCCATTTCGCCATGCCCCAACCGTCCAGGCCGAAGACATTGAAAATAGAGGCCACAACCAAGCCGATCAGCCCCACTGGGGCGTACCAGATCCAGATGCTGCCAGGAGCGGAAAGACCGTTGATCCAGCCGAATCCGAAACCGTTGACCAGGCTGAGGGCGTACAGCAGCCCGAAGCTGATGCCGGCCGTCAGGAACCAGTACAGGGATTTCCGCTGCCAGGAGGCGCCCTTGCCGGCCCACAAGAGTCCAATAAACGGCAGGAAAACAATGGTTATCGGTTTGACCGAAATCGAGAGCGTGACCAGCACGATGCCAAGAATCACACGACGCGTAGCGCAGTAGTAGAGACCTGCCAGCGCGAGACCGATCATCAGGGCGTCGTTGTGGACGCTGGCAATGAAGTTGGTCAGGAATAGCGGATTCGCCGCTGTCAGCCACAGTGCCCGATGCGGATTAACACCGTGGAGTTCAGCCAGCTTAGGTACGTAGATGATGCAGAGCACGATGCCCACCAAAGCCACCATCCGGAAAAGCATGATGCTGGCTTCGGGCTGGACATTGGTCACCCACACCACGAACTGTTCGATCCACAAGAACAGCTGCCCATAAGGGACCGGCGCTTCCGTCCACATCTTGTCGGCACCCAGTTGGAAATAATTAGGGAGGGCCGAGATCCCGTTCTTGTACGGATTCATGCCTTCCACCATCAGACGCCCCTGGCCGATGTAGGCGTACACGTCCCTGCTGAAAAGCGGAACCGTGAACATCATGGGCAGTCCCCACGCCACAACGGCCTGGAGCGTGGCCTTGCGCGCTTCCAGCCCCCACACCCGGACCCGTTGGCCCAGACGCAGCCAGGCCCGGACCAGCAGCATTCCACCAATGGCGAGCAGAACGATGGAGAGAGCGACGCCCGCGCCTTCGGTACGCATCCAAATAAAAAGCGGCAGCCGCCTGAGTTCGGATACCGGAGCCAGCCAACCAACGCCCAAGGAACCGAACACCATGAACATCGAACCGATGAACCCGGCAATCAGCGGCGAACGTGCGTTATCTACCTCGCTGGCTGCAGCATCCGCCGTCGGCGCTGCTGTCCCTGCCTTCTGGGCGGCGGGTACGGGCACCGTCATGTAGTCGTCATCCAATCGTTCGCCCGGTAAATTCGGGACAAAAGTTCTGCGTCTTCGGGGCTTCCGCAGCAGGAAGAAACGACACTGCTGCGCTCAAAAATCGTACCATCGGAGCACTTGGAACCGGCTGAAGGATAGGCTAGGCGCGTGCCTATTACTAATGAACGCATCGTCTGGATCGACTGCGAAATGACCGGCCTGGACCTCAAGAACGACGCCCTGATCGAGGTTGCCGCCCTGGTGACGGATTCCGAGCTCAACATCCTTGGCGACGGCGTGGACGTCGTGATCAAGCCGGATGATGCCGCACTGGAACAAATGAATGACTTTGTGCGGGATATGCATACCCGCTCCAAGCTCCTTGATGAGCTCCCGCACGGAAAGACCATGGCTGAGGCCGAAGCCCAGGTTCTGGAGTACATCGAGAAGTGGGTCCCGGATCCCCGCAAGGCCCCCTTGGGTGGAAACTCCGTGGGAACGGACCGGATGTTCCTGGCCCGGGACATGCCGAACATTGTTGAGCACCTCCACTACCGAGTTATTGATGTCAGCACCATCAAGGAACTCTCCCGGCGTTGGTTCCCGCGCGCCTACTTCCAGTCGCCCGCAAAACACGGTGGGCACCGCGCGTTGGGTGACATCAAGGACTCCATCGACGAACTCCGCTACTACCGCGAGGCAGTGTTCGTCGCCGCTCCGGGGCCCGATACCGCAACGGCGCAGCGCATTTCCAAGGACATCATGGCCAGCGCCGAAACCCTGGGATCCAGCAATCCGGTGTGATCTGCGCCATTTTTGAAGGTTTTTTCGCCAAAACCGGCAAAAGTGGACTTTGCACCCCAAAACAGCAGGTAAGCTATTTGTCGTTGCCTTCGAGGAAAGCCGGTCCAACGGACTAGCCCGAAAAGGCACATGGTGGGCTTAGCTCAGTTGGCAGAGCGCCTGGTTGTGGTCCAGGAGGTCGCGGGTTCAACCCCCGTAGCTCACCCCACCGAGATTGGCTGCAGAGCCGGTTTCCACAAAGGCCGCACCGGTAACCCGGTGCGGCCTTTGCTTTTAACCCGATCCGGTACGCCCCGGACCATAGCGATCACTAAGGAAGAACTGACATGACCGTCCTGCCAGTCACTATCTGGGGCGAACCTGTTTTGCACCGCCGGGCCAGCGAAGTCGAAATTTTCGACGACGAACTGCGCACCCTGATCGCTGACATGTTCGAGACGAACGATGCCGCCAACGGTGTGGGCCTCGCCGCCCCTCAGGTCGGCGTTGGCAAACGCATTTTCGTCTACAAGTACGAGAACGACGACGACGTCCCGCCCCAAGGCGTCGTAGTGAACCCGGTCCTTACGCTTTCCAAAGTTTCCGGTGCCCTTCCGGATCCTGACGAGGACGTTGAAGGCTGCTTGTCCTTCCCTGGCGAGTACTACCCTTTGCAACGTGCTGATTGGACCCGGGTCCAGGGATTTGATGGCGACGGCAACCCCGTGGAATTTGAAGCGACCGGTTGGTTCGCCCGGATTCTTCAACATGAATACGATCACTTGGACGGCAAGCTCTACGTCAACCGCCTGGTGGACCGCTATGCCAGGAAAGCGATGAAGCAGGCCAAGAAGAACGGTTGGGGCAAGCCCGGCCTGACCTGGATGCCCGGCGTCGATCCCGATCCCTTCGGACACTAGGCCCATGGACACCAGCACGCACGCCGAGCTGTTCAAACTCCTGGACATCAGCGCCGAGGACGCTCCGGAGTGCGCCCGTCTGTTGGCCACTCCCCCGGCCGCGGACGTCGTCCGCGCGTTGGACGCCTTGAAGGGCAGGCTGGGAGCTTTTCCGCTGCACAGCATCACGGCAGAGGGTGCATCGGAAGCGACCTGGATAGAAGCACTGCTTCGCTTCGCCCCGTCGGTCCACGACTTTCATGCCGGCCTGGGAATCGGCGTGGACGTCTCCGCTGCGTCCCTGGCAGACGTCGGACTGCAAATGCGGATCAACCGCCGGGTCCATGGGCGTTTCGGGCTCGACACCTGGTCCTGGCTGACGCTGCACATGGCCGGCAATCTTTTCAGGCTCGGCAGGCTGCAGTTCCATCTGGTGCCTGATGAGGGTTACGCCTCGGGCTGGGTGCTGGGTGTGCATATCCCCGAAGACGGCGGGCTCTCCCCCGCTTTGGTGGACGAGAGTTTCGCAGAGGCCCGGGACTTCTTCGCACGCCATTTTCCTGACAAGCCGGTGGCAGTGGCCACCTGTGACTCGTGGATGCTCGATCCCTATCTGGCAAAGCAGCTGCCAGAGAGCAATATCGCCTCATTTGCCCGCCGCTTTACCGTGGACCGCTGCACGGACGCAGCCACGGATGCCGTGTACTTCACCTTCCGGCAGCGCGGCATGCACGACCTGGAGAAGCTCCCGCGGGAAACGTCACTTCAGCGCGTAGTTCTGGAGAGAATCGACGACGGCGGCACTTGGCAACTCGGGCATGGTCACCTGGCGTTGTAGATCGTCTGCTGATCCGGGCAGGAGGATAGAACGCTCTTCATGGCGTCTTTCTCCGCTTGGGTGACCCACAACCGGTAGGCCGTCTTCACCGAGATCTGCCGGGCAACGTAGTGGCAGCGGAAGTTCTTGTTGGCCGGCAGCCACGTCGCGGCGTCGCCGGCGCCTTTCTTGACGTTTGCCGGACCATCCGCCGCAATCAAATTCAGCGGGTCGTTGGCGAGGGTCTGCCTCTGCTGGATGGTCAGCTGCTGGGCGCCTTTTTGCCACGCGTCGGCCAGCGCCACCACATGGTCGATTTGCACGGCGGAGCTGGTGTCCTGGCCCCTTGTGAAGGATATTTGCCTTCCCGTGTAGGGTTCGTTCAACGTTCCGGAGGCCACCTTGCAGGAGGAGCCGTCCATGAACTTGACTGCACTCAGGTCGCGCCGGAGGATGTCGTTGCGGGTATCGCAACCGTTCCGGTCCGCATCGGCCCACGCTTGTCCAAAGGCGGCCCTGTCATAGTCCGTTTTCGGCGCCCGCCCTTTGACCGGCAACTGGTCCAGGGCCTCGGAGGCCTTTTCGGGCATGACCGCCGCCGCGCCGCGCACAGGCTTCATCCATTCGGGGTTGTAAACCGGGGCTTCGCTGGGGCCGGACTGCGGAGGTTGAGCTGCTTCAAACTGGCCCACGGTGAAGAACCAGGACAGCCCGGCGACAATGGTAGCGGCAGCCAGTGCCAGAACCGCCCACGCTTGACGGGAACGGCGGCGGGCGCGTTTATAGGCGGACCAGGTGATGCTCAAGGGACTCCATCCAACGGGGCAGGCAGTGTCTTACGAGCGTAGGACACGGCCCCGACAGTCAGAGTCGGTATCCACAATGTGTAGGAGAAGTCACACTACACAGAGGGTGAAAGAGCCGGTTATTGCTCGCGCGTCACGCGTTGGAGGTCCTCGGCGGCAAGAGCCAGGAGGCCCCTCAGTTGTTCCACGCGCTCGTCGGTGACGTCCCCGGCAGCATTGGCCGCAACAGCTTGGTCCAGAAGCTTCTGGGCTTGCTTATGGTTGGCCTTGGCGACGTCCAGGGCGTGCTCCAGAGTGGTCTCATGTTCCATCGTTGATTCGTTTTCCATGAGACCCATTCTGGTCAGGTTTCCCGGCCGTTTCCAGTGACCCGGCCGGGAAACCCGTGTTAACTGCTGCGGACCTAGGCGCCGGCCGTTTCGAGTACGGCAATGGGAGCGATGACATCCCGGGCCGGGAACGACGGCGGGTTCACGCCGGCCATTTCTTCCATCACACGGACAACCTGGCAGGAGTAGCCGAACTCGTTGTCGTACCAGACGTACAGCACGAGGTTCTTGTCGTTGGAGATCGTGGCGAGGCCATCGACGATGCCGGCCCGACGGGAGCCGACGAAGTCCGTCGAGACTACATCGGGAGAATCGATGTAATCGATCTGCTTGCGGAGATCGGAATGCAGCGACATTTCACGCAGGAAGTCGTTGACCTCGTCGCGCGTGGTGCCCTTCTCCAGGTTGAGGTTCAGGATGGCCATGGAGACGTCCGGGGTGGGTACACGGATGGCGTTGCCTGTCAGCTTTCCCTGCAGTTCGGGAAGGGCCTTGGCCACTGCCTTGGCGGCACCGGTCTCCGTGATCACCATATTCAGCGCAGCGGAGCGTCCGCGGCGGTCACCCTTGTGGAAGTTGTCGATCAGGTTCTGGTCGTTGGTAAACGAGTGGACAGTCTCGACGTGGCCGTGAATGATGCCGAACTTGTCGTTGATGGCCTTCAGCACCGGAGTGATGGCGTTCGTGGTGCAGGATGCGGCGGTGACGATCTTGTCGTCGTCACTGATGTCGCGGTGGTTGATGCCGTGAACAATATTCTTGAGGTCACCCTTGCCCGGCGCCGTCAGCAGGACGCGGGCAACGCCCTTGCTCTGCAGGTGCTGGGAGAGGCCATCGGCGTCGCGCCAGCGTCCGGTGTTGTCGACCACCAGGGCGTCCTTGATTCCGTACTCGGTGTAATCAATAGTTGCGGGGTTGTCCGAGTAGATGACCTGTACCTGGACGCCGTTGGCGGTGATGGTGTTGGCTTCCTCATCCACACGGATGGTGCCTTCGAAGGAACCGTGAACGGAGTCGCGACGCAGCAGGCTCGCGCGCTTCACGAGGTCGTTGTCGGCGCCCTTGCGGACCACGATGGCGCGCAAGCGCAGGCCGTGGCCGCCACCGGCCTTTTCGATCAGGATGCGGGCCAGCAGACGGCCGATACGCCCGAAACCGTAAAGAACGACGTCGGTGCTGGTGCGGTCGTCAGCGCCGCGCTTGCCAACGATCTCGGCGAGCTCGGAGCGCAAGTACTCGTCCAGGGAGGCGCCATTGCCTTCTGCCCGGTACTTTTCGGTCAAACGTGCAATATCAATGGCTGCTGCGCCGAGCTCCAGCTCGGAAAGGGCGTTCAGCAGGGGTGCCGTCTCCTCGAGCAGGAGCTCGTGGTTGCTCATCCGGCGTGCAAAGCGGTGGGCCTTGAGGATGTTCATGGTGGACTTGTTGATCAAGCTCCGGCCGTGGATGCTGGTGACCACGTTGTTTTCCCGGTACAACCGGCCGATCACCGGAATCATGGCCTCGGCGAGAGCCTCCCGGCCCATCCACTTATCAAGACAAGAATCTGACGTCTGGCTCACAGAACTACCTTCCTTGGGTCAACCACATACGTCCTCGTATGCGGATGGCGGCGGCCGCCCGGAGTAGTCCTGCGGCACATGCGCCGGCGGGCTTCGGTCCACCCACAGCGCCTTGAACGAGAGCAAAGAAAATCCGCCGGCTGCGAACGCAGTCCCGGCGGCAGAACATCTACGTTCAGTAACCATTCTAGGCGGGAAGGTCGGGGCATGGTCGTCCCGGAGGCGTGAAATCACTCACACGCCCGTCATTCAGGGAGTCATAAATGGATGGGTTGACCGATACGCCGGGTTCTGTCATCCCCTTCCGTTACCGGAAAGGGAGAGGCGGCCATCCATCTACGAACGCCGTTGCCGACGCCCTCCAGCAGCCTACCCGGACACTCGGGCGAGCAGCCCTCGAACGTGTCCTGTCTGGCCTTGCTCCGGGTGGGGTTTACCTAGCCTCCCCGGTCACCCAGGGAGCTGGTGGTCTCTTACACCACCGTTTCACCCTTACCTGCTGCCCGGTGCAATACCGGGACGCAGGCGGTCTGTTCTCTGTGGCACTGGCCTGCGGGTTACCCCGAGTGGGCGTTACCCACCACCCTGCTCTGTGGAGCCCGGACGTTCCTCGAGCCACTTTCGTGACGCGCGGCCGCCTGGTCAACCCATCCGCCGTACAGTCTACCGGCGTCCAGGACGGCCCAAGTCACCGGTAATATCGACTGGTGCTGATTCTCCTGCCGCCCTCAGAAGGCAAAACCCCCGCCCTCAAAGGACCTGCCATCGAATGGGAGTCGCTGAGCTTCCCGGAACTGAACCCGTACCGGGCCAAGGTCCTTGAAGCTCTGGGGACAGTGAGCGCGCACGAGGACGCCCTGGCGTTACTGGGCGTCGGCGCCTCGCTGCGGGACGACGTCGAACGTAATACCCGGCTGCACGCCGAACCGGCGGCTCCCGCGCACCAGGTCTACTCAGGGGTCTTGTACGACGCCCTCGGCTTCAAGAGCATGACGCCGGCCCAGCGCCGCAAGGCGACGGAGTCCATCCTGGTTGTTTCCGCTTTGTGGGGAGCCATTGGCTTTGGTGACCACGTGCCCGCCTACCGTCTGTCGATGGGAACCGCACTGCCCGACGTCGGACGCCTCGCCTCCTATTGGAAGCCGCAGCTGAACGCCGCCCTCGCCCAGCGGGTCGACGGCGAACTGCTGGTGGACTGCCGCTCCAGCACCTACGCCGCAGCGTGGGCTCCCCCGGCCGCACAGACGGTGAACGTCAATGTGTTCAACGAGGCGAACGGCAAGCGCACCGTGGTGAGCCACTTCGCCAAGCACACCAGGGGTGAGTTGGCACGGCATCTGCTGACCAGGCGCGGCAAGGCTCCGGAAACTCCGGATCAGCTCCTGAAGGCCGCCAGCGAAATCCGGACCGCCGAACTGGTTGAGGGCACCGCCCGGAAGCCACACGCCCTGAACATCATTCTGTCCAACTAAGGCCGTGCCCGGGTCAGGTCAGTTCCACTCCGCTGAACGGACCAGGATGACGCCGGAGTCCGGGCAGAAAACGATGTCGTCCTCCGCTGCGGCTTTGACCTCGGCAAGGTCACCTGGGCTGAGCATCATCCCCGAGCCTTCGGACTTTCCGTGGAACAGCCGGGCAGCACCGACTCCACGCTTGGCGATGGTCTTTTCGTACACCGCGAGCATCCCCGGGTCCAGCGCCTCGGCGAATACAGCCCGTTGCCCGCGAACCACTGTCTCCTCGGCCGCGATCTCCGCGATCGCTTCGTCCAGTTCAGAGCGGATGCTGCCGAACGAACCCTGGATGTCGTCAACAATGGCTTGCTGGGCAGCCTGGCGTTCACGCAGGGTGTCCAGGCGCTCCAGGATCTCAAGCTCAACGTCTTCAAGGTCCGAACGGCGCTTGTTCAGCGAGGCGATGTCGTTCTGCAGCGCCACCAGGTCCTTGGACAACCCGGTTCCGCTGTTCAGCCGGGTTTCATCGCGCTCGATGCGGGACGCAACCTGTTCGACGTCGGCTTCCGCGCGGCGCAGTTCGGCTTCGGCGTCATGGACAGCGATTTTGGCCGCCCCGAGTTCACCGTTGGCCACACTGAGGGCGTCCGTCAGGTCAGTAATGCGGGGATCGTTTTCCAGCACCTTCCGGCGGCCCGCCAACGACTTGAGCTTGGCATCCAGCCCCTGCAGTTCAAGCAATTTCAATTGTTCTGCCGGTGCTGCTTTCGCCACGCTTACCTCCGCTTGTCGCCGCCGGTCCTGGAGATCAGGTCCGGCCCTTTCCTAGACTCTAGTCGCCGCCGGGAGTCAGTATGAAGTCCCAAGGGTCACTGTTGGTACTGCTGACGCGGATATCGACGTCGTAGCCCTGGTCAGCGAGCACGTTGCCCAACGCTTCTGCGGCGGCTGGAAGCCACAGCCATTCACTCGCAAAGTGCGATACGTCAATCAGGTACGGCCGCCCGTTGGTGGCCCCCTCACGCGCTTCGGAGGCCGGATGATGCCGCATGTCCGCTGTGACGTACACATCGGCATGGTTGGCCCGGACGGCGTCGAACAAACTGTCCCCGGCGCCGCCGCAGACGGCAACACGCCGCACCAGGCCGTCTTTGTCGCCGGCAACCCGGACCCCGCCCGCCACGGCGGGCAGCATTTCAAAGACACGGGCCGCAAAGTCGCCCAGGGTTTCAAGCTCCGGAAGATCGCCCACCCTGCCGATTCCTTCTTCCGGCAATCCGTTGGATGCCTGGGTCAGGGGCGCCACGTTCTCCAGACCGAAGGCATCTGCCAGGACGTCCGACACTCCGCCAACGGCTGAGTCACCATTCGTGTGCACGGTAAGCAGGCCAGTGCCCGCTTCGATCAATCGGTGGACAGCGAGGCCCTTGGCCGACGTTGCGGCAACGGAGTTCACCCCTTTGAGCAACAGGGGGTGATGGGTAATAAGGAGCCCGGCACCCCATTCGATGGCTTCATCGATAACGGCCAGGGTGGGATCCACGGCAAAGAGGACTTTGGTCACCGGGACCGTGGGGCGCCCGACAACCAGGCCGACTTCGTCCCAATCCTCGGCGAGGGACTCGGGCCAGAGTTCTTCAACAGCCAACAACACCTGGCCGAGGGTAGGTTCGCCGCTGGCCCCAACTGTTTCTTCGTGTTCTGTTTCGTCATCTTCGACGGAATCCGCATCAGAAATGCCAGTGTTCACTGCTTCCATATCCCTATTCTTCACTACCGGGCCGGTTCAGGCAGTCCTGGTCACTTGTGCAGCTGCCCGGTGCCGTAATTCTCCCGTAAGGTGAAGCGGGAATCATCAGGCCATCCCAACCATTGAAGAGAACATGAAAACTTTCGTACTTGGCGGCGGCTGCTTCTGGTGCCTGGATGCCGTTTACCAGAAAACCCGCGGGGTCAGCTCGGTTGTCTCCGGCTACACCGGCGGCCACGTCCGCAATCCCGATTACTACGAAGTGTGCTCCGGGACCACCGGTCACGCGGAGGTGGTTGCGGTGACATTCGATGAAACTGTTGTTCCGGAAGAAGTCATCCTGGACATGTTCTTCGCCCTGCACGACCCCACCACCCTGAACCGGCAGGGCTACGACGTCGGGACCCAGTACCGGTCCTCGATGTTCTACACCACCACCGAGGAGAAGGTCTTGTTCGAGGAAGCCATCGAACGCGCCCAGGCCTTGTGGTCCGACCCGATTGTGACTGAAGTGGTGCCGCTCCCGGACTTCTACGAGGCCGAGGAAGTCCACCAGAATTACTATGCAAAGTTTCCGTACCAGGGATACTGCCAGGTGATCATTAACCCCAAGCTGGCAAAGGCCAGGAAATATTACTCTGCATGGCTTACTGCTTAGCAGCGTTTCGATCCGGCTGGTTAGGCTGACCTCAGCAATCCCTCTTCAGAGATAGGCGTAAATTTTCATGGCAAGGATCTACGACGACGTTACTCAGCTGGTCGGCCGCACCCCGCTGGTTCGATTGAACCGGCTCACCGAGGGCCTTGACGCCCAGGTTGCCGTCAAGCTTGAGTTCTACAACCCCGCCAACAGCGTCAAGGACCGCATTGGTGTAGCCATCATTGACGCCGCCGAAAAGTCCGGTGCCTTGAAGCCGGGCGGAACGATCGTCGAGGGTACCTCAGGCAACACGGGCATTGCCCTCGCACTCGTGGGCGCGGCACGCGGCTACAAGGTCATCCTGACCATGCCCGAAACCATGTCCACCGAACGCCGTGTCATGCTGCGCGCTTACGGTGCCGAAATCGTCCTGACCCCGGGTTCCGAAGGCATGCGTGGGGCCGTCGAGAAGGCCCAGGAGATCGTCGCCAACACGGAGAACTCCATCTGGGCCCAGCAGTTCGCCAACGAGGCCAACCCGGCGATCCACCGCGCCACCACGGCCGAGGAAGTCTGGAACGACACCGACGGCGAAGTTGACATCTTCGTAGCAGGCGTAGGAACCGGTGGCACCATCACCGGCGTGGGCCAGGTCCTCAAGGAACGCAAGCCCGGAGTCCAGATTGTTGCCGTCGAACCCAAGGATTCGGCCATCCTCAACGGTGGCGCTCCCGGTCCCCACAAGATCCAGGGCATCGGCGCCAACTTCGTGCCCGAGATCCTGGACACCAACGTCTACGACGAAGTCCTTGACGCCACCCTTGAGGACTCCGTGCGGGTTGCCCGGGACCTCGGTGCCCGCGAAGGCATCCTCGGCGGCATCTCCTCCGGTGCCATCGTGTGGGCCGCGCTCGAACTCGCAAAGCGTCCGGAGAATGCCGGCAAGCTGATCGTGGCCGTCGTCTGTGACTTCGGGGAGCGTTACATCTCCACCGTGCTGTTCGATGACATCCGCGGCTAACACAACGCCTGCACACCTTCATTTCCTGTAGAAAGGTCTTTGTGAGCTTCTTCGCAAGACTTAAGGAAGACCTCGACGCCGCCCGGTCCCACGACCCGGCGGCGCGAGGTTCTTTTGAGAACTTTTTCGCCTACTCCGGATTGCATGCCATCTGGGCGCACCGCCTGACCCACAAGCTCTGGCAAAACCCGGCGCTCCGTTTTCCGGCGCGCCTGATTTCGCAGCTCGCGAGGTTCCTGACGGGCATCGAGATCCACCCCGGGGCCACGATTGGCCGCAGGTTCTTTATCGACCACGGCATGGGCGTCGTCATCGGTGAGACATCGGAAATCGGCGATGACGTGATGATCTACCACGGTGTCACGCTCGGCGGCCGCTCCCTGGCCAAGGTCAAGCGCCACCCCACCATCGGTGACAGGGTGACCATTGGTGCCGGCGCGAAGGTATTGGGCCCCATCACCATCGGAGCAGACAGTGCTGTTGGTGCGAATGCCGTAGTAGTGAAGGACGCTCCACCAGAGTCGATCATCACTGGAATTCCGGCGACCTGGCGGCACCGGGACGCCAGGTCAGAGACGAAGCCTGCAGTGGATCCGGCCGAGTATTACATCGAATACCGCATCTAGCCGGCCAGTCCTTTGTAGAAGTTCAGGAACACGGCGTCGAACGCCCTGTCCGGAAGAATCCTTCGCATTGCCAGAACGCTCCAGGCCCCCCGCCCTACCGGGTAGCGGGTCCTGGGGCGTTTTGCCTTTGCTGCCCGGACGATGGCTTTTGCCACCACCGTTGCCGGAGTGGAAAGCACGTGGCCATCACCCGAGGTGGATGCCAGCGCTGCGGCAACAATATGCGCTTGATCGGCGTACGGGCCATCGCCTGACGTGGCCAGCAGCCCCTCGCCGGCAATGGTGCCCCATTCGGTGTCGGTCCCTGACGGTTCGATGATGACGACGTCGATGCCGTGCGGCTTCAGTTCCAGGCGCAGCGAGTCGCTCATCCCCTCCACGGCAAACTTGGTGCCGTGGTACCAAGCGCCCAGGGGCTCGTAGATCTTTCCCCCGATGGATGTGACATTGATGATCCTGCCTTTCCCTGCCGCCCGCATCTGCGGAAGAACCAGCTGGGTCATCCTTGCAAGGCCCAGGACATTGACGTCGAATTGCCGCCTCCCCTCGGCCAGGGGGACCTCTTCAAGGGAGCCGTAGGAACCATAGCCTGCGTTGTTGACCAGCACGTCCACGCGTCCGTGGGCGGCTTCCACTTGCGCCACCGCTGACATCATCGATTCCTCGGAGGTCACGTCGAGCGACAGTACGGTTATCCCGTGGTCCTTCAGGGGCTCCATCATGTCGACGCGACGCGCACCTGCGTAGACAGTAAAGCCCGCCCCTGCCAGGGCAAGGGCCGTCGCGAATCCGATACCCGTGGAGGCGCCTGTAACAAGTGCGATGCTGGCTGGCATTGTCTGTCCTTTGCTGGTGGCCCAGCACCTGAACGGGAGCTCCGTTAAGGCAAAGGCCGGCTCCTTCCAGCGTAATAGGAAGGAGCCGGCCTTTGCGCGGTGGTGTTAGTGACCCACGTGGCTGCTAGTGGGTGTCGACAGCCGAGATCTCGGACTTGTCTTCGCCCCACAGGGTGTGGAACGTGCCCTCGGTGTCTACTCGGCCGTAGGTGTGTGCACCGAAGAGGTCGCGCTGTCCCTGGATCAGGGCGGCGGCGACCCGCTTGCGGCGGAGGCCGTCGTAGTAAGCCAGGGAGGAGGAGAACACCGGTACCGGAATGCCCAGCTGCACGGCCGTGGCCACAACGCGGCGCCAGGCCGGGAGTGCCTCTGCGATGGCCTTCGTGAAGGCCGGTGCAAACAGCAGGTTCGCGGGCTTCTCATCGGCAGCGTAGGCCTTGGTGATGTCCTTGAGCAGCTCTGCACGGATGATGCAGCCTGCACGCCACAGGGAAGCGATCTCGTCCAGCTTGAGGTCCCAGCCGTATTCCTTGGCTGCGGAGGTCAGCATGTCCAGGCCCTGTGCGTAGGACACGAGCTTGGAGGCGTAGAGTGCCTGGCGGACGTCCTCGACGAACGTCTCCGGGATTTCCACGGAAGCCTCTTCACCGGCGAGCAGCTCCTGGCCGAGCTTGCGCTGCTCGGTCTGGGAAGACAGCGCGCGGGCAAACACGGACTCTGCAATGCCGGAGACCGGTGAGCCGAGTTCAAGGGCGGAGATGACCGTCCAGCGGCCGGTGCCCTTCTGGCCTGCAGCGTCAACGACGACATCAACGAACGGCTTGCCGGTCTTGGCATCGACGTGGCCGAGAACCTCAGCGGAGATTTCGATCAGGAACGAGGACAGATCGCCCTTGTTCCACTCAGCGAAGATCTTGGACTGTTCGGCGGGCTCAATGCCTGCACCGGAGCGGAGAAGGTCGAATGCTTCGCCGATGACCTGCATGTCGGCGTATTCGATGCCGTTGTGGACCATCTTGACGAAGTGGCCGGCGCCATCGGTGCCGATCCAAGCGCAGCAGGGTTCGCCGTCGACCTTGGCGGAAATCTTTTCCAGGAGCGGGCCGAGCGCGTCGTAGGACTCACGGGAGCCGCCGGGCATGATGGAGGGGCCGTTCAGCGCGCCTTCTTCACCACCGGAAACACCGACACCGACGAAGTGAAGGTCCTTCTTGGCCAGCGCTGCTTCGCGGCGGCGGGTGTCCTCGTAGTGCGAGTTGCCGGCGTCGATGATGATGTCGCCGGCCTCGAGCAGCGGTTCCAGCTGCTCGATGACGTTGTCGACGGGGGCACCTGCCTTGACCATGATGAGGACGCGGCGGGGCTTTTCGAGAGAGTCGACGAGTTCCTGCAGCGTTTCCGTGCGGATGAAGTCGCCTTCCGTGCCGTGCTTTTCCAGCAGGGCGTCAGTCTTTTCCACGGAGCGGTTGTGGAGAGCCACGGTGAAGCCGTTGCGTGCGAGGTTGCGGGCCAGGTTGGCGCCCATCACCGCAAGGCCGGTGACACCGATGTGTGCTGACATCAAAACTCCAATTCGTTCGTGTGCAAACAGTCCCGACGTAGCCATGGGGGCACGCGGGAAGCGATTTCAAAACCAGGGGCTGTAATAAACCATACGTATATAAACCTTGGGCGGGAAAGCGGCGCCCACGTTGTGGAAGCTGCCGCGTCATAAACAGTCTATGATGCCCGGCGGCTGCTGAGGCGGCTCGGAATGCGTTCCCGGCACGGATACCGGCATCCCCGGTCGCCCCGCGCCACTATGCTTACCTCTATGTCAACCAGCCTTCACCACCGCGCCGTTGAGCATTTGGGGACCCGGATTGTGGGTGGCGCCCTTCCCACCGGACACGTGATGTTGGCTGAGCATTTGGAAGACGAACTCAACGTCTCCCGTTCCGTGGTGCGTGAAGCCGTGCGTGTCCTCCAATCACTCGGGCTTGTGGAAACGATCAAGCGGGTGGGCATCCGTGTCCTTCCTGCCCACCGCTGGAATCCCTTCGATCCCCTGGTCATCCGGTGGCGTCTCGCGGGCGAAGGCCGCGGCGCGCAGTTGCGGTCGTTGGCCGAGCTGCGCTCCGCCGTCGAGCCCGTAGCCGCCGAACTCGCCGCCGGCAACGCACCCGAGAGCCTGCGGCAGGAACTGGTGGGCATTTCCCTCGCCATGAAGGAAGCGGGAGACGCCGGGGACATGGCAAGATTCCTTGACCTCGACATCCGCTTCCACGCCCTGGTGTTGTCCGGATCGGGCAACGAGATGTTCGCCAACCTCATTGGCCAGGTCACCGAAACCCTCACGGGCCGGACCGTCCACGGCCTCATGCCCGAGCATCCCCAGAAGGAAGCCCTCCAATGGCACATGGACGTGGCCCACGCCATCGACGCCGGCGACGGTGCGGTGGCCCGCGACGCCGCTGCCAGGATCATGCGCCAGACGATCGCGGAGCTGGCACCCAGCTGGGACGACCAGCCCCGCGTCTTCGTCCCTGTGGCCAGGAATTAGCCGTTCCGGAAGTTCAGCAAAACCTTGCCGGACTCGGCCGAATTCTTCGCCACTTCGAAAGCCTCCAGGCCGTGGGCGAGATCGAATTCGTGCGTCACAACGGGGTCGGCAAACAGGGATCCGTCAGCCAGGGCCGCGATGACTTCGTCAATCTCGTCGTTGAAGCGGAATGAGCCCAGGAGCTCCAGCTCGCGGGTTATGGCGAGGGAAATGAACACCGGTTGGGGTCCCGACGGCAAAAGACCCACCATCACCACCTTGCCGCCACGGGTGGCACCCTTGATGGCCGAGGCCAATCCGTAGTGGCTCCCTGAGGATTCAATGACGACGTCGGCGTCCACCGCCGCGATGGCGTCCGCGTCATCACCCTTGAGGACGGCGTCGGCACCGACAGACCGGGCGATCTCCAACGGCTTGTCATGCATGTCGACGGCGACAATCCGGGCAGCGCCGGCGCGCTTCAGCACGGCCACCGCCAGGGCTCCGATCGGACCGCTGCCGATCACGAGTGCCGTTTTCCCCCGAACGTCGCCTGCGCGGGAGACCGCGTGCCATGCGACGCTGGCCGGTTCCACAAGCGCCGCCGTGCGAAGGTCCAGATTTTCAGGCAAAGGACGGAGCATCCTGGCGGGCAGATTGGCGTAGCGGCTGAAGGCGCCGTCGGTGTGCGGATAGCGTGCCGCACTTCCAAGGTAGGTGCACCCCGGCGAGAGATTTGGCCGGTCCTCGGGGTACCGGACGTCGCCGGGTGCCGGGGTGGCAGGGTGGACAGCCACAGGCGTGCCCGCTGCAGGACCCGCACCATCGGCTGCCTGCTGGAGGACAACACCAACGATCTCGTGGCCGAGGACCATCGGTTCTTTGAGAATGGACTCGCCCGCGGCGCCGTGCAGCCAGTAATGGAGGTCCGAACCACAGATCCCGCCATAGGCAATCTCCACGATGGACTCGTTGGGTTGCGGTGCTGCCAGGGGGATGTCCTCGATGCGAAGATCGCCTTTGCCATGGGCTACGACTGCCGGACCGGATGCAGGGAGGTTGATGCTCATCAGACCACCACCGTCATTCCGCCGTCGACGAAAATCGTCTGGCCGTTCACGAAGTTCGATGCCTGCGATGCGAGCCATACCGTGGGGCCGGCAAGGTCGGCCGTGGTTCCCCACCTGTTGGCCGGGGTGCGGCCCAGGATCCAGGAGTTGAAGTCGGCGTCATCGACCAGGTTCTGCGTCATTTCGGTGTGGATGTAGCCTGGGGCGATTCCGTTGATCTGCAATCCGGATGCGGCCCACTCGGCGGTCATGGCCCGCGTGAGGTTGCGCAAGCCGCCCTTCGCGGCAACATACGGCGCGATCGTGGGACGGGCCAGGTCCGTCTGGACCGAACAGATATTGATGATCTTGCCGTGGCCCCTGGGGATCATGTGCCGGGCGGCTTCCCGACCTACAAGGAAAGCGCTGGTGAGGTCCGTGGTGATGACCCGGTCCCAGTCCTTGACGTCAAGGTCCAGCATGGGCACCCGGTGCTGGATGCCGGCGTTGTTCACCAGGATGTCCAGAGGCCCGACGTTTTGTTCCACCCAGGCGACGCCTTCAGCGGCAGAGTCGGCGTCCGTCACGTCGAAGGCCCGGCTGTGGACTCTCCCTTCCGGATACTCTGCGGCCATCGCCAGGTGTGATGCGTCAAGCCGTTCAGTGTTGATGCCGTTCAGCACAACCGTGGCGCCGGCATCGGCGAGGCCGCGGGCAAGGGCGTTGCCTATCCCCCGGCTTGAACCAGTGACCAAGGCAACCCGCCCGGTCAGATCGAAAAGTGCACTCATGGTTTGTTCGTCATTCCTTCTTCAGTTGCGACGGTTCAGTTGCTGTTGGACGTGATGGGGACAGGCGTCCGGCCCAGGTTTGCGATGGCCTGCCGGACGACGGCGAGGTCCTGGTCGCCGAGCCCTTGGCGTTTGAGTTCGGCGTACAGGTCATGTGCCGCCGAAGCGATCGGCGTGGCGGAGCCGGCTGCCGCAGCGCTGGCGAGCACGAACCCGAGGTCTTTGTGCATGAATTTTGCCGGTCCAGTTGGCGAGTAGTCCTTGGCTGCCAAGCGCGGACCGACGTTGTCCAGCACCCGGCTTCCCGCCAGTCCTCCGGACAGCACCTCGAAAAGAGCCCCTACATCCATCCCGGAGCGTTCGGCGAGTTCCGCAGCTTCGGCGAGGGCCGCCGTCGTGGTTCCGACAATCAGTTGGTTGCACGCCTTGGCGAGCGACCCCGACCCCAGGGGTCCCATCCGACGCACGGTGGTGCCCATGGCCCGGAAGAGCGGCCCAAGCTGCTCGAAGGTTCCTTCATCGGCCCCCACCATGATGGCAAGGGTTCCGCTTTGTGCGCCGGCAGTTCCGCCGCTCACCGGCGCGTCCACTACGGCGGCGTTGCCGCCGCTTGCTTGGTGCACCAGTTCGCCGAACCGCTGGACACCCGTTGGGGAGACACTGCTCATGACGACGACGGCGGTCCCCGGGCGCGGCGCCGAACTCCCCCAGGATTCGAGCAGCTCCGCTGCCGCTTCTTCGATGAACGGAAGGTCGGGAAGCATGAAAATGATGGCGTCCTCGTCACGCAACGCGGCCACGCTGGCGGCCCGGTTGATGCCGGGGAGAGCTTCGAACGCGGCGTCGGAGCGGTTCCAGGCGGTGACGTTCCATCCGGCGCCGGCCAGGTTGGAGGCCATCGGCGCGCCCATCAGACCCAGCCCGACAAAACCCACGCGTTTGGTGGTCATGGCAGGTAACACCTCACTTCGTCGTGGTCATTTACGTAAATTCTGTTCAATATCCTAGCCGCCATTCAGTATGATGAACACTATGACGACTGATGAACTTACCATCGCCATCGCTGTACCGCTCGAAGCTGAGCACGTAGAGCAGATCCGCGCTGTAGATCCCTCCGTAACAGTTCTCTACGAACCGGAGCTGCTTCCTCCGGAACGGTTCCCGGCAGACCACGCGGGCGACCCCGCGTTCAAAAGGTCGCCGGAACAGGAAGAACGCTATTGGGCCATGCTGAACCGCGCCCAGGTCCTCTATGGCTTCCCCAACGAAAGTCCCGCCGGCCTTGCGCGCATCGCAAAAAGCAACCCGCACCTGCAGTGGATCCACGCCATGGCAGCCGGTGCCGGTGGAGCGGTCAAGGCCTCAGGCCTGGACACCGAAACGCTCCGGAAGTTCCATGTCACCACCTCTGCCGGCGTCCACGCCCTGCCGCTGGCGGAATTCTCGGCATTCGGTATCCTCAACGGCTTCAAGCGCAGCGCCGAGATGGCACAGGACCAGGCCGCCAGGTTCTGGCCGGAACTGCGGACGCCCACCAAGCTGGCCAACGGTTCCAAGGTTGTCATCGCGGGCCTCGGTGAAATCGGCATGGAAACGGCCCGCATCGCGCGCGCCCTGGGCATGAGGGTCAGCGGAACCAAACGCAACGTCGAAGCCATCGAGGGAATCGAGGAAGTCACCAACAACGACGGCTTGGCCGGCCTCCTCGCCGACGCCGACGCCGTGGTCAACACGCTGCCCGGCACGCCGTACACGGAAAAGCTGTTCAACAAGGACATCTTCTCTGCCATGAGGCCAGGAACAGTTTTCGTCAACGTGGGGCGCGGCACGGTAGTGGACGAGGACGCCTTGCTCGCGGCACTGGACAACGGACAGGTTGGATACGCATGCCTGGACGTGTTTGCAGTGGAGCCCTTGCCTCAGGACAGCCCTTTGTGGAACCACCCCAAGGTCCTGGTGTCGCCGCACACCTCGGCATTGAGCGCGGCGGAAAACAGGCTCATCGCCGAACGATTCCGCAACAACCTGCGCATTTTCCTGGACGGTGGCGAACTCCCCCACCTGGTGGACCCGGTCCACTTCTACTAAACCGGACTACCAACCTGTGGCGCTGAGCCACCTCTCGGACAATGCATCGGCCATGCTCCCGGTGTATGTGCTCGAGAGGTGGTTGTCGTCCAGGTACACGTAGACGTTGCCAATGATCCCCGGACAGCTGGCACCATCACAGATCAGGTCGGTCATATCCAGGATGGACAGGCCGGTGAAGTTTCCTTCCAGCTGATCCAGCGGATTGTCGGCGGCCAGCACAGAGGACAGGGCGGGACGGCAACGGGGATCGTCGACGCCCGAAGCCATGGCGCATTCGCTGGGGCTGAAGGAGAACCGTGGGTTGTCCCGCATGGCGATGACCTCCACACCTTGATCGGTGATCTCCCCCACCAGTTCATCAAGTCCCCACGTAAGGTCCTCATCCGGAGAATCCGGGACAGCCGCGGTCCCGACAAGGAAAACAGCATCCGGGCGGTAACGCCGAATGTGTTCGCGGACATTCCGGTTGAAGGCATTGCATTCGTCGCCAACCTCGTCCGTCTGAGTCATGAATGGACAGGCTCCAAACGTAATGGCCTGCACCCGCCAGTTGCGCTCTTTCGCCATGGGGCCGATGGCGCCGAGCCACTGCAGGGAATGTGACTGCCCCACAACGAAGATGGTCTTGGCGGCATCCGCGCCGACGTCGTTCTGCTGGCACTCCGCGAACAGGACCGGGTCCTGGGGACGCAGCTCCCCGGTACAGGGGCCGTCAAGCTTGCCCCAGTCCGCCGGAAGCTGCTCAGGCGTCGGGAGCGTCCTGGCGTCCTTGCCCACCCGGTTGACATAGCCTGGCAGCAACGCCCTTGCGCCCGGGTTGTCATCCATGTCCTGGCCGGCAATGGCGTTCTTCTCTTGCTGCTGCTGGAACCCGAACACCGTCATCGGCGTCGCTCCCACAGCAAGGCAAACCAATACCGCTACAGCCAGACGGCGACGCTTTGCCTCCGGCCAGCGCCATGACCGCAGCGGCTGCTCCACGAATCTGGTGGTGAGGTAGGCCAGCAGCAACGAAACACCCACGATCGCCGCGCCCGTCAGTGCGTCCGCGTGGTCTTCGCCGATCCACACAAGGGTGATGACCAACAGCGGCCAGTGCCACAGGTACAGGGCATACGAGGTAGACCCGAGCCCCACCAGCAACCTGGAGGAAAGAATACGGTCCACCCCGAAACGGCTTCCCGTCTGTCCTGCCACGATGACAGCCACAGCCGCGAGGGTGGGCCACAGCGCCACGAAGCCCGGGAACGCCGAGCGGACCTGGAGGAGCACACCGCAACTGAGCATCGCAGCAACTCCCACCCAACCCAGTACGGTACCCAGGCCACGCCCTGGGCGCAGGAAGGGAAGCAGCAGCGCAACCAGGGTACCCAGCGCAAACTCCCACAGCCGGGCAAGAGTGTCGAAGTAGGCCAGTTCCTGGTGGGCGCTGGTGAAGTAGATCGAGTAGCTCAGCGACGCGACGAAGATCAGCCCGAAGATTCCCAGCAACATTGACCGGTATCGCAAGCCGAACCTCCGGCACACCAACGCGGTAGTGACGAAGATCGCCGGCCAGAGGATGAAGACCTGCCCCTGGATGGACAACGACCAGAAGTGTTGCATGGGGCTCGCCAGGCTGTGGTCAGCGGCGTAGTAATTGACCACCTGCTTTTGCAGCAGCCAGTTCTGTACGTAGAACAGGGAAGCCCAGGCCTGGTTGACGATCTCAGTCCACCTTGTCCGGGGGACGATAACGAACGTTGCTGCCAATGTACCCGTCAGCACTACGACGACGGCGGGAAGCAGCCGCCAGAACAGGTGCAGCCAGTGCCGGACCAGCGACACCGGCCGGGACTCCTCATACCGACTGACGAACTGGAGGGTCATCAGGAAAGCCGAAATCAGCAGGAAGACGTCCACGCCTCCCGAAACCCTGCCAAACCAGATGTGATACGACACCACCATGAGCACGGCCAGTGAACGGAGCCCCTGGATCTCGGGCCGAAATCTGGTGCCTCTGGAGCCCCGGATTTGGCCGGGGCTTTCCGGCGATGCCACGCCCTTGGTTGCCGTCATGGACACGCTCCTCTATCGCTGCACCAATTCTGCACCGCGCTCCGCGAATTTCCAGCACTCCGGGGTTGGACGCCGCAAAGAAAACAGGACGGCGCCCCTCCTGTGGAGGGACGCCGTCCTGAGGCGTGTTGTAGCAGCGGTTTCGGCGACTACTTGGCGTCTTCCGTGCTGACGAGGTCACGGCCTGCCGTCTCGGGGGTGAAGAAGGTGGTCACGAAGGAGATGAGCGCGAGGACCAAGGAGTAGATGGCGAGTACCAGCCAGGAGTGGTTGGTGGCGGCCAGCATCAGCGCTCCGAGCAGCGGCGCAAGGCCACCGGCGAGGACGGCTGAAATTTCACGGCTCATGGCCACACCGGTGAACCGGTACTGCGATCCGAACAGTTCAGGCAGCAGGGGGCACTGCGGACCAAGCATCGACTGGACGCCGATGGCGATTCCCACGGCCATGACTACCCATACCAAGGTGACGTTGCCCAGTGTGACCAGGTAGAAGGCGGGTACGGCAATGATCGCCTGGAACAACGCGCCGTAGCGGTAAACCGGAACACGACCGTACCTGTCGGACAACGCACCGAAGGTCACCACCATGACTGCTGCGAATCCAGCGGCGATCAACAGACCGACAGGACCGATCGAGTTGTTGCCCGCGAAGACTCCCGCGGGCATGCTCATGAACGAGACAAGCAGGGCAGAGTAGATTGACGAGTTCCCGTTTTCGCCCATGCGGAGGCCAATGCCGATCAATACGTTCTTCTTGGAGTGCTTCCACAAAGCGCCAATGGGGTTCTTGACTACGTTCTTGTGCTTTTCGAGTTCCTGGAAGGCAGGAGTTTCCTTGAGCTTGAGCCGGATGAAGATGGCAATCACGATCAGGATGAAGCTGGCGAGGAACGGTACCCGCCACAACCAGCCCTGCAGGACCGACTTGTCCGCCATGGTGATCAGCGCGAACGTGCCGGCGCCAAGCAGGGTACCGAGCTGAATGCCGACGAACGGCAGGGAAGCGAAGAAACCACGACGACGACGCGGCGCGACTTCGGAAATCAGCGTGGTTGCGCCGGCCTGCTCGGCACCGGCACCGAGCCCCTGAATGATACGCAGGGTCACGAGCAGCACCGCACCCAGCATCCCGGCCTGCTCAAAAGTCGGCAGGAGGCCAATGGCGAAGCTTGCCGTGCCCATCAAGGCAATCGTCAGGATCAGGACCATCTTGCGGCCGAACCGGTCACCGATGTAGCCGAAGATCAAGCCGCCGAAGGGACGGGCAGCAAATCCGACACCATACGTGGCAAAGGAGGCGATCAATGCCCCGTCCGGACCGAGCGGCGAGAAGAACAGTGGCCCGAAGATCAGCGCCGAAGCGAGGCCGTAGATGTAGAAATCGTAGTATTCCAGGGCGGAGCCCACGGAACTGGCCAGCGTCGCCCGCCGGAGCTGCTCCGGTTCAACGACGGCCTCGTCAGCTTCCGCCGCGAAGTTTGTTTTAGTACGAGTTGTCACAAGCACTCCCTCAAAATCACCCCGGGCCCCCGTTGGCCCAGTGAGATAGTGATGGCATCACCGCCAAGATCACTATGATGAACAGAGTACAGCTTGCTGAACGCAATGCCAAGGTTAAAATCAGATTTATAAAAATCAGCCCATGGGGTTGCCCAGCGATCGCGCCAACTCCTTGAGCTCTTTCACCATGAGAGCTCCCTGCTCTTCCGAATATGTGGCCTTCAATGCGGTCACGGAGAGACCAAGGCTGGGCCCATGCGCGCCGTGGGTGGGTACAGGGACGGCCAGGCAAACGACACCTACCGTGGACTCCTCATCCTCGAAAGCAAAGCCTTGCTGGCGGATGGTGGTGATCTGGGCCTTGAGTTCCTCGGCCGTCCGGAGTGAGTTGGCAGTCATCGTGGGCAATTCCATACCGTCTGGGAACATGGCCTCGATGTCGTGGTCATGCAGCTGTGCCAGCAACGCCTTGCCCACACTGCACAGCGAGACCGGCATCTTGTCACCGATATTGGACG
Source organism: Paenarthrobacter nicotinovorans (assembly GCF_021919345.1). Taxonomy (NCBI): domain Bacteria; kingdom Bacillati; phylum Actinomycetota; class Actinomycetes; order Micrococcales; family Micrococcaceae; genus Paenarthrobacter; species Paenarthrobacter nicotinovorans. The sequence goes on from NZ_CP089293.1 coordinate 2,472,572, forward strand.
TCAACCGCACGGCGGGATGCCCTTCGTAACGCGCCAGGTAGATGACGTGGTCGCCGTCGAGCATCGCAATGCGGACCGTTTCGCCGGAGAGCGTTGGAGCCTGCTCGCAGTACTTGTAGAACTCCTGCACTTCGTCGAGGCGGCTGAGGTACGCAGCTCCGAGTTCCACCAGCTTCCGCCCGAGCGCAAAATCTGCGCCCTGCCTGGTGATGAGGCGCGCTTCCTCGAGCGCCAGCAGCAGGTTCGATGTTGATGACTTCGGTATGCCCAGCTCACGGGACAAATCGCTGAGGGTCAAGCGGCCGGAAGGGGAATCAGCCAGGGCTTCCAGGACGGCGGCGGCGCGCGTGACGGCGGGGGCCGGCGACGAAGCGCCCAACCCTTCGGAGCGGGTGGTGCGGGAATCGGCCATGATTCTCCTTCGTCATTGCAACTCAGTGTTCAATCTGCTGAACAATACCCATCATAGTGGCAAGCAGGAGTCGCTGACCTGTCCGGCTTTCCAAACCCAAAAGTTGGCTGTATATTCATTTTCGAGCTCTCCACCGCGGCATCCCCCAATAGTCGCGGTGGAGAGCTCATCCATTTCCTGTCTGCTGCTGATTGCCGGCACAGGCTCCCTATGCTGCCGCGGCGTCCTCACCCCGAAGGCACCAGCCCCCTCCTGATCCATCGCGCACCAGTTGCCACGTGGCGAGAGCGGAACGGGCGTTGTTCCCCAAGCGCACCTGGACCTGCAGGACCTCAACATCCACGCGGCCGGTTCCGCGCGGCATCCGCTTCGATACCTCCCACCAGGCAACCCTTTCGAACCATCGGACGGGCTCCACTGCGATCTTCCACTCCCGGCCTCCTCTCACGACGACGGCCGGCTCGCCTTGGGCGGTTGTGCGGATGTAAACGTGCTCCATGGAGTCAACCGTAGGAGGAGGCTACGACAATGAGAGGTCGCTACCGGCGGAAGGAGGCACTGACGGCAGATCACCAGACTCCAAGTGACGGCACCGAGGGGACAAAGGCGCAGGGAGGATAAAGGCGCCGAGGGGACAAAGGCTCCGGGCGTGAAACAACAACGTGAATTGAGCACGAAAAAGCCCCGCCCTCTCGAACCTTGCGGCCGTGAGTGACGGGGCTTCCTGGTGGGTCCTACCGGGATCGAACCGATGACATCCACGGTGTAAACGTGGCGCTCTACCAGCTGAGCTAAAGACCCATATTGCGGTTTCAGCAGCCTCTGACTTCCTCAGCGCTTCAACCAACGAACAATGACTCTACATGATCAACTGCCGGAAACACCAATCGAGTCTGGAACGGCCGGAAGATCAGGCAAAGCCCGCGCAAGGTAGTCCAATGCACCGCTGACGCCCAGCTCAAGTTTCACTGAAGCAAGCTCGTCCCCGCGGGTGATCCCCCTGTTGATGATGACCACAGGCTTGCCAGCTTTTGACGCATGGCGGACGAACCTCAGGCCACTCTGCACCGTCAGCGACGAGCCTGCAACCAACAGAGCTTCCGCGTCATCAACCATGCCGTAGGCACGGGCTACGCGGTCCTTGGGGACGTTCTCCCCGAAGTACACGAAATCAGGCTTCAGGATTCCGCCGCAGATCGGGCACACTGCCATGACAAACGACGTGATGAGTTCGGGGTCTTCCACCGTGGCATCGGCGTCCGGCGCCATCTCCACCAGGCCGGACTCCACAGCAGCTTCAACGAAGCCCGGGTTGATCTCTTCCAGGATGGCCGCGATCAGCTGCCTGCTGAAGGTGTGTCCGTGGGAAAGACAGATCACCTGGTCGAAGCGCCCGTGCAGATCCACCACGTTGACGCTTCCGGCATCCTCGTGGAGCCTGTCCACGTTCTGGGTGATGAGCCCCGTCAGGAGGCCTCGCCGTTCCATCAGCGCGACGGCGGCATGGCCGGCATTGGGGTCGGCATGCCGGAGGTGGGACCAGCCGATGTGGTTGCGGGCCCAGTAACGCCTCCTGTTCGCCTCGCTCCCAATAAACTCCTGGTAGGTCATGGGGTTTCGTGGCGCAGAACCCGGCCCCCGGTAATCCGGTATCCCGGAGTCGGTACTCAATCCGGCTCCCGTGAGGACAGCCAGGCGCTGGCCCTGCAGGACGCGCACCGCAGGATCCAAGGCTTCCAGCTCCGAGGGTTCAAGCTGCACTGCGGCCGCAGGTGCCATGCTGGCGAACCCCGTCATCCCCACGCCTGGCCCCCGGTTGCTCATGGCTGTTGTTCCACCATGGCCGATAGGGCCCTCCGGTACTCGTTGAAGTCCCTCGCCTGGCCCCGCGGATTGACCACGACGTAACGGATAACGCCCGCCGCATCGATGATGAAGGTTCCCCGCAGGGCCATTCCGCTGGCTTCATCGAAGACTCCGTAATCCCGGGCAACAGCTCCATGCGGCCAGAAGTCCGCCAGGAGATCGAACTCGAAGCCCTCATGTTCGGCGTAGGCCCGTTGAGCGAATTTGCTGTCGACGGAGATTGCCAGCACTGTTGCATCAGCGTCGTTGAACTGCGCAATGTTGTCGCGGATCTCACACAACTCGCCGGTGCAGATGCCTGAGAAGGCAAAAGGGAAAAAGACAACGACGACGTTTCGGCCGCGATAGTCCGACAACCGGACAGGCTCACCGTATTGGTTCAGAAGTTCGAAATCAGGTGCAGGCTCACCTGTACGGGGGCCCTGGACCGCAGCAGGTGCCTGCTGGACTTCCGTCATTTGTTCTTCTTGGGCACCAGCCGTGTGGCGCTCCAGTCTTTGGATACCCCGGCGGAGGTAGTCAGGTGAAGTCCCGAAGTAGGGGCTGCGTCCTGGATGTCGGCCGGAGACACGTAGTTATCCCTTCCTGACTTGGGCGTCAGTACCCAGACAACTCCGCCTTCCTTCAGCGTAGTGAGCGAATCCATGAGCCCGTCAACGAGGTCACCGTCGCCGTCGCGCCACCAGAAGATGACCGCATCAACGACGTCATGATCGTCTTCATCGAGCAATTCCGAGCCGGTGACATCTTCAATATCATCACGCAAGTCGAAGTCGACGTCATCGTCGTAGCCGCGCTCCTGAATCAGATCCCCATCTTTGAAACCCATTCGTTCCGCCACATTTACCGATGTGGCGGCGTCGGCCTCGCTCACGTTTCCTCCTTTTGAAGTGACTTCCATTACTAACAGCCAACACCCTTTGGGCGCCTGCTTCAAGCCATTCTCCCTGCACCGGGGCACATTCCGCACCACCTGGGGTGTTTCGGGCCCGTGGCACATGCGTGCTTTACGTCACGGAAGCCGTTCAGATGTGACATACAACGCCCTGCGGGGGCTGCGGCTACGCATAGCAGCGCCGCGAAAGCTAGAGTGGCCATGAGCGCTCTGGCTGCAGGGCGATCGCCCCGCAGAATTCTACTGGGCAGCCAAGCGCTCACAAGACCTGCCCGGCGCATCCGACCGGGCTGTTGAAACCGAGATGTCGCACACGACGCGTTCACGACGGGCAGTCACCCTGCCAGACCTGAGGCGCCGATGCATGCGCCTAAAGGAAGGTTGGACGTGGCTGCAGGAGAAGAGACCTCACACATCCTCAGCGGGTTGACTGCCCAGCTGCCTGATCGTGATCCGGAAGAGACCGCGGAGTGGATTGAGTCCCTTGATGCGTTGATCGCTGAGCAGGGTACCGAGCGGGCTCAGTACATTATGCGTTCGTTGTTGCAGCGTGCTGGTGCCCGGTCGGTGGGTGTGCCGATGGTGACGACCACTGATTATGTGAACACGATCCCGGTGGATCAGGAAGCGCCGTTCCCGGGGAACGAGGAGTTCGAGCGCCGGTATCGGGCGTATATGCGGTGGAACGCCGCGGTGATGGTCCATCGTGCGCAGCGCTCGGATATTGGTGTGGGTGGGCATATTTCCACTTATGCCGGTGCTGCGACGTTGTATGAGGTGGGGTTCAACCATTTCTTCCGCGGCAAGGACCACCCCAGTGGCGGGGACCAGGTGTTTTTCCAGGGTCACGCCTCTCCGGGGATGTACGCCAGGGCGTTCATGGAAGGCCGGTTGAGCGAGGAGGACCTGGACGGGTTCCGTCAGGAGAAGTCCAAGGCCGGGCACGCGTTGTCCTCGTACCCGCACCCGCGGTTGATGCCTGATTTCTGGGAATTCCCGACCGTGTCGATGGGTATCGGCCCGATGAACGCGATTTACCAGGCCCAGTCCAACCGGTACCTGCAGAACCGTGGGATCAAGGACACCTCGGACCAGCAGGTCTGGGCGTTCCTTGGTGACGGGGAAATGGACGAGCCCGAGTCCCGTGGTCTGCTGCAGCTGGCAGCGAACGAGAACCTGGACAACCTGAACTTCGTGATCAACTGCAACCTCCAGCGCCTGGACGGGCCGGTGCGTGGCAACGGCAAGATCATGCAGGAACTCGAAGCGTTCTTCCGCGGTGCGGGCTGGAACGTGATCAAGGTCGTCTGGGGCCGGGAATGGGACTCCCTGCTGGAAGCGGACAAGGACGGGGCGTTGGTGAAAATCATGAACGAAACCCCCGATGGTGACTACCAGACCTACAAGGCCGAGTCCGGCGGGTTCGTCCGTGAGCACTTCTTCGGTAAGTCCCCGCAGACCAAGGACATGGTCGCGGACCTGGACGATGAGCAGATCTGGGGCCTCAAACGCGGCGGTCACGACTACCGCAAGGTCTACGCCGCGTACAAGGCAGCGACCGAGTTCAAGGGCAAACCCACCGTGATCCTGGCCAAAACGGTCAAGGGCTACGGCCTGGGCCCGCACTTCGAGGGCCGCAACGCGACCCACCAAATGAAGAAACTGACCATGGAAGACCTCAAAGCCTTCCGTGACCACCTGCGCATCCCGATCAGCGATGACCAGCTCGACGCCGACCTTTACCGGCCCCCGTACTACCACCCCGGCATGGACGCCCCGGAAATCAAATACCTCATGGACCGCCGCGCCGAACTCGGCGGGTTCGTGCCCGAACGGCGCCGCACCCACACCCCGGTCACCCTGCCCGAAGCCAAATCCTACGACGTCGCCAAACGCGGATCCGGCAAACAACAAGCCGCGACCACCATGGCCTTCGTCCGGCTCCTCAAAGACCTCATGCGCGACAAAAACTTCGGCGCCCGGTTCGTGCCCGTCGTCCCGGACGAATCCCGCACCTTCGGCATGGACGCGTTCTTCCCGACCGCGAAAATCTACAACCCCAAAGGCCAGAACTACCTCTCCGTGGACCGCGACCTCGTCCTGGCCTACAAAGAATCACCCGCAGGCCAACTGATCCACCCCGGCATCAACGAAGCCGGCGCCGTCGCAGCATTCACCGCCGCCGGCACCGCCTACGCCACCCACGGCGAACCCCTGGTCCCGATCTACGTGTTCTACTCCATGTTCGGCTTCCAACGCACCGGAGATTCCTTCTGGGCCGCCGCGGACCAAATGACCCGCGGCTTCATCATCGGCGCGACCGCAGGACGAACCACCCTCACCGGCGAAGGACTCCAACACGCCGACGGGCACTCCCCCATCCTGGCCTCCACCAACCCCGCCGTCCGCACCTACGACCCCGCCTACGGCTACGAAATCGGCCACATCATCCGCCACGGCCTCGAACAAATGTACGGCGAGGCCAGTGACGATAAAAACGTCATGTACTACCTCACCGTCTACAACGAGCCCATCACCCAACCCGCCGAACCCGAAAACCTCGACACCAACGGGCTCCTCAAAGGCATCTACCAACTCGCCGACGCCCCCGAGGCCACCACCGGAAACGGAAACCGCCCCACCGCGAACATCCTCGCCTCCGGCGTGTCCGTCCCTTGGGCCCTCGAAGCCCAAAAAATCCTCAACGACGACTGGGGCGTCGCCGCGACCGTCTGGTCCGTGACCTCCTGGAACGAACTCCGACGCGACGGACTCGACGCCGAAGAACACGCCTTCCTCAACCCCGGCCAACCCACCCGCACACCCTTCATCACCGAACAACTCCACGGCCACACCGGACCAGTCATCGCAGTCTCCGACTACATGAAAGCCGTCCCCGACCAAATCCGACAATTCATCCCCAACGACTTCGCCTCCCTCGGAGCAGACGGCTTCGGCTTCTCCGACACCCGCCAAGCCGCACGCCGCTACTTCAAAAACGACACCCACTCCATCGTCGCCAAAACCCTCCAACTCCTCGCCGCCAAGGGCGAGGTTGAAGAATGCGCACTGGAAAAGGCGATCGAGAAGTACCGGCTCCTGGATGTCAACGCCGGCACCACCGGCGGAGCAGGCGGCGACGCCTAGGCTTCTTCCGGGACGTCACGCGTCACCAGCACCATCCGCGACGGCGGTCCTCACCAAAAGGTGGGGGCCGCCGTCGGGCGTTTAAAGCTGTACGCAGGCGCTCGACGGGACGTGACGGGCAACAAGGCTAGTTGTAGCCTTCGCACAAATGGAGGTTCCCCGGGCTGGGCCGTATGCTCATTCCATGGCAGAGCCCACCAAAACAACGTCAAAGCGCAAGGCAGCAACCCCGGCATTGTCGCCGGAAAAGGCGGAAACTCTCCGGCAGCTCCGCGCGAACGTAGGGCAACTGTCCACCAGCACCATGCGCCAACTGGAGAAATCGCTCCCCTGGTACAGCCGCCTGAGCTCCGATGAACGATCGGCGCTCGGCCTCGTGGCACAAAACGGCATCGCGGCGTTCGTGACCTGGTATGAGCGCCCCAGTTCACCGTCCTGGATCCTCACGGACGTCTTCGGCAATGCCCCCACCGAGCTCACCCGCTCAATCAGCCTCCAAAAGGCCCTGCAGCTGATCCGCATCGTGGTGGAAGTGGTGGAGGACCAGGTACCGGTGATCGCCCCGGAGTCCGACCAGCCGTCGTTGCGCGAAGCCGTCCTGCGCTATTCGCGCGAGGTCGCATTTGCCGCTGCCGATGTTTACGCACGTGCCGCCGAGTCCCGCGGGTCGTGGGACACCAGGCTGGAAGCGCTGATCGTGGATGCCATCCTCCGTGGGGAAAATACAGATGCCTTGCGGTCACGGATCGCGGCGCTGGGCTGGAAAGCACAGGAACGCTTCACCGTGATGGTGGGCAACTCTCCGTCGGAACCCAGTGCAAGCTACGTCAGCGAACTGCGCCGTACTGCCGGGCGATTTGCCGAGGATGCGCTGGTGGGAATCCAGGGCGACCGGCTCATCCTGATCCTTGGTGGCGTCCAGGACCGGGACACCGCTTACCTCAAACTCAGTGAACTCTTTGCCCCCGGTGCCGTGGTTTACGGTCCGGAGGCCGGATCTTTGCTGGAAGCGAGCAGTTCCGCCCAGGCCGCCTTCGCCGGCCTCACGGCCGCCCGTGCGTGGCCCTCGGCGCCCCGCCCCGTCGCAGCAGACGATCTGCTACCGGAGCGCGTGGTCTCGGGCGATGACGCCGCCAGGCGATCGTTGATCAAGAACATCTACAGGCCGCTCCTGGCCGCCTCAAACGGCCTCGTGGAGACCTTGGGAACCTACCTTGAACTGGGTCATTCACTGGAGGCTACGGCCCGGGAACTGTTCGTCCATGCCAATACGGTGCGCTACCGTTTGAAGCGTGTCTGCGACGTGACAGGCTGGGATCCCCTCCTTCCGCGGGAGGCGTTTGTTCTGCAAACCGCCCTGGTGGTTGGCCGCCTTTCGGCTCCGCCGAAAGCCGTTCCGGAACGTCATGCGTCACGTTCGCAGAGCTGAACCGTTGTAGACTTCCTACAAACTGACCCAGTGAGCTTGGTGTACCAAAACACCAGTGGATCACGTGGCAATTTGGAAAGCTGGATACGTGCTTGCAATCGTCTGCCCTGGACAGGGCTCCCAGACCCCCGGATTTTTGGCCCCTTGGCTGGAACTCCCCTCCGTCGAAGGCCAACTGGCCGCCCTGAGCGAGATCGCAGGCATTGACCTCAAGGCCCACGGCACCACCTCGGACGAAGAGACCATCAAGGACACTGCGGTTGCGCAGCCCCTGATTGTTGCTGCCGGCCTTGTGGCCGCGAAGTCCCTGTTCGACGTTGAGCTGAGCACCCTTCCCGTTATCCTCGCCGGCCACTCCGTCGGCGAGATCACCGCCTCCGCCCTTGCCGGCGTCCTCACCGAGTCCGAGGCCATGACCTTCGTACGCGAGCGTGCAAACAGCATGGCAGCAGCGGCTGCCGTCACGCCCACCGGAATGAGCGCCGTGGTTGGCGGCGACCCAGCTGAGGTCCTGGCAGCCATCGAAGCTGCCGGCGCAACGCCGGCCAACGTCAACGGTGCCGGCCAGACCGTCGCCGCGGGTACCTTCGAACAGCTCAAGGCCCTTGCAGAGAACCCGCCGGCAAAGGCACGTGTCATTCCGCTCAAGGTTGCGGGCGCATTCCACACCTCCCATATGGCCCCTGCAGTCAGTGCACTGGAAGCGCTTAAGCCGTCACTGTCGCCCCAAAAACCGACAGTCCCGCTGTTGTCCAACTACGACGGCAAGGAAGTCACCGACGGCCCTGCCGCCGTCGACAGCTTGATCGCCCAGGTTTCCCGGCCCGTCCGTTGGGACCTGTGCATGGAGACATTGGTGGCGCGCGGCGTCACCGGCGTCATCGAACTTGCTCCCGCCGGAACCCTTGCGGGTCTGGCAAAACGCGGCATGCCCGGCGTGAAGACTGTTGCAGTCAAAACCCCGGATGACCTGTCTGCGGCACTCGCACTCTTTGCTGAACTGGAGGGACAGGCATGAGCACGCCGGTACTGAAGAAAGCCACCGTCAACGAGAATGCGCGTATTCTCGGCATCGGGGCCTACCGCCCGGACGTCATCGTCACCAATGAGGACGTCTGCCAGTGGATCGATTCCTCGGATGAATGGATCCGCCAGCGGACCGGCATCATCACCCGCCACCGCGCAGCCGCCGATGTGAGCGTCATCGACATGGCCGAAGGCGCGGCGAGGGAGGCCATCCAACAGGCCGGCATCGAACCGTCCCAGCTGGGTGCCGTGATCGTCTCCACCGTCACGCACCCCTACGCGACGCCATCCGCCGCCGCTGCACTCACAGAACGCCTCGGCGCGACGCCGGCACCGGCCTTTGACATCTCCGCCGCTTGCGCAGGGTACTGCTACGGCGTGGCCCAGGCTGATGCGCTGGTCCGCTCCGGCGCAGCCGAGTACGTCCTGGTAGTCGGTGCTGAGAAGCTCTCGGACGTCATCGACAACCACGAGCGCACCATCTCCTTCCTCTTGGGCGATGGAGCAGGCGCAGTCGTAGTGGGTCCGTCTGACACGCCGGGCATCGGCCCGTCCGTGTGGGGCTCCGACGGCAGCAAGTGGGATGCAATCGGCATGACCCACTCGCTGGAAGACGTCAAGAAGCTTGGCGAATCCGCCAGGCATTCCGACGAAATTGACGACCCCGCCATCCTTTCCGCAACACAGGATGTTTGGCCGACCCTGCGCCAGGACGGCCAGACCGTCTTCCGTTGGGCGGTCTGGGAGATGGCCAAGGTGGCCCAGCAGGCGTTGGATGCTGCCGGTATCGAAGCCAGTGACCTCGCTGCGTTCGTTCCCCACCAGGCGAACATGCGCATCATCGACGAGATGGTGAAGAAGCTGAAGCTTCCCGAGTCTGTTGTGATCGGCCGCGATATTGCGCAGGCCGGAAACACGTCTGCGGCCTCCATCCCTCTCGCAACCCATCGCTTGCTCCAGGAGAACCCTGGCCTGAGCGGCGGCCTTGCCCTGCAGATCGGCTTCGGCGCGGGCTTGGTCTTCGGCGCCCAGGTTGTCGTCCTGCCATAGACCTGGACCGGCCCCGGTGGCCTCCAGCCAACTGAATATGACTTGAAAACCCAAACCGTAACCGCGGTTTGCCCCCTTTCCGGCAGCAGCCGGTACAACAAGAAAAGGAGCCAACAATGGCTAGCAACGAAGAGATCCTGGCCGGCCTGGCTGAAATCGTCAACGAAGAGACGGGCCTCGCCACCGAAGCCGTAGAGCTCGACAAGTCCTTCACCGAGGACCTGGACATCGACTCCATCTCGATGATGACCATCGTTGTCAACGCTGAAGAGAAGTTCGGCGTCCGCATCCCCGACGAAGAGGTCAAGAACCTCAAGACCGTCGGCGACGCCGTCAGCTTCATCGCCAACGCACAGGCCTAGTCCTGACACCAGCTGTGCCGGGCCAGGGCGCTAGTCCCTGCGCCCGGCACAGCCGCAATAACGCCCAAAGATTTTCCTGCCTACCCCTGTGAACCCTGCAGGCGGGATGGCTGATCCGACAGAGAGTGATCGCATGGCACGCAAAGTAGTCATAACCGGTCTGGGGGCCACCACTCCCATCGGCGGCGACGTACCCACAATGTGGCAGAACGCGCTGAAAGGCGTCTCCGGCGCCCACACGCTCGACGACGAGTGGGTGGCCAAGTACGACCTCCCCGTCCACTTTGCTGCCCGGTGCTCCACCCCGGCACTGGAGGTACTGAGCCGCGTTGAGGCCAAGCGCATGGACCCGTCCACGCAATTTGGCGTCATCGCCGCCCGCGAGGCCTGGGCCGACTCCGGGATTGAGGACATCGACCACGACCGGCTGGCTGTGGCCTTCGCCACCGGCATTGGCGGCGTCTGGACCCTCCTGGATGCGTGGGACACCCTCAGGGACAAAGGCCCCCGCAGGGTCCTGCCCATGACGGTTCCCATGCTCATGCCCAATGGCGTTGCTGCCGCGGTCAGCCTCGACCTCGGCGCACGTGCCGGAGCGCATACGCCGGTTTCTGCCTGTGCGTCCGGCACCGAAGCACTTCACCTGGGACTGGACCTTATCCGGTCCGGCAAGGCTGACGTTGTGGTGTGTGGTGGCGCGGAAGCAGCAATCCACCCGATGCCCCTGGCAGCGTTCTCCTCGATGCAGGCCCTCTCCCGCCGCAACGATGAGCCGGAACGCGCATCCCGCCCGTACGACATCGACCGCGACGGCTTTGTCATGGGTGAAGGCGCCGGTGCCCTTGTCCTTGAAGCCGAGGAGCACGCGATCGCCCGTGGTGCGCGCATCTACGCCGAGCTTGCCGGCACATCGGTGACCGCGGATGCCTACCACATCACAGCACCGGACCCCGAAGGCCTGGGTGCCACCAGGGCGCTGAAGGCTGCCATGTTCGACGGCCGGATCCAGGCTGAGGACGTGGTGCACGTCAACGCACACGCTACGTCCACCCCCGTTGGTGACAAGCCCGAGTACACGGCCCTCCGTGCCGCCCTGGGGACCCACGTGGACAACGTAGCGGTCTCCGCCACCAAGTCCCAGATGGGACACCTCCTGGGTGCTTCAGGCGCCGTTGAAGCCGTTCTGACGGTCCTGGCCGTCTACGAGCGCAAGGCACCGGTCACCATCAACCTCGAGAACCAGGATCCGGAGATCCCGCTCGACGTCGTAACTTCCGTCAGGGACCTGCCCGCCGGCGATATCGTCGCGCTGAGCAACTCCTTCGGTTTCGGCGGACACAACGCAGTCATCGCGGTACGCAACGTCTAAGCAGGATCTGCAGCTGCCGCAACGTGCGACATGAAGAGGGCCCCACCAGTCGGTGGGGCCCTCTTCATTGCTATGGGGTATTTGTCGTGGGTCGCTGTCAGCCGACCTGGTGCAGCCAGCGCACCGGAGCACCTTCTGCGGCGTGGCGGAACGGCTCGAGTTCTTCGTCCCACGCCTCGCCAAGGGCCAATGACAGCTCGTGGTAGACCGCTGAGGGATCCCCGGCGCCGGACTCATAGGCATAGCGGATGCGGTCCTCGGTCACCATGATGTTTCCGTGCACGTCCGTGACGGCGTGGAAAATACCGAGTTCAGGGGTATGGGACCAACGGGCGCCATCCACCCCCTGGCTTGGTTCTTCGGTAACTTCGTAGCGCAAGTGGGCCCAGCCCCTCAAGGCCGACGCCAACTGGGCACCGGTTCCAGGGGCGCCCGTCCACGAAAGCTCGGCCCTGAACATTCCGGGCGCGGCGGGTTGAGGGGTCCACTCAAGATCGGTCCGCTTATCCACGACCGATCCAATGGCCCACTCGACGTGCGGGCAAAGCGCCGTAGGGGCCGAGTGCACGAACAGGACACCGCGGGTTATTGCAACAGACATTCCATCCTCCATAGCTGTAGGTACGTCTTCCCCAACGACCTCTGCCTGGATGGTCTGCCTGTGCTGCCGGATGTCATGAATCTCATGATGGCCCTGACAGGCTATTCAGTTGTGTAGTCCTTTTGACGATCTTGGCACAGAAGTAACCCTCAAGCGTGCATTGAAGGTTTCCCCATGGTGCTTTCATTTTGCCGTACGCTGCCGGTTTCCGCCAGTGCGGGGGTTGTAAGGGTCATGATCAAGCCCGTGGGTGCGCCTGTTGATAGCTATTGCGGAGCCGGTCAACGGAAACGTGGGTGTAGATCTGGGTAGTGGCGAGGCTGCTGTGACCGAGGATCTCCTGGACTGCGCGAAGGTCTGCCCCGCCGTCCAGCAGATGCGTAGCCGCACTGTGCCTTAGCGCATGTGGTCCGGTGGCTGAGGTATCGCCCAAGGCATTCAGCAGATCGCTCACCACGGCGCGGATCTGTCGCGGATCCACGCGGTTGCCCCTGACACCCAGAAACAAGGCGGGGCCGCTGCCTGCGGTCACGACGGCCGGGCGGCCACGCCTGAGCCAGTCGTCCACAGCCACGGCAGCCGGGACCCCGAACGGCACCGTGCGTTCTTTGTTTCCCTTGCCCAGCACGCGCAGGGTCCTTCGGTCCGGATCCAGGTCATCGATGTCCAGTCCGGCAAGCTCGCCGACCCGGACTCCTGTGGCATAGAGAAGCTCAACCATTGCCCGGTTGCGGATGGCCATCGGGCCGCCATCCTCCGCAGCGATGTTCAGGTCCTCCACCATGCGGGTGACCTGCTGTTGCTGAAGGACCCCGGGAAGTGACTTGCTGCGTTTGGGCGCTTGCAGACGTATTGCCGGGTCTGTTGGGATCAGTTCTTCCCGGAGTGCCCAGCCGGTGAAAGCCCGGGCAGTTGCTGCGCGTCTGGCCAAGGTGGCCCGGGACATCCCCGCTTCGCTCTGCGCGCCGAGCCAACGCCGAAGCGATCCGAGCTCCAATTGCGGGAGTTCTTCAACCCCCTCCCGCACAGCAAAACCCAGCAGGCTCTCGACGTCCGCGATATAGGCACGAACGGTATGGGTGGACCGCGCCCGTTCCCCCTCCAAGTAGCGCCGGAAGCCCTCGACGGCGCCGGCCAGCGCTGTAGGTAGTGATTGTCCGTCCATCTTTCCAACTGTGCCAGCAGTCGTCCCCCAGCGCCCGCACCAACATGCTTTTCGCGGGAGGGTCAGGCATTCTTTCCACGCTTCCAGGCGCCCCGGTCCGAGACTGCCAGTCCCAGCAGCCCCAGCCGGCCGAGTCCAGCGCGAACGGACTCCGGACTCAAACCTGCCACCACCGTGAGCTTCTCCACCGAGCTGGTGGATCGAAGGGGCAATGCGTCCAGGAGAATCAAATCCTCCAGGGACAATCCATCGTGCACCGCGGCGCTGGATTCCTGGTTTGCGCCGCGTTCTTGGTATTGCTGGTTCCCCTCGTCCTGGGCGCCGGATGCACCGATGGCCCCCGCAAGCTCAGCGACCTCACCGACATCCGTGACGCAAACGGCTCCCCCGTCCCTGAGCAGGCGGTGGCAACCGGCGGAATTGGCGCTGTGAACGGATCCTGGAACCGCAGCCACGACCCGGCCTATCGACTCGGCGTGATGGGCGGTATTCAGGGCGCCGGAGCGCCAACGCGCCTCCACCACAACAGTGACCGAGGACAAGGCTGCAATGAGGCGGTTTCTTTGCAGGAATCTGTAACGCGTGGGCGCGGACCCCGGAGGAACTTCGGAGATCACCGCTCCCTGCGCGGCCACCGCCCGAAGGAGATCCTCGTTGCCGGAGGGATAAAAGCGGTCTACTCCCCCTGCCATCACGGCGATGGTAGGAAGCCCGGCTACGCCTCCATTGAGTGCTCCGCGGTGCGCGTGCGCGTCGATGCCGTAGGCGCCGCCTGAGACCACACTGAAGCCCCGCTGGGCAAGCCCGAAGGCGAAGTCGCCCGTGACGGACGCGCCGTAGCTTGTACTGTCCCTTGAACCCACAAGCGCAATGGCCCGACCTGCCGACGGCAACGCCTGTTCGTGCCCCCTCCACCACAGGCACAGCGGTTCCTGAAGGCCCAGATCCGAAAGTTGTGCCGGCCACAAATCATCTCCGGGAACAATCAACCGGCCACCCAACCGCCGCATGGTCTCCAGGTCCCGGTCAGGGGCCAGGTCAGCAACACGCGGAGCCCAGCGCCTGAGGCTATCCTGCATACCTGCCCATGTTGCGGGTCCGCCCCCGTCGCGGAGGACCGCAGAAATCTCCTGCTCCATACCAGGACCGGTCCCGAGCTCCCCCGTGGCAACCCCCAACGCATCCACAGCGCCGACCACCTGCACCAGGGCCAATCCCACTGAGTCCTGCGGCTCCATCAGCCGGGCCAACGCGGCCCGGGCTACCCGTTCTTTGTCGTGCACGCTCATTCCTGCCACTCCTGCCGTTTTCCGTTCATTGCGTTCGTGTCGTTCGCTCATGTCGCCGCCGCGGCCTGCCTCAGGCCGAGCGCTTGCCCAATATGGTCAGCATCCGGTCGCTCGCTGCGGTCCAAGTCAGCGAGTGTCCACGCGAGGCGAAGGACGCGATCGTAGCCGCGAGCGGTCAGCACTCCCCGCTCGAGTGCGGTGTCCAGGATCCTCGTGGTTCCCGGAGGCAACCGCAGCTGTCCTCGCAGGATTCTTCCCGGAACTTGGGAGTTGGTTTCGAGCCCGGTGTTCTTCAGGCGCATCAACTGCCGCTCCCTGGCCGCCAGCACCCGTTCCGCTACGGTTCGTGTGTCCTCCTCCTGCCCGGCATGGCCGAAATCCGCCAAGGACACCCGTTCCACGTTCAGTTGAATGTCAACGCGGTCCAGCAACGGGCCGGACATTCTGCCGATGTAGCGACGCCGCATCATCGCCGTGCACGTGCAGTCCAGGCCTTTGCCGGTTGCTTTGCCACAGGGGCAGGGATTCGCCGCCAGAATGAGCTGGAAGCGCGCGGGGTACGCCGCTGTGCCAGCCGACCGGTGGATGACAAGCTCACCGCTCTCAAGGGGCTGGCGAAGGGCATCCAGGACCCGTCGCTCGTACTCGGGAGCCTCGTCCAGGAACAGCACTCCCCGATGCGCCCGCGATGCCGCGCCCGGCCGGGGAAGTCCCGAGCCGCCGCCGATGATCGCCGCAGCAGTGGCGCTGTGGTGGGGATTCTCAAAAGGCGGCCTGTGAATGAGCCGCACGGCGGATGCCTGGACGGCTGCCAAGGAATGGATGGCCGTCACTTCCATTGCTGCTGTCTCTGCCAAATCCGGAAGTAAACCAGGCAACCTCTCGGCCAACATGGTCTTTCCGGCTCCCGGCGGCCCCGTCAGCAGCATATGGTGTCCGCCGGCAGCAGCGACTTCCAACGCTTGCCGGGCTTCTTCCTGCCCCGAAACGTCGCAAAGGTCCGGCGCCACCGGCACTTCAACGGCGTCAATCTCCGGGACATCCTCGTCCATGGGATCGTAGTCCAGGGCGAGGTCCTTCGGGTCTGCGCCAAAATCATAGGCGAGCCGTGCCAGCGTCTTATAGCCTCGGACGTTCGCGCCGGGCACCAAGGCAGCCTCGGCAACATTCGCCTCCGCCACCACGATGTCCGGATACCCGGCTTGCACGGCAGCCATGACGGCGGGCAGCATTCCCCGGACCGGCCTCAGCCTGCCGTCCAGGCCAAGCTCGGCGATAAAGACTGTTCCATCGATGGAACGGATGTCCTCGGCAGCACGAAGCACTGCCATTGTGATGGCGAGGTCGAAGCCCGATCCCCGTTTAGGCAGTGACGCTGGGATCAGGTTGGCCGTGATCTTCCGGCGGCTCAAAGGTATTCCGGAGTTCTGCGCGGCTGATCGGATACGTTCCTTGGCCTCGTTCAAGGCGGCGTCAGGGAGCCCCAGGATCACAAAGTTCGGAAGCGTCTGCCCAATGTCGGCCTCCACTTCCACGATGTAACCGTTCAGGCCCACAAGGGCAACACAGTAGCTGCGGCCCACCCCCACCTAGCCGACACCCCGCAGGTGCTCAAGCACAGGATCACCGACGCCGCCGTCCACCACCGAGACGACATCGACACGCTGACGCGACGCTTTGAACTCGTGGGTCCGGCACCAACAGGAAAGGAGCCGGTGTAAACGGGCGAGCTTTGCCGCTCCAACAGCCTCGAAGGGGTGCCCGTAGTCCAGGCTGCTCCGGGTTTTGACCTCGGCAACCACCAGGGTGTCACCGTCGATCGCGACGATGTCTATCTCACCCTCCGCACACCGCCAATTGCGATCAATGATCCGCATCCCCTGATCCGTCAGGAAATCCGCAGCCAATGCCTCGCCATTTTGGCCAAGCCGGTCTTTTGCTCTCATGACCATCACCTCCGCTGTCCAGCCTTCCGGCTGGAGGGGGTGAGCGGCAGGGGCTTAGGAGGCTATGTGCGTAAACCTGCCGGAATCAGCGCTGTGGAGGAACAGTGCAGTGAAGCGGACTAGTTGCCGAGATCTCCGAGATCGCCCAGGCCGCCGTCCTTCGGCAAGGCCAGGTCTTCGCTGCGGGGCAGTTCCTCGACGTTGACGTCCTTGAACGTAATCACTCGGACGTTCTTGACGAAACGGGCCGAACGGTAAACGTCCCAGACCCAGGCGTCCTGCAGGGTCAAATCGAAGTAAACTTCCCCGTCTGCGCTGCGGGCCTGGAGATCAACATGGTTGGCCAAATAGAACCGCCGCTCCGTCTCTACAACGTAGCTGAACAGACCGACTACATCCCGGTACTCACGGTAGAGCTGCAGCTCCATGTCGGTTTCATAGTTCTCAAGGTCCTCGGCACTCATGGTTCCATCTTGCACCATCTGCAAGGTGCCATGCGCCAGACCTGCAACAGAAAGCTACAGGATCGCTCTACTCGTGGTCGGGCCCGGTCAGGTGCCAGCTGGTCCGGTGGTACGCGCTGGGACCGTGCAGGCGGATGACATCCCTGTGTGCGGCGGTGGCATACCCCTTGTTCACGTTCCAGCCGTAAGCCGGCAGCTCGGAGTGAAGGTCCACCATGATGCGGTCACGAGCCACCTTGGCCAATACGCTGGCCGCAGCAACACTCAGGCAACTCATGTCCGCCTTTACCCTGGTGTGGACCGGTGCCTCGCAGCCGGCGCCCGCCGGGGCAGGATCAAAAAGAGATGCCTGGACCTCGGGTGAGAGCCAGTTATGGCTCCCATCCAACAGGACCAGGTCAGGCGTGACGCCGCCGTCTAGGATGTCACACCACGCACGCGTGCCTGCCAGACGCAAAGCCGCAATAATGCCGATCTCGTCGATTTCCCGGGACGAGGCATGACCTACAGCTGACGCCAGGGCCCATTCACGGACCAGGGGTTCCAGTCTGTCCCTGTCCTCTGGTTTGAGGAGTTTACTGTCGCGGACATCGGCCAGCAGGCCGTGATCGGCAAGGTCGACCACTGTGATGCCAACGCTGACCGGGCCAGCCAAGGCTCCACGGCCTACTTCGTCGACACCGGCCAGCAAGCGCACCCCGGAGGACAGAAAGGAACGCTCAACGTCGAGGGTGGGAAAACCTTCCTGGGCCTTGGCTTTGGCCTTCGCCTTGGCGGGGGTCTTCTTCCGGGCTGTTGCGGTAGCCATTACTTCGCCGGGGTGCCTTGAGGGACATTACGGAAAACGTCCGGATAGTTATCGAGGACGGTCCACCGGTTGATCGGCCACGCGATGACGGTTGCCTTGCCTTCGACGTCCTCTATGTTGACGAATCCACCGTTGACTTCCTGGTGGGCCCGCGAGTCAGCCGAGTGGTTGCGGTTATCGCCCATAACCCACACTTTACCTTCCGGCACGACGACGTCGAACGACTGCGGGGAAGGCAGTTCCGCGGGGTTGATATAGCTTTCATTGAGCGCGACGCCATTGACGCTGACGCGGCCTTGGGCGTCACAGCACGTGACATGATCGCCCGGCAGTCCGATGACGCGCTTCACCAGGTGCTGCTCGCTGGCATCCGGAGCCAAGCCCACGAACTCGAGCGTGTCCCCTACCCAGTCCATGGGGCCGGCGGGTTTCTGTGCCACGGGCGGCAGCCAGGCCTGCGTGTCCTTGAAGACCACGACGTCTCCCCGCGAAAGGTCAAAGGGTCCGGGAACGAGCAAATTGATGAAGATGCGGTCGTAAACGTCCAGGGTGCTCTCCATGGACTCCGAGGGAATGTAGAAAGCCTTGAAGAGGAAGGTTTTCAGCAGGAAGGACAACACCAGTGCAATGGCCACGACAGTGGCGATTTCCTTGATCCACACCAGGGCAGGATTCTTGCGGGGCTTCTTTTGATCCTCTTCAGGCTCTGCTGCACCAGCATCCGGCTCCGCTACACCAGCGGCACTTGCCGTTCCGTCCGGGAGCCGCGAGTCGTCGTCGTACCGCTCGGGGTTCCCAGGAGCTTTGTCCGGCATCTACTGTCCGTTCTTCGATGGTGTTTCGGCCTGCGTGGAGCGAGGCATCTCTGCAAATCTATCAAGTGGCCAGATGATCTGGACCGGCCGGCCGATAACCCGGTCCATCGGAACCATTCCTCCGCCGGGCGCACCCAGCAAGCCACGGGAGTCAGCAGACCGCGAGCGATGGTCGCCCATCAACCAGAGCCGGTCCGGAGGCACCACGACGTCGAATTTCTGCTTGCTGGGTTCGTCTCCCGGGTACAGATAGGGTTCCTCAAGTACCTGACCGTTCACTGTGAGGCGGCCGCCGGCATCACAACACTGGACATGGTCACCCGGCACCCCGATGACCCTCTTGACGTACGTGGTGTCACTGCCCGTCAGCCCGAACCACTGGGCTGCTGCAGAGGCGGCGTCAACGAATGGACCGCGCCCGCTGCTCAGCGGAGCAAACGAACCCCGCCCATCAAAGACCGCAACATCGCCCCGGCGGATCGGCTCGGCACTGAAGTCGGTCCGCGATACCAGGATCCGGTCGCCCGTCATCAGGAGCGGCTCCATCGATTCCGAGGGAATGTAGTAGACATCAAGCCACAGGGAACGGACCAGTCCGCTGATGGCGATCGCGAGGACCAGTGCGAGCAAAACAAAACGCCAGCCCTGTTTCCGGGGCTGGCGTTCTGATGTGTCCATGACTCGTATCCCTGTTGCGTTGCGGATTGCTCCGGATACAACCGGGCACGAATCCTGGACCCGTTGCGTAAGTCGCAGGACTTACTTGGCGAAGTCGCGCTTTTCCTTGATCTTCGCAGCCTTACCGCGCAGTGCACGCATGTAGTAAAGCTTGGCGCGGCGGACGTCACCCTTGGTGACGACCTCGATCTTGTCGATGATCGGGGAGTGTACCGGGAAGGTACGCTCTACGCCGACACCGAAGGAAACCTTGCGCACGGTGAAGGTTTCGCGAACGCCGTCGCCCTGGCGGCCAAGGACGAAGCCCTGGAAAACCTGGACACGGGAGTTCTTGCCTTCGATGATGTTGACGTGAACCTTGAGGGTGTCACCCGCGCGGAACTCAGGAACATCGTTACGCAGCGAGGCTGCATCTACGCTATCGAGGATATGCATTAATCCACTCCTGGTGAACGCCACAGGTCATTCACTTTGGGTTACGGCGAACAAGCCCGCAGCCCGAAGGCCTACCGGAAATCTCCGCCGAAGTTTTATTAGTGTCCGGTTCCGCCACTGATTGGCGTCACCGGGTTGTCCGACTGTTGGCTGAACTCCCCCTGTGGCAGGTGTCAGCCCAGCAGACACAAGGGTTAATTCTGCCATAAGCGCAGCCATCCAGCCAACTGGCGGGACTGGAACTCCCGACGGCGGCGGGCAGCGCTAGTTGGCGGCGTCGCCGCCGTGCCTGGCCTGCAGGCGTCCATCCACCACGTCATAGCCGAGTTCCGTCAGCGCGTTGCGGTCGGCGCGGCTCAAAGCACCGGCGTCGAAATCCGCCAAGAGGTCAGGCCGGCGCTCTGCGGTGCGGCGGAACTGCTCGTGGCGGCGCCACTGGGCAATTTTTCCGTGGTTGCCGCTGAGCAGGATTTCCGGAACATCGTGGTTCCGCCACGACGAGGGCTTGGTGTAGACGGGATACTCCAGGAGGCCGTCGGAGTGCGACTCCTCGATCAGGGATTCCGGGTTGCCCACCACTCCGGGGAGCAGGCGACCGATTGCCTCAACCATGGCAAGGACAGCTACCTCGCCGCCATTGAGAACGTAGTCACCGAGGCTGACGGGGCGCACCGTGAAGTGGTCCCGGGCCCAGTCCATGACGCGTTCGTCGATGCCTTCGTATCGGCCGCAGGCGAAGACCAGCTGCTCTTCTTCAGCGAGTTCGTAGGCCAGCGCCTGGTTGAAGCGCTGTCCTGCCGGTGACGGAACGATCAATACGGGCTTGGCACCTTCGTGCGCAGGCGCCAGCGACTCAAGGGCCTGGGCCCAGGGTTCAGGCTTCATGACCATCCCGGCACCCCCGCCGTACGGGGTATCGTCCACCGTCCGGTGCTTGTCGGTGGTGAAGCTGCGGAGATCGTGGACGTTGAGCTCCAGCAATCCGTCCTGCCGGGCCTTGCCTATCAGGGAGAGCTCAAGGGGGGCCAGGTACTCGGGGAAAATACTGACGACATCAATCCTCATTCAGGCGTCATCCCCCGCAGCATCCTTTGCGTCGTCAGAGGAGTCGTCATTGAGCTCAAAGAGTCCCGCAGGCGGGGTGATGAGGACGTATCCGTCCTCGATGTTGACCTCGGGAACGATTTCATCCACGAAGGGAACAAGGATTTCCTTTCCCTCGTCCGTGGTGATTGTCAGCAGGTCCTGGACAGGCAACGTCGTCAGCGCTGCAACCTTGCCCACGACCTGGGATCCAACGCGCGCTTCCAACCCAACGAGTTCGTGTTCGTACCAGCCCTCGTCATCGTCTTCGTCGTCGAGTTCCTCGGTTTCGATGTACAGCTTGGCGCCGCGGATGGCCTCGGCGGCATTTCGGTCCGCGATCTCCTCGAATCCGAGCAGCAGGATGTCCTTGTTCCACCTGGCACTGCGGACGGTCAGGGGTCCGGCGGATGCCGGCTCCACGACGAACTCGGTTCCGGCGACGAAGCGCTCTGCGGGTGCGTCAGTGAGTACCTGCACCGTTACCTCGCCGCGAATGCCATGGGGTTTACCGATCCGGGCCACCTGGAGCTGCATGGGTTCCTCTGAATTCCTGTTGTTCCGCGCCGCCGGGCAGCCACGGTGTGAAGTGTTGGACAAAGCAATCCGGCCCCTCCACCATATTCGGTGAAGGGGCCGGATCTAAGACAAGCAGTGCTGAGCGCGTTACCGGCGGCGGTCGGTGTCGACGACGTCGACCCTGACCTGCTCGCCACCAGCCAAGGCGGCAACCACAGTGCGCAGTGCGCGTGCGGTCCGTCCTTGACGGCCGATCACCCGTCCGAGGTCTTCCTGGTGAACGCGCACCTCAAGGGATTCCCCGCGGCGGTTGTTCTTGGCACTGACCTTGACATCCTCAGGGCTGTCAACGATCCCACGAACCAAGTGCTCGAGCGCTTCTGCCAGCAACTTACTCAGCCTCGGTGGTCTCTGCTTCAGCCTCGGCCGGAGCCTCGGCAGCGTCGTCCTTCTTGGCCTTCTTGGTGATGGCTTCCGGGATGATGACGGAACCCTTCTCCGGTGCTACGAAAGCTTCCTTGGGAGCTTTCGTCTTCAGGGTGCCTTCCTGGCCCGGGAGGCCCTTGAACTTCTGCCAGTCACCGGTGATCTTGAGGATCGCAGCAACCTGCTCAGTCGGCTGGGCGCCAACGGAAAGCCAGTACTGGGCGCGCTCGGAAGCGACCTCGATGTACGACGGCTCTTCGGTGGGGTGGTACTTGCCGATTTCTTCAATGGCACGGCCATCGCGCTTGGCGCGGGCATCCATGACGACAATGCGGTAGTACGGTGCGCGCATCTTACCGAAGCGCTTAAGGCGAATCTTTACGGCCACTTTTGTGGTCACTCCTGTTTCTGAAACGGGGTTGAACCCGACGTTTTGCACCCGTGGGGCGGGCCATACTAGACGGTTCGAAGGACAAGATACGAGCACGGAGAGAGGGGCCGCACCGATCGAGTACCTGTCTATTGTGCCAGATGCCCGGGTAGATTACGACTCAAGCCCTCCGGGTCGGTGAGTTCTTGGTCACACCAAGGCCCGGTCAGTGCCCGGACCCAGCCGGAGAGGTGGCTATTCGGACCAGACGTAAAGCCCGGCGCGCTCCGTTTTTTCCACGTCCGTGGCCAGAGCGGCAAGTTGCTGAACGTACTGCCGGGACTGGGCGGCGTCGAACGGCATGTCTTCTTGTTCCGCCCAGGCCGAAGCAACGTCATCCAGGACATTGGCTTCACCTTCGCTCTCATACGTAAGCAATTCGGCCAAGGCCCTCACCATCGCTTCGGGAACGCCAAGCAGCGCGTCACTGGTGACGTCCACCAGCGCGAGTTCGTAGTCAGCGCCTGCAGCATGGACGGCCTGGCCGGCGAGGTCGCCCAGTTGTTCCACCTCGAAGTCCGTTATGCCGTTGATGCGGACTGCAGGGCCTGCGGCATCGGCACCTTTACCCAGGGCTGCCGCCCGCTTGAGTGCTTCGTCGTGGGTGGCTACAAAAATTTCGGCAAAGCCCATGGAAAGTACTCTCAATCCTTCGTGCTGACGGGACGTCCGGCGCAGGCCCGCCAGGGTCCCGAACCGTCACTGCCCAGCCTAGTGCAGCATGGGGCACCGACGGGCACTCCGGCGGGATGCCGTCTAGCGAACAGCCACCCGCAGCTTGTTCCGCCACGGATCTTCGAACTGCAGTTCAGCGCCGGTGTGATGGTTCTGCACCCCGGCAACGCGCAAACGGTCCGCCAAGGCCCCGACATCCTCGCTGGATGGAACCTCGATCAACACTTCCCCCAGCCCAAGAGTGTCCTTGCGGGGGCCGGCACCCCGGCTGTTCCAGACATTCATGGCCATGTGGTGGTGATAGCCGCCGGCGGATACGAACAGTGCTTGGCCGTGCCAGCCCGCGGTGCGCTCGAAGCCCAGGGTCCCGACGTAGAAGTCCTGGGCGGTGGCGACGTCACCCACCTGAAGGTGGACGTGCCCGACACCGGCCGCTGCCTGATGCTGGCCCGTGACGGCCTCTTCGCTCAGGTGCTGCTGAAGGAAACGTTGCGGCGGGAGGGCCACGTTGTCCATGACGACGTTCTTGCCGTCCCACTGCCAGGTTTCACGGGGCTTGTCGTAGTAAAGCTCGATGCCGTTGCCTTCCGGGTCTGTGAAGTAGAACGCTTCGCTGACCAGGTGGTCTGCGCTGCCCACGAACGCCCGGGGTTCGTATCCGGCAGCGGTGGCGATGGTGGCCGCCAGTGAGGGCTGATCCTGGAACAGTATGGCGGTGTGGAACAACCCGGCTTCCCCCCGCCCCGGAATCTGGAGCCCCGAAGCCGGCGCCAAGTGAACCACGGGCTTGCCTGCCCGACCCAGGTAGAGGCCGCCGTCCTGTTCGGCCACGACCACAAGGCCCAAAGCACGCTGGTAGTAGTCACTCATGACTTTCATGTCGCCGACCTTGAGCATGACAGTGCCCATGGCGAGGTCGGCAGGAAGAAGGTCCTGTGCGGATGATGTGGACATGTGAAGCTCCCCGTGTTGTAGTGTCCGCCTTTCGGCAGGTTCTACTTCTCTAAATTACTTGAAGCTTCAATTTATTCCCAGCCATTTGACACTCATCCCATGAGTTCACCGCGAAGGACCACGTGCTTGAGCCCGGATACCGTCCGTAGGTCGTGCCGGGGATCGTCATGGCAGAGAACGACGTCGGCACTGGCGCCTTCGCTGATGGCGTCGGCTCCCAGCCACTTGCGGGCGCCCCACGCAGCGGCATCCAGGACCGCGGCGGGTGGCAGGCCGGCGTCGTGCAGTTCATGCATTTCGTCCGCGATGCGGCCGTGCTTGATCACGCTGCCCGCATCCGTTCCCGCGTAGATCGCCACCCCGGCCTCGAAAGCCTCAAGGACCCGCTCACGCCGGCGCTCCCACAACCGCGTCATGTGGTCCGCGTACCCGGGGAACTTTGGCGCCGCCTGGGCGGCGATCTCCGGAAAGGTCGCAATGTTCACCAACGTGGGAACGATCGGCACTGACTGCTCCACCAGCCGTGGGATGTGCCGGGGCAGAAGGCCAGTGGCATGTTCGATGCAGTCGATGTTGGCATCCAGCATGTCGTCGATTGTGTCCTCCGCAAAGCAGTGCGCCGTGACCCTGGCACCTTCCTCGTGGGCGGCAGCTACGGCGTCCTTGACCAGCTTTGCCGGAAAAGAGGGCGCCAGGTCGCCAATGCCCCGGTCGATCCAGTCGCCTACGAGCTTCACCCAACCGTCGCCGTCGCGGGCCTCCTTACGGACGGTCTCCACCAGCTGTTCCGGTTCAATCTCATGGCCCAATCCGCGCAGGTACCGACGGCTTCGGGCGATGTGGCGGCCGGACCTGATAAGGCGGGGCAAGTCCGTCCGCTGCTGCACCCAACGTGTGTCGCTGGGAGATCCGCAGTCGCGGATCAGCAGGGTTCCCGAAGCGAGGTCGGCCTGGGCCTGCGCGAGGGTGGTGGCGTCGTCCACGGCCCCACCGGCGCCCAATCCGATATGGCAGTGGGCATCCACGAAACCCGGCAGGACCCAACCGTCCAGTACTTTGTCGGGAGGGGACGACGGCTTTTCAAACGTCAGCGCTCCCCCAACAGACCACATTCCTTGGCGCACGTCATCTGCTGCCACGAGCACGGGTCCGCTGAATTCAATGATGTTGGCCATGGCAAAAGCCTAATCCGCAGCGGGGCGGCAGGCTTCGGCGGACTGATGTGACTGGGCGCCCCCTGCCAGCTGTGGTAGCTTCGTCTACGACCACACGGGGGCCCTTGCAGGGGCTGAGATCGGGCTGAGGCAGCCTGCGACCGTTGAACCTGTCCGGGTAATGCCGGCGAAGGAAGTGAGTAATCCTTTGAGCACCACCAAAACACAGCACAGCCCTGCCCAAAGCGAGTCCAGCCCTGCCCAAAACGAGCCTGTTACGCAGTCCCTGAGGTCCCACTCGCTGGCATGGCTTGAAGACCATGACGCCGGAATCCGCGTCCCCGTGACGGAAATCGCGCTGGAGCCCTCCCCCAATGGCCAAGCCAACGCACCACTGCAGGTGTACCGGACGGCAGGCCCGGGCAGCGATCCCGTCGTGGGCCTGGAACCGTTCCGGGCCGCATGGATCGAGTCCCGCGGCGACACTGAGGCTTATTCCGGCCGCGAACGGAACCTGCTCGACGACGGCAAGTCGGCTGTTCGCCGCGGGGCCGCCTCAGCCGAGTGGAAGGGCGCGCAACCGGTGCCTCGCCGCGCCGCCGAGGGTAAGACCGTCACCCAGATGCACTACGCACGGCAAGGCCTGGTGACGCCTGAGATGCGCTTCGTGGCGCTGCGCGAGAATTGCGATGTCGAACTGGTCCGCAGCGAGGTCGCCGCCGGCCGCGCGATCATTCCCAACAACATCAACCACCCCGAATCCGAGCCCATGATTATCGGCAAGGCCTTCCTGGTGAAGATCAACGCCAACATCGGCAATTCGGCCGTCACCAGTTCAATTGCCGAAGAAGTGGACAAGCTTCAGTGGGCTACGCAGTGGGGCGCGGACACCGTCATGGACTTGTCAACCGGCGACGACATCCACACCACCCGCGAGTGGCTGATCCGCAACTCCCCTGTTCCGATCGGCACCGTTCCCATCTACCAGGCGCTGGAAAAGGTCAATGGAGAAGCCAACAAGCTAACGTGGGAAATCTTCCGTGACACAGTGATCGAACAGTGCGAGCAAGGCGTGGACTACATGACGATCCATGCCGGTGTACTGCTCAGGTACGTACCGCTGACCGCCAACCGCGTGACAGGCATAGTTTCCCGTGGCGGGTCCATCATGGCGGGGTGGTGCCTGGCCCACCACCAGGAGAACTTCCTGTACACGCACTTCGACGAGTTGTGCGAAATTTTTGCCAAGTACGACGTCGCGTTTTCCCTCGGAGACGGCCTGCGTCCCGGCGCTACCGCTGATGCCAACGACGCCGCACAATTCGCGGAACTGGACACCCTGGCCGAACTCACACAGCGCGCCTGGGAATTCGACGTGCAGGTGATGGTGGAAGGTCCCGGGCATATCCCGTTCCACCTGGTCCGCGAAAATGTGGAACGGCAGCAGGAACTCTGCAAAGGGGCACCGTTCTACACCCTGGGTCCGCTGGTCACCGACGTCGCCCCCGGCTACGACCACATCACCTCAGCCATCGGTGCCACGGAGATCGCCCGCTACGGTACGGCCATGCTCTGCTACGTCACGCCCAAGGAACACCTGGGCCTACCCAACAAAGACGATGTCAAAACAGGGGTGATCACGTATAAGATCGCGGCGCACGCGGCGGACCTCGCCAAGGGGCACCCCGGCGCACATGAGCGCGACGACGCACTTTCCAAGGCGCGCTTCGAGTTCCGGTGGAGGGACCAGTTTGCTCTGTCCCTCGATCCTGTGACGGCCGAGTCGTTCCACGATGAAACGCTGCCGGCCGAACCCGCCAAAACGGCGCACTTCTGCTCAATGTGCGGACCCAAGTTCTGTTCCATGCGCATCAGCCAGGACATCCGCGACGAATACGGTTCAGCAGAATCCCAAGCGGCGATCGCAGGAATGTACAGCGGGATGCGGGAAAAAAGTGCGGAGTTCCTCGCCTCCGGTGGAAAGGTCTACCTGCCGGAGCTCCAGGTGGCCTCCGCACGGACGCCGGAGCCGATCGATGGGACCACGCAGTCAGGAAGCCTGAACTGACCTGGCCCGTCCCACCTCTGCGACGAACGAGCGGATGATGTGATCGCCGTCGGGTGAGTCCTGGGGCCGGTGCCCGCCTGCTGCCACACGGCGGAGGGCACCGGTCTCCTGGAGGTACGCGGCGATTTCCTCGTACAGCGGCTCCCAACCACCCGTAAGAACCAGGGTGGGAACACCAGGAACAATGTGCAGTGGAGCTTCCCACGGCGGAGCTTGGAGCCGGAGCCTGCGGGCAGAACGCCGGGCCTCGGGAGAGTCGAGCCCTCCCGTTTCGGCGGAAAACGCGCGGAGGAAATACTCACGCTGGTAATCGGCATCGTTGAGCTGGCCCCGCACCTCAAACAGCGGTTCCATCAGCGCCCGATATGAAGCGGTAGCGGGAAGCTCAGCAGTCAGGGACAAACAGGCGGGCTCCACCAAGGAAAGCGAATGCACAAGATCAGGGCGCTCAACGGCCGCCAACATAGCGGAGATCGCGCCTTGCTCGTGCGCTACGACGTGGCCGCCCCCTGAATCAGCCAAGGCACCAATCACGATGGCGACGTCGGCAGCGACGTTGGATTCCGCCGGTTCCGCGACCGGATCAAAACCGTGCCTCCGGAGAAAAAGTGCATCATAGCCAAGCGCCATGCCGTGCTGCTTCGGCCAGGCCGCAGCACCAAAACTGCCCAGGCCGTGAAGGAAGACTACGCGCTGCTTATGCATTGGTTCAGCCTATTCGACGGCTCTGACATCCCGGCTCTGACATCCCGGCTCCGACGCGGGGCCGGGATGTCGGCACGGTTATTTACCGAGGAACTTGTCGAAACCCTTGGGAAGGTTGAGCGAGGACGGGTCGAAGTCCGCTGCGCCCTGGCCGAAGGCCGCGCCTGTGGGAGCTGCCGAGGCCGCATTGGCCCGCTTGGCCTCTGCGTCACGCAGTTCCTGGGCAGCCTTGGCCGGGTTGCCCGACCGTGCCTTCTTCTTGGGCGCGTTCTTCCCGTTCTTTCGTCCTCCACCGGGACCACCGAGGCCGGGCATTCCGGGCATGCCCGGCATGCCGCCGCCCTGGGCCAGCTTCTTCATCATCTTCTGGGCCTGGGCGAAACGCTCCAGCAGGCCGTTGACCTCGGAAACATGGACACCTGAACCCTTGGCGATACGGGCGCGGCGTGAGCCGTTGATGATCTTGGGAGCCACACGCTCGTGCGGGGTCATGGAACGGACGATCGCTTCGACGCGGTCGATCTCTTTTTCGTCGAAGTTCTCAAGCTGCTGGCGGATGTTCTGCGCACCCGGCATCATCATGAGCATCTTCTTCATGGAGCCCATGTTGCGGATCTGCTGCATCTGGGCCAGGAAGTCGTCAAGGGTGAAGTCTTCCTGGTCGGCGAATTTCTTCGCCATCCGGGCTGCTTCGTCCTTGTCCCACGCCTTCTCAGCCTGTTCGATCAGGGTAAGTACGTCACCCATGTCCAGGATGCGGGAAGCCATCCGGTCCGGGTGGAAGAGTTCGAAATCGTCAAGGCCTTCGCCCGTTGACGCGAACATGACCGGCTTACCGGTGACCGACGCAACGGAAAGTGCGGCACCACCGCGGGCGTCGCCGTCGAGCTTCGAAAGCACGATGCCGGTGAAGTTGACGCCTTCATCGAACGCCATCGCCGTGTTGACGGCGTCCTGGCCGATCATGGAGTCGATGACAAAAAGGACTTCGTTGGGAATGATCGCCTGGCGGATGCGACGGGCCTGGTCCATCATCTCGGCGTCCACGCCGAGGCGGCCGGCGGTGTCCACGATCACGACGTCGTGAAGCTTCTGGCGGGCTTCCTCGACGCCGGCCTTGGCTACCGCAACCGGGTCACCGGCGGGGTGCTCAAGTTCGGAGGTGGCACCCGGGTGCGGGGCGAACACCGGGACACCGGCGCGCTGGCCAACTACCTGGAGCTGGGTCACTGCGTTGGGGCGCTGAAGGTCGCACGCCACCAGCATGGGGCTGTGGCCCTGGGCCTTGAGCCACTTGGAGAGCTTGCCTGCGAGGGTGGTCTTACCGGCACCCTGAAGGCCGGCCAGCATGATGATGGTGGGGCCGGTTTTGGCCAGGCGTATGCGGCGGGTCTCGCCGCCGAGGATCTCTTTGAGTTCCTCATTGACGATCTTGACGATCTGCTGGCTCGGGTTCAGCGCTCCCGAAACCTCGGCACCCAGGGCGCGTTCACGGATGCGGCCTGTGAACTCGCGGACCACGGACACTGCGACGTCCGCGTCCAGGAGGGCACGGCGGATCTCCCGGACGGTGGCATCGACGTCAGCCTCGGTGAGGCGGCCCTTGCCACGGAGGTTCTTGAAGGTTGCTGTCAACCGGTCAGAGAGTGAATTGAACACGCGCCGCGCACTTCTTTCGATGGTCTACGAATGGTGGCCGGTCCGGCGTTAACCACGGGACTCGACTATCTAGGGTACCAAGTCACGCTGGCAAGGTGGCATGCTGGCACAGTGACCAGTAAAACAACTGTAAAAACGTTGCTCATCCTCGGCGCGTCCGGGGACCTGACAGGCAGGCTGCTCCTACCCGGACTAGCCGGACTCCTGGCTGCCGGCCGTGCCCCCGGACTGAGGCTGGTGGGCGCCGGTTCGGACCCGTGGTCACCGGATCAATGGCAGGAACGGGTCAAGGGCGCCTTCGAGGCGGCGTCGGAGTCCGCCGATACTGCCGGACGCGCGGCTTTGGCCGCAGTTGCCGAAAGTACCGAATACCACCAGGTGGATGTGACAGCGGATGGCCCCTTGGCCGAACTGCTGGCGCAGCTGGAGGGGCCGGTCGCCGTGTACTTTGCACTGCCTCCGCACGTCAGCCAGAAGGCCTGCGAAATACTGCGGCGTGAGCAGGTGCCGGACGGCACGCGCCTGGTGATGGAGAAGCCCTTCGGCTCGGGCACTGAATCAGCGCGTGAATTGAACAAGACCCTGGCGGCCCTGGTGCCCGAGGACCACATCCACCGCGTGGACCACTTCCTGGGCAAGGCGACAGTCCTGAATATCCTGGGCCTACGCTTCGCCAACAGATTCCTGGAACCCGTCTGGAACCGTGAGCACGTCGAAAAGGTGGAAATCGTCTTCGACGAAGACCTGGCCCTCGAAGGACGGGCGCGTTACTACGACGCTGCCGGCGCCCTGCGTGACATGATCCAAAGCCATCTCCTGCACATCATGGCTTTCCTGGCCATCGATGCCCCGGCCACCATCGAAGAACGCGATCTCCGTGACGCTGTGGCAACCGTGCTGCGCGCCAGCAGCATCAAAGCCCCCTTCGAGGCCTCCACACGGCGGGCCAGGTACACCGCCGGAACCCTCGGCGAACGTACAGTCCCCGACTACGCCGCTGAACAAGGCGTGGATCCCGGCCGAAACACCGAAACCCTGGCCGAAGTCCAGGTGGACATTGATAACTGGCGGTGGAAGGGCGTCCCGTTCATCCTCCGGTCCGGAAAAGCCATGGGAGAACGCCGGAAGGAAGCTGTCATCACCTTCCGGCCGGTTCCCCAGCTGCCGGTGGGCTTTACGGGGGTGGACTCCCCCAACCAACTACGGATTGGTTTCGGGCCGGACACCTTGGAGCTCCATGTCGATGTCAACGGGCCCGGAAACATCTTCACGCTGGACCGCGCGACCCTCATGGCAGAACTGAGCGCAGCGGGAATGCTGCCCTACGGTGAAGTCCTGGAAGGAATCCTCACCGGCGATCCCCTGCTGTCCGTCCGCGGCGACACCGCCGAAGACTGCTGGCGGATCATCGAGCCGGTCCTGCAGGCCTGGGCGGACGGCGAGGTGCCGCTGGAAGAATACGACGCCGGGAGCACCGGCCCCGCAGCGTGGCCCACCGCCGTCGAGGACTAAAGCCAGCTGCAACGCACAGCGGGCCGGGTACCTTGACTGGTACCCGGCCCGCTTGTTGCATGTCCTGGACTGTATTCCGTCCGGGCTTTGCAGCTGTGTCCTAGATTGCGGCCGCGCCCCGTTCGCCGGTGCGAACCCGGACGGCTTCGTAAACGTCCACCGTCCACACCTTGCCGTCACCGGCACGACCGGTGTTCGAGCTTGCGATGAGGACATCGAGGATGTCGTCCGCCTGTTCGTCGGTCGCGAGAACCTCGATCCGGATCTTGGGCAGCAGGTCCACGTTGTACTCAGCTCCGCGGTATACCTCGGTATAGCCGCGCTGCCGGCCATAACCACTGGCCGCGCTGACCGTCAGGCCCTGGACTCCGTAGGCTTCGAGGCCTTCACGGACCGCTTCAAGCTTTTCGGGACGAACGATCGCTGTGATGAGCTTCATGCCTGGACACTCTCCTTGCCCTCTGCGGGTGCCTTGGTTGCGGTGCTTTCCGACTTGCCGGTCATGGCCTCGTGCAGCGGCTGGAAGCTGCCACCGTGGCCGTTGACGCCGAACTCGTAGGCCGTCTCAGCGTGAAGGCTGAGATCGACGCCGACGCTCTCCTGTTCGGTGGAGACCCGGAAGCCCATGGTCTTGTGGATGGCGAAGGCGATGATGGCGGTCATGATGGCCGAGAAGACAATGGCTACACCGGCTGCTGCGAGCTGTGCCCACAGTTGGGTGAAACCGCCACCGTAGAACAGGCCGCCGGCCGTGACGCCTTCGCTCGGAGTCGCGATGAAGCCGATTGCCACGGTACCGATGATGCCGGACACCAAGTGCACGCCGACCACATCAAGGGAGTCATCGAAGCCCCAGCGGAACTTCAGGCCTACGGCAAGGGCGGAGGCAACACCGGCAACCACACCGAGGCCGAGGGCACCTACGGGGCTCACGTTTGCACATGCCGGAGTGATGGCAACCAGGCCGGCAACCACACCGGATGCTGCGCCGAGCGAGGTCGGGTGGCCATCGCGGATCCGTTCGGTGACGAGCCAACCAATCATGGCAGCGGCAGGAGCGGCGAGGGTGTTGATCCAGATCAGGCCGGCCTGCTCAGCCGAGGCTGCTGCACCGCCGTTGAAGCCGAACCAGCCGAACCACAGGATTGCCGCACCCAGCATGACGAACGGGATGTTGTGCGGGCGGTGGTTCGGATCCTTGCCGAAGCCCCGACGGTTGCCAATGATGAGGACGAGAACAAGCGCAGCAACACCGGCATTGATGTGCACCACTGTGCCGCCGGCGAAGTCGATGGCCGGGCCAAGAGCCTTTCCGATCTCGCCTTCAGGACCAAACAGTCCTCCACCCCACACCATGTAGGCCAAGGGGGCGTAGACGAGCGTGACCCAGACGGGCACGAAGAGGCTCCAGGCGCCAAACTTGGCGCGGTCCGCAATCGCACCACTGATGAGGGCCACCGTGATGATGGCGAAGGTTGCAGCGTAGCCGACCTTGATCAGACCGTCGGGTGTACTGATACCTTCGAGGCCGAAGGTGGCGAACGGGTTTCCGACGATTTCCAGGAATCCTTCGCCGGAGCTCATTGACGAGCCCCACAGCACCCATACAACACCGACGATACCGATGGAGATGAAGCTCATCATCATCATGTTCAGGGCTGCTTTGGCGCGTGTCATGCCGCCGTAGAAAAATGCCAGACCAGGTGTCATGAACAGCACAAGCGCCGCCGCCACCATGACCCATACGTGACCTGCGGTAAGTTCCATGGTGCACGTTCCTCTCTTGCTAGATCTGCGGTTCAACCGCTGTCCTGACGCCTTTTGCGTCCTGCTTAAGAGTTTTGTGCCGCCGTGTTTCACCTGCGCTGGATTTATATTGCGGGCCGGTTACAACAACCTCCCCAACGTAAATGGTGCATATCTCCGATGTTACGGATATGTTTCAGGCGTCAGACTTCACAGGAATTGCCCAGCTCAACCCCGTCGCAGCGCAGAAGTGCCAAAAACCCACCAGAAGGACCAGCCCCGAATGACCCAGTCGTCCCGATCCACCAAAGTTCCAAGGATCCGGCAGGAAAAGGCGCCCTTGCCTCGGGACATCAAGGTGATGTTGGCTGCCGCCTTCCTGATCGCCTTGGGATTCGGGCTGGTCGCTCCCGTTCTGCCGCAATTCGCCACGACCTTCGACGTTGGTGCCACCGCGGCTGCCGTGATCGTGAGCATCTTCGCTTTCATGCGGCTGGTCTTCGCACCGGCGGGCGGGGCCTTAATCGGACGGTTCGGGGAACGGAACGTGTACGTCTCCGGCCTTTTGATCGTTGCCGTTTCCACTGCGGCCTGCGCGTTTGCCCAGGACTACTGGCAGCTGCTGATCTTCCGCGGACTCGGCGGGGCCGGCTCGGTGATGTTTACCGTTGCGGCCATGGGTCTGCTCATCCGGCTCGCACCGCCGGAACGGCGTGGCAGGGTATCCGGCGCCTATGCTTCGGCGTTCCTGATTGGCAGCGTCCTAGGGCCGGTGGTGGGTGGCTTGCTGGCAGGTTTCGGGCTGAGGGTTCCCTTCCTGGCCTATGCCGGAGCGCTCCTTGTTGCTGCCCTGGTGGTCCGGACAATGCTCCGAGGTGACGGCAATGCCGCCCAGGAGGCGGGACCGGCACCCGCAATGGCTTTGAAAGAGGCGCTGTCCGACTCCGCCTACCGCGCCGCGGTTTTTTCCAGCTTCGGCAACGGCTGGGTGACGTTCGGCGTCCGCATGGCTACCATTCCGCTCTTTGCTGTGGCCGTCCTGGATTCACGTCCGGAAACCGCTGCGTGGGCACTGGCCGTGTTCGCCGTCGGAAATGCCCTTGCCCTGACGTTCTCCGGCCGCCTGGCAGATGCCTGGGGACGAAAACGCCTGCTGATCCCGGGCCTGGTCATCACTGGACTGGCCACAGGGCTCATCGGCCTCACCACGGATCTGGCTGCCTTCTTCATCGCCTCCGCCATAGCAGGCTTCGGCTCCGGCTTGCTGGGGCCGGCGCAGCAGGCCGCCGTCGCCGATGTCATTGGAAGGGGACGCTCGGGCGGCAAGGTGCTTGCCGTCTTCCAGATGGCTGCCGATACTGGCGCAATCATCGGCCCGGTGGTTGCCGGCCTGATCGCCGACCGCTTGGGCTATGGCTGGGCGTTCGGCCTGACGGGTGCGGTGCTGTTGCTCACCGCGGCAGCGTGGCTGCCCGCAAGGGAACCCCTTACACCCAGGAACTGACCGGCGGCCGAGGTTGCCCGGTTTCGAGTCAACCACTGCTGCCGGCCAGTCCAGTGGGAGTTCTGTTTGGCTGGAGCTCTTCAGCTATTTCGCTGTTTAGTTGAGCAGTGCGTCAACGAAACTTTCCGCTTCGAAGGGTGCAAGGTCGTCCGGGCCTTCACCCAGGCCGATCAGCTTCACCGGAACGCCGAGGGACTTCTGGATGGCGACAACGATGCCGCCCTTGGCCGTGCCGTCGAGCTTGGTCAGCACGATGCCGGTGATGTTGACCACTTCAGCAAAAACCCGTGCCTGGTTGAGTCCGTTCTGGCCGGTAGTGGCGTCCAGTACCAGCAGGACCTCGTCCACCTCCGCCAGCTTCTCGATGACCCGCTTCACCTTGCCCAGCTCATCCATGAGGCCGGTCTTGTTTTGCAGGCGTCCTGCCGTGTCCACCATGACAACATCGACCTCCTGGTCGATGCCTGCCTTCACGGCCTCGTAGGCAACCGAGGCAGGGTCCGCGCCGTCGATGTCGGACTTGACCGTGGGCACACCCACGCGCTGTCCCCACGTGGCCAACTGCTCAGCCGCGGCGGCACGGAAGGTGTCAGCAGCACCAAGCAGCACGTCCTTGTCTTCGGCCACCAGGACACGCGCCAGCTTGCCCACGGTGGTGGTCTTGCCGACGCCGTTCACACCGACAACAAGCACGACGGCGGGACGGTCGCCTTTGCGTTCGACGTTCAGTGAACGGTCCATCCCGGGATCAACCAGCTTGATGAGCTCTTCCCTGAGCATCGCCTTGACGTCTTCGGGGCTGCGGGTGCCCAGGACTTTGACACGCTCACGCAATGCATCAACCAACTGCATGGTGGGCTCGGTGCCGAGATCGGCCAGGAGAAGGGTTTCCTCCACCTCATCCCAGACGTTCTCGTCGATCTTGTCGCCGGACAGCAAGGCCAGCAGGCCCTTGCCGAGGATGTTGTTGGACTTGACCAGGCGGGCGCGCAGGCGGGTCAGGCGCCCTTCGACCGGCGCCGGGGTGTCGATGGCGATGGTTTCGAGCCCTGCGGCGTCGTCCGGAACATCCGTGCCTTCGACTGTTCCGTCAAAGGTCGGGGCCGGTGCCTTAGCCGCATCCGGGCGGTCCTCCACAAGGGTTCCGCCGCCTGCTGCCGACGACTGCAAAGGATCGTTCGCATCTCGCGTTCCGGGGTATTTTGCGCCCGATTTGCGGGCCTTCATCAATACCGGCACGAGTCCGCCGACCACTACGAGCGCAGCGAGAATGGACAGAATTATGGGTAGGAAATCGTTCACTCCCCTACCTTCTCATAAAGCTAAGCCCCGGCACCGAGCCTCTGGCTGATGACGGTTGACACGCCATCACCGCGCATCGTCACACCGTAGAGGGCATCGGCCACTTCCATGGTGCGCTTTTGGTGGGTGATCACGATGAGCTGGCTGGACTCCCGCAATTCTTCAAAGATGGTGATGAGCCGGCCCAGGTTGGTGTCATCCAGCGCCGCTTCGACTTCGTCCATGACATAGAACGGTGAAGGCCTCGCCTTGAAGATGGCAACCAGCAGTGCGACAGCAGTCAGGGAGCGCTCACCACCTGAAAGCAGTGAAAGCCTCTTGATCTTCTTCCCGGCGGGACGGGCCTCTACCTCGATGCCCGTGGTCAACATGTCATCCGGATCAGTAAGAACCAGCTTTCCCTCGCCACCGGGGAAGAGCCTGGCAAAGACGTGGTCGAACTGGGCTGAGGTGTCCGCGAAAGCTTCCGTGAAGACCTGCTGGACGCGTTTGTCCACCTCTTTGATGATGTCCAGCAGGTCTTTCCGGCTGGACTTGAGATCTTCCAACTGCGAGCTCAGGAACTGGTGCCGCTCTTCCAGGGCTGCAAACTCCTCGAGCGCCAGCGGGTTCACTTTGCCCAGGGCTGCCAGCTCGCGCTCGGCCTTCTTCAGCCGCTTCTCCTGCTCCGCCCGGACAAAGGGAACACCTTCCACCACAGGTTCGCCGTTTTCGTCGACGGGGGCCCGCAGTTCGGCCCATTTGTCCGTGGTGGATCCGGCGGGAAGCGGAACCGGCCGGTCCGGGCCGTAGTCGGCAATGAGCTGCTCAGCGGAAAGTCCCAGTTCCTCGATTGCCCGGCTTTCCAAGGCCTCGATCCGCAGCCGCTGTTGTGTCCGTGCCATCTCATCCCGATGCACCGAATCGGTCAGTTCGGCAAGCTCGCGTGCCAGGGCCTCGTTGCCCGAGCGGACGTCCGAAAGCTCTTTTTCAAGGAGTTCGCGTTTCTGCTCGGCCTGGTCCCGTTCATCGGCAGCCACCTCCACCGAGACGTCCACGTAGCGCAGAGTCTGTTCGACCGCCGAAACAACAGCGGCAGCACGCTGGGCCTGTGCCCTGCGACGCTGGGCCCGTCGTGCAGCCTCCTCACGCGCACGGCGTTCGGTGGCTGCAGCCCGCTCCAGGGAGGCAGCCCGGTTGCTGACCGCGCCAAGTTGCTCTTCGGCAGTGCGAAGCGCCAGCCGGGCTTCCGTCTCCAGGGCGCGGGCCGTCCTCGCCTCAGCGGCAAGTTCATCCCGCTGGTCGGTGGAGGGTTCCTCGTCAGGGACTTCCTGGGCGGCAGCAAGGCGCTCGGCAGCAACTTCCAGATCCAGCTGCGCCTCCGCAATATTTGCTTCAGCCTTGGCCATGGAGGCCGCCAGACGATCGCTTTCGCCCACTGCGCTGCGCAGAACAGAATTCAGGTGGCCCAGGCGTTCGGCGACAGCAGCAAGCCGCGCGTCGGACTCATGCAGTCTTTCCAGTGCGGCATCGGCACGGTCCTGCGCTTCGGCGCGGCGGGCCTGGGCCCCGGCGAGGGCGAAACGGCCACGCTCCAGCCGGGCGGTGACCTCATGAAGGCGGGCATCGGCGTCGTCCACTGCGGCCTGGACTTCAAGAAGCGATGGTGCGGTGGCTGAGCCGCCAAGGACGGTCACGGCGGTAAAAACGTCACCGTCGGTGGTGACTGCCTTCACTTCAGGGTAGTCCGCGACCAGCGCCGCCGCCGTGCGGAGGTCATCGACCACGACGGTATTGGCCAGGAGTCCGAGGGCACCGTGGCCCGCCGGGTCGGCTATTTTTACGACGTCGACAGCCCGGCGGCATCCCGCAGGCAGTTCGACGGCGGTCCGGGCGTCGCCTTCTTCGGCGAAACCGCCGGCCAAGAGCAACGCCGCACGACCGGCGTCGTCCTTCTTCAACAGACCCAAGGCCGCAACGGCGGCGTCGGCACCGGCAACCACCAGGGCATCCGAGGCGCTGCCCAGGGCCGCGGCAATGGCGGCCTCGCAGCCGGGCTCGATGCTGATCAAACCCGCCAGCGGACCGAGTACTCCTTCGGTCGTCAGCAGGTGCCCGGAGCCATCTTTGCGGTTGAGTCCGAGCTGAAGCGCATCCCGCCGGGCCGTCAGGGCGTCCCGCTCACGGACTGCCTCCCGCTCGGAAGCCTTGAGTTCCTCAATTTCAGCAAGTACTCCGTCCAGCGCCGCGCTTGCTTCCTCGTATTCGGCATCCAGGCTTTCCTCGCCGTCCTCGACGCCGGCTACTTGCGCTTCAAGGGCGGCGAACT
The DNA here is from genome assembly GCF_021919345.1 of Paenarthrobacter nicotinovorans. Classification (NCBI taxonomy): domain Bacteria; kingdom Bacillati; phylum Actinomycetota; class Actinomycetes; order Micrococcales; family Micrococcaceae; genus Paenarthrobacter; species Paenarthrobacter nicotinovorans. Next base: position 2,510,374 of record NZ_CP089293.1, read on the forward strand.
CGCTTTGCGCCTTTCTACGCCGCTCATCTCCGGCCCCCTGCGACTCCCGCAACCTGCCGCGCTCGGCCTCGGCTGCCTCTGCCCGGGACCGTGCGGCAGCAAGCTGGCCGGCGAGACGGGCAAGCCCCTCGCGGCGGTCGGCTGCAGCTCGCAACATGACTGTGAGGCGTTTGTCTTCGGCGGCTGCGAGTGCTTCGGCTGCGTCCTTGGCGACGGTGGCTTCAAGCAGTGCGGCCTGTTTTGCCAGGATGTCGTGTTCCAGGGCTGCTTGTTCCTCGCGGACCCTGGCGGCCTGGCGCTCGAGGTGTTCCGGATCGCGCCCCGATTCGGGTGCGGTTTCGGAGGAGCCCAGCAGGCGCCGCCGTTCAGCGGCCAGCGAACCCAGCGAACGCAGACGCTCCCTGCCGGCGGAGAGCTGGTACCAGGTATCGCGGGCGGCGTTGAGGCGGGGAGTTGCTTCTGCGGCGTGCTGTTCCAGCTCTGCTTGCCGTCGCCGTCCCACGCCCAGCCCGGCTTCGACTACCTGGCGGCGTTCCTTGAGCGCGGCTTCGTCGGCGACGTCCTGTTCCAGGGTGGTTGTCAGTTGTACGAGGTCGTCGGCAAGGAGACGGGCGCGGGCGTCGCGTACGTCGAACTGGACGGTTTGTGCGCGGCGGGCGATTTCGGCCTGTTTCCCCAAGGGGGTCAGTTGTCGACGGATTTCGGCGGTGAGGTCACTGAGCCGTGCCAGGTTGGCCTGCATGGCCTCCAGCTTGCGCACTGTTTTTTCTTTGCGCCGCCGGTGCTTGAGGATGCCCGCGGCTTCTTCGATGAAGCCCCGGCGGTCTTCGGGCGTAGCGTGCAGCACGCGGTCCAGCTGGCCTTGGCCAACGATCACGTGCATTTCCCGGCCGAGACCGGAATCCGAGAGGAGTTCCTGGATGTCCAGCAGCCGGCACGGCGCACCGTTGATGGCGTATTCGGAACCACCGGTGCGAAAGAGGGTGCGGGAAATGGTTACTTCGCTGTACTCGATGGGAAGCGCGTTGTCCGCGTTGTCGATGGTCAACGACACATGGGCCCGGCCAAGTGGCGGGCGGCCCGAGGTTCCGGCGAAGATGACGTCTTCCATTTTTCCGCCGCGCAGTGTTTTTGCGCCCTGCTCGCCCATGACCCAGGCCAGCGCATCCACCACGTTGGATTTGCCGGATCCATTGGGACCGACGACGGCAGTGACGCCGGGCTCGAAGTCGAACGTCGTGGCCGACGCAAACGACTTGAATCCGCGGACGGTCAAACTTTTCAAATGCAAGGCGCTTCGGTTCTCCTGGGTGGCCCGGGTGTTTGTGTCCCCCTAAATCTACTGCCGTTTACGTGAAATCCGCGGATCTGCAGCGGGAAAGCCTTGCGGCAGGGATGCCGCACCCCTACACTCCTGCCAAGGGTTACTTGGTGGATTCGTTCCGGTGATCCGGCCTCGGCTTGAACTTCTGTTCGGCTTTGGCTGGATCCGGTCCCGTAGTAGGAACGCCTGTCCACAAGGCACCGTGGTTTCAATAACTGAAGATCTTGGTTTGACCCTGGCTGGGGAGCGGCAAGCAGGGGCTGCGTGAAGACGCAGACCCGTCGTAGCAATTGGCGTACCACTCCAGGAGTTCTCATGCCCGGTCCTTCAGTAACCCCACCTCAGCGGGCCCTCAAGGGGCTGCTCTTCACTTTGGTGCTGGCAATGGTGGCAGCGTTGCTGCCCCTGACCGCCCCCGCGGCTGTGGCGGCAGGCCCCTGCGACCCCATAGTGAACGCTGTGGCGTGTGAGAATTCCAAACCGGGCAGCCCGCCCTCGGAATGGGACATTGACGGGGCCGGGGATGACACAATCCAGGGTTTCTCCACCGAGATCAGCGTCAACGCCGGACAACCCATCCGCTTCAAGATCGACACGAAGGCCCCCAGCTACACCATCGCGATCTACCGCACGGGCTGGTATGGAGGCAACGGTGCACGGAAGATTGCCGACGTCACTCCATCGGTCCTGCGCCAGACGCAGCCCGCATGCAGGAACGATCTGACGACCGAACTCTATGACTGCGGTACCTGGGCTGTTTCGGCCACCTGGCAGGTACCTGCGACCGCGGTCTCAGGGGTCTATATCGCCCTTCTCACTCGACCGGATACGGGCGGCCAGAGCCACATCACCTTCATCGTCAGGAACGACGGAAACCGTTCATCGATCGTTTTCCAAACAGCGGACCAGACCTGGCAGGCCTACAACACGTATGGCGGCGCCGACTTCTACCAGGGGGCCGTCAACGGGCGCGCCTACAAAGTGAGCTACAACCGCCCCGTGAACACCCGGGGCGGCATCGGAGGCCGGGACTTCTACTTCGCCAACGAATATCCGATGGTGCGGTTCCTGGAACAAAACGGCTATGACGTCAGCTACGTCAGCGGCCTTGACGTTGACCGCAATGGTGCGGAGCTGCTGAACCACAAGGTATTTCTTTCCGTCGGCCACGACGAATACTGGTCCGGCCCCCAAAGGGCCAATGTTACTGCGGCCCGCGACGCGGGCGTCAACCTCCAGTTCCTTTCGGGCAATGAAATGTACTGGCGTACGCGGTTCGAGCCCTCCTCCGTGGACGGCGCCGCGGGCCGCACCTTGACCTGCTACAAGGAGACGTGGAGCAACGGAAAGATCGACCCCACCAGCCAATGGACCGGAACATGGCGGGATCCGCGCTACGCATCCCAGGCCAATGGCGGTGGTCTGCCCGAAAACGGATTGACGGGCACGCTGTATATGTCCAACTACACCGACCTTCCAGTGACGGTGTCAGCCGCTGAAGGAAAGTCGCGGTTGTGGCGCAATACCTCACTGGCTTCCCTGCCCGCAGGTGCCACTGCTGCCTTGGCGCCGCACACAGTGGGCTATGAATCCGACGAGGACCTCGATAACGGTTTCCGGCCGTCAGGTCTGATCCAGCTGTCCACAACAGTCGGCAGCGTCAGCGAGTACCTCCAGGATTACGGAAATACGGTCAAGCCCGGCACAACCACGCATCACATCACCCTGTACCGGGCGGCCAGCGGGGCTCTTGTCTTCTCGGCCGGCAGCGTCCAGTGGACCTGGGGCCTGGATCAGGAGCACGACGGCGACGGCGCCGCTGCCGATATGCGCATGCGGCAGGCTCAAGTGAACTTGTTTGCGGACATGGGCGTTCAGCCGGCAACCCGCGCGGCCGGGCTTGTTGCTGCGAGCGCGAGCTCGGATCTGACCGGCCCCACGGCGACCATCACCGCTCCAGCCAACGGCGCAACCATCGCGCACGGAAGCAGCGTGACGGTCACCGGAACTGCCACGGACACCGGCGGTGTTGTGGCCGGCGTCGAGGTTTCCACCGACGGCGGTACTACCTGGCACCCGGCCCAGGGCAAGGCTTCCTGGACCTACACCTACATCCAGAAGGGCCTGGACACCGCCGCGATCCAGGTTCGGGCCGTGGATGACAGCGCCAACATCGGAGCCGTGGCTACGAGGAACCTTGGCCTCACCGGACCCTACAGCGTCTTTGGCCAAACTGTCCCTGCCATCACCGACTCCGGAGACGGCGGAGCCTACGAAATGGGCCTGCGGTTCACGCCCTCAGTGAATGGCTTCGTGACGGGGGTCCGGTTCTACAAGAGCTCGGCCAATACCGGAACCCACACGGGTTCGTTGTGGAGCTCCACCGGCACCCGCCTGGCTACCGCCACTTTTGCCAATGAAACCGCCTCGGGCTGGCAGAGCGTGCTGTTCAGCCAGCCGGTAGCCGTTTCCGCGGGCCAAAAGTACACGGTCTCGTACTGGGCACCCAGGGGGCACTATGCCACCAAGGACTACCAGTGGGCGAGCTTTGGATTCAATGATCCGCCGTTGAAGGTCACCGGTGGTTTCGGGGCGGAGCCTGCGGGCGTGTACAACACCTCGCAAGGCTTCCCGACCACCAGTTTCAACGGTGGCAACTACTTCGTTGATGCAGTTTTCAGCACCGTGGATACTTCGCCGCTGACGGTGTCCGGGCAGTCCCCCATTCCGTCATCGTCCAGCGTCCCCGTGACCACCAAGGTCAGCGCCTCCTTCTCCAAGCCAGTGACCCCAGCCAGCGTCCAGCTGGTCCTGAAGTCTTCTGCCGGAACGGTAACGGGCACTACGAGCTATGACGCGACCACGCGCAAGGCAACGTTCACTCCGGCATCCCAGCTGGCCTTCAGCACCGTGTACACGGCAACGTTGTCAGGCACTGACAGCACGGGAGGCCAGGTCACCTCGGGCGGCACGTGGACCTTCACCACCGCTGCCACGGCGTCCGTGCCGGGATCGTGCCCGTGCAGCCTCTATGACGACTCCGTCACTCCCGGCATCGCGGAAATCCAGGACGGAGTCCCGCTGACCTTGGGAGTACGGTTCACCAGTGTCTCCGCCGGTCAGGTGACCGGGGTCCGCTTCTACAAGTCAGCCGGCAACACCGGCACCCATACAGGCGCGCTCTACACAGCGGGCGGGCAGCAGCTGGCAACGGTCACCTTTGCCAATGAGAGCAGTTCCGGGTGGCAGACGGCCATGTTCAGCCAGCCGGTCCAAATGGCTGCCAATACCGAGTACATAGCTAGCTACAAGTCAACCACGGGCGCATATTCGGCAACCGCCAATGGCTTTGGGGCCGGACTGAGCGTTGGACCGTTGCGGACTGTGTCGGACGCGGGGGCCTACAGCTACAGCGGGGACTTCCCTGCTTCGAGGTCCTCCACCAGTTACCTGGTGGACGTAGTGGTGGTGGTCTCGGCGCCTCCGTTCACCGTTGGTGGCCACTCCCCCATTCCGAACGCCTCGAGCGTTCCGCTCAACACAACGGTCAGCGCGGTTCTTTCGGAAGCAGCCGTGTCCTCAAGCGTCGCTCTGTCACTCAAGACGGCCGCAGGTGCCGCCGTTGCCGGGACCACTGTCTATGACAGCAACACCCGCAAGGTGACCTTCACGCCCTCGGCACCTTTGGCGGCGGCTACTTCCTACACGGCCACCGTGACTGCTACGGCTGTTTCCGGACAACCAATGTCATCCGGTGGGACGTGGCAGTTCACCACAGTACAGGCCGCGGGCACACCCGGTTCGTGCCCGTGCACCCTGTACGAGGACACGGTGACGCCAACGACCCTCGAAGTAGATGATGGCGTGCCCTTGACCTTGGGTGTCCGCTTCACCAGCGACACTGCGGGCCAGGTGACCGGTGTGCGCTTCTACAAGTCGGCCGGCAACACCGGGACCCACACCGGATACCTCTACACGGTGGGCGGCCAGGTCCTGGCGACCGTGACGTTCACGAACGAATCCAGTACCGGCTGGCAGACTGCTACGTTCAGCCAGCCCGTGAACATCCAGGCGGACACCGAGTATGTAGCTGCCTACAAGACGCCCACAGGCAAGTACTCCTACACCTCCGGTGGCTTCGGTGAAGGCTTCACGAGGGGACCGCTGAAGACCCAGCCGGATTCGGGGGCGTACTCCTACACCAGTGACTTCCCGAGTACGGCGTCCACGGCCAGCTACCTGGTGGACCTGGTCTTCACCGTAGCCGCACCTCCCCTGTCCATCAGTGCCCAGGTGCCCGCTCCAGGAGCCACCGCCATTCCCACGGACGTGAAACCATCCATCACGTTCTCCACCGCCATCAATCCGGGCGCCACGTTCACTTTGACCGCGAACGGATCCTCTGTCGCAGGAACGGCAGCACTGTCAGCTGACGCCCGCACCATCACGTTCACGCCGACGGCCGCCCTTCCCGCCAACACCCAGATATCCGCCAACGTCTCGGGCGTGGCCACCCCGCAGGGGCAATCCCTGCCCCCGACCACCTGGCAGTTCACCACGGCGGCGGCAGCGGTCCAGCAATCGACGATCTTCGGTTCGTTGCTTCCCCAGGTTGCCGCCAACTCCGACCCGCTTTCGGTGGAGCTCGGAACTGCCTTCACGGTGTCCCAGGCGGGGAACGTCACAGGGATCCGCTTCTACAAGGGAACCGGGAACACAGGCACCCATGTTGGTTCGCTGTGGAACGCCGCAGGCACCAGGCTGGCACAGGTGACCTTCACCAACGAAACGGCCACCGGCTGGCAAACCGCCACCTTGGCAACCCCGGTTGCCTTGTCTACCGGACAGACCTATGTGGTCTCCTACCGGGCGCCAAACGGCCGCTACTCCTCAACGCAGGGATTCTTTAACCAGACATGGACGAGCGGAGTGTTCACGGCCTCGGGCCCCAACAACGGACGCTACCGGTACGGCTCAGGCGGCGTGATGCCCACCAGTTCCTGGAACGCCACGAACTACTTCGTGGATGTGGTGTACTCCACCGCAGCTCCAGCCCAGCAGCAGGCGGCGCCGTCACCATCACCTACTGCCACGCCGACAGCAACCCCAACAGCAACAGCGACAGCGACCCCGACCCCGTCACCGACAGCGACCCCGTCACCGAGTCCGTCACCCAGCCCGACCCAGACTGGACTCGTCTGCGGCTTGCTCGGGATCTGCTGAAGCAACAACGTCAGCGAACGACGCTGGGCGACCAACCATGGGCAATGAACATGCTTGGTTGGGCGCCCGGTTCCGTTTCCAGCTTCCAGATGTTGCTGTCCCCGTCCGTTGTCTCGTCCGGCAAGCCATAGAGAAGGCTCCGGTCATCGAGCCACTCGATTTGGTCATCCACACTGCGCTTTTCGGCAAGGACGGTCTCGCGTCCGCTGGCGAGGTCAAGAACCGCGATGTTCCAGTGCGCTGCCAGCGCGCCGCCGTCGTTCTTCTTGTACGCGATCCGGGTCCCGTCCGGGGAAATCGAAGGACACTCCACGTTGTCATGGACAGCCGTCAAAGTCCTTGCTGACAGGCTCCCCCGCACCAGCCAGATGCGTCCGGAGGCGGCCGCAGTGGCATAGAAAACATCCGCCTGGTCCGGTGCGAAGGTCACCCCCCAGATGTTGCGGTCGGTAGCCTGCAACCGTTCGCCGTTGACCAGCAGGGCGAAGTCCTCGAGGTTGCCGGTGGAACCGCCTGGGAGGCTGATTTCGGTGGCGGTGGAAAATCCTGCTGTCGCATAGGAGTGGCCGGTGACGAACACCGTAGTGGCAATATTGGAGCCGTCGGGGCTGATCCGGGTCCGGCTGGGGATCCCGGGAAGCGGCCAGGCCCGTTGCTGCTCCCAGTTACGGTTGAACACCTCGGCTTCAAAAGAGGTCACCAGCCCCCGGTTGGTGCGCAAACACACCACCTGCTCCGGCGAGCCGTAGACCCGGTCGCATTCCTGGCCGCTCACGGCCCGGCTACCGCCGGGATCCGACAACGGAACAGTTGCGGCGTTCCCGTACCCCTGCCCTGACGCGGTGTTCCGGAACAGCACGAACGGAGCACCGGGGAGCTGTCCGCCGGCTGAGGTCCCCACGGACGAGGCCGCCGTCCGGCTTTCTTCAAAGCGTTGGTAGGCCCCCACCGCGTAGACGCCCGCTGCGACCAGGACCAGTACAGTGACCACCAGGAGGACACCCCACCGCACCTTCCCCGCGGCAGCTCCCCCGAAGGCGCGTTCCCTCATGCTCCGTCGCTCACGTCGGCCGGGACATCGCGCTTGGCACCTCGGAGGATGAAAACCACAGCCACAACGGCACAGGCCAAAAGCGCCCCTGCCAAGAGCATCGCGGTGGAAGCACCAACGGCGTACCACAACACACCGAATCCGGCCGAGGCCAGCATGCGGGTCAGAGCCACCACAGTCTGCGCGGAGGCGATTCCCGTGGCGAGTTTTCCCGACGGCGTCAGCTGGCTGGCCAGCGCGGCCAGGACGCCGTCAGTGCCTGCGTAAAAGGCACCCAGCAGGACCAAACAGCCCAGCGTCGCCCAAAGCCCGCCAAAAGGAGCGGCGGCCAACAAATACGTAGCAAGCAGCGCAACGTGCCCGGCGACGAACACCGGGATCTTCCCCACGCGGTCTGCCAGCCGTCCCAGCGGAATGGCCAAAGCAAGAAACACCACGTTGGTGCCAACAAAAAGCAGGGGAAACCACTGGACCGCGAAGGAATCCCTGTCCTGCAGGACCAGGTAGATGAAGCCGTCGCCAATCGTGACCAGGCCCAAGAGCCCTGCCGCGATCAGCAGCTTGCCCAAACCCGGTTCCTTCAAATGGCTCCACGAAAAGGCGAAAAGCCTGCGGTCCTTACGTTCGCTGGCCCCTCTCAAGGCCTTGGCCTGGACATCGGGCACCACCAGGGCAAGGACGGCGACACCGATCACCGCGAAGGCCAGGGACACCACGAACACAGTGCTGAACCCGTTGGGAATCATCAACAGCACAAAGAAGGCGATCAACGGACCCGCTGCCGCGCCGATGTTGTCCAGCATCCGGTGCACGCCGAACGATCTCGCCAGATGCTGCGGCTGCGCCGAGACTGAAATCAGCGCATCACGCGGAGCCGTCCTGATGCCCTTGCCGATGCGGTCGGCTGTGACGATTGCCGCGATCGCCCAAAAACTCCCGGCGACAAGGAATCCGATCCTGGCAAGCATGGACAAGCCATAGCCCGCCACAGCTATCCGCTTAGGGTGGCCGGTGCGGTCGGCAGCCCAGCCGGCTGCGATCCTGACGATGGCACTGGCACCCTGGTTGATGCCGTCAATGACGCCGAAGGCGATGGTGGATAAACCCAGGAAACCTGTCACGTACAGGGGCAGGATGGCCGACACCGACTCCGAGGAAACATCGGTGACCATACTGACAATGCCCAGCCAAAGGATGACCGGAGACAAGCGGAACGGCACCTCGCTGGATAGTGCCGTCCCCATGCCCTGCGGTTTATCCCGCTTACCGCCGCTGCGGTCCGAAAGGGAAATATACATGGGTGCCCTAATCTGCCGCCGTGTGCAGGCTGCCCAGAAGCTGGAAGCGCGAGCTGCCTGTCCCTGTGGTTGATACCGAAACGGTCACCGTATCCGCGCCCCTCACGAACCGTGCAGCCATGGCACCGTCAGCGGCTGGAGCGTCTTCGGACCAGAATCCATGCGATACCAAGGAATCTCGGAAGGAACCCAGCACCTCTGCCTGGGGCTTGTCGATGATGCCATCAGCTGCGACCTGGAGCGTGTTGCCCGAGGTCGACACGGAGGTTGAACCGATGGTCGAGCCCGCTGGCAAGGTGAGGATCCCTGCGGGCCAGCCGTCCACCATTTCACCGGCTGCGGTACCAGGCTCCGGCAAGGCTCCGGTGATCAGTGGAGCGGGAGCAGTTGGCGCGGGCAGCCCTGTCGGTGTTGCCGTCACAGGGGGAAGGACTTCCAGTGGCTGGCCGGCGGACGGTGACGAACCGCCGTCGCCACCGTTTTCAGTACCTCCGCTTGCTGAAGCATCCGACGGCGAACTGCCGGAGCCGGGTGCCTCGGCGCCTTGCGACGTGGTTCCCGCCGAAGCTGTTGACCCGGGGGCAGTCGAGCCCGGGCTTGGGGACGACGAGGACGTCGTCTGCGCCGAAGGGGCCGGCTTCACCGCCAGTTGGTCAAAGAGTATTGCGACGGCGGCGATCAGCACGGCAAGGCATATGCCTGCGATGACCAGCCGCCGCGCCATCATGGCATGACCGGAAGAACAGCCCCGCCCGGCCGCGGATTTACGGCGTGGGACTCAGGGGCGGCGGGTAGAAGTGACGCCACCTGCGACGAGGTGGCGTTCGGCCGTGCGATGGCGATGTACCGCACCAAGCGTTTCATGGGGACAGTCTGCCATTCACGCCACGATTCCGGAACAGTTTTGGCGCTACCAGCGCCCATTCCGTGGGCGGGGCTGGCAAACCGGGCAGGTGTAGGAGGAACGGTTCATGAATTGTTCCCGTTTGATGACACTCTGAAGCCCCTTCCCGGCACAACGCAGGCAGTATTCACCGGCCCGCCCGTAGGCGTTGAGGGAGCGCGCGAAGTAGCCGGAATCGCCGTTGACGTTAACGTAGAGGGAGTCGAAGCTGGTCCCGCCGGCGGCCAAGGCGGCGTCCATGACATCCTTAACGGCCGAGATGAGCCGCTCGGCGTCTGCCCGTCGCAAGGTATCGGTGGGCCGTGCGTAGTGGAGCTGCGCCTTCCACAGGGCCTCGTCGGCGTAGATGTTGCCGATACCGGAGATGACTCCCTGGTCCAGCAGGGCACGCTTCAGGCCCGTCTTCCGCTTCTTGACGTTCCGGTAGAACGCGTCGAATGAGAACCACGGATCCAACGGATCCCTTGCTATGTGCGAGGCTTCCTCGGCGATCTCCGGCAGCGGCGTCTCGCCCAGGCCTCCGGGCCCGGAGTCCGGGGTGGGCACAAGGGAGGTCACGAAGAGTCCGCCGAAGATCCTCTGGTCCACGAACCTGAGTTGTTCCGGCATGCCCTCCACCGGGCTCAGCGAGATCCTGACCTTGAGGTGTTTTTCGTCCGGCACGTCCGGATCCTGCATGAGAAGTTGTCCGCTCATTCCCAGATGGGCCATAAGCGCGACCTTGGGCAGGGTCGCGACCTCGGGAAGGGTCCCGTCACCGGTGGCGGACACACCGTCCATGGAGAGAGGCATCCACAGGAACTTTCCCCGCCGCACGACGTCAAGCACCGTGGCGTGTTCCAGATTCCCCACGAAGTCTTCGGTCCCAAGGGTGTGGCGCCTGATGGAGCGCGGGTCCAGCACCTCGACGGCTGTGATGGTCCGGCCCCTGACCCATCGGGCAAGGCCACGGCGCACCACTTCTACTTCGGGAAGCTCAGGCATGGATCAAGCGGACGCCGGACCAGTCGGGGTCGTGTCCAGGGCAGTCAGGGCACGCCAGGCATCGGCGGCCGCTTCCTGCTCTGCTTCCTTCTTGGAGTGACCGGAACCGCGTCCGTAGGGTGTTCCGCCAATGTTCAGTACGGCTTCGAAAGTCCGCGCGTGATCCGGTCCGGAGCCTTCCACCGCATAGTGGATGGCGCCCAATTGCCGGCTGGCGGTGAGCTCCTGGATGCTGGTCTTCCAGTCCGTGCCGGCGCCCAGGGCACCTGCGTCCTTCAGGAGGGGTCCCACGAGCCGCATGACCAGCTGGCGTGCGGTTTCGATGTCGTTTGACAGATAAGTGGCACCGATCAGCGCCTCCATGGTGTCAGCCAGGATGGAGGCTTTGTTCTTGCCGTCAGTAAGCTTTTCGCCTTGGCCGAGGTAGATGAACTCGCCGACGCCGATCTCACGGCCGATTCCGGCCAGAGCGCGCGTACTGACGACGGCGGAGCGGCGCTTGGCAAGCTCGCCTTCAGGCAGCGTGGGGTTCTCACGGTAAAGGGAATCGGTCACGGAGAAACCCAGGATGGAGTCGCCGAGGAACTCAAGGCGCTCGTTGGTGGGGATCCCGCCGTTCTCATACGCGTATGAGCGATGTGTGAGAGCAAGACGAAGCGTCTCGGTGTCAATGGAGACACCGAGACGCTTCAGAAGCTCTTCAGTTGAAGACATCCTTAGTCAGCCTCTACGGCAGATTAGGCGTCTGCGACCTTGCGGCCCTTGTATTCAAGGAACAGCGCGGTGCCGGCAGAGTCAGTAACGACCTTTGCCTGGTGCGGCAGGCTGTAGGTAACCTGACCGTTTTCGATGGTCTTGACCAAGTTGGGGGCAGTTGCCTTCCACTGGGCACGGCGGGCGCGTGTATTTGCGCGAGACATTTTCCGCTTGGGAACAGCCACGGCTATCTCATTTCTCTCTTAGACGAACACTTACTAATCGGTTTGCCGGTCAGTCTTAGCCAGATCAGCTAGGGCAGCCCAGCGAGGGTCAATGACCTCGTGGTGGTGCCCCGGCTCGTCTTCCAGGCGCGCTCCACATTCGGAGCACAGACCCTGGCAGTCTTCCCGGCACACCGGCTGGAACGGCAGCATAGTGACAACTGCGTCCCGCAACACCGGCTCAAGATCGATCAGATCGTACTCGACTCGACGTTGCTCTTCATCGTCTTCTTCGGCCGAAAGCTCAGCACCTTCGTAGAAGAAAAGTTCTTGCACATTGACCTCAAGGTCATACGCAAGGGGATCCAGGCATCGCCCACACTCGCCGGTTACTTCGACGATCGCGGATCCGGATACCAGAATTCCTTCGTGTACGGCCTCAAGACGAAGATCCAGCTCGATATCCGAGCCTTCCTTTACGCCAATGAGCGCCACACCAAGGTCACTTGGCGCAGGTACATGCTCGTTGAGTGTCCGCATGGTCCCTGGACTGCGTCCAAGGTCCTTGACTACCAGCGCCAAGGGCGAACTTGCATCTCGCTTAATGAGAACTCCTGTAGAACATATGACCGACGTACCATCTTAGCCTGATCACGCTTGAGGACTCAAACCGGCACCGGGCGCGCACAGAAGCACGCTGGTTTCAGCTTGGGGAACTCTGCGTGAGGGCGCAGGTACCCGACAAGCCTACCCCTTGCGGGGCGCTTCAGTGGGCGGCTCGCCTGCAAGGAGCCGCTTCAACACAGATTTGGGGACGTAATCAGAGATGTCCCCGCCCAGGACATTGACTTCCTTGATCAGGGTGGAGGACAGGTGGACGTAGTGCGCTTCGGCGGGCAGGAAGACGGTTTCGACGCCGGTCAACTGGCGGTTCATCGTGGCCATCGGCAACTCGTAGTCGAAGTCCGAGGACGAGCGCAGGCCTTTGACGATCGCCGAAACGCCCCTGTGGCGGCAATACTCGGCCAGCAGGCCTTCACCCATGGGCTCCACGATGATTCCGCGCAGGGAAGCCAACGTTTCGCGTGCCATCTCCATCCGGTCTTCGAGGCTGAACCGGTACTTTTTGGCGTAATTGGTGGACACGGCAACGATGACTTCATCGAACAGGCCGGCGGCCCGGGCAATGACTTCGAGATGTCCATTGTGGATGGGGTCAAAGGATCCAGGGCATACCGCGCGTCTCATGAGACGAACCTACCCCATGGCTTCGCCGGGATACCATGGCTGCCATGGCATCAGCAGGCAGCAGCGCTCCCCTTATTGGAACTTCAGCCGACGCTCCGGCACCTTGGAAACGGGCCGCTATGGGAGCCAACCTGCTCTCACCTGCCGGGGACCTGGGAGTCACCATCTTCGAAGAAATGACCACACTGGCTGTGTCCACCGGAGCCATCAACCTCGGTCAGGGCTTTCCCGACGAGGACGGCCCCGTAGAGATCAAGGACGCAGCGCAGGCCGCCATTGCGGCAGGAGCGAACCAGTATGCGCCAGGCAAGGGGGTTGCCGCATTGCGGGAGGCCGTCTCGGCCCACCAGCAACGGTTTTACGGCCTGGACCCGGATCCCGACAATGAAGTCCTTGTCACTACGGGAGCAACCGAGGCCATCGCAGCGGCGCTGCTTGCCTTCGTCCAACCCGGCGACGAGGTCCTGACCTTCGAGCCTTTCTACGACTCGTACGGTGCCATCATCGGGATGTCCGGCGCCAAGCATGTCACCGCTCCCCTGCTGGCCCCTGATTTCCTGCCGGACCTCGAAACGTTGGAAGAAGCCTTCAGCAGCAGAACCAAAATTGTCCTCCTGAACAACCCGCACAACCCCACGGGTGCCGTATTTCCGCATAGCGTCCTCGCCAGGATCGTGGAATTGGCCGGCAAATACGACGCCATCATCCTCAGCGACGAAGTGTATGAGCATCTCACCTTCGGAGTGCCGCACATCCCGGTCACCACCTTGCCCGGCGCCGCCGAACGAACCATCACCATTTCCTCCGCCGGCAAGACGTTTTCCTTCACCGGATGGAAGATCGGCTGGCTCACCGGACCGGCACACCTGGTGGCAGCTGTACGCACCGTGAAGCAATTCCTGACCTACAGCTCCGGCACGCCATTCCAGGGCGCCATCGCGGTCGGCCTGGGCCTTCCCGACGCGTTTTACCAGGGCATTGCCGATACCCTCCGGCAAAAGCGCGACATCCTCGCCGAAGGCCTCCGCGCCGCAGGCTTCGGCGTTTTCAACCCCAGCGGCACGTATTTCATCAACGTCGATACCGCGCCGCTGGGCATCAGGGATTCCGTTGATCTCGCCAGGCGCCTGCCCGGACTCGTCGGAGTGGCTGCCATCCCTGTTCCGGTCTTCTGTCATCCGGAAGGCGCCGAACGCACCCGCAGCCTCCTGCGTTTTGCCTTCTGCAAGAAGATCGACGTCCTGGAAGAAGCTGCCGGGCGCCTGGCTACGCTCAAGGAACGCCTGTGAATTCCCGGGATTCCGGCCATGCCGCCCGCTTCCTCCGCACCAGCGGCCAGCACGCCACGATCGATACAGACCCCCTCGTGGAGGGCAGCTTCATCCTGAGCATCGGCGGAGCCGAACAGTCACACGTGAACCTGGCGGCGCCCGGTGAGATCTTCTATGAATACCTCCGCAGGATCGGGCACGTGGTGGACCTGGCCGCAGAACCTGGCCGCCCCATCCGGGCCCTTCATCTGGGCGCCGGAGCACTTACACTGGCCCGCTACATCCAGGCCACCCGACCGGGCTCCGAACAGTACGCCGTTGAACTGGAACGTGAACTCCTGGACTTTGTCCTCCAGAAACTGCCGATGCCCGACGGTACAAGGCTGACCTCCCATATCGGCGACGCGCGCGACGCATTGGCGCAGCTTCCCGCCGAGGCGGGGTTCGACGTCGTCATCCTTGACATCTTTTCCGGGCCCGAGGCCCCTTCCCATATCGCCTGCAGGGAGTTCTATGAAGAGGCAGCAGCCCGGCTGGCTCCCGATGGCGTCCTCATCGTCAATGTGGGCGACGAGCCGGCGCTCACGCTTGTCCGCAGCCAGGTCTCAGCGCTGCGCAAGGCCATGCCGGATGTTGCTGCGTTCGCGGAGGCCGGCATGTTTGAAGGCCGCTATCCGGGCAACATAATTTTGGTCGGCACACGTACGCCATGGCCCGCGGAATGGACAGCTGAACTATTGGCCCGCGGCCCCCACCCGGCTGCCGTCCTGACGGGCGTGGACCTGGACCGGATCGCCGGCTAAACGGAACCAGTGCTCACGCCGGTTCAGCGAACCACAGCTTGGTCTCCCCGTACTTTTTGTCGGCGAAACACTCCAAGGCATCCGGCCACGACGGTTCGGGGCTGCGGGAACTGCGCTCCACCACCACAACGGCGGCATCGTCCAGGTGCAGTGCCAGCTTTTCGAGCACCGCAGCCAGCGCCGGTTCGTCCAGGGGGTAGGGCGGGTCAAGGAAGACCAGGTCCCACACCGAAGCATCGCCTGCACGCTCCAGGAACGATTCCACCTTGGAACGGTGGACGGAAACTTTCTTGGACCCCAGGGTCTGGTTGACCAGGTCCGCGTTCCGTTGGCAGACGTCGCTTGCCTTGGCATCGAACTCCACCAGGTCCACGCTGTGCGCGCCCCGGCTGGCGCTCTCGACACCCAGTGAACCCGAGCCCGCGTAGAGATCCAGGACCCGCGCGCCGTCGATCACCGCCAACGATTCCAGACGCGAAAACAGGGCCTCCTTGACGCGGTCCGTCGTGGGTCTGGTGGCATTGCCGGGGACGCTTGCCAGAGGGTTTCCGCCGGCAACTCCGGCGATGATGCGGCTCACAGGCATACTCCTTGCGGGCCTTTGCCGGGGCTTCTAACCGCGTTCAAGGAACGCCTCCTTCTCAGGGTTCAGGTACTGATCTATCGCGGCGGCAAGCGCGGGCTGGTCCGCCAACGCGGGATCGTCCGCCACCAGGGACTGGGCGTCGGCCCTTGCACGGGCAATGATGTCCTCGTGCTCAAGGACCCGGAGCAGCTTCAAAGTGGAGCGTCCGCCGGACTGTGAAGCCCCCAGGATGTCACCTTCACGGCGCAGCTTGAGGTCCTCCTGCGACAATTCAAAACCGTCGGTAGTGGACGCAACCGCCTCCAGGCGGCGCCGGCTCGGATGCCCGGGCTCCAGGGTGGTCACCAGCAGGCACGTGCCCGGAAGCCCGCCGCGCCCCACACGTCCCCGCAATTGGTGGAGCTGGGAAATGCCGAAACGGTCAGCATCAAGGATCACCATCAACGTGGCATTGTGGACATCCACGCCCACTTCGATGACAGTGGTGGAAACCAGGACCTTGGTCTCATTGGACGCAAATGAGGCCATGGTTTCAGACTTCATTTGCGGGTCCTGCCGTCCGTGCAGGGGTGCCACTGGAACACCAGCCAGGGACGGCTCCTGCAGGAGGCCCTCGACGACGGCAGTCACCGACGCGAGCTCCCTCGCCCCGCCCTCGTCCTGGAGTTCCGCTTCGCTCGGTTCCGATTCGCCGGGACTGAAGTCGCCGTCGTCGTCCGATCCGATCTTGGGGCACACCACATAGACCTGGTGTCCCGCGTCGACTTCCTCGCGCGACCGCTTCCAGATGCGGTCAGCCCAACCCGGGTTTTCCGAGAGCCCCACCACATGCGTGGAGATAGGGGCTCGTCCGGCGGGAAGCTCGTCGAGGATGGAGGTCTCAAGGTCACCGAACACAGTCATGGCGACGGTACGCGGAATGGGAGTTGCCGTCATCACCAGCAAGTGGGGAGGACGTTGTGCTTTTGCCCGGAGGGCATCGCGCTGCTCCACCCCGAAGCGGTGCTGCTCATCGACCACAATCAGGCCGAGATCCTGGAAACTCGTCTTGTCACTCAGCAGGGCATGCGTGCCGATGACGATCCCGGCATTCCCGGACGCCGCATCAAGCATTGCCTGCTTTCGTGCCGCGGTGGGCATGGAACCGGTCAGCAAGGTTACCTGGACGGCTTGCTGCCCGGAGTCTCCGCCGAGCATGCCTGCCCCGCCAAAGATTTGGTCGCGGGCAAGTGGGCCCAGGGTCCGGCGGATTGAATCGAAATGCTGGGCGGCAAGGACCTCGGTGGGTGCGAGGAGCGCGGCCTGGCCTCCGGCATCCACGACTTGGAGCATGGCGCGCAGGGCAACGATTGTTTTGCCGGAACCCACTTCGCCTTGCAGGAGCCGGTTCATGGGCGTATCCCGGCCCAGCTCCTCGGCCAGGGTCTTTCCGACGGCGGACTGGCCTGCAGTCAGCGTGAACGGGAGGTTCCGGTCGAAGGTGCTGAGGAGGCCCCCGGGCAGCGGTCGCCTGGCTGTGGCTTCCTCGGCCGCAAGCTGGGCGCGCCTTCTCGCCAAGGCAGTCTGCAGGACCAAAGCTTCCTGGTATCGGAATCGTTCCTGCGCCCGTTGCCAGTCCTTGGGGGTCTCCGGCGAGTGGATCAGCCGATACGCCTCAGCGACGCTCAGCAAACCGTCCCTCCCGGCAAGATGGGCCGGGATCGGGTCCTCCAGCCCGTCAAGGTCCATGGTCTGCAGGAGCGCAGTGATCACTTTGTGAATGGACCAACTGGTCAGTTTGGCTGTCGCCGGGTACACCGGAATAGGCATGGTGGCCAGCTTCGCAGGGTCCACGGAGCCTTCGGCTTCAGGGTCCTCGTCGAGCAACAGGAAGTCGGGGTTGGTCAGGCCAAGAGCCCCACCGTAGCGTGTTACCTTCCCCGAAAACATGGCCCGGCGACCGGCCAGCAGCTCCGCCTTGGCGCGGAACCCGTTGAAGAAACTCACCTTCAGGGTCCCCGCGACACCGCTTCCGCCGGCCTCATCGGTGACGACGACATCTGTGATGGAACCACGGCGGGCGCGCATCTGGCGGGTGCTGTTGGACAGGACGCGGGCGATGAGCGTGACTTCCTCGTCCAACGGCAGGTTGCTGATGGGCGTCAGCTCTCCGCGGCTCAGGTAACGCCGCGGGAAGTAGTTCAGCAGGGCACCGGTTGATTTGAGGCCCAGGTGTTTATCGATAACTGCCGCAGACCGCTTACCGATCCTGCGTTCGAGGGGCAGTTCCAGTTCAGTAATCATGCCGTGGCTGGTCTGAATCATGCCGGGGCAGGGCAAGCTGGCTGACGGCGATATCGCTCGGTTCCCCGAGTGAACGGATCAGTTCCACGGCCGGAGCGGGATCCGGAACGTGGACGTGGACACGCCAACGGTAACTGGCCTCCATCGGCGATTCCTCGTCATCGTCGTCGTCGTTCCGGGCACCCCCGACCTGGCTCATGATGACGGAGTCGCCCATCTCATCCAGCCTTTGCCGCAGGATGGCAGCGTTGAGCGGGGAAAGGCTGATGGTGCACATGACCTCCACGCCGTCATCTGCCGGCATGTGCTCATGGATGTGTGGATCCTGCAGCTTGTAGCCGTGCAGGTTGTCCAGCATTTCGTCCTGCAGTTCCTCGCCGAGCACTGCGGAACGAAGACAGTCCAATACCAGGAGCATGCCCACGCCGCCGGCGTCGACCACGTGCGCTTCCTGCAACTGGGCGAGCTCATCCTCGGTGCGAAGAACGGCTTGGTAGGCAGCTTCCACCACGGCATCGAGCGACAACCCCAGCGCATGGTTGCTGTCGTCGCCGTCCTGCTCTGCGTCGACCCGCTGTGCGGCATGGGCGGCGGCTTCCAGGACTGAAAGCATGGTTCCGGCCACGGGCTCGCTGAGCGCGGACCAGGCACGTATCTGGGCCCTGTTCAGTGCGGTAGCCAGGAGCGGGGCACTAAGGCGTGTTTTGCCTGCCAAAGGTTCAGCGGCCGCGCACAGGAAGACCGCGAACAACGTTCCCGAATTCCCCCGCGCTTGCTCCATGGCTGCCTGGCCGGCCTTTGACAGAACCGCGCCAACATCGTGGCCTGATTCTGACGCCGCAACGGTGGGTCCATCCAACGCAGAAACGGCAGCACGGACCGTGAGATACAGGTTTGTGCCCGTGTCGCCGTCGGCGACGGGAAAGATGTTGATCGCATTAAGGCGGTCGCTGTGGTTTCCGAGGACCACCTCCGCCTTGCCGAGCCAACGTTTCATGGCGTGCGCATTCGCGGCGATCTTAGTCTGCAAAGTGATCCCATCCAACGGTGTCAGCAGCATGCCCGGCAATCCGGACGCCGCTGCCTGGCGGCTCGACAACGGCTTGAACTGAGCCTATCGCAGTGAAGCCCTGCGGCAGCTGAATACCGGCTGGGAACGTGGCCAGCAAGCCATGGTCTTCTCCCCCGCCAAGGACCCATGCCATGGCGTCGGCACCCAGCAAGGCAGCTGCCGGTTCCAGCACGGCGGCATACTTTTTCAACGCGATGGGATCGAAGTCCAGCACGGCACCACTGGCGGTGGCCAGCCGGGCGCCGTCGCGCAACAGACCGTCGGAGATGTCCAGCATTGCAGTGGCGCCGGTCCTCGCAGCAAGCGGTCCTGCTGCCAGCGGCGGCAGAGGCCTGCACTGGTTCCCCACGAAACCCCTCAGCTCCTCGTCAAGCTTCTCAAGCGGGACATCGCTTTCAAGCAACGCCCAGCCTGCGGCTGCCCGGCCGAGCGTGCCGGCAACCGCCGCCACATCCCCTGGCCGGGCGCCGGAGCGCAGCACCGGCGCCATTCCGGCAAGAGTTCCGACGACGGCGACCGTCACGGCGAGTTCCCGGCCCCGGCCGAGGTCCCCTCCGGCAACAGAGCAGTCCGGTGCCCCCAGCTCGACGATGGCTGCAGTGAGGCCGTCCGCAAAAGCCTCCACCCAATCGACGGGAGTGGACGGCGGCATGGTCAGGCTCACCACCAGCGAGGTGGCAGTGCCTCCCATGGCATTGATGTCACTGAGGTTCTGCGCCGCGGCCTTCCAGCCGACGTCGTAGCCGCTGGTCCTGTAGCCGTTGTTCCACTGCAGCCTGAAGTCCTGGTCCTGCGTTTGGGTATCTATGGAAATCAGGGTGCGGCCGTCCGGGGCCGCTACGAGGGCTGCATCATCACCGGGTCCCAGCAGGACGCCGGGGCTGCTGTTCAGCCGGGGAAAGATCCGGGCGAGGAGCTCGGACTCCGAAAGGTCTTGGACGGTCACTTGTTCTGCGGGCACGGTTCTACGCTATCGCGATCCACCGACACAATAATGACGGGCTGCCCCTGCGGCGGCTTCGCGGGAATGTGACCCACGCTACCCGCGTCGGGCAGGCAGTCCATGCGGGATAGGCTGGAAGGATGCATCGAAAGACCCTCCACAGGACTGCCATGGCCATTTCCCTGGCCTCTGCATCCGTGCTCGCTTTGTCGGCCTGTTCACCTGCCGTTGACGTCACTGCTGCCGCGGACGCCGCCAACCCTGCCTGCGCCCCCATGATGGTGGCCCTGCCCGACAAGATCGGCGATGCTGCCCTCCGCAAGACCAACAGCCAGGCGACGGCAGCATGGGGCGATCCGTCCCAGATCATCCTGCGCTGTGGTGTGAACGTCCCCGGACCCACGACGGACCGCTGTGTCAGCGTCAATAACATCGATTGGGTCATCAAGGAGGGCGACCCCGTGTACACGCTGACCACATTCGGCCGCGAGCCCGCCACGGAAATCCTGGTCGACCCGGTCAAACTGGAGGCTGCCAACATCAGCTCCGCAACTGTCCTGACCGAGCTCGCCGCCGCCGTCGGGAAAATCAAGGCCAGCGGCAAGTGTGTAGGCCAGGAAGACCTGCAGAACCTGCCGACAGGCAAATAGCGGCGATGCTTGGGCGCCGCCTGCCGAGGCAGGCAGTGCCCAAGCATCGTGAGCTTAGCGCAGGCCCGTCTTCCGGGTCAGCGCCAAGTGGATCAGTTCATCGATCAATTCGGCGTAGGACACTCCGGAGGCTGCCCACATCTGCGGGTACATGCTCTTGGGAGTGAAGCCAGGCATGGTGTTGATCTCGTTGATGATCAGCTCGCCGGACGGGGTGTAGAAGAAGTCCACACGGCTGAGGCCTTCCGCGCCTACGGCGTCGAAAGCGACGGCGGCCAGTTCCCTGACGCGGGCAATGGCTTCGTCGGGCATGTCGGCCGGGCAGCTGAGTGCGGCGGCCCCGTCCTCCACATACTTGGCAGCGAAGTCGTAGAAATCGTGTTCCCCGGCCGCCACGGCAATTTCACCGGGCATTGACGTGCGGGGAGCGTCGGTGCCGCGTCCTTGCAGGACGGCACACTCGATTTCGCGTCCCACAATCCCGGCTTCGATAACGAGCTTCAGGTCGTGGCGGCGGGCTTCATCGACGGCGGCATCCAGGCCGTCCAGGGAGTCAACCTTCGAAATTCCCATGGAAGAACCCGCGCGGGCGGGCTTGACGAAGACCGGGAAACCAAGCTTGTCCACGCGTTTGCGCACGGCCTCGGCGTCGGTCACCCATTCGCGGTCCGTCACGGCTACGTAGGGACCCACCTTCAGCCCGGCGGCTTCGAAGACAACCTTCATGAAGTGCTTGTCCATGCCCACTGCGGAGGCCAGGACGCCTGCGCCTACGTAGCGCGTGTCGGACAACTCCAAGAGGCCCTGGATTGTTCCGTCCTCACCCCACGGGCCATGCAGCAATGGGAACACGACGTCCACGGAGCCCAGCTCCCGGGGGACGGCGTTGGGCTCTGTGACGATCAATTGGTGCTCACCGCCGACTTCGGCCAACGTCACAGTCTGCCCTGACGCCGCTACCTCGGGAAGCGACCTGGAGCTCAAGGACCACTGGCTGGTATCTCCCGAAGCCAAAACCCACTGGCCCGACTTCGCGATGCCGATAGGGATGACCTCGTACTTGTTGGTGTCGATGGCTCCCATGACGCCAGCTGCCGTGACGCAGCTGACAGCGTGTTCGCTTGAGCGGCCCCCAAAGAGGATCGCCACGCGGGGTTTCGCCTTCACGGGTGTGGGTTCTTCAGTCACCATCAGTAGTCGCCTTCGGACTTCAGTGCCCGGGCCAGCAAGCGCGGCCCCAGGTCATCAACGGACATTCTGCCTTCAAGCACGGCCACTACGGCTGCGGTGATGGGCATTTCTACATTCAGTTTCCCCGCCAGTTCATGCACGGCGGGGCCGGACTTGATGCCTTCAGCGGTCTGGGTCATCTGTTCGGCCACCTGCACCAGGCTGAGGCCTTCACCCAGCAGGCGGCCGGCAGTGTGATTCCGGGAGAGCGCAGACGAGCACGTGGCCACGAGGTCGCCGAGTCCGGCAAGTCCGGCCATGGTGTGGGCTTCGCCGCCCAGGGCGAGAGCCAGCCGGGACGTTTCCGCGAGTCCACGGGTTATCACTGACGCCTTGGTGTTGTCGCCCATTTGCCGGCCCTCGCAGATTCCGACCGCCAGGGCAATCACGTTCTTGACGATGCCGCCGATCTCGACGCCGACCACGTCCGTGCTGGTGTAGGGGCGGAAGTAGGGCGCGGTGCAGCACAGGGCAATAGCAGCCGCCGTATCGGCGTCGCTGCACGCAACAACGGAGGCAGTCGGTTGTTCCCTGGCAATTTCCATGGCCAGGTTCGGTCCGGAAACCACAGCGACGCGGCTCTCCGAAAGACCAAGTTCCTGCGCAATGACTTCACTCATGCGGGCGTCCGTGCCCAGTTCCAGGCCCTTCATGAGGGAAACAACCACGGCGTCGGACGACAACAGCGGTTTCCAATCACCCAACTGCGGCCTCAACGACTGTGCAGGTACAGCGAGCACCACGAGGGTGGCATCCTTCAGCACCTCTGCCACATCAGTGGACGCCGTGATGGAGGCCGGGAGGTCAATGTCCTTCAGGTACTGCTCGTTGCGGTGAAGTGTATTGATCTGCTCCACTACTTCGGCGCGGCGCCCCCAGATGCGGATACTGCGCTCGACACCGGCCGCAATGGCTGCGTCAGCCAGGATCTTCGCGAACGTAGTACCCCAGGACCCTGCACCCAGAACGGCCACAGTGCCGGGAACGAAACCGGCGCTTTCGATCACGGTCACTTGCCGGCCTCCGGATCCTGGGTCTCGGAGGGTGCCCCCTCAACGAAGCGGCCATGCTTGCTTTGTTTGTGGAGCGCGGGGTCCCAGCGTTCAGCCGGCGCTTTTTCGCCACGAAGCGTCTCCAGGAGGGCTGTGATGGCGTCCATGATCACGTCCGTGGCCTCGGTGAGCGTGGCCCGGTCGAGTGGCCGGTCGGCGAAGGAGCTCAAGTCCACAGGTTCACCCACCAGGACGCGGACGGTCTTCCGGGGAAAGACATGGAAGCGCTTGGCGTACCGGGGGAAGACCTCCTGTGCGCCCCAATGGGCCATGGGTACTACCGGTGCTCCTGTTTGCAGGGCAAGGCGGGCCGCCCCGGTGTGGCCCTTCATCGGCCACAGGTCGGGATCCCTGGTCAGGGTTCCCTCGGGATAGATGATGATGGCGCCACCGGCGTCCACCACCTCCTTGGCCAGTTGCAGCGAGCGGTTCGCACCCGCCGTCGAGCGTTCAACCGGGATTTGTTTCGTGGCCCGCAGCAGGCTGCCCAGTACGGGCACCTTGAAGAGCCCCGCTTTTGCCAGGAAGTGGGGTGGCCGCTTCTGGTTGTACACCAGGTGTCCCACAACAATGGGATCAATCTCGGTGCAGTGGTTGGGCACGGCGATGAAACCGCCCGCGGGAAGTTTCCCGATGCCTTCCCACTTCTTTGCCATCAACATATTCATCGCCGGACGGGCAAGGCCCGCCAGCAATATGAACATGGCACGGCTCGTGGCCGATTCCTTCAAAGGATCCCCCGCTACTTGATGGTGGTGATGTCGAAATCGGCGCCCAGGGCGGCCAGCTTCTCGGTGAAGCGCTCGTAACCGCGGTTGATGATATCGATCCCGGTGACCTTGGAGGTTCCTGTTGCTGCCAGCGCTGCAATGAGGTGGCTGAAGCCGCCGCGAAGGTCCGGGATGTCAATGTCGGTGCCCCTCAGGGGCGTGGGGCCGGAGATCACCGCGGAGTGGAGGAAGTTCCGCTGGCCGAAGCGGCAGGGCACGCTGCCAAGGCATTCGCGGTGCACCTGGATGTTTGCCCCCATGCGGGCCAAAGCCTCGGTGAAACCAAAACGGTTCTCGTAAACGGTCTCATGGACAATTGACACGCCATCGGCCTGGGTCAGCGCGACCACCAGCGGTTGCTGCCAGTCGGTCATGAAGCCCGGGTGCACGTCCGTCTCCAGGACAAGCGGGCTGAGCTTTCCACCCTGGTGGTAAAAACGGATGCCGTCGTCGCCGATGTCCATTCCGCCGCCCACTTTTCGGTAGGTGTTCAGGAACGTCATCATGTCCCGCTGGGAAGCACCTTCAACGAAGATATCGCCGCGGGTTACCAACGCAGCCGAGGCCCAGGAAGCGGACTCGTTGCGGTCAGGGAGTGCACGGTGGTTGTACCCGCGCAGGTCCTTGACCCCCTCGATGCGGATGGTCCGGTCAGTCTGGACGCTGATGATGGCGCCCATCTTCTGGAGGACAGCGATGAGGTCAATGATCTCCGGCTCGGTTGCCGCACCAATAAGCTCCGTGATGCCTTCGGCCCGCGTAGCACTGAGCAGAACCTGCTCCGTAGCCCCCACGGACGGGTAGGGCAAGGAAATCTTGGCGCCGTGCAGGCCGTGGGGGGCCGAAATGTGGATGCCGCCGGGGCGCTTTTCCACCACGGCACCAAACTGGCGAAGGACATTCAGGTGGTAATCAATGGGCCGGTCACCGATCTTGCAACCACCGAGATCCGGGATGAAGGCCTCACCGATCGCATGGATCAGCGGTCCGCACAGCAAAATGGGGATCCTTGAATCGCCGGCGTGTGCGTCGATTGCAGTGCTGGAGGCCGTCTTGGCGTCCTTCGGATCCAGGGTGAGGTCACCCGACTCCGGATCTTTGACGACAGTCACACCATGCAGCTTCAGAAGGCTGGTGACGACCTCGACGTCCTTGATTTCCGGCACGTTCCTCAGCACCGATGGCTCGCTGCCCAGCAACGCGGCCACCATCGCCTTGGGCACCAGGTTCTTGGCACCGCGAACGGTCACTCGTCCAGTTAACGGGACCCCACCGCGGATTGTCAGAACACTACTCATCTATACCGGTTTCCTCACGACTACTCGCCCCCCAAACTTACAAAGGCTCCAGCTAAGCATAGAAGCTCACGTAACCGAACCGAAATGGACCCGCCCCGCGCCGTACGGATCCGGCCCAGGCCGAACTCCCGCAAAAAAGGACCGCCGGACCCTCACAAGGGGGTCCGGCGGTCCTCTGCCAGCGGAAATTCCGATGAAGGGTCAGCGGCTAACGGGCATCGACTTTTGCCGGGATCGTCCGGGGTTTGAACGACGGCCGGGTGGCTTCGTACGCGGTGATGTCTTCTTCGTGCTGGAGGGTCAGGCCGATGTCATCCAGGCCTTCCAGCAGGCGCCAGCGGGTGTAGTCATCAATGTCGAACGGTGCCACCACATTGCCGCACTCGACCGTCTTGCTGACCAGGTCCACCTTCACCTCGGTACCGGGAGCGTTTTCCAGGACCTTCCAGATCAGTTCAATGTCGTCCTGCGCAAGCTGTGCTGCCAGGAGTCCTTGCTTGCCGGAGTTGCCGCGGAAGATATCGGCGAAACGGGACGAGAGGACCGCTTTGAAGCCGTAGTCCTTCAAGGCCCAAACGGCGTGTTCACGTGATGAGCCGGTACCGAAGTCCGGGCCTGCCACCAGCACGGAACCGGCGTTGAAAGGGGCCTGGTTCAGGATGAAGGACTCGTCCTTGCGCCACGCTGCGAACAGGGCGTCCTCGAACCCGGTACGGGTGATTCGCTTGAGGTACACGGCGGGGATGATCTGGTCGGTGTCCACGTTGCTCTGGCGCAGCGGGACCCCGATGCCGGTGTGGGTTGTGAAAGCTTCCATGGGATCCTCCTAGACTGCGATTCCGGTCAAAGTGCCTGTGGCGGCGGACTCAAGGTCCGACGGCGAGCTCAGCGTGCCGCGGACGGCAGTCGCTGCAGCCACCACGGGCGAGACCAGGTGTGTGCGGCCGCCCTTGCCTTGGCGGCCCTCGAAGTTGCGGTTGGACGTTGAGGCGCAACGCTCCCCCGGTTCCAGCTGGTCCGGGTTCATGCCCAGGCACATGGAGCAGCCGGCAAAGCGCCATTCGGCACCGAAGTCCTTGAAGACCTTGTCCAGGCCCTCGGCCTCGGCTTCCAGGCGGACGCGCGCCGATCCGGGAACCACCAGCATCCGTACCTTCGGATCCTTCTCCCGGCCCCGGATGATATCCGCTGCGGCGCGCAGGTCCTCGATGCGGGAGTTCGTGCAGGACCCCAGGAACACGGTGTCCACGCGGATGTCCTTCATGGGCGTTCCGGCTTCCAGGCCCATGTACTGCAAGGCACGCTCAGCGGCAGCCTTGGCGTTCTCGTCACCGAAGTCTTCGGGAGACGGAACCTTGGCCGAGAGGGAAACACCTTGCCCCGGGTTGGTACCCCAGGTCACGAACGGCTCAAGCGTGTCAGCGTCCAGGTCCACCTCGACGTCGAAGGTCGCGTCGGCGTCGGTGTGCAGCGTGTTCCAGTACTCGACGGCGGCATCCCAGTCAGCGCCTTCCGGCGCGTGGGGGCGGCCCTGCATGTAGTCGTACGTGGTCTGGTCCGGCGCGACCATGCCGGCACGTGCGCCGGCCTCGATGGACATGTTGCAGATGGTCATGCGGGCGTCCATGGACAGGGCACGGATAGCCGAACCACGGTATTCCAGGACGTAGCCCTGGCCACCGCCGGTACCGATCTTGGCGATGACCGCGAGGATGATGTCCTTGGCAGTGACGCCCGGACGCAAGGTGCCCTCGACGTTGATGGCCATGGTCTTGAACGGCTTCAAGGACAGTGTCTGGGTGGCCATGACGTGCTCCACTTCCGACGTGCCGATACCCATGGCCAGTGCACCGAAGGCGCCATGGGTGGAGGTGTGCGAGTCGCCGCAGACCACGGTCATGCCGGGCTGGGTCAGGCCCAGCTGCGGACCCACGACGTGGACGATGCCTTGTTCCTTGTCACCCAGTGAGTGCAGCCGCACACCGAATTCCTTGCAGTTGGCGCGCAGGGTTTCGATCTGGGTGCGGCTGGTGAGGTCGGCGATCGGTTTGTCGATGTCCAGCGTGGGAGTGTTGTGGTCCTCCGTGGCGATGGTCAGGTCCACGCGGCGCAGCTTGCGGCCGGCCAGGCGCAGGCCCTCGAATGCCTGCGGGGATGTTACTTCGTGAACCAGGTGAAGGTCGATGAAGAGAAGATCGGGCTGGGCATTGGCTCCTTCGCCTTCACCCTTGCGCACAACGTGCGCGTCCCAGACTTTCTCGGCCAGTGTCTTTCCCACGGCCTTGCTCCCTTCACTGCGGTCGGATGGTTTACATCCACTGAACTGTTCTTCATCCACTGAACCAGCACGCTTGCGAAATAGGCCAGTGAAACAACTTGCATCTCAGATATTGAGACGGCAATATCATTACATGGACAATTCTAGTGGAGTCGGTGTCATTGATAAAGCGGCCCAAGTACTCGATGCCCTCGAGGCCGGGCCAACGACACTTGCCCAGCTTGTAGCAGCCACCGGGCTCGCCCGCCCCACGGTTCACCGACTCGCCCTGGCACTGGTTCACCACAGGCTCGTCAGCCGCGACATCCAAGGGCGCTTTGTCCTGGGCAGCAGGCTCGTCGAGCTTGCTTCCGCCGCCGGCGAAGACCGGTTGATTGCTTCGGCCGGCCCGGTCCTCATCCAGCTTCGCGACGCCACAGGCGAAAGCGCACAGATCTTCCGCCGCCAAGGTGACTGGCGCGTATGCGTGGCTTCGGCAGAACGTCCCATCGGCCTGCGCGACACCATTCCCGTAGGCACGCAGCTGTCCATGAAAGCCGGTTCCGCAGCGCAAGTACTGCTGGCGTGGGAAGACCACGACCGGCTCCTTGAGGGACTGCAGAACGCCCGCTTCACGCCCACCGTCCTGGCAGGAGTACGACGCCGGGGCTGGGGTCAGAGCCTCGGCGAACGCGAGCCCGGAGTCGCCTCGGTTTCCGCGCCGGTGCGCGGACCCTCCGGCAGGGTCATCGCCGCAGTGTCCATCTCGGGTCCGATAGAACGACTCACCCGCCAGCCCGGACGCCTGCACGCCGAAGTCGTGTGCAATGCCGCGCGGGTCCTGACTGAGGCGCTGCGGAAGAACAACGACTAGCCATGGAAAGCTACGCAGTATTCCTGCGCGGAATCAATGTGGGCGGCATCAACATCAAGATGGCCGACCTCAAGGCAGCGCTCCACGACTACCCGTTCACCAGGGTCAAGACCCTGTTGGCAAGTGGGAATGTGGTGCTGCAAAGCGACCTCAGCGCCAAGGACGTCAAGGCCCGGTTCGAACGGTGCCTGCGGGACTCCTTCGGCTACGACGCCTGGGTGGTTGTCCTGACAGCGCAGAGGGTCGCCGAACTTGTGGACGCCTGCCCGTACCCCGCGGATGACAAGTCGACGCACAGCTACATCACCTTGGCCTCGGACACCGCGATGCTTGACGAGCTCTTTGCAGCAGCCGAAGAACTGGGGGGCGTGACGCAAGTGCGCCTGGGCCCTGAAGCCACCGCCTGGTTGGCACCTGCGGGCGGCACCCTGGACAGCCCGTTCAGCAAGCTCTCCGCCAAGCCACGCTACAAGGCAAGCACCACCACCCGGAACCTCCGTACGCTGGTCAAAGTCAGGGACGCCGCGGCCGCTCTCTAGCCGGGCGCATCTTAGTCCGGGCGCATCTTGGTCCGGGCGAATCCTAATCCGGGCGCGCGGCTTTCAGTGCAGCGTTGAAGGCTTTCAACCGCGTGATTTCCACTCCCACGGGCTCCACGATCCTTTGCTCCGCCACCACGGCCACGGCCGCTTTCAGACGCTTCGCCGCGCCGGCTGCCCTGATGCGTGCCGCCCAGCCGCCCAGAATGCGGCCGGTAATGGCCAACAGCACTCCCAACGCCACTCCCCCGGCCACCATCAACGTGGGCCACGGCCACCCCTCCGTGCGCGGAACCTCAGGCTCGGGCATCTGGAAGTAGCCCAAGGCTGCCAGGACTCCGAGCCAGCCCAGCCCGCCGACCGCCAAAAGGAGGGCCAACCATTGCAGGGTGTTGAACAACAGCCACCAGAGGGGACGTTTAGCCGTTTTCAGGTCCGCTCCGGCAATGGCCTGGTCCAAGGCATCGGGCAATTGGTCCCGGCCATCCCTCGCTGCCCCGCGAATGGCTGCCCGCCAAGGACCGGGAGCGCCGGCCGAGGCCTCATCGGCGAACTCCCGGACGGCGGCATCCGTGCGGGCACGCTCAGGGGCACCGGCCGGAGGCAAGGACGTGCGGCTCAATTCGGGCCTGGTGTCGCTCCGCCCCAGATTCAGCCTCCGCAGGGGATCGGGACGGAACCGCAACAACCATCGTGTGACCGGCCACCCCGTCCTGCGCGCCGACTCCCTTTGGAACGAACGCTGGACCGCGTCCACCACCACAGGGACGTTCGCCGCCGTCGCCAGTTCCGATGCAAGGCGGGCCCGTGCGTTTGCCTTGATCCCGCGTGCTTCACCGTCGCCCGACGCTTTCGACAACCCGGCAGCAGCCTTGGCGACGTCGGCTGCCAAGCGCTGCGTGGTCGCTGCCCGCTGGACCACGACGTTCCTGATGGCCCCGCGGACGGCGGAGACGCCGTCGCCCGTCAGCGCCGACGCGCCCAGCACGCGGACGGTCCCCAGGCCGTCTCGTGCGAGGATCCCTTCCAAGGAGTCCAGAACCGCGGCGACGTCCGGGGCGCCCAGTTTGTCGATCTGGTTCAGGACAACCAAGGTGACGGCGCCGTGGGTAGCCATGGGCCGGAGGAAGTCGTTGTGCACCGCGGCATCGGCGTATTTCTGCGGGTCCATCACCCACACCAGGACATCCACCATGCCAACCATCCGTTGGACAATCTCCCGGTTTTCCACCCGGGTGGAATCGAAGTCCGGCAGGTCCAGGAGCACCAGCCCACTGTCCTCGTCGGCAAAGCCGGTAACCGGCGGAAGTACATGACGGTCCTTCACGACCAACCAATCGAGCAGGGGTCCGCTGCCCTCCTCGCCCCAGATACCCGCCAAAGGCTCGGAGGTGGTGGGCCGCCGCGCAGCCGCGGTGGCCAGTTCGCTGCCGGAAACTGCGTTGAACAGGGATGACTTGCCGCTCCCGGTGGCTCCGAAAAAGCCCACCACGGTATGTCCTGCCGACAACGAGCGCCGGGAAGTTGCCCGCTCCAGAACGTTGTAGACGGACTGGAGTTCCTGATCGGGAAGAACGCCTTCGGCCAGCTCGCGTGCGGTATTGAGGGCTTCGAGCCTGCGCTGCAATGCGGACGACTCACGGACCAGACTGTGGCGGCTCATGCAGTCCCTGCCAGTCGGCGGAGGGCCTTGGCGTGCAGAGCGAGATCAGGACCCGAGACCGGCTGAACGGTCTCGAGCCTGGTGAGGAAGCGGAGCCGTTCTTCATCCAGCAGGCGCTGGCACTGCGTGTGCAGGTCCTGCCTGGCCTGCTGGGCAAGGCGACGGACAGCATCCTCGCCGAATACCGCTTCGAGCAGCTTCTGCCCGACCACCGCTGTGCCGCCCGCGATTCCGATTTCCAGACCACTCAGGCCAGCCGTCATGGAGAAGACCACCACCATGAGCGCAGCACCAAGCCCGTTGACCCCGAAGGACAGCCACCTGGCCTGGGTCCGCTTCCCCTGTCCTTGGGTCCGGATCATCTCCATCAGGCCTTCCTGCCAAGCACGGATTGCCGCGGCCGCCTTGGCATCGAAGCCTTCGCTGGTTCCGGAGAGGTCGTCGTGGCCCAGTAGTTGGCGGCCAGCCGGGTCCGCCCGCCAGCGCCTGTCAACGTTTTCAGCAGCAGTGGCCGCTTCATCGAGGATCACTGCCTGCAGCCCTGTTTCGATCGCCGTCTCCACCTTTACAGCCGGTGCCGGTTCGCCTCGGAAAAAGGCGCCCATGCGGTCCCTCATCCGGCCGATGTTCTGCTCCAGGGCCCGAAAGAACTCCCCCGTTCCCACGAAATCCTGCCAACGGGCCAATACTTCTCCGCGGAGGAGTGCCCCATCCTTGGTTGCTTCCAGGATGCGGGTCAGTGCGTGCCCGTATTCCTCGGAGCACGATCCCTCCAGGTCACGGGCTGCAGCGTCCTGTGCCGCCGTGGCGACCGCTACAGCCTCCAGGCGAAGACTCACGGCCTTGACGGCACCGTTGAGTGTCCGCCGGGCAACCTCGGCACGGCCGGCGGCATTGGCGGCCAAGGCACCGAGCCACAGGCGCAAGGGCTCCACCGCTCCCTCCGGCAACATTCCCAGCCCGTCCAACGCGCTTTCGGACACGACAAAGAGTTTCGCCTCCCCAAGTCCCTGCCGGTCCAGCATCGCCTGCAGGTCGGTCCGGACTTCGTCCTCAGCTGCCGGCGGCACACGGTCCAGGACCACGGCCACGGTGATGTCCCGCGAAGCCGCATCAAGGAGCAGACGCCATGGAACGGCGTCGGCGTAGCGGTTGGCGGTGGTGACGAAGATCCAAAGGTCGGCCGCGGCGAGCAGCTGCCCCGCGAGTCTGCGGTTGTCGTCGGAAATGGAGTCGACATCCGGGGCATCCAGCAGGGCAATGCCCTGCGCCACAGCAGGGTGCCCCAGCAATACCAGCGAGGTGATCGCCTGGGCGTCGGGGGCCGCGCCGGCCTGGTTCGCCGGGACGGGGACTGACGAGACCGTTCCCCGGATCCGCTGCAAGTTCGGAAGGATCCTCTGTCCTTCGAACCATTCCGCATCGTTGGGGTGGTGCAGAAGGATCGGTTGGCGCGTTGTAGGCCTGATCGCTCCCGAGCGGGTCACCGGAAACCCCACCAGGGCATTGACCAACGTCGACTTTCCGGCCCCGGTTGAACCGCCGACGACGGCCAGCAGCGGCGCGTCCAGGCTGCGGTAGCGGGGAATGATGTAATCATCGAGCTGCGCCAGGGACTCCCGTATCCATTGGCGGGCCTCCTGCACTTCGGGCACCGCCAAAGGAAGGGTGGTGGCCGCAAGTCCGGCGCGTGCAGCTTCCAGGGTTTCGACGGCGGCTGCCGCACTCGGGGGCACAGGGCTGCTCCGGGCTGCCGGCGGGTCTGCGTGTTCGGTCACAGCATCATCATGCCAGCCCCGTCCCGTTCACGAGCGCCGGGCAGGCTCAATGGGCAAAAAGAAATCCCCCGGAACACATGTTCCGGGGGATTCATTGTGACCCCAGCGGGATTCGAACCCGCGTTACCGCCGTGAGAGGGCGGCGTACTAGGCCGCTATACGATGGGGCCTTGCACTTTTTTGTCACCGTTTCCGGCGATCAAGCTGAATGAGTATTTCATACTTTCAGCTTCGCTCCAAATCGCTTTCGCGGATCGGAGGTTCCGAATTTTCCGCGTATTTACGCGGAATTTCAGAGCTGGGATACCAGGACTCGAACCTAGAATGACGGTACCAGAAACCGTAGTGTTGCCAATTACACCATATCCCAAAGTGACTTTCGGACCGGAGTTCCTTGCCTTGGTTTCCCTCAGCTTTTCCCTCCGTGCCCCTCAGCACGAGTAATGACTCTACCGGAGTCTCGCCACCTGCACAAATCGGCGGGCCGTTACCTGCATCACACGGAAAACTCAGGCGGCCGTCGGGGTCTTGGCCAGCAATTGCGCGAGGGAATCCACCTGGCGCCCGGTGAACTCTTCCACCACTTCGCCGGTCCTGTTGAGCCAGACTCCCACCAGCCCTGCTGCGTCGGCACCATCGGCATCAAGCAGCCGGTTGTCGCCTACGTAGAGTGTCTCCCCCGGTTCCGTGCCGAGAAGGCGCACGCCCTCAAGGTAGATTGCCGGGTTGGGTTTGGCGACACCCACAGTGTCCGTCCCCACCAGGATCCCGATCCGCGACAGGCCGGCGCCGTCCAACTTGGCACGCTGGTAATCGTGCACGTTGTTGCTGACAGCCCCGTAAGGGATCCCGGCAGCATCGAGCGCGTCCAGCACACCTTCAACATCAGAGAAGGCGCGAACGTACGCTGTCTGGCGTTGGTGATACTCGGCCACCCACGCTTGCGCGTCCTCGCCGTCGTCGAGTTCCACTCCAAAGTGACCCAGGGCGGCCCTGCCCCGCAGCAGCCGCTGCTCATTGAAGGTCAGCTCACCGGCAAGGTACCGGTCGTAGAAATGCGTTGTTTCGTGCGTGAAGATCCGGCCGAACTTCACCCACCCGGCCTGGTCAAGGCCGGGCAGGAGATGTTCGCTGACGTCACGCAAAGCTGTCGTCATGGCGTATTCCAGGTCCACCAGAGTGTCGTCAATGTCGAACAGGACACCGCGGATAGCGCCGAAAGCAGTTGCAATCGCCATGACAGGTGCCTCTCCTAGCCGCGGAAAGCGCGAACGCGGGCCAACGAGGAATCCTTGCCCAGGATCACCATCGACTCGAACAGCGGCGGGGAAATACGACGACCGGAGATGGCCGTGCGGACAGGTCCGAACGCAGCCCTGGGCTTGATGCCCAGGTCCTCCACCAAAGCCTGCTTGAGCGCGGTCTGGATGTTCTCCGCCGTCCACTCTTCGATGGGTTCCAAAGCGGCGAGGGCCGCGTCCAGAACTTCCTCCAGGTTGGCCGGGAGGCCCTTGCGGGCGTCGTCCGCAATGTCGATGGCGTCGTCGGCCTTGAACAGGAAGGCAAGCATCTCCGGAGCCTCTCCCAGCAGGGTGATGCGTTCCTGGACCAGCGGGGCTGCCTCGGCGAGGATCTCTTCCTGGCGCGGGGTAAGGATCTCCCCCACGAAACCGGCTGCACGAAGGTACGGAACCAAGCGCTCTTCGAAGTCCGCGGGGGCAAGCATCCGGACGTGCGTGCCGTTGATGGCTTCGGCTTTCTTGATGTCGAAGCGCGCAGGGTTGCCAAGGACATCGTGGATGTCGAAGTTGGCCACCAGCTGCTCCACCGTGAAGATGTCTTCGTCAGCGCTCAGGGACCAGCCAAGAAGGGACAGGTAGTTCAGCAGGCCCTCAGGAATGAAGCCGCGTTCGCGGTGGAGGAACAGGCTCGACTCGGGGTCGCGCTTGGACAGCTTCTTGTTCCCCTGGCCCATGACGTAGGGCAGGTGGCCGAACTCCGGCATGTACTCGGCGACACCGATGGCGTACAGCGCCCGGTACAAGGCGATCTGCCGCGGGGTGGAGCTCAGCAGGTCCTCGCCACGCAGGACGTGGGTGATTCCCATGAGCGCGTCGTCCACCGGGTTCACCAATGTGTACAGCGGGGCACCATTGGCGCGGACCACTGCGAAGTCCGGGACGGAACCGGCTTTGAACGTGATCTCGCCGCGAACCAGGTCGTTGAACGTCAGGTCCTCGTCCGGCATGCGGAGGCGCAGGACGGCTTCCCTGCCCTCGGCCTTGAACTGCGCGAGCTGCTCTTCCGTGAGGTGGCGGTCGAATCCGTCATAGCCCAGCTTGGGATCGCGTCCTGCGGCCCGGTGGCGGGCTTCGATCTCATCCGGGGTGGAGTACGACTCGTAGACGTGTCCGCCGGCCTTGAGCTTGGCGATGACGTCCTGGTAAATGTCGCCGCGCTGCGACTGACGGTAGGGTTCGTGCGGGCCGCCGACCTCCACACCTTCATCCCAGTTGATGCCGAGCCACTTGAGCGCATCCAGCAGCTGGTGGTAGCTCTCTTCGCTGTCGCGGGCAGAGTCGGTGTCCTCGATCCGGAAGATCAGCTTGCCGCCGGTGTGGCGCGCGTAAGCCCAGTTGAACAAGGCCGTGCGGATCAGGCCAACGTGCGGGGTGCCTGTGGGTGACGGGCAGAAACGGACTCGGACCGGAGTCTCGGCGTTGACGGCAGGAATGGCGCTGGAGGCAGCGGTGGACGCAGAAGCAGTAGTCATAGTAGTTCCAACTTTACCGCTTGCCACTGCTTCGGTTTCCCGGGCGAAGACGCACGACGGCGGTGCTTGCCTTTCGTACGAAAGGCAAGCACCGCCGTCGTGGTTTTGCTCAGTCCGCTCGCCTAGCGGCGAACGACGGGGTTGGAGAGGCGTCCGATGCCTTCGATCTCGACGTCAAAACGGTCGCCTTCGCTGACAAGACCGACACCCGCCGGGGTACCGGTCATGATGACGTCGCCCGGAAGAAGCGTGAACGCGTGGGAAACGATCGATACGAGCTCACGAACGCCACGGATCATTTGGTTGGTGCTGCCGTCCTGCCGGAGCTCACCATTGAGGCGCCCCTGGATGGAGAGGTCCTCATGATCCAATTCGGTTTCGATCCACGGTCCCAGCGGCGCGGAGGTATCGAAGCCCTTGGCGCGGGCCCACTGGAGGTCCGTTTTCTGGACATCGCGGGCAGTGAGGTCGTTGCCGCAGGTGTAGCCGAAGATGACGTCATCCGCGCGGTCCTCGGGAACGTCCTTGCAGATGCGGCCAATGACGACGCACAGCTCAGCCTCGAACGAGACTTCCTCGGAGAACTCGGGGAGGATGATGGGATCGTTCGGGCCGATCACAGAGGTGTTCGGCTTGAGGAAAAGCAGCGGCTGCTGCGGCACTTCATTGCCGAGTTCCGCAGCGTGTTCTGCGAAGTTCCTGCCCACGCCAATGACCTTGCTGCGGGGAATGATGGGGGCAAGGAGCCGCACGTCCTCCAGCTTGTGCTTCACGTGGGTACGTTCAACGCCGTTGAAGAAGGGGTCGCCGTTGATGACAGTGATTTCCTCACTGCCGGGCTCGCCTTCGACAACGCCGTAAAGGGGATCAGAATCAACTACAAACCGGGCGATACGCATGGGCCCAAGCCTACCGTCACGGCTTAGCTTCGAAGGTATTCCAGCTGCGCGGCCACGGAGGTCTCAGCGGCCCACCTGACGGAGGGGTCGACGTCGGCGTACACCACGTCCGTAACCTGGGCGATCGTTGCGTCCTGGCCCACCTGTTCCAGGGCTGCCCTGATCTGCGCAAGACGCTGCAGCCGATGTTCACGGTATTCGCGGCACTTCCCGTCCAGTGCTGGAAGAACAGGGCCGTGGGCGGGGAGCAGTGTTGCCCCGCCGAGGGCCTGAAGCTTATCCAAGCTGGCAAGGTAGTCCCCCAGCCGGCCATCCGGGTAGTCCAACACAGTGGTGCCCCGGCCCAGAATGGTGTCGCCTGTAAGGACCGATCCTCGGGGACCGTCGTCGGGGAGATGGAAACACACCGAATCCGAGGTATGGCCGGGCGTTGCCAGCACACGGATTTCCACGCCCCCCGCGTTGATGACCTCACCGTGCCGGAGAGGCTCGCCGCCATGGCAGTATTCCGGGGACATCGCCCGCACCGGAGCGCCCGTCAGCTCATGAAAACGCGCGGATGCCTCAGTGTGGTCGGCGTGGCGATGGGTTATCAGGATCAACTCCACCCGGCCGGCTGCTGCCAGTTCGGCCAAGTGTTGTTCATCCTGGGGGCCCGGGTCCACAACGGCTGATGTGCCCGAACCAGGAGCGCCGATGACGTATGAGTTGGTGCCGTCCAGGCTCATCGGGCCGGGGTTGGGTGCAAGCCGGAAGCGTGTCAGTGCGCTGCTTCGCTGCAAGGAGGAGCCGCCCGTGGGCGCGTGGTCTGGAGTCGCCATTGGTTCAGGAGTCACAGTCCCATCTTGGCATCCTCCTGACCCTCCATCACATCCCGCGCCCTTCAACCCAACCCTCCATCACACCCCACCCCCTTCAACCCAACCCTCCATCACACCCCACCCCCTTCAACCCAACCCTCCATCACACCCCACCCCCTTCAACCCAACCCTCCATCACACCCCACCCCCTTCAACCAAACCCTCCCTCACACCCCACCCCCTTCAACCAAACCCTCAGCCGCACAAGAGCGAAAGCCCAGACGTCGGCACCCAGCCTGGGTGCCGACGTCGACGTCGGGCCTCGCGACTCACCGACAAGCGGGCAGCATCAGACTCCCGGTGATTCGGTCAAACCCAGATCACACCCAGCTCAAACACGCGGGATGTGGGGAAGCGACCAGCTCAAACACGCGGGATGTGAGGAAGCGACCAGCTCAAACACGCGGGATGTGAAGAAGCGACCAGCTCAAACACGCGGAACGTGAAGAAGCGACCAGCTCAAACACGCGGAACGTGAAAGCGACCAGCTCAAACACCCGGAACGTGAAGAAGCGACCAGCTCAAACACCCGGAACGTGAAGAAGCGACCAGCTCAAACACCCGGAACGTGAAGAAGCGACCAGCTCAAACACCCGGAACGTGAAGAAGCGACCAGCTCAAACACCCGGAACGTGAAGAAGCGACCAGCTCAAACACCCGGAACGTGAAGAAGCGACCAGCTCAAACACCCGGAACGTGAAGAAGCGACCAGCTCAAACACCCGGAACGTGAAGAAGCGACCAGCTCAAACACCCGGAACGTGAAGAAGCGACCAGCTCAAACACGCGGAACGTGAAGAAGCGTCGGAAGGAAGCAGCCGGGATGGATGTGAGCAAGCGTCGATGGGAAGCATGCGGAACGTGAGGAAGCGTCGATGGGAAGCACGCGGGATGTGCGGAAGCGTCGGAAGGAAACACGCGGGATGTGAGGAAGCGTCGGAAGGAAGCACGCGGGATGTGAGCAGGCGTCCGGGAAGCAGAACGGCGGCCCTGCCGCTTGTAAACCAAGGGCAGGACCGCCGTCGTGCGTTTCATTTGTCCCAGGAAATCCTGAGGATCAGACCAGCCGGGTCAGCCAGCCGTGCGTGTCCTCTACAGTTCCGGTCTGGATTCCGAGGAGCTTCCCGCGAATGGCCATGGTGGTTTCCCCGGCCTTTGCGTCCTCGGCGCCGATGGACTCGGTCGCATCCTTGAGGACACCGATCGGAGTGATCACCGCGGCTGTACCGCAGGCAAAAACTTCGGTGATCTCGCCGGATGCTACTCCATCGCGCCACTCGTCCAGGGTGATCTTCCGCTCGGTGACCTCGCGGCCCATGTCCCGGGCGACCTGGATGACGGACATGCGCGTGACGCCCTCGAGGATGGTGCCGCTCAGAGCGGGAGTCACCAGGGAGCCGTCCTTCATGACGAAGAAGACGTTCATGCCGCCGAGTTCTTCCACGGCGTCGTCATTGAAGTGGTCCAGGAACAGGACCTGCTTGCAGCCGTTCGCTTCGGCTTCCTGCTGTGCGATCAGGGACGCGGCGTAGTTGCCACCGCACTTGGCGGCACCGGTTCCACCGCGGCCGGCGCGGGCGTACTCGCGGGAGATCCAGATGGAGACCGGCTTGAGCTCGCCGCCGAAGTAGTTGCCGGCGGGAGATGCGATGACGCGGAAGGACACCTCGCGTGCAGCCCTGACGCCGAGGAAGGCCTCGGTGGCGATCATGAACGGACGCAGGTAGAGTGCTTCGCCGTCTCCGGACGGAACCCACTGCTGGTCCGCCTGTACGAGTTCGCGGATGGCACCCAGGAAGTACTCTTCAGGCAGCTCGGGGAGAGCCAGGCGGCGGGCGGACTTGTTCAGTCGTGCCGCGTTGGCTTCGGGCCGGAAGGTCCATACGGAACCATCGGCGTGGCGGTAGGCCTTCAGGCCCTCAAAGATTTCCTGGCCGTAGTGCAGGACAGCAGCCGAGGGGTCCAGGGAGATGGGGCCGTAGGGCTCGATCCGGGCATTCTGCCAACCGCCATTGCCATCGGCGTCAACTTTGTAGTCGACGACGGCGGTGTGGTCGGTGAAGTAGTCGCCAAATCCCGGGTTCGCCAGGATGGCTGCACGCTCCTCAGCAGACTTCGGGTTTTCCGAGAGCTGCTGGCTGAATTCGACGCCATGGGCAGTCTGAGTCATGTTTCCTCCACAGTCAGCTACCTGGCATGGCGAACCGGGCCCCCAAAGGGTGTGGTTCAGCGATGGACCAGGGAAGCAGATAAATAATTCAAGACAAGCTTACGCCTGAGTAATGGGCCTAAAGTGCGGCCGCAATGGCGTCGCCAATGGCAGCTGTGCTGCGCGGCTTTCCATCGCGGTTCTCGACGTCGGCAATAACTGCCGCTTCGATCTTGCGGGCCGCCGTGGTGTAGCCAAGGTGGTCCAGAAGGAGCACTGCGGAGAGGATGGCCGCGGTTGGATCGGCTTTCTGCTGGCCGGCGATGTCCGGAGCTGAGCCATGTACGGGTTCGAACATGGACGGTGCCGTGCGGTCCATGTTGATGTTCCCCGATGCCGCCAGGCCGATACCGCCGGTGACGGCAGCAGCGAGGTCGGTGAGGATGTCGCCGAAGAGGTTGTCGGTGACGATCACATCGAAGCGCGAAGGTTCAGTCACCATGAAAATGGTGGCCGCGTCGATGTGCAGGTAATCGTGGGTGACGTCGGGGAATTCCTGTGCCACGGCCTCGACGGTCCGCTTCCACAGGTGTCCGGCGAAGACCAGGACGTTGTGCTTGTGGACGAGCGTAACGTGCTTGCGCGGACGCTCGCTGGCCCGGCGGAAGGCATCGCGGACTACGCGCTCCACGCCGTGGGCGGTGTTAAGGGAAACCTCAGTGGCAACTTCGTGGGGAGTGCCCCCGCGCAAAGTCCCGCCGTTGCCCACGTAGGGCCCTTCGGTTCCTTCACGGACGACAATGAAATCAATCGTCCCGGGGTTCGCCAAGGGGCTGCCGACCGTTCCATAGAGCCGCGACGGACGCAGGTTCACAAAGTGGTCAAGGCTGAAGCGCAACTTCAGGAGCATTTCGCGTTCGATGATTCCGGAGGGAATTCGGGTATCGCCGGGCGCTGCGCCCACGGCACCGAAGAGGATGGCATCACGCGTGCGGAGATCTTCAAGAACCTCGTCAGGCAGGGTCTCGCCCGACTCAAGCCAGTGCTGGGCACCGAGCTTGTAGTGGGTCTGCTCAAGAGCCACGCCTTCGGCGGCTACGGCTTTTTCGAGAACCTTGACGGCTTCGGCGATGACCTCAGGGCCAATGCCGTCGCCGGGGATGACAGCGAGGTTGATGGACGATGCACTCATACGTCTATCTAGCCAAGCAATCCACATGCTGGTCAAAATCGTCTCACTCCTCGAACATTCGGCAGTGAACGGGCTCAGACCCTGGCATGATGCCCAGCCCCGGCCCAGCACATAGAGTCTTACCGTGGATAGAAGGCACGCAGTATACGAATGGTTCCGCATCAACCGTTTTGCAGTTGATCTGACAGCAACGTGCATCCTGATCCTGCTCTTCGGCCCCGTGTACCTCCTTGCTGACCGCCCCTGGCTGTTCCTGCTCTCCTGCAGCCTGCTGTTGCCCCTCGCCTGGCGACGCACCCGCCCGGCGGTTGCGGCCGGCGTCGTCATTCTGGTGTGCCTCATCCAGTGGGCGGTGGGTGCCGAGCCGGTGGCCGGCCAGATAGCTGTCCCGCTGGTCATCTACGCGACCGCAGCGTACGGTCCGGCCTGGGCGAGCCGCACCGTGCTGGTGGCCGGCCTGGTCGGCGGCGTGATGCTCACATCGCGGGAATACTCCACGGGTGTGGAGTCGGGCATCATGGGCCTCACCATCGGCGCCCTGTACACAGTGCTGATCTGGATGCTTGTCCTCGTGAGCTGGACCCTCGGTGACCTCACCCGAGTCCGCAGGCTCCAGCTGCAAGCCCTCGAGGACCGCACCCGCCGAATGGAAGTAGAGCAGTTGCAGGAGCGGAAACTGGCCGCCGCCGACGAACGCTCCCACATTGCCCGGGAGATGCACGACATCGTGGCGCACTCGCTGTCCGTGATCATCACGCAGGCGGACGGGGCACGGTACGCTGCTGCAGCCAAACCGGAACTTGCCACCGAGGCACTGGCCACCATCGCCGCCACGGGACGGGACTCGCTGGGCGAAATGCGGAGGCTCCTGGGCATCCTGCGCTCGGACGAGGACTCCCCCACACGTCCGCAACCCCGGCTCTCGGATCTGGACGAACTGCTCCTGGGCTTCCGGGCGGCTTCCCTCCAGGTGGGCTTCGAGCAGGTGGGCACCCCGCGGAGGTCCCTTCCTGCGGGAGCCGAACTCACTGCCTACCGCATCATCCAGGAATCCCTCACGAACGTCATGAAGCACGCCGGCCCCAAGGCCACCGCGAATGTGACGCTGACCTGGCAAGGCCGCGGCCTCCAACTGGACATCGTCGACGACGGCCGGGGCGCCGCTGCCGATCCGCCGGCGGCAGGCGGCGGAAACGGGCTGCGCGGAATGGGAGAGCGGGTCTCGCTCTACGATGGTTCATTGACGGCCGGCCCCGTACAAGGCGGCGGTTTTCGTGTGTCCGCTTTCATTCCCTATTCGGAGGCCTGAGCAATGCCTGAACTCCCCGCACCCATCCGGGTCGCACTCGTCGATGACCAGCAACTGGTCCGTTCGGGCCTTGGCATGCTCATCAATTCGCAGCCGGACCTCGACGTGGTCGCCGAAGCAGGCAACGGCATTGAGGCCCTCCAAGCGCTCAGCGCCACCGCCGCGGACGTGGTCCTTATGGATGTCCGCATGCCCGGGATGGACGGCATTGAAGCCACCCGCCGCATCCTGGAGCAGGCAGCATCGCAACCCCGGGGTTCGCAACGCGCAGAGGTCAAGATCGTCGTCCTCACAACCTTCGACCTCGATGAATACGCGCTGGCCGCCATCCAGGCCGGCGCCAGCGGGTTCCTCCTGAAGGATGCACCGCCGGAAGAACTCCTCGAAGCCATCCGCACCGTTTACCGGGGGGACGCGGTCATCGCGCCCTCCACCACCCGCCGCTTGCTGGACCACGTGGCACCCCTGCTCAGGACCCAGACGCCCGAGCAGAGCGAGCACGCGGCCGCCGTCGAGTCCCTCACGAACCGCGAGCGCGAGGTGTTCCAGCTCATTGCGCAGGGACAGTCCAATCCCGAGATCGCAGCTGGGCTGTTCCTTTCGGAAGCTACGGTGAAGACCCATGTGGGGCACATTCTGGCCAAGCTGGGAGCCCGGGACCGGGTGCAGGTAGTGGTCATCGCCTACGAGACCGGGGTTGTGTCTCCGGGGACCTAGGCTCAGACCACGGTATGAGCACGGCCCGGCGGTAATGGGCCCACAGCCCGATCCCGCAGGCAGGGGCCGGACCATAGCGTGGAACCATGACGACTTTCACGCCTCTCCCCCATCCCCACGGAACCGGTCGCCCCGAAGGATCGGACGCCGCCCAGGCGCGTCCCGCCGTCGAGGCTTTCAAGCTGACCAAGAGCTACGGCCGCGCCGATACCAGCGTGACGGCCTTGAACGAAGTCTCGGTGAGCTTCGACGCCGGGAAGTTCACGGCCATCATGGGCCCGTCGGGCTCCGGCAAATCCACGCTTATGCACTGCCTGGCGGGGCTCGATACAGCCGATTCCGGCAGGATCGTCCTGGGCGGAACGGAGCTCACCGGACTCAATGACCGGCAGCTCACGGCGCTTCGCCGCGAGCGGATCGGTTTCGTTTTCCAGGCCTTCAATCTGGTGCCCACCTTGACGGCCGAGCAGAACATCACGCTTCCGCTCGCCTTGGCAGGGACAACGGCCGACGCCGGGTGGCTGGAAACCGTTGTTGGCACCCTTGGGTTGAAGGACAGGTTGAAGCACCGTCCCCATGAGCTGTCCGGCGGCCAGCAGCAGCGTGTGGCAGTAGCCCGGGCACTGCTGACGCGGCCCGACGTCGTGTTCGGCGACGAGCCTACGGGCAACCTGGACTCCAAGGCGGGCGGTGAGGTCCTTGCCCTGCTGCGCCGGAGCAGCCAGGAGATGGGCCAGACCATCATCATGGTCACCCATGATCCTGTGGCGGCCAGCTACGCGGACCGGGTGGTGTTGATGAGCGACGGCGGCCTGGTGGGCGAGATCCACCAGCCCACGGCGGACTCCGTCCTGACGGCCCTCGGCAAGCTGGGGGCCTGAGGCATGTTGCGTGTTGCCCTTTCGCAGTTGACGACGCATTTCCGGCGGTTCATCGCCATCGGACTTGCCGTCATGTTGTCCGTGATGTTCCTGTCCTCAACGCTCATGGTCGGCGCCAGTACCAATGCCTCCCTGGGCGCAAGCATCGGGGAGGCTTACCGCAACGCAGATCTCGTTGCCACGTCCAAGAACGGCGAGCCCTTCACCCAGGCTGCCGTGGATGCTGCGGCGTCCGCCCCGGCCGTGGAGGCCAGCTACGCCGAGCGGTCCACCTACGTGACGTTCCAGGCCGGTGGCGGCGAGCAGTACGGGCGCCTGCGGAACCTGGCACCAGCGTCCCTGGAAGGTGCTGTGATCAGTTCCGGGTCCATGCCCGCCAACGCCTTGGAGGCAGCGATCGACGTCAAGACCGCCGGGCACCTTGGCCTGGCGGTTGGCAGCACGCTGGTGTTGCAGGGCGGTGGTCCGGTCAAGAACGCGAAGGTCACCATTTCAGGCCTGCTCCAGGCCACCAACGACCCCTTCTCCTCTTCAGCGGCGCAGCTTGTTGCCTCCGAGTCCGTCCTTAATGCGGTGCAGGACGCGGGCGCTGGTTTCTCCGGGCTGCAGTTCGCCCTCAAACCAGGTGAGGATGTTTCGTCGGCCAAGGAGTACATCGCCCACCGGATGGAAGCCGCAGGAGCGGTGGAGCCGGTGCTTGAGACCGCGCAGGAGAAGGTGACCTCGACGGTGGCGATGCTGAGCGCTGGTCAGGACCAGCTGACGATCGTCCTCCTTGCCTTCGCCGGCATTGCCATCCTGGTCTCTACGTTGGTGGTGGCGAATACGTTCTCCGTGCTGGTGGCCCAGCGGACCAGGGAGCTCGCGCTCCTGCGTTGCCTCGGCGCCGGACGGGGACAGATCCGTGGCTCGGTGATGCTTGAAGCCCTTGTTGTCGGCTTCATCTCCTCGGTGCTGGGCGTCCTCGCTGCGATTGGCCTGATGACCGCCCTGATTGCCTGGGCCAGGTCCCAGCCTGAGCAGGCATTCGCCACGTTGGCCGTGCCGCCGTCGGCCATCATTGCCGGTTTGGTGGCCGGAACGCTGCTGACCGTGGTGGCGGCGCTGGTCCCGGCGAAGGCGGCCACCGCCGTCGCCCCTCTTGCAGCGCTGCGGCCGGCCGATGACGCCTCCGTCCGGAACCGTCGCGGCAAGGTCAGGCTTTTCGTGGGCCTGGCAGCTTTGCTTGGTGGCGCTGCGCTGCTGGTGTACGGCAGCATCAATGTGGTGCTTGGCGTGGCCTTGCTGGGTGGCGCCGCGTCCTTTGTGGGCATCCTGCTGTGCTCCACGCTGTTCATACCCACGGTGGTTGCCCTTGCCGGCCGTCTGGCGGCACCGGCCGGTGTTCCAGGCAAGCTCGCGGCGGTGAATGCCACCCGCAACCCGGCACGTACCTCGGCAACGGCGGCGGCGCTGTTGATCGGCGTCACGCTGGTCTCCCTCATGATGACCGGCGCAGCAACGTCCCGCCAAGCGTTCAACGACACCTTGGCGGAGAACTATCCGGTGGATCTTTCCGCGCAGACAGCGACGGAAGGCAGCGGTTCCGGCGACCCCGCACAGGCTGTCTCCCGGATCAAGGGGCTCGATGGCGTCAGCTCTGCGGTCCTGCTTCAGCCGGTAGGCGCCATCCAGGACGACGCCTCCGGCGGAACCACCGTTTACGGCCTGTCAGCAGCCGATGCCGCTTCTGTCCTGCGGGACAACCATCTGAAGCCAAGCCCCGGCACTGTCTACCTGCCGGAAGACTCGCCGGGAGGACCAGCTACGTTGTCGACGGCGGGCGGCCAGGTCACCCTCGACGCCAAGGTCCTGCGTACCCGCCACGTCCCGGCGTTCGTGGAGTCCTC
Source organism: Paenarthrobacter nicotinovorans (assembly GCF_021919345.1). Taxonomy (NCBI): domain Bacteria; kingdom Bacillati; phylum Actinomycetota; class Actinomycetes; order Micrococcales; family Micrococcaceae; genus Paenarthrobacter; species Paenarthrobacter nicotinovorans. The sequence goes on from NZ_CP089293.1 coordinate 2,555,063, forward strand.
CAGCGTAGGCTCCGGTCCCCTGGCCGGGGTACCGGGCATGGTCTGGGTGAAACTGGACGATTCCGTATCCGGGGACCGGGTCCAGGCCCTGCAGAAGGAGATAGCTACGGCACTGGGTGTCCATGAACGGACCGTCAGTGGTGCCGCGATCGAGCGGGTCACCTTCAACAGCATCATCGATGTCCTTCTGCTGGTGGTGACAGGGCTCCTCGGGGTTGCGGTGGTGATCGCCTTGATCGGTGTCGCCAACACCTTGTCCCTCTCAGTCCTGGAACGGACCCGGGAGAACTCGCTGCTGCGTGCCCTGGGCCTGACGACGGGCCAGCTGCGCGGGATGTTGGCGATCGAGGCAGTGCTCGTCGCCGGCGTCGCCGCCATCATGGGTGCAGGTATGGGGATCGTGTACGGCTGGCTTGGCGCGCAGGCCACCCTGGGCGGCGTGGCCACCGTGATACCGACGGTGCCATGGCTTCAGTTGACGGCGGTCTTCGCTGTCGCGGTGGTGGCCGGTCTCCTGGCGTCAGTGATACCTGCCCGGCGCGCGGCCCGGCTGTCGCCGGTCGAAGGACTGGCCACGGCGTAGTCGCTCCGGCTCATTGCACGTGAACGGGAAACGCTCCCGCACTTTCCCCGGTTGTACCGGGAGAAAGTGCGGGAGCGTTTCTTATTTAAGGCTGGTAGCTGATCGAGGGTTTATGCCTCGGCCGGCTCCTCGTAACGCGGGAACACCGGTGCCGGCGCAGGCAGCTCGGTGCCCGCCGCCAGCGGCGTCGCGATGGCGGCAAAGAGGCGCGCCTCGCCTTCGGGCTGGCCGAGGACGTCAAGGAGCTTCGCGGACGACGTCGGCATGACCGGTTGGGCGAGGATCGCCACGATCCGGACGACCTCCAACGTGACGTACAGGACCGTGTTCATGCGCTCGATGTCCGTCTTGCGCAGTACCCACGGAGCCTGTTCGGCGAAGTAGGCGTTTGTATCGCCCAAAACAGTCCAGATGGCTTCGAGAGCCCGGCTGAACTCCTGCTTTTCGAAGGCACTCCGGGCAGTCTCCAGCAACGCACCGGCCTGCTCCAGGAGCGCTTCGTCCTCGGACGTGAACGCGCCGGGCTGCGGAACCTTGCCGTCGCAGTTCTTCGACACCATGGACAAGGAACGCTGGGCAAGGTTGCCGAAGTTGTTGGCGAGGTCCGCGTTCATGCGGCCGACGATGGCCTCGTGGTTGTAGTTGCCGTCAGCGCCGAACGGAACCTCACGGAGGAAGAAGTACCGGCACTGGTCCAGTCCGTACTGCGCCACGAAGTCCTGGGGAGCAACAACATTGCCGAGGGACTTGGACATCTTCACACCGTTGTTGGTGAGGAAGCCGTGGATCATGACGCGCTCGGGCAGTTCCAGTCCGGCGCTCATCAGGAACGCAGGCCAGTAGATAGCGTGGAAGCGCGAAATGTCCTTGCCGATCACGTGTACATCGGCCGGCCAGAACTTCCTGAAGGACTCGGACTCCACGTCGGGGTAACCCACGCCGGTCAGGTAGTTGGTCAGGGCGTCGACCCACACGTACATGACGTGCTTTTCGTCACCCGGGACCGGAACGCCCCAGTCAAAGGTTGTGCGGCTGATGGACAGGTCCTCGAGCCCACGCTTTACGAAGCTGATGACCTCGTTGAAACGTGACTGTGGAGCACCGAATTCAGGGCGGGCTTCGTACAGCTCCAGGAGCTTTTCCTGGTAGTTGGAAAGCCGGAAGAAGTAGCTTTCCTCAGCAGTCCAGGTAACCAGGGTGTCGGTTTCCTTGGAATAGCGGAGACCGTCCTCCTTCACCACGGTGTCGTCCTCAACGTAATACGCTTCGTCGCGGACCGAGTACCAGCCTTCGTACTTGGAAAGGTAGATGTCGCCGTTGGCTTCCATCTTCTTCCAGATGGCCTGCGAGGCCGTGTAGTGGTCCGCGTCCGTGGTGCGGATGAAACGGTCGTACGAGATGCCCAGGTCCAGGCTCATCTGCTTGAAGGCGGCAGAGTTGCGGTCCGCGAGCTGCTTGGCCGTGAGGCCTTCCTTCTCTGCGGACTGCTGCATCTTGAGGCCGTGCTCGTCCGTCCCGGTCATGAAGAAAACCTCATGGCCGTCAAGGCGCTTGAAGCGCGCCATGGCATCAGTCGCAATGACCTCATAGGCGTGGCCGATGTGCGGCACGCCATTGGGGTAGCTGATTGCGGTGGTGATGTAGAACGGGGATTTCTCTGGAGACGTCACTCTAAGAAGTTACCTTTTTTTCGGATGAAATAGCTTAGTTAAGTTCGGTCAGCGTATCGCTGAGACGAACCAGCTCGTGGTCGTGCGATGCAACCAGCACCGCGATGCCGTCGCTGGTGGTGTCCTTCAGGATGCCAATGATGCGGTTGGCGGCGGCCCGGTCAAGGCTTGCCGTCGGTTCGTCGACCACCAGAACGCGGGTGCCAAGGATCAGGGCCCGGGCGATCGCCACGCGCTGGCGCTCACCGCCGGAGAGCTGGGCCGGGCGGTGGCGCATTCGGCGCCCAAGGCCCACGAGGTCCAGGAGGTCCTTCGCCATCTCAGTGCGCTGTTCGACTTCGCCGTCCGGGACAGCGGGCAGCAACACGTTCTCCAAGGCGCTCATGCCATCGATCAGGGCACCGCCCTGGTCCACGTAGCCGATCAGTGCACGGCGGCGGTCCGCGATTTCGTCGTCGCCCATGGCGTCCAGCGGCTGGCCCTCCCAGAAGACCTTGCCCGACGTCGGCAGCGTCAGTCCGGCGCTGACCGTGAGGATACTGGTTTTACCGGAGCCGCTTCGTCCCGCGACACAGTGCATCTCGCCGGCGTGGAGGGTCAGGTTGAAGTCGTCGACGACGTCGACTTCCTCAGCACCGCCCTTGTCACCGCCGTAGTGGATGGTGACCCTGCTCAGCTCCAGCGGGGTTGCGTGGTCGGCGGCCCTCACGATGGTGTTGGCCCTGGTCTGCAGCGACTCTTCCGTGGATTCCGGGGTGGCCGTCAGCTCGGGGTTGAGGTTGTCAGTCATTTGACTACTTTCGTTGCAATGGGAATCCAGCAAATTACGGCCAGCAGACCGGCGAGCCCGGCCCACAGGGCTGCGTAGGGGGCCAGGAGCAAACCAAGCCCCAGGGCACCGAGGACACCCAAGGGAAGTGCCACTGTGCCGACAAGTGCGTTTTCGAAGAACCGGACCTGGCCCAGCATGTCCGGGTTCCAGCCCATGGCCCGCAAGGTACCAAGGTATTCCCGCTTGGCATGGAGCTCGAACCTGCCGGTGACCAAGGTCAGCAAGAGACCGACCACGACTCCGAAGACAGCGAGGATCACGCTTGGCAAAGCGATACTGGCCGCGGCCAGGCCACTGAGGGCGCTGGCACCTGCCGCGCGGGGGATGTCGATCAGCAGCGCGATCAGTGCACCCACTGCGGCGCCAAACACGCCCACGGCGACAGCGAGGGAGATGGAGTTGAACCGGTTTGTGGTCAGCTGCCTGTTGGCGAACGTCAGGGGTGAGTCAACGGTGACCAGTCGCTCGTCGTGCTGGGGTTCCTGGTCTATCACCACACGGTGACGCAGCTGCTGAGCCGCCAGGAGGGCGGCGGCACTGTAGATGACCAGCATGGTCACCGACACAATGACGGTGGCAATGTTCCAGCTCAGGAGGCTGAGGATGACGCCTGCAGCAGCCAGTGCCGCAGCGCCTACAGCGAACTCTTCCAGCACCCAGGAGCGGATGCGCTTCTGGGTCCAGCCCATGGCGCGCAGGATGCCTGCCTCGCTTCTGCGCTGGCGGATATAGCTGACAGTGGACGCTCCTGTGAGGAGCGTGGCACCGAGCAACGTCAGGAACAGCAGCGTGATGTTGGTTCCGGTCAGGGAGCCGGAGACGGCGTCAGCCGCATTCTGCCGGACCCATGACTGCTGGACGGTGCCCAGCGGAGACTCCTTGCCGGCGTCGTCCTTGCTGTATCCGGGTACGAAGATGTTGGCGTCTTCGCGGGCGGAGCCGGCCACGACGGTGGCTTCCAGACCGAGTTCACGGATTTGTGCTGCCAGCTTCTCGACCTCGGGCTGGGCGGTCTTCCAGTTGCCGGTGGCGGATGCACGGACCCGCACTGCGTCAATGACGTTGGCGTTGGAGTCGTAACCGCGGGCAGCCGCAAGACCGTAGTAATCGGTGATGGCGCCCGCGGACTGGCTGACGAGGCCCGTCGCGCTGAGTGAGGGCTTGAGTTCCTTGCCCTCGACGTCTTTGCCTTCTGCGTCCTTGGTCAGGCTCATGGGCGTGGGGTCGTATCCGCCCAAGGGGAGCTTGTTGACATCGCCGGCCGCAGCCTGGACCGCGGCGGGGTCAAAGGTGCCGTAGACCATGGGCAGGGGTGCCGCAGGCTTCTTGCCTGTCTCAAGGTCTTCCCGGTAAGAGCGTTCGTCCACGGGCTTACGCTGGGTCTGGTCCACGGCAGCGCCGAAGGAGGACTTCTCGGGCAGGCGGTTGACGGTTACCCAGTCCCCCGGCGTCGCGCTCTTATCGGAGGCACCATTGGCAGCTTCGTCGCCGTCCTTGTACTGCGGGGCGGCAGCGAAAGCAGTGCTCCAGGTGGCGGGGTTGTAGAGTCCCTGGCTGAAGGCAGCGGTGCTGCCCAGCAACTGGCTGTGGTCAGTGGAACCGGGCCATTCAAGGGCAAACGGGGACTTCGAAACGAAGGGCAGGTAGTCCTTGTCCAAGGACTTGGTGACAGTTCCTACGTCCTTGACCACTTTCCCGCTGGCGTCCAGTTCCTCGATCTTCACCGAGTACTTCAGGTCCAGGGACGTGCCCGTCCGCACGATCAACGGAATGGCCTTCGAATCAGCGGTCAGGAGTCCGTCACGCTTTGCCTGCTGGTACTGCGTCATGAGCGGCGCCCAGTATTTGAGCTTCACGCCGAGGAAGTCGGGTCCTTCTTCCAACTGGTCCATGGTGAGGCCCGTGGTGAAAAGGCTTTCGAAGTGGCGGCCGATGGCGCCGGCGTCGCGTGCGTCTGCAGGCGGTGCCTTCTCCAGCGGTGCCAGGAAGTCGCCTGCGGAACCCAGCAGTGCCCTTTCAGAGGCGGGATCGACGGCGACGACGGACTCGGTCACCTCGGGCGCCATGGGAAGCGCTACCGAGAGATTGAAGAGGTTGTGCTCGGAGCCGAGTGCGGGTGCCGGGAACTTGATGCCGGTCTCGCCATCGGGGCCGGCGATCCGGACGTTGCTTCCGCCTGCTGCCTGCTCCTGCACCAGGCGGCCCTTGCCCAAGGTGCCCTCGGCGCTGGTCTTGAAGAGTGTTTGCTCCTTGACGCCGTCAGAGCTCGTGGCGGACGCGGTCAAACGGTACTTCTTGGGAGAATCAGAAAACACCGACTCCGCGGCGGGCCACTTGCTGGCATCCATGGCAGAGGGGTCCCCTGCCGTCACGGCTCCGGCGAGTCCTGCGTTGTACCCCAGGTAGTCCATCGCGTTCAGGCGCGGAGCTTCAAGGTTCTGGGACACCCGCGAGACAAGGCTGATGGGGGCTGCCACGGCAGTCTGGCCCATGCCCCGGATTTTCTCCAACTGGTCAAAGCTGATTCCGCCCTGGCCGTTGGCGATTTCCGGCTGGATCAGGGAACCACCGTCGTCCTTTTGTGACTGGTCAGGCTTGGCCTGGACCAGGATGTCGTAGAGTCCCCGCGAGTTCTCGTCCACTGTCCGGTTCAGAGCCGCCTGCGACTGGCTCTGAACGAGGACGGACAAGCACATTGCGACGATCAAAATGGCCGCGGTCAGCAGCAGCACACGGCTTCTGATGAACCTTTGGACGGCGTTCATTGGGCTCCCTGAGACCTTGATTGCGGGCGCGCACACATTGTCCGGTAATCCTGAAAAAACACAGCGGAATACCGGGCTGGGTGTGCTGAAAGTTGTGGCCGGCCTGCTGCCGGGTCCGAATCCCGGACCCAGCCATTGTAAGCAGACCGGCCACTTCTGCGTGCCAAAGGTGTGTCGCCGGCACGCGGACTTCAGCTGATGTGGATCAGTCCTAGTCCTCCAGGTCCACTTCGCGTACCATGTCTGCGCCAATACCGGCCTTGATGGCTTCGAGCACCTGCTGCGGAACTGAACTGTCGATGGTCAGGAGGGCCAGAACCTGGCCGCCTTCAGTCTGGCGGGCAACCTGCATGCCACCGATGTTGATGTTGTTCATGCCGAGGATGTGGCCGATGGTGCCGATGACACCGGGGCGGTCGGCATAGGCCACCACCACGAGGTGCTCGCTGATGGGGATTTCGACGTCGTAGCCGTTGACGCCTACCAGCTTCTCGACCTGCTTGGGACCGGTCAGGGTGCCGGCCACCGAGATCTGCGAACCGTCACTGAGGGCACCGCGGATGGTCAGGACGTTGCGGTAGTCCTCAGCCTCCGGCGTGGTGATGAGCCGGGTGTTGATGCCGCGCTGCTCGGCGATGACCGGTGCGTTGACGTAGGAAACCTGCTCCGTGACAACATCGGCGAACACACCCTTCAGGGCTGCCAGCTCAAGAACCTTGACGTCCAGGGCGGCGATCTCACCGGCAACTTCGACGTCGATCTGCGTCAGCGAAGCGTGGGTGAGCGCAGTGAAGATCCGGCCCAGCTTTTCGATCAGCGGGATGCCCGGACGGACATCGGAGGCAATAACGCCACCGGCAACATTCACGGCATCCGGCACGAGCTCACCGGCGAGGGCCAGGCGGACAGACTTGGCGACTGAAACGCCGGCCTTCTCCTGGGCTTCGTCGGTGGATGCGCCGAGGTGCGGGGTGACTACTACGTTGTCGAGTTCGAAGAAGGGCAGGTCGGTGCTGGGCTCCTTGACGAAAACGTCCACGCCGGCGCCTGCGATCTGGCCTTCCTTCAATGCGATGTAAAGCGCTTCTTCGTCAATCAGGCCGCCGCGGGCAACGTTGATGACATAAGCGGATTCCTTCATCTTGCGGAAGGCGTCGGCGCCGAGCATGCCTACCGTTTCCGGCGTCTTGGGCATGTGGATGGTGATGAAGTCAGCGTTCTCCAGAAGTTCATCCAGCGTGACCAGCTTGACGCCCAACTGCGCCGCCCGGGCAGAGGTGATGTAGGGGTCATAGGCAAGGATTTCGGTTTCGAAGCCCTGGAGCCGTGCTGCCACCAAGGCGCCGATGCGGCCCAGGCCGATGATGCCGATCTTCTTCTCGAAGAGTTCGATGCCGGTGTACTTGGAACGCTTCCATTCGCCGTTCTTCAGCGCCGCGCTGGCCTGCGGAATGTGGCGGGCGAGGCTGAGGATGTGACCCACGGTGAGCTCCGCGGCCGAGACGATGTTGGACGTCGGCGCATTGACCACCATGACGCCGGCCTGCGTCGCGGACTTGATGTCCACGTTGTCCAGTCCTACTCCTGCACGGGCGATGACCTTGAGGTTCTTCGCTGCGGCAATTGCCTCGGCGTCCACCTGGGTGGCAGAGCGGACCAGGATGGCATCGACGTCGGCGATGGCAGACAGCAGCTGGGAACGGTCGGCACCGTCGGTCTGGCGGATTTCAAAATCCGGGCCCAATGCCTCGACTGTTGCGGGCGAAAGTTCCTCAGCGAGGAGGACTACGGGTTTGCTGGCTGACACGGGGTGGCACCTTACTTTGGACAACTTGGGACAGAACTGGACAAGGAGCGGATGCGTGGCCCGGGGCACGGCGCCGGGACCAGCCCAGAATATCGAATCCGGGCCGTGTTTCCGGTGCCGGCGAGGGATGTTACGGCCGGACCGGAAGCGATGTGAAGAAGTTCACAGCACCACCGGGAGTGCAATTCGGTGGAGAAACGGTGCTGGAAACGGCGACGCCCGCCCGGCTGAAACTCGCCGGACGGGCGTCGCTGCTTAATGCTGGTGCAGTGCTGCTGCCACGAGGGGCAATCAGCGGGCTGCGGAACCTTCGACGTAGTCGGCGTCCTGCTGCTGCCAGGAGAACAGTGAACGCAGCTCGCGGCCAACTTCTTCGATCGGGTGCTTCTCGGCCTTGGCGCGGAGTTCCTTGAACTCGGTTGCGCCGTTGTCCTGGTCGTCGATGAAGCGCTTTGCGAAAGCACCGTTCTGGATGTCCGCGAGGACAGCCTTCATGTTTTCCTTCACCTCGGGGGTGATGACGCGGGGACCGGAGACGTAGTCACCGTACTCGGCGGTGTCGGAAACGCTCCAACGCTGCTTGGCGATGCCGCCCTCCCACATGAGGTCAACAATGAGCTTGAGCTCGTGGAGAACCTCGAAGTAGGCGATCTGCGGCTGGTAGCCGGCTTCGGTGAGGGTTTCGAAGCCGTACTGGACGAGCTGGGAAACGCCACCGCAGAGAACAGCCTGCTCGCCGAAGAGATCGGTTTCGGTCTCTTCGGTGAATGTGGTCTTGATGACGCCTGCGCGGGTGCCACCGATTGCCTTGGCGTAGGACTTGGCCAGGTCCCAAGCGGAACCGGAAGCGTCCTGTTCGACGGCGATGATGTCCGGGATGCCACGGCCGGCTTCGAATTCGCGGCGCACAGTGTGGCCCGGTGCCTTCGGGGCGATCAGGATGACGTCAACGCCGGCCGGTGCTTCGATGTAGCCGAAGCGGATGTTGAAGCCGTGGGCGAACGCAAGTGCCTTGCCCTCGGTCAGCTTGTCCTTGATGGAGTCGTTGTAAATTGCGCGCTGGTGCTGGTCCGGCGCCAGGATCATGATGACGTCGGCCCATTCGGCGGCGTCGGCTACGTTCTTGACCGTGAAACCTGCGTCTTCGGCCTTGGCGGTCGACTTCGAGCCGTCCTTGAGTGCAATGACAACCTCGACGCCGGAATCGCGCAGGTTCAGTGCGTGGGCGTGGCCCTGGGAGCCGTAGCCAACGATGGCTACCTTGCGGCCCTGGATGATCGACAGGTCTGCGTCGTCGTCGTAGAACATTTCAGTCACTTGCGTAACTCCTCTTGAGTGGTTTTTCGTAGATATTGATGTGGTGCTGCGGTTCTGGACGCAACGCTCGGCGGGACGGGCCAACGAAATCCACTGACCCATCGCGCCTGGTTTTACGCGGAGCGTAGCGCCCTGTCACTCATGGAGCGGGATCCCCGTCCAACGGCCAAGGTGCCGGACTGCACGATTTCACGGATGCCGAACGGCTCGAGCACTGACAAAAGTGCTGCGAGCTTCTCGGGGGTACCGGTTGCCTCGATCACCAACGAGTCTGTGGACACGTCGACGACAGCGGCACGGAACAGGTCTGCAGCCTGGGTAACCTGCAGACGTGTCGCGGCATCCGCACGTACCTTGACCAGGATGTGGTCACGCTGTACGGAAGATTCGGAAGTCAGCTCCACAATCTTGATCACGTTGACCAGTTTGTTGAGCTGCTTGGTGACTTGCTCGATGAGATCGCCGTCGGCATCGACGACGACCGTCATGCGGGACATCCCGGGAACCTCGGTGGGGCCCACAGCAAGTGAATTGATGTTGAACGCGCGCCGGGCGAAGAGGCTGGCCACGCGGGTCAGCACGCCGGGCTTGTCTTCGACCAGAACGGACAATGTGTGACGGCTCATGCCTAGTCCTCCTCTTCCCATTCCGGGGTCATGTTGCGGGCAACCTGGATCTGGTCATTGCTGACGCCCGAAGGCACCATCGGCCACACCATCGAGTTGGGGCTCACAACGAAGTCGATGACCACCGGGCGGTCATTGATCTCAAGCGCCTTCTGGATGGTGGCGTCGATGTCCTCGTCACGCTCACAACGCAAGGCTGCACAGCCATAGGCATCCGCCAGCTTGACGAAGTCCGGAATCCGGACGGTGTCGTGGCCGGTGTTCAAATCGGTGTTCGAGTAGCGGCCCTCGTAGAACAGGGTCTGCCATTGGCGAACCATGCCCAGCGAGGAGTTGTTGATGATGGCCACCTTGATGGGGATGTTGTTGATGGCGCAGGTAGCCAGTTCCTGGTTGGTCATCTGGAAGCAGCCGTCTCCATCAATGGCCCAGACCACGCGGTCCGGCTCACCTACCTTGGCGCCCATCGCCGCGGGAACCGAGTAGCCCATGGTGCCGGCACCACCGGAGTTCAGCCAGGCATGCGGGCGCTCGTACTTGATGAACTGGGCGGCCCACATCTGGTGCTGGCCAACGCCTGCAACGTATATGCCTTCCGGACCCGTGAGTTCACCAATGCGCTTGATGACGCGCTGCGGGGCGGACAGTCCGTCTTCGGGCTCCGTCCAACCGAGCGGGTAGGTCTCGCGCAGGTTGCCCAGGAAGGCCCACCATGCATCGAGGTCCGGAGCACCGCTCTGCTCGAACTGGGTCTTCACGGCCTCCGTGAGTTCCGGAATGATTTCCTTGACCGACCCTACGATCGGGACATCGGCCGTACGGTTCTTGGAGATTTCCGCGGGGTCGATGTCGGCGTGAATGACCTTTGCAAAGGGCGCGAAGGTCTTCAGGACACCCGTCACGCGGTCATCGAAGCGGGCACCCAGGGTGATCAGCAGATCTGCCTGCTGGAGGGCGGTGACCGCGGAGACCGAACCGTGCATGCCGGGCATGCCGACGTGTTGCGGGTGGGAGTCCGGGAACGCTCCGCGGGCCATGAGGGTGGTGACCACGGGAGCGCCGGTAGCCAGAGCGAGTTCCATCAGTTCTGCAGATGCGTGGCCCTTGACCACGCCGCCGCCCACGTAGAGAACAGGCTTGCTGGATGCTGCGATCAGCTTGGCCGCTTCGCGGACCTGCTTGTTGTGCCCGCGGACCACGGGACGGTACCCGGGCAGATCCACTTTCGGTGGCCACGAGAACGTCATCTGGCCGACCTGGGCATCCTTGGCGATGTCCACCAGGACCGGACCGGGCCGGCCGGTGGATGCCAGGTGGAAAGCTTCGGCCATGACGTGCGGAATGTCGTTGGGGTCGGTCACCAGGAATGAGTGCTTGGTGATGGGCATCGTGATTCCCACGATGTCCGCTTCCTGGAAGGCATCGGTGCCGATGACTCCGCTGGCGACCTGGCCGGTGATGGCCACCATCGGCACGGAGTCCATGTGGGCATCCATGATGGCGGTAACGAGGTTGGTGGCACCGGGTCCCGAGGTGGCGATGCAAACGCCAACCCGTCCGGTAACCATGGCGTAGCCTTGCGCGGCGTGGCCGGCTCCCTGTTCGTGACGGACCAGGATGTGATTCATGCTGGAGGCCATCAAGGGGTCATAGGTGGGCAGGATCGCGCCACCGGGCAAACCAAAAATATCGTCCACGCCGAGTTCTTCGAGCGAACGGACAATTGCTTGCGAGCCGGTCATCACCGTCGGGGGTACAACGGTGTTCGGCCCAAGTACAGGAGAGAGAGGTGCAGCAGAATCGACGACGACGGACTCCGCCGATCGGTCGACCTTTTCCGGAGCTTTGTGGGCTCCAGCGGACTTTGCAGCCATCAGCGAGGGGCTGATCGGCGATCCTTTGCTCATCGGACTCTTCCTTAGTGGATCTTCAATGGGTGGGTCTTGGGAATAAAAAAACCCCTCAGCCTTGCGGCTCTTCGAGGGGTTTGCGCGTGACGGTTCGTTACCAGTCGGGCTAAGCCACGCGCTTGGTAAGGACGACGACGCCGACGGTAACGAATGTGATCATGCGTTCAGTGTTCCCTCAAAGTGAGATACGTGTCAATTGACCACTATCGTATCTCACTATTTGGACAGCGATGTCCGCCTGCCGGACTCCGCCCCATTGCCGGAGCGGAGTCCAAGACAGGAAATTATCCGCAGTAAGCTCCCGTGGAAGCACTGTGGACCAGTTTTGCGTACTTTGCCAGCACACCCTTGGTGAACTTGGCGGGCAGCGGCTGCCAGCCCTCCTTGCGGGCTTCGAGCTCCGCATCATCAACCAGGAGGTCGAACGAACGGGCAGCGATGTCGACACGGATGCGGTCGCCGTCCTGCACAAAGGCGATCGGACCGCCGTCGACGGCTTCCGGCGCAACGTGGCCGATGCACAAGCCGGTGGTGCCGCCCGAGAAGCGGCCATCAGTCAGCAGCAGCACGTCCTTGCCCAACCCCGCGCCCTTGATGGCGCCGGTAATGGCAAGCATTTCGCGCATGCCCGGGCCGCCCTTGGGGCCCTCGTAGCGAATGACCACAACGTCGCCCTTGTGGATCTCGCCATTATCCAAGGCCGTCAGGGCGCCCTGCTCGCGCTCGAACACACGGGCGGTTCCCTCGAAGACGTCGGCATCGAAGCCGGCGCTCTTGACCACAGCGCCCTCGGGCGCCATGGATCCGTGGAGGATGGTGATGCCGCCGGTCTTGTGGATCGGGTTGTCCAGCGCGCGGAGGATCTTGCCATCCAGATCCGGCGGATTGATGGAGGCGAGGTTCTCGGCGAGGGTCTTGCCGGTGACGGTGAGGCAGTCGCCGTGCAGCAGGCCGGCGTCGAGCAGCGCCTTCATGATGACCGGCACGCCGCCGATCTTGTCGACGTCGGTCATGACGTAACGCCCAAAGGGCTTCAAGTCGCCGAGGTGCGGAATCTTGTCCCCGATGCGGTTGAAGTCATCCAGCGTCAGTTCGACCTCTGCCTCACGGGCGATCGCCAGCAAGTGCAGCACGGCGTTGGTGGAACCGCCGAACGCCATGGTCACGGCGATGGCATTTTCGAAGGCCTTCTTGGTCATGATGTCGCGCGCGGTGATGCCCAGGCGCAGCAGGTTGACCACCGCTTCGCCGGACTTGCGCGCAAAGTCATCACGACGGCGGTCTGCTGACGGCGGTGCCGCCGAGCCCGGGAGGGACATGCCAAGGGCTTCGCCGATGCACGCCATGGTGTTGGCCGTGTACATGCCGCCACAGGCGCCCTCGCCGGGACAGATGGCCTTTTCGATGCGGGTGAGGTCCTCCATACTCATCTTCCCGGCGGCGCAGGCACCCACCGCTTCGAAAGCGTCGATGAGGGTGACTTCTTTCTCCGAACCGTCTTCGAGCTTGACCCAGCCCGGCATGATCGAACCGGCGTAGAGGAACACCGAAGCGAGGTCCAGGCGGGCGGCCGCCATGAGCATCCCCGGGAGGGACTTGTCGCAACCGGCCAGCAAGACCGAACCATCAATGCGCTCGGCCTGCATCACGGTCTCCACGGAGTCGGCAATGACTTCGCGGGAGACGAGCGAGAAGTGCATGCCTTCATGGCCCATGGAAATGCCGTCCGATACGGAGATCGTGCCGAACTGCATCGGGAAGCCACCGCCGGCATGGACGCCTTCCTTGGCGCCCTGCGCGAGCCGGTTAAGGGAGAGGTTGCAGGGGGTAATTTCGTTCCACGAGCTGGCGACACCAATCTGGGGTTTGGCAAAGTCGTCATCGCCCATGCCGACGGCGCGGAACATGCCACGGGCGGGAGCGGCATGAATGCCATCGGTGACGACCCGGCTGCGGGGTTTGATGTCCGGCGTGTTGTCTGTAGCAATGTTGGTGTCGGTCATGGTCCAAAGTCTATGTGCACCTGGTGGCGCCAGCGCTTCTTCCCCGCCGGGTTAAGCCCGAACCGGCAATTATTGCGGAAACCCGGCACATGTGGAGTTGCGCCGGCGGCTCAGGTGTCGCCCGACTGGCGGGCGATCCCGGCAGCCTCAGCCTGGAGCATCTCCAGCACGCCTGCAATCGTGGCCCGTGCGGCCACTTCCTGCCGTGACAGGGCGACGATGCTTCTGCTCGCCTTTACTCCCGTGAGCGGACGGAGGACCAATCCCCTCCGTGCACTGGCGCGGGCCGTATAACGGGGAAGGAGGCAGATTCCGTGGCCTGCTCCCACCAGCGCTTCAAGGACCCTCAGGTCCGGATAACGTTGGCCGCGCGTGGCGTGCTTGCCTGCATGGACTTCGATTTGCCGAAGGACCGCGTCAAAGGGGAATCCCTCAGGAACGCCGATCCAGGGGTGGTCCACCACGTCCTCCGGAGTCAACCGCGCTTTGGACGCCAGCGGGTGCCCGGCAGGCATGGCAACGTCGAGTGCTTCCTCCAGCAGCGGGACTACCGCTAGTCCCGGCCGGGCAAAGACCTCGGGCCCATCCACGCTGTGCGCCAGCACAATGTCATAGTCGGCCACCAAAGGAGCAAAATGTGCCGTTCCCGGATCCTCGAAATGGGCATCGAAGCCCAGTCCCTCCACAGCGGCTACACGATGCAGCATTCCCGGCAGCAGCATTTCCGCCGCACTTGGAAAGAATGCCGCTGAAACATTGGTCTGCCAGCCTTTCCGGTAGCTGTCGACGGTGGACTCAGCGCGGGCCATGGCTGTAGCTATTTCGGCGGCTGCAGCAGCCATGGCGTGTCCGGCCTCAGTCAGCTGCACTCCCCTGCCGGCCTTTTCCACCAGGGTCACGCCCAATTCGGCCTGCAGGGTCTTCAACTGCTGGGAAACGGCGGAAGCAGTGACATTCATGGCATCTGCGGTGGCGCCCACGCTTTGGCGATCAGCCAGCTCCCGCAGAATCTGCAGCCTTTTGAAGTCCATGCAGCCAGACTAGGCGACGGGCAGGAATTCCTTCCAAAGAATTTGCCGCCCGACCTTCCTCAGTAATCTGATCAATTCCGGGGGACCGCCGGCCAAAAGCTGGACAGCCCAATAGCAGGCACGTAACGTCTGAAATACCACGTACTGCACCCCTGTGAGCAGAAGGGCACCCGCCATGGATTGGTCAATTTGGGTCATTGTCATTGTTTTGGTCGTCGCGATTCTTTGGTGGCTCATGAGCCGCAACAAAACCTCGAATACCACCGCTAGCCCGGCTCCCGCAGCAATGGAGTCCACCAATACCGGAACCGTACCGGATCCGGGTGCGGTGACTGCGGGAGTCGCCGGACTGGCCGGCGTAACCAACCTTGGCAAAGCAGCTGCCGAGGGCAGCGGACCAACCGCAGACGAGCCGCTCAGGGAGCAAGAACGCGCAGAAGAACCACGCCCCGACGAAACAGCAGTTGAACCCCATGGCGAGACAAGTGAACCTGCCGTTGGTGAGGCCGGCGTTCGCCCCGGGGCCTCCGATGAATCCGCCGACGGGCAAACCGACGTGCAAACCGACGTGCAGAAGGCCACAACACCCGGCCTGACGGTCGAGGAACCGGTCATTGCAGCCCCGGTTGTCGAAGAGCCGGTTGTGGACGAACCGGTAGTGGATACCGACGCCAGGTTGCACACTGCCGACGCCGGCGACGTTGACGACTGGCAGGAGGCGCCCGCCGTCGAGGTCACCGCTGACGACGTCGCCAGGGCCGATGACGCAGCCGACAAAGCCGAGTGGGAATCATCGTGGACTGACGCTGCAGGCGCACCGGTCCATCACCAGGAGTACACTGCTCCGCACTCCCCCACACTCCCCGGTGCCGAGACCGCAGCCGGCGAAGACACCGTTGAAGACACCACAGTTGAAGAAGCCACGACTGAAGGCTCTGCGATCGAGGAAACCGGCCCGTCCGGGCACCTTGCCGCGGAGGAGCCCTACGGAACCGGCTCGTCCAGCACGCAGCGCGAAGGCCATCCTGTCAAGGCAATTGCGGCGACCATGACGTATCACGATGAGGACGCCGCCGACTACAACGACGTCGAAGCGGACGTCTGGTTCGAATCCGCAGCCCATGCTGAGGCAGCCGGATTCCGTCCGCCCCGGCGCAGCAGGCACTGATCCGGCCATCCGGAATCCGTCGCGTCAGGAGCAGCACACACAGCCATGGGACACCAAGCTGCAGGAAAAGGCTTCACGGGAGGACAACGGCTTGTGGCGGCCGGCCATGCACTTGTGTTGGCAGTGGCACTTTCAGCCTGCACCGGAGGCACCTCCTCGCCCGGCACCGCGGCCACCCCGAATCCGGCCGGCTCCGGATCGAGCCGGACGGGGCAGGCCGCACCGCCGGCCCCTGAGGTCCTGCAAAAGCTCGACGTCGGGCTCCAGCTGCCATGGTCCGTCGTCTTCCTGCCGGACGGCACCGCCGTAGTGTCCGAACGGGATTCGGCGCGGCTCGTGGGGATCAAGGACGGCCGCGCGACCCCGATAGCCGAGGTACCCGGCGTCGTTCCCGGCGGCGAAGGCGGATTGTTGGGACTTGCCGTGTCGCCGTCTTTTGTCTCCGACCGGTGGCTCTATGCCTATCTGACGTCGGCAACTGACAACCGGATTGTCCGGATGCAACTCAAGGAGGATGCCGACGGGCCCTCGGGGCTCGGCACACCGGAGGTCATCTTCCCTGGAATCCCGAAGGCGTCGACCCACAACGGAGGACGTATTCGTTTCGGTCCGGACGGAATGCTCTATGTCGGCACCGGGGACTCCCAGCGCAGGGAGCAACCGCAGGACACGGATGCCCTGGGTGGCAAGATCCTCCGCCTGACCCCGGAGGGGCGCCCCGCGCCGGGTAATCCTTTCGGTGACAATCCTGTGTACAGCTATGGGCACCGGAACGTCCAAGGCCTGGCCTGGGACGCCGAAGGTAGGCTGTGGGCAAGCGAGTTCGGCCCTGACGTGGACGACGAACTGAATCTCATCCTCCCCGGCGGCAATTACGGCTGGCCTCTGGTGACGGGGGCGCCGGGCCGAAGCGGTCTGACCGACGCGAAGGTCGTCTGGCCCTCGACGTCCGAGGCGTCGCCGAGCGGGCTGGAAATCATCAACGGCGTGGCTTACACCGGCGCCCTTCGCGGCCAGCGGCTCTGGGCCGTTCCCCTCGATGGCCCAACAGCAGGAACCCCTGTGGCTTATTTCACAGGCGGGTACGGCCGCTTGCGGGACGTAGCCCGCGCACCGAACGGCGATCTATGGGTGCTCAGCAACAACAAAAACCCCGACTTCGCGCTGATTTTGCGGAGCCAACCATGATGCGCGGCAAGTGCCCCGGCTCGATTTCGCACTTCGGGCCAAGTCGTGTAGAGTTACTTGTCGTTGCGGAGATCGCCGGGGAAGGAAACGCCCCACGGATGATCGAAATCAACAGCTGCACCTCTAGCTCAACTGGCAGAGCAATTGACTCTTAATCAATGGGTTCCGGGTTCGAGTCCCGGGGGGTGCACCACTGAAAGACCCTGGAGTGAATTCACTCCAGGGTCTTTTGTTTTTCCTAAGGAATGCCATCCCGCGCCGTGCGCAGCTTCACTTCGAGCGTGGTTTTGAATCCGCGAATTGTGGTGTAGAGTTATTTGTCGTTGCGGAGGTCCGCAAGGAATGCGAATTCCCTCCAAGACCGAAACAATAGCTGCACCTCTAGCTCAACTGGCAGAGCAATTGACTCTTAATCAATGGGTTCCGGGTTCGAGTCCCGGGGGGTGCACCAAGACAAAAGGCTCCGGATCGTTCACACGATCCGGAGCCTTTACTTTTTTGACTGGCAGGAATTGCCGGCAGGGAAAGGCCCTTGCCGGTTTTGAATCAGGCCTGCGGCACGTCGCTTTCGACTTCCTGGGATTCCTGCTCGGGAGCGGGCAAGCCCGCAAGCCCCCGGACAACAATCCGGAGTTCCTCACGAAGCCTCGCAGTATCCACAGCGACAGGCGACAACACTTCCTGCTCCAGCTTCACAGCTTCCGCAAGGGCTGCGCTACCGGCCTCCGTCAGGGTGACCACGTGGCTTCTGCGGTCCGAGTCGCTGCGTTGGCGTGTAACGTGCCCGTGCAGCTCGAGCCTGGCAAGGGTGGTCCCCATGGTCTGGGCTTTGACCCTCGCAACTTCAGCCAAAGCCGCCTGGGTAATTGCACCCTTCGCTGCAAGTACTTGCATGGCAATGACCCCGGCGTGGGTAAGGCCGATGGACTTCAATTTTTCGTTCCACGAGATTTCCACCAGGCGTGCAGCTGTCGAAAGCAGTCGGGTAGTGGGCCATCTCTCCATATCTGGCATGCCGACAGTATATGCGCGCAAGAGCCGGGGACGCGGCTTCTGCGGTCTAAACTGGGAAATCGCGACCGAAAGCAAGGAGCATATTTTGGCTGAACGACTTATCCCCGGCGACGTTGCACCGGACTTCACCCTGCAGGACGCCTCGGGCGAAAACGTCAGTTTGTCCGACTTCCGTGGCCGAAAAACCATCGTCTACTTCTACCCGGCCGCCTCAACTCCCGGATGCACCAAAGAGGCTTGTGACTTCAGAGACACTCTGGGCTCCCTGCAAGCGGCCGGCTACGAAGTTGTTGGAGTCTCCCCCGATTCCGTGGACGCCATCGCCAAATTTGCGGCGGAAGAGCAACTCACCTTCCCGCTGCTGTCCGACCAGGAGCACACCGTCGCCGACGCCTACGGGGCATGGGGCGAAAAGAAAAACTACGGCAGGACCTACCAGGGGCTGATCCGCTCCACCATCGTGGTTGACCCCGATGGCAAGGTTTCCCTGGCCCAGTACAACGTCCGCGCCACGGGCCACGTAGCCAAGCTGCGCCGGGACCTCAAGCTGGACGGGTAACGGGTACACTGGAGGCCGTATATGGCATCGGGCGCCCCAAGGGGGCCTGAATGCCGGCCAGCGCGAGTGGTGAAATTGGCAGACACGCAGGATTTAGGTTCCTGTGCCTTCGGGCGTGGGGGTTCAAGTCCCCCCTTGCGCACAAGAGTCAAGAAGGACCGTGGCCATGGGCACACGGAGCACCCCCGGTTGCAGAGCCGGGGGTTTTTCCTCAAGCAGCGGGGACAGCTACCTGAATAAGCGCTGGGAAGTGCGTTCGGGACGTTCAACTAGACTGGAATGTGGTCTGGCCTAAGCCGGCCGTGGCATTTCAACCGGCTTGAGGGGACAAGAGTGGCAAGCAGCAAAATGCGGAGCCTGACCGTGCAGTTGCTCAAGGTGGGCTCTGTTTTTGCAGTACTGGGGCTGGCGGCATGTACAGGAACGCCTGGCCCCGCGCCGTCGTCGTCTACCGGAAGCTCAGCCCCGGCCGAGCCGGCGGCCACCTTCAACTTCGGCACGGCGTCGATGCCCTTGGGCCTTGACCCTGCCATGACGGCCGATTCCGAGTCCTACCGTGTAACGCGCCAGGTCCTTGAGGGACTGGTTGGTGTTGACGGATCAACCGGAGACACCACTCCCCTGCTGGCCACGGAGTGGAAAGACAGCAACAACGGTCTGACCTACGACTTCACCCTCCGCTCCAAAGTCACCTTCCACGACGGAACACCTTTCGACGCAACCGCAGTGTGTGCCAACTTCAACCGCTGGTTCAGCTTCCCTGCCGATCTCCGGAAGCAGGCACCGGGAATCTCATTCCAGGGCGTTTTCAAGGCCTATTCGGACGAGCCCGTCTTCTCCATCTTCAAGGACTGCAAGGTGGTCTCACCCACCGACGTCCAAATCAACCTGACCAGGCCCTTCACCGGGTTCCTGCAGGCACTGACGCTTCCGGCCTTCGCCATTTCTTCCCCCGCCGCACTGGAAGCGCAGCGCGCCAACGTTCTTGACCAGACCCGGAACGGCCAGGCAGTTTCTGCCTACGCGAGCCACCCCGTGGGGACCGGTCCCTACCAATTTGGAACCTGGGACGAGAACAAGATCACCCTCCAAAGCTACAAAGGCTATTGGGGCAACAGGGGCCAGATAGCCACCATCAATTTCATCCCTTACGACCGCGCCGAGACACGGCAACAGGCTCTTCTGGATGGCAAAATCGACGCCTACGACCTCGTGACGCCGGCAACCTTCGACCAACTCGTCAAGAAGGGTGTCCAGATCATCCAACGGGACCCGTTCTCCGTGATGTACCTGGGCATCAACCAGGCAGTGGCACCCCTGGACAAGCTGGAGGTCCGCCAAGCCATTGAAATGGCCGTGGACAAAGAATCCCTGATCCGCAAGTTCTTCATCGACAACACTGCCCAGGCGTCCCAGTTCGTGCCGCCAAAGCTCAGCGGCTTCAACAACAACGCCCCGTCGCTGGGATACAACCCTGAGAAGGCCAAACAGCTTCTCGAGAAGGCCGGCTACAAGGGTGAGGAACTGAAGTTCTACTATCCGTTGAATGCCACGCGGGCCTACATGCCCACTCCCGAGAAGATCTACGCCGAAATCAGCCGCCAGCTGGTTGCCGTTGGCCTCAACATTAAACCGGTTCCCATTGACTGGGAAAACGGCTACCTCCAAAAGGTCCAGTCCGCCGGGGACCGTGGGCTGCACCTGCTCGGATGGAACGGCTCGTACGCCGATGCCGACAACTTCCTGGGGCCCCTCTTCGGCGAAAGCCGGGCGGAGTTCGGCTACACGGACTCGGAGGTCTTCCACAAGATCGAAAGGGCACGCGCCATGCCTGAGGGCGATGACCGCAATGCCCAGTACCAGGCCATCAATGCCGAGATTGCCGCGTCCGTGCCGGCAGTCCCGATCGCCTTCCCCATCTCGGCCCTGGCGTTGTCCAACAAGGTGGAAAGCTACCCCGCTTCACCGGTCCTCAACGAAGTTTTCACGAACGTCCGCTTAAAGCCTTGACGATTCCCCACAATTTCAGTATTGGGTCTGCACGGGGATATTCTGTGACAGCCAGTGCCGCCGCTAACGGAGATTGATCGTGACCTTCATTTCCAAGACTCAACATGCCGACGTCGTCCTTATTGGCGGCGGAATCATGAGTGCCACCCTCGGTGCGTTCATCAAGCAACTTGAACCCACCTGGACCATCTCCCTGTTCGAACGACTCGACGAAGCGGGGCTCGAGAGCTCTGGACCGTGGAACAACGCCGGCACCGGACACGCTGCCCTGTGTGAGCTTAACTACTCACCGGCAGCCAAGGACGGTTCCGTGGATCCTTCCAAGGCCCTCCACATCAACGAGCAGTTCCAGCTCTCACGCCAGTTCTGGTCCCACTTGGTGGACAGCAAGGTGATCGGATCGCCCAAGGGCTTCATCAACACCGTTCCGCACATGAGCTTCGTCATTGGCGAGGACCACGCGAAATTCCTCAAGACCCGCTACGAGGCCCTCAAGCCCAACACGCTGTTCCGCAGCATGGAGTACACCGAGGACCAGGACCAAATCGCCAAGTGGGCACCCCTGATCGTCAAGGGCCGTGACCGCAAGCAGCGTGTCGCCGCCACCCGCGCAGCGGAAGGCACCGACGTCGATTTCGGCGCCCTCACCCGCGAGCTGACCGGTTACCTGCAGGGCAGCGGCGCCGAGGTCAACTACGGCCACGACGTCACCAACATCAACCGCGCAGCAGGCGGCGGCTGGGATCTGTCCATCAAGCATGCCAAGTCCGGCGAGCACGGCCGTATCCACGCCAACTTTGTCTTCGTTGGCGCCGGCGGCGGTGCGCTCCACCTGCTGCAGGCCTCCGGCATCCCGGAAAGCAAGGGCTACGGCGGATTCCCCGTATCGGGACAGTTCTTCCGCTGCACCGATGATGCCATCACCTCCCAGCACAGTGCCAAGGTCTACGGCCAGGCCTCGGTCGGCGCTCCCCCGATGTCCGTACCCCACCTGGACACCCGCTTTGTGGACGGAAAGCGTTCCCTCCTGTTCGGTCCTTACGCCGGCTTCTCCACCAACTTCCTGAAGACTTCCAGCTACCTTGACCTTCCCCTGTCCATCCGCCCGGGGAACATCATCCCCATGCTGGCAGTGGCCAAGGACAACATGGATCTCACGGCCTACCTCATCAAGGAGGTTGCCAAGCGGCACGAAGCCAAGGTGGAATCGCTGCGCGAGTACTACCCCGAGGCCGTCGGCAGCAACTGGGAACTGATCACTGCCGGCCAGCGTGTACAGATCATCAAGAAGCATCCCCAGAAGGGTGGTGTCCTGCAGTTCGGCACCGAGGTCATCGCCTCCCGCGACGGCTCCATCGGCGCCCTCCTCGGTGCATCGCCTGGAGCGTCCACGGCTGTGCCGATCATGATCGAACTCCTGCAGAAGTCCTTCCCCAAGAACTTCAAGGGATGGCAGTCCAAGCTCAAGGACATGATGCCGGGCTACGGCGTCAAGCTCAATGAGAACCCGGACCTTGCCGCCGAACTGGAGGCCAGCACAGCCAGGTCCCTGCAATTGGAAGTGGCCAACGCCGTCCAGGGCTAGGCCACACCCCGGGGCTGCGGCCGGTTCCCGTCAGACGAATCGTTTCGTAGACCACAGGAGTCGATGCAATGTTCCGCCTGGCCAAGCTTTCCCTGGGCAACCGGGCCCTGATCGCGCTGATCACCGTCTTTGCGGCGGTGTTCGGCGTGATCACCATGGGGTCGCTGAAGCAGGAACTCATCCCGTCCATCGAGTTCCCGCAGATCACAGTTGTCACCTCCATGCCAGGCGCTTCGCCGGAGGTGGTGGACAAGCAGCTGAGCCAGCCCCTTGAAACTGCGCTGAACAGCGTCGAAGGACTTGAATCAACCTCGTCCACCTCACGCAACGGCGTCTCGCAGATCACCATGGTGTTCACCTATGGCTCTAATCTCGATCGCGCACGCAACCAGATCGACCGGGCCATTTCCAACGCCAAGCGAGTGCTGCCCGCCAACGTGGAGCCCCAGTCCATCGCGGGCAACATCAGCGACTTCCCGATCGTCTACCTGGCCGTTTCGTCCGACAAACCGTTGAGTGAACTCAACGCGGACCTGCTCAGGCTCAGCGTGCCCCGCCTCCAGAAGATCGACGGCGTCCGGGGGGCCGACGTGACTGGCGGCGCCAGCCAGCACATCCTGATCCAGCCCCGCCAGGCCGATCTCGCCTCAACGGGAGCCTCGGTCCAAGCCATCAGCAGCGCGCTGAAGAACAACGGGACCCTGGTTCCCGTCGGCACCATCGAGGACCAGGGCAAAACGCTCTCCCTCCAACTCGGCAGTCCTGTGGACTCCCTGGACGTCATCAAGGGACTTCCGCTGGCAGGAACCAGCAAAGCCACCACCATCGGTGCCGTAGCAGACGTCAGCATCGAAGACGACGCCGCCACATCAATTACGCGAACCAACGGCAAGCCGACGTTGGCCCTGTCCGTCACGAAGAAGCCCGAGGGCGATACTGTGGCGATCTCCCATGCTGTCCGTGACGCCATCGGGACGATGGAAGAGGAACTGGGGAACAACGCCACCTTCACTCCTGTTTTTGACCAGGCCCCGTTCATTGAGAAATCCATCAAGGACCTCACCACTGAAGGGCTCCTGGGCCTTGGCTTTGCCGTGGCGGTCATCCTGGTGTTCCTGATGTCCGTCCGCTCGACCTTGGTCACGGCAGTGTCCATTCCGCTGTCCCTGCTGATAACTTTCATTGGCATCTCTGCCACCGGGTACTCACTGAACATCCTCACGCTGGGCGCCCTCACCATTGCCATCGGGCGTGTGGTGGATGACTCAATCGTGGTGATCGAGAACATCAAACGGCACTTGAGCTACGGCGAACACAAGCTCACGGCCATCCTGACATCGATCCGCGAGGTGGCGGGGGCCATTACGGCGTCGACGCTGACGACGGTTGCAGTGTTCCTTCCGATTGCGTTCGTGGGCGATCTCGCCGGTGAGTTATTCCGCCCCTTCGCGCTGACCGTGACCATAGCTTTGTTGTCCTCGCTCCTGGTTTCCCTGACCATCGTCCCCGTACTGGCTTACTGGTTCCTGTCGTCGCCCAGGAAGGGCGCCGAGGCCGCTAACTCCGATACGGAAGGCTCCGGTAAGGAAACGGCGGAGAAAGCACGTGAAGCCGAGCAGCGGAGCCGGCTCCAGCGCGGTTACCTTCCGATCCTGACAAAGACCCAGAAGCACCCTGTCATCACCTTGTCCGCCGCAGCCCTGATCCTGGTGGCGACCATCGCCGTGTCACCGTTGCTGGCCACGGACCTGCTGGGCCGCTCCGGGGAGAACAGCATGACGGTCCGGCAGGTCCTGCCGGCCGGCACCAGCCTGCAGGCAACCAGTGAAGAGGCCACGAAGGTTGAGGATGCCCTCAAGGGCATCGAGGGCATCAAGGATGTGCAGGTAACCTCCGGCAACGCCCAGACCGGCTTCGCTGCCCTGACATCGACGGGTTCATCGAACTCGACGTTCACGATCGTCACCGACGAGAAAGTCAACCAGGGCAAGCTCCAGGAGGAAGTCCGGAACAAGCTGGCCGGGGCGGCAGGCAAGATCACCGTTGGCTCCCAGCAAGGCGGCTTCGGGACGTCCTCCACAGTGGATATCACCATCAAGGCTGCCAACTCCGCTGACCTGAAGACGGCCAGTGATGCCATGGTCAAGGCCATGGAGGGTGTTCCCGGCAGCACGGAAGTCTCAACCAACCTGGCATCCACACAGTCCGTGGTCCAGGTCCGGGTTGACCGTGCCAAGGCCGTGGCTGCGGGTTTGACCGAGGAACAAGTGGGTGCGTTCCTGGCCTCCACGGTCAGCCCCATCCCTGCCGGCACAGTCCGGATCGACACGGATGACTACCCGGTCCAGATCGGCCAAGGGACCCGGTTCACCAGCCTTGCCGCCGTTCGGGCGCTCCAGCTCCCCACGGCCCGCGGAGGCGTCGCGCTCGAGACCATCGCCGCCGTCGAACAAGTGGACACGCCGGTATCCATCACCAGCAGCAACGGCCAGCGGACCGCGCGGGTGACCGTCACGCCGTCGGGATCCAACCTCGGCAGCGTCAGCACCGCCGTGCAGGAGCGGCTCGCCAAGGTAGAGCTGCCCGCCGGAGTCACCGCCACCATCGGCGGCGCCACCACCCAGCAGGCGGAGTCTTTCCGCCAACTGGGCCTGGCGCTTCTGGCGGCGATTGCCATTGTCTACGTGATCATGGTGGCGGCATTCAAGTCACTCATCCAGCCCCTGATCCTGCTGGTCTCCGTGCCGTTCGCGGCCACAGGCGCCATCGGCCTCCTGTTGCTGACAGGTGTGCCGTTGGGCCTGCCGTCTCTGATCGGCATGCTGATGTTGGTGGGCATCGTGGTGACCAACGCGATTGTCCTGATCGACCTCATCAATCAATACCGGAAACCGCATGACGGCCGCCCCGGCATGAACGTCGCTGACGCCATCACCCATGGCGCCCGGCAACGTCTCCGCCCCATCCTGATGACGGCGCTGGCAACTGTTTTCGCTTTGACTCCGATGGCGCTGGGCCTGACAGGCGGTGGGGGCTTTATCTCGCAACCTTTGGCCATCGTCGTCATTGGCGGTCTTGTCTCTTCAACGGCCCTGACCCTGGTGCTGGTCCCTGTCCTGTACAAACTGGTGGAAGGACGCAGGGAGAAGAAGCAATTGCTGCGTGATCTGCAGGAGAAGCCAACTCCGGCACCCGGAAGCAACAGCCAGGGAAGCAATGGCCAGGGCGGCAGTGGTGCAGACGAGTTCCAGGACTGGACCACGGGCATGATCCCCCGGGTCAAGGGCCGCCGCGCGGCCCACAATCCCGGGGAGTAACTCCCCGACAATCACCCAAGCAGGGCCGGGAACAATTCCCGGCCCTGTCCTGTTACAGGCACTGATACATGCAAATGCATCTAGTTTGAGGTACACTGTTTACAGAGCCCGGGACCACGGGCAGGGAGAAAGGCACATCATGCAGATCGGCGTATTCAGCGTCAGCGACATCACGACTGACCCCACAACGGGCCGCACGCCCACCGAAAACGAGCGCATCAAGGCGTCCGTTGCCATCGCCAAGAAGGTCGAAGAAATCGGCATGGATGTCTACGCCCTGGGCGAGCACCACAACCGCCCGTTCTTCTCCTCCTCCCCCACCACCACGTTGGCTTACATCGCTGCCCAGACAGAGCGCATCACGCTGTCCACTGCGACCACACTGATCACCACCAACGACCCCGTGAAGATCGCAGAAGACTTCGCCATGCTGCAGCACCTCTCCGATGGTCGCGTGGACCTCGTGCTCGGTCGCGGCAATACGGCGCCCGTGTACCCCTGGTTCGGCAAGAACATCCAGGACGGCATCGAACTCGCGATCGAGAACTACAGCCTGCTCCGCAAGCTCTGGGATGAGGACACTGTCAACTGGTCCGGCAAGTTCCGTACCCCGCTGCAGAACTTCACTTCGACGCCGCGGCCGCTCGACGACGTCGCTCCCTTCGTCTGGCACGGCTCCATCCGCACTCCCCAGATCGCGGAGGTTGCTGCTTACTACGGCGATGGCTTCTTCGCCAACAACATCTTCTGGCCGAAGGAGCACTACCAGCAGTTGATCGGCCTGTACCGTGAGCGCTACGAGCACTACGGCCACGGCAAGGCAGACCAGGCGATCGTTGGCCTCGGCGGCCAGTTCTTCATGAGGAAGAACTCCCAGGACGCCGTCAAGGAATTCCGTCCGTACTTCGACAACGCCCCGGTTTACGGACACGGCCCGTCGCTGGAGGACTTCACGTCGCAAACGCCCCTGACCGTCGGCAGCCCGCAGGAAGTCATCGAGAAGACCCTGACCTTCCGTGAAGCGTTCGGCGACTACCAGCGCCAGTTGTTCCTGATCGACCACGCCGGTCTTCCCCTGAAGACCGTCTTGGAGCAACTGGACCTCTTTGGCGAGGAAGTCCTGCCGGTCCTGCGCAAGGAGTACGCCGCCATGAAGCCCGCACACGTGCCGGATGCGCCCACCCACGCCTCCCGCGTGGCAGCCGCCCTGGAAGCCAAGGTCACCGAATCGGCTACCGCCGGTGCAGCGCGCCAGGACGCCTGATGCCCGCCCCTTCGGGGTCCTCTGCCGTCCGCCTCGCCGCCGAAACCTGGGAGTCCTTGTTCCGCTCCCAGGTGGCGGTGATGCGGAAGCTGCAGTCCGGACCGGCCTTCAAGACCCTGCCCGTGAAGGAATACGACGTCCTGTTCACGCTCTCGCGCTGCCCGTCAGGCCAACTGCGCCTGAACGAGATCAACGACAAAGTGCTGCTGAGCCAGTCCAGCTTGAGCCGCTTGGTGGACCGCTTGGAGAAGCGCGGACTCGTGGAGCGGACCACCGCCCCCGACGACGGCCGCGGGGTCCTGCTGGCCCTCACCGAGGCGGGACGGGAACTTCAAAAAACCATCGGGCGCGAACACGTGCGCGACATCGCAACCCTGGTGGCGCCCGCTCTCACGGCCGATGAACAGCGCGAACTCTTGCGGTTGACCGAGAAGCTCCGAGCCTCAGTGGCCGGACACTAGCGCAGGCTGACGAGCTCCCGGTGGTTCTCCACCGGGAGCTCTCCGTTGATGGAAGCGCTGACCTTCAGGGTCTTCAGCGAGAGACTTCCACCCACCGTGGAAAGAAATGCAGTGTCCGAGGAGTCACGCCCGGCGGTGATGCGGAGCATGGATTCACGCGGCGCCAGGCCAGTGGGATCAATGATCCGCCAGGACCCGTCAACATAGGCTTCGGCCACCGCATGGAAATCCATGGGGCTCAGGCCGGGGGCGTAGACGGCAGCAAGGCGCGCAGGCACATCCTTGGAGCGCAACAAGGCAATGGCGAGGTGGGCAAAGTCCCTGCACACACCCTTGCGGTGCAGCAGGGTTTCCACGGCTCCATCCGTCCCCCGCGACGAGCCACTGACGTAGCGGAGCTCTCCGTGGACCCAGTCACGAACTGCGTGGAGCAGTTCGGCACCCTGCAGGCCGCCGAACTCGGCATAGGAGGTGGGCAGCAGCCTGTCCGACTCCGCGTAACGGCTTGGCCTGACATACCGGATGAGCTCCATGGGAGTGGACGTATCGGGAACGGCATAGCCGTGGACACTTGCCCGGTAGTCCACCGTTACTTCGCTGGGCTCGGCGAACTCAAGATAGTGGAACCGTCCACCATGGTGGTCGCTGAGTTCGGCTACAGGAAGTTCCTCGCCCGCAACAGTGACCGATAGGTTCTCGGTCACCAGGTCATAGCCTGGGTTGTTGGCCACGGCAATGGCCATGGCCACTTTGGTGTTGGCCGCGGTCTTGAAAACGAGCGTGGCAGCAACGTTGCGTTCCATTGATCTCCGGACTGGGTTGCGGCGCGCGGCCCCCAACGCCGCCGAGTGTGTGGATCAGCCAACCCCAGGACTACGGATTGACCTTCAGAGACAGTAGCATCCGCTGGACGTTGGCGAATTCAGAATCGTGGGCCACGTATTTAGCGGCCAGGTCCAGCGTATCGAAAGACTTCACGGGCGCCACTTTTTCCTCGGCAGCGAAGGCATGCAGGGCAAGGACATCCCCGAACGAGAAGTCGCCTTTTCCTGCCGGTCCCTGTACGCGGTTGACGAGCTCGCACGCCTGGCCGTCAACGCCGGCCACCATGTTGGTAATCCCATAGGAACCGAAGAACCTATACCCCTGGATGACGCGGAAGACCATCCGCGGATCAATGGTGTCCGGCCCGTCGGAGTGCGGTACGTCAACGGGCGTGCTGCTGATCACCACGTAGGGCTTCCCCTGCCCCGCAGGGCAGGCAGCCGGAGCGGACGGAGGCAACCCTGTTTGGAGGGTGGCTATGTATTTCCCTGCGCCATCTTTGACTTCCACCTTGACGGCGCCAGCCAACGAGCCGGCGGCAGGTTCTGCGGATTGCGTGATCCAGTCCTTCGGAAGCTCGAAACTGACGCTCTTGGCGGCATCCGTATAGGTTTTCCAGGACAGGGCCGTGGGCGCCGGATCCGGACCCGTGGTCGGTGACCCGGAAGGAACGTCCGTTCCGCTCGAGCCGGCCGGAGATGTCGCTCGGCTGGCCTCAGTGGTGGGGGGCGTCGTCGAGCCTTCAGGCGCCCCGGTCCCCGATTCGGAACTGTTCGGCCGCGAAGTCGCTGTAGCGGTGACCTGTGGGCCCTTGTTTTCGGATGAGCATGCCGCTGTGCCCACCACCATGGAACCCGCAAGCGCCACGGCGGCTAGTTTGAGCGGAATGCCGCCCGGATTCCTCGTGCCAGTCATGAGGACAGCCTAGCGGCGGGGGTGCCGCGACACGCACAGGTCTAGGCTGAGGGTATGGCCCCTACTCAGCACGACGAATCCGAGGACACTATCCCCACGATGTCCGCAGTAGACATAGCTGACTGGCGTCTGAAGACCTTCGCCCTCTATGACAAGGTCCGGCAACTCGCAGCGACCAATCCCTTCGATGCACACGTGTACTGGCGCCAGGAGCGGGACCTGATGTTTGCCACGCATCCTGCCTCTGCCCTCACGCCGGAGATGAAGGCATCGTTTTCCGGATTGCAGACCGCCGGGTACGACCCCGCCTACCGGTTCCATGCCGTGCTCCAGCCGGAAGGCCAGGGACAGGAAATGAATGTCCAGACCGGGACTGACGGAGTGGTGCCATTCACCCGGATCGGCACGTTTGAACTGCCCGGACTTGGCTCCTTGGCTGTTTGGCAGCTCCGGAGCTACGGCGGCGGGATCTTCGTCCCGTTCCGTGATGCGACCGCCGGCAAACAGGGTGGCAGCTACGGTGCCGGCAGGTACCTTCTGGACACCATCAAAGGTTCATTCCACGGGACGAGGGGAACGGGCGCCGGGCAGGAGTTCACCCTCGATTTCAACTTCGCCTACAACCCCTCATGCGCCTACAACGAGGCCTGGGCGTGCCCGCTCGCAGGCCCGGCCAACAGGTTGGCTGCGGAGGTGCCGGTCGGCGAACTGTACGCAGGCTAGCCGAACAACCCACCTGGTCCAAAGGCTGCGAGCGCCGCAATGGCGGCGACTATGGTCAGCGGTGCCACCAGCAGGCCCATCACCGCGTAGCCCTGCCATTTCACGTGTACGTTCATCCGCATCAGCCTGTCGTGCCACAGCAGTGTTGCCAAGGACGCCCAGGGGGCAATCAACGGACCTGCGTTGACGCCCACCAGCAACGCCGCCATCCTTTCCGGGGTTCCTGCCAGCGGTTCGGCCAGAAGGTAGGCCGGCAGGTTGTTGACGACGTTTGAGCCGAGGGCACCGGTCATGGCGAGCCGTAGGAGTTCGATGAAGCCACTGCCCTGGCCCGCCACTTCACCGAGTATTGCTGATGCGCCCAGGTACTGGGTGGCCTCGACAACCAGGAACAGGCCACAGGTGAACAGGAGCAGCGACCAGGGAATCAGCGTGATCTTCAGGACCGCGGGTCGCCGAAGAACGAACAGGACTGCCAGGACCGCCGCTGCGAGGGATGCCGGAATCCAGATGGCAGCTCCTGACACCAGCGCCGGCAGCAGCAGCACCAGAACCACCGCGCTGCCCACCAGCAGAAGGCGGTCGGGGGCCTTGGCCGTGGAAGCGACCGTCGGGCGGGATTCATCCAGGCCATAGCTCTTGCGCAGTTCGCGCCGGAAAACGAGGGCGATGAAGGCCAGTGGCACCAGGATGGCGGCAAGCGAGGGCGCCCACATGAGCTGGGCGAATTGGGCCGGGGTGATCCCACCCAGGTTGTGCTGCGCCAGGAGGTTGGTGAGGTTCGAGATGGGCAGCAGCAGGCTGGCTGTGTTGGCCAGCCACACAGTTGTCAGCGCGAAAGGCAGGACAGGCAGTCCTGCCTGCCGGGCCACGGTGACCACGACGGGAGTGAGGAGGACCGCCGTCGTATCCAGGGACAGGAAGATTGTGCTCAAGGTGGCGAACAGCGCCAGCAGCAACCACAGCAGGACGCTGCGTCCCCTCCCCCATCTGCGCAAATGCCGGGCGACCCATTGGAAGGTGCCGGCTTCACTGACGAGTTCGGTTACCACGGTCATGGCGACGACAAATGCCAGGATCGGAGCTACCCGGTCCACGAGGACCGCTACCTCGTGCCACGGCAGGACCCCCGTGGCCACGGTTACCCCGCCCGCTACAAGCAGAATCAACCCGATAATCGCCAGACGCATGAGAGGGATTCTAAGCCCCGCGCCTGTGGGGTTCCCTCCACGGCACGGCAGATTACGACGGCGTCGGGCGCCTCAAGTGCGGCATCACCGACGGAGGACGTAGGATGTCATCATGACTTCAGCCCCCGCGCGTCGAATCGCCCGCGTCCGCCCCCTCGATCCGGCTTCACCGGACGAGCACTTCTTTGTAGCAAACGACGCCCCGGATTTCGCGTCCGCGGAGGGGAAAATATGGTCCGTCATCGACTCCCCGTTTCCGTCATCCCGGGCCAATGCGCCCAGCCCTTCGCGCGGGGGCTGGGAAAAGGGTTCGGAAGTCACTGAAGACGCCTTCACGTTCCTTGCGCCGTCCGTGCCGGTCAACGTCTTCGGCATGGCCCACAACACCGGACAACCCGGCCGCGACCTGCCTCCCCAGGCCTTCCACAAGGCGGCCTCGAGCGTGATTGGCCCGGGCGAAGCCATCCAGCTCAGCACGTCCGTCGGCCATGTGGATCCCGAAGCGGAGCTAACGATCGTGGTTGGCCGTGCGGCGCGGAACCTGACCCTGGAAACCGCCCGGTCCGCAGTCCTGGGCTTCACCATCGGCAACGATGTTTCAGCCCGGGACCTGCAAAAGAGCGATGAACTGTGGATCAGCGCCAAGAGCCAAGACACTTTCACCCCGGCCGGCCCGTGGATAGTGACCACCGTGGACTACCCCCGGCTGGGCATCGGGATCATTCACAACGGAACCGCCTTGAAGCCGGCCAGCACCGCCGATCTTGGCTGGAACGTCGAGGAGATCCTCGTCTACCTCACCTCGTTCATGACTCTCCAGCCCGGCGATCTGGTCCTCACCGGCTTCCCGGCCGAAAGCGCGCGCATCCACCCCGGCGACACCGTGGTGTGCAGCATCGAAGGAATCGGCGAGCTCAGCAACCCCGTGACCGGCGCCTCCTGGGAGGAACTGCCGGCATAGTGTGTCAGGCTTAACCCCATGGAGACAGCTGCGGACGCCACAGGGCTACTGCCGTCTCCTCCTCACAAACCACCCCGGAAAAGGCATCGCGGCGTACTGAGATACCCCGTCGTGAGGCAGCTGCTGCGCTTCACCGGCGTCGGGATTATCTGTACGGGAAGCTCGCTGGCCATCTACGCGTTGCTGCGTCCACTCATCGACCCGCAACTGGCCAATGCCGTGGCGTTGATCCTGACCTCACTCATGAACACGGCGCTTAACCGCCGCCTGACGTTCAAGATCACTGGCAGTAAAAAGCGTGCGCGGGACCACCTAAGCGGCGTGCTCGTGATAGGCATCGCGTTGCTGATCACAGGTGGCAGCTTGGGTGTCCTGCATCTTTTCAAGCCGGAAGCCAGCGTCGCCGAGGAACTCTGGACCACTACCTTGTCCGGGTTCGTGGCCACCGCCGTCCGTTTCACCTTGCTGCGTCACTGGATTTTCCGGCGGGCGCGGCACGTCTAACACGGCACGTCCAACACGGCGCGTCCGGCACCGAGCACCCGGCGCCGAGCACCGGGCGCAGCGCACGGCGTCAGCCGGCTTGCGGGGCCGCGAGGTTCCTGACACGCGCGACGGCGGTTTCCACCGCCCCGGCGGCCCTCTCCAGTTCTTTGTCGGTGATGGTGGAAGTGAAGCTGAAGCGAACCGCCGTCTGGGCGGTTTCCGGAGCGATGCCCAACGCCACCAAAACCGGCGACGGCGCATCTGATCCAGCAGCACACGCCGAACCGCTGGAGCACACGACTCCCAGGCGTTCGAGTTCCAGCAGGACCGATTCGCCGCTGGTTCCCGGGAAGCAGAAGGACGCGACCGACGGCAAGCGCCGGCTCCGATGTCCTGTCAGCATGGCGTCAGGAACGGTGTCCAAAACCCGCTGAATGAAGGTCTCACGCAAGAGCGCAACGCGGTCCGCCTGTTCCCGCTGTTCGGCATGGGAGAGCGCCAGGGCCGTGGACAAAGCGACGGCTCCGGCCACGTTTTCCGTTCCCGAACGTTTGCCCCGCTCCTGCCCGCCTCCGTGCATGAGGGGTTCCAGGCGCAGCCGGCCTTTGACGAACAAGGCTCCGGAACCCTTCGGCGCCCCCAATTTATGCGCTGAAATGCTCATGGCATCAACGCCGAGCTCCTTCACATCCAGCGGACACCACCCCGCAGCCTGTACGGCGTCCGTGTGGAAGGGAACACCGGCATCGTGGGCAACCTCTGCCAGGTCGGCGATAGGTTGCACGGTTCCGATTTCATTGTTCGCGTACATGATGCTCACCAGGGCGGTCCCCGGCTGAAGGACGCTGCGCAGCGCGTCCACAGTGACAACACCGTCGCTGTCTACCGGCACGACATCCACCACAAAACCGTGGACCCGTTCCAGGTAGCGCGCCGATTCCTCCACCGCCGGATGTTCGACGGCGCTGATCACCACCCGCTTCAATGCAGGGTCAGCCTCCCGCCGCGCCAATGCGATGCCTTTGACGGCAAGGTTGTCCGCTTCGGTGCCACCCGAGGTGAACGTGACCTCGCCGGGGCGGCAGTTGAACACTTTCGCGACGCCGGACCGTGCCGCCGCGAGCGCCGCCGCTGCCGATTCACCCAGCGTGTGGTGGCTTGAGGGATTGCCGAACTCGCCGCTGAGATAGGGCCACATGGCCTCCAGCACTTCGCGGCGGACCGGCGTGGTGGCAGCGGCGTCGAGGAAGATCATGACCGGAGCCGGCTTTCAGTTCCGGCCCGTGGTGAGTTCGATGTCGAGGCCAAGGTCCAGGGCGTTCACGCTGTGGGTCAGGCCGCCGATGGAGATGACATCCACTCCTGCTGCGGCGATGCCGGTGACGGTGTCCAGGTTTACGTTGCCGCTGGCTTCCACGATGGCCCGGCCATCAACCTGCTTGACGCCGGCACGCAGCTCCTCCAGGGAGAAGTTGTCCAGCATGATGGTGTCCACGCCCGCTGCCAGCACTGGTTCGATCTGCTCTGCGCTGTCCACTTCGACTTCGAAGTGGGTGGTGTGGCCAAGCTGGGCTTTGGCAGCGATCAGCAGCTCAGTCAGTTTGCCGGCGTCGCCGCCGGTCATGACGGCGAGGTGGTTGTCCTTGGCGAGCACGGCGTCGGAGAGGCTGTAACGGTGGTTCGCTCCCCCGCCGCAGCGGACGGCGTAGCGCTCCAGCACCCGCAGCCCGGGGGTGGTCTTGCGGGTATCGGTGATCCGGGCCCGCGTCCCTTCCACCAGCCGGACGAACTCTGCGGTTTTGGTGGCGATCGCGCTCATGCGCTGCACCAGGTTCAGGCCCACCCGCTCGGCCAGCAGGATCGAGCGCGCACTGCCGCTGACGCGTGCAAGGTGGGTTCCGGCGTCGAAAGCTTCACCATCGGCGAGGAGCAACTCCACTTCGGTGGCCGGATCAACTGTCTTCATGGCGTCGCGGAACACGGTTCCGCCGCTGAACACGCCGGGGACCCTGGCGTTGAGGACCGCCACGGCCTGCGCCTCAGCCGGAATGAGCAGCTGGGACGTGATGTCCCCGCTGGGCGCATCCTCCGCGAAGGCCCGTTCCAAAATATCCCGCACGGGGGCTGCGGGGAGGGTCAGGTTAGTCATGGACGAGGCTCACTTTCCGGCTCATGGTGTAACGCTTGTCAAAATCGTCGACGGCGGCTGGTGCCTTCACGCTGTCGCTGCGGTAATGCGCCCCCACTGACTCCCGCCGTTCCCGGGCAGCCCTCACGAGCAACTGGGCGGCCAGCAGAAGGTTGGCGTCCTCGTGTACGCGGACATCCAGGGACTCCGGAACGCTCAAGGGACCGGCAGCCTCTTCCCATTCCCCCAAGACCTCTGCGGCCTCAGCCAACAACTCCCCGCTCCGGAGCACGCCAGCCTTGGCGGTCATCAGCCGCCGAAGGGCCTGCCGCGAGAACCCGCTGGCTCCCGCTGGCGCGGCGGTTTCGCTGAAGGTTCCGCTGCGATTGTCGCCTGCCGGGGTCCCGGCAGCGTGCATAAAAGCGAGGCCGCCCGCGGCCGAGTCGGCACGCAGAGGGGCTCCGTCAGACGACTCACCGTTCGACCCAAGGAACCCTTCAACAGCCCTGCGCCCGAACACCAGTCCTTCAAGCAGGGAGTTACTGGCCAGCCGGTTTGCCCCCTGCACACCGGTGCACGCGACTTCACCGGCAGCCAGCAGCCCGGGAACCGAAGTCCGGCCGTGGAGGTCCGTTACCACCCCACCCATCCAGTAGTGCGCCGCCGGTGCCACGGGAACCAGGTCCTTGGTCCAGTCGAGGCCGGCCTGGCGGGTGTGCCGACTCAGGGTTGGGAAGCGCTTTTCCAGGAACCCTGCACCGCGCGACTCTTCAATGACGGTGGCGTCGAGGAACACGTGCCCGTTGGGGTCGCCCAACGTGTCAAGGTGCAGGGCGATGCTGCGCGAGACCACATCGCGCGGCGCCAGCTCCGCGTCCGAATGGTAGTCCGGCATGAAGGGATAGCCGTTGGCGTCAAGAAGAATGGCGCCTTCGCCGCGGACTGCCTCGGAAATCAGCAGGGGGTGTGCATCGCCGTCTGCTTCTTGGGGGGCTCCACCGGGCACCATGCAGGTGGGGTGGAACTGGAAGAACTCGAGGTCAGCCAGTGCAGCTCCTGCCCGCCACGCGAGTGCCAGGCCGTCGGCTGTGGCCACGGAGGGGTTGGTGGTTTGGGCGAACAGCTGCCCGGCGCCTCCCGTGGCAAGAAGAACGGCGTCGCCACGGAGGCTCTGCCCACGTCCCTCGTGGAGGAAGTTGACGCCTGCCACCTGGCCTGCTTGGTGGATCAGGTCCGTGACCTGGGCATGCCCGATCACCTGGATCCTGCCCTGCGCCTGGAAGTCCAGGACGGTCCTGATCAGGGCCGAGGCTACTCCTGCACCGGTGGCGTCGCCGCCCGCGTGGAGGATCCGTGGCGCCGAATGCGCTGCCTCGAGTCCAAGTGCAGGGTCGCCGTCGTCGTCAAGATCGAACCGCACACCGAACCGCCCGAGCCCTGCGATGTCCCGCCGCGCTTCGGTGCAAAGCACCCGAACGGCTTCTTCGTTGCAATGACCGGCGCCGGCCCGCAAGGTGTCGGCGATGTGGGCAGCTACGGTGTCACCGGGAGCGGGTTCATCCAGCACGGCGGAGATCCCTCCCTGCGCATAGTAGGTGTTGCTGTCCGCGAGCGCGCCTTTGGTCAGCAGCACCACTTCCGCACCGGCCTCTGCGGCAAGCAAGGCAGAGTACAGGCCGGCGATGCCGCTTCCGACGACGATCAACCGCCCATGTGCGGTCTTTCCAGCCAGGCTCTCTGTAGTCATGTGGGGCTCGATTCGGCTAGGTCTGATGTGCCGGGTCGGCTATGCGGGCTTCGCGGCCAGCATGCGTTCCAGGGCAATCTTCGCGTTGTCCTGTACGGCGTCGTCCACAGTGATGCGGTTGACGATGCGGCCCTCGACAAGTTCCTCAAGCACCCAGGCCAGGTAGCCGGGGTGGATGCGGTACATGGTGGAGCACGGGCAGATCACGGGGTCCAGGCAGAAGATGGTGTGCTGCGGGTTTTCCGCAGCCAAGCGGTTCACCATGTTGATCTCTGTACCGATGGCGAACGTGGTGGGTTCGGTGGCGGCGGCAATCGCCTTCTTGATGAAGTCGGTGGAACCGGCAGAATCGGCGGCGTCAACAACTTCCATGGGGCATTCGGGGTGCACGATGACGTTGACGCCCGGGAAGTCCTGGCGGGCTTTTTCGATCTGGCCCACGTTGAAGCGCTTGTGCACCGAGCAGAAGCCATGCCAGAGAATCACCCGGGAGTCCAGGAGCGTCTGCTCGTCATTGCCGCCCAGTTCCTTGCGTGGATTCCACATCGGCATCTGTTCCAGCGGGACGCTCAGTGCCTTGGCGGTGTTACGGCCCAGGTGCTGATCCGGGAAGAACAGGACGCGCTGGCCACGCTCGAAGGCCCATTCCAGGACCACCTTGGCATTGGAGGAGGTGCAGACGATGCCGCCGTTGCGACCACAGAAGGCCTTCAGCGCTGCTGAGGAGTTCATGTAGGTAACGGGGATGACGGGAACCCTGCCCTGTTCGTCCACCCCGGTGCCGAAAATCTCTTCGAGCTGTTCCCAGCATTCCTCAACGGAGTCTTCGTCCGCCATGTCTGCCATGGAGCAGCCCGCGGCGAGATTGGGCAGGATCACCGCTTGCTCGGGGGTGGAAAGGATGTCGGCGGTTTCGGCCATGAAGTGCACGCCGCAGAAGATGATCGCCTCGGCGTCGGGCTTGGTGAGGGCCGCGTTGGCCAGCTGGAAGGAGTCGCCCACAAAATCCGCGTACTGGATGACTTCGTCACGCTGGTAGAAGTGCCCCAGGATGACGGCCCGGTCCCCGAGAGTCGCTTTGGCGGCGCGGATGCGGGCATCCAGTTCGGCATCTGTGGCCTTCTTGTACTCTTCCGGAAGCTGGCCTTGTCGCGGCGTCGCCTTGGGTGCGACGTCGCTGCTGGAGGCGCCCGGGCCGTAGGCGGGCTCGCCGGAGAGGGCTTCGGCAAGGTCGTATTCCCAGGGACCCCTGGCCAGGGCCGGGCTGCACGTGGACCCTGCGCGGGAGAGGCCCTTTTCGGCTTCTTCGCGGGTGATCAGCTGGACGGCAGTGTTGACGCTGCTCATGGTGTACTCCTGTTATCTGGCCCGAGGCCGGGCGTGCCGGTGAAGCGGTAGAGGCGTGGTGGGCGGTGTTTTCCGCCTTGGAGGTATTCACCGGTTTCTTCGATTTCCGGTGTGGCCTTGATGTGTCTGCGGAAGTTCGCGGGATCGAGTTGCCGGTCCAGCACGGCCTCGTAGACTTCGCGGACCTGGGCCAGGGTGAAGTACTCCCCCAGCAGGTGGTAAGCAATGGACCCGTAGGCCATCTTGTTGCGCAGCCGCCACAGCGCGTAGTCCACGATTGCGTTGTGATCGAAGGCGAGTTCGCCCAGCCGGTCTGCGCGGAACCACCGGACGTTCTCGGATTCGTCCGCCAGCGCAGCCTCGGTGGGTTGCACCAATGCCCAGTAGACGATCGACACCACACGTTGCGTGGGCGAGCGGTGAAGTCCCCCGAAGGCATAGAGCTGCTCGAGGTAATGCGGCGTCAGTCCGGTGGTCTCGCGAAGGTTCCGTGATGCCGCGTCCTGCAGCGATTCGTCATGGGCAAGGGGACCGCCCGGGAGGGCCCACATGTCCCTATAGGGTTCTCGGATCCTGCGGACCAACGGCAGCCACAGCGTAGGACGGCCGGATGTTTCGCTGGGACGGAGGGCGAAAATCACCGTGGAAATAGCCAACGACGGCGGTGCGAGCCGCCTCTCGGCGACGTTTGCTGAGCTGGGGTTCACGGCGTTCACCTCGCTTCGTCGCCGTCCGGTCCAGGAACCGGAGCTTTAGTTAAAGTCATGTTGACTAGAACTAATGGTACGACTCTGCGCCCGGTCCGCAAAATGCTTTACGTCACACTGCCTTCGCCGCCGCCTCCATCAGCGGCAAGGTGCGGCCTTGGATATGGCTGTTGAGCACTATCACGGAGGAACAGCGGACCACGGATTTGGTGGCAATCATGGCATCGAGCACGCGCTGCATGTCCGGATTGGACCGGGCGGCGATCCGCACCATGAGGTCGGAGTTCCCCGTAACCGTGTGGACCTCGATGATCTCGGGAATGGCGCTGAGGCTCTCAATGATGGCGTCGTGGCCGATCTCCTGGGTGATGGTGACCGAACAGAACGCCACCACCGGGAAGCCAAAGTTGGCAGGATCGGGCTGCGGGACCCAGGAACCAATGACCCCGTTTTCAATCATCCGGTCAATCCGGGATTGCACCGTCGCCCGGGCAACCTTCAGTACCCGCGAGGCCTCCAGCACGGAAGATCGCGGCGAATCAGTGAAGAAACGTACAATTCTTGCATCAAGCGCATCGACCAGCATCAAAGTTCCTGTCCCCGGGGTTCTCTACTCATCACATCGCCTAAGCAAAAAGTGATGTATCTTACAAACTGCGAGAATTATTCCACGGCTCTTGCTGCGTCGTCGACGCCGCGCCTGCCCGGCCCAAGACGCCGGCACGCCACACCCCGTATGAAATCCATAGAAGGTAGACACGTATGACAACGAAGTCCATCGCGGCTCCTGCCCCAACATCCGGCCTCGGCCATTCACTCAAGCCCCGCCAGCTCACCATGATGGGCTTGGGCAGCGCGATCGGCGCAGGCCTCTTCCTGGGCTCCGGCGCCGGCGTGCAGGCCGCCGGCCCGGCCGTCCTCATCTCCTACCTCGTAGC
Organism: Paenarthrobacter nicotinovorans; assembly: GCF_021919345.1. Classification (NCBI taxonomy): domain Bacteria; kingdom Bacillati; phylum Actinomycetota; class Actinomycetes; order Micrococcales; family Micrococcaceae; genus Paenarthrobacter; species Paenarthrobacter nicotinovorans. Next base: position 2,594,140 of record NZ_CP089293.1, read on the forward strand.
GGGAACACTGATCATCCTCGTCATGTGGGCCCTGGGTGAGATGGCGGCGGCGAACCCCAACAGCGGCGCCTTCTCCGTTTACGCCGAAAAAGCCATGGGCAAGACCGCCGGCGGAACCATCGGCTGGCTGTGGTGGTTGCAGCTGGTGGTGGTGATTGCGGCAGAAGCACTGGGTGCCGCCGGACTGCTCTTCTCGGTCTGGCCGGTGATCCCGGTCTGGGTCCTGGCACTGGTCTTCATGGTGGTGTTCACGGGCATCAACCTGGTGGGCGTCCGGAACTTCGGGGAGTTCGAATTCTGGTTCGCCATCCTGAAGGTGGCGGCCATCGTGATCTTCCTGCTCATCGGCGCCGCGCTGCTGTTCGGCTGGCTGCCCAACGCCACCTCACCAGGGCTCTCCGCCTTCGGCGACTTTGCGCCGAACGGCATCGGCGGCATCGCCGCGGCCTTGTTCGTGGTGATCTTCGCCTTCGGTGGCACCGAGATCGTCAGCGTCGCCGCGGCTGAAACAGAAAATCCCGCCCACAGCGTCGGCAAGGCCATCCGCACGGTGGTCTGGCGCATCCTGGTCTTCTACATCGGCTCCGTTTTCGTCATTGCCGCCATTCTTCCCGTGGGCTCGGAGGGCCTGAAGTCCCCCTTCGCCGGAGTACTCGACATCGCAGGAATTCCCGGTGCGGGAACGGCCATCACCCTGGTTGCCGTGGTAGCGCTGCTCTCCGCCTTGAACGCCAACCTTTACGGCGCATCCAGGATGATCTTCTCCCTGTCCGAGCGTGGCGAAGCGCCCCGCCTCCTGTCGAAGCTGAGCACCGCCAAGGTGCCCGTGGCCGCCGTCGGAATCTCGGTAGCCTTCGGCTTCATTGCCACCATCCTGGAGCTGCTCTTTCCGGAGAAGATCCTGCCTGCCCTGCTGAACCTCGTAGGGTCCACCTGCCTGGTTGTCTGGGGTACCGCGCTGGTGTCCCAATTCATCCTGCGGCGCCGGGCAGACCGCGAGGGCGCAGAATTGCCCCTTCGCATGAAGGGCTTCCCCTACCTCACCATCCTGGGCCTGGTCTTGCTGGGCCTAATCTTCGTGGTGGGTTTCGCCAACCCTGAGAGCGCGGGCCAGCTGGTCGGCACCTTGATCCTCATCCTGGTCATTGCCGCCGGCTGCTTCCTCAACGCCAAGGCAAAAGCGGGAAAGCCGGACCACCAGGCCAGGTAATCTACTGCTAGCAAGATTCCGGAAGCCCTGCGCAGTTTGTACTGCGCAGGGCTTCTTTGCTTATTCAACTTGTACAAAGTGTTGTGTCACCACTGAGCTTATTGCAAAAGAGCTTATGCGGTGACTAGGGTCACAACCATGACGACTCAACCAGCGCTTGCGGCCGTCGATGACGACGCCGCCCCGCTCTCCAACCATCAACTCCGCGAGCTGTACACGCTGATGGCAGCGGTCCGCCACCTGGACACTTCAGCCGTAGCCTGGCAACGCCAGGGCATCATCCCCGGGTACGCGCCTGAGCTTGGGCAGGAAGCAGCCCAGGTGGGCAGCGGTTACGCCGTGGACCTGAACCGGGACTTCGTCTTCCCCACCTACCGGGAGATGGGCGTGGCCCGGGCCATGGGCCTGGACATGGTGGGTTACATGTCCACCCACAAGGCCACGTGGCACGGCGGAATGTACAACCCCCTGGAATCCAGGTTCGCACCTATCCAGGCCGTGGTGGCGGGCTCGGTCCTGCATGCCGTTGGATGGGCCCACGGCCAGACCCTTGCCGCCGCTGACGGCGAAACCGGGGTAGCCATGACGTACTTCGGCGATGGCGCCTCATCCCAGGGCGACGTCCACGAAGCCATGAACTTCGCCGCTGTCATGAAGGCACCTGTGGTGTTCTTCATCCAGAACAACGGCTGGGCAATCTCCGTGCCCACCGAACGCCAGGTGGCCGGCGGATCCGTCGCAGCAAGGGCGGCCGGATACGGCATACCTGCACTGCAGGTCGATGGCAACGACGTCGTCGCCGTCTTCGAAGCCACCCGCTCCGCCTTCGCCCACTGCCGCCGCGGCAACGGACCCGTGGTGATCGAAGCCATGACCTATCGCCGCGGGCCGCACTCCACCGCCGACGATCCCGGCCGTTACCGGACCCTGGAAGAAGAGCGACTCGACGCCGGAGAGGACCCGCTGGAGCGGTTCAAGCAAAGGTTGCTGGCCGACGGCGTTGCAGACGAAGCCTTCTTTGCCGACGCCCAACGCAGGGCAGAGGAAGAAGCAGAAGCCATCCGGACCGGAATCCAGGACCTGGGTCCCCGCCCGGGCGCTGAAATGTTCAGCCTCGTCTTCCAGGAGCCAACTCCGGCCCTTCAATCCCAAGCCAGCGCGTGGCGCGAGGAGTCAGAACATGTCTGAGACGATCACCGAAATGCCCTCCGCCGCCGCTGAAACGGCCGGCATTGAACAACTGTCCATGCAGCAGGCGCTCAACCGCGCACTCGATGAGGTCCTGGCCGAAAACCCCAAAGCTGTCATCTTCGGCGAAGACTGCGGCCGGCTCGGTGGCGTGTTCCGCATCACCGACGGCCTCCAAGCCAAGCACGGCGAGGACCGCGTGTTCGACACGCCCTTGGCCGAGTCCGGAATCCTCGGCATGTCGGTAGGTTTGGCCATGGCCGGTTTCCACCCGATTCCCGAGGTCCAGTTCGATGGCTTCGCCTATCCGGCCATCAACCAGATCGTCTGCCAGATCGCCCGGATGAACTACCGCAGTCGCGGCACGTTGCCCATGCCCATCACCCTGCGCGTGCCCAGCTTCGGCGGTATCCGCGCACCCGAGCACCACGGCGAAAGCCTCGAGGCATTGTTCGCGCACGTACCGGGACTCAAGGTGGTTTCCCCTTCAAACCCGCACGACGCCTACCATCTGCTCAAGTACGCTGCCACGCGGCCGGACCCGGTCATCTTCATGGAGCCGAAGTCCCGCTACTGGCAGAAGGGCCCGGTGGATGTCACCTCCGCTGCCGCCGTCCCTGCCACAGCAGCGCACGACGGCGGCTCACCCGACGGCGGCAGCCTCACCGGCGCCCGCGTGGCCAGGGAAGGCCGCCACCTCACATTGGTGGCGTGGGGTGCCATGGTAGCCCGGTGCCTCCAGGTGACCGAGCTCGCGGCCGAGGACGGCATAGACATTGAAGTCCTTGACCTGCGCTGGCTCAAGCCCATTGATGCCGAAGCCTTGGCGAGGTCCGTCGGGAAGACGCGGCGCGCCGTCGTCGTCCATGAAGCGCCGCTGACCTCGGGCCTCGGCGCCGAAGTCGCCCAACTCATTACGCAAAGTTGTTTCGCAACGCTGAAGGCACCGGTGGAGCGTGTGACCGGCTTCGACGTCCCGTACCCCTCCGGCGACCTGGAGGACGAATACATCCCCAACATCGACCGCATCCTCTTTGGGATCCAACGCGTACTGGAGTACCGCCGTGGCTGAAATTTCCTTCCCGCTTCCGGACCTCGGCGAGGGCCTTATCGAGGCAACCGTGCTCGACTGGCTGGTTGAACCCGGCCAGCAAGTGGAACGCAACCAGCCGATCGTGGAACTCGAAACCAGCAAGTCCGCGCTCGAATTGCCCAGCCCCCAGGCGGGTAAAGTGGTGCGTATTCACGGGGCGCCCGGTGAGACCATCAACGTTGGCGCACCGCTGATCGTGTTCGAGGTTCCGGACGACACCGCCGGAATCGTGGGCACTGTTCCGAAGGACGAAGCACCCAAGCGCAGGGTCCGCCTGAGCGCCGTACTCGATGAGGACTGACATGATGACTGGCAGGCACACCGTGGAACAGCAGCGGCACACAGTGGAAGGTACCGACCCCGGGCTGTTCGTCGAGGTTCATGAGCCGGCTTCCGATGCCGGGCTGCGCCCCGTCCTGCTGATCCATGGCTTCTCTTCCTCCAGCAAACTGAACTGGGCCGACAGCGGCTGGATCACCACGCTCCAGGACGCCGGGCGCAGGGTCATCACCGTGGACCTGCCCGGCCATGGCCGAAGCCACTCCCCCGAGGACCTGGACTCCTACACCCCCAGCCGGATCCGTGCGGATCTCCTGCAGATAGTGACCGACGCCGGTGCACGCCCCTTGCGCGACGGCGACCCTTCCACGGGACTTGATGTCATTGGTTATTCGCTCGGATCACGGCTGGCGTGGGAGTTTGGTGCCACGCAGCCCGATCTGGTCCATAGGATCGTCCTGGGCGGCCCAAGCTCAGCAGATCCGCTGGCAGCGTTCGACCTTGTGGCTGCTCAAAAGCACCTCGCTGACGGCACGCCCATAGAGGACCAGTCCACCGCGGGGCTCTTGAAGATGGCCCAGATGCTGCCCAGCAACAATTTGTTTGCCATGTTGTCGCTCATCGAGGCCATCAAGGGCGAACCTTTCGATCCTGCCGAGGCGGCCCCGCACATGCCACTGCTGCTGGTGGCCGGCGAGAAGGACGAAAGGGCTGCGACCATGCCGGAGCTTGCCTCCATTGCGGGCAAGCATGGCGGCATGGTGGAGACCTTGGTCATTCCCGGGCGCACGCACACCAATGTGATCACAAGCCGGGCCTTCAAGGACGCTGCCGCCGAATTCCTGGGCGTCTAAACCTCCCGACGCGGTACGGCTGGTCTAGCGGGCCAGCCGTTCCGCGTTGAGGCTCATGCGCTCCAGGACGCTCAATGCCATGGCGTACTCATCGATGCCGATACCCATCGAAAGATCCTGACGCGCATCTTCCACCAGCTGCTGCGCCTCGTGGTACTTCTCCCGTCCCCGCTCGCTCAGCGCCAAACGGTCATCGATCATCGTGATCATTCCCCGGCCCACCAAGGCTGCCAGTTCCCGCTCGCGCAACCGGATGTCACCGCCCCACAGTGGCTGCAGTGCCTCCTCAAGCTGGTCCGGAAGCATGGAGTGCTCGGCCAGGGTGGCAAGAGTCTGCCACTGGCGGCGCGTGAGCTTGATCCGCGCCAAGGTGCGGTCCAACTGGACTTCCAGCGCAGCGTCCAGCCTTTTGATCCAATATCCGATGGGCTTGTTCACAAGCCCATGCTTTCAGTGGAGGCCGCGCCGGGCAAGGTGTGGACGGTAGGCTTGGAAGGGCAACAAATGACGTGGAAGTGGAGCAGATGGGCATGCGTTTCAAGGACCGCGCGGAAGCCGGTCGACGCCTGGCTGAAGGACTCCCGCAGCTGAGGGAGCGACCGGACACCATCATCCTCGGGCTCGCCCGGGGTGGTATTCCGGTAGCCGCTGCAGCAGCTGCGGAACTCTACCTGCCCTTTGGCGCCCTCCTGGTGCGAAAACTGGGAATTCCCGGCCGGGACGAAACTGCGTTCGGGGCTTTGGCGTTGTCACAGGGCGAGGTGCTCCGGATCGTCAACAAACCGTTGAGAGATCTCATTCTTGCCCGCGGCATCTCCCAATCGGCCTTGGATAGCGTCGAAGCCCGGGAACGTTCGGAGCTGCTGCGCCGGGCCAAGGAATACCCGGGCACGGACCACGACCTGCGCGGGAAGACTGTTGTCCTGGTAGACGACGGACTTGCCACCGGCGCCACCATGCGGGCCGCGGTGGAAGCCGTCCGGTCGGCAGGAGCGGGCACCGTAGTGGTGGCCGTCCCGGTTGCATCGCTTGAAGCGTCGGCATCGCTCGCCCGGGTCTGCGATGTTGTCATTGCCCTGCACACGCCAGGTAAATTCCATGCTGTCGGCGCTTTCTACGGTCACTTCGAACAGCTTTCCGACGCCGATGTGGTGCGCCAGCTGGAAGGCGCGGGCGTCGCCGGGCGTCCGTAGCCGGCGTCGGACCCGGTAGCGGAGACAGGGTCCCGGCAATGACAAAATGCGGGTGCGGTCCATGGGCAAAGTCATAGGGTCGTTGCAACGCTCTGATTGATGGAGCGTTTTATGGTCAAGTTGTTCCCCAAGGCTGCGCGTACTGAGTTTCTTGATTTGGTGTGTGCGGGGATGCCTGTTCGTACTGCTGCCCGGCGTGTCGGGGCGGTGCACGCTACCGGGCACAATTGGTGGGTTCAGTCTGGCCTAATGATGACCGTGAACCGGGGTGCTACCGGAGGTCTTGCCGATCCTGCTCCTTCAGTCGGGGGCCCTGGCCGTGCGTTGGGTCTGGAAGAGCGAGGCATGATCCAGATGGGTGTGCGGATGGGCCTCAGTTACGCGAAGATCGGCGCATTGATCGGGCGGGATAAGTCCGTAGTTTGGCGGGAGGTCAAACGCCACACGAGCGCGGACGGGAAGTACTACGCCTCGGTCGCTCACGCCAAAGCGCATCAGGACAGGCGCCGTCCCAAACCCTTCAGGCTGGCCAAGGACGAGGGTTTGTGCCGGCTGGTCGGCGTCTGGATGGATGACGGGTGGAGTCCGAAGCTGATCTCCTCGATGTTGGCGTATTACTTCGGTGACGATCAGACTATGCAGGTGAGCCACGAGACGATCTACCAGGCCCTTTACGTCCAAACCCGCGGGAACCTGCGGGCGGACCTGGCCGAAAAGCTCAGCCTGAAACGCAAACAACGCATCCCCCACGGCACTGACCGGCGCGCCAACAGCCCCTATAAAGAGGCCTTCAAGATCAGCCAACGTCCCGCCGAGGTCCAGGACCGGGCAGTGCCCGGGCATTGGGAAGGTGACCTCATCATCGGCGCCAACGGGACAGCGATCGGAACCTTGGTGGAACGCTCAACCCGGTTCACGATCCTGCTGCACCTGCCAGGGGACCACACCGCGGAAACCGTTGCCGCCGCGATGATCCGGGAGATGGCCTCCCTCCCGGATCACCTGCGCCGGTCGATCACCTGGGACCGCGGCACCGAGCTGGCCGACTACGCAAAAATCCAGACCGCTCTCGATACGACGATGTACTTCTGCGACCCGCACTCGCCCTGGCAGCGCGGCACCAACGAAAACACCAACCGGCTCCTGCGGTTCTGGTTCGAGAAAGGCACTGACTTTTCAGTGCACACCCCCGAGGACATCCGCCTGGTCGCAGCGAAACTCAACCGCCGCCCCAGACCAACACTGAACCTCGAGACCCCAGCCAACCGGCTAAACCAGCTGCTACAAGCGGCCTAACCCCCAGCGTTGCTCCCACCAATTGACTTTGCCATGTGGACCGCACCCGCTTTTGTCATGTCGATGTCAGTGGTGGACGCTGTACCCCAGCGGACGTCCCCGGGTTTCCTTCGCGAGGATCACGCCAACGGCGGAGATGATGCAGAGGCCCATGATGTAGAGGCCAACCGAACCGGACCACTTGGTGGCATCCAGGAGCGCCTGGGCAATCAGCGGCGCGAAAGCTCCACCGAGGATGGCACCAAGGGCATAGCCGATGGAGATGCCCGAGTAGCGCACCTGGGCCGGGAACATTTCTGCGTACATGGCCGACATCGGACCGTAGGACAGGCCCAGGCCGATCGTCAGTACGAACAGCGCAGTCCCGTAGAGCAGGATGTCCTTGGTGTCGATGAGGGCGAACATCGGAATCATCCAGGCAAAGACCAGGCCATAGCCGATCAAGAACGTCTTCACGCGGCCGATCTTGTCTGAGAGCCAACCGCCCACCATGGTGAAGATGAGCCAGCCGAAGGAAGCGATGGTGGTGGCCAGGAGAACCTGTGGCAGCGGCATCTTCAGGGCCTTGGTGGCGTAGGAGATGAAGAACGCAATCAGCAGGTAGCCTGCTGCGTTGTTGGCGATGAAGATCAGCGCAGCGAGGACAACTTCCTTCTTGTTCCTGCGGAAGAGTTCACCCAGGGGAGCTTTGCTTTCAGCCTTTCGCTGGGCAAGTTCCTTGAAGACGGGGCTCTCGCCGACCGCGCGGCGGATCAGGTAACCCACCACGATCAGAACAACGGACAGCAGGAAGGGCACACGCCAGCCCCAGGCAGAGAAGGCCTCCTTGGACATTCCCGACTGCAGGAAGAAGAGCAAACCGGTAGCCAGGATCATTCCGATGGGCACACCGATCTGCGGGTAGGCACCGAAGAGTCCACGCTTCTTGATCGGTGCGTGCTCCACGGCCATGAGGGCAGCACCGCCCCATTCACCGCCGGCGGAGAAGCCCTGGACGACCCGCAGGAAGATGAGCAGCACAGGTGCCCAAAGCCCGATCGTTTCGTAGGTGGGCAGGACACCGATCAGTGCGGTGGCAGCTCCCATCATGACCAGCGTCATGACGAGTACGGCCTTGCGACCCATCTTGTCGCCAAGGTGCCCTGCGACGAAGGCTCCGAGAGGACGGAACAGGAAGCTGATTCCGATGGTGGCAAAGGACAAAAGCTGGGCCACTCCCGGGTTGGACTTCTCCAAGGGAGAGAGGAACAAAGGCGCCAGCAGCGTCGCAGTGAGCTGGGCGAAGATGAAGAAGTCGTACCACTCGATGGTGGTGCCCACCAGGGTTCCGGCCAGGACCCGGCGCTCTTCGCGCTTGCTGCTTGGGCCTGACGGCGAGTCGACAGTGGAAGTTGCGGTCATTGAAACTCCAGGGATGTGTGACAGAGCGATGCGAGACGTGCATTAACCGACAGAACGGTCAGTTAGGAAACAATACTACAGCCTGTGACCCAAAGCACAGCCCCCACGCCGCGCCGCCAACATAGGATGGTTCGCATGAATCCAAGCAGCGGCGTCAAGGGCCAGCCGGAAGCCGGGACACAGGTCCCGCCGTCGCAAACGCTCTCCCGTGGAATCAGGGCACTGGAGATCCTCGCCGCCGCCGATCGGCCGCTCACCATTGGAGAACTCACAGAAGCACTGGGCGTGCACCGCTCCGTGGCCTACCGGATACTCAGGACCCTGGAAGACCATTCCCTGCTGGTTCGCGACGACTCCGGACGCGTCCAGCCCGGCCCCGGCCTTTCGGTCCTGGCCAGCGGCGTCTCACGGAACCTGCAAACCGCTGCCCTCCCCGAACTCACACAACTGGCAAACACCCTCCACATGACGGCCTTCATCGCCGTTTGGGACCACCAGGAATGTGTCACCCTTGTCACCGTCGAACCACGGCACACAGGCGCGGCGCTCGCCCAGCACCCGGGCAGCCGTCATCCCGTCAGCACAGGTGCCCCCGGTATTGCCATCCAATCCACCATGACCGAGGAACGCTGGCAGCAGGTAGGCGCGGGCAACCCCTACCGGCCCGAGGCCCACGAAGCCCGCCGCGTCGGCTACGCCACCAGCCACGACGAAGTCGTTGCCGGACTGTCTTCCATTGCTGCCCCCATCAAGGTTCCGGGCGGACGGCCGGCGGCGATCGCCGTCGTCTATATCCGCCTGGACCAGGACGCCGACGCCGTTGGAAAGGCCTTGGCAGCCAGTGCTGCACGCATCGAAAGCCAACTGGCCTGAACCTTTCCTTCCAGGTCAAGCGGCGTGCCCCACAGCACAAGACTCCAAGGCCAGGGCACCGAATACTCGAAGAAGGACCGGACACGCCGTCCGCTCCTTCTTTCGAGCACGAGAAGGAATCCATGAGCCTGAATCTTCTTGACACCTCCAACTGGCTGCCGCTGGACGGACTGGCCCCCGGCTTCGACGCCAACAAGGCCCCCGCCGTACAGGACCTGGCCGGGCAACAATTCTCCGTCCGCGGCGACGGAGGACCCATGACCTTCAGCTTCGACGACGAAGAAGTGCAATGGGCTGCCGCCGGCCACGCAGGAACAGCCGCCTACGAAGCCTTCGTTGTAGCCGAGGAGCTGTATTACTGCCAATGGCAGAGCGTCCTGGAACCGGAACTCGCCGTATCCCTGGTCCTTGATCTTGCGCGGGGCCGGGCGCTCTACATCGGCGCCGCGCTCGGCAGGGCCACCGCCTCCAGTGTCGCCGTGCACCACGACTTCCGCCCCGGAACACTGGACGGTTATTCCGCCACGGGCGAGGCCATCTCGGAAAGCACGGCACTCATCGGCCGGCGCGTCGAATGGGTCTACAGCGAATCACACGCCTACGAACACATCTACCTCAGCCCCACCTGGTACACCTGGCAATGCCTCGCCGGTCCGGAGCGCGGATTGGCAGACACCGACTCCAACACCGTTCTCCAGGTCCGCCCCGGAATCTTCGTCTTCACCTGGCGGGAGAAGGTCATCCCGTGCGGCTCGGTCACAGTGGCCGACCACCGCGATCCCCGCGCCATCCGCTCCCACGGCAGCCTCTTCGGCTGGAACGAGGAAGGCACGGAACCCGTGCATTTCACGTTCGGCGCACACGGCCGCTTGATCAGCATCACCCACCACACCCCGGAACTGAATCCGGCCATAGCGGGCTAGTACGGGAGGGTGGAACAAAGGAAGCCCCGGCACGGAGAACGTGCCGGGGCTTCCTTTGCGGGCCTCAGAGGATCAGTCCTCCGAGCCATGCCCGATCCGGGCGTACAGCGCAGGCTGCGAGCGCCGCAGGCGCAGGCCCCACACCACGCCCACGACTCCTGGAAGCAGGACCAACAGCGGCAGGACGAACGTGGCAGCCGTCGACTCCGTCTGTCCCAGCAAGACGTTGAAGTTGGCCAGGATGAGCACGAAAACCACTGCGAGCAATACGAAGCCCAGTGCCGGCGCAACGACCCTGACCCACAGGCTCGCGCCGTGCTGCTGCCGGCGGAAGAAGCCGATCACGGCAACCGACACCACGGTCATCAGCAGCACCAGCCCCATGGCCCCGCTGTTGGTCAGCCACGTGAACATGGTCAGCACGGGGTACAGTTCGCCGAGTTCGGAACCGGATCCTGCGATGGCGAACGCCAGGGTCACGACGACGGCGATCACCGTCTGCGCCAGCGAACCGGCGTACGGCGCCCCGCTGCCGGCCCGGACCTTGGCCAGCGCCGAAGGCAGGACGCGCTCGCGGCCGAGGGAGAAGAAGTACCGCGCTACGGCGTTGTGGAAGCTGACAAGTGCTGCGAAGAGGCTGGTGACGAAGAGGAGCTGGGCGATGTCGCTGAGCAGCACGCCTCCGTTGGCACCCAGGAACGCAAAGATCATGTCCGGACCATTCTCTGTGGCCGTCGCAATGACGGCGGAGGGGCCGGCCCCCATGGTCATGGCCCAGGCCGATACCGCGTAGAAGACGGCGATGATTCCCACAGCTGCGAACGTTGCCCTCGCAACAGTACGCCGGGGATCCTTTGACTCCTCACCGTAGATGGCGGCGGATTCGAAGCCCATGAACGCCGCAATGCCGAAAGACAGGACGGCTCCGATCCCGGGCACAAACAGCGTCTCCGGGCTGAAGGTGGCAGCGCTGACACCTTCCGGGGCCACGGCGAGGCTGATGACGTCGTAAACGATGACCACCAGGAATTCGAGGGCCACCAGGACGCCGAGTACCTTGGCGGAGAGGTCAACCCTGTTGACACCCAGCCAGCCGACGATGGCGATGCAGACCAGCACCGGGATCCACCATGGGACAATGATGCCCAGTCGCGCGGAAAGCAGCGAAGAAACCGTGAAGCCGAACAGTCCGTAGATGCCTACCTGCATCAGGTTGTAGGCCATGAGGGCAACCAGTGACGCGCCCACGCCCGCAGGCCGCGAAATGCCTTGTGCTATGTAGGCGTAGAAGGCGCCCGCGTTGGTGACATAGCGGCTCATGGCCGCATAGCCCACCGCGAAGAGCGCCAGGATTCCGCCCAGGACCAGGAAGGACAATGGAACACCCGTCACGCCGGTCACAGCGAAAGTCGTGGTCACTCCGCCCGCGAGGACGGTCAACGGCGCAGAGGCCGCGATAATCATGAAGGTCACTGCCGGTACGCCAAGCCGTCTCTTGCTTTCGACCGTTCGGGCGGTCGTGCCCATAACGGGGTTATCCACGCTCATAGTGTGCTCCTGCCTCGGCGCCGCGGGAGATGTGCGCGGCACGATGTCTGTCATTCCGCAATCTTCCACCGCACGGCGGGTGCGTGACTTGTCTCACACGGCAAGGAGCTTGTCGCTGCACGCAAGCACGTTCGCGCCCGGGCGCCGGTGTAGAATCGTGGGCAAGCTCACATCCGCGCCACCGGCGTTCTTGCCTCCTGGCAGCGGCACCACGGGCCATTGAAAGGGAACTTGATGACCGTCGCGGCTGATACGGGCCCCGCAACCGTGGAAACCATCGTGGCGGAGTCGTTCCAGGAGTGGAGCAGGGCAATCTCCGCTTCCTTCGTACCCCTGCTGGCCCAGGGGCCACGCAATTCGACATTCCACGGAACCATGCGCGCCCGCGTCCTGGGACAGATCTCGGTGGTGGAAATCACCGCCGGACCCCACACCGTACTGCGCACCCCGGAGCTGATTGCCAAGTCCACGGGCCGCTTCTTCAAGCTCAGCATCCAGCTCAGTGGATCGGGTCGCCTGGTTCAGGACGATCGCGAAGCCGTCTTGCGCCCGGGGGACCTCTCCATCTACGACACCTCCCGCCCCTATCAACTAACGTTCGACGACGACTTCCGCACTTTGGTGCTCATGTTTCCGCATGTCCTGCTGGACTTGCCGGCCGAGGCCATGGGCCACGTCACTGCGTTGCGGATACCCGGCGACGAAGGCCTGGGGGAATTGATCAGCCCGTTCCTGGTGAAACTGGCCGACAACCTCGATGCCCTCTCCGGCACCAACGGGCTCCGGCTGGTCCACAACGCACTGGATCTGGTGACCACCTTGTTCAACGGCGAACTCGATCAACTGATCGAAACCGGCCGGGACCCACACCTGCTGCTCCTGGGGCGTATCCACGACTACATTGAAGCCAACCTCGGAGATCCCGGACTCTCCCCCGGAACCATAGCGGCGGCCCACTACATCTCCACCCGGCACCTCCACGATCTTTTCCAGGAAATCGGAACCACGGTGGCTGCCTCCATCCGGCAACGGCGGCTGGAGAGATGCCGGCGTGACCTGCGGGATCCGGTGCTGGCCGAACGGCCCGTTACCGCCATTGCGGCCCGCTGGGGGTTCACCGACGCCGCCCACTTCAGCCGGATCTTCCGGGCAGCTTTCGGGAACTCCCCCACCGGCTACCGCAACAGCCACTAACGGTTCCCTGCACCGGAACCCGGGGGACGCCGTCGGGCCGGTGTTTCGGGCAGTTGACTACGCTGCCGCCGTCGGGGCTGTCCCTTCATCCGACAAAGCGGCCATCTCCTCCAGCATGGTTCGCAGCAGGCGGTCCTCCAACTCAGCGAAAGCGGGATCGCCGGCGCGGTTGGTTAACTCACCGGGATCGGTGCGGTGATCGTACAGTTCGGCAAGGTCAGTGCCGAAGTACCTGGTCAACCTCCCCTCAGGCGTGATGACCGTCCGCATGCGGACCGGTCCCGGCAAACCCGGCAAACCGAACGGCTGCTCCTCCTCCACCAACAGCGCGTCCCGGTGCTGCTCAGTAGCCCCTTCCAACAAAGGCACCAGCGAGCGTCCCTGGATTCCGCGGTAACCCCGGGATCCAGTGAGCTCCAGCAGCGTGGGTGCCACATCCGCGCTGGAAACCAGCGCTTCCGTCCGGCCCGGCGGCCTTCCGGGGATGTGCAGCACCAACGGGACATTCGTGACAGCGCGGTAGTGGACGAAGTGCTTAAGCATCAGGCCGTGGTCGCCGAACAGGTCACCGTGGTCGCTGGTGAACACCACGATGGTGTCCTCCGCCAGCCCCTGCCTGTCCAGCTCATCGAGTATCCGGCCAATGTGCTCATCCATCATGGTGATCAGGCCGTACTGTGCGGCTGCCGCGTTCCTGTACTGCTCCTCCGTCGCGGCCCACGTCATGGTGGGGTCCGGATTCGGCTCTCCTCGGTGTTCAATCATGTCCCGCACGTGCGCCGGCGATGCTTCGTGGTCCTGGTCAAAGCCGAGCGGCAGGGGCATGGCCGCCGGATCATAGAGCCCGGAGTAGCCGGCCGGCGGGGAGAACGGGTGGTGGGGGTCGGGAAAGGACACGAACATGAAGAACGGCTGATCCTGGCCCGCGGCATCCTTCAGGTGCTCTATCGCTTTCTCGCTCACGTAGCTGGTGGGGTGCACCTCCGCTGGAATGGCCGTTTGGTACACCTGGTCCCACCCGCCATATCTGTTGGACGAGTTGCCGGGACCACCCAAAGTCTCCGGGTCGACGCCCCGTTCCCTGGCCCAATGCACGTAGTGGCCACCAGGCCGGTCGCCGTGTCCAATGACCAGGTCTACGTGCTGGTAGCCGTAGTAGTCCGACGGCAGCGCAATGAACCGCTCATCGTGCGCTTCGCGGTTTTCCCACAGGTCCCACCCGGCAGGGAAAGCATGACGGCGGGCGTCCCCGGCCGCCGCGTCCAAAAGCATGGGGTCGGTGGCCCGGATTTCCTCGGCCTGGTGGGGTTCAAATTCCCAGCCCATGTTCTGGTGGTGCAGTTTGCCCACTCCCACCGTGCGGTAGCCGCCGGCAGCCAAGGAGCCCGGAACCGTCTGCGTCTGGGGATCCAACGTGATGCCGTTGCACCGGGTTCCATGCGCCGACGGCCACCGCCCGGTCATCAGGCTGGCACGGTTGGGCATGCACGTAGGATTGGCCACTGTCGCATTCCCGAAGACGATGCTCCTGGCCGCGAGCGCATCCAGGTGTGGGGTCTTGACAGTGCCGTTGCCGCCGAAGCCCAGGTGGTCTGCCCGGAGCTGGTCGGCGATGATGAACAGGACGTTGGGCCGGCGGTTGCCGCTGGCGCCTTGCCCCGTCATGCAGGCCTCTTGATGAGTGAGAGCACCTCTGTGCGCTGCCGGGCGAATTCCGGCAGCGAGCGCGTGGTGATCTGGTCGCGGGGAGCGGGCAGGTCCACGTCCACCACTTTGAGCACGCGCGCGGGCCGTGACCCCAGGACCACCACCCGGTCCGCAAGGTAGACCGCCTCGTCGATGTCGTGCGTTACCACCAGGATGGTCATGTTGAAATCCCGCCGGATCTTCAGGCACAGGTCCTCCAGGTCGAACCGCGTCTGCGCATCCACTGACGCGAAAGGTTCGTCCATGATCAGGATCTCGGGCCGGTAGGCCAACGCCCGGGCGATCGCGACGCGTTGCTGCATGCCGCCGGACAGCTGCCAGGGATACTGGTTGTCGGCGTGGGAGAGGCCGACGGCGGCGAGCGCACTGTCGCAGCGCTCCTTCAGTTCCGCTGCGGACAGCTTGAGATGCCGCAGGGGAAGAACCAGGTTCTTCCTGACCGTGAGCCATGGCATCAGCGACCGGTTGTAGTCCTGGAAGACCAAGGCCATTTCCGGAGGCGGGCCGCTGATGATCCGCCCATCGATGGCGGCCCTTCCGCTGGTCGCGGGCTGGAGTCCGGCCAGGCATTTGAGGAGGGTCGTCTTGCCGACGCCGGATGGACCCACGATGCAGACAACCTCGCCGGCATCCACCGTGAAGGTCAGGTCTTCGATGACCGTGCGTGCTTTTCCTCCGCTGCCATAGGTCTTGGCGAGGTGCGCCACGTCCAACCGGGGCGTGGCGGCGCTTACTCGTGTTTCTGGTTGCTGTGCCATGGTGGACTTTCTGTTTCGGGTGGGAAGAGTCGGGGCCGGACGGTTGCTCATGATGCACGCGCCAGGCGGCGGGATCCGATGTACCAGGACAGGACCCTGCGACGAAGGAGGCTGAACAGGATGTTGACCAGGAAGCCAATGACGCCAAGGAGCAGGATTCCCGCCCACATGTCCGCCGTCATGAAACTCTGTTGGGCCAGCAAAGTCATGGCTCCGATCCCTTGGGAACTGCCCAGCATCTCGCTGGCGATCATCACGATGAACGCCACCTGCAGGCTCACCTGCAGCCCGGAGAAGATCTGCGGGGTCGCCGCCGGCAGGAGCACCTTCAGCACACGTTCCTTGCGGGTCAGGCGGTAGACCCTGGAGACGTCCAAGAGGTCGTTGCTGACGCTGCGGATGCCGTCCACCGTGGCAATCATTGTGGGAAACAGCGCCGCCAGGGCGATGCTGGTGACGCGCATCTGGGTGCCGAAGCCTATGAGCGAGATGAAGATCGGCACCAGCGCTACCGGGGGTATTCCGCGGAGGAAGTGGATCAACGGGTCAAGCATCCACCGGACAGGAGCAACCAGGGCCGTGATGAACCCCAGTGCGATCCCGGCCGCAGCAGCGATGACGAAACCGATAAACAGGTTTCCCAGGCTGAGCAGGACGTCGGACTGGAAGTGTTCAAAGAGCCACAATTCCTGGAAGCGGACAAGGATGGTTTGCAGCGGGGGGAAGAAAGGATCTGTGGAGTCCGCGGAAAGGAACCACCACGCCACCAACAGAAGCACAGGGGCGGCGACGCCGATCACCCAGTTACGCATTGTGATTCTCATCGCGGCACCACTTCCCGGTAGGACTCGTGCCAGTGCAGGACCCGGCGCTCAGCCAGGCGCGTGGCACCTTGGAACAGGAGGCCCAGGACTCCGAGGACAATCACCAAACCATAGAGTCCGGCGTAGTCACCCGCGGCCTGGGCCTGGTAGATGTTTTGGCCGAGGCCCGGGCCGCCGCCGAGGAGTCCGGCCACCACGGTAACTACCAAGGCTGCGGGAGCTGCCACGCGCATCGCTGTTCCTATGTAAGGCATGGCGCTGGGAAGCACCACACGGGCCAGGATTTCGCCCTCTCCCATGCCATAGGAACGGGCGGTGTCGCGTGCCACGGGGTCGGTGCCCTGAACGCCATCCACGGTCTGCATGACGATGGGAAGCAAACAACCGAATACTACGAGGAACAGCGACATCTCTGCTGTTGGGCCGAGGACCAGCACGGCAAGGGGCAGGATGACGATCGGCGGGACCGGCTTGAGGAACTCCAAGACGGCCAAGGTGGCGTACTTGACGGACTCGAAACTGCCGACGAGCAGCCCTATGGCTACGCCGGCCACGGCAGACAGCGCCAGAGCGAGCAATGCGATGCCGATCGTGGCCCCCAGTGAGGACCAGAACGTTCCTGTTCCCAGGATGGTCGCAAGGGTCGCGAACACTGTCGTGGCCGGCGGCAGGGCAGTTCCTGCAACCTTGGCCTCTGCGAGAAGCTGCCAGATGACCAGGGCCCCCGCGACGCCCACGATGCTGAAGGCGTAGGGGCGTACGGACGCTTTCATGATGAATCTCCCATGGCGTTCTCCTGCCTACTTGCCGAAGATGAGGTCGGCCGGCAGTTTCACCGGCGCATTCAGGAAGCCGAGGTCGGCGAGATTGTTGTTGGCCCGCTCAATGTCTTCCACACGGACCTCATCGGGCCAGTAGTTGACGGCCCCGGACTTGACCACGTCAAGCGGGGTCTTGGTGATCTCCGCACTGAGCTGCTGCGCTTCATCGATGTGGCCGTTGGCGTAGGCGTTCGCCTTGTAGATGGCGGCTTTGAACCCTGCCAAGGCCTTTTCCTTGGACTTCACCGTGTTAGCCCCGGAGACCCACAGGCCAATTGCTCCCTGCTCAAAGAACTCGACCCCGGGGGACGCCAGCAGGCGGTTCCCCTCTGACACCGCTTTGGAGGTAAACGGAGCGACCAGGGACGCCGCGTCCACGCGTCCGGAATTCAACGACTGCAGGGCCGATGACGGGTCCAGGACCATCCAGTTCACTTTGGCGGGATCTCCCCCGTCATCCTTGACCAGTTTGCTGACCGTCACCTCCAGCTGCGCTTTCCTTGCCGGAACGCTGACGTTCTTTCCCTCGAGGTCCTTCGGGCGGGTGATGGATGAATCCTTCCGGACGAGGAGGCCAGTATCGTCCACGCGGTTGAGGTCGCTGGATTTTCCTGCCCCGTCCTTGTATCCGTCAGCTGCGGCAACGATCTTGAGCGGCACGTTCTGGCTCAAGGCATTCAGGAGCGGAATGGAAGGCGTATAGCTGAGGTCGATCTGACCGCTCTGGGCGGCTGCAATTCCCGCGGGAGGGTTGGCGATGACAGAGATCTCGACGTTGAGGCCCTGTTCCTTGAAGTAGCCCTTGTCGGCCGCGAGGCGGATGCCGGCGTCGGACCCTATGCCGATGGTTCCCACTTTAAGGGTGGTGGTCCCATCGGCGGCCGGGACGGCAGCCGGGCCGGAGCCGCCGCCACAGGCTGCAAGTGCCATGGACAGTGCAGCGGCCACGGCCAAAGGAATAATGCGTCGCATGTGTTGCTCCTTGAATGACGAATGGTTTAAACGGAAGAAAATGGTTCTAGCTGGTGGACGGGTGGACTTCACGGCCACCGCTGAGAGTGAGCCGGATGTCTGTGTCGAGGAGTTTCTCGATCTCCTCATCGGCCGGCCACGGGGTGGATAACAGGCACAGATCTGCTGTCCTGCCGGGTAGCAGGGAGCCCTTGGAGTGCTCCGCGTGATCCTGCCAGGCAGCCTCGAGGGTCATGGCAGCCAGCGCTTGCTGACCGGTGATCCGCTCGGGGTCACCCGGTGCACCAGGGGTGGAGCGGGTGGCACGCCGGACGGCGGCCACCACTGTGCGCCGCCAATCCGGACTGGTCACAGGTGCGTCGGAAGCAATATTGAAACGTACGCCCGCCTCCACTGCTGAACGCAGGGGCTGGTGGCGGGAGAAGCGGTCCTCGCCGAGGACCTGGCGCATGATGTCCCCGGCTTCCTGGCGGATCAGGGGGTTGGTGCTGTATCCGATGCCCCGGGAAGCCATGGTCTGCAGGGTGGTTGTGTCGCTGAAGGCTCCGTGGATGATGTAGTGGCGGTTGTGGTGATTCCCGGCGGACGCGGGACTCCCGCCGGGAGAAGTGGCTTCGATGATCGCCTGCACAGCTGCGGCGGTGGCCGCATCTCCCGTGGCGTGGACACCGGCCTGCAGTCCGGCATCGTTGATGAGTTGCAGAATCCGGTTGAGTTCAGCCACCCGTTCGCCATCGCTGGCACCCTGGATCACCAGGCTGCCGTGCGTACAGGCCGTGCCATAGGGCTCGCTCATCCAGGCGGTGCCGCTGCGTGGGATCCCGTCCGCGAAGACTTTGACGCCCGCTATCCTCAATTGCTCCGGATCGATGCCGCGGTTCCTGCAGCTTTCTGCCAGCCCGCTTCGCAGGCCTTCCTCAACGGCCCGGGCATTGGCTCCCCCGGTTCCGGCGAAGAGCATGAGGACATTGATCCGCAGCGTCAGTTCGCCTGACAAGGCGAGGTCGCCCAGCAACCCGAGCGCCGCCGTCGAACCTGCTCCGTCCATGAGCCCGGCGCTGGCCGGCCCCAATCCAGGCTCCGTGAGGGAGGTGATGCCCAGCGAGTGCAGATACTCCTGGAAGCGAAGCAGCGCCGGGCGGAGCGTTGCGGCCGGAACGGGTGGCATGGCACGGGAGATGAGTTCCATGGCACCGTCCTGGAACAGGCCGGAAGGGGCACCGTCCCCTCCCCTGACGATCACGCCGCCGTGGATATCAGGGGTCGTGGCGCTGATGCGGGCACGCTTGAGCGCTTCCCGGTTGGCCAGGAGCTGGTGGCCGGTGGCGTCGAACGCCACGAGGGGCGCGTCAGAGCGGCAATCCAACAGGCCCTTGGCCGGTCCAAGTATCGACTCGTCCCAGCCGTGGGCGCGGATCCAGCCATCGGGGCCCACCGGTGCTGCCGTCAGCACATCGACGACGGCTGCCCAGTCCGGGGCGATGTCCGGGTCCAGCCGCACATAGCCGAAGGCGGCCATCGCCGCCGAGACGAAGTGCAAATGGGCATCATTGATGCCGGGAATAACAGCCCCTCCTGCGGCGTCAACAACCCGCGTTTCCGGGCCAATCAGCCGGCTCACATCGTTTTGGCCGAGCCCTGCGACGCAGCCGTCCTTGACGGCGATGGCATCAGTCATGCGGTGTGGTTGCGCCGGGTCCATGGTGTGGACAGAGGCATTCGTGATCACCAGATCAGCGAAATCCTGCATCGATTCTCCTCAGGTCACCGCATCCGAATGTGATGCAGACAACGTTCCTGAAAGAAGTATGTCGCTTGACTGGGTCACTTGACTAGGTTTTGACGTAAAATTTCTTCCAGAGGACTTTTCCGCCGCCACGGCACGGCCACGAGGCCGTCACGGCGGAGAGCGCCTACGATCGATGAGACCGCTGGGTTGGTGGATCCGATCACGGGCGGAAAGAAGCATGAGGAAGGTAACGGATGGCAAGGGTTCCCGCCGAAGAAAGGCGCCTGCAGTTCGTCGAGGCGGCAGCCAGGGTGATCGCACAGGATGGGTTGGCATCGGCTACGACACGTCGGATCGCCAGCGAGGCCGACGCCCCCCTCGCGGCATTGCACTACTGTTTCCGCAGCAAGGACGAACTCCTCGAAGAGGTCTATAACTTCCTCAGCAGGGACTACGCCAAGGCACTGGACCCCGTCCCCGACCCCGGCATGGGCCTGCGCCACATGGTGGGCGCCCACGCCCGGCGCATCTGGAGCCGCATGCTGGAAAACCCCCACGAACAAGTAACCACGTTCGAACTGCTGCTCCGACGCTTCCGGGTGGAAGCCGACGACCAGCCACAGGCATTGCTCATGAACCGCTCCATGTACGACGGGTGGGTGAGCTCAACGCTGGAGTTGTTCCGCGGAGCCGCTGAAGCCGCCGGCGAGCCCGTCCCCGCCAATCTGGAGGACATCACCCGCTTGTTCATCTCGGGGATCGACGGCATCAGCATGCAGCACCTGGCAGACCCCGACGAGGAGCGGTCCAAGCGCTTGGTGGAGCTCATGGCCAGGTCCCTGTCCGGTGCGCTCGACTACGCCTGAGGCTGGCGCTTCATCACCAAGGACGTCACAACACCCAGCAGCAGGAGGCCCGCGGCGGCGGCCATGGAAACCACCAAAGCTGCGCCCGGGCCCTGCGTCTCGGCCAGCTGTCCGGCCAGGTAGGAGCCAAGCGCCGTACCGGCCACAATCCCGCTGGCCAGGGCAGTCATGACAGTCGCCATTCGGCCGGACGGGGCAACGACGCCTCCGATGCTGAAGACCGTGACCATGACCGGACCCACCGGAATGCCGAGCACCAGCAGTACGAAAACCATGGGCCAGATACCCGCAGGAAGAAGCAGCAGCAAGGACAAAGCGGACATCGCCAAGGCAGCCACAACCCACCGCGAAGCCAAGCTGAAGCGCTGCGGCCAGAACGCGACAGACAACGCGGCAACCGCCGAGCTCAGACCCATCACCGCGTACAACAGGCCCGCAATCTCTGCAGTGGCGTATTGCGCTGAAAAGGCGCTCAACGCGTTCTGCGTCGCACCGAAGAAGGTGCCCATGCACACCATGGCCACCACCGGCACCGCCACTACCGCCCCGGCCCACCGCTTGCGTCGCGGCGCGGCCGCCTGAGTGCCCTCTTCGCCTGAACCCTCGACGCCGGCCTTCACCTTGCGCGGAGCCGGCACCACGGCCTGCTGGCTGGGGTGGACGGCGAAAGCAGGGACCAGGGTGATGGTCATGACGGCGGCAAGCGCGAGCGGCAGCCATGGGGCTACCATGCTGGCCAGCACACCCACCAGCGCCGGGCCGAGCACGAACGTCACCTCGTCAGCTGTGCCTTCGTAAGACAGTGCCGTGTCAAGATCAGCCCGGTTGGCGGCCACGCTTCTTTTGCCGCCGGTTGCGCCGGGAGAAAGATTGCGGGTGGTCAGGGCCATCCAGCGCACGCGGGCCATGGGACCTACCTGGGGGCAACTCGCACCGGCAAGGAAGGCCGCGATCAGGACGCCCGCAGCATCGGCTACCTCCCCGTAGCCGGGAGTGATATAGGCGGCGGCCAAAAGCCCGGCAACAGCCAGGGTATTGATGACCGCGGCGACGAGCAGGACGATGCGTTGCCCCGCACGATCAGCCAGGGAGCCCAGGACAGGTGCGCCCAGGGCGGAGCCGATGCCGACCGCTCCCGCAGCCATGCCACCGATTGCATACGAGTGGCTGACTGAGGTCACCAAGGTCAGGGTGCCAACGGTCAACATGGCGAGGGGGAGCCGGGCGAAGAGGCCCAGCGGCAGGAAACCAGGTCCGGCAAGTTCCGGAAGCCGTGCGAAACGGCCAGGCAGACGCGAGGTCCGCGCGGGTGTCGATGACAAGGGCTGGGAGGCCACAGAAGTTTTTTCCATTAATCCGGGTTCGCTAAAGGTTGCGCATCGTCCCTCCTCCCGATGCGCGCGACCCGGTGTAACGGGTTAAGTCTATCGGATACCTGTCAGACCGGAACAGCTTCGGCAATCCGCACGCTGGAGCCGTGCCGTCCCTTGACCACCTGGAGCTGGTTGGTGATGCGTTGCTTCATTTCGGCAACGTGACTGACCAGGCCCACTACCCTGCCGCCGTCGCGCAATCCTTCCAAAGCGTCCATCACTTGCTCCAGCGCTTGTTCGTCCAGGCTGCCGAAGCCTTCATCGACAAACAGTGTCTCGATGTCCACGCCGCCCGCCTCCTGCTGGACCACGTCAGCCAGGCCGAGGGCCAGGGCAAGCGAGGCCATGAAGGATTCCCCGCCGGACAGCGTGGAGGTGTCGCGCCGCTGGCCGGTCCATTCGTCCACCACTTCAAGGCCGAGGCCGGATTTCTGGTTCCGGGCCGCGCGGGCGTCGGTGTGTTGCAGCGTGTACCGGCCGTCGCTCATGGCAACGAGCCTTTCAGAGGCCGCGAGTGCCACTTGCTCAAGGCGTGCCGCCAGGACGTAGGCGTTCAGGCTCATACGGTAGTTGTTGTCCCCGGCGCCCCGGACAGTGTCGGCCAGTTCAGCCAGGATGCGGGCCTGGTTGCGGGGTTCCCTGCCGGCCTCGGCCAAGGTGTTGTACTCGACCCGGATCCGTTCAATGGCCTCCACCGATTTCGCGGCAAGGGCTGCCGACAATGCTGCCGCCCTTGCCCGATCAGCCGCGTCGGCGGCGTGGAGCTTGACCTCGGCGAGTTCAGCCTCAGGCAAGGGAAGCTCGCCGATCCGGACTTCCTTGGCCGCCAGAACCAAGTCCTCGCTGGCAAACAACTCGTCCAGGCGGGCCGCTTCAGTGTCGAAATCAGCCACGTCTTTCTCCAGACCGACCACATCGGCCGGCGGAAGCAGTTCGCCACGCGCTTCCTCTGCCGAGGCGAACCCTGAGTCCGGCAAGGCATTTTGGAGCGATACGGCGGCGTCGGCCTGGGCCTGTCCTGCCTGCTGGAGTTCCCGGTCGGCATCAGCTGCCGACTGAAGGAGCGTGCGCTCGGCGGACAGGGCTTCCAACCGTTCACGAAGACTCGGGAAATCTTCCCGTAAACCGGCGAGGTCGGCCTTCAAAGTGTCGTGCTGTTCCTGCAGGTGAAGGACGGCCGAGGACGCCCGGGAGGCTGCACCGGCGTCCTCTGCGTGCTGCTCCTGCACTTGAGCCAGTTTCCTGGTAATGCCCTCCTGCTTGCTCCGAAGCTGGTCAAGGGTCCGGGATGCCTTTGTCGCCGCCGAAGTCGAGGTCCGGGCAGCCAGGAGACGCGCCTGTGCCTCCTCCGCATCCACGGTGCCGCCTTGGGCCGCCAGTCCGGCAAGGACCTGGGCGGCTGCGGAGACTTGCTCGGCAAGGACACCCTGGGCTTTTTCGCTGGCCTCGAACCGCTCCCTGGCGTGTTCCTCTTCCTGGGCCAGGGACAGGGCCGACCGTACCGCAGCTGCGGGATGCGGGTGGTCCTCGCTCCCGCACACAGCGCATGGCTGACCGCTCTCCAACGCGGCAGCCAGCTCCCCTGCCGCATTGGCCAGGCGGAGCTCGCGAACGTCAAGCCATTCCTGGCGGTGATCCTGGGCCGTGGCACGGGCTCGAAGGTGCTTCTCGGAGATCTCTGCCAACTCGTTGGCTGCCTCGGCATGGCGGGACACAATTTCCACCAGCTCAGCAGCAGTGGCTGTTTCGCGCTCAAGCTCCGCGAGTCCATCAGCCGCCGGTTCCAGTGGTTCAATCAGGCCGCTCACAGCTGTTGCTTCTTCACGCAGCCGTTCCAGTTCGTCCACGGCCCGGTCGACTGCTGCTTCATGGTCTGCCTGTTCGCGACGCTTGGCGGCAAGCCGGCCGGCGATGTCCTCCAGTCGCTTTTCGTCAGGGAGGCGGGCTTCCAGAACCGCATAGGTGGCCTTGAGGCGTTCAAGGGATGCGCTGGAGTTTGTTGCCTCCAGCCCTGCAGCTTCGAGCCGTTCCCGTAGCTGCTCAACCTTTGCGACGGCAGCGCGATACTTGCGGGCGGAGGAGTCAACGGCGTCAAGCTGGCCGCTCAGAACGGAAGCCCGGCGGTGCCTCGCGAGCTTGTCCTTGTTCTCCAGTGCCCGCGGCGCGGCCAGTTCAAGAAGGACGCGCCTCTGCGTTGCGGCTCCGAGCCGGGCATGCCGCAATGACTTTTCCTGGGCTTGCCGGAACTGTTCGGCAAGGCGCGAGGACAGCGACTCTGCCTGGTCTGCTTCGTCTGTCCTCCGCGTCCATTCAGCACTCACCTCCGCTGCCACCTCTGCCAGCCAGGCCTCCGGTTCCTGCCCGGCTGTTCCGCCGGCATCAGGATTAGCAACTGTAGTCCCGGCAGTTTCCGTCGCGGCTTGGTCGAGTCCCAGTTGCTGGCGCTCCGCTGCAGCCCGGTCCAGCAACAGCTTGAGTTCCAAGGCATTTTCCTGCACGGCCCGGGCGGCTTCCGCCGCCTGCCGTGCGATCCGGCGTTCGACGGCTTCAAAGCGTTGCGTACCGAAGAGTTTCTGCAGGAGCTCCAGGCGGTCGTTGGCCTTGGACCTGAGGAACGCCGCAAAATCACCCTGGGGAAGCATCACCACGCGGGTGAACTGTTCCCTGTCCATCCCCAAAATGTCCGCGAGCTCGGCACCGACTTCGTCGTTCCTTGAGGATTTCTCCTCCCAACTCCCGGCGATCCGTTCCCGAAGGAGGGTCTTCGCCTGCTGCGTGGTGAACCCTTTCCTGCCCCGTGCGCTGGGGCGTTCCCAGGCGGGCGAGCGCGTCACTTCGAAGCGCCGTCCGCGTGCCGAGAATTCGCAGACGACGCGTGGTTCGGCTGAAGGTGCCGCGTGATCGCTGCGGAGGCGTTTTCCTTCCTGGCGTGCGCCGGGCACGGCTCCGTACAAGGCAAAGCAGATGGCATCAAGGATGCTGGTCTTGCCTGCCCCGGTGGCACCGTTGAGGAGGAAGAGTCCTTGCGCTCCCAAGTGATCGAAGTCGATGTGTTGGGCAGTGGCAAAAGGGCCGAAGGCTTCTATTTCCAGGCGATGGATTCTCACAGTTCCGCCTCTTCCAAGCGGACGGCTTCGAGTGCTTCCCGGAGCGCAGCTTCTTCGGCCTCGCCGGCTCCGCGGTCCCGGACATGCTCCAGAAAGCCGCAGCAGACTCCGAGATCGTCCTGGGCCTTGGCGAGTCGGTCACTGTAGCTCGTCGTAGTCCGGGTCCCGGCGCCTTCGGGATCAAAGGAAAGGACCAACGTGTCCGGAAAGCGGACTCTCAGTCTTTCCATGGCCTGGGTTGGCCGCTGTGCGTCAGTAATGGTGATCTGGCAGTAGGCCTCTTCCGCCCAGGCATACTCCCCGGACTCCAGGAGCTCATCCAAAGTCCCGCGCAGTACGGCCAGGGTCTTGGGGGCTTCCCACACTACTTCCTGGACGTCGATGTCCCCTGACGGGTTGATGTCCACCAACCAGGCACCTTTGCTGTGCTTGGCTTCGGAGAATGAGTACGCCAGCGGCGAACCCGAGTAGCGGACATTGCCGGCCAATTGCTGCCGTCCGTGGAGGTGGCCCAGTGCCGTGTAAGTGAATCCTTCGAAGAGGTCCAAGGGCACCGCTCCCAGTCCCCCGATACTGAGGTCCCTCTCGCTTTCGGACGTGATGCCTCCGCTGGCAAAGGTGTGTGCCAGGACCACCGGGTAGACAGGTCCGGATTCGCGGCGACGTTCAACGTCCTTCTTGATAAGCCCTACTGCCTGCTGTGTGACGTCAAAGTGGTTGGCAGAGTCCACGCCCAGCCGCTCGGCCACAAGGCGGGGTTCAAGGAAGGGAATTCCGTAGATCGCCACTTGGCCCGGGGCGTCCCGTTCGGCTCCAAAAGGGAAAACAATGGGGCTGTCCAGGTCCTCCACCCGCGTGCGCAAGTGCACTCCCCCTCGTTCCAGCAACCGGGAAGCGAAACCCAGTCTGATGGCGGAATCGTGATTGCCGCTGGTGAGCACAACGCTGGCCCCGGCCCGGGTGAGCCGCACCAAAGCATCATCCAACAGCGTGACGACGTCCAGGCCCGGCAGGGCGCGATCATAAACGTCCCCTGCGATCAGCACGACGTCCACCGAGTTGGCGTCGACGAAAGTCACCAGCTGGTCCACGAAGCCGCGTTGGGCCTCGAGCATGCCAACGCCGTGGAACGACCGGCCCAGATGCCAATCCGAAGTATGGAGTAACCGCATGATTCCAAGCTAACCGGGGTCACCGACAATAAAGCGCAGACAAGCCGCCCTGCGTCGATCCTGGCCGGTTGCTAGCCCTTCTTGCCGTCGAAAAAGTCGCGTGCGTCATCCTTCGCCGGCGTCGCAGGGAGCGGCTCCGGAGTTGTTTCGGAACCGGCGCCCGCAGCTTCCTCAGCGGTCCCCGTCCCAGCGTCGAAGTCGTCGTTGATGGCATCTGTCCCGCTCCGGGGTTCGGCGGCGGCGCCGACGGGCAGGGACAGTCCCTGGAAACCGCGGAAGGCCAGCCCGGCAAGTGCTGCGCCCATCAGTGGTGCCACCCAGAAAAGCCACAGTCCTTCAATGGCCCAGGAGGGGCTGAAGAAAGCTTGCGCGGTTGCGCGTGCGGGGTTGAAAGGAAGGTTGCCAAGAACCTGGCCGAACTGCAGCAGTACGGCCGTCGCCAGGCCCACTGCGAACGGTGCCAAGGAAGGAAGGGCACGGCGTCCGGCCGCCGCTCCGAGGAAGACGGCAACAAGCAAAGCAGAACCGATAACTTCCACCAGCAGCACGCCCGCCAGCTGGGTTTGGGCGGGAGCGTGCTCCCCGAAGCCGGCTGCTGTGGAACCAAAAGCGGCCCGCACATCCGCGAGAACGGGCACGGTAGTCACCACAACGTAGACAAGGGCTGCACCAACCACGCTTCCGATGAGCTGTGCTGCGATATACGCGACGGCGGCGAGCGCCCGGATGCGTCCGGCAATGAGGTTGCCCAAGGTGATCGCGGGATTGAAGTGTCCACCCGAAACGTGCCCGAAAGCCAACATGCACACAGTCACGGTCAGCCCGGCGGCCAAGGCTGAGGGCAAAGGCGCCGCTGCAGGGCTCGAGAGTATCGATACACCCACTGCAACGAGCACAATGAACAACGATCCCAGGGCTTCAGCCGACAGCCTGGCCAGGAGTCCCGGTTGGGGATCGGTAGCGGCCTGCACAGAAGAGGTCATGTGGAACGGGTCCTTACGGTCGGTGTGAAAGTTGGTGCGCTGGTGCCGAAGCACAGCGGGCAACACTAGGGCACGCCTTTCAACGCGCCAGGAGCCCTCGAGTATCTTGCCACCCGAATCTGGACGGTTGCTGGGTCAACGCTGGAGGCGATGAAAGCTGCCCCTTGAGCTTATCCGCCCAAGGAAATGGCCGCGATCGCGGCGGCGCCCAGGCCCATCACGGACAGGGTGCTGGCCAGGATCAACCGCGTGGGGGCTGCCTGGAAGCCGGCCTGGAGTTGCCGTGAGCGCACCCACACCACGGAAGCGAGGACAACGGTGGCCGCCGCGGCGGCCAGCGCACAGATCCCTTGGTAGTCCAGTCCAGGCAGGCCGGTAACGATGGTGCCGGAGGAAGGCTCTGATGTCAGCCAACTCCGCCAGATGAACAGGTCCACCACCACCAGGGAGATCAGCGTCCTGCGCCAGGCAAGGGTGGTCCGCTCGGGCTGCAGGCCGGGATCCCGGGTACTTTCCGGAACGGTGCCGGTCACTGGGTCTTCCTGCTCATCGGGCCACCAGGATCAGCACCGCGAAGGCGAACGCTGCCACGGCTACCACTATGGTCATGAATAACATCACCCGTGAGAAAGGCAGTGCCTGGTCCTGCCGCATCGCTGCTTCCATCTGGCCCCACCGGCGGTAGGACAGTGCCGCCAGGCCGGCCCCTACGAGGGCCAGCAGGACGCATAAAACCAGCCGGACGGGCGTCGGCGCGATATTCGGCGCCAACTGATCTACGGCCACAGCGCCGGCAAGCAGAGCCAGCGAAGTGCGGATCCAGGCCAGGAAAGTACGCTCATTCGCCATCGAAAACCTGTAGTCAGGTGTTTTACCTGTTCGTCGCCAAGCAGGTTCACGCACGTTATCTCTCCAAGTTTTCGCAGTGCCGGACAGCTTCCCCACCATATCAGCGGGGCCTCACGGGCACGGTAAGTTACTGGCATGAGTGTTGAAGCTACTTCCCCCGCCACGCCGTCCTTCAAGTCCCGTGTCTACGGCTCCCTTTTGGGCGGGGCCCTGGGCGATTCCCTGGGATACGCCGTCGAGTTTGACTCCATCGCGGCGATTCGGGCACGCTACGGCTCCGCGGGACTGACCTCGTTTGAACAGCTCGACGGCGGCAGCCACTTTTCGGACGACACCCAGATGACGCTGTACACGGTGGATGGTCTGGTGGAGGCGCTCGAATGGGCGAACGATGGAGTGGCGGCAGACGAGATCGCCTGCCTGTGGCTTGCCTACCTGCGCTGGCTTGCGACGCAGGACGTTGCGGTTTCCTCGTCAGCGCCCGTCCCGCAGCCCCGGTGGATCGATGCCCAGGCTGTGCTCCGGCACCGGCGGGCTCCGGGCAACGCCTGCCTCAGTGGCCTGGCCTCGGGCGAGATGGGAACGGTGGCGCGGCCGGTGAATCCTGAGTCCAAAGGATGCGGCACAGTAATGCGTTCGGCGCCGTTCGGCCTGATCCCCCACATCTCCCGGGACGCCGTCTACAAACTCAGTTCCGACGCAGCCTCGTTGACCCACGGACACCCTTCAGCACGGCTAAGCGCGGCCGCCTTCAGCCTGCTGATCCATCACATTGTTGCCGGCAGCGATGTCCGGGACGCAGCCAAGGAAGCCCTCGCATATGTGAACAACGTCCCCACCAAGGCCCCGGAGCTCTCCGAGAGCCTTGAAGCCGCGTTGCAGTTGTCCGCCCGGAACACAGTATTGAGCCCGGAAGAGCTGACCGCAGCGCTCGGTGAGGGGTGGGTTGCCGAGGAGGCACTCGCCGTCGGGCTTTACGCCGTTCTGGCTACCAGCGGCGGGGACCCCGCCGAGCACTTCCGCAATGCTGTGGCGGTTGCCGTAAACCACAGCGGCGACAGCGACTCCACAGGCTCCATCGCAGGAAACATCCTGGGCGCCTTTTATGGTGAAGAGTGCCTTCCCGCGGACTGGCTGGAAGCACTGGAAGCCCCCGAGGTCATTCGCGGCATGGCGGACAGGCTGCTTGCCGTGACCACCGGCTGAGGGACTCTACGATCTGCGAACGGAGATGTCGGCGCACTCCTCGCACACGTCGGCGGGGATAAAACCCCGGCGCTGGAGGAAGCCAAAGATGGCGCAACCGAGGCAAAAGCCAGCCAGCGATTCCAGTGAGGCTGCCACGATCAACAACGCGAGCAGCACCCATGCCGCCGGCTGCAAGCCGGTGAAGAACAACACGACGGCGGCACTCGTCAAAGCTGCCCCGATGCCTTGGGCGAAGCGCTTGGGAGGACCGGGCACCAGCTTGGCACGCCCGATCCTGGGCGCCAGGACTTTGACGGACAGCAGTGCCAACGGGGAAATCCGGGGACCAAACAGGACCCGCAGCCAGAAGCCGGTCGCCAGTGCTACCAGTCCCCCACCCCAGCTGGTCAGCAGCGTCGTAACGGCAAGGATCACCACCAGGCCGGCAGTTATCCGGGCGGCGTATTCGTTGACCGGGTTGGGGAAAGCGAAGACTCTCCGCCAATCAACCCCGCCCGCCGGGGCGTTGGCAGTTTGCCGCGCCGGGGCCAGGGAAACGCTTGGCTTGCTCATTAGCCAAGGCTAGGAGTCCCGCTCCCCGGACAGGAAGCATTGTTGCGCACTATGACCCGCGGGGCCTTATGCGCCGCCGACCATCTGCAGGAACTCGCCCTCCGAGACGACCTCGATTTGTTGGCCCTTGGCGTGGAGTTCCAGGACCCGTTTGGCTTTGCCCGTGAGCCGTCCGGCACGAAGGTCTCCGGCCACGAAACCGTCGCCGACAATGAGAACCGTGGTCCGGGCGGTGACGCGGCTTTCGGGCCGGGCGCCCATCTCCGCGGCCCGCGATTTGGCTTCCGGCCGGGTGATCGCGAGGTCTCCGGTGAAGACCACTGTTTGCCCGAACAGGGGGTGGCCGGGCTCTGCCGCGGGGTTGGGCAGAGGATTGGGTCCTTCCTCCGGCCAGGCAGACCAGCCGCCGGCGATGCCCGGAGTGCGGTCCAGTGTTCGCTCGAAGGAGCTGCCGGTCCTGGCGGCCAACGCGGACATCGTCGCCTTGGACAATCCGAAGGCGGGGTCGAAAGCGGGCTGGCTTGGCAGGCTGAGTCCCAGGGAAAGGTAGAGCTCGGCGATGCTGTTGGCATCGTTGCGCCGTGCGATGTCCACCAGGATCCCGGCGCATGCGCGGGCATCCTCTGCGGCGTCGTGATGGTTCACGAGCGGTACGCCGGCTTCTTCGGCCGCATACGGCAGGGAGTTCGAAACGAGTGAATAGCACCGGCGCGAAAGCATCACGGTGCAGACGTAGTCGTAGGCCGGCCCGGCGAGACCGGAGACTTCCAACCCCGACCTGATGACTCCGAGGTCGAAGGCGGCGTTGTGTGCGGCCAGGATATCGCCGCCGATGAACGCGCCGATTTCGGGGAACAGCTCACCGAACCTGGGCTGGCCCGCTACGTCCTCGGCACGGATGCCGTGGATGCGGGTGTTGTGGAACTCAAAATGATCGTGGTTCTCCGGGGGACGCATCAGCCAGGAGGCTTCCTCCACAACAACCCCGTTGCGGACCTTGCTGAGACCCACTGAACAGGGCGACCCCCTGAAGCCGTTGGCTGTTTCAAAGTCGATCGCCGTAAAGTCCAATGCCACTGGACAAGATTACAGCCGGAAAAGGCCGCCCCTGCCGATTTCGACGGCGGGGCGGCCACTTGCACCGCTAATGTGGGGAACGCTACATCGTGTTGCTTACCGTGTTGCCTAAGGTGTGGCGTGGCGAAGAGTGGCGTAGGAGCCGGC
The DNA here is from genome assembly GCF_021919345.1 of Paenarthrobacter nicotinovorans. Classification (NCBI taxonomy): domain Bacteria; kingdom Bacillati; phylum Actinomycetota; class Actinomycetes; order Micrococcales; family Micrococcaceae; genus Paenarthrobacter; species Paenarthrobacter nicotinovorans. The sequence goes on from NZ_CP089293.1 coordinate 2,625,338, forward strand.
TGCGAGTGCCACGCACAACAATGCCATCCACCCGCTGACGCTCAGTGGGGTCTGCTGGGCCGTCCAGCTTCCCACTGCGCCCCACCATCCCAGCAGGGTTGCCAGCGCAGCCAGGCCGATGAGGGCCACCGCCGTTCCCAGCGTTGATACCAGAGTTCCGGTTGTCCCCCAGCGCTTGAAGATGGTGGCGAACCAGAACCCGATGATGAACATGAACATCATCACCACGAAGAAGAAGGCCGCTGTTGAGTACCAAGGCCCGTCCGTGACCCACGGAATCTTGAAGAAGTAGCCATAGACACCCCAACCGTTCGTTGCCCCTTCAATGGCACCACCCAGGAGATAAAGGCCTGTCATGCCAAGAGCGATGAGCGAGAAGAGCCCCACAGTACCCAGGTAGAAAGCCCGACGACTGATGCTCAGTCCCTGGGAGAACGGGAACACCAAGGTCATGCTCTGGATTCCGAGCACCAGGAAGTACCACAAGGGGGCTTGGCTTCCACCGCCGTATTTGCCCTCGTTGACGGGAATAAGCGCAAAGATGGCCAGCGACATCAGGAACGAAGCGGCCAGGATGGTCAGCGGCCATCCAATGTAGGTCCACTTGTTGATCAGTTGCATCCGGGCAACCGCTAGTGTTCTGCTCATCGCTTTGCCTCCAACGCGTCGTCTGCGAACTCCTGGGCACCCTGTCCCTTGGTGCCGGCTCCGGCCATGGTTTTGCGAACCACCAACTGCTGCAGGGATACGGGCGAGAGTTCAAGCCCCAGCTCCTGCGCTTCCGCGCGTTCGCGGCTGTTGAGCGTCTCGTCCACAGTCACCGAGGCCAGGGAACCGAGGGTTTCGCGATGAAGGATCTTCCGGCCGGAGAGGAAAGAGTCCACCTTGTCCGCGGAACCGGAAACAGTCACGGCGGAACCACGGATGTCCTCCGCGTCCGCGTTCATGATGATCCGGCCCCGATCGATAACAACTACGTGTTCCAGAAGGTTGGCTACCTCATCGATCAGGTGGGAGGACAGGATGATGGTTCGCGGATGTTCCGCGTAGTCCTCCACCAACCGGTCATAGAACAATTGCCGGGCTACGGCGTCGAGTCCCAAGTACGGCTCGTCGAAGAACGTCAGTTCTGCGCGTGAGGCAAGGCCGATGATGACTCCTACGGCGGACAGCTGGCCGCGGGAGAGCTTTTTGATTCGTCTCTTGACGGGGAGCTGGAAGTCCTCAGCCAGCCGGTCCGCGAACTTCTGGTCCCAGTTCCTGTAGAACAGCGCGGCGGAGCGGAAGGCGTGCCTGGGCTGGAAGTCATCCGGGTATTTTTGGGACTCTCGGATGAAACAGATACGGGACAGCACAGAGTCGTCCTCGTAAGCGCCGGAGCCGAAGACGAGGGCTTCGCCCGAACTCGCGAAGGCCTGGGCCGTAAGGACGGACATCAAGGTGGTCTTGCCGGCGCCATTACGTCCGAGCAAGCCGTAGATGCGGTTGGCCGGGAGGCTCAGGTTGACGTTGTCCAGCGCGTTGAGATCCTTGTATTTCTTGAACAGGTTACGGGCCTCGACGACGGTATCGCTCACAGGGCCGCGCTCCTTTCCTTGTCCGTTCCGGAGTCAGGTGCGAGTCCGGAACTGCGTTCAATCATGGTGTTCAGCTGCTCCTTCGAGATCCCCAGCTTTCGGGCTTCCAGTGCCAGCGGCTTGACGTATTGTTCGAAGAATTCCTCGGTGCGCCGCGCTATCACGTTGGCGCGCGCCCCTGTCGCCACGAACATCCCTATCCCCCTGCGTTTGTAGAGAATTCCTGAATCCACCAGCACGTTGACGCCCTTGGCTGCCGTTGCCGGATTAATACGGTGGAAAGCTGCGAACTCATTGGTGGAAGGCACTTGGGATTCCTCGGCCAGGCTGCCGTCCACGATTCCGTTCTCGATGAGTTCGGCGATCTGCATGAAGATCGGTTTGCTGTCATCGATCATGAGCAACACCGCCTCATTGGTTCATTACTCATGTAACTAACCATACAACCGCCGAAGTTTGAGTCAAGACTTTCGCCGAAAAAGACGACGACGGCCGTCCAGTAGGCTTGTTGGGTGATCTTTTCTGCGATGAGCGACCTTGCCGTATCCACTTTCGGGGGTGCAGGACCGGTGCAGCCCTCCATGGCTTCGTTCCTGCCCGACTGGCTCAACCCCCAGATCTTCCTGGCCGATCCTGCCCTGGCACCGTGGGTTGTACTCCTCGTGTGCGGCATCGTCTTTGCGGAGACGGGCCTGCTGGTGGGCTTCTTCCTGCCCGGCGACTCAATGCTGTTTACCGCGGGCCTGCTGGTTGCCACGGATACAATCAAGTTCAACATCTGGGCCCTGGCCGGCCTGATCATCGTCTCCGCGATCATCGGCAACCAGACGGGCTACCTCATCGGTTCCAAGGCCGGTCCAGCGATTTTCAACCGTCCGGACTCAAAGCTCTTCAAGAAAGAGAACGTCGAGAGCGCCCACGCCTTCTTCGAGAAGCACGGCGGGAAAGCGTTGATCCTGGCGCGGTTCGTCCCCATCATCCGCACGTTCGTCCCCGTCATTGTGGGCGTTGCCCAGATGGACAAGCGCAAGTTCTTCATCTTCAACGTCATCGGCGCAGTGCTGTGGGGCGGCGGCGTCACGTTCCTGGGTTACGTTCTGGGCGATCGTATCCCCTGGGTCAGCAAGAACCTGGACATCATCTTCATTGTCATCGTGCTGATCTCCGTCATCCCGGTCATCATCGAGGTCACCCGCGGCTTTGTGGCGAAGCGTAAAGCCGCAGCCGAAGGGACGGACCCGGTGGAGGAATTCATCGAAGAACATGACGGTGGGAAGCACGGCGAGCACTAAGGCTCCCGCAGCGCCACAGCAAAAGCTTCACAGCAAAGAAGAGGCACCACGCGAACGCGGGGTGCCTCTTCTTTGACGGCTGCACAGTCAGCCGATGACGTTACTGCTGCGTCGGCGTCGCGGTCCCGGAAAGAGCAGCGATGACCGCAGGCAGCAAAGCCCGGAACGCTTGGCCACGATGGCTGATGGCGTTCTTTTCCTCGGAGCTCAGCTCGGCGCAGCTGCGATCCATGCCGGCAGGTTGCAGCACAGGATCGTAACCGAAGCCCCCTTCACCGCGGGGCTCACGAAGAAGCGTCCCCTCCAGCTGGCCGTACTCCACGGTCTCGTGGGCGATGCCATCCGTCCCCGGGACAGCCAGGGCCGCGGCGCACACGAACGCTGCCCCACGGAACTGGTCCGGAACATCGGACAGTTGTGCCAACAGCAGGTTCAGGTTGCCGGTGTCGTCGCCGTGCCGGCCCGACCAGCGGGCAGAAAAGATCCCGGGTGCGCCGCCCAGGACATCCACTGCCAGCCCGGAGTCGTCGGCGATGGCAACCAAGCCGGTCGCTTCGGCCACGGCACGGGCCTTGAGCAGCGAATTCTCGGCAAAGGTGACGCCGGTTTCTGCCACGTCGGGGGCACCCGCTGCGGCGGCATCCACCACTTGGGTATCGACGTCGAGGCCCGGCACCTGGCCCCGCAGCAGTTCACGGAGTTCCTTCAGCTTGCCCTTGTTGTGCGTGGCGAGAACGAGGCGGGGGCCGATGGCCGCTGAAGCGGCGCTCACGGAGCTTCCGCCAGCGTTTCGCGCTGGATGGCGGCGAGTTGGGTTGTGCCCAGCAGCGCAAGGTCGAGAAGGGCATTGAGTTCGTCGCGGTCGAACGGAGCACCTTCCGCGGTGCCCTGGACCTCGACGAATTTGCCCGAGCCTGTAACGACGACGTTCATGTCGGTCTCCGCGCGGACGTCTTCAACGTAGGGCAGGTCCAGCATGGGGACACCGTCGATGATGCCAACGGAAACCGCCGCAATGGTGTCCACAAGGGGCTCGGCATTGCGGGAGATGAGCTTGTTCTCCCGGGCAAAGCGGATGGCCTCGGCGAGCGCGACGTAAGCGCCAGTGATGGCAGCGGTGCGGGTGCCGCCGTCGGCCTGCAGGACGTCGCAGTCCAGGACGATCGTGTTCTCGCCGAGTGCCTTGGTATCGATGATGGAGCGCAGGGAGCGACCGATCAGGCGGGAGATTTCGTGGGTGCGGCCACCGATCTTGCCCTTGACGGACTCACGGTCCGAACGGGTGTTCGTGGCACGGGGAAGCATGGCGTATTCGGCCGTCACCCAGCCGCGGCCTTCGCCCTTGAGCCAGCGTGGCACGCCCTCGGTCAGGGAAGCGGTGCACAGAACCCGGGTGTTGCCGAACTCGATCAGGGCAGAACCCTCAGCCTGCTTGGACCAGCCGCGGGTGATACTGATGGGTCGCAGTTGGTCAGGGGTCCGGCCATCGGCGCGGACGACGGGTGTGGCTGTAGCTTCAGAAGTCATGCTCCAAGCTTAGCGACGATGACGGTACTGCCACCGCCGGGCCTTGCCGGAGCGTGCGGTGGCTGCTGGATCGTGCAGTGGCTGCTAGATCGTGTAGTGGACTCCGGCCACGGCGACGGCGACGTCCCCGGCGAACACTGGCTTGGCCTCGGACAACACTTTTGTTTGCGACGTCCACACGGGGATGTGAGTGAGGAGAAGGCGTTTGGCTCCTGCACTCGTTGCAGCCTCGCCCGCACGCTTGCCGGTGAGGTGGACGTCCTTGATGTCGTCGTCCCGCCCCTCTTCAAAGGCCGCCTCGCACAGGAAGAGGTCCGACCCCTTGGCGGCGTCTTCCAGTCCCTGACAGGAATCGGTGTCGCCCGAATACGTCAGGATCTTGGTCACGGGGACACCGTCCTTGCCCGGTTCGGTGGCCGTGACGCGCAAGGCGTAGGCCTCCTCCACCGGGTGGTTCACGGCGAACGGCGTCACGGTGAAGGGACCAACAGTGACGGGCTTGAGCTCGGTCCAGTTGGTGAAATCGAATTCCTCATGCATCCCCGGGTCCAGCTCCAAACCGTAGGCCGTGGCCATCCGGTCGGCAGTGGCAGCCGGGCCCCACACGGGAAGGCGGTCCCGTCCCCAGCCGCCCGGCTTCCAGCGCACCGCGACGTGGAGGCCGCACAGGTCCATGCAGTGGTCAGGATGCAGGTGCGTGAGGAAGATCGCGTCGATGTCTTCAAGGTCCGTGTAGCGCTGGATGGCACCCAAGGCACCGCTGCCAAGGTCCATGACGATTTTCCACTCGCGTTCGCCGTCATGGGCGGTGACGAGGTAGCACGACGCCGGCGATCCCGGTCCGGGGAAGGATCCGGTGCACCCGACAATGGTCAGCTTCACAAGCCACGCCCCATGGCTGCGTCCGCGCTCGCTCCGGGGTTCACGAAATACGAGCGGCGGCCAAGGCCGGCACCGGACTTGGCTGCTTCCAGCATCTCGGGGGTGATCCGGGCGAGGCTGCCGGTGGGATACTGCGCTGCCACGTGGTCGACATGCTTCACGGAGAGGACTTCGGGTCCCAGGAAACGGCGCGCCAGTATCTCAAACTGCGCAGCGTCCCCGGTGGCGATGAACTCGTGGCTCGGCGCACTCGACCCGGTGCGCTGGATACCGTGGGTGGCCAGGGCCCGGTAGACGTCCTTGGCGGTTTCTTCCGCACTGGAAACCAGCGTGACGTCCTCACCCATGACGAACGAGATGACCCCGGTCAGCAAGGGATAGTGCGTGCATCCGAGGACGACGGTGTCCACGCCGGCATCCTTGAGCGGGGCGAGATACTCGTTGGCGGCCGCCAGGAGCTCAGGTCCGGTGGTGACGCCAGCCTCCACGAAACTCACAAAAGCCGGGCAGGCCACGGAGGTGATGGTGAGGTCCGGAGCAGCGGCAAAGGTGTCCTCATATGCTCGTGAACCCACCGTGGCAGATGTTCCGATGACGCCGATCTTTCCGGACCGGGTGGCTGAAACCGCACGGCGGACAGCCGGTTGAATCACTTCAATCACCGGGATGCCGTACCGGGCCGTGTACCTTTCCCTCGCATCGCGAAGCACAGCCGCCGATGCCGAGTTGCAGGCAATGGTCAGGAGCTTCACTCCGGAGTCCACGAGTTCGTCCATCACGCCAAGGGCGTTGGCGCGGACCTCTGCAATCGGGAGCGGACCGTACGGTCCGTTGGCAGTATCGCCAACGTAGAGTATGGATTCGTTGGGCAGCTGGTCGATAATGGATCGTGCCACCGTCAATCCGCCCACGCCGGAATCAAAAATACCGATCGGGCGCGTTCCCACGATTTCCCCTGTGCTGACGGGGGCGCTACTGCCCGTAGCGCCGCTTTGTGAACCCGATGCTGAAGTCATGATTATTCGAGAATAAGGCTTCCCGTGGAGTGCGGCCATCAGGTGTGTCCTCCGCCTCGTGTCTTATGTGTCACAAGGCGTGGGTGGCGCCAGGCCCCCGGGATCAGGATTTTGCCTGCCTGGCAGAGATCATGGCCTGCACCAAGGACTCCTGCAGCCACGTAGTGAAGTTGTAGACCAGGGCCAAGTAGCTCTCCACATCTTCAGCCTGGCTCCAGTCCTGCATGGTGTGGATGTGCTCGGCGTCCGCTTCATCGCGGATGTCCAGACGTTCGGCCAGAACAAGCCTGACGTCGTTGAGAGCCATTGACCACCGGGCAGCCTCCTCGGGCGTCAGGACCAGGTCTTCCTTGTCCAAACCCATGGCCGTTGCCCGCAGGGCGCCGATTTTGCTTTCCCGGACTGAGCGTTCGGTGAGTTGCCGGAACTCAAGCGAGCCGCCGTCGTCGTCCTTCATAACGTTGGGCAGGAGCCGCAGCAGGGCCCTGTCCGTTGGCTGCTTAACGTCCATGTCCAGGCCAATCAGGGCAGCCAGCGGGTCTTCGTTCTCCCGGACTTCCGGGTCCAGCATGGAGATGACGTCGTCCAGCAATCCGCGGAGGAGATCACGTTCAGCCGGTTCAAGGAACCCGGTGATGCCTTTAAGACCGTATTTGAATGCCTTAGCCACGCTGGCGGCCGCCCTTTCCGGGTGTTTCATTGCCACTGGCAGCCTTCTCCACGGTGGCCCACAGGCCAAAACCGTGCATGGCCACCGCATGCTGCTCCACTTGTTCCTTGCTTCCGAACGCAACGATGGAGCGGCCCTTCTTGTGGACCTCCATCATCAACTTGTGTGCTTTCGACTCGGAGTAGCCGAAGTAGCTCTGGAAAACATAGCTCACGTAGCTCATCAGGTTGACGGGATCGTTCCAGATCACCAGGTTCCAGGGGACATCAGGGGCTGTCAGGACATCAGTGGACGTTTGCTCTGCAGCTTCCGTCCGCTCATCGATGTCCGTGCCAAACGCAACGCTAGGGCTCATCTGTCCATTCTATGGCGGCTCGCACTAGAGTGAATTCGTGAGTAGAGCCGCGTCGTGGGACCACCCCGCAACATCCTTGTACACAGACCACTACGAACTGACGATGCTGCAGGCCGCCCTGCACTCAGGTGCCGCGCATCGCCGTTCTGTGTTTGAAGCCTTCGCCCGACGGTTGCCGGATGGCCGCCGCTACGGTGTGGTGGGTGGCACGGGACGCTTGCTGGAAGGCATTGCGGACTTCAGGTTCGGCGATGCTGAACTCGCATTCCTGGAGCAGAACAAGGTAGTAAACAGGGAGACCCTGGATTACCTTGCCGACTACAAGTTCAGCGGCGACATCTGGGGATACGCCGAAGGGGATGCCTATTTCCCCAACTCCCCCATCCTCATCGTCGAATCGACTTTCGCCGAGGCCTGCATCCTTGAGACGTTCGTCCTTTCGGTCCTTAATCACGACAGCGCCATAGCCTCGGCCGCGTCACGGATGACCTCGGCGGCCGGAACCCGCCCCTGTATCGAGATGGGCTCCCGGCGCACACAGGAGGAATCGGCGACGGCGGCAGCACGCGCCGCTGTCATCGCCGGCTTCGCCAGTACCTCCAACCTTGAAGCCGGCCGGCGCTACGGCATCAAAACCGTCGGTACCGCAGCCCACTCCTTCACGCTTCTTCATGACACCGAGCGCGAGGCCTTCGAAGCCCAGATTGCCACCTTCGGTCCGGGGACTTCCCTGCTGGTCGATACCTACGACGTCGAAACTGCGGTTCGGACCGCCGTCGAGCTCGCCGGTGACAAACTCGGCGCAGTACGTCTGGACTCCGGCGACCTCGTTGCCCAGGCGCAATGGGTCCGGCAACTGCTCGATGACCTCGGCAACGTCAACACGCGCATCGTGGTGACCTCGGACCTGGACGAGTTCGCCATCGCGGCGCTGCAATCTGCCCCGGTGGACTCCTATGGCGTGGGGACGTCGCTGGTCACCGGTTCAGGCGCTCCGACGGCGAGCATGGTCTACAAGCTGGTCAGCCGCACCAACGACGCCGGTGAGTTCATCTCCGTGGCCAAGGCTGCCAAGAACAAGGCAAGCGTCGGTGGCCGCAAGTACGCCCTCCGCAAGCTCAACGAGCGCGGAAGGGCCACCGCCGAAGTCGTGGGCATCGGCCACCGCCCGGAAGATGACGGCAACGACCGTCCGCTGCTTCATCAGTTCGTCAAGAACGGCGAGGTCCTGCCGGGATGGACCGGGCCGGAAGGTGTTGTCCGCGCCAAGGAGCGCCATGCGGCAACCATGGCCGAACTGCCACCCGTAGTGAACCGCCTGCAGCGTGGCGAAGCCGCCATTCCCACCATTTACGAGGAGAACTGATGTCCCGGGCCTTGATCATCGTTGATGTCCAGAACGACTTCTGTGAGGGTGGCACTTTGGCGGTCGAAGGCGGCGCGGATGTCGCTGCCGCGATTACGGAGTATGTGGACGCCAACCAGCAGCACTTCGATCACATCGTTGCCACGCAGGACTGGCACATCGAACCGGGCGACCATTTCTCGGACGATCCCGACATGGTGGACTCGTGGCCGCCGCACTGCCGGGCCCGAAGCAAGGGCGCCGAGCTCCATGAGGACCTTGACCCTGAGTACATCCAGGCGTACTTCCGCAAAGGACAGTACACAGCCGCTTACTCGGGCTTCGAAGGCGTCCTGGCCCCGGAAGACGATGTTCCTACCGGGGACCTGAAGGCGGGAGCAGCGGTCGAGGAAGTACTCGACGAGGACGCGATCGGGCTCGATGACTGGCTCCAGAGCCATGACGTTGAAGACGTGGTGATTGTTGGCCTGGCTACCGACTATTGCGTCAAAGCCACAGCTTTGGATGCTGTCCAGGCCGGATACAACACCACCGTGATCGCCGGCCTCACCGCGGGAATCGCCGGGGACCTCAGTGACACCTTCGACGAGATGGAAGCTGCCGGCGTCGACGTCGATCACAGTTGACCCATCGCATCTGAACCATCGCATCTGAACCATCGCATCTGACCAGGGCACCGTTCCCTGAAGTCACGCGGAGATGACGAAAGGGCGCCGCTGGTAGCGGCGCCCTTTCGTCATGTGGGCTTGTTACTGGTTACTTCCGGCCGATGAACCAGTCCTGAAGCTTCCGAAGCCGTGCCTGCAGTTGCTCCTCGTTGGCCTGGGCAACAGCCGGACCGCCGCAAACCTCGCGCAGCTTGGTGTGGACCACCCCGTGCGGCGTCCCTGTCCGGGCAGCCCACGCGGCAACGTTCTTGGCCAGCTCATTGCGCAGGTCCATGAGCATCCGGTGGTCCGGAATCGCCGGCGAAGCCGCAGCAGCCAGTGGCGACTGCCGCTTCTTGCGCGACTGCTGCTCGTGCTGGCGCTGCCGGAGCAACGTTCCCACCTGCTCGGCATCAAGGAGTCCTGGGATGCCGAGGAAGTCCAGTTCCTCGTCGGAGCCGATGTCCGCCCCGGTACCGAACTCGCCACCATCGAACAGGACACGGTCGAAGGACGCTTGGGAGTCCAACGCCTCAAATTTGCCCTTGGTGAGCTCGTCGGAAGCTTTGTCTTCGCGGTTGGCCTCGGCCATCAGGTTTTCTTCGGGACTGAAAAGTCCGTCCTCGTCCTTTTCAGGGCGGTCCAGCGCATGGTCGCGCTCGGCCTCCATGGTGTTGGCGAGAATCATCAAGGGCGGTACCGACGGCAGGAAGACCGACGCCGTTTCGCCCCTTTTGCGCGCACGGACAAAACGTCCGACAGCCTGGGCAAAGAACAAGGGGGTCGAGGTAGAGGTGGCGTAGACGCCCACGGAGAGGCGGGGTACGTCAACACCTTCGGACACCATGCGCACGGCGACCATCCAGCGCTTGTCCCCTGCGGAGAACTCCTCGATCTTGCTCGATGCCTTGGAGTCGTCCGAGAGAATCACTGTGGGCGATTGGCCGGTGATTTTCTTCAACTGGCCGGCGTAGGCGCGGGCGTCATCGTGGTCCGTGGCTATCACCAGGCCACCGGCGTCAGGCACTGTTCGACGGACTTCGCTGAGGCGCTTGTCCGCAGCTGCCAGGACGGCGGGAATCCATTCCCCGGTGGGATTCAGAGCTGTGCGCCAAGCCTGTGAGGTGATGTCCTTGGTGACTGCTGCCTCGCCCAAGGAAGCCGCCATTTCGTCCCCGGCACTGGTTCGCCACCGCATCTGGCCGGAGTAGGCCATGAACAGGACGGGGCGCACGACGTGGTCCCGCAGTGCGTTGCCATAGCCGTACGTGTAATCGGCCTTGGATCTGCGGATCCCGTCCCGGTCCTCGGCGTAATCGACGAAAGGAATGGGTGAGGTGTCGGAACGGAAAGGCGTACCCGTCAAGGACAGACGCCGGGCGGCGGGATCGAAAGCCTCACGGAGGCCATCGCCCCACGACAGGGCTTCACCACCGTGGTGGATCTCATCAAGGATCACCAGGGTGCGTGCGGCTTCAGTCTTGGCACGGTGCAGCATTGGTTTGCTGGCCACCTGTGCGTAAGTGACGGCAACGCCCACGAACCCCCTGCCGTGCTGGCCGTCGGAGTTCTTGAAGTTGGGATCGATGGCGATACCCACCTTGGCGGCAGCATCGGCCCACTGCCTCTTGAGGTGGTCCGTTGGCGCCACGATGGTGATGCGGTTAACCACGCCGCTGTCCAGCAGCGTGGTCGCAATCCGCAGGGCGAAGGTGGTCTTACCTGCACCGGGCGTCGCCACGGCGAGGAAGTCCTTCGGGTTGCGGGTCATATACAGGTCAAGTGCCTCCTGCTGCCAGGCGCGCAGCTTGGGAGCCGTTCCCCAAGCTGCGCGCTCCGGATACGCGGGAGGCAGTGAAGGACCACCGAAAAGTGTTTCTGTCATGCTGACTCCCCCGGCCTCACGGCAGTTGCGGTTGCCTCAGGCTTTTCGGGCACGCAAAAGCGGACCGGAAAGCGGTGACGTTCAGAAGGGGACTGTGTTTTCTTCCCACCCACTACTTGGAGTTGCCCGGGCCGCCGTTGTTTCCACCGTCATTGCCGGGACGGAGGCCTTCGTAAATCTCCTTGCACTCCGGGCAGACCGGGAACTTCTGCGGATCGCGGCCCGGCGTCCAGACTTTGCCGCACAAGGCAATCACGGGCTCGCCGGTCAGGGCCGACTCCATGATCTTTTCCTTGCGGACGTAGTGGGAGAACCGCTCGCGGTCGCCGGGCTCCACTTCCTGGCGTGTTTCTTCACGCTCAATGGTGGAAGTGGACGTTCCGGCTCCGGAAAGCTCGCGCATGGGGTCGTTTTCGAATGGATCCGGAGGAAGCGTAGTCATGCCAAACATCTTACCGTCTACAGGCCCTGCCACTCCGGCTTGTTGTCGTAGGTGTGCCGGTAGTAATCAGCCAGTTTCAGTGATGAAGCTGCCGCTTCATCCACCAGGATGGTGGCGTGGGGATGCATCTGCAGGATCGATGCCGCGCAAATCGCAGCCACCGGGCCTTCCACGAAATCCCGGACCGCCTGGGCTTTTTGGGCGCCCGTGGCCACCAGGACCACATGCTTGGCGTCCATAATGGTCCCCAGCCCCTGGGTCACCACGTGGTGCGGGACGTCGTCGATGCTGTCGAAGAAGCGGGCGTTGTCTTTGCGCGTCTGCTCAATCAGGGTTTTGATCCGTGTCCTCGAGGCAAGGGATGAGCCAGGCTCATTGAACCCGATATGCCCGTCAGTGCCCACGCCCAGGATCTGGAGATCCACGCCTCCGACGGCCTTAATGGCGTCCTCGTAGTCCTGGCATGCTGCTTCAAGGTCTTCGGCGGCACCATCGGGGCCGTGGACGTTCTCCGGTTTGATGTTCACCCTGTTGGTAAATTCACGCCGGATTACCTCCCGGTAAGACTCAGGATGTCCGGCCTCAAGGCCAACATATTCGTCCAGGGCGAAGCCGTGGGCCTGGCTGAAGTCCAGGCCCCCGGCTTCGTAGCGGCTGGCCAATTCGTCATAGATGGGCAAAGGAGATGATCCCGTGGCAAGCCCCAGCACGGCATTCGGCTTTCGCCGCACCAATGCCTCGATGGCATCGGCAGCAAGCGCACCGATCTGCTTGGTGCCCGGGAGAATGACAACTTCCATCGTCATGGCCTTTCTTTCTGAGGATCATCTTCTGTCACAGAGGTTATCCCATGTCCCATCTATAGGCCACGGCAATCACGGTTATTACGGAATCAGCGGTTAACGCTGAGCTCGGCAAACATCTCCGGTCCGCGCGCGTCGAGCCACTTCCCCCCGAGGCGAACGCCCACCACGAAAAGAGCCAGGCCCAGCAAAGGACCAACCGCGAGATTGATCCAACCTGCTTCAGGACCGCCGCTGAAGGCCTGGACGGCCACCAAAGCGAGTTCCGGAATGAGGAGCAGAGCCAGGACTGCCATCCCGGCTCCCTGGACAAGCAATGTCTGGGCAACGTTTCCCGGAGGCTTCTTGAAGGGGCTGTCGCCAGGCAAGGGTACGGCAATGTTATACCGGGCCGAGATCACCGAGGAGAGTCCCAGCCCCGTGAGCAGCGTTCCGAGCGACAATCCCAAAAGGTTGGGCAGCCACTGCCAGTCCCCGGTGAGGAACAACGGTCCCACGGTAAAGACCAGCACCACGGGAAGTGAGATGACCAGGCATGCCAAGGCGCGGCCCAACCGGTCATCGATTCCCCGGACACCCGCGGCCAGGTGCAACGCGAAAGCGGTGTTGTCGTAGGAAACATCTGCACAGATGGACCAGGCCATGGTAAAAGCCGTCAACGGTCCAAGAATCATGAACAACCCGTAGCTGCCGCTCTGCGAACTGCCGAAGAAGAAAAGGACGGGGAACAGCGGAACGATGACCAACGATGCCGCATACCTCGGATCCTTCATCCAATAGACCAAGGCACGCGCCATAACCGCACCCGTAGGAGTGCCGGGAAGCGTGCCGAAGAGACCAAGCTTCCCGCCCTTCCGGGCTGAGCCTCCCGAGTAGGTGGGAGTCACCAGCGCGCGCCGAAGAAGCAAGTGCCAGCACAGCAGCAGTGCGCCGATGGTGGCCAACGCAATCAAAACCTTCAGTCCGGCGGCTGCCCACTCCCCTGCTTCGAGGTCCCCGCCGAGCGACCACGCTGCACCGAGGGGTGTCCACGACAGGGTACGGGCGAGCCCGGGAAGGTAATCCGAAGTGTTGCGGACACCCTCCACGATTCCCATCATGATGGGTCCCAGCAGGACCAGGGGGATGAAAACGATGATGCTGCTGATGTCCTTGAACCGCCGTGAGGCCGAAAGGCCGGCGGTAGCCGTAGTCACCACCTTTGACAACACGATGCAGGTCAGCGCTCCCAGGACGGCACCCAGCAAGGCGCCCACCACAGACGGAGCGCTCCGCCACCAGGTCCCTACCGTTCCCAGGGCCGCAATCAACGTTGCCAGGCCGGGGATGCCAATGAATCCAGCAAGAGCCAAACCGGTCAGGAGCTGCCGGGACGGGATCGCGAACGTGGTGAAACGTGCGGGATCCAGTGTCATGTCGGCTGCGGACGCTACCAGAGGGATGATCGCCCAGCCCAGGACAGTGGCCACTCCACCCAATACCACCACGGTGTGGGCGATCTCCGGATCGGCCCACCGCAGCGCTATAAGGCCTCCAACAAGGAGGACCAGCATTCCCAAGGCGTAGAGCAATCCCAACGCCATACCGACCAACTGCCATGGGCTCCGCTTGAACCCGTTAAGAAGCAGGCGCCACTTCAGGCTTAGAAGGTGCGCAACCATTCCAGCCCCTCCGTCCGGTGTCCGCCGCCTACCAACTGGACGAAGCGTTCCTCCAGGGTCGAACCGTTGCGGACTTCATCAACAGAGCCTGCGGCCAGGACCCGGCCACCGGCAACTACCGCGACGTGGCTGCACATGCGCTGCACGAGATCCATCACGTGGCTCGAGACGATGACAGTGCCCCCGGACGCTACATAGCTTTCCAGGATGCCCCGGATGTTGGCCGCCGACACCGGATCCACCGACTCGAACGGCTCGTCCAGCACCAGCAGCCGCGGCGCATGGATCAGCGCCGATGCCAAGGCAATCTTCTTGGTCATGCCGGCCGAGTAGTCGACCACAAGGGAGCCGGCATCGGCTTCGAGGTCAAGGGCCGCCAACAGCTCCGAAACCCTCGTGCCCACTACGTCACGATCCATGCCCCGCAGGAGGCCGGAATATGTGACCAATTGTTCGCCGGTCAGGCGGTCGAACAGGCGGACGCCATCGGGCAGGACGCCCATGAGCTTCTTGGCGGCCAGTGGTTGGGCCCAGACATCGACTCCGTGGACCAATGCGGTGCCGAAGTCAGGACGCAGCAAGCCTGTGGCCATGGACAGCGTGGTGGTCTTGCCGGCCCCATTGGGTCCGACCATTCCGTAGAACGAGCCCGCCGGTACTTCCAGACTGACTCCGTCGACGGCGATCTTCTCGCCGAATCTCTTGGCCAGCCCCCTGATGGACAGGGCAGCCAAGGGCGGCTCACCTGGTGTCTGCGGCGGTTGCGCCGGCCGCGTTGTTGCAGCGGCGTCGGGCGTGGAAGCCGCGGGCGGGGACTCGGATGCCTGGGCGGGCGTGGATATGGGCATGGATTCATGGCGTGGTTCCGTCATGTGACCAGCCTAACCTCGTGGGCAGAGGCGCGCCGGGGTTCTAGAAGCCGTGGCGGGGCACGGCCCGCTGGTACTGCGGAACCCAGGGCAGATCGTAGCCAAGCCCGTAGGCAGCCCGGAGCCACCAATGCGGATCGCGGAGCGCCGCACGCGCCATGAATACGGCATCAGCCCTGCCGTTGGCCACGATGTCCTCCACTTGGGTTGGACTTGTCAGCAGCCCCACCGCGGCGGTGGGCACACCGGCGTCGCGCTTTACCTGCTCGGCGAACCCGGCCTGGTAGCCGGGTACCGCGCGGATCTTCTGATGCGCAACCGCCCCTCCGCTGGAGACATCCACCAGGTCAACGCCCCGTTCTGCCGCAGCGCTTGCCAGCCTGGTCGAGTCTCCCACCTCCACGCCGCCGTCGGCCCAGTCGGAGGCCGAGATACGCAGGAGAAGAGGCATCGAATCGGGGATGACTTCCCGGACAGCCTCCACCACTGAGAGCATGAGCCGGTTCCGGCCCTCCTCGTTTCCACCCCACCGGTCCGTACGGGTGTTGATGAGCGGGCTCTGGAACTGATGCAGAAGATACCCATGGGCGCCGTGGATTTCGACAGTGTCGAAGCCAACGGCCACAGCCCGGGCGGCCGCTGCGGCAAAGTCGGACACGACACCCTGGATGTCCTCTTCGCTCATGGCCGCCGGCGCCGCATAGCCGTCATAGGCCTGGTTCGTTGGACCGACTGTCGACCAGCCGCCGTCGTCCGCCGGGACCGAACCCGAACGTTCCGCGAACGGCCAGTAAGTGGAGGCCTTCCGCCCTGCGTGCGCCAGCTGGGCACCGATCCTGCAGTCCACGGCGCCGTGCCTGTGCACGAACTGCACGATCCGTTCCCAAGCGGCAGCCTGTTCATCCGAATAGAGGCCGGCATCCAACGGGCTGATCCTGCCCACCGGGTTGACAGCCGCCGCCTCACTCATGATCAGCGCAGCGCCTCCGGCGGCGAAGGAACCCAAGTGCACCAGGTGCCAGTCGTTCGGAACCCCCTCACCAGTCTCCGGATGGCAGCTGTACTGGCACATCGGCGAGACCCAACCCCGGTGCGGGATGGTCAGCGAACGCAAGGTGAGGGGAGAAAACAGCGCCGATCCCACTAGAAGAGGACCCTCGCCAATCCCTGCCGGGCCTTGGCCACGCGGTCGTCCTTGATTCCCACAACCTCGAAGAGCTCCAAGAGCCGCAGACGGGCAGTCTCCCGCTCGGGACCGAAGTTCCTGCCGATGAAGCTGATGATCCGGTTGAAGCCGTCCTCGATGTGGCCACCTGAGATGTCAAGGTCAGCGACGCCCAGTTGCGCCTCGACATCATCGGGCTCCTGGGCGGCACGGTCGCGGAGGGCTTCTGCCTCGGGGGCCGTGAGTTTCTCCAGCCTTGCCATCAACTCAACCTGTGCCAGGCCTGCTTTTGCCTCAGCATCAGCCGGCTGTTCAAGGAGCGCCTGCTTGTAGGCCGCTACAGCGGCGTCGTAGTCACCGGCTTCGATGGCATCGACGGCGGTCTGGTGCAGCGGCGGGAGCGGTGCGGGTTCGGCATCGTCAGCCTGCGCGGCGTCGCCGATGCTTCCGGTGACACCATTCGCGGCCGCCACCTTGAGCAGTTCATCGACGAGGTTCCGGATCTGCGCGTCATCCGCCGGGCCTTGGAACAACGGAACAGGCTGGCCTTTGATCACGGCGACGGCGGTCGGGACGGCTTCTACCTGGAAGGCCTGGGCCAGTTGAGGGAAGGCATCTACGTCAGCGGCGGCAAGCACCAGCCGTCCGCCATAGCTTTCAACGACCTGCTGGGCAGTGTCCAGGACAGCGGGCGATTCGGGGGCGTACCGGGACCAGAGAAGGAACAGTACGGGAATCTGGGCGGACAACTGCACCAGGTCCTGGAAGTTTGTTTCTGTTGCATCCACACGGAGCGGGGCTTTGCCGGCCTCACCCCCTTGGGGTGTCTCCCCGTCCGCGGGGGAAGGAGGCCCCTGTGGCGGGGTCGGGCGGCGCAACGACGAGAGGTCGACGGCGCCGCGCAGGTTGAGCTGGCTGGCAGCGGCTGGAGTGGGTCGGTATCCGGGCGAACTCATACCGTCCACTCTAGCCGCTGCCTACCTGCTGGTCGGGCTACTTGAAGCTGGCTCCAACCAGACCGCGGGTAGCGGCCACGAGCTTCATGGGATCGGATGATCCCGCAGGCGGGATGTACACGGCCACGGACTCGGCGAAGTTCAGGACCATGCCGGTGGTGGTTTCCTTGCCACCGGCGAATACGGCGGAGTCGTCCTCAAGCAGGAGCTTGTCGCCCGCCGCCTTGGGAGTTCCCTCGAACGCGAAGTCCAGGCGTCCCACTACCAATGCTCCCCCGTCAGCGGTCTTCAGCACCACAGTCTGGTTTGGCACCGGAGTGTGGGTGAACTTGAAGTTGGCGCTGGTGCCGTTCTTCACGGTGTCCGCCTGGTAGGCAAGGGCCCCGGCGATATACGGGGACGACTGGCCATCGGCGAGCTTGCTCCGGTTTGGCGAATCCGGGTTCGTCAGCATCTCACTCAGGATTTCCAACGCCTGGTTGCCGCTGTAGGCCAGGCCGGTGCTGTCGCTGGCAGGCACTGGCGTAGTGCCCTTGCGGGCCACCGGGAAGGACGGGAAGTTGGTGCCCGGCTGGAGTGGCGCGGTGCCCCACAGCTTGTAGTTCTCACGCGGAGAAAGCTGAACGAGCGTGAGGACCTGCGGAACGACGTTTCCTTCACCCTGGGTCAGGGCATAGACGGTCCTGGGCCAGTCCTTCTTGGTGCTGATGACGCTGCTCTCGAGCTTGGTGGCCCGGACAGGCATGCGCGGTTCGTACGCCGAAACGGTGGACCGGATCTTGTAGTTCTGGGTGCGGATCTGGAGTTCCATTTTGTCGACGCGCGGGGCCAGCTTGGCAGCATCCTTCGCGGCATCGGCTGCGTCCACCGTGCTGGCTACCTGCTCCAGGATGCGCTGGAGCTGCGATTCGAGCATCACCGGTGTTCCGCCGTCGCCCTCAGCTGGTGAGGAAGCCGACGCGGTGGAGGTGGCATTCGGTGAGGTGGTGGCTTGGGCGGCCACAGCGGACCCGCCGACCATGACGGCGGCCAAGGCGGCTGCGACGGCAGTGACGCGCAACGCCGGACCTTCGACTCCACCAGTACGACGGCGGGCCTCATCGCCGGTGGGCGACTGTACGGGCAGGGTGGTGGTTGCTTCGCCACCCTGCGGCCCGTCTCCTTCGCCGTCTTTACGACGACTGCCCAGAGCCTTGGCAATGAACGGCAGCGCCGCGCCAACCAGGATGATGATGATGCCCAGAACAATCAGGGGCACAGCCCAGGGGGTGGTTTCCTTGTTCGGGAAGGTCATGGAGATGGCAGACGGGGCAGGCTTGGTTCCGTCGGCAGCCACCAGCAAGGACCACTCGCCGTCAGCGGGCGGGTTCCACGTGTATTCGTAATCGCCGCTCGCGTCTTCAGTGCTGACCCAGAGATCGGAACCTGCCGGGGACGGCGCAGTGGCCTCACCATCGGCGGATGTCGCTTCGAGTGACTTCTGGTCTGCCGAGACGCCGGTCAGCGTGGTGTGGGCGGTCTTACCTACCCAGGCGTTGACGTCGTCGGGGCGGCCAGTGGCAATCATGTAGTTGCCTTCACCCTGGATCTTGATCTTCACCGGCCCCTCATGCAGGTCAATGAGTTTTTGATCGATCACGGTCAGCGGGGCAGCTTTGGTATCGCTGGGAACCGAAGCCGTCACCGTCTCAGCGGGGGCCCAGAAAGTCAGCTGGCCAATGCCGGCCAACATCGTCAGCAGGCCCAGCAGCACCAGCAAGGCTGCAGTCTTCAAACGCACAGGATCACCTATCATCAGCGGTCGTTGAACTTCAAGGGTAACCGTTTTGTTATCAAGGAGTCAGATCGGGGTGATCCCGGCGACACCCGAAAAAGCCTGCCGTGGCGCCGCTGTGGCCCGATTCCGCGGTCCTGATAGTGTGGCGATGATCATGATATCCGGGCCCATAACTGCCTGAATTGACCCTGTACCACCAACGAAAAGGCTGTACAAGCGCGTGAAAGACCACATGGAGTCCCGTCCCGACGATGAGCCCGGGTCAGCCGCGGTGAACGCGTCATCGGACGCGCCGTCAGCCTCGGTTCCCGTCCGGACCGGGCGGCTCGCCGCCATCAGCCGCAGGCTCAGGCAGCCCATCCCCGGCGCGCGCACCCGTGTCCGCTTCGAGATGCCGCCGGAAGACGACGGAACGGGCGATCAGGACGGCTTCCGCCCGGAAGACGATCACGGCTTTGGCGCGCCCGGCCCCCGGATGTCGTCGCAGCACCCTCTTTACGTCGGTTTCATGGGAACGGCTGGCGTGGGAGTCGCCCTTGCGGTGTTCTATATCGCAAGCAACACCACCCAGCTGATCCTGTGGATCGTGGCCGCCCTCTTCATTGCGTTGGGCCTTGACCCCGTGGTGCGCTGGCTGGAGTCCCACAAAGTACCGCGCCCGGCAGGCATCCTCATCTCTGTCTCCGCCCTGGTACTTGCTGTTGCCGGTTTCTTTGCGACCCTGATTCCCACCATCGTTGAGCAGGTGTCCGAAATCGTGCGGCAGGCCCCGGATTGGATCCGCGGCTTCCTCGACTCGGACTTCTTCCGCAACGTGGACAGCCAGTTCGGCGTTCGCGACCGGATCACCACCGAACTGGACAAGTTCGTCAAGGACCCCGAAGCCATGGGCGGCATCTTTGGCGGTGTTGTTGGTTTCGGTTCAACCGTGGCCAACGGCCTCTTCGGTTCCCTCATTGTCCTGGTCCTGAGCCTGTACTTCCTGGCAGCCCTGCCCTCCATGAAGAAGTGGGCTTACCGGCTGGCACCCCGTTCCCGCCGCCCACGCGTGGAAGCGTTGTCTGAAGCCATCACGGATTCCGTGGGCAACTACGTGATCGGCCAGGCTTGCGTCGCCCTCTTGAACGCCATCTTCGCCTTCATCGTGATGACCATCCTGGGGATTCCCTTCAGCGTCCTGCTGGCATTCGTCGTGGCGTTGCTCGCCTTTATCCCGCTCGTGGGCGGCATGATCGCCGCCGTCGTTGTAATCCTCGTGGCCCTCACCGCAGGGTGGCAGACGGCCGTTGTCTACGCGATCGCCTATTTCGCCTACCTCCAGTTCGAGGCCTACTTCATCTCGCCGCGCATCATGCAGCGCGCAGTCGCAGTGCCGGGCGCGGTGGCCGTCATCTCCGTTATTGCCGGCGGCAGTTTGCTTGGCGTCCTGGGCGCACTGATTGCCATTCCCACCGCGGCCGCCATCATGCTGCTCATCAAGGAAGTCTTCATTGTCCGCCAGGACCGGCACTGACGGTCCTGATGTGCCCATGAAGAAGCCCCTGAACCGTTTGGTTCAGGGGCTTCTTCATGTCCGGGATGTTCGCCACGAACCAGCCGGATCAGGCACTCGCCACCGGATCAGGCATTGGCCACCGGATCAGGCATTGGCCACCGACCCCGCCCACTCACGCGGCAGTCCCTGTGCGCCGGCACCCGCCGGCGTGACGTCGTCGACGATCTCATCAAGGACGCGCGCCGCGTACTTTTCGCCCACCCAAAGGTGCTTGGCTCCGTCGACGCCAACAACCCGGGCCTGCGGCACCAGGCTGAACCGGCCGGCAGCCTCTTCCGGCTGCAGGTAGTCATCATGCTCAGGCACCAGGACCGTCAGCGGCTTGCCGGACTCCGCCCATTCCTTGAGGTGCACATCCGTGGCCCGATGCAGCGGCGGGGACAACAGGACCGCGCCTTCGATCCGGCTTGCCACCGGCTCCACCGCTCCATACATCAGCGCCAGTTCCGTCCCGAAAGACCACCCCACCAGCCAGCGGTTCGGCAGGCCGCGCTCGACGGCGAAACGCACAGCCGCCTCGACGTCGTACCGCTCACCTACGCCTTCTTCGAACTGTCCCTCACTTGTCCCGCGCGGAGATGATGTGCCACGGGTGTTGAAGCGAAGCACCGCGACGCCGGCCAGGGCAGGAAGCCTGTAGGAAGCCTTGCGGTAGACGTGGGAATCCATGAAGCCACCATGCGTCGGCAACGGATGCAGCGTTATCAGCGTGGCCGTGATCTCCCCTGATTCCGGCAAGGCGAGCTCGCCCAGCAGGACCTTGCCGTCCTCGGTGGTGAATGCCACATTCTCGCGTTTGGCGGGAAGAACCGTTGAGGCACGGATCTCCGATGGCGCGTCCTGTGGGGTGAAAACGAACGAGGCGGGATCGAAAGTCATGCATCCAAGCCTAAGCGCATCAGCGGTAGCGGTACGTTCGGGTAGTCCAGCAATTGGTGTGCCAGTGGCGGCGCTCAGCCAACCCCGCGGCCTGGCCGAAGAGGTGGTTGTCGGACCACACCACCAGGTGGGCGATTCCCGGCAGGATCGCCGTTGAACAACCCGGGCAGATGTACTGCTTTTCCGCCTTCCTGGCCGTCATGGTCCGCACCATCCAGTCACCATCCGGAGCACTTTCGCGCCGGGCGATCCCCGCCCTGGCCCGCTCAAGATCGAGCTCCGGCACCGGTTCCGCCCATTTGCCTCCTCCACTGCCGGGACGTGGGCCGGACGCGTTGCGGCGGGGACGGTTGGAGCGGGGCATACCTCCATTCTGCCCCAGGCAACCGGGCATACGCGGTAATGTGGGGCGGGTGCGACTCGTCATAGCCCGTTGTTCTGTTGATTACGTTGGCCGCCTGAAGGCCCACCTCCCCCTCGCCACCCGGCTATTGCTGGTCAAGGCGGACGGCTCGGTGCTGGTGCACTCCGACGGCGGCTCCTACAAGCCGCTGAACTGGATGAGCCCGCCTGCCACACTGCGGGTGACCACCCCCGAGGAAACCGAGGTGGAAGAGGGAGTAGTGGAGCAATGGACGGTGCAGTCAGCCAAGACCGATGACCGCCTCATCATCAATATCTACGAACAACTCCACGACACCTCTCATGACCTGGGCACCGACCCGGGACTGATCAAGGATGGAGTCGAAGCGGACCTGCAGCGCCTCCTGGCCGAACAGATCGAGACCCTCGGTGCCGGTTACTCGCTGATCCGCCGCGAATACTTCACGGCGATCGGCCCCGTGGACATCCTTGCCCGCGACGCCTCCGGCGCCACAGTCGCCGTCGAACTCAAACGCCGCGGCGACATCGACGGCGTTGAGCAGCTCACCCGGTACCTGGAATTGCTCAACCGGGATCCTTTGCTGGCACCCGTCCGTGGCATTTTCGCCGCCCAGCAGATCAAGCCGCAGGCGAAAGTCCTCGCCAATGACCGCGGCATCGATTGCGTGACGCTCGATTATGACGCCATGCGCGGTGTGGATGACAGCGAGTCCCGCCTCTTCTGAGGACGCCTCGGGCTGAGTGTGCCCCGGGCCACTAGAATCGGAACATGACTGCCGCACCCCGTTTTGCCACATCGTCCGCGCCAAGCCACCAGATCATCAAAGGAACGCTGGTCAGCGACGGCGAGGTGGTGGAAGACGGCCTGCTGGCCATCGACGGGGACCGGATTGCCTACGCCGGCCCTGCTGATGCCTTTGACCAGGAAGCCTTCGAAGGTTTCGAAGGGGCCATCCGCCTGGGAGTTCCCAGCGGCAGCTACCTCATTCCCGGACTGGTTGACGTCCACTGCCACGGCGGCAACGGCGGCGACTTTCCGAGCGGCGAGGAAGTTGCGGCCCGAAAGGCCATCGAGTTCCTGCACCGTTCGGGAACCACCACGTTCCTTGCCAGCATGGTCACCGCTCCACGGGAGGACCTCCTGCGTGGCATCGAGCTTTTCGTGAAGCTCGCAGAGGAAGGGTTGGTCGCCGGCATCCATCTCGAGGGTCCGTTCCTCTCCCACGCGCGCTGCGGAGCCCAGAACCCGGACTACCTGCTCGAGCCCGACCTGGAACTCATGGATGAGTTGGTGGCCGCTGCGGCCGGCAAGCTCGCCACCATGACATACGCCCCGGAACTCCCCGGCGCGGCCGCACTGGTGGACCTCATGACTTCCCATGGCGTGACGCCTTCCTTGGGCCACACGGACTGTGACGACGCCACCGCCACGGCGTCGTTGGCCGCCGCCCGCGAAGGGCTTGAGTCAGCAGGTTTCGACGGCGTGAGTTCACTCCCGACCGTCACCCACCTTTTCAATGGGATGCCTCCGATGCATCACCGCGCGCCAGGACCCGTGGCTGCGTGCCTTCGCATGGCGCAGGAGGGCAAAGCCGTGGTCGAACTGATCGCCGATGGGACGCATCTGGCCCCCAGCATGGTGGCCACCGTCTTCCAGCTGGTCGGTGCGGCCAACGTTGTCCTGGTGACCGACTCCATGGCGGCGGCCGGTCTTTCCGACGGCAGTTACATGCTTGGCCCGTCCCCGGTCACGGTCAGCAGCGGCATAGCCACGCTCGATGCCACCGGTTCGATCGCGGGGGGCACCGCTACGCTCCTGGACGTTGTCCGCAAAACGGTGGCCGCCGGCGTCGCCCTTCCTGATGTCGTCTGTTCCGCCACCGCAGTGCCGGCCGCGGTCCTGGGCCTTTCGGATGAAATTGGCGGGCTGCGGCGCGGACTGCGTGCCGATGTTGTTGTCACCAATGAGGACCTTGAACTGACCCGTGTGATGCGCAACGGGCAATGGTTGTCTTAGAGAAGTCAGGGGTAATTGCAGGCAACCATGCGTTACCTTCTTTTTACCTAAATTTTTCTCAAATACGCCTAAAGACCGTTGACCTCCGGCAGAGCACATGAAAGTGTTGTAGCAGTCTTTGTGTAGGTGGTTTTCATGCTCGCAAGACGAGTTGCGAGCGTGAAGCTCCTGCGAATCCGACCAGGTCCGCCTGGGAGGAATTCAGGTCTTCTCGCGGAGTAACAAGGCCGGTACGAAGTGTATCGGACTGAAGTTCCATAATGAGGAGATATACATGGCACTGGGAACCGTAAAGTGGTTCAACGCTGAAAAGGGCTTCGGCTTCATCACCCCGGACGACTCGGATGGGGACGTTTTCGTTCACTACTCCGAGATCCAGACCGGTGGTTTCAAGACCCTCGATGAGAACCAGCGCGTTCAGTTCGAGATCGGCCAGGGCGCCAAGGGCCCCCAGGCCACCGGCGTTACCGTCGTCTAGTCTTAACCGTTGATTTCTGCTTCCCGCAGAAACGACAAACAGGTTGGCCCTGGCTTTCGAGCCGGGGCCAACCTGTTTAAATCCGGGTTCAACGGCATAAGGCAGTTCAATAGCCCGCCGCGGGGTCCCATTACGACAGTGACTGTTACTAAACGTGAAGAAAGCGAAGAAAGGGCAACGATAAAAGGATTGACAATTCAACCAACCAATGTCCGGAGCAGCCTGGCGGAATGTCGAACCGACAGCCCGGGAAGGTATGCCCGGCTGAGTGCCCGTCCCATTGCCGGCAGGTGCAGCGGGTCCTGGTAATACATGTACAGCGTCCGGTACTCAGGTTGGAATCGTGACTTAAAGGACGCAAGGGACCGAAACCCATAAACGGGCTCCAATGCCTGACCCACGACATCCAGCAGACCCGCCAGGCCTTTGGCCTGCTGTTCGATCTCACCCTTTTCCCGGGCAAGCGGCGAGCCCGACAGGGAGATGACTTCCACTGAATCGCGCAAGTGGAGGACAGCCGAGGCGATGAGGAATTCCATCACCCCGGGGAAGGCATCGCCGCGCCGTCGCATGAAGTCCAGAGTCCAGCTGACGATCTTCCCGTCTTCGAAAACCGGCAGCCAACTGGTTACGCCATGGACATGGCCGGCGTCATCCACCGCTACGCCGCAGAGGACCTCATCGTCCTCGAGCTCATCCAGGCCTCCCAATGTGAAGCCCATTTCCGGGATCTTCTTTTGGGCCGCCCATTCCTCGGACACCTCACTGATCTGCGTGCGTATGCCATTGGGCAGCTCAGAGAACCTGCTCCAGCGTGCCGAAATGCCCAACTTCGCCGCTCGGTTCAGGGAGGTCCGGACGTTCTGCCATTCCTTGCCGCGGAATTCCAGGCCCCTGATCCGCAACCGGGTTTCCTGGGCGACCGCCACCCGGCGGAAGCCCCGTGCCTCCAGCATGGGCCACAGCTCATCGGTGCAGGAATAAAGGCAGGGGATCAGAGCATGCTGCGAGCAGTACTCCAGGAAGCCGCCGGCTGTTTCCACATGCTTCCCGGCCGGCCCGAAAGGACCGGCCATCGTCAGGGCCACGTGCCCGTGTTGCTGGTAGGCCACTCCCCCGGTCCCGTCCGGTGCGAACCAGTACTTGTTCGGCTCCCACAGCGCCATCCACGACAATGAGTCGCCCCCGGACTTCACTAGGTGACGGGCCTGCCAACGCGCCTCGTGGTCACGGCCTCCCGTATGGTTCCCTCGGATGAAAAGGACCCATACCCCAACCAGCGCGACCAGCCAGAAGACAGTGCCGGAATAGGAGAACAGGAACACTTCCAGCACGTCACGCTCGGCGAAGACCTTCCGGTAAGCCCCCGGAAGCGGAACAGGAAGATATTGCCTGGCAAGCTCCGAAGCCAAGCCGAGGAGGCCACCGTCCCGTGACATGCCCCCGGAGGAAAACCACACGATGCAATAGGCGAGACCAAGCCCGGCGCCGGTCAGGCCAACAGACCAGAACACCCTGCGCCGGAGACGGTGCGCGGAGACAACACGGAAGTGTCCCCGATAGGCGAACAACAGCACAGCGAGAATCAGGGGCACCAGCACCAGCGGGATGAGGTGCACTACGGCCGAGCTCATCATCCCTGAATGCGGACGGCCCTGTGGCCTTGGGATGGTGGCAAAAAGTCCCAGGTAGATGGCCGAAAGCACAACCACGAGCACCTGCACGCCTACCGCGATGCCCAGCGCGAGACGGCGTCCGCGCCTCATCCCGTCAGCGCAGATCAGCAGGAGCACCACAGGCACCACGGCCAACGCCAGTCCGAAGGGACCTGTGTAGCCTTGGCGTCCCAGCTCCAAACAGGAGACATCGATGCTGCCCCCGCAGTTGCTCTCAAGCTGGCCCAGTGTAGGTATCGGATTGAGGATGACATCCCGGAGCAAGGCCAACGGACCCGAAGGGCTTTTCGCAGCCGCGGTCACGATAGGACCCACCGCAAAAATTGCCATCGTCAGGGACAGCAGGTTCCGGACTTCCCTGCCTGTGGACCTGTGCAGGTGGAGATGCCCCTGGCTGCTTTGGGTCCACCAGCCCGCCGCCAAACCGATCAAGGCTCCGAGGAAGCCCACCACCGTTTCCGCGTGGCCCACGTACAACACAAGGAGCAAGGAAATTGACAGCACCACTGTCCGCAGGCGTCGTTGCCACAGCATGGGAAGGAGCGCGCTGGCCGCCAAACACGTGGACAGGACTGCTGCATAGGGTCCGATCAGCCGGGTTTCGGCCATCCGGGCCAGCCAATCGTCGTCGAAGGCTTGCGCGACCTGCGTGACCAACAGAAATGCCGACACACTGGCAAACTGGCTGCCGAAAAATACAGCCGCGGTCTTGAACGAGCCGAAGCGCCGTTCGGCAAGCCCTAGAAGGAAGACGATCATCAGGACAGCAGTGACGTAAGCCAAGGGGTTGGTCGTGAAGAAGAGCGAGGTCCAAATCGACCACCACTCACCCGATTTGAGACCAGCCAGGCTGACGCCTGCCACCCGCAGCCAGGTGTCCGGAGGCCCCGTGACGAAGCTGCCGGAGATGATGGATAGCGCCACAAACAGCGCCAGGACGCCGACGGTGAAAGGGGTGCGCCGGACGTGCTGCGCGGCCTGCCGCAATGCAGGCAAGATGACCCCTCTGACAGCAAGGCTCACTTGCGCAGCCCCCAACGCGTGGCGAGGAAGTCCAGGCCACCCGGCATTCCGCGCACTACGGCGTCCCAGGAATGACCAGCGTTCCGGATGGTGTGCTCTTCGGTTTGGAAACCGGCGCTTGCGGCACTTTGGGCCAGTTCGTGCATGTAATTGGTGAACTCGTTGTCCGTTGCGCCGGCGGCGAAGTACACACCGCTGCCGGCAAAGGTGCGCTCCCCCATCAACGCCAAAGGCGTCCGGGATTCAAAAGCCGCGACGTCGCCGTCGAACGAGTCCGCAATGGTCTTGTTGCGGTCCTTGGCGAGGGCAGGCTCACGCTCCGCCGAGAAAGCCAGTACCGATGGAAAAATGTCCGGGTGTGCCGTGCCCATTTGCAGCGCACACGTCCCGCCGAAGGAGAATCCGCCCACAGCCCACTGCTTGTGGTCCGTGGAAACGTCAAGGTTCTCGGAAATCCAGGCTGGAACGTCCTTCGAAAGGTATGTGTCTGCAGGGGCTATCCGGCTGTCCATGCACATGGTGTTGGCGCTGCCGGACCCGTTGGGATCCACCACCACGGTTACCGGTGAAATGCCCTGATGGGCTTCAGCGAACCGGTCCATTTGTGCCCGCAGCTGACCGCCCGTCAACCAGTCCGCAGGGCCACCGGGTTGACCGGAAAAAAGGACCAGCACGGGAAGGACAGGCCGTGGGGTGGTCTGATATGCCGGCGGAAAGTAGATATACGCTTCGCGGGCACTGAAGCCCGACACAGATCCGGGAATCGCGGCCTTACGCAGAATGCCGTTGGACGGCATGGACTCAGGTGCCTTCCATGCCGAAGCCAAGGGACCGGGCGTGGAACCGGGAGAACGCTTGAGGCTCTGCTCCAGCGGTTGGATGCGTGCAACAGCGGTGCCCAGGAGGTCGGCCACCGTATTGTTCAACCCGAAATACAGATTGACTTGGACAGCGCTGAGCAAGATGACCCCAAGCATCGCCAGGGTACTGAACCCGCGACCCTTCCAGGAATTACGCGGAAAACGTGCGGTACAGAGCAGGACGGCCGCAACTGCCGGGACGGACCAGGCCACCGTCTCGAACGGGAGGTTCTCTGAAAACGCGGCCAGCACGTCCACGAGGATCCAGTGGACCAAAGTCACCAGGCCGATGGAAGCCAACAGGGAGGCGGGAACAAGCAAAAACCAGGACCGCTTCCGCCGCCACAGCAGGTAGGCTGCCCCTGCCACGCCGCAAACGATGCTGAACCACAGAAACGGGCCACTGACGAGGCTGACGTCCAACAGGAAGTCCATAACGCCTAACGCCAGGTTCCGACGCCGATAACCGGCCCGGCCTCCAGCCAGGAGGACAGCCCGGCATAGGCATCAAAGTTCATCGCAAGCATGAACTTGTTGCCTTCGTACTGCAGTTCAACCACTACGACCCCGGGCTGGACTTTGACGAGCTCGTCCTCAGTCGGTTGGCGGCGCCCGAGGAGCTCCAGTGAACTGCGTTTGAACTTATGTTTGGGCACCACACTCAGCGACATCAGGCGGAACCACTCGAGATCATTGTCCTGATAACGACAAACCCCCATCTGCCAGCTGTTTCCAGCCGTGCAAATGGAGGCGTCGATCGTGCCGAGGGCGCGCCGCAGATTGAAGCGGCGCACCCCCAAAAGGCACAGTGAAATGATCAGCAACGTGAACGCTGTTGCCAAGGCGATGAACGGAATGAGGGAATCGTCCATCAAGGTCGTGCTATCGGATCCCCGCTGTAGCCGCTTCGCCCAGTTTGGCGTTGTCAGCAACAATGACCACGCGATCGTTGTCCACGGAGAAGAACCCACCGTCAACAACTACAGCGATCCGGTCACCGGAAACCGGCTGGATTGCCAGCTCGCCCTCGGCCATGATGGCCAAAAGGGGCGAGTGGCCCGGCAGGATTCCGATTTCACCATCGCTGGTGCGGGCCTTCACCATCTTGGCCGCTCCGGACCACACGAAGTGGTCCGCCGCGACAATCTCAACCTCGAGCTCAGCCATACTACTTGGTCTGTTCCTGGATCTTGGCCCAGTTGCGCTCGACGTCATCCAGGCCGCCGACGTTGAAGAACGCCTGCTCTGCGATGTGGTCCAGCTCGCCGTCGCAGATGGCGGTGAAGCCTTCGACGGTGTCCTTGATGGACACGGTGGAGCCTTCGACGCCGGTGAACTGCTTGGCGGTGTAGGTGTTCTGGGAGAGGAACTGCTGGATACGGCGTGCACGCGACACGACGATCTTGTCCTCTTCCGACAGTTCGTCAACACCGAGGATGGCGATGATGTCCTGGAGTTCCTTGTTCTTCTGCAGGATCTGCTTAACACGGACAGCCGTGTTGTAGTGGTCCTTGCCGATGTACTGGGGATCCAGGATACGGGAGGTCGACGTCAGCGGGTCAACGGCCGGGTACAGACCACGGGAGGCGATTTCACGGGAAAGTTCCGTGGTCGCGTCGAGGTGTGCGAAGGTCGTGGCCGGAGCCGGGTCGGTGTAGTCATCAGCCGGCACGTAGATGGCCTGCATCGACGTGATGGAGTGACCCTTGGTGGAGGTGATGCGCTCCTGGAGCAGACCCATCTCATCAGCAAGGTTCGGCTGGTAGCCCACGGCGGACGGCATACGGCCGAGCAGCGTGGAAACTTCCGAACCTGCCTGCGTGAAGCGGAAGATGTTGTCGATGAAGAGCAGCACGTCCTGGTTCTGGACATCGCGGAAGTATTCCGCCATTGTGAGCGCGGACAGGGCCACGCGCAGACGCGTTCCCGGCGGCTCATCCATCTGGCCGAAGACAAGGGCGGTGTCCTTGAGGACGCCGGCCTCTTCCATTTCAACCCAGAGGTCGTTACCTTCACGGGTACGCTCGCCGACACCGGCGAATACGGAAGTACCACCGAAGTTGCGGGCAACACGGGTGATCATTTCCTGGATCAGAACGGTCTTGCCCACGCCGGCGCCGCCGAAGAGGCCGATCTTTCCACCCTTGATGTACGGGGTGAGAAGGTCGATGACCTTGATGCCGGTCTCGAGCATCTCCGTGGAGCCCTCGAGGGAAGCAAAGCTCGGAGCCTTGCGGTGGATCGGCCAGTAAGCGTCGGCCTTGATCTCGGACTCTTCAACGTCCAGCGGCTTGCCGAGTACGTTGAAGATGTGGCCCTTGACGCCGTCGCCAACGGGCACGGAGATCGGAGCGCCGGAGTCCTGGACGGTGGTACCGCGGACGAGTCCGTCGGTAGCCTGCAGGGAGATGGCGCGGACGAGGTTGTCACCCAGGTGCTGGGAGGTCTCGAACGTGATGGTCTTGGTCTGACCGTTGAGAGTAATCTCGGTGGTCAGAGCGTTGTAAATCGAGGGGATTGCGTCAGCCGGGAATTCGACGTCGACAACCGGACCAATAACACGGGCAATGCGGCCGGTGGCACCGGCCGTTGCTACGTGTTCGGTAGCAGTGGCAGTCATCTCTCTCACTTCACTCAGTAGATGGCGTGGGTTAAGTTTATCTGTTTGTTGCAGGTGCGGCTTCGAGCCGAATCCGTTGCAGGCTAGGACGCGAGAGCGTCGGCGCCGGCCACGATTTCGGAAAGCTCCTGCGTAATCTCGGCCTGGCGGGCCGTGTTGCGAAGGCGCGTGTACTTCTTGATCAGATCCGTCGCGTTGTCACCGGCCGACTTCATTGCACGCTGGCGGGCTGCGAGCTCGGAAGCTGCTGCCTGCAGCATGGCTGCGAAGATGCGGGACTCGATGTAACGCGGAAGCAGTGCGTCAAGCACCTGCTCTGTTTCCGGTTCAAACTCGTACAACGGCAACAGCTCGGACTCCGAGGTTGCTTCCTCTTCGACGACCTCCAGCGGAAGCAGACGGATAACCGTCGGTTCCTGCGTCACCATGGACTTGAAGCGGGTGTAGACAACGTGAATTTCATCCACGCCACCCTCTTCGAAATCCGTGGAGAAGTCTTCGAGAAGTGCAGCTCCGACTTCCTGCGCGGTTTCGAATTCCGGTGCGTCCGTGCCACCGGTCCATACGCGGGCGTAGGACCGATTGCGGAAATCGAAGTACGCCTGAGCCTTGCGGCCAACCAGGTACGCCTTGACTTCCTTGCCTTCTGCGTGAAGAAGCTCGAAGAGACCTTCGGCCTGCTTGAGCACGCTCGCCGAGTAGGATCCTGCAAGGCCACGGTCCGATGTAACGATCAGGACTGCGGCGCGGCGGATCTGCTCCGGTTCGGTGGTCAGCGGGTGGTCGATTTCGCTCTGAGTTGCGACAGCAGAAACGGCGCGGGTAATCGCGTTCGCGTAAGGCAGTGAAGCTGCTACGCGGGCGCGGGCCTTACCGATGCGCGAGGTAGCGATCAGTTCCATCGCCTTGAAGATCTTGCGCATCGACGTCGTCGAGCTGATCTTCTGACGGTAGACCCGAATCTGGGCTCCCATACTTATCCTTTCCTAAGTTCCCGAAGTGCTGCCCTGCCGGGGCCCTTGCGGACCCCGGCAGAGCAGGTTATCGAAACTAGCGCTTCTGCTTGACGATCTTTTCCTGGTCGACGTCGCCGCCGGAGATCGCTGCGTGCTCTTCGTGGCCAGCGCCAACCAAGTGGTTGTCGCCTTCGCCGAAGAAGCCCTTCTTGAAGGACACAATGGCTTCCTTCAAAGCTGCAGCGGTGTCGTCATCCAGGACGTTGGTCTGTGCCAGCGTGGTCAGGATGGAGGACTTGTGCGTGAGGTGCTCCAGGAACTCGGACTCGAAGCGGCTGATGTCCTCAACCGGAACGTCGTCCAAGTAGCCGTTGGTGCCGGCCCAGATGGAAACAACCTGATTCTCGACAGGGAACGGCGAGTACTGGCCCTGCTTCAGCAGTTCCATGAGGCGTGCACCACGGGTCAGCTGCTGACGGGAAGCAGCATCCAGGTCCGAGGCGAACATGGCGAATGCCTGCATGTCGCGGTACTGGGCCAGGTCCAGCTTCAAGGTACCGGAGACCTTCTTCATGGACTTGACCTGTGCAGCGCCACCAACGCGGGAGACGGACACACCAACGTCAACAGCGGGGCGCTGGTTGGCGTTGAAGAGGTCCGACTGGAGGAAGATCTGACCATCGGTAATGGAGATCACGTTGGTCGGGATGTAAGCGGAGACGTCGTTTGCCTTGGTCTCGACGATCGGAAGACCGGTCATCGAACCTGCACCGAGCTCGTCGGAGAGCTTGGCACAACGCTCCAGCAGACGGGAGTGCAAGTAGAAAACGTCACCCGGGTATGCTTCGCGTCCCGGCGGACGACGCAGCAGAAGGGACACGGCGCGGTAGGCTTCGGCCTGCTTGGACAGGTCATCGAAGATCACCAGAACGTGCTTGCCGCCGTACATCCAGTGCTGGCCGATGGCCGAACCTGCATACGGCGCCAGGTACTTGAAGCCAGCAGGGTCGGACGCCGGGGACGCCACGATGGTGGTGTACTCCAGCGCGCCGTGGTCCTCGAGGGTCTGGCGGACGGCTGCGATGGTGGAAGCCTTCTGGCCAACACCGACGTAGACACAGCGAACCTGCTTGGTGACATCTCCGGAAGCCCAGTTGGCCTTCTGGTTGATGATGGTGTCGACGGCGATGGCCGTCTTACCGGTCTGGCGGTCACCGATGATCAGCTGACGCTGGCCACGGCCGATCGGGATCATGGCGTCGATAGCCTTGAGGCCGGTCTGCATCGGTTCGTGAACCGACTTGCGTTCGGTGACGCCCGGAGCCTGGAGTTCCAGTGCACGGGTGGCCTCGGCCTTGATCTCGCCGAGGTCGTCGATCGGCTGGCCCAAGGGGTCGACAACGCGACCCAGGAAGGCATCGCCAACCGGAACGGACAGGATTTCACCGGTGCGGTGAACTTCCTGGCCTTCTTCAATACCGGTGAAGTCACCGAGGATAATGACACCGATCTCGCGGACGTCAAGGTTCTGGGCCAGGCCCAGCGTGCCATCTTCGAAGCGAAGCAGCTCGTTCGCCATGACCGAGGGAAGACCCTCAACACGGGCGATGCCGTCACTTGCGGTGGTCACACGACCAACCTCTACGCGCTCTGCGTTACCGGGTTCGTAGGACGCCGCGAACTCGTTCAACGCATTACGGACGTCGTCGGCGTTGATGGTCAATTCGGCCATCTGCAGTCCCTGCTCTCCTGTTTTCGTGATCATCGTTGCTCACGATGACCGGGTTTTATATCAGTTAAGTTGTGCTTTGTCTTCGCTAGCCAGCGAGCTGACGGCGGAGTTCGCTGAGGCGGGCAACTACCGAAGCGTCGAGCACTTCGTCACCTACCTGGACACGGATTCCACCGATCAGTGCGGGGTCAACATTTACGTTGACCTTCAGTTCGCGGCTGTACAGGGCGTCAAGTCCGGTCTGCAGACGGCTGGCCTGCGTTTCCGTCAACGGACGGGTAACGCTGACAGTTGCAATCCAGCGCTGCTGACGCTTGGCTGCAAGCTTGGCGAATGACTCGACGAGCTTGCTCGGCTTGACACCGCGCGGCTGCGTAACTGCCTGGCTGATGAGAACCTTGGCTTCCTCGCTGCTGCCAGGAACAAGCTTCTCGGCCAATGCAATCTTCGCCGCGGGCGATGCCTGCGGCTCAGACAGAGCACGTTGTACTTCGTGGCTGGAGGCGACGGCCTGGTTGAAGGCAAACAGATCGTTTTCCAGCTCTTCCAGCCCCGTGATACCGGAGGCAGAAACGGCCGACTTGTTTTCAGCTACGGCAATGACCACCGTGGCGGCAAGCGTCTCGAGTGCATCGCCGATATCGCGGGCCGATGCCCAGCGTGAGCCGGCCAATCCACCTGCAATCTCAGCAGCATCAGCGGAGACTTTTCCGCCAACCAGCTGCTTGACCAGCGCCGACTTTTCGTCTCCTGAACGGGACGGGTCAGTCAGGGCGCGGCGCAAGCCAGCCGAGCTGTCCACCGTTCCCAGGATTCCGAAGAGGTCCTTAGCCAACTGCAGCGAAGCGAAGGGAAGCTTGGCTTCCAACTGCGCCAGCGCTGTGGTCAGCGATTCGCTCGATATACCTGCCATTATTTAGCTGCACCTGCGCTCTGGGTCTCCAGATCTGCCAGGAAGCGGTCCACGACGCGGGCGGCGCGCTCGTCGTCGGTGAGTGCTTCACCAACGATGCGGCCGGCCAGGGTGGTGGCCAGGGTGCCGACCTCGGAACGAAGCGAGACAACAGCTGCCTGGCGCTCCGATTCGATGGCGGCGTGTGCCTGCTCGGTGATGCGTGCAGACTCCGCTGCAGCCTTGGCCTTCAGGTCCGCGAGGATCTGGGCGCCTTCGGCGCGTGCTTCTTCGCGGATGCGGTTGGCCTCGGCCCGGGCGTCGGTGAGCTGCTGCTTGTATTCTTCAAGTGCAGCAGATGCCTCAGCCTGGGCCTTCTCAGCCTTGGCGATACCGCCTTCGATGGCTTCCGCCCGCTCTGCGAACGTCTTCTCGAACATCGGGACAACAAACTTGACCACGATGAACATGAGAACGGCAAAGCTGATTAGGACAACGCCCATTTCCCAAAGGTTGGGAGTGAGGGGGCTGACCTCTTCGCCCTCTGTGGCGGCTGAGATGATCAGCTGATTCATATTTCACCCGTCGTTTTCTACTCGGTTCTGGATGTTCGCTCGTTATGAAGTCTGGCTAGAGAACGAGCGCGAAGACCAGGCCGAGAATGGCGAGGGCTTCAGTCAGGGCGAGGCCCAAGAACGCGATGGGCTGCAGGACGCGCTGAGCTTCCGGCTGGCGTGCAACACCGTTGATGTATGCGGCGAACACGAGGCCAACACCGATACCACCGCCGATTGCGGACAGACCGTAACCTACGAGGTTGAGAGTGCCTTCCATTTTTCTTCCTTTCAAGATGCCAGCTCTGTGGCAGGTTGTTTGGGTTGCTTCATCCCCGCTGCGGGGGAAGTTGAGGGTGCCTAGTGGCTATCGGCGTGAAGCGCGCCTTCAATGTAGATAGCCGTCAACAGCGTAAAAACGTATGCCTGCAGCACCATAATCAGCGCCTCCAGCATGTACATGGCAATCGCGCCGACAAGGATCAACACCGATGTGCCCTGGAGCAGGATGTTCTCCTGGGAGATCAGGAATTCGATACCCGCGCCAGCGATCATGACGATCAGGTGTCCTGCCAGCATGGTTGCGAACAGACGAAGGCTGTGCGTAACGGGGCGGACGAGGAAGTTGGAGATGATCTCGATCGGAATGATCAGCGGCAGGATGTATGCCGGAACTCCAGAAGGAACCGTGGCCAACTTGAAGTAGCGCAGACCGTTCTTCTTGATGCCAATGGCAATCCACGTGATGTAGACGATGGCTGCCATCACATAGGTACCGCCTACGTGAGAGAAGGTAGGAAGCTGAATGTACGGAATTGCTCCGTAAATGTTGTTCACCAGGATGAAGAAGAACAAACTGAACAGCAGCGGGACGTACTTCATGAAGTCCCTGCCACCGATGATGTCCTTGGCGATGCTGTTCCTCACGAAGCCGTAGGCCATCTCGCCTGCGAACTGCAGCTTGCCAGGAACCAGCTGCTGCTTACGTGCAGCTATCACAAAGAAGGTAGCAATGATGACGACCGAAAGGATCACCAGCAGCATCTGCTTCGAGAATCCTTCTGCCGCACCCCACGGCAGGATTGCCGGCAAATGCATTTCGTTAATACCAGGAGGGGCAAACTCTCCTGAGTCTTTGGCCGGGAGCGCAAGCGCGATCAACGCGTTTCCTCTCTGCAGTGTCCATCATTGGGCGTTTGGTGGGTTCCTGCAGAAGCATGGCCTGCTGGTTCCCTTGTGAAATTATTTGGCATTGCTGGGACCGTCTTTGGACGGGCCGCTGGCAGCACGGTCGCCACCAGTTCGTTTTTTGCTGCCGGTGAGGCCATGCATGTAGGACAAGTAAAATCCTCCGAGAGCTCCAAGCAGAGCGCCTGCGAGCACAATCCAGCGGGTACCCCACAGATTATCCAGACCCCACCCTATCAAACTCCAGACGATGATTCCGCCAGTTATATAGCTGAATACGGCCATACCATCGTTGTAGCCCGCACCACCGCTACCCACTTCTTGACCGGCCCTTTGGCCGGATCGCTTTGGCTCAGACATCGCCGGTTCTTTCACTGGAGTTGGGGTCGTTGAAGGTTTGAAGGCGCGCCTTGCTGAAGCCATAGAGCTCAGCAGCCTGCCACATAACCACGGTCACAATGGCACCGATCACGAACCACCGCGAGTGCAGCCACTCAGGTCTGCCGATCGCGAAAAGTATTACGGCGAAACCGACGACCTTTACGAAGTATGTAGCAACGAACAAGCCAATGGCCCCGGAGGGATTATTTCGTCCTACGTAGTGGCCCACCAACAGACTGATGCCGAAGAACACCATCACCAGCAGTCCACCAAGAACCTCCGACAGAGCACCCGCTGGGCCGTCCATGAGGGCGGCCAAGGCAGCAGCAACGAGCAGACCTGCCGATCCCACAATGGTGCTGAGCTTTAGAAGATGCAGCCAAAGCGAGGGCGTGGCACCGGAAGCTTCAAGAGGACCATTGCCCGGCTCAGGCCCGGGCTCGGCGTTTGAAGCCATGGAGATCCCTATCGTCATCTGTAAAAGGGGAAGTGTGCAGCAATGCACTGCACCTGAATTCTACACGAGATAGAACAGGTGCAGGCCATGCCAGCAGTTTTCCACCTAATGGTCACCGCTGACACGCCAAGCCAACTGATGCCGAAGAGACTGACTCGCGCATCGCACGCCAGATGTTCACAGAGGCCAGTCTTCGCAGCCATGCACTCAATGCGCGGACGCCCTACCCTCGCGGAGTGTGGGATTCCCACCTCTTCAAATCACGCAAAAGAACCCGGTTCCAGCTAGCGCTGAAACCGGGTCCTCTTGTACTTCCAACCCTGATCGACTCCTGCTGGCTAGCAGGATCCAATGGCATAAATATTAATGATCGGATTCCACAACGGACTAGTAATTCCGTCGGTCACACCCGGGTTGAGGCACCTCGTGTCGCTGCCAACATTGTAGTCGAGCCGGACAAGCACCTTGCCCGAACCGCAGTGGTTGTAAGCCGACGTCTGACCCGCGATCCAGTAGCTGGTGCCTAGAAAGCCACACGCCGTAGCCGTAGTTGATGCCTGAGCTTCCACGGCACTTCCAGTTCCGGCTGAGGCCTGAGCAGACATAGGCGCCAACGCCACCGAACCCAAGGCCAGTGCCCCGACAGCGGCAATCTTTGCAAATCGTCCCATACTTTTGACTCCCCCAAATATCGATCCCGAGTTGCAGGATCACCGAATGCCCATCGCTTGACATCACTTTTACATCATTTGCAATGGACTTGACTGCACCATGGTTACAGGCTTGTCACAAGTTGTCAAACAATGGGAACGCTGCAGACCCTTGTTGGTGAAATGGGGTGCGCGGTGAGGGTTCCGTCAGGATCAGCCCCGTCCAAAGTCCAGCTCGGCAACTTGAAACTTAGAGAGCGGAGTCGTTCTTGGTCCGGCGAATGTAAGGCCACGCCGTCACGACAGCCATGACCAGCGCGGCGGCGATGACGATGATCAGCACCATTTGCCAGGGGAACACGGCAAAGGCGACGCCACCGAAGGCCAGGATGCAGGTCCACACGTACAACATCACGACGGCGGTGCGGTGCGAGTAGCCCAGGTCCACCAGCTTGTGGTGAAGGTGCCCGCGGTCAGCCGACCACGGAGACTGGCCCCGCGCTGTTCTCCGGACAACCGCCATGCCCAGATCCAGGAGGGGAAGTGATAGGACGGCAAACGGCAGCAGGATGGGAACGATCGTGGGGATGCCGTTCGCGCGGTCATACAGGCCGGAACCGATTTGTCCCGTGGCAACGACGCCAGCAGAGGCCATGAGGAGTCCGATGAGCATCGCCCCGGAGTCTCCCATGAAGATCTTCGCCGGGAACCAGTTGTGGGGCAGGAAGCCAATGCAACTGCCCACCAGGATGGCCATCAGGAGGGTTGCGAGGTCCGAGTTGTCGGTGGAGGGGTTGTTCCGGTGGACCCAGTAGGCGGTGAGGAAGAACGCTCCTCCCCCGATGATGGCCACGCCGGCCGCCAGGCCATCCAGCCCGTCAATGAAGTTGACGGCATTCATCGTGGTCACGATCAAACCTGCGGTAAGGACTATCTGGACTACTTCGGAGTCCAGGAAAATGGGTTCGGGAATGAACGGCACTACGGACATCCGAACGCCCCAAATGGCCACGATGAAGGCGGCAGCGCCCTGGCCCAGGAGTTTGATCCACCAGCGGATATCCAGGATGTCGTCGGCGACCCCCACCGCCACAATCACCACGGCACCTGCCAGGATTCCCCAGGGAGCATCGTTGTGCCTGAAGATGTCCTTGACGAAGAAGGAGTTGGACGCCACCACAAGTGCGGCGAAAAAACCCACGAAAATACCCAGGCCGCCAAGCTTCGAGATCAAGGCGGAGTGCATGTCACGGCTTCGGATGGGCTGGTACAAACGAAGCTTGTTTCCGACGACGCGGGCGCCCCATGTTCCCGCGTAGGCCACAACGGCGGCCGTGAGTGCCATCAGCAGATACATGATCATGGGGCGACTCCATGGAGCAGCCCGCTGGACGTTGCGGACACCTTGACCAGGGCACGCGGCCCGGGCGCTGCAGAGAGGGGCAACTCAGGGCAGCTCAGGGTGTGGAATTCTGTCAGTGGATAAATGGAACTACTCCGTCGCCATGCCTGCACCGGCTGTGCCGAATGTTGCGGGATTTCTGTGGACTCTAGTCACGATACTAATGCCAATGGCCGTGACCACCCTGTGACGCAGCCGCAAGGCCGCAGCTTGTTTTGGCTGCGACCTGGCTGTTTGGGTGTTACCGGACGGGCTCCTGGACGTCGCGCAGAGAGTAGATTCCGTCCAGTACCTCCGCGTTCGAACGCGGAGCCCTCAAGGCGTGCCGCAGGCCCTTGAAAAGCCCGTCCAACAGTACCCTGCGGTTGGACGAAGCAGCGATGGTCCGCGTCCAGTTGCGGAGCGAAGCCCCCGTGAACAGGACTTTTTCCCAAGGGGCCAAAGCGTTCGAGCGGGTGTAAACCCAGAGCTTGTTCCGCACCTCGTAGTAGAAGCGAGGCCCGGGATCTGCTCCTGCGTCGCCGAAGACTTTCGTATGGTGGTTGGCCACGGACGCGTTCGTGGTCAAAGCGATCCCCCGACGGGAAATCCTGGCCGTGTACTCGAGGTCGTCGTTCCAGATGAAGTAATCTGCGATCGGAAGTCCGTGCTGTTTGATCTCTTCGGCACGGATCAGCACCGACACAAAGGAAGCACTCCGGATCTGCGTAGCCCCGATACGCGCAGCGGCGCTGCGGGCGTCGTCGCTTGCGCCCATCCTGG
This sequence comes from Paenarthrobacter nicotinovorans, assembly GCF_021919345.1. Taxonomy (NCBI): domain Bacteria; kingdom Bacillati; phylum Actinomycetota; class Actinomycetes; order Micrococcales; family Micrococcaceae; genus Paenarthrobacter; species Paenarthrobacter nicotinovorans. Next base: position 2,664,694 of record NZ_CP089293.1, read on the forward strand.
GACGCATTCTGTTCATGGGGTGGTCCCGTCCGTCGCTCCACACAACGCGGCTTGCTATGAACGCCGGGGCTTCCCCGGTCTGCTGCCGGTAGGCATCGGACACCTCGAGGGCTTCGCGCAGAGCGGCCGGCTGCGGTTCCGTGTCGTCATCCATGATCCACACGTGGTCCGCGTTGTGATCCAGAACGGCACGTTCCATACCGACGACGAATCCTCCTGCACCGCCAACGTTGGTGTTCAATGTAACGACGTCGGTTGTCACCGGTCCTTGGTACTGCTTGAGGAATTCGGCGGTTCCGTCGGTGGAAGCGTTGTCGACGACGACGATCGCATCCGGTACCCGGGTACCTGCGCTGATGCCCTCCAAAGTGGTCTGGAGGAGATCACGCCGGTTGAAGGTCACTACCACAGCGACCACGACAGCTTGGGACGTCATTTATTTGCCTCTGGTCTTGGATGGTTGGATACGGCGCCGAATCAGCAGGGCAGCCAGCTTCCACGGTTCAACAAATACCCGGTAGGCAACCCTCCCGGGGTGCAGAACCAGGCGCCAGGCCCATTCCAGCCCCAAGCGACCCAGCCAGCGAGGCGCGAGCTTCTGGATACCCGCCACCTGCTCAATGGCACCCCCGACTGCGCAGTAGACAGCAGGGGGAAGCTGACCCAGCCTGCGATGCAGGACTGTTTCCTGAAGCGGCATCCCGAGTCCCAGCAATACAAGTTGCGGGCGGAACCCCTTCAACCACTCCACGACGGCACTTTCCAAGGACTCATCCCATGCTTCACCGGGCATCCCGTCCACAGTCGCTCCTGGGACGATGGATGCCAGCCGGGCAACCGCCTTGCTGTTCGCCTCGCGGCCGGCCCCGACGACGGCGACCCGCTGAAGTCCGGGAATCTTTCCCAACTCAGGAATCCAGTCCATGGAGCCAAGCCTGTAAGCCATGGTCCCCTCGCCAATCGGCTGCAGTTGCCGTTTGTGCGCGAGTCCCCACAACATGGCAACGGGAGCGCCGTCCAAGAGGACGATGGAACCCTCCTCATAGACCGCCCGAACATCAGGGTGCGAATGCACCAAGGTGACGCTGTGGAGATTATGCCCCAATACCGTACTTGTGGTTCCGGCCGCGAGGAGGCTGCCCATGGCATCGAGAAGTTCCTGGACGCGCATCGGAGTGGCGTCCACGTCGAGGACGGGGACGCGTTGGCGTGCTGGAATCATTCCGGCTGGTTTTCGCTTGCAGCCTGGGACTTCGCTGTTGCGGGTGCAGCGTCCTGAGCGGCGTTTTTCACCGAAGCAGGCTCCTCCGATGCTTCGACAGGCGGTTTCTCGCCGGTTTCGTCCGCGGGGGCCAGCTCCTCAGCAACGTCCTCGGTGGTTGGTTCCAGGGGGGCTTCCGGTTCAGCGGCAGCGACAGTCTCACCGATGCCAAGGATCGATGGCACGATCTCCCGGAGGCGTTCAAGTTCTATGGCCCCCTGCCGCACCACGCGGAAAGGAGTGGATGTTGCATCAACAATCGTGGAAGGCACGGCGTTGGTACCCTTGACGGGCCGGAAGCCGCCTTCAAGGTATACCTCAACGGATTCAGCCAGCTGCAAGCGTGCCTCGGAAGCCGTCTGTGCTGCTTCCTGGCCGGTCCGGTTGGCGGATGAAACCGCCAACGGCCCCGTCATGCTCAATAGATCCAAAGCAAGGTGGTCATCCGGCATGCGAAGGGCTACGGTGCCCTTGGTATCGCCAAGGTCCCAGTCCAGGGACGGCTGCGCGTGCAGGATCAATGTCAACCCGCCGGGCCAGAATGCCTGTGCCAATGCCCGCGCGTCAGCAGGTACATCGGTCGCCAGCCCGTCCAGGGCATTAACGCGGGGAATCAGCACGGGAGGGGGCATCTGCCGGCTGCGGCCCTTGGAAGCGAGCAACATGGTTACAGCCAAAGGAGAAAAAGCGTCGGCAGCAATGCCATAGACGGTGTCCGTGGGCATCACGATGCACTTCTTTTCGCTGATGGCGCGCTGGGCGTGCTGAAGTCCTTCAGCACGCTGGTCCTCGGAAGTGCAGTTGTAGGTTGTGGTCACAGCGCTATTCTTTCACTCATCAGGCGCGATGCTTGCCAGTACCGCGCTGGTTGCACGTTCTTTGCCGTTCAAGTCAAAGTGCGTGGTGATCTCGTGCCAGCGTCCGGCGCGTTTCAGCATACCGGCGATCCATTGTGCCTGGACTTCGGCGTGCTCCATCACGAAGTAGCCGCCCGGTTTCAGGAGCCGCGCCGCAGAGGCCGCTGCCGCCGTCGGAAGTTCCATACCGTCCGCTCCCCCACCGTACAGGGCTTCGGGAGGATCGTGGAGGGCGACTTCCGGTTCCGAGGGTATCGCCTCGGACGGGATGTATGGGGGGTTGGAGACGACGACGTCGAAGGTACCGTTGTGCTCAGGAAGGGCATCCCGGAGGTCGCCCTGGATCAACGAAACCCCCAAAGGTTCGAGATTCCGGGCCGCCCAGGCGTGCGCAAAGCTGCTGTATTCCACCGCGTGGACCTCAGCGCCGGGAACTTCGTGGGCTATCGAGCCTGCAATGGCACCCGAACCCGTACCGAGATCCACCACCTTCGGGTTTGCCATGCCCGAGACGTGGTCGATGACCAGTTGAACCACCGATTCCGTTTCCGGTCGGGGTATGAACACCCCCGGGCCCACGCGCAACTCCAGGTGACGGAAATACGCGACGCCCGTGATGTGCTGCAAGGGAACCCGGGCCGCACGCTCCAGCACCAAATCCCCATAGCCATCAGGAGAGGGCGCATCGCCGAGGAGCATGGCACGGATCCGGCCAAGCCCCACACCCAACAGGTGGTCGGCCAGCAACTCAGCGTCCACGCGTGGGCTGGGAACACCGGCGTCGGACAAAACGGCAGTAGCCGCGCGAACTGCGTCCGCGAGGCTCTGGCCTTGGTAAAACGTCATTAATGGACCCTGGATGCTGAAGTCGTAGGCGCTTGGGCTCGGCTATTCGCCGATGGCGTCCAGGCGTGCCTGCTCGTCTGCTTCAATTGCGGACTGGATGACGGGCTCAAGATCGCCATTCATGACGGCGTCGAGGTTGTAGGCCTTGTAGCCCGTGCGGTGGTCTGCAATGCGGTTTTCCGGGAAATTGTACGTGCGGATGCGCTCCGAACGGTCCATGGTCCGGATTTGCGATTTGCGCTGCTCGGAGTTGGCGGCGTCGATCTGTTCCTGCTGGTGGGCAAGGAGTCGGGCGCGGAGGACGCGCATGCCGGCTTCGCGGTTCTGCAGCTGCGACTTCTCGTTCTGCATGGCGACGACGATGCCCGTGGGCAAGTGGGTAATGCGGACGGCAGAGTCGGTGGTGTTCACGGACTGACCACCCGGGCCGGAGGAACGGTAAACGTCGATCTTGAGGTCGTTCTGGTTGATCTCAAGTTCTTCGGGCTCGTCCACTTCGGGGAGAACCAGCACACCGGCGGCCGAGGTGTGAATACGCCCCTGTGATTCGGTCACGGGAACACGCTGTACGCGGTGCACGCCGCCTTCGAACTTCAAGCGGGCGAAAACGCCCTGTGCGGGATCGTTCGAGTTGCCCTTGATGGCGACAGCAACGTCCTTGTAACCACCGAGGTCGGACTCGGTAGCTGAAATCATTTCTGTCTTCCAGCCACGCGACTCGGCGTAACGCATGTACATACGCAGAAGGTCTCCTGCGAACAAGGCAGCTTCGTCGCCACCTTCGCCACCCTTCACTTCAAGGATGACGTTGCGGGCATCGTCCGGATCGCGCGGGATCAACAGGCGGCGCAAACGCTCCTGCGCGGCAGGGATCTGTTCCTCCAACTGTTCAACCTCTGCGGCGAACTCCGGATCCTCGTCAGCCATTTCCTTGGCCGCTTCCAGATCGTCATTGAGCCCGCGCCACTTGTTGTACGCCTCCACAATGCCTTGGAGCTGCGCGGAGCGCCGCCCCAACTTCCTGGCAGCAGACTGATCGGCATAAACGGCAGGATCGCTCAGCTGTGCCTGAATAGCAGCATGCTCATCAAGCAATCCCTGTACGGACTCAAACATTTTCAAACCTCTTTCGACTCGCAGACAAGTCTAGTTGCGACGATTGGTGTCTTAACGACCAACCGCTCAAATAAGCCGGCCAGCGAAGGTGACGGCAACGCCCAAGGTGACCTGACCGCCGTCGAGTAATATTGCCGGCCCGGGAGTGGCATCGGGCCTGTCGTAGCGTTGCTGCTGACGTACGCAGTACGTCAGCAGCAACGCGAAGGGGCGGGGCCGGCAATATTACTCGACGGCCCCACCCCAGATAACGCTATTTGTCGTTGTCCGACTTCGCTCCGAGCGTCGTCTTCTGAACCTGCATGAGGAACTCGACGTTGCTCTGGGTCTCCCGGATCTTGTTGGTCAGCAGCTCAAGGCTCTGCTGCTGCTCGAGTCCGGAAAGGACGCGGCGCAGCTTCCACATGATCTTGACCTCCTCAGGCGAGAGCAGGTTCTCTTCGCGGCGCGTGCCGGACGCGTTGACGTCCACAGCCGGGAAGATGCGCTTGTCCGCCAGCTGGCGGGACAGGCGGAGCTCCATGTTGCCAGTGCCCTTGAACTCTTCGAAGATGACTTCATCCATCTTGGAGCCGGTCTCAACAAGAGCCGTTGCCAGGATGGTCAGCGAGCCACCGTTCTCGATGTTGCGGGCCGCACCGAAGAAGCGCTTGGGCGGGTACAGTGCTGCGGAGTCCACGCCACCGGACAGGATACGGCCGGAGGCCGGTGCTGCGAGGTTGTAGGCACGGCCCAGACGGGTCATGGAGTCCAGGAGAACCACCACGTCCATGCCCATCTCCACGAGTCGCTTGGCGCGTTCGATGGAGAGCTCGGCAACCGTGGTGTGGTCGTCGGCGGGACGGTCGAAGGTAGAGGCAATGACCTCACCCTTGACGGTGCGCTGCATGTCCGTAACTTCTTCGGGACGTTCGTCAACCAGCACCATCATGAGGTGGACCTCAGGGTTGTTGGTGGTGATTGCGTTCGCGATGGACTGCAGGATGAGCGTCTTGCCGGCCTTCGGCGGGGAAACGATCAGGCCACGCTGGCCCTTGCCGATCGGAGCCACGAGGTCGATGACACGCGGACCGATCTTCTTGGGGTCCGTTTCCAGGCGCAGGCGCTCTGACGGGTACAGCGGAACGAGCTTTGCGAACTCGACGCGGTCCTTGAGTTCCTCAGGGGTTTTGCCGTTGACGGATGTGACGCGAACGAGCGCGTTGAACTTCTGTCGGGCCGACTGCTGGCTGCGGTCCTCACCGTCACGCGGTGCACGGATGGCACCTACGACGGCGTCACCCTTGCGGAGGTTGTACTTCTTGACCTGTGCCAGGGAGACGTAGACGTCGTTGGCGCCGGGGAGGTAGCCGGACGTACGGATGAACGCGTAGTTCTCCAGAACGTCCAGGATGCCTGCCACGGGAAGCAGGACGTCGTCCTCGGTAACCTCGACGTCGTCAACGTCCGGTCCCTGGGCGCGTCCACGACGACGTTCGTTGCGATCACGGAAACGGTCGCTGCGGGTGTTGCCGTCACGGCCGTCCTGGCCGCCCCGGCGGTCGCTGCGGTCGTTCTGGTCGTTTCGGTCACGGCGGTTGCGGCGGTTGCGGCGGTTGCCGGTGTCGTCGCCGTCGTTGTTGTCTTCACGGCGGCCACGGTTGTTGTCGCGGCGTTCGCGCTGCTGGTCGCCGGAGTCGGCCTGCTCACGCTGTTCCGTGCGGTCGTTGCGCTGCTCGCGCTGTTCCGTGCGGTCGTTACGCTGCTCACGCTGTTCCGTGCGGTCGTTGCGCTGCTCGCGCTGTTCCGTGCGGTCGTTGCGCTGCTCGGCTGCCGGCGCTTCCGCTGCTTCAGCCGGAGCTGCGGCAGCTTCGCCGCGGCGACGGTTGCGGGTACGGGGCTGACGACGTTCGGAGCCCGCCTCGGTTGCTTCGGCCGCGGCCGGCGTTTCGACGGCGGGTGCTGCTTCAGGCTCGGAGGCGGTGGCAGTGGTGGTCGCGGCTGCCTCAGCAGCTGCAACAATGCCATCACTGGTGGCGCGGCGACTGCGTCCACGTCCACGCCCACGGGGAGCTTCCTGGGCCGGAGCCTCGGCAGCTGCCTCAACGGGCGCGCTCTTTTCCGTGGCCTTGGCTTCTGCAACCGGGGCTTCCTTGGCCACGGCGGGAGCCTTGGCCGACGTGGCCTTGGCTGGAGCCTTGGTAGTGGAGGTGCCCGCACGGTGGGCAGAGATGGCCGTAACCAAGTCCCCCTTGCGCATGCGGGATCCCCCCGAAATACCCAGCTGGCTCGCAAGAGCCTGAAGCTGGGCGAGCTTGAGGCCTGCAAGGCCGCTGCTCTTGGTTGCTGCCGTTGACGACTCAGCAGCAGAAGATGTTGTGTCCACAGCTGAAGCCAGCTCAGTGGTTTCTGTCACGAAGGATCCTTCCCCCTCGACGGCGTCCAGAGCGAGAGCTGGACGCGATGATTTGTTCTGGGCTGCAGTTCAGATCTGCAGCCGGTGATTTTGGCCGTGCCTGATGGATTGTGGCCAACAGGGCCGGATACTGATCGCCTTCACTGGATCCGGTTACCCGGACAGCCAGCCTGAAATTCAGGAAACAGAGAGTTCTGCGGCACCTGATGCAGGCCGGAAAGAGACGACACCACCAACGTTGGCACAGTTGACGAAAGGTACGGCGAAACACCGAAGTCCAAAATCAGGGAACTGCCCGCGGCTTTACCGGCGGTGCACTTCCACTCTAGCACCTTGAACGTCAACAGCCAGCGTCATCACACGCCAACCAACGTCGGGTGTGTTGGCTGCAGTAAACGAATTGATGAATTGGACCGCTGCTGCGGCTTCGTCGGAACCATTGGCAAGGATCATCACGGTTGGTCCGGCGCCGGAAACAACGGCTGCGTGCCCTGCTGCCCGCAGAGCTGCAATGAGTTCGGCGCTGGGCCGCATGGCTTGGGCACGATAGCTCTGGTGAAGGTAGTCTTCCGTACCCGGCAACAGCAGTCCGGGATCTGCCGTGAGGGCGTGGATCAGCAATGCGGCGCGTCCGGAGTTCATCGCAGCTGCGTGGTGGCCGACCGATGCCGGGAGCAGTCCACGCGCCGTCTCGGTGGACAGCTCGTAATCCGGTACAGCCACTACCGGAGTAACAGCTGGTGCCACCTCCGCACGGGTACTGCTGTACTGCTCGCTGTCCTGCCACGACAGCGCCAGTCCGCCGAAAATCGCCGGTGCGACGTTGTCCGGGTGGCCTTCCATCTCGCTTGTCAGCTGCAGGATCCACTGAGTGTCGCGCTGGGCCTCCTGCGGTACCAACGCGTTCGCAGCCGTCACCGCAGCGACCACTGCCGAGGCAGAGGAACCCAAACCCCGCCCATGGGGGTTGACGTTGTCCGCGGTGATCCGCAAGCCGGTGTGCTGGAAACCCAGACGCTCCAGTGCAAGATCGATGGCGCGCACCACGAGGTGGGTGGCATCGCGGGGAAGGGTGTCGGCGCCCTCACCGGAGAGCTCGAACTCAAGCTCTCCGGTGGTGAGGGTCTCCACCGTCAAAGTGTCGTAGATGGAGAGGGCCAGGCCCAGGCTGTCGTAGCCCGGGCCCAGGTTGGCGCTCGTACCAGGGACCTTGACGGTCAGCCGTTGGCCTGCCGCGACGATTACCCGATCGGTCGCGGTGGGCTGTTTTGATTCCACTCTTAGTTTTCTTCCAGTCCCAGTTCTGCTGCAACGGTGACGACGTCGTTCGGCACCTTGACCGGCTGGACTTCACTGCCGTCTTCGGTCCGGAGAGCCCACTGGGGATCTTTGAGTCCGTGCCCGGTGACAGTGATGACGATGGTCTTGCCCGACGGTACCTGGCCTGCCGCGTGCTTCTTGATCAAGCCGGCGACGCCGGCAGCCGAGCCGGGCTCGACGAAGACGCCTTCCTTGGAAGACAACCAGCGGTGGGCGTCCAGGATCTCGTCATCGGTGACGGCTTCAATAAGACCACCGGATTCGTCGCGTGCGGCCACGGCCGTCTCCCACGAAGCGGGGTTGCCGATGCGGATGGCAGTTGCGATCGTGTCAGGCTCCGTGATGGGGTGGCCGGCAACGAAGGGGGCTGCGCCGGCGGCCTGGAAGCCCCACATGGTGGGAGTCTTGGTGGAAACGGCCGGAAGGGTCCCGTTGGAGGTCTCGAACGGCGCGGCGTACTCCTTGTAGCCCTTCCAGTACGCGCTGATGTTTCCTGCGTTGCCGACAGGAAGAACGTGGATGTCCGGGGCGTCACCCAAAGAATCCACCACTTCGAAGGCACCGGTCTTCTGGCCCTGGATGCGGGCGGGATTGACCGAGTTCACCAGGAAGACGGGGTAGGACTCACCGAGTTTGCGGGCGATGTCGAGGCAGTTGTCGAAGTTGCCATCGACCTGCAGCAACGTGGCACCGTGGGCGATGGCCTGGCTCAGCTTGCCCATGGAAATCTTGCCCTCAGGAACAAGCACCGCACACTTCAGACCCGCGGCCGTGGCGTAGGCAGCGGCCGATGCGGAGGTGTTTCCCGTGGAGGCGCAAACTACGGCTTTGGCGCCGGCCTCGACAGCAGCCGTCATGGCCATGGTCATGCCGCGGTCCTTGAAGGAGCCCGTCGGGTTCATGCCTTCGACTTTGAGGTAGACCTCTGAACCGGTCAGCTCGGACAGTTTTTGCGCGTGAACCAGCGGAGTGCCGCCCTCGCCGAGGGTGATGACCTTCGTGGCTTCCGTTACGGGCAAACGATCAGCATACTCGCGGATTACTCCGCGCCATTGGTGAGCCACTTAGACCCCTTCTACCCGCAGTACGGATGTGACGGAATTGATGACGTCGAGGCCCTTGACGGCCTCAACGGTTGCCGCGAGTGCAGCTTCGGATGCACGGTGCGTCACGATCTTCAGCTCGGCCGACTCAACATTCGAGGCAGAGTCGCGGTGGATCGTTTGACGCATGATTTCGATGGAAACGCCGTTTTCCGCAAAGATATGGGCAATCCGGGCAAGCACGCCTGCCTGGTCAGCGACATCCAAGCCGATGTAGTAGCTCGTATCGGAGGCGTCAATGGTGAGCGCCGGAACGTGGCCGGTGGTGGTCTCGGTACGGCCGGGACCGCCCAGAACCAGGCGGCGGGCGGCGGAAACGAGATCGCCGAGCACAGCGGATGCTGTTGGTGTTCCCCCGGCGCCCTGGCCATAGAACATCAGTTCGCCGGCGTTTTCGGCCTCGATGAACACTGCGTTGAAGGCTCCACGGACAGCCGCCAGCGGATGCTCACGCGGGAGCAGCGTGGGGTGGACCCGCACCGAGATGCCACTGCCGTGATCCGAAGAGTCGATCTTCTCGGCGATCGCGAGAAGCTTGATGACGAAGCCGGCTTCTTTGGCCGAGGCGATGTCTTCGGCGCTGACCTTGGTGATGCCTTCGCAGTAGACATCGTCCAGGGAGAAGCGTGTATGGAACGAAAGCGACGCAAGGATGGCAGCCTTCGCTGCGGCATCATGCCCTTCAACGTCCGCTGTCGGGTCCGCTTCGGCGTAGCCCAGTCGCTGGGCTTCGGCGAGGGCGTCAGCGAACTGCGCACCGGTGCTGTCCATCTGGTCGAGGATGAAGTTGGTGGTGCCGTTGACGATGCCCAGCACGCGGGTGATCCGGTCCCCGGACAGGCTGTCGCGGATGGGACGAAGGATGGGGATGGCGCCGGCGACGGCGGCCTCGTAGGACAGCTGCACTCCGGCTTTATCGGCCTCTTCGTAGAGGGTGGGTCCGTCCTGTGCAAGCAGGGCCTTGTTGCCGGTGACCACGCAGGCGCCGTTCTGGATCGCGGTGAGGATCAACGAACGGGCAGGCTCGATTCCGCCCATGAGTTCGATGACCAGGTCGGCGTCCTTGACCAGAGTGTCGGCGTCAGTGGTGAACAACTCGCGCGGCAGTTCGACGTCGCGCGGGGAATCGATGGTGCGGACAGCGATACCGGACAGTTCCAGGCGTGCACCGCTGCGGGCGGCAAGTGCCTCGGCGTCGTCAATCAGAATCCGCGCGACCTGGGCCCCAACGTTGCCACAGCCCAGCAGGGCCACTTTCAAGGTTCGCACTTCAGACATTCGCCACTCCCATGTCGCGGTTCAAGAGATCTTCTTCGGTTTCGCCGCGGACGATCAACCTGGCGGCTCCGTCGCGTACAGCGACAACGCCAGGCCGGGCCAGGTAGTTGTAGTTGCTGGAGAGGGCCCAGCAGTAGGCGCCGGTACCCGGTACTGCGAGCAAATCACCGGCTGCCACGTCCGCGGGCAGATATACATCTCTAACAACTATGTCGCCGCTCTCGCAATGTTTGCCCACTACTCGGGACAGCTGCGGAGCCGCGGTGGAATCACGGGAGGCCAAAATCGCCGAATAATCCGCGTCGTACAGCACCGGACGGGCGTTATCGCTCATTCCACCGTCCACCGACACATAGCGGCGCGGATACGTAACGTTCTCCTGCCCTGCGTCAACGCCGGGAGCATCCACGCGGACCGTTTTGAGGGTGCCTACTTCGTAGAGGGTAAACGTGGTGCTGCCCACGATCGCCCGTCCCGGTTCAATCGAGATGCGGGGCGAGGCTATCCCCAGTTCGGCGCAGGTGGAACGCACGACGGCGGCCATCGCCTGCGCGATCTCGGCCGGCGGACGCGGAGTGTCCACCGGGGTGTAAGCGATTCCATAGCCACCGCCGAGGTCAAGTTCAGGCAGGACGATGGAATACTTGCTCTGCATCGCGGCAAGGAACCGCAGAAGCTTTTCTCCTGCCACGGCAAAACCGTCAGGCTCGAAGATTTGCGAGCCGATGTGGCAATGCAGGCCCAGGAGCTCAATGCCCGGATAGGACGTCGCAGCTGCCACCGCCTCCTCGGCAGCGGACAGGCCGGCTTCCTCAGTGGAGTCTTCGGCCATGGAGAGGCCGAATTTCTGGTCCTCGTGGGCCGTGGCAATGAATTCATGCGTATGGGCATGCACACCAGGAGTAAGGCGCAGCATGACTTTGGCGGTTTCGCCGCGGCTGGAGGCGATCTTGGCTACGCGCTCCAGCTCGTCGAGGCTGTCCACCACGATCCTGCCAACGTGCATGTCCAGCGCGCGGTTGATCTCCGCGTCCGACTTGTTGTTGCCGTGCAGGCCGAGATTCCGTCCCTCGATCCCGGCGCGGGCAGCAACGGCGAGCTCACCGCCGGAGCAGGTGTCCAGTCGAAGGCCTTCCTCTGCCACCCAGCTGGCTACTGCCGTGCACAGGAACGATTTGCCGGCGTAGTAGACATCCACTCCCCCGCAAATGTCCGCGAATGCAGCATCGAAGGCGTCTTTGAAGGCCCGGGCCCGTGAACGGAAATCCGACTCGCTCATGACGAAGAGCGGAGTCCCGAACTGTTCCTTGAGTTCCTTGACCGAAACACCGTCGATGGCGACTTCACCGGCGTCATTCTTCGCCACCCCGGCCGCCCACATGGACGGCTGAAGGGCGTTGAGGTCTTCCGGGAGGGCCAACCATTCCGGTGCAAGAGGAGAAGCGTTGCTGAATTCTGTGGTCATTTCGCTACATCCGTTCCGGCGCCGAAACACCGAGTAGTTCGAGTCCGTTGGCAAGTACCTGGCTGGTGGCGTCGTTCAACCACAAGCGCGTCCGGTTCACGTCCTGGACAGGCTCGTCGCCCTGCGGCGACACGCGGCACGCGTCGTACCAGCGGTGGTAGGCGCCGGCGATGACCTCGAGGTGGCGGGCCACCCTGTGGGGCTCACGGAGCTCGGCGGCCTTGGCCACGATCGACGGGTAGCTGCCCAGGTAAGAGAGCAGTTCGTTCTCGGTTGCGTGGTCCAGGAGCGAGGCATCGAACACGGAACGGTCCACACCGGCCTCGATCGCGTTGCGGGCAGTGCCACGTGAGCGGGCATGCGCGTACTGCACATAGAACACGGGGTTCTCGTTGGAGTTCTTCTTGAGCAGTTCCGGATCCAAGGTCAGCGGAGAGTCGGCCGGGAAGCGTGCCAGGGAGTAACGCACCGCATCCTTGCCAAGCCAGGAAATGAGGTCCTTGAGCTCGATGATGTTGCCGGCGCGCTTGGACAGCTTGGCACCGTTCACGGAGACGAGCTGTCCAATGAGGACCTCGATATTGACCTCGGGGTCGTCGCCTGCGCAGGCCGCAATCGCCTTGAGCCGGTTGATGTATCCGTGGTGGTCGGCGCCGAGGAGATAGATCTTTTCGGTAAATCCGCGGTCCTTTTTGGACAGGTAGTAGGCAGCGTCGGCGGCGAAGTAGGTCGGTTCGCCATTGGCACGGATCATGACGCGGTCTTTGTCGTCACCAAAGTCGGTGGTGCGCAGCCAGACGGCGCCTCCGTCGTCGTAGACATGCCCCTGCTCGCGAAGGCGCGCAACGGCGGACTCGATCGCTCCGGCGTCGTGCAGTTCCTTTTCGGAGAAGAAGACATCAAACTCCACGCCGAAGTCAGCCAAGGTGGTTTTGATATCTGCCATCTGGGCCTCGTAAGCAGCAGCCCGAATGACCGGCAGGGCGGCTTCATCCGTCAGTTCGCGGATGTCCGGGTGTGCCTTCAGGACCTCGTCGCCAAGCTCGCGGATGTACTCGCCCGGGTATCCGCCCTCGGGAACACCCCTGCCATGAAGGCGGGAAAGCACGGAGTTGGCGAAGACGTTCATCTGCGAACCGGCGTCATTGATGTAGTACTCGGCCGTGACGTCAGCACCTGATGCACGCAGGACACGGGCAATGGCGTCACCTAGCGCCGCCCAGCGGGTGTGGCCAATGTGCAGCGGACCCGTGGGGTTTGCGGAGACGAACTCCATGTTGACCACGCGGCCCGCGAGCGCCTGGTTGGTGCCGTAGGCGGATCCGGCCTCGACGATGGTCTTGGCAAGGGTTCCGGCCGTAGCGGCATCCACAGTGATGTTCAGGAAGCCCGGTCCGGCGATTTCCACGCCGGCGACGCCGGGGATGCCCTGGAGATGGTTGCTCAGGATGCCTGCAAATTCGCGGGGATTCATCCCGGCCTGCTTGGACAGCTGCAGGGCGATGTTGGTGGCCCAATCACCGTGGTCCCTGTTCTTGGGTCGCTCCACGCGCACGGCGTCGGGCACAGCAGATTCCGTCAGGGCGATTTCGCCAGTGGAGACAGCGACCTTAAGGCAGGCGGATATGGCAGCAGAGAGTTCATCGGGAGTCACGGATCTAGCCTACCGGTGGCCCGCAAAGACGCGGAATTGGTGGGCCCGTATGTGGACAATCCGGACACAGCCGGCGCACAGGGACCGCAGGCAGCCGCCACAGACTGAACCATTACGCTGATTTCAACGTTGTGAAGAACATGGACGCCGGCCGCGCCCCTCATCCGGGGCCTGCCAGTGCCATGACCACGAGCCCCACGACGACATACTTCCGGTTGAACTTGTCCAGTTGAAACGAGCAGAATCATGACTACGCCACTCCGCAAGAGCATCTATGTTGGCATTGCCGGCCTCTCCATCGCGGGAACAGCCGCTGGATGCGCGCCCAGCACCCAAGCGCCTGCCACCCAAGCGCCGGCCACCCAGGAGGGCGGCCAGGCCTCGACAGGCAGCCCTTCGCCCACAGGCTCGTCCGCCATCGCTACCACCGGAGCTACCACCTACAAGGACGGTACCTACAGTGCGGATGGAACCTACACGTCACCGAATGGGCAGGAAACAGTGGGCGTGGAACTGACACTGGCCGCCGATAAGGTCTCAGCGGTGAACATCACAGTCCACCCCTCCAACCCCAACACCAAGAAATTCCAAGGTGAGTTTGCCAGTGGCATCGCGGCACAGATTGTCGGGAAGGACGTGGACGAACTGAAGGTGTCCAAGGTGGCCGGTTCTTCCCTCACGTCCGGAGGGTTCAATGATGCCCTCGAGCAGATCAAGTCACAGGCCAAGTAGCGGTCATGCCGCATCCGGGCTGGAGCAACTTCAGCTTCGACGGGATCGGCACACGGTGGGAAATTTCGACGCCGGATCAGCTGGCTCCCGTTCTCACCGGGGAGTTGCTTGCCGCTGTCGAAGCGTACGACATGACGTGGTCGCGTTTCAGGGACGATTCCCTGGTGACCCGCCTCTCCCGCGGTCCGGGCAGCATCACGTTGCCGGACCACGCCACCGGGCTTCAGGAACTGTATGCCACGGCCTACCGCTTGAGCGACGGGGCCATGACCCCTCTTATTGGAAGCAGCCTGGAAAGGCTGGGTTACGACGCCAGCTACTCCCTCATCCCGACGGGAGCAGCCCAGGCACCACCCCGTTGGGAGGACGTCCTTGAGTGGACAGGCACGACGATGACCGCCAGGGAACCCTTGGTGGTGGACATCGGCGCGGCCGGAAAAGGCCAGCTGGTGGACCTGTTGGGAGGGATACTCCGGGGAGCGGGCATCGATGATTTCCTGGTGGATGGCAGCGGCGACATGCTTCATTCGGGGGCCCATCCCGTCAGTGTCGCGCTGGAACATCCTTACAACCCACGACAGGCCATTGGGACCGTCGAGTTGGACAACGCCGCGCTGTGCGCTTCGGCGGCCAACCGCCGGGCATGGGACGACGGCCTGCACCATGTCCTGGACGGCACCACCGGAAAGCCGGTCCACACCACAGTGGCCACATGGACCATGGCGGCGAGCGCCCTGGTCGCGGACGGGTTGGCCACGGCATTGTTCATGGTGGATCCTGCACCGCTTGAGAAGGAATTCGAGTTCTCGTGGCTCAGGGTCTCTTCGACGGGCAGTGCCGCGTTTTCGTCAGGTTTTGAGGGGAGACTATTCACATGATTGCTGCCAAGTCCCGCGTTGACACCTGGTTGGGCCGCTTCACCATGTACCGCTTGATCCTGTGGGTCCTCGGGGTGCTGGTGGTGTACAGCATGATCCTCAACGTGCTGGGGTGGCTGACCTTCGGCCTGCCGGAGATGCTGGTCCACCTGCTCCTGTGCTTGGGCGTTACGTATGGATCGAACCGTTTGCTCGCCGTCGTATTCCGTGTCAGACCACACACGGAGTCTTCACTCATCACGGCTTTGCTCCTCTACTTCCTGTTCTGGCCCGCTTTTGGGCTCACCGACATGGCCGGTGTGGCGCTGGCATGCGTATTGGCGAGCGTGTCCAAGTACGCTTTGGCCTTTCGCGGCAGGCACATCTTCAATCCGGCCGCCGCTGGCGCATTCATCACCGGCCTGACCGGCTTGAACATTGCTACGTGGTGGGCGGCAACCCCGGCGATGCTGTGGTTGCTGGTGCCGGGCGTTCTGCTGGTCCTGTACCGTACCCGCAAGCTGCTCATGGCCACTGTGTTCCTCGTGGTGGCAAGCGGGATCATCACCCTTGAGCTCCTGAACCGGAGCATGACCTTCGGGCAGGCTTTGTGGCAGACCCTGGCCCAACGGCCCCTTCTGTTCTTCGTGGGCTTCATGCTGTCCGAGCCGCTCACCCTTCCTCCCCGCCGCTGGCAGCAGCTGGCGCTTGCCGCCGTCGTGGGTGTTGTCTTCGCGGTTCCTTACAACTTCGGTTTCGTGGCCAATTCCCCGGAACTGGCGCTGCTGCTGGGCAATCTCATCGCTTTCTTCCTGGGCCAACGGGGCGGGGTGGAACTGACGTTCAAGGAATCACGGGTCTTGACGCCCGGGAGCACGGAATTCCGTTTCGAACCGGCGCGGCCGGTCCGTTTTGCCGCAGGCCAGTTCATGGAGCTGAACCTGCCGCATTCGCGTTCGGACGGCAGGGGCCGTCGTCGGATTTTCAGCATCACCAGCGCTCCCGGTGCGCCTGAAGTGACTTTTGGCGTGGGTACCGCCGAGCCTTTGTCGAGCGCCAAGAAAGCATTGCTTGCCCTTCGGCCAGGGGAAACCGTTTCCGCCACTGCCGTTGGTGGGGACTTTCTTCTCCCGCACGACGCCGGCAAACCGGTCCTGTTGATGGCCGCAGGTATCGGGATTACGCCTTTCTTGTCGCAACTGGCGGCCGACGGCACCGCCCGCGACACCGTGGTGCTGTATCTGGCGAAGAGCCGGGACGAGCTGGCATGGGTGGAACAGCTGGAAGCCTCAGGAGCCACCGTGATTGCCCGGCTCGCCGATGGTTCCACTCCCCCGGAGTTCATGCGCGACGCCGGCACTTCCAGAATCGATGCAGCGCGCCTGAAGGAACTGGTTCCGGATATCGCCGACAGGGAAGTATTCGTCTCCGGCTCACCCGCCAGCGTTGATTCCCTGCGGTCCGCGGCACGCGGTGCAGGCGCCCGACGGGTCCATGTTGACTCGTTCGCCGGGTACTGAAGCGACGCGGGCGGCTCCCGCTGATGGCGGGACTCACAACGGGCCGGATGTGGGCCCGTGTTGCAGTTTTCATTTGCGGTGCCGTGGCTGCTAAGCTCTAGGACGTCCCACCGGCAACGGAGGGATACCTTGGATGCCCTCGTAGCTCAGGGGATAGAGCGTCTGCCTCCGGAGCAGAAGGCCGTAGGTTCGAATCCTATCGAGGGCACAAACGAAAACCCCGCCAGTCCTGCTGGCGGGGTTTTCTGCATGCCGGCTACCGACTATCACTTACGGGCTTGCCGGGACCATGCCGCAAAATTGTCCGGCCTTGCTCCTAGGCTGATCCCAGTTGGTCTTTCCGATAGCAAAAGGGGTTTGCCGTGATGTGTTCCATCGTCCCGCCGTACATGCTTCGCAGGATTGCTGCCCAGAACGAACCCCGGCTCCGGGCGGTCGCCCGTGCAGCCAAGGAATCCCTGCTGCACATCAAGGGCCTGCAGGCCATCCGGACCGCTCCGGTTCCCGCGGCACCGCCCAGCGCACGGCAGGCCAAGCCAGGGCCGCCCAAGCGGACCATCTTCGATGCCCTCACCACTGAGGATCTTCCTGGTCAGCTGGTTCGCAAGGAAGGCGCTGCCCCCGTCGGGGACGCCGCGGCTGACGAAGCATATGACGGACTTGGTGGAACGCACCGTTTGTACGGTGAAGTTTTTGGGCGGGATTCCATTGACGATGCCGGACTGCCGCTGGATGCCACTGTCCATTACGGAAAGCTCTACGACAATGCCTTCTGGAACGGCAGCCAAATGGTTTTCGGAGACGGGGACGGACAAATCTTCCAGAGGTTCACAAAATCCGTCAGCGTCATCGGACACGAACTGGCCCATGGGGTCACGCAGTACACAGCCAACCTGGCCTACCGCAACCAGGCCGGCGCGCTCAATGAGTCGATGTCGGACGTTTTCGGCGTCCTGGTGGAGCAGTACATCAAACAGGAGTCCGTGGAGCAGGCCAGTTGGTTGATTGGACAGGGTTTGTTCACCGAGCAGGTCCAGGGAGCAGCCCTCCGCTCCATGAAGGCTCCCGGTACCGCGTACGACGACGACATCCTGGGCAAGGACCCGCAGCCGGACTCGATGGACAGCTACGTCCGCACGAGTGCGGACAACGGAGGCGTGCACATCAACTCGGGTATTCCAAACCGGGCCTTCTATCTGGTGGCAGCAGAACTCGGCGGCAAGGCCTGGGAGGCACCGGGCCAGATTTGGTACGGGACCCTGACCAGCGGAGCGCTCCCTGCTACGTGCACTTTCGGGAAGTTCGCCAGGACGACGCTGGCCACGGCCGAGGAACTCTTCGGCAGCGGATCACCGGAGCATGACGCCGTCCGGAAGGCGTGGGACACTGTGAAGGTCAAGGTTTAGTCACGAGGCGGGACCGGACGCGCTGCATCCGGACCGCCCACGGGCTGACGTCGCAGGGGTAGAACGAGAAGCCGCCAGTCATGAAAATTACGGTTCAACGCAGTGGAGGAGTCGCCGCGATGACACGTGTCTGGAGTGTGGAAGCCGTATCCCCGGATGAGAAGGAGCGATGGCTTCCGATTGTCGAGGCCTGCCCCTGGGATGAAGCCAAGGGCCAGGCCCGGGCGGTCAATGAACCGGACCGCTTCATGTACTCGATCCGGGCCGGACAGCACCGCGCCACCCTGCCGGACCGTGCCGTGACCGGACCGTGGCAGGAACTGATCGAGTGCGCCAAAGCCGAGGGCTCCGAGTCGCGGGGAACCACCGGCCGGCGCCGTTAGCCAGCACTTGACGCCGTCAGATGGCTTCGGCCAGTTGCCCTCGAAAAGCCCGGCGGTAGCTCTGCGGACTCGTGTCGAGCACTTTGGCGAAATGGTGCCGCAGCAGGACCGAATGCCCGAATCCGGCTTCGCGGGCGACTTCGTCAATGTTCAGCTCTGTGGTTTCCAACAGTTCCTGTGCCCGGAGCACCCGCTGGGAATTCAGCCACGCCGCGGGCGTGGTCCCGGTTTCGGCCCGGAAGCGCCGGGCGAAGGTGCGTGGTGACATGTGAAGCCGTGCTGCCAGTTCGTTGACGCTGTGTTCCTCGTCAAGGTGTTCCACCATCCACCGCAACAGCGCTTCCATGGGCGCCGATCCGCACGTCGGCATCGGCCGGTCGATGAACTGCGCCTGCCCGCCGTCGCGGTGCGGCGGTACCACCATATCGCGGGCGATGGCGGCGGCCACGTTGGCGCCAAGCTCCACGCGGACAAGGTGCAGGCAAGCGTCAATGCCGGCTGCTGTGCCTGCACTGGTGATGATGGTCCCGTCCTGTACATAGAGGACGTTCTCATCCACGATCACGGATGGATACCGACTGGCCAGGTCCTGGGAATAGTGCCAGTGCGTAGTACAACGCCGCCCGTCCAGCAGTCCTGCCCGGGCAAGCGCATATGCTCCTGAGCAAATGGACATCACCCACGCTCCCCTGGCATGCGCCGCCCGCAAGGCTTCGAGGACGGATTCAGGGACGACTTTATCCCGGCCAAACGGCGCCATGATCACGAGGTCGGCATCGGCCGCCGCCTCAAGGCCAAGGTTGACGTGCAGGGAGAGTCCGGACTTCATGCGGACGTCCCCCGGCTCCGGGGTAACGACACGGAAGTCAAAGGCCGGAACTCCAGCCCCGCGGTCCGATCTGTCGATCCCGAAAACCTCGAAGGCCGTGCCGAACTCGAACACGGAGAAGTCCGGAACCACGATCACTGCGACTGTTTTCAACATACTTCCAGTGTGGCAGAAAATTATCTAAATGGGGCATTTCTGCCACTGTTTCTTGCGCCTGCACAGGAGCAATCTGGAGACATGGAAATCTTCGGAATCATCCTCTTCATCGTCCTCATCACCGCCGTCGCAGCCACCATCTCAGCCCTGCTGAAAGACGGACGCGGCCACAACCCTCCTGTCACGTCAAGGGAACCCTGGAGCGCCTTCGAGGCACCCAGCGCCCCGTACTGGAATCCACGCATCTACTAGGGCATGCCAGCCCACTGCAAGGTCAGCCCGACATCTACAATCGGCGCCCGCCAGTCCAAGGATTACTGCAGAGATCCTTTGACCGGCGGGCGCCCTTCTGTTTGCCTGGCCGCCGCACCGTGGTGCATGGGCTAGATTCACTTGCATGATCCAAACCTCCGCCCGGCTCCTGCAGCTGTTGTCACTGTTGCAGGTCCGCCGGGAATGGACAGGCCCCGCCCTTGCCCACCGCATGGGAGTCACTGAACGTACTGTGCGTCGGGACATCGACAAGTTGCGTAATCTCGGATACCCCATACATGCCTCCCCCGGCATTGCCGGCGGGTACCAACTGGGGGCCGGCGCCCAATTGCCGCCATTGCTCCTGGACGACAACGAGGCCTTGGCCGTGGCACTGGGCCTCAACTCCGTGGCTGCGGGGCCTGTGGCAGGGATCGGCGAAGCGTCCGTCCGCGCTTTGGCAAAAGTGGAGCAGGTCCTTCCCTCCCGGCTCCGCCCCAAATTCGCCATGCTCAAGGCCGCCGTCACAACGCTTCCCAGCAACGCTGCCAGCGTCGATCCCCAACAACTGACCGTTGTCTCGGCGGCAATATCGGATCGGCGCCAGATCTCCTTTGATTACGTCAAGTCCGATGGCGACGCTTCACGCCGGCTGGTCGAACCCTACAGGTTGGTGGACACGGGACGGCGCTGGTACCTGGTTGCCTGGGACGTGGAACGCGAGGATTGGCGAACGTTCAGGGCCGACCGGTTTGCCTCGCTGCCGACCGAGCGGAAGAAGTACGCGCCCCGTCCATTGCCGGCGGAGGACCTGGCGGCCTACGTCCAGCAATCCATTACCCGCTCCCCCTACAGGTTCGACGTCGTTGTGCGCCTCCGCGCCCCGCTCGCCGAGGTCGCCGCCGTCGTCAGTTCCCAGTACGCGACGCTGACGGCCGACGGAGCGGAAGCAACGATCCTGCGGTCCGGATGGGACAACCTGGCGGCGCCGGCAGCCTACCTCGCGGCCCTGGACCTGGACTTCGAGATTCTCGAGCCGGAGGAATTCCGGTCATTTGCACGGCACCTCTCGCACCGGCTCAGTGCCGCCGCCGGGCCTGAAACAAACAGCGGAGCTGTCGCTGCGGACGCCGAACCCCGGCCACAGTAGACTGGCAGCAGCCATGACACTTCAAATTTCCTACCCCGCAGAGCTGCCCGTTTCCGAGCGCCGCGAGGATCTGATGGCGGCCATTGCCGCAAACCAAGTGACCATCATTGCCGGCGAGACCGGCTCGGGCAAGACCACGCAGATCCCCAAGATGTGCCTCGAACTCGGCCTCGGTGACAAGGGCCTGATCGGCCATACCCAGCCGCGCCGTCTGGCGGCCCGCACAGTGGCCGAACGCATCGCCTCCGAACTGGACGTCGAGATCGGCCAGGAAGTGGGCTTCCAGGTCCGTTTCACCGGCGAGGTCAGCGCCTCCACCAAGATCAAGCTGATGACTGACGGCATCCTGCTCGCCGAAATCCAACGGGACAAACTGCTCAGGAAATACAGCACCATCATCATTGACGAGGCCCACGAACGAAGCCTCAACATCGACTTCATCCTGGGTTACCTCAAGCGCATCCTGCCGCAGCGTCCGGACCTGAAGATCATCATTACCTCGGCAACTATTGATCCCCAGCGCTTCGCCAAACACTTCGGCAGTGATGAAGAGCCTGCACCCATCATCGAAGTCTCCGGCCGCACCTACCCGGTGGAGATCCGCTACCGCCCGCTTACACAGCCTGCAGACGCTGATGACGAGACCTCGGACGACGAACTCGAAGAAGACCGCGATCCCCTTGACGCCGTCTGCGATGCCGTGGACGAGCTCGCCAAGGAAGCACCGGGAGACATTCTCATCTTCTTCTCCGGCGAGCGTGAAATCCGCGACGCCGCCGAGGCCATCAACGGCCGCATCCAAAGCAACCGGCGCCTTGCAGGCACCGAAGTCCTTCCCCTCTTTGCCCGGTTGAGCCTCCAGGAACAGCACCGGGTCTTCAATCCCGGGGGTAAACGTCGCATCATTCTGGCCACCAACGTGGCCGAAACCTCGCTTACTGTCCCGGGTATCAAGTACGTGATCGACACCGGCACTGCACGCATCTCGCGCTATTCGCACCGCACCAAGGTCCAACGCCTGCCCATCGAGCGGGTCTCCCAGGCATCGGCCAACCAGCGTTCAGGCCGTTGCGGCCGCGTGTCGGAGGGCATCGCGATCCGCTTGTATTCGGAAGAGGATTTCGAATCACGTCCGCAGTTTACGGATCCCGAGATCCTCCGGACCAACCTCGCCGCTGTCATCCTGCAGATGACCGCCATGGGAGTTGCCCGCGGACCCAAGGACGTGGAGAACTTCCCGTTTGTGGAACCCCCGGAGACCAGGGCCATCAACGACGGCGTGACCCTGCTGCGCGAACTCGGCGCCTTAAGCCCGGCAAAGTCCGCCGACGCCCGCGGCAACGGCCGAAGCGGCGGTGGACTGACCGCCGTCGGGCAGAAACTCGCCCAGCTTCCTGTCGATCCCCGGCTTGGCCGGATGATCGTGGAAGCAGGAAAGCGCGGATGCGTCCGCGAAGTCATGATCCTCGCCGCCGCGCTGACCATCCAGGATCCGCGTGAGCGGCCAACGGACAAGCAGCAGCTCGCCGCGGAAAAGCATGCCCGTTTCCGCGACGAGATCTCGGACTTCACCGGGTTCCTCAACCTCTGGAACTACATCCAGGAGAAGCAGCGCGAGCTGTCCTCCACTCAGTTCCGCAAACTGTGCCGCAACGAGTTCATCAACTACCTGCGCGTGCGCGAATGGCAGGACCTTTTCACACAGCTCCGGCAGCTGGCCAAGCCCCTGGGCATCGCGCTGGATAACAAACGCGAAGCCGACCCCGTGGGGAACTACGAGGGCATCCACATCAGCCTGCTGTCCGGGCTGCTCAGCCACATTGGCCTGCTCGATGAGCGCAAGCGCGAATATGCCGGGGCACGCGGAAGCCGTTTTGCGATCTTCCCCGGTTCGGCGCTGTTCAAGAAGTCACCCACTTTCGTCATGGCCGCAGAATTGGTGGAGACCAGCAGGTTGTGGGCTCGCGTTGCTGCCAAGTTCGATCCCTTGTGGGCCGAGCAGGTGGCCCCTGATCTGGTGAAGCGAACTTACAGCGAGCCGCACTGGTCCTCCCGCCAGGGTGCGGTACTGGCCCACGAAAAGGTCACGCTCTACGGAGTGCCCATCATTCCGAACCGCCGGGTAAATTACGGACGCATCGATCCGGAGCTCTCCCGCGAGTTGTTTATCCGGCACGCGCTTGTGGAAGGCGAATGGAAGACCCACCACAAGTTCTTCCATCGCAACCGGGCACTCCTGCAGGAAATAGAAGAGCTCGAAACCCGCATGCGACGGCGCGACATCCTGGTTGACGACCAGACTCTCTTCGAGTTCTATGACGCACGCGTGGGCAAGGACGTGGTCTCCGAGAGGCACTTCGATAAGTGGTGGAAGGATGCCCGGCAGTCGGATCCCCATTTGCTGGACTTCGATCAATCGCTGTTGATGAGCGAAGACGCCGAGGCACTGGATGACTCCGCGTATCCCAAAACGTGGCTTCACAAGGGCTTCGAGCTTCCCCTGAGCTACGAGTTCCACCCTGTGGCACCCGGATCCGCTCCCAATCCTTCCGACGGCGTTACCGCTGAAGTTCCGGTACTTTTCCTCAACCAGCTGGACGATGCCCCGTTCCGCTGGCAGATTCCCGGCCAACGGGTTGAGCTCGTCACGGCGCTCATCAAATCCCTTCCAAAGCAGGTACGGAAAAACTTCGTGCCGGCACCGGATGTGGCCAGGCAAGCCACCGCGGCGTTGGAAGCGGACTTCGATCCCGCCGGCGACGAGCTGGAGCCTTCCCTGGAGTTGGTCCTGCGCCGACTCAGGGGGCACATCATTCCGCCCGGCTCGTGGAACTGGGATGCGGTACCTCCGCATTTGCGCGTCAGCTTCAAAGTGGTGGACAGCAAGGGGAAGGTCCTGGACGAGGGCAAGGACCTCGCTGAACTGCAGGAAAAGCTGGCACCGGCCACCCGCCGCGCCATCGCCGAATCACTGGGTGCCACGCCGGCAACCACGCTGCGGACCCCCAGTGGCAAGGGAACAGCCAGCCAAGCCGCGCCACCAGCCGGAGCCCCGGCACCTGGCGAAGGAACGGTAGCCGAACGGACCGGCATCACCGAGTGGGATTTCGGCACCGTGGATCGCCAGGTCAGCCGTGCTGTGAAGGGGCATGCCGTCACGGGGTTCCCCGCCCTGATGGACGAGGGGAAGTCAGTGGCCCTGCGGGTGTTCCAAAGCAAGGCAGAGCAGGAAGCCGCCATGCGAAGCGGCGTCATCCGGTTGCTGGCCCTGCGGATACCTTCTCCGGACCGCTATGTGCTCGAACACCTGAGCAACACCGAAAAGCTCACCTTCAGCCAGAACCCCCACGGTTCGGTGAGCGCCCTGATTGCGGACTGCGCATTGGCTGCGATCGACAAACTCGTGCCCCAGGAACTGCCATGGGACAGGGAGTCCTTCGATGCTCTCTACGAAGTAGTCAGGGCAGAACTGATCGACACCGTTTTCACGGTGACGGCCGTCGTCGAACGCATCCTGGCCAGTACGCGGCGCATCCAGAAAGCGCTGAAGTCCAACGCCAGCCTGCCGCTCATCAGCGCCCTCAATGACATGAAGAGCCAGTTGGAGCAATTGGTCTTCCCCGGTTTTGTGGCACAGACGGGCTACGCCCAGCTCAGCCAGCTGCCGCGGTACCTGCAGGCCATTGAGAAGCGGCTGGAGAAACTTCCAGGCAACGTGCAGCGGGACAGCCTGAACATGGGCATCGTGCAGGCGCTGGAGGATGACTACGACGACGCCGTGTCGGCGCTGCTCCCGGGACGGCGGGCGGGTGCTGAGTTAACCCGGGTGCGCTGGATGATCGAGGAGCTGCGGGTGAGCCTCTTCGCGGTCGAACTCGGCACGGCCTATTCCGTTTCGGAGAAACGCATCCGCACGGTCCTCAACCAGGCACTGGCCCCGGCGTAACCCGAAGCACAAAAAACCCGGCGGTGCGTGTACAGCACCGCCGGGTTAAGAACGCGGAGTCAGTCTTCCGGGACAGCGTCTCCGTGTCCGGCTGAACGCAGCGCGGAACGCAGCTTTACGGCCGTCGCATCCATCACCGCAGGGTCCGGGTTGTGATCGACATTGTGGATCTCAAAATCTGCTGTGGAATACGCAGGCCAGACGTGGACATGCAGGTGGTCCACTTCAAAACCCTCCATCAGGACGCCAACGCGCTTGGCGTCGAAGAGCCCTTCCTGCACCTTGCCGATGCTCTGGGCGACATCCATGACCTTAGCCAGAAGCTCCGGCGTGGCATGCGTCCAGGAGTCCACTTCCTCACGCGGAACCACCAGGGTGTGGCCTTGGGTAATGGGGGCTATGGTCAGGAAAGCCACCACTTCCTCGTCTTTCCAGACGAAGCGGCCCGGGATCTCCCCGTTGATGATCCTGGTGAACAATGTGCTCATGCGTCTGCCCTTTCGGAGGGTTCCTGAAGTGTTGCGGTATCCAGCACAAAACGGTACTTCACGTCGCCGGCCACCATGCGGTCGTAGGCCTCATTCAACTGCCCGGCGCCAACAATCTCGATGTCGCTGGCCACTCCGTGCTCGGCACAGAAGTCCAGCATTTCCTGCGTTTCCTCGATGCCGCCAATCAAGGAACCGGCGTAGGCGAGGCGGCGACGGATAAGCAGGCCGGGGCTGACCGGGGGCATGTCGTCGGCAGGAAGCCCGAGTTGGAAGAGTGCACCGTCCAGCCGAAGCGTACGGAAGTAGGGGTTGAGGTCGTGCGGAGCGGCGACGGTATCAATAATGACGTCGATGCTGCGGTTGGCAGCCTCCATCGCGTCGGCGTCCTTGGACAGCACCACGTGGTCCGCGCCAAGTTCCCGGGCTGCGTCAAACTTCGACTCGGAGGTGGTGAACACCGTGACTTCGGCGCCCATGGCTTTGGCGAGCTTGACCGCCATATGGCCCAGGCCGCCCAACCCCACCACTCCAACGGAGTCGCCTTCCTCAACATCGAAGTACCTCAAGGGCGAGTAGGTGGTAATCCCGGCACACAAAAGCGGAGCTGCCGCAGCAGGGTCCAAGTTCCCGGGCACTCGGAGCACGAAGCGCTTGTCCACCACCACCGCCGTCGAGTATCCACCCTGGGTGACGGCGTCTTCGTGGCGGGGATCGGCTGCGCCGTAGGTGCCCACGTTGCCGCGCTCGCAGTACTGCTCCAGTCCTTCAAGGCAGCTGTCGCATTCACGGCACGAGTCCACCATGCAGCCCACGCCAACACGGTCTCCGACCGCGAAGTCCTCCACGGCGGATCCCACCCGGGTCACGCTGCCAACAATTTCGTGACCGGGAACCAGCGGATACGGGGGCTGCCGCCATTCTCCCCGTGTTGCGTGCACGTCAGAGTGGCACAGGCCGCAGAATTCGATGGCGATCTCCACGTCGTCTTCACCAGGCTCGCGGCGGGCCACTGTCAGGGGCACGAGTCCGCTCACCGGCGAAGTGGCGCCATATGCCGCAGCCAACACTCCAGTGGAGGACTCGGAACCGGCAGTGTCCAAAGAGATGGTCTTCGCGAGGGGCGGGGGAACAGGACGTCCAGGATTCATGCTTCGACGCTACTCCCGTCGGCCCGGCTCATGCTACTTGGGCCGTCGGCAGCGTCACCATAAGGACCCTCTCCCACCACTACCTCATTCGCCCCGTTGTTCGACCATTGCGAAAACGAACCGGGGAACAAGGCCGCGCTGAAGCCTGCAATTTCCATAGCAGCGATCTCGTGGGAGGCGGTGACGCCGGAACCGCAGTACACAGCAACCCTGGATGATGTGTCCAAACCCAACGCCTCGAACCGGCGCCGCAGCTCTTCGGCAGGCAGGAAGGTACCCGCCTCCGAAACGTTCTGCGTGGTAGGCGCGCTGAAGGCACCGGGAATGTGCCCGGCCCGGGGATCGATGGGCTCCACCTCGCCTCTGTACCGCTCCCCTGCCCGGGCATCCAACAACACTCCATCGCGGCTCCACTGCGCCGCTTCCTGCTCAGTAATGGACGGCATTAGGCCATCGCCCAGGGAGACATTCCCGACGGCGGGACGCGCCTCGCCGGCTTCCAGGGCGTAGCCGTGTGAGCGCCAGGCGGACAGGCCGCCGTCGAGGAGGTAAACGGAGTCCACCCCCGCGTTGCGGAGCATCCACCACGCCCGGGCGGCGGCCATGCTGCCGCTGTCGTCGTACGCAACCACCGTGTCGCCGTCGTTGATCCCCCAACGGCGGGCCGCCTCCTGGAAGCGGTCCGGCGAGGGCAAAGGATGGCGCCCGCGTCCTGGAGCGGCATGGTCCGCAAGTTCCGTCGGGAGGTCCACGAAGACCGCCGCCGGAAGATGGGCCTCAAGGTAGTTCGCGTGCCCGTCTGTCCGGCCAAGGACCCACCTCACATCCAGGAGTACGGTCCGCTCTCCCGATTCAAGGCGCCGGTGCAGCTCAGTGGCAGTCATCAGGGTGGCCATGGGTTCTCCTTCGTCCGGGGGGTGATGGCCCCGTTGCTGCCGGAACCACGTTTCCAGCCTAGGCTTATCCGGTGAGCAATTCGTGTATTCAGGACCGGACCTGGGCCAGCGAGGCCATCCGCACCATCGAGGCTGAAAACAACCGCTCGGCGGACACGCATCTGTACGCGGTGCCCCTGCCGGAACACTGGGGCGTGCAGCTGTACCTCAAGGATGAGTCCACGCACCGCTCGGGCAGCCTGAAGCACCGCCTGGCGAGGTCGTTGTTCCTCTATGGACTCGTCAACGGCTGGATTACCGAGGGCACCACCATTGTGGAAGCGTCCAGCGGCAGCACGGCCGTCTCTGAGGCGTACTTTGCCCGGTTGATCGGCCTGCCCTTCATCGCCGTGATGACCAAAACCACGAGTCCGGAGAAAATCGCCCTCATTGAGGACTTTGGCGGCTCATGCTTGCTCGTGGACCATGCATCGGAGGTCTACGCCGTTGCCGAAGAGACCGCACGGACGTCCGGCGGCCACTACATGGACCAGTTCACGTACGCCGAGCGGGCAACGGACTGGCGTGGCAACAACAACATCGCAGAATCGATCTTCGAACAACTTGCCCTCGAAGAGCACCCGGTGCCCGAATGGATCGTCGTCGGAGCAGGCACAGGCGGGACCAGCGCAACCATCGGCCGATACCTTCGCTATAACCGTTACCCCACACGTCTGGCGGTGGTGGACCCGGAAAACTCGGCCTTCTACCCTGCGTGGCGGGACGGCAACGCGGCGGCAGCGTCCGGTCTGCCTTCCCGCATCGAGGGCATCGGCCGGCCCCGCTCGGAACCGAGTTTTGTTCCGGCCGTAATCGACCACATGATCCAGGTGCCCGACGCCGCATCCGTCGCGGCCATGCGCCACCTCCGCAAACTGACCGGGCTTCACGCGGGCCCTTCCACAGGCACCAACTTGTGGGGTGTCTGGCAGCTGGTCGCCCGGATGGTGGCCGAAGGACGCAAAGGCAGCATCGTTTCACTCATGTGCGACGGCGGCGACCGCTATGTTGGCAGCTATTACGACGCCGGGTGGCTCGCGGCCCATGGCCTGGATCCGGCTCCACACGAGAAAGTGCTGGACCGGTTCCACGACACAGGAGTGTGGCCCGGCTAGACCTCTACCGACTCCCGGGGCGCGAGCCGCGTGTAGCTGGTGCCGTACCGTGCACCGATCCGCGTTACATGGCCCTCGACGACGCCACGCCCGAGTTCGTTGAGCAGGCCGTCGTGGACCGGGAAGGCCTTGGGGGCGCGGACGGAAATGACGAAGTCCACAACCTCGCCGATCTTGGACCACGGGGCGTGGATGGGGACCAGCAGTGTTTTGACTTCGATCCCGTCCGGGACCACGAAGGAGTCTCCGGGGTGGAACACGTTGTCGTCCACAAGGTAGCCGATATTTGCCACCACCGGGATCTGGGCATGGATGAGGGCGTGCTGTCCGCCGAAAGTCCGGATGCTGAAACCGGCGACGTCAAAGGATGAACCGGGGTCGACGGAATGCACGCGGTCGGCGATGTCACTTTCTTCCTGCAGTGCGGCAGCTACCCTGGCCGGCGCATGGACCACCAGGTCAGGATTGCTCCGCAAAGCTTTGATGACCTCCGGGCTGTCGAGGTGGTCGTTGTGCTCGTGCGTTACCAGCACAGCGTCAGCTCCGTTCAACGCTTCGGCGGATTCGGAGAACGTCCCGGGATCAATCACCAGGACTTTTCCTTCCTTCTCCAACCGGACACAGGCGTGGGTGTACTTGGTGAGCATCATGAGGCCAGCCTAGGGGCGGCTGCTGAGAGTTTCCAAGCAGCCGCTGCTGGTAAAATCGAAGTTTGCCAGCATCCCCACGGAAATGAGCCTTTTCATGCCACACGGCACCAATTCCGCCACTACGGGCCCGGCCGGGCCGGTCACCGGCGGCGTCAAGGAGCAGCGCGTCACCAAGCAGCGCTTGGCCGTGAGTGCAGCGTTGGACGAATTGGATGACTTCGTCAGCACCCAGGAGCTGTACCGCCTGATGCAGAACAAGGGCATTTCGGTGTCCTTGGCTACCGCCTACCGCATTCTCCAGTCCCTGGCCGATGATGGCCTCATCGACGTCCTCCGAAATGGTGAGGGTGAGGCCGTCTACCGTCGTTGTGCCGTCACAGGCCACCACCACCACCTTCTGTGCCGGAACTGCGGCAAGGCCGTCGAGGTGGAGGCACCCGCCGTCGAGACCTGGGCAGCACGCACGGCTACTGAACACGGCTTCACCGAAGTAGCCCACACAGTGGAGATCTTTGGTCTGTGCCCCGAGTGCACCGCCAAAAAGGCCGCAGGAAAACTCTAGAGAGCCCCGGCCGGCTGGTCCCGCGTGACCCGGCCGTTCAGGCCGCGGTTGCTCCGCACCCGGCCAATGATCCGGCACACCACGTAAATCAGGAAAGACAACGTCGTCACATACGGGCTGATGGGGATGCGGCTGCCGAGGGCCAGCAGAATGCCGCCCACAGTGGCCGTCAACGCGAAGGCTACACTCAGGACCACCACCAGCTTGGGTGAGGTGGTCACACGCAACGCCGCCGCTGCCGGCGTAATCAGCAGCGCGAGGACAAGCAGCGCACCGACTATCTGGATGGACAGGGCTACACTGATGCCCAGCAGCACCATGAAGCCGATCGCCAGGCCGCGCACGGGAACACCCCGGGCTTCAGCCATTTCCGGGTCGACGCTGGCAAAGCTCAGGGGACGCCAGATGGCGAGCAAGGCGATCATCACTACCACCGCGGTTCCCGCCAACGCCTGCAGCTGAACGGTATCCACCGAGACAATCTGTCCGGTCAGCAGTCCGAACTTGTTGGCAGCCCGGCCTTCATACAGTGCCAGGAACAGAATTCCCAGGCCCAAGCCAAAGGGCATGATGACGCCGATGATTGAGTTCTTGTCCCGCGCCCTGACACCCATGAAGCCGAGCAGGACGGCGGCCGCCACCGAACCGATCAGGGAACCGAAGATGATATCGGCTCCGATCAGAAGCGCGAAGGCCGCCCCGGCAAAGGAGAGCTCGGAGATGCCGTGGACGGCGAAGGCCAAATCCCGTTTCATCACGAACGTCCCAACCAGACCGCCCAGGAGTCCCAGTACGGCACCGGCCCAGAGCGAGTTCTGGACGAGGACCAGCAGTTCGCCGTAGTTCTCGAAGTTGAAGATGGTCTGCAGAATGGTGTCCAGATCCACTTAGAGGTCCTCCCCTGCACTTGCGTGGGCGTCGTCATGGAAGTGCGTGGTGGCGTCCGGCAGACCGACGACGACGATCCTCCCGTTGGTGTGGATGACCTCCACATGGCTGTCGTACAGTTCGGACAAGACTTCCGTAGTCATGACCTCCTGCGGCGTTCCGACCCGGAACTGGCCACCGGCCAGATAGAGCACGCGGTCCACGTAGTCGATCACGGGATTGATTTCGTGCGTCACGAAGACGACGGCGCTGTTCCGCTCGTGGCATTGCTGGTTGATCAACGAGCTGACGCCCTGCTGGTGGTGAAGATCAAGGGAGAGAAGAGGCTCGTCGCAGAGCAGGACCTGCGGTTCAGTGGCCAACGCTTGGGCAACCCTCAGCCGTTGCTGTTCGCCTCCGGAGAGCTGCCCGACCGGCACCTTGGCGTAGTCCGACGCTCCTACCAGTTCCAACAACTCGTCGATGCGCTGGTTGACCTTGCCTGACGACAACCGGATACCCCAGCGATGTCCGTCGATGCCCAGGCCCACCAGGTCCCGTGCGCGCAAGGGTGTATCCGGCGCGAAGGACTTCTGCTGCGGAATGTAGCCGATCCGCTTGCTGCCCCGTTCCACCGGATGCCCACCCAGGGACACGGTTCCGGAGTGCAGTTCCTGCAATCCCAGGAGGACCTTGAGGAAGCTGGTCTTGCCGCTCCCGTTCGGGCCGAGGACGGCGAAGAACTCGCCCGGGTTGATGTCGAGGTCGAGGTCCCTCCAGAGTGTCCTCTTGCCGAACTGCAGGCTGGCTCCGCGGAGGCTCACTACGGGTGTCAAAAGTTGTCCTCGATCCATACGCTGCTGTGAACGTAGTTTGTTGGGGCCGCTGCCTGGCGTCCGGGTGGGGGCGCTACCGACGGCGGTGGCGGCAGGCAAAAGGCCCCGCAGCCATCCTGAACATCTTAGGACGCCAGCGGGGCCCTTAACCGCATTGCCGGAGCCGGAAACGCCTACTTCTTCAGTGCGGATGAAACCGATTCCACATTGTCGGTCATCCATTGGACATAGTTCTTGCCCTCGGGCAGCGTTTCAGTGAAATTCAGAACCGGCACGCCGGCAGCCTCGGCTGCCCGTTTGACAGTTTCGGTCTGAGGACCGGCAGTCTGCTCGTTATAGGCCAGGAAACGGACCGAACCAGCACTGAGAAGATCAGTGGTTTCCTTCATGACGGCGGGCGGAACGTCCGTGCCCTCTTCTACGGCAGCGCTGTAGGCTTCCGGGGTCTTGTTCTCAAGTCCCGCAGCTTCCAGGAGGTACAGCGGCACAGGCTCCGTGATCGCCACGGGAGCGTGCCCGTCCGCAGCCTTCACGGCGTCGAGCTTTCCGGTCAGTTCAGTGAGCTTGGCTTTGAAGGCGTCTGCGTTGCCCGTAAAGGTCGCGGCCGAGTCCGCGTCCAGGCTGCCGAGCTTGCTTGCCACGGCATCGGCGAGCTTGCCCATGGCGTCCAGATTGTACCAAACGTGCTCGTTGAACTCGCCGTGGTTATGCGTGTGGCCGTCCTCGGAGTGGGCCTCTTCGCTATGGCTTTCCCCTTCGGGGGCGAGCCCTGAAATTTCGACGGCGCTGATCATGTTCTCATGGCCGATTTTGGTTTCATCGGCAATTTTGTGCAGGAATTCGTCATAGCCCCCGCCGTTCTCGACCACGAGCTTGGCTTTGGAGATCACCAGCTTGTCCTGGGCACTGGCCTCATAGGAATGAGGATCCTGGCTGGTCTTGGTGATGATGGCGGTGACGTTCACCTTGTCTCCACCGACTGCTTTCACAATGTCGCCGTAGACGTTGGTGGATGTGACAACTTCGATGGCCCCGGAAGCCGAAGGACTGTTTGCTCCGGCCGTTCCGGCGCAGGAGGACAGCAGGAGCGCGGCCAGTCCTGCGGAAGCGGCTACGGACAGGCGGGCGGCGTAACGACGCACGTAAACCTCGGATCTACTCAAAATGAGAATCAAACACAATTACTGGGCAGACCCCAGTGTAGCCCTAATTGGGAATGATTCCTATTTAGCGAAAGGCGGGCATCGATTGAAAAATCGATGCCCGCCCGCTCTCCAAGCTCTCAGGAGGTTATGCCTGGGCTTGTTGACCACCAAAGCGTCGAATGCCTGTCGCCTGGGTGGCATCGCGGATTTCGCCGACCAACTGCTCGATGACGTCTTCAAGGAACAAGACGCCCTGGGTGTCTCCACCGGCGCCAACAACACGGGCCAAGTGCGAGCCGGTGCGCTGCATGACGGACATGGCCTGCTCGATCTCGTCGTCCGGTGACAGGTTGGCCAAGGACCGGATGCGACCCTCGGCAATGGGGTGCCTGCGACCCTCGTCCGGGATGGACAGGATGTCCTTCACGTGCAGGTATCCGGCCAGTTCGCCGTCGTCGTCCACCATCGGGAAACGGGAGAAGCCGGTACGGCTGACCGCTTTTTCCAGGTCGACGGGCGTGGAGGCCGTCTTGAGCACCACCAGCTTGTCCAAGGGCACCATGATGTGGGACGCCGTGTGCTCCGAGAACTCCAAAGCACCGCTGAGCAATCCTGTCTCATCGTCCACCAGGCCGTGCCGGGTGGATTCCTGGACAATCGACTGCACTTCCTCAAGCGTGAAGGACGAAGACACTTCGTCCTTCGGTTCGATTTTCATCAACCTCAGGATGTGGTTCGCCAACCAGTTGAGGGACCAGATGACCGGGTTAACCACGCGGGCGATGAACATCAAAGGTGGCGCCAGCAGGAGGGCCGCCTTGTCCGCCACGGAAACCGAGATGTTCTTGGGGACCATCTCACCGAACGTGACATGCAGGAACGTGACGAACAGCAACGCGATCACGAAAGCGGAGATATCCGCCAGTTCGACCGGTACGCCCAGCAGTTCGAGCGGCTCCGCCAGGAGATGGTGAATGGCAGGCTCGGCAACCTGGAGGATCAGGAGCGAGCAGACGGTAATGCCCAACTGCGCACACGCCAGCATCAGCGACACATTCTCCATGGCGCGCAATGTTGTCTGCGCCCGCTTGGAGCCGGCCTCGGCCAGGGGTTCGATCTGGCTGCGGCGTGCCGACATGACGGCGAATTCGGCACCGACAAAGAAGGCATTGCCGATCAAAAGGACGACAAGCCAGACAATTCCTACCCAGTCACTCATACGGCACCTGCCTCGTGGTGGTTGGATCCGGCGTCGGCCTGCTCGTCATCACGGACTACGTGGTGGAAGCAGATCCTGTCGATTCTGCGGCCATCCATCCTGGTGACTGTCAGGGTGCCTCCCGGCGTTTCCACGACATCCCCCACCTTGGCTATCCGGCCAAGCTGGCTCATGACGTAACCGCCCACGGTTTCATAGGCAGACTCGTCGGGAACGGTGAGATTCGGGATCTGTTCCGACACTTCATCCGGCCGCAGCAGGCCCGGAAAATACCAGTCGCCTGTCGCGCTCTGCAGGACGCCGGGCCGGACTTTATCGTGCTCGTCAGCGACCTCTCCAACGATTTCTTCGACCAGGTCTTCAAGGGTGGCAATGCCCGCCGTGCCGCCGTACTCGTCAAGCACGACGGCGAGTTGCAGGTTGCCTTCGCGCAGTTCAGACAGGAGGGCATCAAGGTGGATGGTCTCAGGGACCTGAAGGACATCGGTCATGATGGCACCGGCCTGGAGCTTGGCCCGACGTTCAGCGGGTACGGCCACAGCCTTTTTGACATGGACCACGCCGCGGATATCGTCCGTGGAATCGCCAATGACGGGGAAACGGGAATATCCGGTACGCCTCGCGGCGTCAAGGATGTCAGTCACCGGCTGGTCGGCGTCGATGGTCTCCATGCGGATCCGGGGCGTCATGACGTCCGCCGCGGTCCTTCCGGAGAAGTTCAAAGTACGGGCCACAAAGTTGGCCGTACCGGCATCCAACGTCCCGAGTTCGGCCGACCGGCGCACCAAGGATGCGAGCTCAGCAGGTGTCCGTGCTCCCGAGATCTCCTCCTTGGCCTCCAGGCCAAACAGGTTCAGGACCTTGTTGGAGAACCCGTTCAGCACCACGATGGCCGGCTTGAAGACGGCAGTGAACATCAGTTGGGGTCGGGCAAGCCGCTTCCCAAGCGGGAAGGCGAGGGCGATGGCCATGTTCTTGGGGACCAATTCGCCCAGAAGCATCGACAGCAGCGTGGCGAAGGCCATGGCCACAATCAGGGCAACGGAGTGCACGACCTCGCTCGGGAGGCCCAGCAGGCCGAGCGGCCCGAGGAGCAACTGCCCGACAGAAGGCTCCATGACGAAACCAGTCAGCAGCGTGGTCAGTGTGATGCCCAGCTGGCAACTGGAGAGCTGGGTGGAGAGCGACTTGAGGCACTTCAGCAACGGAGCCGCAGCGTGGTCGCCATTGTCAACAGCGCGCTGGACGCTTGCCTGGTCGAGGGCCACCAGGGAGAACTCAACAGCTACAAAGAAGCCGGTCCCGAGGATGAGGGCAAAACCGGCGAGAAGAAGAATCCATTCCACTTAGCGCATCCCTCCAAGGGCAGGCGCGTGCAATGGGGTTAAGGCCTTCGGCTCGGGGAATCGCCCCGGCGGAGGCTGGTCGGGTGCAGCGGACGCATGGTCTGCGGCACCACCGGCAGTGAACGCCGGCGCGTGATGGGCATGTGAACGGGTATTGCCGGCTCGACGGGCACGCTGTGCGGAGTTGCCAGATTGGCTCCCCCGACAGTTCCCAGGCCGGCACCTAGATTTACTGTCCATAAGACTTTCAGTCTACAGTCCGGCAACCGTGGTCTCCCTCAGGAGGGCCAACTTCGCAACAAAAAAGCAGAGCCACGCCACTAAGTCAGCCGCAACATGATTTAGGTCACCACTATTGGCAGTTAACCAACGATCCTAACTAGACTGTCAGGGGTCTGAGTTCGCGGGACCCGGACCCTGTCCCATCGTTGCGGAAAAGCAACATTGGCCAGCGGGAAAACAACACTCATGGAAGAGGCGTATTTCAAGTGCCAGAGCAGCCCAGCCACCGTCTACCAGAGGAATTTGGCGGAAACGAGTGGCTCGTTGACGAACTGTACGAGCGGTACCAACAGGACAAGAACTCGGTGGACACCAAATGGTGGCCGCTCTTCGAATCCTTTGCTTCCGCTGACGGCACTTCTTCCAACGGAACCTCTGCAGCCCCATCAGCTGCCAATCCCCCTACCCAAGTACTTCCCGTCGTAGCTCCGGCTGCAGCGGCACCGGCACCGGCGCCGGCGGCCCCCGCAGCAGCGCCGGCCGCCGCCCCCGCGGCTCCGGCCGCACCCGCTCCGGCGAAAAAAGCACCTGCCACGGTTGCCCGGGACGGAGCAAAGAAGCCCGCCGCCGGCACCGCTGCACAGCCGATCCCTGCCCAGCTGCCCAAGAGCAACAAGGCCCCCACAGCGCCGGAAGAGGACGTGGTTTCCGTCCTCCGCGGCCCGGCCAAGGCCATCGCCACCAACATGGTCACCAGCCTCGAAGTGCCTACCGCTACCAGCGTCCGGGCTGTTCCGGCCAAGTTGCTCATCGACAACCGCGTCGTCATCAACTCCAACCTTGCCCGTGCCCGCGGTGGCAAGGTCTCCTTCACCCACCTCATCGGTTACGCCGTTGTCCGTGCGCTGTCCCAGTTCCCGTC
This sequence comes from Paenarthrobacter nicotinovorans, assembly GCF_021919345.1. Taxonomy (NCBI): domain Bacteria; kingdom Bacillati; phylum Actinomycetota; class Actinomycetes; order Micrococcales; family Micrococcaceae; genus Paenarthrobacter; species Paenarthrobacter nicotinovorans. Next base: position 2,700,678 of record NZ_CP089293.1, read on the forward strand.
AATGAACGTCTACTACGACGAAATTGACGGCAAGCCGAGCGCCGTGCAGCCCGCGCACGTCAACTTCGGCATCGCAATCGACATGCCCAAGCCCGACGGCACCCGCCTGCTGATGGTTCCAAACATCAAGAAGGCCGAGACCATGGACTTCGCGGAGTTCTGGCACACCTACGAGGACCTGATCAAGCGTGCCCGCAACGGCAAGCTCACGGCTGACGACCACGCAGGAACCACGGTCTCGCTGACCAACCCCGGCGGCATCGGCACCGTGCACTCGGTCCCGCGCTTGTCCAAGGGCCAGGCGGCCATCATCGGCGTCGGCGCTCTTGACTACCCGGCCGAGTTCCAGGGCGCCAGCGAGAAGATCATCGCCCAGAACGCCATCAGCAAGATCCTCACCCTGACCTCCACCTACGACCACCGGGTCATCCAGGGCGCAGGCAGCGGCGAATTCCTCAAGCTCGTCCACCAGCTCCTCCTCGGCGCGCAGAACTTCTACGACGAGATCTTTGAAGCCCTGCGCATTCCCTACGAACCCGTTCGTTGGAGCCCGGACCTGCAGGTGGATCCCGCGGACGAGATCAACAAGGTTGCCCGCATCCAGCAGCTGATCCACTCCTACCGCGTGCGCGGCCACCTCATGGCTGACACCGATCCGCTGGAGTACGTGCAGCGCAAGCACCCTGACCTTGACGTCCTGACATATGGACTCACCCTGTGGGACCTCGACCGCGAGTGGCCTACCGGTGGCTTCGGTGGCAAGCCGCAGCTTAAGTTCCGCGACATCCTCGGCGTGCTCCGCGATGCTTACTGCCGCACCACAGGCATCGAGTACATGCACATCCAGGAACCGGCCGAACGCAAGTGGTTCCAGGACCAGCTTGAGCACCCATACTCCAAGCCGAGCCGCGAAGAGCAGCTGCGCATTGTCTCCAAGCTCAACGCTGCAGAGGCCTTCGAGACCTTCCTGCAGACCAAGTTCGTCGGCCAGAAGCGGTTCTCCCTCGAAGGTGGCGAGTCCCTGATTCCGCTGTTGGACGCCGTCATTTCGGACGCCGCTGACGACGGACTGGATGAAGTTGCCATCGGCATGGCCCACCGTGGCCGCCTCAACGTGCTGACCAACATCGCTGGCAAGACCTACGCACAGGTCTTCCGCGAATTCGAAGGCACCCAGGATCCCCGCTCCGTCCAGGGCTCCGGCGACGTCAAGTACCACTTGGGAACCGAAGGTACCTTCACCTCGGACAACGGCAAGCAGACCAAGGTCTACCTCGCCGCCAACCCGTCGCACCTTGAAGCCGTCGACTCGGTGCTTGAGGGCATCGTCCGCGCCAAGCAGGACCGCCTGGACCAGGGCGAGTCCTTCCCGGTGCTGCCCATCATGGTCCACGGTGACGCCGCATTTGCCGGCCAGGGCGTGGTTGCGGAAACCCTGAACCTCTCGCAGCTCCGCGGTTACCGTACCGGCGGTACCATCCACGTGATCGTCAACAACCAGGTCGGCTTCACCACTGCGCCGTCCTCTTCACGTTCCTCCACGTACTCCACCGACGTCGCGAAGATGATCCAGGCACCGGTGTTCCACGTGAATGGCGATGACCCCGAAGCCGTGGTGCGCGTTGCTCAGCTCGCCTACGAGTTCCGCCAGCGCTTCCACAAGGACGTCGTCATCGACATGGTCTGCTACCGCCGTCGCGGCCACAACGAAGGCGACGACCCCTCGATGACCCAGCCGCTCATGTACAACCTGATCGAAGCCAAGCGCTCCGTCCGCAAGCTGTACACAGAGTCGCTCATCGGCCGTGGGGACATCACCGAAGAAGAAGCAGAGCAGCTGCTCCGCGACTACCAGGAGCGCCTGGAGCGGGTCTTCGCCGAGACCCACGCCGCGCAGACGTCCCCGATCCCGATCATCACCGCGGACTCCGCGGCCGTTTCGGACATCGAGCGTCCCATTGCCCAGCAGGCGGACTTCGGGACCAACGCCCCCACGTCCACTGCGATTTCCGCTGAGACTCTTGCCCGCATCGGCCAGGCCCACCTGGAAATCCCCGAGGGCTTCACCGTCCACTCCAAGCTCAAGCAGCTGCTGGAGAAGCGCGAGCAGATGTCCCGTGAAGGCGGCATCGACTGGGGCTTCGGCGAAATCGCTGCCTTTGGTTCCTTGATCATGGAAGGCGTACCTGTGCGCCTTGCAGGGCAGGACTCGCGCCGAGGCACCTTTGTTCAGCGCCACGCCGTCTTCCACGACCGTGCCAACGGCAACGAGTGGCTGCCCTTGGGCAACCTCTCCGATGACCAGGCCAAGCTGTGGATCTACGACTCCCTGCTGTCCGAATACGCGGCCATGGGCTTCGAATACGGATACTCGGTGGAGCGTCCGGATGCGCTCGTTCTGTGGGAAGCCCAGTTCGGTGACTTCGTCAACGGCGCCCAGACCATCATCGACGAGTTCATTTCCTCGGCTGAGCAGAAATGGGGCCAGCGCTCCTCACTGGTGCTCATGCTCCCCCACGGCTACGAAGGCCAGGGCCCGGACCACTCCTCGGCACGCATTGAGCGCTTCCTTCAGATGTGCGCAGAAGACAACATGATCGTGGCCAACCCCACCACCGCGGCCTCGCACTTCCACCTTCTGCGCCGCCAGGCATACAGCCGTCCGCGCAAGCCGCTGATCATCTTCACGCCGAAGCAGTTGCTGCGCCTCAAGGGTGCCGCTTCCGCCGTCGAAGATTTCACCACGGGTGGCTTCAGGCCGGTAATCGGCGATCCGGAAGTCCAGCCGGCAAACGTGGACCGGGTCATCCTGGTCTCCGGCCGCTTGTACTACGACCTCCTCTCCAACCGCCAGAAGTCCGGTGACACCTCCACGGCGATCATCCGCGTGGAGCAGCTGTACCCGCTGCCGAAGGCTGAGATCGAGGCCGAGCTCGCCAAGTACCCGAACGCTGACATCGTTTGGGCGCAGGACGAGCCCGCCAACCAGGGCCCGTGGCCCTTCATGGGCCTGAACCTGGCACCGGAACTTGACCGCAAGCTCCGCCTGGTCTCGCGTCCGGCATCGGCATCCACGGCTGCCGGTTCCATGAAGCGCCACGCCGCAGAACAGGATGCCCTGATCAAGCAGGCATTCGAACGTAAGTAAAAACGAAACTGCCCGGCCTGAGGAGCGATTAGCACGCCTCAGGCCGGGCAGTTCTGTTTAATGGGACAGGTACCCGGTCCCAAAACCGGCCGATGATCCGGAAACTGTGCAAGGACCGTAACGAGTGTGAAGAGGTAACCGTGGAAGACAGGAAGCTGCGTATCGCAGCTGTTGGAGATGAACTGCTCGCGGGCCTGGGGGATCCCCGCGCCCTGGGCTGGCTCGGTAGAGTCCTGGCCCGCACACCCCAGGACTCCGTCGTGGTGGAGAGCTTTCCGCTCCCTTGTCCCATGGAAGGTACAGAGGGCCTGGCCGCCCGATGGCAGGAAGAAGCCGGCAGGCGCTTCAGCGATACCCATGAGAACCGGCTGGTGATCGGACTTTCAGGTCGCGATCTCGAATTTGGCCTTTCCACAGCGCGGAGCCGGCTGAATCTGGCCAACATCCTCGACGGAGCTTCGCACAGCAGCGTGGAGGTCTTCGTGGTTGGTCCGCCTCCCACTTTGGATCCGGCACGCAACAAGCGTCTTGCTGAACTCAACACAGCTTTTGCCGATGTCACCACGCGGCGCAACCACCACTACGTTGACACGTTCTCCCCGTTGCTCAATCATGAGCAGTGGAGGACGGACCTCGCAGCCAATGGGGGAACACCGGGCCAGGCCGGCTACGGCTTGATTGCGTGGCTTGTCCTGCACCGTGGCTGGTTCCAGTGGCTTAATATCGCTCAACCGGAGTAGCCATGACGCGGAACATGCAGGTTTCTGTCAGAGCAGCAACAGCGGCGGCAGTAATTGCCGCAGTGGCAGCCACAGTTTCCTGCAGTTCCGGTCCCCCGGTCTCCCCCGCGTCCTCAACAGCCGCGTCGGCACCGGCATCCACTGCTTCTCCAACATCGGCGCCCACGGCGCTGCAGCGCTTCGATTCGGAGGGCTTGCGCGCGGACTTTGAGCGGACAGCCAAGGAAGTCCTTGTCCCGGGAGCCATGGTGCTGCTGGAAACTCCCGGGGGAACCCTCACTGCGTCTTACGGCACAGGTACCCGCGGCGCCGAACGGCCGGTCTCAATGGCGGACCACATCCGGGTGGGTTCGGTCACCAAGACCTGGACAACCACAGTCATTCTTCAGCTCGTCCAGGAGGGCAAGCTCGCCCTTGGTGATCCCGTTTCAAAGTACCGTCCAGACGTTCCCAATGGTGACGGCATCACTCTCGAGCAGCTCCTGACCATGCGGAGCGGCTTGTTCAACTACACCGAAACCCTTGAGCTCAACTCAGCCATGGATAAAGAACCGCGCAGGGAGTGGAAACCGGAAGAGCTCCTCGCGCTGGGGTTTGCCCATCCGCCATATTTCGCGCCGGGGCAAGGCTTCCACTATTCCAACACGAACACGGTCCTTCTGGGCCTCATCGCCGAGAAGGTCGCAGGAAAGCCACTCGGTGATCTCTTCAAGGAGCGCATTTTCCAGCCCCTCGGCTTAAAGGGAACGGTCTTTCCGGACATTTCGTCCAACAGCATTCCGGAGCCACATCCCCAGGGCTATTTCTACGGTGACAACGTCCTGACGATGACCAATCCTGCCCTTCCCGAGGACATGCAAAAGGAAGCCGCCGCGGGCACCCTGGCCCCGAACGACGTTACTGATGTCAATCCGTCATGGGCCTGGGCAGCAGGGTCCGGAATCTCCACGACCACGGACTTGAAGATCCTCGGCGAAGCCCTCGTTAATGGGAAGCTGCTCGATGCCGGGCTCCAGCAACAACGACTCGACAGCGTCATCCCCACCAACCCGGAAAACCCCGACCGTGCTTCCTACGGCTGGGGCATAGCGAAGTTCGGGAAGCTCTACGGCCATACCGGCGAACTTCCGGGCTTCAACACCTTCATGGGCAGCGATCCCGTCAACGGAGTGACCCTCGTGGTGTGGACAAATCTGGCACCGGCGGCCGACGGCCGGGACCCTGCCGTGACCATCGCGAGGTCACTCATCGGCAAGGTCTACCAAGCCGGGAGCTGACGCCGGGTCCGTTACCTCTTGATTCGCCGGAGCTCTTGATTCGCCGGGAAACGCGATATATCGTGTTTTCATCAACGCGATATATCGCAACTTGGAGGGATCATGTCAGACGAACTATGGACCGTGACGGGCCCGCAAACCATTGAAGTGGATAACGTCCGCTCCCTGAAGCTGGGCATAGTGAAGGGCCGATTCGACGTCGTGACCCACGACGAACCCTTTGTCCGCATCGAGATCAGCGAAATCACCGGCGACCCCCTTACGGTGACACTGGTGGACGGGCGCCTGGAAGTGCGCCACCAGCTGCAGGGGCCGCAGGGCTGGTTCCGCAACCTCATGGGGACCGTCAACAACAGCAGCACCAACTCGGTGGTGGTCGGGATCGCGCTGCCACCCGGCGTCGACGTCGAGGCCGGAACCGTCAGCGGCGACGGAATGGTGTCCGGCGTCAGCGGCCGCACGCGCCTGAACACTGTGTCAGGTTCCGTCATGGCGGACGGCACCAACGGCGAACTCCACGTGAACACCGTCAGCGGGGAAGTCATCGCCAGGAACCACGACGGCGTCCTGACCGCCAAGAGCGTCTCGGGCGAAGTCACGGCGTCGGGCACCTTCAAAAGCGTCCGGGCAAGCACAGTCAGTGGCGACCTCAGCTTCGATCTCCAGGACTACACGAACGACTTTGGAGCCAACTCGGTCTCCGGCGACCTCACCATCCGGCTCCCCCACGACGTTGGCCTGGATATCGTGGCGAAATCAGCCAGCGGAACCGTAGTGATCGATGACCAGATGTACGCCCAGCCCGGCAGCAATGTCCACACAATCGTTGGTCCTGACGAACGGCTCATGCTTGTCCGCACCAATACGGTCTCCGGCAAGACCTACATCATCCACGGCTCGGCACCGTCACCGGACAACAGCCGGCAGTCGCCAGGGGAAGCTGGTCTCTGATGCCTCCCGTCTTCGCCCACGGCGCACTGCGCCTGTACCTCCTTGCCCTCTTGGAAACCGGTCCCAAGCACGGCTACGAACTGATCAAGGCCCTCGGCGACCGCTTCGGCGGAACGTACTCCCCCAGCGCCGGAACCATCTATCCGCGACTGGGCAAGCTGGAAGAGGACGGTCTCGTCGCTACAGAGACCGAGGGCCGGCGCACGAAATACTCCATCACCTCAGCCGGGCGCGCGGAACTGGACAGCCGACGGGAGGAACTGGCGGACGTCGAAGACACCATCTCCGCCTCCGTCAGGCGGCTCGCCGACAACTTACGCGAGGACATTCGCAGCAACATGCGCGGCCTTCGTGCCGATCTTGCCGCTACGGCGGAAGTAGCCCGCACAAATGCCACCTCCGCCGCTTTCCGCAGTCGGACGGCGGGCTACACACCGGAAGGCCAGCGCATCCTCAAGGAAGCAGAATTAATGGTGCAGGCCTTCCGGGACGATATCCGCGTGGAGTTGCGTCAACACGGGGCTGCCCGCCCGCTGACGCCAGTGGCACTGGAAACGGTCCGCGCGGTCCTGGATCAGGCTCGAATATCCATCAGGAATTCACTCAACAACTGAGCTGAGGCAAAGCGCCCCGCCGCGCGGACGCCTCCCGGTTCGCGGCGCAGCACCCGGATGTGCGAAACTGGAGGGCAGCTCTATTGAGTATCAATCATTGAAGGAGGCCAGCTATGAGCAAGCGTGCACGTAAGCGTCGTGACCGTAAGCGCGGCGGCGCGAACCACGGCAAGCGTCCCAACACCTAAGCCAACGGCTTAGCGTCACAGGCTTAAGAGCGAGGGCCCCGGAAACCATGCGGTTTCCGGGGCCCTTGGCGTTAAACCCTCACAAGACCAGGCCGTGCCAGCCGGCGGCCGGATCAGGCGTCAACAGGCTTGATCGAGTGAATCCTGTCCAGGATGGAATTCTTGAGGTTCTCGGGAGCGGATTCGGTGCACGAACGCTTGACCATGGTGCGGATGAGGCACTCAAGGTCATACTGTTCTGCACACTCTTCACACGTATCCAGGTGCTGCTTGATTTCCGTGAGGTCCTCACGTGTCAATGCACCGTCGAGATACTCATAGATCCGCTGCATTCGCGTATCGTCGCAATCGCCCAATCCCTGGCAGTCGCTCATTTCTCTTTCTCCTGATTGTTGCTTCCGGCCGCAGCCTGATCTTCGGTGTGGGCCTTGAAGCCCCGTTCGGCGGCATAGTCCGCCAGCATGTCCCGCAGCATCTTCCGGCCACGGTGCAACCGCGACATGACAGTGCCGATCGGGGTATTCATAATCTCCGAGATTTGCTTGTAGGCATATCCCTCGACATCCGCGAAATAGACAGCCAACCGGAATTCTTCCGGAATTGCCTGCAACGCGTTTTTGACGTCGGAATCCGGCAGGTGGTCAAGAGCCTCGGCTTCGGCTGAACGCAGGCCCGCCGAAGTGTGCGACTCTGCTTTGGCCAGTTGCCAGTCCTCGATCGTGTCCGAATTGGACTGCAGCGGTTCTCGTTGCCGCTTCCGATAGAGGTTGATGTAGGTGTTGGTCAGGATCCGGTACAGCCACGCCTTGAGGTTGGTGCCGGGCTTGTACTGGTGGAACGCTGAAAAGGCCTTGGTGTAGGCCTCCTGGACGAGGTCCTCCGCGTCAGAAGGGTTCCGCGCCATCCTCATGGCAGCCGAGTACAGCTGGTCGACGTACTGCATTGCGTCGCGCTCAAAACGCTCGCGCCGCTGCTCCGGGCTCTCCGCTGCAACATCGACGGCGGCCGGCGCCGGGGCGCTATCGTCGTCCGTCGCGTCGGCTGCTTCGTACATGGCCGCTGCGGCCGGTTCAATGGTGCTCATCGTTGCCAAGTCTACTGTCAGCTTGGGAGAATCCGGCTGCACCCCGTACCCGGCCTCCGGTAGAACCATGCGGTCCTTCACCAAAGTCAAAAAACCAACTCCGTTCAGCGAGCGGCAACGCCGTGCCGCAGTCCGGTCTCCACCGCACCTGAAACTCACAACGGCCGCTGCTGGGTAAATATTCCGCAAAAGTGCAAGACTAGATCCGACTGCACCCCGTGAACACAACACTCATCGAACAGTGTGGCAAGCCACCCAGGAGGCAAAACATGTCTTTTATCCGTTTTCTCGCGCGGCCCATGCTCGCATCCAGCTTTGTCGTTGCAGGTCTGGACAAGCTCAAGAACGCTGACGACACCGCCAAGCAACTGTCACCGGTCCTTCGACGAGCCTCTGAATCGCTGCCCTTCAAAGCGGACGAGAAGACCCTCGCCCGGGTTCTGGGTGGAGCCCAGCTCGGCGCCGGAGCCCTGCTCGGACTGGGTAAGCTTTCGCGTTTCGCAGCGACAGTGCTCGCGCTGACGTCCGCCCTGAACTCCTACGTCGAATGGCGTTCGGCCGACATAAGCACCAAGGAGGGGCGCACCGCCCGGAAGGCCCAGCTCCTGAAGAACATCTCACTTACCGGCGGCGTGTTGTTGGCGTCGGTGGACACCGACGGCCGTCCGAGTATCGCCTGGCGGGCCGAGCACCTTGCCGCCGACGCCAGGAAGGTCACCGGCAAGCAGATCAAGAAGGCAGACAAAGCAGTGCGCAAGGCCGTAGACAACGCAGTTGGAGCATAAGGAAGCATGACAGGTACCACCGCCGCCAATACCGAACCGGACAAAGCCGCCAGCCTCCCGCTATGGCCGGCCCCTTATGCCAAAGGGCCCGTGGACGCCACAGTGACGGTCCCAGGTTCAAAATCGCTGACCAACCGGTACCTGGTGCTGGCAGCCTTGGCGGATGGTCCTTCGCGGCTCCGGGCTCCGCTGCATTCACGCGATTCGGCCCTGATGATCCAGGCCCTCCGGCAGTTGGGTGCCACCGTCACCGAGGTACCCGGTGACGGTGACTATGGGCCCGACCTGGAGATCACTCCCCTGGACCCCTCTGCTTCGAGCTCAACGACAGCCATCGACTGCGGTCTGGCCGGTACCGTCATGAGGTTCGTTCCCCCGCTGGCTGCCCTGCGCAGCGGCGCCACAGTCTTCGACGGCGATCCCCATGCCCGTAACCGGCCCATGGGAACCATCATCGAGGCACTGATCGCCCTGGGAGTTCCGGTCGCAGCCGAAGGCGGCAGGACGCCGTCGTCCCTTCCTTTCACGGTGGAAGGCACCGGCGAGGTGCGCGGCGGTCACTTGGTCATCGACGCGAGCGCTTCCTCCCAGTTTGTCTCGGCGTTGCTGTTGGTAGGCGCCCGCTTCACCGAAGGCCTGCACTTGGAGCACGTGGGCAAACCCGTTCCAAGCCTGGACCACATCACCATGACCGTTGAGGTGCTTCGGAGCGTGGGCGTTACTGTCGATGACTCCGTACCCAACCACTGGCGCGTTTCGCCCGGCAGGATCAGTGCTTTCGACCAGCGGATCGAGCAGGATCTCTCAAACGCCGGCCCCTTCCTGGCCGCCGCCCTGGCAACGCACGGCACTGTCCGCATTCCCAACTGGCCCACCGGCACCACACAGGTGGGCGATCTCTGGCGGACCATCCTTGCTGCCATGGGCGCAAGCGTCACCCTTGACGGGGGAACACTGACGGTTACAGGCGGCAATGAGATCAAGGGTGCTGATTTCGACGAAACCAGCGAGCTCGCGCCGACTGTAGCCGCACTGTGCGCTCTGGCTACCGGCCCTTCGCGATTGACGGGCATCGCCCACCTCCGCGGCCACGAAACAGACCGCCTCGCTGCCTTGGTTGCCGAAATCAACCGCCTTGGTGGCGATGCGGAAGAAACTGCCGATGGCCTGGTAATTCGCCCAGCTTCCCTCCATGGCGGAGTGGTACACAGTTACGCAGACCACCGAATGGCCACTGCCGGCGCCATCCTGGGACTCGCCGTCGACGGCGTCCAGGTTGAAGACATCGCCACAACATCCAAGACGATGCCCGAGTTCCCGGAGATGTGGGCACGAATGCTTGACTCCGCCGGCACGAATGAGGCCGGCAACTGACCATGGGCCGCGACGCACGTTCCTGGGACGAATCCGATGTCCGGATCCGTCCCAACAAAAAAGGATCACGACCCCGGACCAAGGACCGTCCCAGCTACGATGACGCCGTGATCGGACGGATCATCACGGTGGACCGCGGGCGGTACCGGGCAATCGTTGACGAAGACTCCCCCAACGAACGCATCATCATCGCCGCACGCGCCCGCGAACTCCGGCGCAACCCTGTTGTGCCCGGTGACTTCGTGGCCCTTGTAGGCGACGTTTCCGGGTCTCCGGACACGCTGGCCCGGCTGGTCCGGGTGGAAGAACGCCGGACCCTCCTTCGCCGCAGCGCCGATGACACGGATCCGATCGAGCGGGTAGTCGTGGCCAACGCCGACCAGCTGGTGGTGGTTGTTGCAGCCGCGAATCCCGAACCGCGGACCGGGTTCATCGACCGCGCCCTTGTGGCGGCGTACGACGCCGGTATTGAGCCGTTGCTGCTGATCACCAAGGCCGACGTGAAGGATCCCACTGAACTGCTGGCCAACTACGTCAGCCTGGATTTCCCGGTGATTATCAGCCGGACAGCCGATTCTGAAGCGGGCGGCATTGATGCCCGATCCGATGATGGGCTGTCGGCCCGTTTGGACAGGGATGCTGTTTCCCGGCTCCGCGCACACCTCGGTGGCAAAGTGACCGTCATGCTGGGCCACTCCGGTGTGGGCAAGTCCACCATGGTCAACGCGTTGACGGGCGCCGAGCGGGCCACCGGCGGCGTGAATGCCGTCACCGGACGTGGCCGGCACACTTCGTCCTCGGCATTGGCGCTGAAGCTCGCGGATGCCCCCTCGGGCAGCTGGATCATTGACACCCCCGGTATCCGATCCTTCGGCTTGGCCCACGTGGATCCGGACCGGATCCTGCATTCCTTCCCGGACCTCGAACCCGGCACCGAAGCATGCGAGCGGGGATGCAAGCACGACGCTACGGCAGTGAACTGCGGGCTGGACGCCTGGGTCAATGAAGGACATGCGGGCCCTTCAGGGGTGGCGCGCCTGGCTTCACTGCGTCGCCTGCTGGGCGCGGACCCGCGCCTGGAGGCCAAAGAAGCGAAAGAGCTCGGCACGGTTACTTGATGACACTGGAAAACTGAAGGTGCAGCGTTAACGTCCCCACCGCTGCCAGTATTTCAGGATAGTTTGGTGCCATGACCCAACCCGCTTCCACCTACAACGACGACCTGCGCCTGGCCCATGTCCTCGCCGATTCCGTCGACGCCCAAACCATGGATCGCTTCAAGGCCCTGGACCTGCAGATCGAAACCAAGCCGGACCTTACCCCTGTCACCGATGCCGACAAGGCTGCGGAGGAGGCTATCCGCGGTCAGTTGTCGCGCTCGCGTCCACGTGATGCAGTCCTGGGGGAAGAGTTCGGCAGCAGTGGCCACGGATCGCGGCGCTGGATCATCGATCCCATCGACGGAACAAAGAACTTTGTCCGCGGCGTTCCAGTATGGGCAACGCTGATCGCGCTCGTTGATGAAGGCGAGCCCGTCGTTGGTGTGGTCAGCGCTCCGGCGTTGGGCAAACGCTGGTGGGCAGCCAAGGACATGGGCGCCTACATGGGTCGGTCCCTCGCTTCAGCAACCCGCCTCAAGGTGTCCAACGTTTCACGCCTGGCCGACGCTTCCATGTCCTACTCCAGCCTGTCCGGCTGGAAGGAGCGGGGCAATCTGGACGAATTCATGGACCTCACGGAGGACGTCTGGCGCACACGTGCCTACGGTGACTTCTGGTCCTACTGCCTCGTGGCCGAGGGCGCGGTGGACATCGCCTGCGAACCGGAGCTGAACCTCTACGACATGGCGGCGCTCGTCCCCATCGTGACGGAGGCAGGCGGGCGCTTCACTTCCCTGGAAGGCGAAGACGGACCGTTCGGCGGCAACGCCCTGGCCACCAACTCCATCCTGCATTCGGAAGTCCTGAAGCGGCTGAACCCCGGACTGGACGACCTCCTGCAGTCCCAAGCCTGAGGCCGGCACTACTCCGGATTGCCGAATTTTCGACGGCGGACGCCCGCTTTTGTGCGCGTCCGCCGTTTTTTGTTCGCGGAAACTGGGATTTGGCATCCGCGTAACAAAGCGCTTAACAAAACCCCACGGCTTTGGATCGTCCCCCGGACGTGCCTTAGCCTTTTTTACAGGTCACGAGTGCCAGCGCTAAACCCCGGTTTGCTGGCCGGCAACCCTCCATTCGCGGTGGGGTGCCCCGGGTGACGACCCGGCCGGTCCGGAACGGATGCGGCAAGCGCGGATCCCCCTGTGGGGGTCCCTCTTGAGTGAGGTCCCATGAGCACAGTCACGTTCAACGCAAACACCATCCCTTCCTTTGTTGACGAAGCCGCCCTCGAATCGGCAGCTGCGCGTCCCCTCGCCGCCGTCACGGGCGCGGAGCTTCAGGCGCCTCTGATCCAAGGTGGCCACGTCCGCTATGCCAACCTCGACTACGGCGCGTCAGCCCCTGCGCTGACGATTGTTTCCGCCTACCTCAACGAGGTCCTCCCGTACTACGCCAGCGTTCACCGCGGAGCAGGCTTCGCCTCGCAGATCAGCACCTCCGTCTACGAGAATTCCCGGAACATCGTCCGTGACTTCGTTGGCGGACGTGCAGACGATTCGGTGATCTTTACCCGGAACACCACGGACTCCTTGAACCTGCTGGCCGGCTGCCTCCCGCAGGTTGACGGCGGGTTTGCCGGCGAGGTCCTGTACTTGGACATTGAGCACCACGCAAACCTGCTGCCGTGGCAGGGCGTGCCGCACCGCAGCGTGGTTGCGGCGCCGACCCTGGCCGGAACGCTGGACAAGATCGAAGCCGAACTGGCCCTGGGCGGCGTCAGCCTGCTCGCCGTCACGGGCGCCTCGAACGTCACCGGAGAGATCCTGCCGATCGCCCGGCTTGCCGCGCTGGCCCACGAGTACGGCGCAAGGATCGTGGTGGATGCAGCCCAGCTCGCTCCGCACCGCCGCGTCAACATCGCAGAGGCTGACGTCGACTACATCGTCTTCTCAGGACACAAGCTCTATGCGCCGTTCGGCGCAGGAGTGGTAGTGGGCCGCCCGGACTGGCTCGACGCCGGGATCCCGCACCTGGCAGGCGGCGGCGCTGTCCGCGAAGCGCGCTTGGACTCGGTCAGCTGGGCCACGGGTCCGGCGCGGCACGAGGGCGGTTCCCCCAACGTCCTGGGCGCCGCGACGCTCGCCCGCGCCACGCAGGTACTCGCCGGCCTCGACCAGGACGCCTGGCACGCACACGAAGCGGGCATCCGCAGCTACCTGGTTGAGGGCCTGGAAGCCATCGACGGCGTAACAGTCCACCGGATCTTCAGCGATTCCGAGGACACCATCGGCGTGGTCAACTTCTCCGTAGAAGGATTCGACGCCGGACTGGTCGCCGCTTATCTGGCGGCCGAACACGGAGTGGGCCTCCGCGACGGACGTTTCTGCGCGCACCCGTTGCTCAAGCGGCTGGGACTGCCATCGGGTTCCCTGCGCGCAAGCTTCGGCGTCGGCTCCCGGTTGGAGGACGCCACCAGGCTGCTGGCAGGCATCGAGGAACTCAAGCGCAACGGCCTGGGCTGGGACTATGTGGTGGACGAGGGCCGCTGGGTACCGGCCAACGACCACCGCAGCTACCCCGAGTGGGCGCCCAACACCCCGGGCACAGCCGGTGCCGCTCCCTGCACGGTCGACTAGAGGGTAAATTCGTAGGGTACCTCTAACGGCCCTGTGAAGGAGTTTGCGTGTCCCTGCGCTCAGCGAACGGCGCTCCAGTCACTCCCGGTCCCGCCGGTCCCCGCGGACCCAAACTCCATGCCTCCCGGCGCCATGAACTTGGCCAAAGCTTCCAGGATGGCGGAGAGCACTACGATCGCGTGCGGCCGGGCTATCCTGTGGACTCCGTTGACTGGCTCCTACCTGAAGGGGCATCGACTGCTGCGGACCTCGGCGCAGGAACGGGCAAGTTCACCTCTCTCCTGGCCGGACGCGGACTTGAGGTGGCCGCCGTCGACCCTTCCACCGATATGTTGGCGCAACTGCGAAAGGCCTACCCCGATGTTCACGCGACGGAGGGGACGGCCGAGGCAACCGGACTGGCGGACTCAGCATTCGACGTCGTCAGCGTTGCCCAGGCCTGGCACTGGTGCGAGCCCCTTGCCGCGAGCACGGAGATCGCCCGTATCCTGCGCCCCGCGGGGGTTCTGGGGCTGATCTGGAACCAGTTGGACACCTCAATTCCCTGGGTCCACAGGCTCTCGCGCATCATGCATGCAGGCGACGTCCACAAGCCGGGATTCCGGCCGGTTATCGGCCCGGAGTTTCACGGACTGGAACGCCACCTCACCAGGTGGGAGGACCCGCTCTCGCCCGAGGACATCATGGAGTTGACCAAGTCGCGCAGTTACTACCTGCGCGCCAACGAAGCGACGCGGGCCAAAGTCATGGACAACCTCCAGTGGTACCTCTACGAACACCTTGGCCACGCGCCGGGAGACACCGTGCCGCTGCCCTACCTGACGCAGACCTGGCGTGCATACAAAGTCCACGATGCCACACCACGGTAGGCTAGGGGTGTGAAGACCAGTACGCCCTCCTCCTCGATCGAGGACTACGTCAAGGTCATCTACTCCTATACGGAGTGGCAGGACAAGCCGATCACGTCCTCACAGCTTGCCCTGCGGCTCGGGGTCGCCAATTCCTCGGTGTCGGAAATGGTGCGAAAGCTCAAGGACCAAGGCCTCGTTGACCATCAGCCCTACAGCGCCATCCGTTTGACCTCCGAAGGCATGCGCCTCGCTCTTTCGATGGTTCGCAGGCACCGCCTCATTGAGACGTACCTGGTGGAGGAACTCGGCTACAGCTGGGACGAGGTCCACGACGAAGCCGAGATGCTGGAGCATGCGGTGTCCGACACCTTCATCGAACGCATGTCAGCCAAGCTCGGCCACCCCGTGCGGGACCCCCACGGCGATCCGATCCCGTCAGCGGACGGTGCCGTTGACTTGCCGCATGCGTACCGCATGATCGAACTCGACCAGGGCCACTCGGGCCGCATAACCCGCATCAGCGACGAAAACCCCGAACTCCTCCGGTACCTTGCCGCAGAGGACATCGCGCTCGACGCACCCGTTGAAGTGATGGGGCGCAAGCCTTTCGGCGGGGCATTGGTGGTCCGGATAGGCAGCGGCGCTGCCGGTCGGGAGTTTGACCTGGCAGATGAAGTCGCCTCCGCGCTGTGGGTGAAGAGTGCCGGCACCCACCAAGGCTGCGTGCTCCCGGCCAGCTGACCCTTGCCGCACGGGTGGTCAGCCGGGCTGCCCGGCCGGACCGCCGTCGTCGGACGCCGCATCCGGTTCCCGTTCAGCAGCAGCCGCCGCCTCGCGTGGCGGGTTACGGATCCCGACGGCGGACGCCACCGCGCCGGCCAGGAACAGCAGGGCGGTCACCACCAAGGCGTTGTACAGCCCTTGCCTGGTGAAAACCGGCCCCACGATCACACCCGCGAAAGCGATCGAAATAAGGCCTGCGATACGGGCAACCGCGTTGTTGACGGCAGAGCCGATTCCGGCTTCCGTCGGCGGAACAGCGCCGAGGATCGCGGCCGTCAGAGGCGCTACGAGCGTCGCCAACCCCAGGCCGAAGACAATCTGGCCGGGCAGCACCTGCGTCCAGTAATTGAGGGGCTCCTGCACGGACAGGGACATCAGGAAGCCCACACCGCACAGCAACGGACCGATCGTCATGAACCATCGAGGACCGTACTTGCCGGCCAGGCCACCAAAGTAAGAGGCTCCCAGCATCAGGATGACGGTGCCCGGGAGCAAAGCCATGCCAGCCACGGTGGCACCCAGCCCGCCTACTTGCTGCAAATAGATTCCCAACACGAAGAAACCGAGGGATATTCCGGCATAGATGGCCAAGGTGCCGACGTTGCCCCAGGCAAAATTGCGGATCCTGAACAGTCCGAGCGGCAGCATGGGCTCGGGCGTCCTGCCTTCGTGGAACAAGAACAGGACCATGGCCAGCACACCGAGAATCAGGGGCACCCACACCTGCGGACTCCCCCATCCCATGCGTCCCTGCTCGATGAACGCGAAGACCGGACCGCCTAAAGCAACCATGGCCAGGAACGCCCCAAGATAGTCGATCCGCTTCGTCTTGTCCCTGGCGGCGTCGGAGGCGCGAAGACCGGCGAGCATGGGCCAGATGGCCAAGGCCGGAACCACATTGATGAAGAAGATGACCCGCCAGGACAGAAGATCGACGGCGGCGCCACCGATCAGCGGACCAACAATGGCCGCCGCGCTGGTCCATCCTGACCACTGGCCGATGGCCTTCGATTGCGCCGGCCCGGAGAACGACGTGATGATCATGGCCAGCGAACTTGGCACCAGGAGCGCACCTGCGATCCCTTGGAGGGCCCGTGAGACCACCAGGACTTCACCGCTCCACGCCAAGCCGCAGAGCATCGACGTGACGGCGAAGCCTGCCAGGCCCCATTCAAGGATCCGTGCCCGCCCGAAATGGTCTGACAAAGACCCCGCCACCAGAATCAAAGCCCCCAGCGTGAGCAGGTACGCGTCCACCACCCATTGCTGTATCACCAGGCCGCCACCCAGCTCCCGGCCGATGGCGGGCAGTGCGAGATTCACCACAAAGCCGTCCAGGATGGCAATGAACGACGCCACGATTGC
The DNA here is from genome assembly GCF_021919345.1 of Paenarthrobacter nicotinovorans. Taxonomy (NCBI): domain Bacteria; kingdom Bacillati; phylum Actinomycetota; class Actinomycetes; order Micrococcales; family Micrococcaceae; genus Paenarthrobacter; species Paenarthrobacter nicotinovorans. The sequence goes on from NZ_CP089293.1 coordinate 2,717,574, forward strand.
CACCACAAGGACCCGTTTTTGGAGGGGTGTACTCGGCAACAGGACAGGAGCGTCAGTCATGTGCACAGCCTACGCCGCGTAAGTCCCGTATCGTTGAATGGTGATCAGCAGACGTGATGCCGCTTTGGCCCTTGATATTTCGATGGAAATGGCTCAGCGCCACGGCATTCCGTCCCGACTCTCCGAAGCCGAGCTCCGCGACCTTCAGGACAATCCGCCGGCCTGGCTGGCACAGTCCCGGGCCAACAGAACAGGAAAGCGACCTGTCTGGGTCCACCTCACCTGCGCCGTCTGCGGCTATTCCGAGGCTGTCCGACCCAAGAAATGGTGGCCGGACTTTTCCTTCGTCTTCTGCGGAACCCACCGGAACAGTGAACTCCCGAAACTCTTCCTGGGCGAGGTCCGGAGCGAGTACGAAGGCGTCGGCAGCCGCTTTGTCGGCGTCGTGGATGTTCCGGAGAACAAAGCCTAGGCAACCTTCACTGCTGGCTCATTTCCGATGGATAGGCCGTGAGCTGAACAGTTTTGCCGTCCCGTAGTACTGTCAGCGGAAAAGCTTGCCCGATAGCACCCTCGAACAGCAGTTTCTGCAGGCTTTCCGCGCTGGACACGGCCCTGCCCTGCGCCCGGAGCACGAGGTCCCCCGCCAGTAATCCGGACTTCTCGGCGGGCGAATTGGAAATGACCTCCACCACCCTCAGGCCTTCCTTCTGGCCGGTCCTCACCACTGCGCTTGCATCCAGCGGAATTGGGGTGCTCACCAGGCCCAGATAGGCACGGCGCACTCGGCCATCCCTCAGCAGGGAGGCGATGATGCGTTGCGTTGTCGTATTGATGGGCACCGCCAGGCCCAGCCCCAGACCTGCCACGGCAGTGTTGATTCCCACGATGCGTCCCTTGGTATCCGCCAGTGCACCGCCGGAGTTTCCCGGGTTCAGCGCTGCATCGGTTTGGATGACGTCCTCGATGACCCTCCTGTGCTCGCCTGCACGGACAGGGATGGATCTTCCCAGGCCGCTCACCACGCCGGCGGTCACTGAGCCGGACAACCCCAGGGGATTGCCCACGGCGACCACCAGTTGACCTACCCGCAAGGAATCGGCGTCGCCCAGCAGGGCCGGCGGCGGTGTGGATTTCAAGCCGCGGACTACGGCCAGGTCAGACAACGGATCTGCGCCCACCAGCTCCACGTCAGTATGCTTGCCATCGGCAAAGACGGCCCTGCCGGACTGGAGGCCGGCCACCACGTGGGCGTTGGTCAGCATGTATCCATCAGCGGTGAAGACCACTGCGGACCCGCTGCCGACCCGGACCTGGCCCCTGCGGCCTGTGCTCATCATTTCGATGGCGGCGACATGGGGTGTCACGGACTCGGCCACCCGGATAACCACTTGCGAGTAGGCGTCCAAGGCTTGCTGCTCATCCGGATCCTGAACGAATTCCGGCTCCATGCTCATTTTGTGCCTCCCGCTGCCTCCGGCGCCTTCCGCCGCCTGCCGGGCGATGCGCCTATCCACTTCAACGATCCACGGAATGCAGGTAGTCCTTGCCGCAGTACGCCTTAGGTGAACGCATCCGGTTCGGGGCACAGGAAAGCCCCTAGACCGCGAGGGTCCAGGGGCTTTCCCAGGGGTGGAGATGGGGGGAATTGAACCCCCGTCCGATGTCGTGTTGTCAGGGCTTCTCCGGGCGCAGTTTGCGTCGGATTTTCTCGGCCCCAGCCATCCTGCAAACAGGTAGCTGATCCGGGCCCAGTCATCTAAGAGTCCCGTTTACCTCAATGACGAAGGCAAACAGCAGTGGCTATCTAAATGACGCCAGGAACCGGGGCGATAGCAACCCCGGGCTGACGGACTGTCTTACTGCTTAGGCAGCGAGAGCGAAGTCAGTGCGCTTAGATTCGGCACTTATTGGTTTGCAGACAGCGTTTACGAGATAATTCTGCATCCTCGGCCCGCTTCACCTGTCGCGACTAACATCGTCGAAACCGATCATCCCCGTATTTTGTTACCAAACCCGACAGAAAGGTTAATCTCCTGTCGGACTACTCATCATAACGCATCCAGCAGGCAAGTAATTCCCCCTGGTACATGCTCGTTCCTACCGACGATTGCGTTCACGCAGCTCGCGGAGGGATTCGCGCTTGTCCTGCTGCTCACGCAGGGTTTGCCTCTTGTCGTAGTCCTTTTTACCCCGGGCAATGGCGATTTCAACCTTCGCCCGTCCGTCCAGGAAGTACAACTGCAGCGGAACTACCGTGAAGCCGGACTCGCGGATCTTCTGCGAGATCTTGTCCAGTTCATCGCGGTGCAACAGGAGCTTGCGACGCCGGCGCGCGGCATGGTTGGTCCAGCTCCCCTGGTGGTACTCGGGGATATGGATACCTTCCATCCACAACTCGTCGTTGTAGAAGGTGCAGAACCCGTCAACCATTGAAGCGTGGCCTTCGCGGAGGGACTTCACTTCTGTCCCCATCAGCGCGATGCCGGCCTCGTAGGTATCCAGGATGAGGTAGTTGTGCCGGGCCTTCCGATTGGTGGCCACTACCTTACGGCCACTTTCCTTGGGCACGGTAGAACTCCTTGTTAGTTGCGGATTTGAACCAGTGTACGCCAGAGCGGGCCGTTTCCCGGACCCTACAGAAGGGTCATGGGATCCACCGCTGTACCGTTCAGCCAAGTTTCGAAGTGCGCGTGGCAGCCTGTGGAGTTACCCGTGCTGCCCGAGTAAGCAATGAGCTGGCCCTGCGCGACCCTCTGCCCGTTCGCCACCACGATGCTGCTGTTGTGGTAGTAAATCGTGGTCAGCGAGTTGCCTTGCACCACACCGTGGGACAGCTTGACGCGCCATCCACCGCCGTCGGCAGAGTTCCAGCCTGAGTTGAAGACCTCACCTGCGGCTGCGGCGTAAACGGGAGTCCCGCACGGGGCGCCGAAGTCGATGCCGGTGTGCATGTAACCGCCGGTGCCGTAGAAGTCGATGGTGCCGGGCGGCGTCGCGCGCCATCCGAAGCCCGAGGTGATCGGAACATAGCTGGCGAAGGGATGGCGCAGGCCGAACGCCGACGGCGAACCGGCAGCCGGCGGAACATAAGGAGCTTCAGGAGGTGCCGGGCGTCCGGCGGCAGCGGCTGCCGCAGCGGCCGCGGCTTCTGCTTCGGCGGCGAGCCGGCGCTGCTCCGCTTCCCAGGCTTCCCGCAGTTTGCGGTCACGCTCGACGATCTCGGCAGCAACAGTGTCCTGTTCCGCCTTCACCCGCGCGAGGTTCGCTTCAATCCCCGGCTTGGCCGCTTGCAACTGTCCGTTGAGGCGCGTGGTGTCCTCGATCAGCTTGTCCACTTCAGCCTTCTTGCTGGCTGCCTCGTCCCGTGCTGATTTCTCCCGCTCAAGTGCCGCGTCTGCCTTGGCCTTGAGATCCTGGATTTCTTCCTCGACCGCCACCAGTCGCGCTTGCGAGTTCACGTTAGTGGCGTTCTGCTGGGTCAGTTTGGTCATGGCCGCGTTCTGGCTTCGCATGGCCTGGTCAGCGAGATCCATGGACTCGGTCAGGTTGCCGGACTCGCTGGAACCGAACAAGAGGGCGACATTCGTGGGCACGCCGCCGGACTTGTAGGCCTGCGACGCGATCTGCCCGATCAGCTTCTTGGTATCAGTGATCTTCTGCTTGTCGTTTTCCAGCTGCTCGGTGATCTTGGCCTTGTTCTGCTGGGCGAGTTCCACCCTGGCGGCCAAAGCCTCCACTTCCTTGACGGCACTCGCGACGCGGCCCTGCGCTTCAAGCAAAGCCTGCTGGGCGCCGGGAAGGCGGCCCTGGTAGATCACAAGATCGCCGGCAGCCTTCGCAATATTCGAGTCGACGAACTCCAAGGATGCCTGGACCCGTGCCGCCTCTGCTTCCAGTGCGGCCTGCTGGTCTTCGAGGTTGTCCGCATGCGCTGCAGGCGCTCCCGACAGGAGACTGACAGCCAGCCCGACGGCGAGGACGGCACCCAGCATCCGAGCCTGGCCCGACGCAAAGCGCCGACGCAGGGAGTTCGGGTCCAACGTGGTCATCAGGAATCCTTTTCGCTTGCAGCAGTGGTAAGTCCGAGGGACATGGTCTTCATGGCTAAACCTTCAGGTATCGCCGGAGAGTCAACAGCGACGAGATCCCCGCCAGGCCCGCGCCCAGGGCGATGAGCACAGGGGCGATCACCAGGACCTGGGTGGAGGAGATAAACGGAGTATTCAGGAATTGCCGTGAAAGGTCGCCGTTGAGCCAGAAGTGCGCCATCAGCCACAGGGTAACAGAGGCCAAAACCGCTCCAACGACGGCGGCTATGACACCTTCAAGGATGAACGGCAGCTGAATCACCGTCTTTGAAGCGCCTACCAGTCGCATGATGCCCGTCTCCCGCCGTCGGCTGAAGGCCGATAGCCGGATGGTGGTGGTTATCAGGAGGACCGCGCAGAAAATCATCACCGCGGCCACGCCGACAGCCGCTACCGAGGCTCCGTTCATCCACGAGAAGATCCGTTCCAGGACCTGTCTCTGGTCGCTGACTGTTTCAACCCCTGGCTGGGAGGAGAACGTCTCGCTGATGATCTGGTACTTTTCCGGGTTCTTCATGTTGATACGGAATGAGGCCGGCAACTGGTCCTCTGATACCGAATCAACGATCGGAGAGTTCGAGAACTGTTCCTTGAAGTGCTTGTACGCCTCGGCCTGGGATTCGAACTGGAAATCGTTGATGTACTGCTTCACCGCAGGAGACTCCAACATGGCCTGGAGGTTTTCCTGCTGCTCCTTCGTCGCCGGTCCCGACGCGCAGCCGACCGCCGTCGAACCGTCGTTGCAGAGGAAGACCGCCACCTGGACTTTGTCGTACCAGTAGCCCTTCATCTGGTTGATCTGCATCTGCAGCATTCCCGCCGCACCAACAAAGGTCAGCGAAACAAAGGTCACGAGCACAACGGAGATAACCATGGACAGGTTTCGGCGCAGACCGCTGCCGATTTCCCCGAGGATGAAAAGGAGCCTCACAGCTGTGCCCCCTGCGCGCGGTCGAGTTCTTCGCCGCTGGCGTCCCGCAATCGGCGCGATTCGCCGACTACCGGAATCATTGACGTGTACAGGGCCTTCGCTTCGTCGCGAATGACCTTTCCGTTCTTGAGCTCCACAACGCGGCGGCGCATTTCGTTGACAATGTCGTCATCGTGGGTGGCCATGACCACAGTGGTGCCGTTCTGGTTGATCTTGTCCAGGACGCCCATGATTCCCATCGAGGTAATAGGGTCCAGGTTTCCGGTCGGTTCGTCGGCAAGGAGGATTCCCGGACGGTTGACGACGGCGCGCGCGATCGCGACCCGCTGCTGCTCGCCACCGGAAAGCTCGTGCGGCATGCGCCGTTCCTTGCCTTCAAGGCCCACGGTCTTCAAGACCTCGGGGACCGTTTCGCGAATAATGGAGCGGCTCTTCCCGATGACCTGCATGGCGAAGGCGACGTTGGCGAAAACGTTCTTTTGCGGCAGCAGGCGGAAATCCTGGAACACCACGCCAATCCCACGGCGCAGCTTGGGCACACGCCAACTCGAAATGTTGGCGACATTCTGGCCGGCAACGTACACGGATCCGGCTGAGGCCTTGTCTTCCTTAAGGATCAACCGCAGGAAAGTGGATTTGCCCGAACCAGAGGCGCCCACAAGGAACGTAAATTCGCCTCGGTTGATCTCAAGGCTGACAGAATCGAGCGCCGGTCGGGCATTCTGCTCGTAGACCTTGGTGACATTCTCAAATCTGATCATGGCCCTTAGTACCCCGCCGGACATGACATGAGTCGCCCAGTCCAACAGCCGGAGCGCGGGCTTTCGATGGGGGAAGTGAGAGCACCGGCCACTCGACTATACGCACGGGTAGGCCAGCATTACGGGGCTTTCGGGGGCGTGTCGCGTAATAAGGGCCGAGTCTGGGAGCCCTCTGCCAGCCTCCTGCTTATTGGCTGGCTGCTGCGTCTTACTGGTTGGCCGCTGCGTTGCGGTTACCGGTGCGCCAACGGATGCCGGCGTCGATGAAGTCATCAATGTCGCCATCCAGCACGGCAGAAGTGTTGCCCACTTCGTGTTCGGTCCGCAGATCCTTGACCATCTGGTAGGGGTTCAGCACGTAGGAGCGCATCTGGTCGCCCCATGAGGCTTTGACGTCCCCTGCCAGTGCCTTCTTCTCTGCGTCCTGCTGTTCCTTCTTAACCAGGAGCAAACGGGACTGCAGCACGCGCATGGCGGCTGCCCGGTTCTGGAGCTGGGACTTTTCGTTCTGCATGGAGACCACAATGCCCGTGGGAATGTGGGTCAAGCGTACTGCGGAGTCAGTGGTGTTAACGGACTGCCCGCCCGGGCCGGAGGAACGGAAGACGTCAACCCGGATCTCGTTGTCGGGTATTTCGATTGAATCCGTCTGCTCGATCAACGGGATGACCTCAACGGCTGCAAAGGATGTCTGCCGGCGACCCTGGTTGTCGAACGGACTGATGCGCACCAGCCGGTGAGTGCCGGCTTCCACACTCAGCGTGCCGAAGGCGTAGGGGGCCTTGACCTCGAACGTAGCGGACTTCAGGCCGGCTTCTTCCGCGTAGGACGTGTCCATCACCGTGGTGGGATAACCGTGGCGTTCAGCCCACCGCAAGTACATTCTCATCAGCATCTCGGCAAAGTCGGCTGCATCGACTCCACCCGCTCCGGCCCTGATGGTCACCACGGCTTCGCGTTCGTCGTACTCGCCCGAGAGCAAGGTGACTACCTCAAGCTCCGCGAGGGCTTTGCGGATGGACGCCAGCTCTTTGGCGGCCTCGGCCATTGAGGCTTCGTCGCCTTCATCCTGCCCAAGTTCGACCAGGACCTCGAGGTCGTCAATCCGGGCTGCGAGCTTTTCGAGTCGTTCGACTTCCGATTGGCGGTGTGACAAACGGGATGTCACCACCTGGGCCGATGCGGGGTCATCCCAGAGGTCCGGGGCCCCGGCCTGCTCGCTCAATTCGGCGATTTCAGCCTTGAGAGCGTCAACGTCAGTGACGTTTTCGATGGAGCCGTAAGTTGCTCGAAGTGCGCGGATTTCTGCGGGAAAATCTATGTCAGCCATGGTTATCCCAGCGTACGCTATCCATCAGGCTCCCTTGGCTGTCCGGCTTTTGTCCGTAGATTCATTACTGCGTGAGCCTCGACCGCGCCGTCGCCCTGGCCTCGACGACGATTCCATCCGGCACCAGGAAGCTGATCACCGGCGGGTGGGCGACAGACCTGAGAACCACCACTGCCGTCCCGCCAGGCTCACTCCCGGTTCCCTCCCCCACTTCCAATCGCTCGTGGCCCGCGAAGGCGTTGCTTTTCCCAAGATATGAGCCTGCAGCCGCCAGCACCCGGTCATCCATCAGAGAAACAGCAGGTAGGCTCCCGCCCTCCAGGTCACCCACCAGGTACGAGTCTGCGGCTGCGAGCGCGGCTCCGTCAGCCAAGGACAAGAGCTTCTTGTGTTCCAGGTACACGGAGGAAGCGGCCATCACCACTGTGGCCAGGAGCAGTGCCAGCACCACATATCCGAGAATCAGCACTGTAATTTGCCCGTCATCGCGGTGGAGGACGCCATTGCGAGGCAGAATGCCAAAGCGATGCGGGCCGCCGTATCTGCGTCCCCCGGGAGGCCTGGACGCCGTGAGGGGTCGAGGGCTTCTTACCTTTTGTTTCCGCGTCATTGGTAGCGACCCACTATCTGCGTGGCCGAGGCGGATACCTTACTGGCACTGAGCTTCAGGGTGTCACCGAACGGGACCATGGGAAGCAGAACATCGACGTGGACAGTAACGGTGACACTTGCCCCTGCTGTCAGACAATTTTCCCGATCACACGAAATCTCCACGGTGGCCTGATCCGGCGTATGCCCGTAGTCGGCCAGGGCCACAATTACGGACTGCTCCGCCGCTTTCCTCGCGCTTGCCGGGTCGTGCTGAAGGACGAAAACTTTCGCGGCCTGGTCGGCCGCTCCGACCACTCCAAACGATGCCCCCTGGATTTGCCCAATGGTCACCACGAAGTAAATCAGTGGCACCATCAACAGGACTGCGAGAAAGGTAAATTCCACGACGGCGCTCCCCCTTTGTCCTTCGATGTTCCGGTCGCGCCCTTCGACCGACAGTTCGGATAAGCACAGGACGTAGCACATCCTTAGCCGGAGCGCTTTGCCAAATGACTGTGCCGCTTCAACCAGGAAGGGCGGCATGGCCGTGCACCTCCATCAGGCCTTCAGGTCCAACCAACCCGAGGACCGGCATCGGCGCCTTTACCGTCACCTCCAGAATGCGGATGCCGTCCATTACCTCTTCGCTCGAGGTAATGCTTTGCGCGAAACCCTCGTTCAGGGCCGCGGTAATCAGCTCCGCCGTCCGGGCTTTTGCCTCCGATGACGTCCGGTCGGCCAGCGCGCCGTACCTCGCTCCCGAAGCTGCAGCGTCAACGAGCGTGTTGCGTACATGCAACACCAGCATCAGTTGAATGACCGACATGCAGAGTAGGGTCAACAGCGCTCCAACCAATACGAAGTCCACCACAGCCGTTCCTTGTTCTCGGGTGGCTCGGGTCGAGCCTGAAGGGCGAAGGACAGTGGAGAACAGGGCCTGCCCCTCCACGCGGCCTATTTGCCCACCTTCGACATGGCCTGAGTGAACAAGTCATTCAAGGCAGGTGTGGCGAGGGCAAGAAGTCCAGCGACCAAGACCGCTGACATGAGTGTGATCATGACCCATCCAGGCACGTCTCCTCGTTCTTGCTCCTCTGGCTGCGGTGCCGCCCGCAAAACGAAGTCAGTGAGCAAAGCCCGCCCCGACACGGTACGGACTGGTGCAATGGGCGACCTGCTGGCAAATGTTTTCATGATTCTCCCCAATAACGGTGATACGGCGTTGTCGCTGTGGTGCTGTGTGACAGTGATGCTGTGTTGTTGCTGTATTGCTGTGTTGTGACTGTGGCGCGCTGCTGCTCCCGCTTGTTCCGGGCCGCATTCCTGCAGGAGGAGATGCAAGGGACTAGAGGCTCATCTGCAGGGCTGCGATGGCTGGAAAAGCGGCAAACACGACCGTTAGTGGCAGCACACCGAAGACGAGGGGCACCATCATGGCTATCTCCTTGCGGCCTGCGGATTCCATCAGCTCCCGCTTGGCGGCATCCCGGACATCGGCGGCCTGTGCCCGAAGCACATCTGCCAGTGGGGTCCCGCGTTCGACAGCCACCACCAAGCCATCAAAGAACCTGACCAGTGGTGGTAACTCTGCGCGGCTGGAAAAGGACTGAAGTGCTTCCGCCAGAGGCTTGCCGGACCGGGCATCCGCAAGAATCAGCGCGAACTCGTTGGAGAGTTCCCCTTGGGAGCTACGGCTCACCCGGTCCATCGCGCCCATTGCGCTTTCGCCCGCAGCTACGGCCAGAGCCATCAGCTCAGCAAGGCTTGGAAACTCGGACAGCATCCTTCTCTCACGTCGCTTGATCTGCTGCCCCAGAACCATGTCGCGGAGCACATACCCTCCCAAGGCGGCCCCAACTACCAAGACGCAGGACACCGCCGGATTGAACTGCCCGGATGCCGCGCGTGCTGTGACCACGAGCAACGCCACGACCAGACCTCCGCTGGCCCAAAGGATCTGCTCGACCCTGTAGTCAAGGATCGTTTTGGAGGACCCGGAGCGGGCCAGCCTCTTTGCCGCGACGGCGGAGCCAACGTTCAACCGCGACATGTTTTTCACCGCGTCCCGAAAGATGGGGCGAAGGATTCGTTCCAATGTTCCAAAAGGTGTGAGGTCCGGCTCTTGCGCAAGCAGGAGGCGTGACTCGAGGTTCCTGGATTTCAGCTGAGGGCTGATGCGCTCCGTAAAAGTCATTCCCCGCAGGAACGGCAGACGCGTCAAGACGAGCCAGCATCCAATTCCAAGGACGGCGCCGGAGACCGCGGCCCAAGCAGTCGACGTACTCATCGCAGAACGCGTTCATCATCAGGCAACGCACCAATACGAAGCATCAAGGAATAGCAGCACACGGAAACCAGCAAGCCAGCGAGAAGCACCATTGCTCCCACGGTTGAGTTGTAGGCCGGCATCGCTTCCGGACGGCTGGCCATCAACACCAGGACGATCCACGGGGCCGCGACTGCCAACCTCGCAGCGTTGACGGTCCATGATTGCCTGGCTTCCAGCTCACTCCGGGTGCGGGAGTTGTCCCTGAGGAAGTCGGACAAAGTCCCCAGCATTCGGCCCAGGTCGGATCCGCCAACCTCGCGGGTCATTCGAAGGGCTTCAATGATGCGATCGGCCACCGGGTCCGCGAGACGGTCCTTAAGCCTGTCCAACGCAGTCTCAAAATGCCCACCGGAGCGGTAGTCGGCACCAAAATCCAGGAAAAGCGGCCGCAATTCCTCCGGTCCTTTGGATCCAAGCTGAATGAGCGCTTCAGGCAGGGCAAGGCCAGCGCGAATAGCCGAGCGCAGGTGGTCCACGACATCCGGCCACAACAAGCGAAGCGCCGCACGACGCTTTCGCGCCCTCCGCCTCACGATTGCCAAGGGGGTCCAGGAACCGAACAACCCGAAGCATAGCGCGACCACCGGCGCCCTTGTGATGAGGAAGAAGACCGCCATGACTGCACACCCAAAACCCCCGCAGCTGAGGAGCAAGGCAGATCCTGTGACCTTTTCAATCCCTGCTGACAAAAGCAATTGGTCCAGGCGGCGTCGTTTCTTTTTCCGTGGCCTGGCTGTCGGTTGATCCCAGGTGGACCACCAGATAAGGAAAAGCCCCAAGCCACACAGAATGCCCAGGAGAGGCGGCATCAGTTCACCTCCAACAGCGCGGAGACGTCGAAGCCTGCGCGGGCAAACTTTTCCGCAGCGGGCATCGCGTTGGGCCTCGGCTGCAGTTGGCCTGCTGACATCCCAAAGACAGTGGAGGATTCGATGATCCCGTTTTCAACCCTCCGCCCCAAAGCGAGGACCTCCGTTATCTGCCTTTTCCCTGTCGGATGCCTGCCGCAATGCACCACCAGATCAATGCACGACGCCACTGTGGGGACCACAAAGGCACTGGCAATGTTGGCTCCGGCGAGAAGGGGCAATGTGCAGATCTTGGTTACGGCGTCGTGGGCAGAATTGGCATGCACAGTGCACATACCGGGAAGCCCGGAGTTGAGGGCGATGAGCATGTCCAGGCTTTCGGCTTCGCGGACTTCGCCCACAATGAGCCTGTCCGGCCGCATTCGAAGGGCTTCCTTGACGAGCCGCCGCAAAGGGATTTCGCCCTCACCCTCCAGATTCGGTTGACGGCACTGAAGTCCTATGACATCCCGTAAGGGAAGCTGGAGTTCAAAGATTTCCTCCACAGTGATGACCCGCTCGCGTGAACCTATGTGCGCTCCCAGGCAATTGAGAAGGGTGGTCTTTCCCGCCTGCGTGGCGCCGGAGACAAGAATGTTGAGGCCGCTCGCTACTGCCGCGCCCAGGAACCTCGCAGCTTGTGGTGTCAGGCTGCCGAGCTCTACCAAGTGCTCCAGGCGGCTGGCGCGCGCGGTGAACTTCCTGATGTTCACCGCCCAGTGCCTCCGGGTGATGTCCGGGATTGCCACATGCAGCCTCGAACCGTCCGGAAGTGCGGCGTCCACGAAGGGCGATGACAAGTCCAGTCGTCGTCCGGAAGTCTTAAGCATTCTCTCTACCAGGTCCCGGACCTGCTGCTCAGTGAGGCTGATCGTAGTCAGCTCGGATTCACCATTTCGGGCCACGTAGACCTCGTGGGGAGCATTGATCCAAAGCTCCTCGATCGACTCATCGTCCAGAAACGGCTGCAATGGCCCGAACCCCGCGACAGCGTCGTAAATCAGACGACGCGCCGACTCGAGGTGACCCAAGGGAGGAAGCGGAGCGAGGAGGGCCCGTTCGTCGTAGTCGTTGACTGCCGCGTCCACCAGGCTTCGGACATCACCAGCCTGTTCCAGTGGATCCAGGCCACGACGCCGGATGAGCTCCCTGACCTCCCCCTCGACGATCCTTACAGCATCCACAGCTCTCCCCCGATGGTCACGATTGCGTAAACGAGAGGCGCATCTCGAGTGACTTACGCTAAGCGAGCCCAAGGTCCGCCTCAAGTCAGTCCGGACGGCATGTGGATAACTTGGGATCACTGGTCCCGGGGGCATCGTGAATCCCACTAGTCACTCCTGTTTCAGAATGTTAGGGTAAAGCCCGTTAGGAGCTGGCCTTTGGTCTCACGCGCAGGCGCCCCGGAGCTTGTCCCTAAGCCACACCATGCACCGCTGAGCCGCGGTACAGGGCCGGATGTGATGATGAAACGTAAATTTTTGGACCCGGTCGGACGCATCCCCATGGTGCGGGCAGGGCTGGCGCTCACCGTCGCCCTTACGGCAGGCAGTTTCCTTTGCGCGCCCGCATGGGCACAGACATCCGGTCCGCAGCCGGCGCCCACTTCTGAGGCTCCTGGCGGCGGATCATCTCAGGGCCCCCAGCCGGCTGGGAATGGCCCGGCTTCACCTCCGGTTGAAAGCACACCACGGCAAGGAAAGCTCCCTGACCAGCAAGCGCCGATCACCGGCGTCGAACTTACACCCGGTGTAGCGTCCCAACCTGCGCCTGACCCGGCCGGCAAAGCCGAAGCGCAGGCCACAAAACCCAAGTCCATGCCTGGTGACGCACCCGACGCCGAGAGTATGAAGGCCGCCATGCGCGCCGCCATCCCGGCCGGCGGCGCGGAAATGGGCCAGCGCTCCCCGAGGGTCGTGACGAACAAACAGGATAAAGAGGCGGCGGCACCGGCCCGAGGCAAGGCCGTAGGAGCAGCGGTCAAGGCCACGGTACCGATGGCGGCAGACACAGGCCACTGGCGGCCCACCATTGGAATCCAAGGGCAGGACGTGAGCGCACACCAGGGCAACGTCGACTGGCAAAGCCAATGGAGCCAAGGCTCCCGGTGGGCCTACGTCAAGGCTTCCGAGGGAAACTACTACCTCAACGAGAACTACACCCAGCAATACAACGGTTCACGGAATGTTGGCATGGTTCGCGGCGCGTATCACTTCGCCATCCCGAACTGGTCATCCGGAGCAGACCAAGCCAGGTACTTCGTAGCGAATGGAGGTGGCTGGTCGGCCGACGGCTACACTCTTCCTCCGGTGCTTGACATTGAGTACAACCCCTACGCGGGCCGGACCATCAACGGCTTCTATTTCGGCAACACGTGCTACGACATGTCCAAGGCCCAACTGGGTCAGTGGGCTGCCGACTTCGGCAACACCGTCAAGGCCTTGACCGGTCGATTCCCCGTCATCTACAGCACGACCGACTGGTGGAATACCTGCGTAGGCAACAGCACCTTTGGGAGCTACCCGTTGTGGATTGCTTCCTATTGGAACAATCCCACCAATTCGCCGGGCTCGCTGCCGGCCAGTTGGAACGACTACTCAATGTGGCAGTACAGCAGCACGGGCCCCTTCGAAGGCGACTCGAACATCTTCAACGGCACCTTTGATGAGCTCCGTACCTTTGCCCGGGGTGTTCCGACCCCTTCGAATCCCTCCATCCGTTCCGGAGCGGATGTGCTTGCGGTGATGCCTTCGGGACGACTCGATAATTTTCCAGCCGACGGCCAGGGACGTATCTCCGGGCCCGTGACCATCGGCTCCGGCTGGGGCAACGCCCTCTCCGTCCACGTCGTTGACTGGAACCAGGACGGAGTCCAGGACATCCTGGCCCAATGGGCCGACGGAACACTCCAGGTTTTCCGCGGCACTTCCGGCGGCGGCTTCAGCACGCCCATCCAAGTGGGCAGCGGCTGGCAGGAAATGTCGCTTGCCACCGGATGGTGGAACTCGAAGGATGCCTTCCCTGGAGTCATTGGCCAGGACGGCAGCGGCAACCTGTACCGATACCAGAACGCCTCGGGCGGTGCTCTGGGCGGCGGTGTCCTGATAGGTACCGGATTCAGTGGGCACCAGTTCAATCTCCTGGACTTTGACGGCGATGGCAGCCAGGACCTCGTCTCCAGAACAGGCGACGGAACGATGCGGTTGTTCCGCAGCAACGGGCTCGGGTCCTTCCTTACAGAGCCGGCACGGGTCATCGGAAACGGATGGTCCGCCATGACTTCAGTCAGCTCCGCAGCGGGCTTCAACGGCTCCGGCTCGCAAGGACTGCAGGCACGTGCCGCCAACGGCGATCTCTACTATTACCCTGCGGTGAACGGCTCGTGGGGTAACCGCTTCCTCACTGGTCTCGGCTGGAACGATGCCCTGCTCATTGGTGGTGCCCCGGTCAACGTCGAGGCAACACTGGGCGTGGATGAACCCGATGTCCTTGCCATCCGGCAGGACGGCAATCTTTACCGGTATGCGGGCTCAGGTTCCGGCGGACTCACCTCTCCCGAACTGATCGGGAAACAATGGACGGGATTGAAGGCGGGCTTCCTGACTGATTGGAATGGCGACGGCGCATTGGACATCCTTGCCCAGTGGAGTGACGGCCGGCTGACACTCTACCCGGGCTTCAAGGGGGCCGGCTTCGGCTCTCCCATCAGTCTGGGTACAGGCTGGCAGGACTGGACGCTGACCGTCGGGACGTGGAAGAAGTCCGATCCCCGGCCAAGCATTGTGGGATACGACCCCGCAGGCCGGTTGTTCCAGATCGGCAATCCATCAGGCGGGGCACTTGGAACGCGCACCCAGATCGGGACCGGCTGGTCAGGCCTGGACATAGTCCAGATGGATTTCGACAAGGACTCAAACGCCGATCTCCTGGCTAAAACCGCTTCGGGAGACCTCATGCTTTACCGGTCGACCGGTACCGGGAGTTTCATCCCGGAAGCTCCGGCAACCATCGGTACAGGGTGGAATGTCATTAACAGCTTTGGCGCAATCCGAGGATTTGCTGGAGCGGGTTCAACCGGCATCATAGGTCGAACAACTGGCGGGGAGCTCCGCTATTACCCCGTTGGGCAAAACCGTGCATGGGGTCCAACCAGCGTCATCGGATCCGGCTGGACAGGGCTGAAGATCCTCTCCCCCGCATCCAGGTAGCGCCAGGCAGCCAACAAACGTCGACTGGCGAAGGGCCCGCAAACTCCACAACGGAGCGAGCGGGTCCTTTCTGTTTTTCGTAGCAAAGCATCGCAAATGAAACAAATGATGTTCGCTTCATTGGATAGGCCTCATATTCCGGATTGCGTGATCTAATGAAGGTGGTCTCACGTATTGGCTGTTCAGCGCAATGGGAAACGGGCTTTGTTTGGGGGCAAACGAAGGTCACCATTCCGCACAATCAAGGAGTGATCTTTCATGGCGTTTACCGTTTCTACGGCCAAGGTCAGCATTTCCCCACCGTTGGATGTCAACCCATACATGGCGGGGTACGGGACCCTCGACGGTGGTCGCGAGGCTACCAGCAGTGCACCTTACGAATCCCTGTGGGCCAGGGCCATAATCCTCTGGGAAAACGGCTCGCCCAACCTGATCATGAGCGTGGACATCCTGGCGCTGCCGCACTCACTCCATCAAAGCGCCCGGGCGAGAATCCTCCAGCTCGCAAACTGGAGCAACGGGGACATCCTGATCCAATCCACCCACACACATAACGGGCCGGTGGTGGTTGATACCCTCCACCCGTTCATGTGCTACGGCCTGTCGGATTTGTCCATGGTGGAAACGTACAGCCAACAGCTCGAAGACGACCTCGTGGATGCAGCCCAAAAAGCGCTCAACAACGCCCAGACGGCAGTGACTCTCGACTACAAAGTCACCACGGCGAGTATCGCTTACAACAGGGCAGGTCTGCCGTACCTGGAAGACACCGTTCCCGTTATCGTCGCGCGTCGGGCAAACGGCAAAGCGAGGGCGGTCATTTTCAATTACGCATGCCACCCTGTAGCTGCCGGCATGCGCACACTCTTTGACGGTGATTTCCCGGCGGGGGCCTGCAACTACATCGAGAACAACAACACGAACTGCTTTGCGCTCTTCCTCCAGGGAGCGGCCGGAGACCAGAATCCCATGGGCGAACCCAGCTGGGAACTTCGCGACGAGTATGCCACCAAGCTGGGTTCGGCCGTCTCGATTGCCATGCAGACCCCCGGAAGGACCATCGGCAGCCCTCTCCAGACGAGCTATCAAGAGGTACAGATTCCCCTGGACATCACGCCCACAGCCGGCAACCTGGCGGCCGTGCGCGCGGCCTACGCGTCCAGGCTGCCCAACCTGGATGGAAATCCGGCCTGGTATGGACGCCACGCCCAAGTGATGATCGGACGGATCGACAGCGGAAGCTACTCCACCTCCGTCACGTGCCCCTTCCAGGTTTGGAAATTCGGCGGCAGCCCACAACTGAAAATCGGCATAGTGGGCGGCGAACTCGTCAGTGGCTATGCAGCGTACTTCCGGTCAAAGTACGGCGGAGCCAATGGCGTCATTGTGGGCGGCTACGGCAACGAATCCTGCTACTACCTGCCCAGCGCCCAATTCCTGCCTCCCTATTCGGTGGGCGGCAGTTACGAGGGCGGATGGGATCCTGACTACCCTGGAATCGCTGGCGGATCCATGACCGTCTACGGCCACATCGGCCACTTCCTCGGCGGTACTGGTGGCGTGGAAGCCACTGTCATCAACACTCTGAACTCAATGCTCGCCTAGGCAGGCATACTTCCGTCGAAGGCCTTGGCCAACAAGCCAGGGCCTTCGACGTACCGCAGCACGTCCTGCGGACCTCTGCCGCGCAATTCGTAGCGGTATCGATACCCAATTCGCCGGGCAATCTGTTGACCCGGCCATTCGCTCCGGACAACCATGGAGCTGGAGGCCACGATGCGATTTCATAACCTTGCAGCGGTAGCAGCAGCTGTGCTGCTGCTTGCTTCGGGCTGTTCCTCAGCTCCAGGAGCAACACCTTCGAGCACTGCGCCTTCCACATCAGCCCCCACGGTCCCGACGTCACCATCACAGTCCGCGCCGCCGTCGGAAACTTCTGCTGCACCCACCAGCGGACAGGGACAAGGCGGCGGACAGGGACAAGGCAGCGGACAGGGCGCCGGCGACCCGGACGACTCCGGCCGGTTTTCCTATACCTGTGCCAGTCTGAACGCAGTCCCCGAGACCACATTCTCAAGCCTGGCGGAAGTCTGGGCCTCATCGGGTTACCTGCGGCTGGACTCCTGCACAGCCAACTACGACGGGCCGCAGCCCTATGAGCCCACAGATGACGAGGCCCATGTCATTGCCGTCGCGGCGCCCGGAACGGACCCCGCACAAGGCCTGGACAGCTACCTGGCAGCACTGGGGCTGTGTACCCGCGTCAGCGATGATTCTGCTTCGGACATCTTCGGTGGAAGCAGCCGGCAGTTGCTGAAGGCAGCAAGCGAGCTGTGCCCCAAAGCGCCCCAGGGAAAGATCATTGCCCTATGGGCTGCGGGTGCCCGCGCTGGAGACGGTCAGCATGTAGTAGGCGACGGCGGCCTGGAACCGGGAAGATTCCATCTCCGGAAGACCCCGCCGGATGGCTGCACTTGGAGCATCAAGGGACCAGACGGCAGCCAAAAGGCCGCTGGCGGCGCCCCGGAAGGTCAAGCCGGAATTCTTCTTGCAGAAAAAGACGTCTTAAGTAGTGACAAATGCGGAATTTGGGAGAAGATGGAGTAATGCAGCCGGCAACGGCTGGGGCGAAAATCCAACTGCATGCGGAGCTGGGGAGCATCCGAATGAAGTGGGGATCCCTCGGTGGATATGCCAAGACGCGCTGTCGTCCAGTTTGGCCTTGCCGGTCTCGTTCTTACGGGCTGCTCTGTCCAAGTCACGCAAAATGTTGAGCCATTCCGGCTGGGCGTAACGAATGCCGGCGATGCCGACACTCCTCGGCCCGAAAGACCGGAACCGGTCAAAAGATACAAGTTTGACTGCCGCGGGGCCGATGGAAAATCGCTCGTAGTGTTGTCGAGCCTTCCTGAAGTCTGGGCCAATACCCAGTACAAGAAATTCGCCGACGTCGGCGTCAGCTATGTCGGCCCTCAGCCCCAGGTTCTGGAAGCCGAAGAAAACGCCGCAGTCAATGTTGCCATTGCCGCTGGCGCATCCGGCGCCCGGACCGATATCTGCTTGGCAATCGTCAAGGCATGTACCCGTAGCAATCCCCCGACCATCAGTACGGCGCTGTACGGGCTCGGCGGTGCACCCATAGTCAAAGGTGCGCTGACGTTGGCCCCCATGGCCCCGCAGTCGGCAGTCCTGACCAAGTGGCTGAAGGAAGTGGCGTGATGGAACAGTCCACAGCCCGGAAATTCTCCCAGCGCCTGCTCCGGGGCAAGAAGCTGACCACAATCCTGGCGGCCGCTGCACTGGCCGCGGCCGGAATGACCGCCGTCGTCTCCAGCACCCCGGCCTTTGCCGACCAGCAGCGACAAGTGGTTGGCACGGGCCTCACGAAACCTGCCGGGGCCGTGGTTGACCCCATTGGCCGGGTATGGGTCTCAGACAGCGTGGCGGGTTTCTGCCGGATGTCCGAGCCAGTCAACGGCCAGCCCGGCACCTTGGAAAAGGCGACCTGCCTCGGCGGCACCCTGCCGGGAGCCACCCCTGGCCCAAAGGTGCCAGGGGTTTCGGTGGTCCTCGACCCTACCCCGGCCTCCGTGGGCAACGGTGACGAGACTGTCTTCATCCCGGACTCTTCAGTGGGCAGTGCACATCTCGTGCGGGCCGTATGGAATCCCCCGTTGGACCTGTTTGAATACAGCAGTACGCTGACCGTCTTGGACGGCGATGTCAGGCCAAATGCGGTCAGCGACGGCCCGGACGGCAACATCTACCTTTCCTTTGCAAACGCCCGGTCGATCATCAAAATCGTTGATCCAACCATCAAGCATCCGAGCATCGAGTCCATCGCCTCTGTCACTACAAAGGCCCTGGGCCTCGTGGCCGCCGGTTGGGACAGCAACGGACACGCCAGCGTCTACGTGTTGGAAACCACTGGACTCCGCGCATTTTCCGCTCCGGACGACGGCGACATGACCAACTATGTGCCGTTGACCTCCTACAACGTGGGCGTGGCTTCGGCGATCTTCTATGACCACGAAGCCAACATCATCTACACAGGCACCAGCAGTGGCGTCACCGCGGCCGATGCCGGGAAGGACAAGATCTCCAGGCTGAATCTCAGCACTGGAGTCGTGGACAACTCCTGGGCCTTGGGCTTCAGCAAGATCAGTGGCCTGGGAATGCGGGGCGGGCAGTTGCTCGCGCTGGATGATCCTGGACAGCTGAACGCCACGCCGGCTACCGGACAAGGAAAGATGAGCCTCCTGGGCGGAGTCAAAGCCCAGATCACTTCGGGCCCGACGCTCGCCAATGGTGCCCAATCACCCAATACCGCTTTCACCAACGACACAACGCCCACCTTTGGCGTGAGTGCCGATCCAAGCGGCAGCGCTTTGGAATGCTCCGTAGGTGGGGCCTGGACAGATTGCACCGCCGGCACTTACACCTCGGCGGTTCTGGCAAACGGACCACAAACATTCTCGGTCCGGCCGGCACCAGCAGGCGTTCCCGTTTCCCGCACGTTCACCGTGGACACAGTGGCACCTGCTGCTCCTGTCTTCACTGCACCGAACAGCGGACAAGTGGTGAATGGCAAGCCCGTACTCGGCGCGACCTTCGAAGCAGGAACGATACTGAGTTGCTCAGTCGATTCCACAGCTGACGCTGACTTCAAAGCCTGCGTACCGGGCGACACCTTCACGCTGACAACAGCGGGTGCACACACCTTGCGGATCCGGAGTACGGATCCTGCCGGAAACGTCGGCCCTGCTGCTGCCTTGACCGTGACAGTGGATCTGACAGCACCGCAGGTGGCGATCACCGCCCCCGCCAGTGGTGCCACAGTGGGTGCCGGGTACCAGTTCCAGTTCGCTTCCACCTCACCGGACGTGGCCGGATTCCGCTGCCGGTTGGGAACGGATGCCTTCACTGCATGCACCTCACCGAAGGTTTACGCGGACATCGCCAACGGCCCGAACAGGTTCGAAGTTGAAGCCCGGGACGGAGCAGGCAACACGACCGTGGCCGGGGTGAACTTCACGGTCTTTGTCGCCGACACAACGCCGCCAACCGTGACAGCAGATCCCATAGGAGGCACCTACGGCCCGTCGAGCAAGATCACGCTCACGGCAAGTGAAGCTGACGCGAAGATCTACTACACCGAAGATGGCAGCACACCCACCACGGCA
This sequence comes from Paenarthrobacter nicotinovorans, assembly GCF_021919345.1. NCBI lineage: Bacteria > Bacillati > Actinomycetota > Actinomycetes > Micrococcales > Micrococcaceae > Paenarthrobacter > Paenarthrobacter nicotinovorans. Next base: position 2,737,846 of record NZ_CP089293.1, read on the forward strand.
AGCCCGCAATACACGGCTCCAATTGCGATGGGGAGCAAGACCCTGAAGTACATCGCAGTGGATGCCGCGAACAACGCCTCAGCACCGCAGTCACAGGTGTACGTGTTGGATAACGTTGCGCCAACTGTCACGGCCAACCCCCAGGGAGGCAATCTCGCCCTGGGACAAAGCGTCACTTTGACTACGGAGTCCGGGGCAAAGATCTACTACACAACGGACAACACCACTCCGACTATCTCCAGTCAGGTTGGTACCACCACGGTCACGGTCACACCGACTGCGACCACTACAGTGAAGTACTTCGCCGTTGACACTGTCGGAAACCAGTCCGCTGTAGCCTCGCAGACCTACACGTTGCCTGCTGCCCCAGCCAACACCTGGAAGGACTACAACTCCGATGCCAAGAATGACATCCTGGCGCGGGACGCGGCCGGAACGCTGTGGCTGTACCCGGGCAACGGGACGGGCGGCTGGCTAAGCAAGATCAACACCGGAACCACGTGGAACAACTACAACCTGATCGTTCCAACGCGGGACTTCAGCGGAGACGGCCGGAGCGACGTCTTCGCCCGGGATGCTGCCGGACAACTCTGGCTCTTCAAAGGCAACGGAACAGGCGGTTGGCAGCCGGCAGTTTCTGTTGGAAGTGGTTGGAGCGCAATGACCGCAGTTGTTGCCCCGGGTGATTTCAACGGCGACGGCAAATCGGATCTCCTCGCCAGGGATTCTGCCGGCGTCCTGTGGCTCTACAAGGGCGACGGCCTGGGTAAGTTCACAGCTGGGGCAACCCAGGTTGGGGCCGGCTGGAACGTCATGAACTCCATTTTCAGCACAGGGGACTTCAACGGCGACGGGAAGACCGACATCCTGGCTCGAGACACCGGCGGTGCGTTGTGGCTCTACCCCAGTAATGGCAGCGGAGGCTGGGGCACCCGCACCCAGATCGGCAGCGGGTGGGGCGGCATGACGGCACTCCTTGGCCCAGGCGATTTCAACGGCAACGGCAAGTCCGATGTCCTCGCCCGGGACGCCAATGGCAATCTATGGCTCTATCCAGGTAATGGCACCGGTGGGTGGCTTGCCTGGGGCCAAGTAGGAACCGGTTGGCAAGGATTCACCTCGCTCCCCTAACGGAGCGAACAGCCTGGCTTGCCGTTTCGAGGGGTGCATCGGAGAATATCCGGTGCACCCCTTTCGTTGGCTGGGTTCGGTGAGCGCATCCGTGCTTCCACGGAACGTTTGCCGCAATGAACTAGACTGAGGGTTTGCAAGGACCTCGTGACGCCAGAGTTGCGGGCTGCGGCTGGCGTCAAGAATTCGTCGGCACGAACTACCGAGGAGAGTCTTGACTTTCGACCAGGCAGGCCAACCGGATCTCTCCGTTGTGATCCCGGTCTATAACGGAGAACGGATATTGGCGGCAACAATGGCGCGCCTTTCCGGCTATCTAACCAGTGGCAACTCCGAGATCATCATCGTGGAGAACGGATCTTCCGACAACACACTCAAGGTTGCCCGCGAGCACGCGGTGGACACTCCACACGTGACATTCCACGTTCTCCAAAGCGAAAAAGGGATGGGAAACGCGTACCGGAGGGGCATCGAGGCCAGTTCCGGACGCCGTGTCCTCCTGACCGCCGATGATCTTCCCTTCGGGACCGATGATCTTGACGAGGACGCGAAGCTCGAACCAAAACCGCATGTGGTCATAGGTTCCAAAGCGCACAAAAATTCAAAAATCCAGCGCAGCCCCCTCCGCGGACTCACCACTTTCGGGTTCAAGACTCTCCGACAGGTGATTCTGGGGTCCAAGGTCGGTGACTCCCAGGGAACGCTCATCGTCGACGGCGGCTGGTTGCGGAACATGGTGGACCGTTTTGACGATCCTGGTTTCCTTTTCAGCACCCAGGTTGTCTACGCCGCCGAAAAGCAGGGCTTCGACATAGTGGAAGTGCCCGTTACTTTGGCGCCCGATGACGAACCCGGCGAAACCACCATCCGGACTGCCGACGTCGTAAAGATGTTCAAGGGTCTGGTTGCCATGCGCCGGCGCAAGAGCGAACTGGCAGCTGCTCCCAGCGCGGGGACACACGCCCCATGACGGGATCGATCGCAGAAACACCGTCGAACGACAACGACGTGAATTTGGAACAGCCTCCGGTCAAGACCACCAAAGCCAAACTGGTGGATTTTGCCCGTCGCGCCCTGGTGGTCATCGTCTTTGCCGCTGCGGTGTACTTCATCGCAGTCCAATGGCCACAGGTCCAAGCCACGGTCTTTGCCCTGCAATGGTGGCAGGTGCTGCTTTCGCTGCTTGCCCTCATCCCCGGGGTTCTTCTGGGCATGTACATGTGGCGGGTTGTCATGGCCAGCCTGTTGAGGTCTGTTGACATCGAGCCGCAGGGCCTGGTCCTGAACCAGATCTACCTCGTAGGCCAGATCGGTAAATATCTTCCCGGCTCCGTCTGGGCGTTCGTCCTCCAGATGGAGCTCGGCCGAAAAAACGGCATCGCGCGGGCCCAGGTCTTCGTAGCTTCCTTGGTCAGTACCGGCATCACCATCGGCGCAGCTTTGGTGGTTGGAGCTTCAGCCCTGCCAATCCTTGTCCAGCGGGAACCGAACCTGCAATGGTTGTACGTCATCCTCCCCGTCGTGATTCTGGCGATGAACCCAAACGTTGTGACCTTCCTGGTCAACTTCGTGCTCAAGGTATTCCGCCGGCCACCGCTGCCTGAGCGGATACAGGCCAACACCATGGTCAAAGCCTTCATCCTCGGCGTCCTCATGTACCTGTGCTTCGGCCTGCACCTGTGGATCCTGGTAGGTCACGAGGCAACCCTGGACCTGGCGACGTTCCTGGTCCTCACCGGTGCCCTCGCTCTCGGGATGACCCTCGGGGTGCTGGCCTTCCTGCTGCCCGCTGGAGTTGGCGCACGGGAAGCCATCCTGATCCTTGCCCTGGCGGGGATGATGAGCGCCGGTGCCGCAACCGCAATCGCCGCGCTTTCCCGGATCATGTTCACTGTTGCGGACCTGCTCTGCGTAGGAATCGCCTTTGTGCACTTCCGGTGGCGGCAGTCCGCTTCCAAGACCCCCGGAGATTCCACCTCAGAGCCCAGCTGATGCTGTGGGTCTTTTCCACGCCCGGGTGTCTACGATTCCCGGGCGTTCTTCGGGCCAATAATCAAACTTATGCCGCGCGCTAAGGAGCAAGGTACCACCATGACAGCAGTAACCTCCGAGGCCACTGCCCAGCGCCCGCCTGTCACCAAGCGGCGCTACTTCATGAAGCATGATTGGCATTGGGGCATTGTTACCGCCATCATCGCGGCCATCTCGTCCATCATCCCCAGGCTCTTCAATCCCACGTTCTACTACTGGGACGACATGATGCAGTCCTTCCTTCCCTTGTGGCGGCACATGGGTGAGGAGATTCGTTCGGGCAGATTCCCCTTGATGGAACCGGGGGGCTGGGTGGGCGGCAACATTGTGGCCGAGGTCGGTTACGGGATATTCAATCCCGTAAACATCGTCAACTCGGTCATTGTCTCCAACTTCGAGAACCTGTCGCTGGCGAGCTACTTCATCATCGTCCAGTTCATTGCCCTGTTGGCTTTTGGAACGTACATGCTCGCCCGGGACTACGGGTCAAACAGGCCACTGGCCCTGGCTGCCGGTGTAGCGATTCCGTTCAGCGGCTTCACTCTGTTCTACGAGGCGGCCCGCTGGCCCGGCGGTCTCATGGCCTTTGCCTGGATCACGGTTTTCTGGTGGTCAGTGCGCCGCTACGCCCGACGCAACACCTCGCCCTTCCTTCCGTTCCTGCTCGGCTTCCTCACCATGACAGCCGGCAATCCCTACGGAGCCATCGGCGTCATTCTCGTCCTGGCAGCAGTGGCCGTCGAACTGATGCTGATGCGGCACTGGCGACGCCTCATCCCGATCGTCATCGTGGGCGCTCTGGTGGGCCTGACTGCCGTCCTGGTGTACTTCCCCTTGCCCCTCAGCTCTGCCGTAACGGTCCGTCAGCAGAATGAGATCCTGAACGATCTCTTCCTCTCGCCGGACATGTCTTCCCTCCTGACGATGAGCACCTCGTCCATGAGGCCCCGGATCAACAACTTCTGGGCTCCCATCGACAACGTCCCCTCAAGCTACCTGGCATGGTTCGTTCTGCCCCTGCTTCCGTGGTTGGATTTCCGCAGCTTCAGGAACCGGTCCCGCCAGATCTTCAGCATCTATATCATTACGGGTATCTACTTCCTCCTGACGTTTGCCCCGTCACAGGTTCTGGTCTTCCGCTGGCCCATCCGTCTCATCGAGTACGTGTACTTGGGCGTGATCGTCCTTGTCGCCGTAGTGGCCTCAGCAGGCTTGAAAACCACCGCCTGGAAGAAACGGTTGTTCATCACCGTCGCGATCCTCGGCTTCGGAACCTACCGGGCCTGGTCCATGGTTCCGGAGGGCGGCAAGTGGCAGTTCTTCACGCTGGCCGTGACTTTGGTGCTGGTTGTGCTTGCGATCCTGGGATGGAAGCGCTTCGGTTACCGGGGCCTTGCCGCCGTCATGGTGGTCGGAACCATCGCCACCTTGGGCATGCAGTCCCGTCAGTTCGTCCCTAACAATGCAGTTGCAGGTATCGGCTCTCCCGTGGATGCCGATACCCTCCGGGATGCCACCAGCAACTACAAAGGAAACACCATCCAGGTCTTCAACACCATGAAGATCACGGGCGCGGAATTCACCGAGGGACGGCTCCTGTACGGCAACCAGATCCTCAACGCTGACGTCAACAACAGCATGGGCCGCTACAGCGGAATCAGCTTCACGACGTACGTCAATGCCTTGTGCATGAACTACCGCGGCGAAACGTGCCCGCTGGCCTACACCGAGCTGTTCAAACAGGCCTCGCCTGAAATCGACGCCACGTTGGCTGACGTCCTTCAGGTTGAAACCGTCGCCGTCCAGAAAACCCTGATCGCTCCGGACCAGCTGGACATCGCGCCGGGATGGTCGATTGTTGCATCAGACGAGACCCGGACCATCCTGCAGCGCCAGAACCCCTTGCCACACCCCGGCACTGTCTCATGGGTTTCTGACGGCATCACCGTCCAGGACTCAGTGCGAACAGGGAACGACGAACACGTCCAGCTCTCTGGCAACGGCAACGCTGGAAAACTGACCTTCGCGCGGCTCGCCTGGCCCGGTTACACCGTCAAGGTCGACGGCGAGACACAGAAGCTCACGCAGGGACCTGCTGGCGTCATCATGGTGGACATCCCCGCCGGCGCCAAGTCCGTTGACATTTCCTTCACGACGCCGGGACTCACCATGGGACTTGCCGCCCAGGCAGCTGCGTGGTTCGGGATTCTGCTGTTCACCGTATTCCACTATGTGCGGCGCTACCGCCGCGGAAAGTCCGCTGAGCAGGTAGTCGCAGAACCGGCCGAAAAGGTCACCGTGTAGCCAGGGCATCCCAGTCAGGGAAAAGAGCGTCCACGCCTTCGGGTTTGGGCGCTCTTTTCGTACACAGGAATCTCACTGTCCACCTGTTGGCAGTTGCCCTGGGAACGCCGGGTTGCAGGGTCACCTATCTTGCCGGCGCCCTATGGCCCCTTGCACGTGACCGTGGGGCGCAAAAAAGGCCACCGTGCCTCTGTGAAAAGAGGTACGGTGGCCTTTCTGTGTTGGCTGCGACTCCTAATGACAAGGAGTTTGCTGCCCTCGGAATCAGTGCTCGCGGAGCCAGGCTACTGCCTCCTCGGCAGGCCCTTCGAACTGCACGGTGCCGGATGAAAGCACCACTCCCCTGTCGCAAATCCTGGAGATCATGTCGAGGTCGTGGCTGACTACCACCAGTGTCCGGCCCTCATCTGAGAGCTGCTTGATCTTGGCGAGGCACTTTCTCTGGAAAGGCTCGTCACCTACGGCAAGAATTTCGTCCACAAGGAAAATGTCCGGCTGGGTGTGGACCGCGACCGCGAAAGCGAGGCGCAGGAACATACCGGAAGAATAGAATTTCACCTCGGTATCGATGAACTGCTCGATCTCGGAGAACGCGACTATGTCGTCAAACTTCTCGTTGATCTCCTGTTCTGTCATGCCCAGGATCGCGGCGTTCAGGAACACATTCTCACGTCCGGAAAGATCCGGGTGGAATCCTGCGCCCACCTCGATGAGGCCGGCGACGCGGCCTTTCGTGCGCACCGTCCCCTTGTCGGGAAGGATGACTCCGGAAATGAGCTTCAGAAGGGTGGACTTACCTGAACCGTTGAAGCCCAGGAGGGCGACAGTCTCCCCGGGCTGGATTTCAAAGCTGACGTCATGGAGCGCATCAAACCTTCGGGTCAGATCGCCCTTGCGTCCCTTCACCAGCCAAACAAGCGTTTCCTTCAGGGAGTGCGAGTGGCGAAGATTGAACGTTTTCTTGAGGTCCTTGACGATTACGGCAGCACCCATTTAGACCTCCTGCGCAAAGTGGCCCTCGAGCCGTCGGAACACGAGCTGGCCGATAATAAGGAACAAAGCAGCCATACCGAGTCCGAGCAGACCGGTCCACATCAAATGGGGAGGCAACTCAACGGGCCGGTTGACTGTTGGGTACCAGAACGCCCAGTGGAACAGTTCGACGGCTACCGTGATCGGATTCAGCTGGTAAATCACCAGCACCCATTCCGGGGCCAGGCGTCTGATCATGGTCCAGTCGTAAAGAACCGGGGAGGTCCAGGTAACGATCATCATCAGCATGTCGACGATGTTCTCTGCGTCCCTGAAGAAGACGTTGATGGCACCAGCCAGCAACCCCAGACCAGTCGCTGTGACAGCCACAATGACGAAGCCCAATGCAGCCCCGATGAGTTGCAGGATGTCCGGATGCCAGCCTGTGAGCAAGGCGGCTGCAAGCAGGACCACCAGCTGAGGCAGGAAATGGACCGCAGCGACCCACACTGAGGCAACCGGGAACAATTCACGCGGCAGATAGATCTTCTTCACCAACGCAGCGTTGGAGACAATGGACCGCGTGGCATTCGAGAAAGCTTCTGAGAAGAAGTTGATAACGATGACGCCGGAGAACATGTACAGCGCGTAGTTGGGGATCTGATCCCCAACCCGCAGCACAATGCCCAACGCAAAGAACAGCACCACGTACTGGACCAGGGGCTTGACGTAGGACCATGCCAGCCCCAGAACCGAACCCCGGTAACGGACACGGAGTTCCTTGCGGACGATCAACTTGAGGAGGTACCGGCGTCGATAGACGTCGAGCAGACCGGCACCTACCCCTGGAACAGCATACGTATCAGTGGAAGTGGCCATTGCTACTTGTTAGGCTCCGATGCTTCGAACGTTTCCCGCCAGGATTCCATGGAGGTGATCTCCGGGAGGGCATCGCGGTATTGCGCGCGAAGGGTCTCCCAGTTGGAGAAGAGCTGTGCGTGCAGCTTGGCAGACTCAACCACCAACTGGCGGGCCATCCTGGGGTCCCTCAGGTGCCAGGAAGCTCCGGTGCCGTCAGCGTTCGAGACCACAGCGCTGTCGAGGTGGGCCAGGCTCCACCACTTTCCGTCCTGGTGGGCCACTTGGGCCTCCGGGTTGGCCTTGGCCGTGTCGCGGACGGGAGCCAGCGTCTGCTTCAAGACGGTTTTCACTGCCCATGGCAACAGACCGAGCGCACCCGGCTGCTTGTAGGACTGGGGCTTCTTCGGCGGGCGCTTCCGGAAAACTTCCGGGAACGCCGCGGGGTCCGTCTTGACCTGGGAGTCGGGGAACTCTTCACGCATGGCGCGAAGCTTCGGCATCGTGGTCGGCAGCTGTTTGTGCAGGTCGCCGGGACCGGCGAGGACGTCCCGCAGGGCCATGACGCGGGCCTGCTCGGGGTAGTACTGCATCGACACCAAGTGCTTGATGTCCGTGTTCAGGCTCTCGCGGAGGATTCGTCCGCCCTTGGGGAACGGGGAGTGCAGGAGGGTGGCGATGAGCCGGTTGCGCTCATGGTAGTACGCCTGCCAGTCGACGGAATCGTCCTTATCTGCCCATGAGACGTGCCATACAGCTGCACCCGGAAGCGTCACTGTCGGGAAGCCGGCTGCCCGGGCCCGGAGCGAGTATTCAGCGTCGTCCCACTTGATGAACACCGGCAGGGAGAGCCCGATGGTCTCCACCACGGCCTTGGGGATGAGGCACATCCACCAGCCGTTGTAGTCGGCATCCCAGCGGCGGTGCAACTGAGGCGTGGACCGCAGGCCGGCCTGGGAGAAGTCATGATTGCCAAGGCCCTCCACCGGTCCCCACAGGAACCTGTAGAAGTTGACCACCTCTGAGTAGGCATGCAGGACAGACTTGTTGTACATGTCAAACATGTGTCCGCCGACGATGGTCGGTTTGCGGCAGAGATCGGCGAACGCCACTGCGCGCATAACGCCCTCTGTCTCAAGTTCAATGTCGTCATCGAGCAGCATGACGTAGTCGCTCTTGTCTGAAACGAGCATCTCGTACATGTTGCGTGCGAAACCACCCGAACCGCCGAGGTTGCCCTGGTTGATGATCCGGAGCTGGTCTCCCATGGATTCAGCGACAGCGTCGAAACCGGCTTCGTCGGCGACCTTTTTGTTTCCTTGGTCGACGATGATCAGTTCGGCAAGAATTTCCCGAAGACCGGGGTCTCCGTCAATAGCCTTGATGGTTTCCAGGCAGTAGTCTGCGCGGTTGAAGGTGGTGACACCCAACGTCACGCGCCCCTGGGTGCGGCCCTCGTCCGGAACGGCCCAGTGAGCGCTCTTCAGGGTCATGCCGTCACCGCCGGCGATCAGGTCAAACCAGTACCACCCGCCGTCGCCGAACGGGGCAAGAGTCAGCTCGAAATCGTTCGAGGCGGAACCCTCGACCAACACGGAATCGACACGCTGGGATGCACCGCGTGCGTTGGAGCGGTAGACAATGATCGTACCTTCGCCCTCGGTTTCGAGGTGAAGGACCGTCTTTGTGGCAATCGTCCATTTGCGCCAGTAGCTCGCCGGGAAAGCGTTGAAGTAGGAGCCGAAGGAAAGACGTTCGCCACGGCGGACCTGGACGGAACCGCGGTCGAGGATGTCCTCCGGGTGGAGCTGCCGGGTCATGCCGACGGCCTGCACATCCGAGCTTCCCCGGCCTGATCTTTGAACTGTGCTCGTGTCCGGGTCTACGTACAGGGGGAGGGTGTCGAGGTCACGGTTCGCCGGGAAAATGACACGCTGGACAATCCGCAGGTTCTGTTCAGTTGAACCGGGGGCATTCACGTCGGTGGAAGCCGTCATGGCAGTCTCCTGGCTTTCGTTTGTTGTGGTGGTCATGCGTCCACTCCCCCACTTTCAAGCTTGGCGCCGCCTGTGAAGTGCGGCTTGATCTTGTTGTCGTACATGGACAAAGCTGAACCGATCGCCATGTGCATATCGAGGTACTTGTAAGTTCCAAGGCGGCCACCGAACAAAACGGACTTCTCACCCTTGGCCAGATCGCGGTAAGCAAGCAGCTTTTGACGATCGTCGGAAGTGTTGACGGGGTAGTACGGCTCGTCGCCCTTCTCCGCAAAGCGCGAGAACTCCCGCATGATGACCGTCGCGTCCTTGGTGTAATCCCGCTCCGGGTGGAAGTGGCGGAATTCGTGGATGCGCGTGTACTTTTCCTCGGCGTCGGGATAGTTCATCACTGCGCAACCCTGGAAGTCCTCAATGGGCAGGACCTCTTCTTCAAGGTCGATGGTGCGCCAGGAGAGGTCACCTTCTGCGTAGTCAAAGTAGCGGTCCACGGGACCCGTGTAGATGACAGGCACCTGTCCCAGCACGGAAGACCGGCCGAACTCGCCGTCGTCGAAGAAGTCCGTGTTGAGGACAACTTCGATGTTGGGGTGGTCCGCCATACGCTCGATCCAGGCCGTGTATCCGTCGACCGGCAGTCCTTCGTACGTGTCATTGAAGTAGCGGTTGTCGTAGTTGTAGCGAACCGGGAGCCGGGAAATGATCTCCGCGGGCAGGTCCTTGGGGTCCGTCTGCCACTGCTTGCCCGTGTAGTGCTTGATGAACGCTTCGTAGAGCGGGCGTCCGATCAGCTGGATACCCTTGTCGTTCAGGTTCTGCGGATCAGTACCGGCGAGTTCACCGGCCTGCTCGGCGATGAGTGCCTTCGCTTCGGTCGGGCTCATGGCCGAGCGGAAGAACTGGTTGATGGTGCCCAGGTTGATGGGCATCGGGTACACCTCGCCCTTGTGGCTGGTGTAAACCTTGTGCTGGTACTTCGTGAAGGTCGTGAAACGGTTCACGTACTCCCAAACGCGTTCGTTGGACGTGTGGAAGAGGTGCGCTCCGTAGCGGTGCACCTCAATTCCAGTCTGCGCTTCGTTCTCGCTGTAGGCGTTTCCACCAATGTGGTGGCGGCGATCAAGCACCGCAACCTTCAGCCCCAACTCGGTAGCGGCGCGTTCTGCAATGGTCAGGCCAAAGAAACCCGAGCCGACGACGACGAGATCAGCGTTCACAAACTCTCCTGTGTATTGGCGTGCGGGCACAAAATGCCCACGTCTACTGGTCAAGGCTACCCGACGTTACGATCGAATCCCGATTCGGGAACGCGCGTAAGGGGGCAGCGATTGACCGGAAAAACGAACGGGAGGCGTGGCCTGCGCCAGCCTCCCGTTCAAATGTGCAAAAATCCAGCCGCGCTACAGCGCGACGACAGCGCCCGTTTCGGCTGATTTGAGTACAGCCTCAGCAACGCGCAGGGTCTCAAGGCCTTCGGCCATTGTGACAATGTTCATGGACTTGCCCAGAACGGCGTCGCGGAAAGCCTCATGTTCCATCTTCAGTGGTTCACGCTTGGCCAAGGCAAAACGGGTCGACGATCCCTCGGACACACCACGGAATGCCGCGATGGAATCCCAGTCCGTCTGGAAGGTGCCATTCTCGACAAACGTCAAGTCAGCGGAAATCGTGTCGGCAATGTATGCGCCACGCTCGCCCAGGACAACCGTCGTGCGTTCCTTCATGGGTGAGAGCCAGTTGACGATGTGGTTGGTTACTACGCCGTCCTTGAGGTGCCCGATCGCAGTGACCATGTCCTCGTGCTGACGACCACTCCGTGATGTAGTGTGCGCAACGACGTTGACAAAGTTACTCTGGGCCAGCCACGCGGTGAGGTCGATGTCGTGGGTAGCAAGATCCTTGACCACTCCAACATCGGCAATCCGGGACGGGAACGGGCCCTGGCGCCGGGTGGAGATCTGGTAGACCTCGCCGAGATCGCCATTTTCAAGCCGCTCACGGAGGCTCTGCAGGGAGGGGTTGAAGCGCTCGATGTGCCCAACGGCGCCGATCAAGCCTTTGGAATCAAAGGCCTCCGCAATCCGGCGGCCGGAGACAGAATCGTTGGCAATCGGCTTTTCCACCAAGCAGTGCACGCCGGCCTCGGCCAGCTGCAGGGCAACTTCCTCGTGGAGGATTGTCGGCACGGCGGCGACAGCCATGTCGATGCCCTGCTCAATGAGTTGCTCGACGGAATTGCAAACCTCCAGCCCACTGGCAACGTTGTGGGGGTCTCCAAAGGAGTCAGCGACGGCGACGAGGTCAACACCCTCAAGCTCGCGGATAACGCGTGCGTGGTGACGGCCCATCATGCCCAGCCCAATGAGGCCAGCGCGCAGATTTGCCACTAGCTACCTGCCTTTGCAACGGCGTTGACAGCAGCGACGATCCGGTCAAGGTCATCCTGGCTAAGTGACGGGTGCACGGGAAGGGACAGCACAGTGGAGGCCGCTTCTTCAGTGACCGGCAGGTCATCGGAGGTCTGGAACGGCGCAAGGCGGTGGTTGGGAATCGGGTAGTAGACGCCGCAGCCCACGTTGTACTCTTCGCGCAAGGCCTTCGCGAAGCCATCACGGTCCTCGGCAATCCGGATGGTGTACTGGTGATAAACGTGCTCGTAGCCTTCAACGACCTTCGGGGTAACGACACCTTCGATGTTTGCATCGAAGAATGCTGCGTTCTCCTGCCGGGTCTTCGTCCAGCCTTCGACCTTGGTCAGCTGCACACGACCGATTGCTGCGTGAATGTTGGTCATGCGCGCGTTGAAGCCAACCAGTTCGTTTTCGTACTGGCGCTCCATGCCCTGGTTGCGAAGCAACCGAAGCCGCCGTTCGACGTCGGCCAGGCCGGTGCTGACCATGCCGCCCTCACCGGAGGTCATGTTCTTCGTCGGGTACAAGCTGAACATGGCGAAATCGCCGAATGTACCGACCTTGCGGCCGTTGACTGCCGCGCCGTGTGCCTGGGCAGCGTCTTCAAAGACCTTCACGCCGTGCTTGGCGGCGACTGCACCGATTCCGTCCACGTCAAACGGGTGACCGTAGAGGTGCACCGGCATGATGGCTGCGGTGCGGTCCGTGATCTTCGACTCGACGGAAGCAGGATCCAGCGTGTAGTGGTCGATGTCCACATCGGCGAAGACAGGGGTAGCACCCGTCAAGGCCACGGAGTTGGCCGTTGCCGCGAAGGTAAACGACGGCACGATGACTTCATCGCCAGGGCCAATGCCCGCAGCCAAAAGGCCGAGGTGCAAACCGGATGTTCCGGAGTTGACGGCCACGGCTGCCCTGCCGTCCAGGAGGACCTGCGAGAATTCCTGTTCAAAGGACGCAACCTCCGAACCCTGTGCGAGTTGGCCGGAGGCCAGAACAGCCTCTACTGCCTTGCGCTCATCATCACCGATGATGGGCTTGGCGGGGGGAATGAATTCGGGGCTCATGCCTCTACCTCTCGAAGGGTCTCGTTCTGTTCAACATATGTGGCGCCGGTTTCCGGGCATACCCAGTTGTCACCGCTGCGTTGCAGCGGGAAACCGGCCTTGCCGACCCAACCATGGCGCTTGGCCGGAACTCCGACCATCAAAGCAAAATCAGGAACATCTTTGGCCACGACAGCACCCGCGGCCACAGTAGCCCAGCGTCCGATCGTGACCGGAGCAACACATACAGCGCGGGCGCCGATGGACGCGCCTTCACGAATAGTGACGCCCACGGGCTCCCAATCATGGGCGCTCTTCAAAGTTCCATCGGGTGCAACTGCCCGGGGGTATGTGTCATTCGTCAGCACTACGGCGGGTCCGATAAAGACCCCTGCCTCCAGTTCCGCGGGCTCGTAGACAAGCGCATAGTTCTGAACTTTGCAGTTGTCCCCCATCTTGACTCCGGAGCCGATGTAGGCCCCGCGTCCGACGATGCAATTGACCCCTAGTTCGGCCTGCTCGCGGACTTGGGCAAGATGCCAAATCTTTGATCCATCACCAATTACCGCCTTGTCTGAAACATCGGCGCTCTCCGCAACCACTATCACCGGTGAAGGTCCTTCCTCATTGAGCACACGCGACAACGAGTTTCATCTTAGCTGAGACACAAAGCCACAGCGTCAAGGCGCCGTTTACCCTTCCCTGGCAAAAGTTGTCCACATACACCTCATGGGGTGCTGCGGTTTCGTCCTGAGCTCCATAACGATGGTGGTGCATGCAAAGGGAGGACAAGGCAATGACGTTGGAGTGCACACTCGTTCGGAGCCCCACTGCGCCCATGCCAGCGGATCCGGAGGAATTGACCATCGAAGTACCGCCGGGCGCGTCCGGTGCCCAGCTGGAAGCCCTGATCAAGGCCGTCCGGAACACCGGGCAGCTTTCTGTTGCAGGGCGGCATCTCGCCGACCTGACCGTCGGGGTGCCACCTCTTGTGTCCGGTGCAGTGATCGTGGACGGATTCGTGCCGCCGGCGGAAACATCAACCATGCTTCCTCTGATGTTGCTCACCCATACCGGCCCTGCCGCAGGGTCTGTCTTCCGGATTCCGCGTGGGCAACACCACATTGGCCGTGGAACTGCAGGGATTTCGCTACCCGATCCTGGAATGTCCAGGGAACACGCATTACTGGATGTCTCGGGTGAACGCTTGGAAGTAACCAGCGTTGCTGCAGCGAACCCCATAGATGTGGACGGTCGGCCCGTCCGCCGCGCTTTGGTCACATCCCGCTCCAGCCTCCGTTGCGGGCATACAACTTTCAGCCTCGCGCCGGACAACGAGTGCTTTCCTGCGGTCGCAGCGGATGCGGGTCGTTCGGTGCAGGAACCAATCGAGGTGCCCTGCGCAAAGAACCACGGGAGCCGGGCCACCATCGCGTTTGCCGCAGGGTTGCCCATGATTGCCGGAATCGGTCTCGCGGCGGCCACCGGGATGTGGATGTACTTGGGGTTCTCTGCGATATCCGCGCTTGGCTTGGTTTTCCCCTTGTTGCTTGGGGGAAAGGGACGGCAGGAATACCGCCGAGCGCTTGATCATGCGGTTCGCGAAGACATCGCCAGACGACACCGTTGCTCGCCTTCTGCCGCCGAGCTACTGGTAGCCGGCCAAAGCCGTCCGGCGGCCGCGGGACCTGGCGCAAGGGGTTTGGCCTCAGGCGGAAACCCCGGGACGCCGTCGCCGGATACCAATGCAGGAGGTGTCCAGGCTGAGCCCCGGGTTTGGTTGCGACTGGGCACCGCCCAGTCCTCGGCCAATATCCGCCTCGTCCCTGGCGACCGACATTTCTCACCGCCACCCGTCGGCTCGTGCCCTGTCTCGTTAGATCCTGGCCATCGGCGCGTGGCTATACAAGGCCACGGCAAACACGTGGCAGCCTTGCTTCGATTCATCGTCATGCAGCTGGCAAGTTTCCCAAACTCGGCCTCTGCTCCCATCGTGTTGCTGGGGGCAGTCGAAGACCTGCCCCTGAGTGCCCGGTTTCTCCCTCAGGTGACCCTCGCTGCGGACGCTGACGCGGCCGTGGCTGCCTTGAACACGCTCCGGCACGGCCGGCAGGGCACTCTTATTGTGATGGAGAGCCCAACAGGGCAGGAGAACGAGGCCCTTTCCCGAGCCATCCAGGCTTCGCATCAGGCCCAGTGGCAGGTACTGCACTGTCACTCCGGGGCTTCAGTCCCCCTGGACGCCATCACCATCGAACCGTCGGGCGTGGCTGCATCTTTTGAGTCGGCAGGTGAGCGCTTCGATTTTGTGCCCGACCTCGTTCCCGCCGAGGTATTCGATCGCTTCTGCCGGACAGTTGCCGCAAGGTTGAGCGAGCAAGCGCCGCGTACTCACGGCGTTCTTCCAGACCGGTCTTCACTGGCGGCCCTTCTTCCCTGCGGCCAACGCCGGATCCTTAGCAGGTGGCGCACTGCCTCCGGACTGGAAAGCCTGACAGCTGTGCTGGGAGAAGGCCGGGCCGGCCCGGTCACATTCGACCTCAAGATGGACGGTCCCCACCTTCTGATTGCGGGTACTACCGGCTCTGGAAAGTCCGAACTGCTGAAGACTTTCGTTGCTTCCATCGCGCTGAGCGTCCCGCCGGAGCACGCAGCTTTTCTGTTTTTCGATTTCAAGGGCGGTTCAGGGCTGGGTCCGTTAACAGCCCTCCCGCACTGCGTGGGCATCCTGACGGATCTGAGCCGGCAGCATCTTGATCGGGCATTGGAGTCGCTGCGTGGAGAAATACGGCACCGCGAGAAGCTTTTCGCCGACTGGGGGGCAACGGACCTCGCAGAATACCAACGAACGAAAGGCGCCAAGGACTGCAGGCTCCCGCACCTGATCCTGGTCATAGATGAGTTCCGGATCCTTGTCGACGAGGCTCCGGCTGCGCTCCACGAACTCATGCGGGTGGCGACGATCGGACGTTCCCTGGGTATCCATCTGGTCATGGCCACACAGCGACCACAAGGAGCCTTGACCGCTGATATAAGGGCAAACGTGACCTCCAGCATCGCACTTCGAGTCCAGTCGGAGATGGAGTCGGTCGACATCATCAATTCGAAGGCTGCTGCGTCAATTGGCGTTGATGTTCCCGGGCGGGCGTTCCTGGCAACGGCAGCGAAGGAACCCGAAGAGTTCCAAGCAGCCTCTCTGGACGCTCCGCAATCCGGCGGTGTGTCGTCCATGACCGACCATTTGTCGCCAGGAAGCGGCGCCGCGCCTGACCGGGTTGTTCGGTCTGCTGCCCAGGCGCTCGGCGAACCCTTCGACAGCCGGGATCTCGTCGGCAAGGACGTCGACGGTTCCGGCCGCAGCACGTCGTCCCAGGCACTTACAGGCGCCGGGAGTTTGGTATCCAATATTAACGCCGCTTGGCGCCACTTGGGCACTCCCTCTCCCCGAAGCCCCATCGCAGCACCCCTGCCGCACTCGATTCCCTGGACGGCCGAACTCTCAACTGAGGGTGGGCCTGAGGTGATGCATGAAAGCGATAGGGCATCCTGGCGGGTGGGACCGGTGGCACTGGTGGACAAGCCTGCCCAGCAACGGGTTGAGTGCCTCACTTGGATGCCCGCCGACCATGGACACCTGGCATTGATTGGCAACGCATCAAGTGGCATGCAGGACAGCTTCCGCGCGATCACCGCCCTGGTGGCCACCCGGGCGCCCCAGCCCCATCTCTACATTCTGGACGCGAGCCGATTACTGGGTCAGCTGGAGTCGCAACAAGGAATCGCGGCTTTCGCGGGTGTCGATCAAGTTGGCTTCGCGGCCCGGATCCTGTCGCGGTTGGCAGCCGAAATGGAGCGACGGCGCGCCTTGGGTGGCCTCGAGGGGCGTTGCCGGCCACTGGTGCTGATCGTGGCCGGCTGGTGCTCGTGGTCAACGGCCTTCCGAGGAGGCCCTCACGAATGGGCTGAGGGCATTCTGCACGACATCGCCAGGGACGGAAGCCCCGTGGGCATCACTCTTCTGATTTCCGGGGAGCGGGAACTGGTCAGCTCCCGCCTGTTTGCCGCAATCCCAAATCGTGCCTATTTTCCTTTGGGGACAACTGATGAATCCAGGTTCCACTGGCCTCGTCTTCCCGAAGTGGAACCCGTTCGGGGGCGGGCCGCAGTGATGGGAAACGTCGTCGAGGGTCAAACGGCCTCAGCGCAGTTCAGGGAGGCGCCAACAGCTGGGCTCTGGCCTTTTGGGGACCTGGCTCCGGCCGAACCGCCTTTTCGCTTGCGACCCCTCCCCCACCTGCTGACACGCGAGGACTTCCTCAACCGCAAGGCAGCGCTGGGCAGCTCGAAGAAAGAGCCGCGTACGGCAATCCGGTCGGTGGGGGCGGATGAAAAGGTGCCGGAGCCTCTCTGGATCGGTGTCGCCGGTGACGAAGCACAACCCGCAGCGCTACCCCTCAGGGACATGGGAGTCAGCCTTGTCCTGGGGGGTCCAAGTTCCGGCAAGAGCACCATTCTTGGATCGTTGGTCCGCTTGAACCCGGGGACCTTGTGGCTCTTTCCACCGGACGCAGCCTCTGCGGGAACGTTCTGGGCTTCAACTGCGTCGGAGGCCACTGCGGGAAATCTGGATCCTGGAAGTGTGCTGCTGGTGGATGACGCAGACTCCCTGGATGCCCAGGGCCGCCAGGCTCTCAATGCCCTGGACGGGCAAGTCGCAGGCATCATCCTGACAGCTACGTTCGGCCCGGCCCTACACCAACTTCCTCTGGCCAGGCAGGTGCAAGCAGCCGGCATGGGGTTGGTCTTGTCGCCCTCAAAACCGCACGACGGCGAGCTCCTGGGTGTCCGGCTTCAACCCGACACCGCGCGGCGCCCTGGCCGCGGCTTCATTGTCGACCGCGGTGTAATTACTCCCTGCCAGGCAGTACTCTCCTCCGGCCTTCCAGCACGCGGGTGACCGCACCCGGAACGCCGTGCGATGGACCGCTATAAGACGTCGCCGGAACCACCTGTACGCGATGCGTAAGAGATGACGTCTTTCTGGAAGAGGAAGATGATTGCGGCAAGCGCGGGAAGGATCATTGCCAGCCCTTGGAACACGAGTCCGCCCGTCATGGTTGGAAAACCTATGGTGAGGACGAATAGTTGGGCCACCAGCGCAGCCGCGCGGGTCCACCTGTACCCGCGGAACAGGAAATGCCCCACCGCGAACAGCCACGTTGAGAAGGCCAGCAACAGAACAAGCGTAAAGACCGCTCCCCAAAAAGTCAGCACTGGAGCGCCAGTCAGGAGCTCGAAGCCATACCAGGCCGCGGCCGCCAGCAAGGCAAGCGCTTCGAGCACAACGACGACGGAAATGATCAGAATCCCTCGGGGACGCACGGTTCCCGAGTTGCTCGGAGACTGTCGGCCGGAACCATTGTTTCCATCGTGGCCAGCGTGAGGTTGGGCAGGGTCTACAGGAGGTCTTGACACACTGGCACACTACCGGACATAGTCATCTAGCAGTGAGGGCACTGGCGGCTGATGTGATGCATCGCTCACGGATTCCGAGCATTTCGACCACTAACACCCCTTGTTTACAAGGCGTTAACATGAAACGCTTGACTCAGACGACCAAGGGGGCCCATGCGGGCCCCTTTCCTTTGGAGCCTCTCGTGAATGTTTTCACAAAAGGCCCTTCTAGTTCTCACGAATGGAGTGACTGATCAGCATGGATTGGCGTAATCGCGCAGCCTGCCTCGACAAGGACCCGGAGCTCTTCTTCCCAGTCGGCAACACGGGACCAGCACTTCTCCAGATCGAGGAAGCCAAGAGCGTCTGCCGCCGCTGCCCCGTGGTGGACACCTGCCTTCAGTGGGCATTGGAGTCCGGCCAGGACGCCGGCGTTTGGGGCGGAATGAGTGAAGACGAACGACGTGCACTCAAGCGTCGCGCAGCACGCGCACGTCGCGCCTCCTAGTTTCGAAGAAAGAGAAAGGCCGCGGACCGAATAGTCCGCGGCCTTTCTCTTTATGGCAGACAGAACATGAGGGCGCTAGGCCCGGGCGAGGTTAAGGACAATCTCCACGGCTGTCCCGCCACCCTCCCTCGGACTCCACTGGATGGTTCCGCCGAGCTCACTGGTGACCAAGGTGCGGACGATCTGCAAGCCCAAACCCTCCGTGTACTGTCCGTCCGGCAGCCCCACGCCGTCGTCGGCAATGGTGACGGTCAGGAACTCGTCCTTGCCGTCCCCTTCGGCCCGGTCAGCCACCAGCCACACTGTTCCGGTGCGGCCTTCCAGTCCATGCTCGACAGCATTGGTAACAAGCTCGTTGATGACCAGTGCCAGCGGAGTCGCAAAATCGCTGGGCAGCTCCCCAAAAAGCCCTGAACGTTCGGTTCGCACCTGTTGCGACGGCGAGGCCACTTCGGCTGACAGCCGGAATTGCCGCCCGATCAACTCGTCGAAGTCAACGCTCTGCGTAAGACCTTGGGACAGAGTTTCATGCACGAGTGCGATCGTGGCTACACGCCGCATCGCTTGTTCGAGGCCTTGCTTGGCCTCGTCGCTGACCATTCGCCTTGACTGCATGCGCAGGAGGGCGGCCACAGTCTGCAGGTTGTTCTTGACCCTGTGGTGGATTTCGCGGATGGTCGCATCCTTGGTCACGAGCTCCATCTCCCGGCGCCTGAGCTCGGAAACGTCGCGACAGAGCACCAGGGCGCCGAAGCGGTGTTGCTCGTCGCGAAGCGGGATGGCTCGCAACGAAAGGCTGACTCCCCTGGATTCAATTTCACTTCGCCATGGCATGCGGCCCGTGACGACCAAAGGCAGGGTCTCGTCAACCATCCGCCGGTCCTTCAGCAAGCCTGCGGTCACTTCCGCCAATGAACGGCCTTCCAACGACTCGACTTCACCGAGTCTGCGGAATGCCGAAACCCCATTGGGACTTGCGTATTGGACTATGCCGTCGGCATCGAGCCGGATCAGTCCGTCACCGACCCTCGGAGCCCCTCGACGCGAGCCCGTCGGAGAAGCAAAGTCCGGCCACAGTCCGAGAGTGCCCATGCGAAGAAGGTCGTAGGCACACTGGCGATATGTCAGCTCCAGCCGCGAAGGCATACGGGAGCTGGAGAGGTCCATGTGGGACGTTACGACGGCGAGTGTTCTTCCGTTGCGCACCATGGGAACCGCTTCAACGCGTAGGGCCATCTCGCTGCTCCAGCTTGTTTCGCTTGAACGCTCGATGGCCCTGCTGTTCCATGCTTTCTCCACCAAGGGCCGGAGATCCGAGCGGATGCCCTCACCCACGAAGTCCGCATGGAACACCGTGTGCGATGTTGACGGACGGACGTGGGCGAGGGCAATGTAGCCGAACTCAGGGTGTGGGAACCACAACGCAAGGTCAGCGAAAGCCAGGTCGGCGACCATTTGCCAGTCACCGACGAGGAGGTGCAGCCATTCGGCATCTCCAGGCCCGAAATCAGCGTGTTCCCTGATGGGGTCTGTAAAGATTGCCACTGCACCTCCATTTGCGACGCGAGGATGTTCCTAGCGTCGGACGATTGACCTCAAGAGCCTTAATGCTACCGACAGTGAGGCCATGTCGTCGGCCTCGAGTGCGTTGACCTCATCAAACATGGTCTTCGCCCTGCCCAGTTGCTCGGCGTTCAGCCCCTCCCATGCCTTGAGCCGTTCTTCGGCAGACGCATTGGGTTCGGTTGCTTCAAGGACTGACGTAGTCATGTCGGCAACGGTCGAGTACAGGTCATCCCGAAGGGCTGCCCGGGCAAGAGCCTGCCAACGGTCATCGCGCGGCAGGGAGCTGATGCGTTCGAGCAACGAGTCCACGTGGAAGCGGTTGAACACTGTGTAGTAAACGTGTGCCACATGTTCCACGGTGTCGTTGCCGGTCTGGGCAATCCGGGCGATGTCCAGAAGGGCGTAGCTCTCGAAGAGTTCCGCCCACCTCCGGGCGAGGTGTTCGGGAAGATCCCAACTCAGCGCCTTGTCGAGCCAGCCGCTGATGCGGACCTTGTCCTCACCACGCAGGTAGTCCAGAAGCTTGGCGCGCAACGGTTCCATCATGGGCTTGAACGCTTCCACGACGCTGGCAATCGGCTGTGACGCCATTCCTTGTCCCAGTACCCAACGCACTGCCCGGTCGAGCAAGCGCCGGATGTCGAGATGAACTTCGCTCCAGTGCTCGGTGGGGAATGACGCCGGCAGCGCATTCAGCTCAGCCACCATTGGGTCGAGGTCGTAGATTTCGCGCAGGGCTACAAATGCTTTGGCCACTGCGACCTCGTTCGCCGATGTTTCTTCGATGGCCCTGAACGCAAACGTGATGCCGCCCAGGTTGATGATGTCGTTTGCCACCACGGTGGCGATGATCTCGCGCCGCAGCGGGTGGGTGTCCAGTTCGGCGTCGAACTTCTCGCGCAACTGTTTCGGGAAGTAGTTGCGGATGGTGTCCGAGAACCACGGGTCGTCAGCCAGGTTGCTTTCGCGCAACGCCGTACCCAGCTCAATCTTCGCGTAAGCCGCGAGGACCGCGAGCTCCGGTGAGGTTAAGCCTTGGCCCTGTTCCAAACGGGCACGGAGGGTATCCGTGGTTGGCAACGCTTCAAGGTCCCGCTTGAGGTCGGCGGATTTCTCCAGCCAGTCCATGAGCCGCTCATAACTAGGACTCCAGTCCGCGACCCGCGTCCGGTCATTGAGCAGCAGGATGTTTTGATCGATGTTGTCCTGCAGCACCAGCCTGCCGACCTCGTCGGTCATGTCGGCGAGGAAGGCAGCCCTCTCAGCCTCTTGGAGCTTGCCGGCCGCCACCATCCGGTCCACGAAGATCTTGATATTGACCTCGTGGTCCGAGCAGTCCACGCCTGCGGAGTTGTCGATCGCATCCGTATTAAGGATGACGCCTTGCAGAGCGGCTTCAATACGCCCGCGCTGGGTCAATCCGAGGTTTCCGCCCTCTCCAACAACCTTGACCCGCAAGTCACGCCCATCCACGCGGATGGAATCGTTGGCCTTGTCACCGACTGCTGCGTGGGTTTCCGTGCTCGCCTTGACGTAGGTGCCGATACCACCGTTGTAGAGGAGGTCGGCCGGTGCCAGCAGGATTGCGCGGAGCAGTTCAGGCGGGCTGAGTTGTGTCGTTCCCTCGGGCAAGCCCAACGACTTCCGCACCTGTTCGGAGACCGGAATCGTCTTTGCCTGGCGTGCATACACACCGCCGCCCTCACTGATGAGTGCACGGTCGTAATCGTCCCAGGAAGAACGGGGCAGCTCAAACAAACGTTGCCGCTCAGCGAAGGATGCTGCTGCATCAGGTGCGGGATCGAGGAAGATGTGGCGGTGGTCGAAGGCGGCCACCAGCCTGATGTGGCGCGACAGCAGCATGCCGTTTCCAAAAACGTCACCTGACATATCGCCAACGCCCACCACGGTGAACTCTTCGGTCTGGGTGTCGAGGTCGAGTTCGCTGAAGTGACGCTTGACCGACTCCCAGGCTCCGCGCGCCGTAATACCCATCGCCTTGTGGTCGTAACCGACCGATCCACCGGAGGCGAAGGCGTCACCCAGCCAGAAGCCGTACTCGGCCGCCAGGCCATTTGCCGTGTCCGAGAAAGTAGCCGTGCCCTTATCGGCCGCCACCACCAGGTAGGAGTCGTCGCCGTCGTGACGAACAACGTCCGACGGCGGGACAAGCCTTTCGCCGTCGGCCGACGTCACGAGGTTGTCCGTAATATCCAGCAAGCCCCGGATGAAAGTCTTGTAGCTTTCGATACCTTCGGCCATCCAGGCGGCGCGGTCCACGGCGGGATTGGGCAGTTTCTTCGCGAAGAACCCGCCCTTGGCGCCCGTTGGGACGATAACGGCGTTCTTGACGGTCTGTGCCTTCACCAGCCCAAGGATCTCGGTTCGGAAATCCTCCCTGCGGTCCGACCAGCGGAGACCGCCACGAGCCACCTTGCCGAAACGCAGGTGCACCCCTTCAACGCGTGGGGAGTAAACCCAGATTTCGAACATCGGACGCGGGAAGGGCAGTCCCTCAATCGACGTCGGGTCCAGCTTGAAGCTGAGGTATTCCTTGTTCTGGAAGTAATTGGTTCGCAGCGTGGACTCAATAAGGTTAATGAAGGTCCGCAGGACACGGTCGGCATCCAAGGTGGCAACCTGTTCCACCGACTCGGCGAGGGAGGCACGCGCTGCCTCCTGGCGTTCGTCCCGCACCTCGTCCGCCACTGAGGGATCGAATCGTGCTGAGAAGAGTTCAATGAGCCCACGCGCAACGTCGGGGTTGCCCAGCAGGGTATCGGCGATGAAGCCGAAGGAGTTCGTGTTCCCCATTTGGCGCATGTACTTGGCGTACGCCCTCAGCACCACTACCTGACGCCAGTGCATTCCTTCGCGGAGCACCAGGCGATCGAAGTTGTCGGATTCCACCGCACCGGTGACTGCAGCACCGAAGGACTGGGCCAAAAGACTTCCGGTAGCCAGGGGGTCAACTCCCGCGGGGTACTTCAGTCCCAGGTCGTAGAGGAAGAAATCGCGATGATCCGCAGTTTCGATCTCGAATGGCCGCTCATCCAGTACTTCCAGGCCAAGGTTGTGGAAGTAGGGAAGGATCTGGCTCAGGCTCTTTGGCTCCATCAGGTAGAGCTTGACCCGGGCGTCTTCCTCCAAAGCCTCACCCGCTCCGTCGGGAAGGTACACGTGGACGCCGGGTTTCACGTTTCGCGTGGCTTCACCGGCCCGCTCCGCCTGGGCACCGTATTCCTCAAAGCGTTCGATGTCCTGCAGTGCGTCTTCGACCTCATAGTCCACGCGGTAGCCGGCGGGGAACGCTTCGGCCCAGAGAGCCGCCAGGGCATCTGCGCTCTCGGCAGGGTGGTGCTCTCGAAGCACCTCCGTAATGCCCTCGCTCCAGGACCTCGACGCCCGCATCAACCGGTGTTCGAGTTCCTGTACGTTCACTTCCGCCAGCTCAGCGGTGCGAGGCAAACGAATCCGGAAGAAGACACGGGCAAGTGCCGATTCAGTGATCCGGGCCTCGTAGTCGATCGTCTCGGCCTGGAACGTCTCACGGAGTTCCTGCTCGATCCGAAGGCGGACACTGGTGGTGTAGCGGTCGCGGGGCAGGTAGACAACGGCAGACATGAAACGGCCGTAAATATCGGGACGCAGGAACAGCTTCGTCCTACGGCGCTCCTGCAGGCGCTGGATCCCCATGGCGGTTGCGGCAAGATCCGCTATCTCGATCTGGAAGAGTTCGTCCCTGGGGTAGGTCTCAAGGATGCCCAGGAGGTCCTTGCCGGAGTGTGAGTCAATCGGGAAACCAGCATTCCTCAGGACCGCGTCAACTTTGTCCCGGACGATCGGGATACTGCGGACAGAACCCGTGTAGGCACTCGTGGCGAACAACCCGATGAACCGGCGTTCACCGTTGACGTTGCCCTGGGCGTCAAAGCTCTTGACGCCGATGTAGTCGAGGTAGGCAGGACGGTGGACCGTGGAGCGCGAGTTTGCCTTGGTGATGACCAGCGCCCGCTTCTCTCTTGCCCTCTTGCGACCCGCATCGGTCAAGTGTTGTACCTGGCGGGTGGTGTCCCCTGCGCGGAGGAGTCCCAGGCCACTGTCCTCACGAAGCTGCAGGACGTCCTCGCCCTCTTCCTCCACGAGGTCATATTCGCGGTATCCCAGGAAGGTGAAGTTGCCGTTGTCCAGCCAGCGCAGAAGGTCCTGCGCCTGCCGCAGCTCAGCAACCTGCTCGGGATGGGAGACTCCGCCGAGCGCTTCTGCCAGTTCCAGCGCCTTGCTGCGCATTTTCGGCCAGTCCTCGACGGCGGCACGCACGTCCCCGAGAACGCGATGCAGGCCTTCGATGAGTTGTGCGCGGGCGTCATCGCTGACACGGTCAATTTCGACGGCGATCCACGACTCCATGTGCGAGGCATTGTCACCATCGCCGAGAAGGTGGGCGATGCTCGGCAGAGCAGCGGTGTCGCCACTGGAAATACCCACAGTGGACGGGACCCGGGAAACGCTGCGCATTTCGCCGGAAACCCGGTCACGGGTCACGACGAACAAGGGGTGCATGACCATGCGGATGGCGCAGTTTTGGCGGACGAGCTCTGCGTTCACGGAGTCCACAAGGAAGGGCATGTCATCCGTGACGATATAAACAACGTTACGATCCGATTCGCTGCCGATTTCCACCAGGGCGTTTCCCGGACGGCGCGACTGGGCGACCGCTTTGTGCTTGGTGGCCCGCGAGATCAGCAGCTCCGGGGAATATGCCTGCGCATCCTCCTCCGCGAGGTGCTCGTAGTAGTCACCGAAGAACCCTTCACGGACAACTGCTGCATCGGACCGATCCTCCACGCTGGATCCTGACGACATCGACAAACGCCTCCATCACAAGTTGATTGCTGCGACTCTGCAGCCCACATGCCGAGCCTAGCGCTTAAGGCGCTGCAGGGCTCTGGTACTTCGCCCAAAGGAATTGCGTTTTTGATGGACAGGTGCACATACGAGGCCGGCGATGGCAATCCTCAGCTCTGAATCGGGTGCGCATTCCAAGAGCACAGATCCCGTGAGCAGCGCCGTATCGCAAGCGAGCGGATCCGAGGGGAGGTAAGCGTCGATGCCCGCGCCTGGACCGTACCGGTTCCAGGCATCCTGCAACTGTTGGTGCGGGGCATATCCAACGGCTGATCGCTTGACTTTGTTCAACACAATTCGTGGCGACGCCTGCGGAACAACCTCTGCCAGCTCAGCCAAACCCCGCACCAGCCGTGGCACGCCGATGGCATCCGCGGTCCCCACGGCAAAGACAACGTCGGCCAGCTCAAGACTGCGAAGTGTTGCCGCGTTACGCCTGGGAGCCAAAGTGTCAAAGCTGAGTTCTTCATCGGATTCGAGACAGAAGCCCACGTCAATTACCACAGTGTCGGCCAGCTGCCTGGCTCTCTCCAAAACGCGAGTCAGAGCTGCGGCCCGTAGTTCAGTCCAACGGTCCGCCCGCGTGGTCCCGGTCAAAACGCGAAAAGAACCCGCCTTGGTGAAGACGCGGCTGGCCGTACCCGCCAGGGCATCGGCATCGAGCAGGCCCTGGTCGGCGAGTCTGCACGCTTGGGCCAAACCAGCCGACTCGTCCAGAAGGCCCAGCATCGCCGACACGCTGGCTCCGTAACTATCCGCGTCCACGAGGATGACCGACTGACCATCAGCGGCCAATTCCGCCGCCATGTTGACCGCAAGCAAAGTCCTGCCCGGCGCACCGGTTGGCCCCCACACCGCGAAGATGCGCCCCGCACCATCACTGGGCTCTTCCGATTTCCCATCCGGCAGCGCCAGCTGCGGCGGTTCAACACTTGGATCCGCGAAACCCGTGCTGAGGCCATTGTCGGCCCGACCATAACGGCTGGCGCGTGCCACTGCTTGGGAAATCTCGTCCGCGAGGGCTTTGGGTTCAATATCCGAGGACGCGGCAACAACGCCGATGGAGCGGAGCCGCCCGGCTTCATCCGGATTATCGGTCAAGGCGAGGATCGAGACACCTACCGCCGCGAGCCTGTCCACCAACGTCGTGGTGAGTTCCTCGCAGCCGTCACCGACTATGGCCGCCAGCGCCAAACCGCTCTGGCACGCAGCCATCAGTTCGGCGAGTTCTGAACAGCGTCGGACAACCGTCACAGGGCCGTGCAGGCGTTCGAGCCCCTCAATGACGGCTTCCTGGGCGGCGCCAACAGTTACGACGGGGATACTCATGAGACCCGTCCCGCTGGATTCCAGACCACGGAAACCTTGGCCTTATTGGCCAGCGCCCCGAGCAGTTTTGGCATCTGCCCGTCTGTGACCAGGACGAGCACCGTTGAGGTTTTTGCCGCTCCCAATGTGGCAGAGCCGGGGACGATCTGCGCGATCTCAGCGCCCGGCAGCAGCAGCTGCGGATCCTCATAAGCCGCAGCCGCTCCAGGCATGGCAACCCAAACATCCACCCGGGCCCCTGGGGCCGCCTGGGCCGGCAACTCCCCGTCCATGGCAATGGCTACAGGCTTTCTGTCCAACGCGTCGGCTGTGCCGAGGCTTTCACGGGGCAGCAGCTGGTTCCTGGCCACCCGCTGCAGGGCGACCTTCCCGGCTGACAGTCCATCCGCAACGGTGATGTAGCCTTCCTCAACCTCATCCAAACGGACCTTGACGATGGAAAGGTCCTCAGTGGTTATCTGCTGGCCGACCGCGATCTCTTCCCGGGCGGCGTATACCTGCGTCGTTTTGTCAGCACTTCCAACCAAGGCAACTGCTCCGGCCACTGACAGGAGCACCAGCAGGACGCCTATCAGCAGCCGGGGGTCCTTCCATGAAGGCTTGCTGATGCGTGCGGCGGCAAGAGGTGCAATTGGACGCATGTTTGTCTACTCCCCCAGGACGTGTTGTGAGCATGGTCGGCGGACCCGCCTCCCCATTCTTACCGTCGGGCGATATCCACCCCAAAGCCAGTGGCCGCAAATGGGCCGAAACTGTGGATAACTACACCAAACGACAGTGTGAGTGGCAAAATGGAGCCATGCCCCGATTCCTGACATTGGCCGATGTCGCCGAACAGCTCCAGATAAATTCCCCCCAGGCGTACGCCCTCGTCCGCAGCGGGGAACTCAAAGCAATCCAAGTGGGAGGGCGCGGACAATGGCGTATCGAAGAGACGATGCTCGAGCAGTACATTCAAGACCGATACGCCGAAGCCAGCCGAATGATAGAAGAAGCCAAATCCAAGTCAGGCCAGCCTGGCAGCCGGAGCGCCTAGAGCTCCTGGCCGCTGGCTGAGCTGAGCGCCACGAGCGACCCGAAGGGGACAGTGACAACACTGGCCACATTGCCGGGGCGCCGGACTTCACCGTCTTGCACCACAGCGACATCAAAGTGATCCCGCCCCACCCGGTCGATGACACCCCTCAACTCGAGACCCCCGTTGGCCAACGCGCCTAAATGCACAATCACCGACGCCCGGTTCCTGGCCAACGCCCTCAGCGCTGTGGCCATACTCAGCGGAGATTGGAGCCGCGGAGAGGCCTTCTGCGCATACCGGCCCAGTCCCTGATAACTGAGGACCGAAGGGAAGGGAACCAGCCATTGCCGGACGCCCTCGGTCAGGACCAACCACTCACCTCCAACGTGGGTAACCACCCCGAGGAGCGTCGCGCCGCCGGAGAGGACCACTTTGACCTTCGCGGCACCCAGGGCACGTAACCGATCGGTGAGTTGGATCGTCGCCAGCTCCACTCTGGCCCGTTCAGTGATCTCCGTTTCCCTCTCCAAGGCCCGTTCAGCCAAAAATTGTGCTTCCAAATCGTTGAAGAGAGAGTCCCATCTCATGTCGTCAGACTAGGCTGCATTACGGAGCCAACGCCAATCCCTGCCCGTCAAGGCAGACCCACGATTGGACAGGCATGAAAAAGTGTGCCAAAAATGGACTCCAGATTGATCAAACTGCATCAAATTGCATCAAACGAAGCTTGGGGGCTTTGAATGGCACGAACCTTGCGGAGAGACACCGGGCTTGCTGTGGCGATCCTTGGGCTGGGACTCCTTCTGGCGCTGGCAGGCAACATCCTCGTCGGCCAATGGCAGACTTCCCAACGACATCATCAGAGCCTTTCCTTTGATGTGTTGGCAGGATTTGCTGCAAGCGCCGCGGGAACAGCGATAGTTGCCTGGTGGGTGCTTTCCCTAGTGATGGCATTTCTCGCCGCCCTCCTCCACCGGGTGGGCGCCGGCAACAGAGCCACTGCCCTCTCCAGGTTCAGTCCCCCGTTCATGGTCAGGCTTGCGATAGCCGTACTGAGCATGAACCTCCTTGGCGGTGGCTTGGCTCAGGCAGACGTCCAACCAACGCCGGAGTGGATTCCGACTTCCACGCACGGCCGCACAGTCCTCACGGAGCCGTCGCCTGCAGCCACGGGCGGAGTTGACAGCAGCAACACAACGTCCACCGCGCCCGATCCGGGCTGGCGGCCCCGGCCACCCGTGGTTGTTCCAGGGCTACTCAGCCAGCCAGGATCCCGCGATGCAGCAGCCGCACCCGGGAGCGTGAGCGGTGTGGAGGTAAAAGCCGGGGACACACTCTGGTCCATAGCCGCCTCGAGGCTGGCACCGTTTTCGACTGACGTGGATGTTGCCGCCGCATGGCCGAAGTGGTACGCCGCGAACCGCTCTGTCATCGGTGACAACCCCGCCGTACTGCTTCCAGGCCAAATCCTTCAACCTCCCGAACCCGCATAGCAGCGGCAACGTCACACCCGGACTCAATGAAACAGCCGCCTACTCAGGGGCGGCAGCAAGCCTCACAGCAATCCCCAGCGTCATCCCAGCAGAAGCCACCCGAGCATAAGCGTTCCCCGCGCTTTGGCTCATGTAGTGAATGCCAGAGGTATGACCTTGTCCGTTGCAACCGCAAACCGGCCCCCAATCCGCCAAGGCACCCAACGTGCCAGCGCCTCGTCCGGCTCGACAAAAGGGGCCGACACAGACATCCGGTTGGTGGCGCGCAGTATTGCCCAGGCCGCCCTTGAGGTTCTTGCAGGCACGCGTCCGCTTGTGCAGTTGTCGCGCTCGCTGGACCCTGAATGCTATTTGGCCCTTCAACATCGCGCGGCTCTGACCCGCAAACATGCAGCGCGCAGCAAGGGAAGTCCACAACCGCACCTCAGCCCGATGGTCCGTTCGGTTCGCGCTTGTTCCATCAGTGAATCAATTTGCGAAGCCAGCATCGTCGTCGCTGAAGAGGGCCGTTGCCGTGCGGTTGCCATGCGACTCGAACGGACCGACGGCTTGTGGCAGGTTACTGCGCTGGAGATCGGCTGAGTCCATGGGAGTCCGGGCCGGGGTCCACAAGTCCGGATAAGTCCGGATAAGTCCGGATAAGGCGAAGGGGCGATCCCCGGACCGGTATGTCCGTGGGATCGCCCCCTGGTGTTCCTAACGCTTATTGTTCCTAGCGGCGCTTCTTCTTCGCCGATTTGCGCTGTTCTTGGCTTGCTGCCTTGGCAGGGTTCCCTGAACGGCCCGACGCACGTCCTTCGATCCGCGTCTGCGTAGCGCCATCTTCACCGGGTGCGGTGTACTGCAATTGGGCCGGTTTCTCCGGTGCCTGCAGGCCAGCGGCCCGGATCTGGGGATCGTGATGTTCTGTGTGTCCCCCGGCTGCCGAATCATCCGCCACTACGACATCCTCGGCCGGCGTCACTTCCACCTCAAGGTTGTACAGGAAACCGATGCTCTCCTCGCGGATGGCCTCCATCATGCTCTGGAACATCACGAAGCCTTCGCGCTGGTATTCCACCAGCGGATCACGCTGCGCCATTGCTCGGAGCCCGATTCCCTCCTTGAGGTAGTCCATCTCGTAAAGGTGTTCCTGCCATTTACGCCCAAGAACCGACAGTACAACGCGGCGTTCCAGTTCCCGCATGCTCTCGGAACCGATGGCTTCTTCGCGTGCCTGATAGACGAGGCGCGCATCGGAGAGGATCTCTTCGCGCAGGAAATCAGCCGTAATCCTCGACTTGCCGCCAGCTTCCTCAATGACTTCTTCAGGGGTTACCGTCGCCGGGTACAGGGTCTTCAGGTTCGTCCACAGCTGGTTGAAGTCCCAGTCGTCGCCATTGCCTTCAGCCGTTGCTGCATCAATGAGGGAGTTGATAGTGTCCTCAAGGAAGTACTGGACCTTTTCGTGCAGGTCATCGCCCTCAAGGATCCGACGGCGGTCGCCGTAGATTGCTTCACGCTGGCGGTTGAGGACGTCGTCGTATTTCAGGACGTTCTTGCGCTGTTCCGCGTTGCGGGCTTCCACCTGGCCCTGGGCCGAGGCGATGGCACGTGAGACAAGCTTTGACTCGAGTGCGACGTCGTCAGGTACCGAGCTGTTCATGAGCCGCTCAGCTGCCCCCGAATTGAACAGCCGCATGAGGTCGTCCGTGAGGGAGAGATAGAAACGGGATTCACCGGGGTCGCCCTGGCGTCCGGAACGGCCGCGCAACTGGTTGTCGATCCGGCGGGATTCATGTCGTTCCGTACCCAGGACGTAAAGCCCACCCAGGTTCAGCACTTCTTCGTGTTCGTCCTTGACGGCCTGCTTCGCTGCGGCGAGGGCCTCGGGCCAGGCGGCCTCGTACTCTTCGGAATTCTCCTCCGGGTCCAGTCCGCGCTTGGCGAGCTCGGCAATGGCGGTGAATTCGGCGTTGCCGCCCAGCATGATGTCGGTGCCACGGCCGGCCATGTTGGTTGCGACCGTAACTGCACCCTTGCGACCGGCCTGGGCAACGATGGATGCTTCCCGGGCGTGGTTCTTTGCGTTCAGGACTTCGTGGCGGATGCCTTCCTTGGCCAGCAGCTTGGAAAGGTATTCGCTCTTCTCAACACTCGTGGTACCGACCAGCACAGGCTGGCCGTTCTCGTGGCGCTCGGCGATATCCGCAACGACGGCGTCGAACTTTACAACCTCGTTCTTGTAGACGAGGTCCGACTGGTCGATGCGCTGCATGTCACGGTTGGTGGGAATGGGAACCACGCCGAGCTTGTACGTGCTCATGAATTCGGCGGCTTCAGTCTCTGCCGTACCGGTCATGCCGGAGAGCTTTGAGTACATGCGGAAGTAGTTCTGCAACGTCACTGTGGCGAGGGTCTGGTTCTCAGCCTTGATCTCGACGTTTTCCTTGGCCTCAATGGCCTGGTGCATACCTTCGTTGTAGCGCCGTCCGGCCAGGATACGGCCGGTGTGCTCGTCAACAATCAGGACCTCGCCATCGAGGATGACGTAATCCTTGTCCCGCTTGAAAAGTTCCTTGGCCTTGATGGCGTTGTTCAGGAAGCCGATGAGCGGCGTGTTGGCCGATTCGTAAAGGTTTTGGATCCCGAGGTAGTCCTCCACCTTTTCAATACCGGCTTCGAGGACTCCGACGGTTCGCTTCTTCTCGTCGACTTCATAGTCGACGTCGGGCTGGAGCCGAAGGACAACCTTGGCAAATTCGCTGTACCAGCGGTTCGTGTCGCCTTGGGCCGGACCGGAAATGATGAGCGGTGTACGTG
The DNA here is from genome assembly GCF_021919345.1 of Paenarthrobacter nicotinovorans. Lineage (NCBI taxonomy): Bacteria > Bacillati > Actinomycetota > Actinomycetes > Micrococcales > Micrococcaceae > Paenarthrobacter > Paenarthrobacter nicotinovorans. The sequence continues at coordinate 2,769,674 of NZ_CP089293.1, forward strand.
CCTCGTCGATGAGGATCGAGTCGACTTCATCCACAATCGCGAAGTTGTGTCCGCGCTGAACCAGCTCGCTGGCGTCCCAGGCCATGTTGTCCCGGAGGTAGTCGAAGCCGAATTCGTTGTTGGTGCCGTAGGTGATGTCCGCTGCGTACTGCTCCCTGCGGACCGTTGGATCCTGGTTGGAGAGGATGCAACCGCTGGTGAGGCCAAGGAAGCGGTAGACGCGGCCCATGAGCTCGGACTGGTATTCAGCCAGGTAGTCATTGACCGTCACCACGTGCACGCCCTTGCCGGTGAGCGCATTCAAGTAAGCCGGCGCCGTAGCGACGAGGGTCTTGCCTTCACCGGTCTTCATTTCAGCGATGTTGCCCAGGTGAAGTGCTGCGCCGCCCATGAGCTGGACGTCGAAGTGGCGCATGCCCAGGGTTCGGGACGAGGCTTCACGCACAGCAGCGAAGGCTTCCGGCAGCAACGCGTCCAGCGTCTCCCCATCCTGGTACCGGGACCGAAGAACGTCCGTTTCGGCACGAAGTTCGGCATCCGTGAAGGACTTGAAAGAGTCTTCCAGGGCATTGATGGAATCGGCATAGTTCCGCAGTTGCTTGAGGGTCTTTTTGTCACCCGTGCGGAGAAGTTTTTCGATTAGTGATGCCACGTGAAAGTGCTCCCAGTCTCATGCTGCCGAATTCTGGCTGTTTCAGTCTACGGGAGAGACCAAGGCAGCGCGGCCGGGTTCACCTCTGAGCGGACTGGCGTTTCGGGGTTCGGCATAGGGAGGCGCCGGAGGTCCTGTGACCGCGTCCGCCAGGTCACCGGCGAGATCCCCTACCGGCCACACCACCACTTCCTGCAGTCCGAGCCAAGTCGCCATGAGCCCAAGTTCAGCAGCGAGCTCGACGGCGGTATCCGCCGGCGCGTCCGGCTCACGGAACGCCGAGCGAACCAGCAGCTGACCTGATGCACGGTCTGCCTTCAGGTCAACCCTGGCTGCGAGGCCCTCCCTGAGCAGGAAGGGCAGCACGTAATAGCCGAACCGGCGCTTCGCGGCAGGGGTGTAGATCTCGATCCGGTAGTGGAATCCAAACAGTTCCTCAAGACGCCGCCGTTCGAAGACAAGGGAGTCAAAGGGACTCAGCAGCGCCCGCCCTTCGGCCTTCCGTGGAAGCCTGGCATTGACGTGCTTGAAAGTCTCCCGTTCCCATCCCCGGACCGTCACTGGCTCCAGCACGCCCGCGCCCACCAGCCTTCGGACTGATTCCGCCCCCGCTTTGAGCGGCGTCCGGAAGTAGTCGGAAAAGCACCTAACGGTTCCTATGCCGTGGGCCTGGGCTGCTGCCTCAATAAGGCGGTCAAGGGCTTCCTCAGCATCCACGGCAGCCGTGGGATAGGTGGAGACCACCCGGGAGGTGGGGGTGTATTTGCGCTCAAACTGGGGAGTCCGCGAAGCGGCTGAAACGCGCCCTTCTTCAAAAAGGTGCTCCAGGACCCTTTTGACGATGTTCCAGTTCCAGCCCCAGTTATCGCGATCGGCTGCGGGATTGTGTCCGAGTTTTGCGGTGAGTTCCGACGCCGTCATGGGCGGCCCGCTGCCCAGAGCCGCCAAAATCCGGTCTTCCATGTCCCGACGAATACCCGGATCCAGGCGATGCGCCCCCACCCACGCCCGCTTTTGCCACAGAAGCAGGTCCGCAAAATGCTCGGGTCGTATGAAGCTTGCCTCGTGCGCCCAGTACTCCATCATTTTCCGCGGCTTGCGGGACGAGAGGTTGAAAAGAATGTTGGTGTCGTAGTTTCCCAGCCGCGAGAAGAACGGAAGGTAGTGGCTGCGCGCGAGGACATTGACAGAATCGATCTGGACAAGCTGCAGTTGGGCAAAGGTCCGGCCCACTGCCCGTGAAGTCACGGGGCCAGCGGGCCGGACCTTTGCCAATCCTTGAGCTGCCAATGCGATCCGCCGTGCCTGCGAGAGGCTCAGCGAAGCGGTCATTGGTATCCCTTCGTCAGATGCAGGCCTTACTTGGCGGTGGCTGCTTGGTCATCGGACCGATACGCGAGGATTTTCTCCTCGACGGCATCTTCGCCGGGTTCGCAGGTGGAATCGAGGGTAATCACACCGTAGGTCCAGCCACTGCGCCGATAGACAACCGATGGAGCGTTGGTTTCCTTATCCAGGAAGAGGTAGAAGTTGTGCCCCACCAGTTCCATGTTGTCCACCGCGTCATCCAGGGTCAGGGATGCCGCGGGGAACACCTTCCGGCGGATCAAAACAGGCGAGTCGCCGGCGGGGATGTCGTTCTCGATGTCATAAGGAGAATGCTCCACTGTTTCCGCAGCAGCCTCCTGGTGGTTGCTGGCCTCCACGTAGAGAGGCTCGTTGGCACTTGCGGGTTCAAGAGTTGCCGTAGCTTCCCGCACGGCCTTGGGCGTGTGCCGGCCGTGGTGCACCTTTTTCCGGTCCTTCGCACGACGAAGCCTCTCAAGCAGCTTGTTGTACGCCAGATCGAAGGCAGCGAATTTGTCAGCGGCTGTGGCCTCTGCACGGATGACGGGGCCACGGCCCAGGACTGTCACTTCGACGGTGAGCTCACCCGGCGTCTGCCGGGGATTGGTTTCCTTGGAAACCTTGGCGTCTACTCGCTGGACCTTGTCCCCCAACGATTCAATCTTTGAGATTTTCTCGCCGGCGTATTCGCGAAAGCGGTCTGAAACTGTCAGATTTCGTCCGCTGATCATGAACTCCATGGTGCCCTCCAAATAACTCAGGTGACACGACAACGGCACTGTTGGGGGCTGATCTGACGGACAGTCGAGCCCCTTTCCGAGCCGCTATCGACAGGTACATCTTTTCTTGGTACCCACAATCGACGTTAGTTCATCGCAACGCGTTATTCATCCTTTGGCCACTTATTTTTTGATTGAGTCTTAACAGCTTCACAGGTGGTCGTGTGCGGGCGCGATTGAGGCGTAGGCTGGTGGCCTCGTGGCCGCCAACACGACTGCTCCGCAGACCACGCCTCCTGCGGCCTCCACCGCACGTGCTGCCTCGGCAAGGGTTGCCCCTGTCGTGAGGACGTCGTCCACAAGGATGCATCCCATTCCCCGGATCAGTCTGGTCCGTGTACGCCTGACGCGCATGGAACCCCTGACTTTGCGAGCCCTTTCTCCGCGCCCCAGCCCCTTCTGGCCTGAACCGCCGTCGCTGCCTTGACGACCCGGAATTGCATCCGCGATTCCTGGCAACAGTGCCTGAAGGGATCCCCGACCGTCCCTGCGGAAGGGTAAAAACCGCACCTTGGTCAGCACATCACGGTGTGGGCATTGGGCCTGCGAGTGGCGCAACCGGAGTATGAGGAGCATCAAATGCAGTGGACTGAATCCGCGCTTACGGTAGGCGCCGCCGCTGGTGGGAACGGGCACAAGGCAGTAGCCGCTCTCATTGCCGACGGCAGCATCCACGGCCTTCCCAAGGCAACCTGCCAAAACACCCGCCAGACGCCACTGGCCGTAATGCTTGAACGAGAGCAGGCATTGTGCCAATTCGTCCCGGTAGGGTCCCGCAGCCACCACGCCGAGCCTCGCTCCGCCGTCGACAGTAACAAGGGCCGGCGATTGCAGCTCTGCCCGGAAGGGCTGACCACACAATTGGCGCACACGCTTGGCGCAGCCTGCGCAAAGGACGGTATCTTCCGCACCGCAACAGACGCATTCGACCGGAACCACAATTGTCCGAAGGTCTTCCAGCGCGCCTTCCAAGGCCGCAATCAGCCGGGCAATCCGACTGTCGTCCCGTCCGCGGCGACGTGCCCTCCCCGGGTCGGGCGCCAGCAGGTCAGGGTCCGGTGCGGTACGGCTTCCTCCGCTGGACGGCCAACTGCCGGGTGAAAGGTTCATCGACCCAGTTTGTACCGGGGCCAGCGAAGGATGAAGATACGAAGCGTGCTATGTGGATACTCTGTCCGCAGGTCTCACCCTGGGAAAGCCGGCTCCGTGGGACCTTTGAGTTGCAGCTCCCAGCCGTTTCCGACCCGTTGGAAGATTCCGGCCTCGGATTGGCCGAAGATCTGCTCGGGACCATTGCCCGCGCTGATGCTGGTCAGGCCATCCCAGGGTGCGAGTTGTTGTGCTTCACCCGATGCGAGGGAGAGCAGCTCCGGAACCACTGTGGACGTGGCCGAAGCGGACATCACTGCCACGGTCGAAGCATTCACCCAGACTCCCTGGTCTGCCGCCCCGGTGGTGAGGAGCGTGATGGGAGCAGTGAGATCCTTGGGCACGCCATCGGGATTCCGGACGATGCCGGCGATCTGCACGGTGGATTTCCCGTTGGCCTCGGAAATGACCAGCGCCCTGGTTCCCTCCCGGGAAACCCTGAAGTCCTTCACGGTGCGACCGGAAAGCCATGACGGGGTTATGGTCACGTTGGGAATTGCCATACCGGGCGCGATGCCGGTGGGTTTGTAGGCCACCACTTCTGCCGCCCCGTTGGCCCCCGGACCCGCTGTCCACACCCAGTCCTGCGGACTGAAGGATGGACCGGTGAGGGTACTTCTGGTAGTCAGCTGGCGGGCGGGCTGGCCGGGTTCGATCGAATAAAGGGTGGTCTTGTCCCCGTTGAGGAAGGCAGTTGTCTGGGATGCCGGTGATTCGGCAGGCGAATGCGGACCGAGCCCGGCGACCGACTGGATATCGGGGAGCGGCGTGATCCGGTTGTTTTCGTAACGAACCAGCTCGCCGTTGTTCACCGCGATCTGCCGGGCCGGAACGGTCTTGTCCACCACTGGTGGCAGGACCGTGCCATTGTCTTCCACACGGACCAGGTCCTGGTCTGCCCGCAATTGCACGTTGATGACATCCGGTTGGCTACGGAACGTTAGAGCCAACTGGTTCTGCATCCTTTGGCGGTCTTCCGCAGAAGCGTCGAACAACTCCTTGGCCGAGAGATCCACCTGCGCAGCACCTGAAACGACCGGAACGGATTCACGCGCGAGCTTCATTCCTGACGGGAAGGCACTGACAACTGCCCCCCGCAGATACGGCGCCGGACCGGCCAGCAAGGCACTGGTCATGGATTTGACCGTGTTCTTCTTGATGAACCACCGGTAATCGGGCACCGCATAGGTGAAGGTTGGGTCATAGAAGTAGATGGGGAACGCTCCGTAGATCACCTTGAACGTTTCCTCGGGAATCGCGGTTCCGTCCGGCACCTTGGAGATCCGCCACTGACCCTCCACCTGTTCGAGCGTCAGCGGGATGGTCTCCTTGGTCCCGGGCGGGTATTGCGTCGCAACGCCGTCGGCGTCCACGGAGTAGGCGAGGTCGAGCACGTAAAGGTACTCGTTTTCCCCGGAGGACTTGACCACTTCTGCCTCGCGGAAAACGATCGCCCGCTTATCCGGCTTCCACGTAACCGACTGGGCCTGCGTCAAGTACTGGCGGGCCACAGGATAGTCATCCTCATAGCCGCTGCCGGCCATGTAGAAGTCCTCGATGATCGCTTCGGGACTTGATCCCTCACGGGGCGCAGCGGGGAAAAACACCGGTGCGTTGGGATTTCCAGCGCCTTCGTCCTTGCTCTTGCCAACCGGGCCCGAACGCGGAATCTGTGCACAGGATGAGAGCAGCAGCATGATGACAGCCAACAGCGCGAGGATTACCCCGCGGCGCCGGCGTCCGGGCTGAGTCATGGCTTCTCCCCTGCTTCGTGATCCCGGGCGGCCGGCTCTTCGCTGTCCGATGAGGATTCAGGCGCGGTGCTGGTGTTTTCAGTACCGATCACAAGTACTTGGCGCTCACTTGCGGAACCGGGGAAATCAATGTCTGCAGGCTCAAGCAGCAGCGGGGACTTGACGATCGAACCTCCCTGCCGGAGAGGCAGTGTCAACCGGAAGTTGGATCCGGAGCCCTTTTGGCCCCATGCCTGCAGCCACCCGTTGTGGAGTTTGGTGTCCTCGGCCGCGATTGAAAGGCCAAGGCCGCTGCCACCAGTGGTCCGGGCACGTGCGGGGTCCGCGCGCCAAAAACGATCGAATACCCGGGCCGCCTCAGCCTGGCTCATACCTATGCCGTGGTCCCTGACGGACACGGCCACGGCGTCGTGGTTGGCCGCGACCGAAATATGGATCGGTTTGCCTTCGCCGTGTTCAAGCGCGTTCAGCAACAGGTTGCGGAGGATCCTTTCGATTCTCCGCGAATCCATCTCCACGATGATGTTCTTCTCCCGCGCGTTGAGGCGGACTTCCGAACCGTACTCTTCGGCCACGGGAGCCGCGCCTTCCATCACATGGGCTACGACCTGGAAGATGTCCTGGGGTTCGGCGTCGAGGACAGCGGCACCAGCGTCGAAGCGGGAGATTTCCAGCAGGTCCGACAACAATGACTGGAAGCGCTCAACCTGGTAGTACAACAACTCGGCCGACCTCTTGTTCATGGGGTCGAAATCCTCACGGGCATCGAAGAGGACTTCGGCCGCCATCCGCACGGTGGTCAACGGAGTTCGCAATTCGTGGGACACATCGGAGACGAAGCGTTGCTGCATCTGCGACAAAGTAGCCAACTGGGTGATCTGTTCCTGAAGGCTTGCCGCCATGTGGTTGAAGGATGCGCCCAACCTGGCTACTTCGTCTTCGCCCTTCACAACCATGCGTTCCTGCAGCTGCCCTGCAGCCAGCTTCTCCGAGACGACGGCGGCATGGCTGACCGGACTGACGACGTTTCGCGTGACGTACCAGGCAATGGCACCGATCATCAGGACAAGGGCTGCACCTCCTGCCCACAGAACATTCTGGATCTCGTCCAGGGTCTGTTGCGCGGTGTTGAGGTCGTAAATCAGGTAAAGCTCATAGACAGTGCCATTGAAGGTGACTTTGTTTCCAACGGCAATGCCGGGGCGGTCCTCATTGCCCACCGGGAATTGGGTAGGTGCCCAGAACTGTTGCTTGCCACCTTCTTGAACGGCCTTGCGGAGGTCGGGGGGTATTACCCGGATGGTCAGCTGGTCCGAGGCACGCGACTCGACCCACCGGTTGCGGGGTTTGGTCTGCTCCGGTGCCGCTTCGAAGACATACCTTCGCTGGATGACCGAGCCGCGGCCTTCGACTGCTGTCAACGTGTCGTAGACGAGGGTGATGACGCTCGACTGGTCGGTGACCTGTGCGCCGTCGAACGTGTCCTGGACTTGTTTGACGTTGTAGCGGGACTCCGATTCAGCCTGGGCCAGGCGTTCCTGGAAGAGGTTGTTGGCGATCTGGTTGGACAGGTAGGCGCCGACGATCGCGAAGGATGTAACGGCCAGCAGCAAGGTGGTGAGGACCGTGCGGAACTCCAGGGAACGCCGCCAGCGGCGGAGGATCGAACGCCACAGGAAGCGCAACCCCGGTTTGATCTGGCGTACGCCGATGGAAACGAGGCGGGAAACCCGAAGGACCAGGATCAGCCCGCGACGCGTCCAGATCCGGGCACGTGAGAAGAACCACGGCAGGTTCCGGACCGGCCGCGGTGGTGATGGTTCCGGTGTGGACGGCAGAGCCGGGCTTCCGGTACCCACGCCTTCTGCGTCAGGACCTGATGATCCCTGGGCTTCTTCAGGCGTGCCGGTCTTCCCGACCGGAGACTCAGGAACCTGCTTTATATCCGACACCACGCACCGTCAAAACGACCTCAGGCGCTTCAGGATCGCGTTCAATCTTGGAGCGCAGACGCTGGACGTGGACGTTGACCAAACGCGTGTCAGCGGCATGCCGGTAGCCCCAGACCTGTTCCAGGAGCAATTCACGGGTAAAGACCTGCCACGGCTTCCGCGCCAAGGCAACCAGGAGGTCGAACTCTAGGGGAGTAAGCGAGATGCGGTCTCCCCCACGGGTCACCAGGTGACCGGCGACGTCGATGGTCACGTCCGCAATGCGCAAGGTCTCGGGGGCCTTCTGGTCGCCCGGACGCAGTCGCGCACGGACGCGGGCAACCAGTTCGGCGGGCTTGAAGGGCTTCGGAACGTAGTCGTCTGCACCGGATTCGAGTCCGCGAACTACATCCGAGGTGTCCGACTTGGCGGTGAGCATGACGATCGGAACATCCGATTCCCCACGGATTTGCCGGCATACCTCGATGCCGTCAGAGCCAGGCAGCATAAGGTCAAGCAGCACAAGGTCCGGCTTGGACGAACGGAACACGTCCAGTGCCTGGCCGCCATCTGCGCAGAACACCGGCTCGAAGCCATCATTCCGCAGGACGATGCCAATCATCTCTGCGAGTGCTTCGTCGTCGTCAACTACCAGAATGCGTGCCTTCATAGTTATATATTCCCTTATCACCAAGTCTTTGTCCTGTCGGGCGCCGTGCACGGCATGGCGCCCAAGGGGCAGTTCCACCGTACTGCACCGGGGCGCGGCACGCCCGCAAACACTGCTCGTGCGGCGGGCTATGAGGGACGACGGCGGGACTATAGGCTGGGTGCGAAGGTCCGCCTGGGGGACGTCGACTGTCGGCGGACCGGACCTCATGGGGAGGAAACGTGTCACAGCCAGACCACGGCCATCATTCGCCGACAGATGGCCAGCCGGCGTCGGGAAACCAGCCACCATACGGGATGCCGCCCGGTGGTCAAGTACCGGGTGGCCAGGTGCCCGGGGCACAGCCTGCGTGGGGTAACCAACCGCAGTGGGGCGGACCGCCGGCGTGGACGGCCCCCCAAAACCAGGCACAGAATTGGCAGGGCGCCCCTGGTCCTGCATGGCCACCGGGACCTCCGTATGGCCAGCCTCAGTACATAGCTCCTCCCAAACCGGGAGTCATCCCGCTGCGTCCGTTGCAGTTCGGCGAAATCCTGGACGGATCCTTCCAGACGATCCGTCGCAACGCTGCCTCCATGTTTGGCTCGGCGTTGCTCGTGCAGGCGCTGGGAGCAGTCTTCACCGGCGTTATCTCACTGGTGATGCTCCAAATGACGGTCTCCCTGGAATCAGTGGACTCCAGGGCTGAATTCACTGAAGCCATGGGCCCGATTTTCGCCATTATGGCGGGAGCCCTCGGGGTCACGCTGCTGCTTGGATTCCTCGGGTCTGTCCTTCAGGGTGTTCTGGCAGTCCCTGTCGCCCGTTCCGTCCTCAACCGGCGGACGGGCTTCAAACAGATGTGGAAGCTTGCCGGGAAACGGATCCTTCCCTTGTTGGGCGTTGCCGGGCTGTTGACCATCGGCGGAATACTGGCTTGGGCCGCCGTGGTAGGCATCGCAGTGCTCCTGTTGACCGCGATGGGACCCGGTGCGCTGTTGATTGTCCTTCCCCTCGGCCTTGGCTCCATCGTCGTCTTTGTTTGGATCGCCCTGAAACTGATGCTTTCGCCGGCCGTCATCGTGGTGGAGCAAACGGGCGTCTACGACGGCCTCCTCCGGTCCTGGCAGCTGACCAAAAACAATTGGTGGCGGATATTCGGGATCACCCTGGTGGTGACACTGATGCTGGGAATCATCGCCCAGGTTGTCCAGATCCCGGCATCCCTGGCTGCAGCATTCATCAGCGAAACCGTGGCACCCCATCCCGATGCTGAAACCACCACTTCCATGCTTGTCATCACCACTGTCATCACCGCCGCAATCCAAGCCCTCGTGGGATCGGTGACGTTCGCTTTCCAGTCCTCTGTCTCTGCGTTGATCTACATGGATCTCCGCATGCGGCGCGACGGCCTTGATGTTGAGTTGATGAGGATGCTGGAGACGGGCGCCAACCCTGACGGAGTGCCCGGCGGCCCCTCGGCTGCGCCGGGTCCTGTCGGCTGGCCCACGGTATGACGGCATCACCCGTAGCAGTGATTACTCCTTTGTTATCGATGGAACCACCTGTGACTCCGGAGCGCGACGAAGCCCGGCGCTGGGCCATCGAAGAACTTGGAAAACCCCAATATTCCGATGCCCGCCCCGGATGGCTGGACCAGCTATGGCGTGACTTCCTTGATTGGCTTTCATCGTTGGAGGGCGACGGAACAGGTCCGGGCACCAACTTCGCCCTGCCCGCGATTGTTGCCATCGCCGTGGTGCTCATCATCGTGGCGGTTTTCGTGGTCCGACCCCGGCTGAATGCCCGCCGCGCCAACCGCACCGATGACATTTATGGTGCCGACGCCACCGCCGACGCCGACGGTTACCGGAGACGGGCGTCAGCTGCTGCCAACGACGGCGACTGGGCGGCCGCCGTCGTCGATCAGTTCCGGGCTTTGGTGCGATCGGCGGAAGAGCGGGACATCATCGATGTCCGGGCCGGCAGGACCGCGGATGAAGCATCGGCGCAACTGGGGCAGGTCTTCAGCACGGTGCAACCGCGCCTGGGTGCAGCAGCCCTCCTGTTCGATGCCGTCCGCTACGGTGAGCAGGGTGCAACCCGCGCCGACTATGAGTCCACCCGCGGGCTGGATGCCGAATTGCTGACGATGAAGCCCGACTTTGACGGCGCCGTCCACACTGGATTCGCGGTGCCCCGATGACACTGACCGCCAAACAGCCCGCTCAGGATCATGAGGCAGGATCCCCTGTCCCCTCCCCCGGGCAGGCTTTCACCCAATGGTTCCGGAAACACCTGACGTGGATTGCGCTCGGCGCACTTCTGGTGGGTTTGGTGACGTATCTTGCCGTCACCAGCATGTCCGGCGGGACGGACTCCCGGGCGCTCTCCGCGCGGAACCCGGCCCCCGATGGGGCAATGGCCGCGGCGGAGATCCTGGGACGGCACGGAGTGGCCCTGACCACCACGGAATCATACGACGACACGGTGTCGGCGTTGTCGGATAAGGACCAGACCACGGTCTTTCTCTATGACCCCCGCGGGTACCTCGACCAATCCCGGATTCAGGACCTCGCGGCAGCCGCAGACCGCGTGGTGGTGGTCAAGCCAAGGCTGCGAACACTCAACGGGCTTGGTCCCGGATTCCGTCCCGGCGGTGTGATTCCCGAGGGCCAAACGGTCATCGAACCTGCCTGTACCGTGGAGGATGCCACGGTCTCGGGCCCGGTGTCAGCGCAGGGCTCCGTCTATGCGGGACCCGAGATGTGCTACTCCAGCCGCGGTGACGGGCCCGGTTTGTATGCAGCATCAACCGACGGCCGGTTGATAGTCCTGGGCAGCACGGACCTGGTGGACAATGAGCATCTTGCCACGCAGGGCAACGCCGCACTGGCGCTTCGTACACTGGGGAACAACCCCGACCTCATCTGGTATCTGCCCGGAGTCAAGGACATCTCCGCGACCGATACGGCTCCCACACTCAGCGAACTTGCACCCAAATGGTTGGCTTACGCAGGGCCTTGGCTGGGCATCGTGACTCTGCTGGCCATCGGCTGGCGTGGGCGGCGGCTTGGACCCCTTGTTTTCGAACCACTTCCCGTTGTGGTCAAGGCAGCCGAAACGGCCGAAGGAAGGGCACGGCTTTACCAGGATGCGCGGGCAGTGGAACGAGCGGCCGGGAACCTGCGGGCGGGCACCCTGACCCGCCTTGCCCGCCATTTCAACCTCGGAGCGGACGCAAGCACGGACGCCGTAGTGGACGCATCCGCCCGGCGGCTGGGGAGGCCGGCCCCGGAAGTTCGGTCAGTCCTGGTCGACTTCAGGCCGGGAACCGAAGGACGACTGGTGCAGTGGGCACAAGAGCTTGAACGAATAGAACAGGAGGCCAGGAGCCGATGAGCAGCCAGCCGAACAGTTACACGGACTCAAACAGCCAGTACGCGGGCGGGGCGATGCCACGACACGCCCCGATGACACAAGACGACGCCGCGCCGCAAGGCGATGCCTCGACACAGCACAACCAAGTGCCGGCCAGCGACGAAAGCCACCAGCGTCAGGTTGCCGGGGACCCGGCGCGCCAGTCGCTGCTGAATGTGCGTGATGAAGTCGGCAAGGCCGTCGTCGGGCAGGATCCCACTGTGACCGGGATGCTGATCGCTCTGCTCTGTGGCGGGCATGTCCTGTTGGAGGGTGTTCCAGGTGTGGCGAAAACGCTCCTGGTGCGGGCGTTGTCCACGGCTCTGAGCCTGGACACCAAGCGTGTTCAGTTCACCCCGGACCTGATGCCGGGCGACGTGACGGGCTCGCTTGTCTATGACTCCCATTCCTCGGAATTCACGTTCCGCGAGGGCCCTGTCTTCACCAACATCATGTTGGCCGACGAAATCAACCGGACGCCGCCCAAGACCCAAGCTTCATTGCTGGAAGCGATGGAAGAGCGGCAGGTGTCGGTTGATGGCGTCTCGCGTCCCCTCCCCGTCCCTTTCATCGTGGCGGCAACCCAGAACCCGGTGGAGTACGAAGGAACCTACCCCCTCCCGGAAGCTCAGCTTGACCGCTTCCTCCTCAAATTGACCATGCCGCTGCCCGGACGGGCGGAGGAGATCGAGGTCATTCGACGCCATGCCAATGGCTTTGACCCGCGGGACCTTGCTGCGGCCGGGGTACGGCCGGTGGCGGGCGCCTCGGACCTTTCATCGGCGCAGGCTGCAGTTGCACAGGTTGCCGTTGCTCCGGAACTTCTGTCTTACATCGTCGACATTGTCCGCGCGACCAGGTCCGCTCCGTCCTTCCAACTGGGCGTCTCCCCCCGTGGTGCCACCGCACTGCTCAATACGGCCAAGGCGTGGGCCTGGCTGTCCGGCCGGACCTTCGTGACACCCGACGACGTCAAAGCTTTGTCACTTCCGTGTCTCCGGCACCGGGTGGGGCTCCGGCCCGAAGCCCAAATGGACGGTATCCAGGTGGACGACGTCCTGGGGAGCATTCTCGCCTCGGTTCCGGTGCCGCGGTGATCCGAGTCCGCTTGGCCGAGGGGGCCTGAATGGCCATCACCGGTCGCTTCGTAGTGCTGGCCCTGGCAGGGTTGGTGCCACTGGTGCTGTTCCCGTCCTGGCCGACGGTACTGCTGGTGTGCGTGGTCCTGGTACTGGCGCTTGTTCTGGATCTGCTTCTGGCAGCGTCCCCGGCAAAGCTTGTCCTGGAGCGTCTGCAACCCGGGAATGTCACATTGGCAGGCAGCGCGGAATCTGTGGTGTCGGTGACCAACGCCACCGGACGGAAACTGAACGCCGTCATTCGGGATGCGTGGCAGCCGTCCGCCGGAGCCACGAATCCCGTGCAGCGCTTGGCCGTTCCTGCGGGCGAGCGTCGCCGGATGACTGTAACGTTGGTTCCCAGGAGACGCGGGGATCTGGAAAGCCCGCACGTGACCATCCGCTCGTCGGGGCCCTTGGGTTTGGCGGCCCGACAACGCACCCGGCCACTCCCCGGGCAGTTGCGGGTGTTGCCACCATTCCATTCGAAACGCCATCTTCCCTCCAAGCTCAGGAAGCTCCGTGAACTGGACGGCCGCGCAGCGGTGCAGATCCGCGGTGCCGGAACCGAGTTCGACTCGCTACGGGATTACGTCCGGGGCGATGACGTCCGGTCCATCGACTGGCGCGCCACCGCCCGCCGCACGTCCGTGGTGGTCAGGACCTGGCGCCCGGAACGCGACCGTCGCGTCGTCGTCGTGCTTGACACGTCCCGAACAGCGGCCGCCAGGATAGAGGACGAACCGCGGCTCGATACGGGAATCGAGGCAGCGCTGCTGCTTGCGGTGCTGGCCGAACGCGGCGGGGACCGCGTGGACTTCCTTGCGTATGACCGGAGGCTCCGCGCCAGGGTCGAGTCGGCGTCCAAGGGGAACCTGCTGGGGCAGCTCGTCCAGGCAATGGCGCCGTTGGAAGCAGAGCTGATCGAACTTGACTGGCAGCAGATCCCGGGGCAAGTACGCGCCGTGTCGGCGCACCGTTCGCTGGTGGTGCTTTTGACGGCGCTCGACGGCGGGGCCCCCGAAGAAGGACTGCTCCCCACCGTGGCGCAACTGTCCCGCCAGCACGTGGTGATTGTTGCTTCGGTTCGCGATCCCCTGCTTGCGGCGATGAAGGCCGAACGGACCACGGCCAGCCAGGTGTTCCGGGCCGCCGCTGCCGAACGCGCGCTTCTTGAGCGCGCGGCAGTCACTGCCCAATTGCGCCAGCTTGGTGCCGAAGTGGTGGATGCCGAACCGCTGGACGTGCCGCCTTTGCTCGCCGATACCTACATAAGGCTCAAAGCAGCCGGTCGTCTCTAGTTTCCAGATCCAGGAAGGACAGCCATGAACGCGCCAATTTACCAGCTTGCCCTCGGTGATGACTTCACCAGGTTGGCTCCGGAAGTGCAGGAGTACTTTTCCCTGGCGGCCGGCTCCGGATCGTATGGCATCGGGGAGGGTATTTTTGACGTCGTCGGTTGCCGGCAGAGGTGGCTGCGGCCCCTGCTCGCCCTCACGGGGAGCGAGCAAGCGTTCTTCCCGGAGTACGGTGAGGGCATTCCTTTCCGCATCGAGAACCACGCACACGTTGACCCGTTCGGCCGTCCGGCCCTGACGGCCAGGCGGGAGATCTACTTCCCCACCGGCACGCGGCTGTTCCACGATACGACGAGCGCCGTCCTGCCGTCGGGACAGCAACCCAACGAACGGGCGCGCTTGGTGGACCATATTGGCCGGTATCGCCGCCTGGTCACGGACCTTGACGTCACGGTTACCGATGAAGGCCGCCTTCGCGGTATTTCCAGGGCGAGCCGGCTGTTCCTGGGACCGCTGCGCCTTCCCCTCCCAGCCGCGTTGGATGCGAAAGCCTACGCAGAACAGTGGTGGGATGAGGCCGAGGGCAAGCACCGCATCCAAGTCAAAGTGATCCAGCCGCAGATCGGCCTGGTGCTGGTGTACGCGGGTCGTTTCGACTACCGGCTTGCGCCCTATCTGCCGGGCGCCGCCCCCGGCACGGCCCTTCCGCGCTATGCCGAACCGGACCGTTGGGAGCCGCGGATCTAGCCCTGGGCCAGTTGGTCCAGGCCATCGGCAACCTTTGTCAGCTTCGTCAGCACGTCCTTGGCCGCCGACGGCGTAAAGTCCGCCAGCCCCGTGGAAGGTGTGACCCGGAGACCGGCAAGGCCGGAGGCCTCCAGGCCGAGCTGGCGCCAAGGCTTCCAGATGCTCTCCACAACGTCGGAGGTCTTGGGTAGCAGGGCCCTGGGATCGCCGGTCGGCAACGCACCGGCCCATACCCGCTTCCCGCCCTCCACGGCACCGGCGAGCTGCTCCCATTGGCGTGTAGTCAGCGCCCTCAACGGCACCGCCACGCCGTCGGCACCCGCGGCGAGTATCCGATCAATGGGTGCTTCGATTTCCGGGACGGAAATGACGGTCTCGACGACGCCCGCAGCTTTGAGTGCGTCGATCACCAACCGCCACGCGCCAGTGACTTCCTCGCCGTCGATGGATCTCAGCGTTCGGTAACCGCTCGCCGTCGGGATGGTCCCGGCCATGACTGAAGCGATCTCCGGTTCGTCCACCTGGACCACCAGGCGGGCGCCAGGTACGGCCGCGGAGAGTTTGCGGAGGTGTTCCGCTACGCCCGCCGCCAAAGAATCCGCAATGTCCCGCCTGGCGCCGTAGTCCAGCAGCGCGCGTTCGCCGTTGTGCAGGTGAAGGCTGGCGGCCAGGCTCAACGGGCCCATCAGCTGGATCTTGAGTTCAGTCGCTGAGACGTCCTCGGCACCGGCCACGTCGGCCAGAATGTTGATGTCCGTTGCCAGGGCCGAGCTCGCGCGCCGTTCATCCTTGCCGGGCCTGTCCACCAAACGCCATCCATGCGGCTGGACGTCGATGTCCAGGTCCACGAGCAGTGAACCCGTCCGGCCGACGGCATCGGACCCGACCCCGCGGGCCGGCAGTTCGGGCAGGAAAGGAAGATGCGGGTCCCCCAGCTCCCCGCGGATGATCCGGATGGCCTCGGCGGGATCGTTACCCGGCCACGGCCCCAGGGCAGTCGCGCTTGCACGCAGGTCAGTCACAGAGGACATGGATCAGGCCTGCTGGCTGGAAATCTGGTGATCCTCGGCGATGGCCTCGTGGTGGCGGATCACTTCGCTGATGATGAAGTTCAGGAATTTCTCGGCGAAGGCAGGATCAAGGTGGGCGTCCTCGGCAAGACGGCGGAGCCGGGCTATCTGGGCAGCTTCACGGCCCGGGTCCCCGGCCGGCAGCTTGTGGGTTGCCTTCAGCACTCCCACCTTCTGCGTCGCCTTGAACCGCTCCGCGAGCAGGAAGACCAAGGTTGCGTCGATGTTGTCGATGCTGGACCGGATGGACAGCAGTTCGTCCATGACGGAGCGGTCAACGTGGCCGGCCAGGGAGCTCGCGGCCGGGTTGAAGGAATCGTCGTCATGGGGAAGGGCATTGTTCTGCTCGGTCATGCATCCAAGTCTATGGTGCGGGACGCAGTGTTTTCCGCGTATGAAGCGGAGCACAATGGCACCATCACTGCAGTTTCGGCAAAGGAGCTTTCATGGAAATCGCGGTTCTGGGCACGGGGATGGTGGGCCATGCATTGGCTGGCAAGCTGGTGGAGCTGGGCCATGAAGTCACTATGGGGTCGCGGGAATCAGGCAACCCCAAGGGCATGCAGTGGGCGGAACAGGCGGGAGCCCGGGGGCATGCGGGCTCGTTTGCGGAAGCGTGTTCCCGGTCCGGCCTGATCATCAATGCCACGCCGGGAACAGTCAGCCTGGCCATCCTTGCCGAGGCGGGTGCGGACAACCTCAACGGAAAGGTCCTCCTTGACGTGTCCAACCCGCTGGATGGCTCCAAAGGCTTTCCGCCCCCTCTGACGGTTTGCAACACGGACAGCATCGCCGAGACCATCCAACGGAGCTACCCGAAGGCCCGTGTGGTCGAGTCGCTCAATACGGTCAGTGCACCGGTGATGGTGGATCCGGGCCGCCTTCCCGGGCCCCATGACATGTTCATTGCGGGCGACGACCTGGACGCCAAGTCCACCGTTTCTGCTTTGCTGCAGGAATTTGCGTGGGAACCCGGGCACATCCGGGACCTGGGTGGACTGGACGCGGCACGGGGCATGGAAATGTGGTTGCCGCTGTGGCTGCGGATCTTCATGCAGCAGCCGCAAGGGAAGATGTTCAACATCGCCATCGTCTCCGAGTAGCTGCCCGGCCATAGCCCGGAAAGGCGCGCCCCGCACCGCAGGACGCGCCTTTCTGCACTCGGCTCCGGGAGTCAGCCGCCCAGCAGTGCCCGGTGCGCTTCCCGCCGTCGTGCTTGTTCTTCGGGGTCCGGCACCGGCAAGGAGGCGATCAGACGCTTGGTGTACTCATGCTGCGGTGAGCCCATCACGTGGTTTCCGATCCCCTGCTCCACCAACTGTCCCTTGTAGAGGACGCCCACCCAGTGGGACAGCATGTCCACCACTGCGAGGTCGTGGCTGATGAAGAGGGCAGCAAATCCGAACTGTTCCTGGATGTCCTTGAACAGGTCCAGTACCTTGGCCTGCACCGACACATCCAGCGCGGACGTCGGTTCGTCGGCGATCAGCAGCCGGGGGTTCAGCGCCAGGGATCGTGCCAGGGAGGCGCGCTGGCGTTGTCCGCCGGAGAGCTCGTGCGGGTACCGCTGCGCGTAAGACGCCGGCAACTGGACTGACTCGAGCAACTCGCCGACCTTTTTCCGCGCCTCAGCCGCACCTGGCTTGGTGTGGATCATCAGCGGCTCGGCGACGCACTCACCGATGGTGAGGTGCGGGTTGAAAGACGCTGCAGGATCCTGGAATACAAAGCCGATCTCCTTGCGCAGCGGCCGGAAAGTCCGCTCCTTGAAGTCCAGCATTTCGTAACCCAGCACCTTCAGGCTGCCGCCCGTTGTCCGGTTCAGGCCGGCGATGGCCCGTCCGATGGTGGACTTGCCTGAACCCGACTCCCCTACCAGGCCAAAGACCTCGTTCTCCGAAACAGTGAAACTGACATTGTCCACCGCTTTGAACCCATGCCTGCCGAAACGGCCCGGGTATTCAATGGTGAGGTTCTTTGCCTC
The DNA here is from genome assembly GCF_021919345.1 of Paenarthrobacter nicotinovorans. Lineage (NCBI taxonomy): Bacteria > Bacillati > Actinomycetota > Actinomycetes > Micrococcales > Micrococcaceae > Paenarthrobacter > Paenarthrobacter nicotinovorans. Next base: position 2,787,572 of record NZ_CP089293.1, read on the forward strand.
CACCAGGACTTTTCCATCCTGGTGAAGCCTGCTGCGGGCTCCTTCGGAGGCCGAATGGCGGCCCAGGTGAGGCACTGCGGCGAGGAGTTTGCGGGTGTACTCCTGGCGGGGCTCGGCGAAGAGGACCTTCGAGGGTGCCTCCTCCACCACATCGCCCTGGTACATGACGACCACCCTGTCTGCCAGGTCGGCCACGACGCCCATGTTGTGGGTAATGAGCACAATGGACGTCCCGTAGTTGTCCCGCAGATCCCGGAGCAGTTGAAGGATCTCGGCTTGTACGGTGACGTCGAGCGCGGTGGTGGGCTCATCAGCAACGATCAGCCCCGGATCCAAGGCGAGCGCGGCAGCGATGACCACGCGTTGCTTCTGTCCTCCGGAGAACTGGTGGGGGTAGTAGTTGACCCGGGTCTCGGGGTCGGGGATGCCCACTTTGCGCAGTGCCTCGGTGGCTCTCTGTTTCGCTTCCTTGGCGGAGATGCGCCTGCCGTCGGATGAATGTGCCCGGATGCCTTCGGCAATTTGCCACCCGACGGTGAAGACCGGGTTCAAGGCGGTGGAAGGTTCCTGGAACACCATCGCCACGTCGCGGCCACGGATCTTGCGCAGCGCGGACTTGCTGACGCTGATGACGTTGTTGCCGTTGATCAGAACTGCGCCCGAGCTGATGGCTGTTTCCGGAAGCAGGCCAAGAATGGTCTTGGCTGTCACGGTTTTTCCGGAACCGGACTCCCCCACGATCGCGACTACTTCGCCGGGGTTCACCTCCAGGCTGACGTTCTTGACTGCGTGGACGTCTCCGCCGTCGGTGGCAAAGGTGACTTGCAGCCGGTCAATGGTCAGTACTGGCTGGCCTGTGGGTGCCTGGTCCGAAACCTGGCCAAGGTTGGTGGTCATGGTTTTCCTGCCTCTGCCGGTGTGGACGGCGTTCTTGGTGCGGATGGCGTTCCTGGTGTGGAGGTGCCACCTCCGGCACGTTTGCGTCCCCGGATACGGGGGTCGTTGAGGTCGTTGATGCTCTCGCCCACGAGTGTGAGGCCCAGGACAGTGAGCACGATCGCGATGCCGGGGAAGACACCTGTCCACCAGATACCGGAGGAGGTGTCTGCCAGTGCCTTATTGAGGTCGAATCCCCATTCCGCCGCGGAGGTGGGTTCGATGCCGAAGCCCAGGAAGCCCAGGCCCGCCAACGTGAGGATCGCTTCGGAGGCGTTGAGGGTGAACATGAGCGGCAGGGTCCGGGTGGCGTTCTTGAAAATGTGGCGCCCGATGATGCGCATGCTGGAGGCGCCAAGGACCTTGGCCGACTCAACGAACGGTTCGGCCTTGAGCCTGATGGTTTCGGCGCGGATCACCCGGAAGTACTGCGGAACGAACACCACAGTGATGGAGAACGCGCAAGAGAAGATACCGCCCCAGAAGCTGGACTGGCCACGGCTGATGACGATGGAAATGACGATTGCCAGAAGCAGGGTGGGGAAGGCATAGATGGCGTCGGCCACCACAACCAGTATCCGGTCCAGCCACCCGCCGAAGTACCCGCTAAGCAGTCCAAGGGCGACGCCGAGGAACAGTGACATGGCAACGGAGACAATAATGACCGTTACAGCGGTCTGCGATCCCCAAACGACACGCGACAAGACGTCGTAGCCGCCAACAGTGGTTCCCAGCAGGTGCTTGCCGCCCGGCGCTTGCTGGGTGGGGAAGGAACCAGATGCATCGCTGAGCTGGGAGTAGCCGTATGGCGCCAGCAGCGGCGCGAAGATACTTGTGAGGATGAACAGCCCGCTGAGGACGACGCCCACAACGAGCATGCCGCGTTGGAGCCCGACGCTCTTTTTGAGATGTGAGATGACCGGGAGCCGGGAGAAAAGCGGCTGCCTGGGCGGGGTGAGTGTGGGGGTGCTCATGGTCAGTACCTCACTCGGGGGTCGATGAGCGCGGCAATGATGTCCACGATGAAGTTGGTGACGGCCACGATGATGGCCAGCAGGACGACGATGCCCTGTACCGCGACGAAGTCACGGGCATTCAAGTACTGGACGAGCTGGTATCCGAGGCCTTTCCATTCGAAGGTGGTCTCCGTCAGGATCGCACCGCCCAGCATGAGCGCTATTTGCAGGCCCATCACGGTAATGATCGGGATGAGGGCCGGCTTGTAGGCATGCTTGGTCACGAGCCGGAACTCGCTGACACCCCGTGAGCGTCCTGCCTCGATGTAGTCCTTGCCCAGGGTCCCGATCACGTTGGTGCGGACCAGCCGCAGGAAGACGCCGGCGGTGAGCAAACCAAGGGCGATTGCGGGAAGGATGGCGTGGGAGACGACGTCGCCCAGTGCCGTGAAGTTGCCGCTGCGGATGGCATCAAGCCAGTAGATGCCCGACGGCGCCGCGAGACTGCTCATGGTCAGTTCAGTCCGCGTTGACGCACGGCCGGCTACAGGGAGCCAACCGAGCCACACGGAGAAGGTCAGCTTAAGCAGCAGCCCTGAGAAGAACACCGGCGTTGCGTAGCAGAGGATTGCAAAGAACCGCAGGAAGGCATCCGGGGTCTTGTCCCGGTGCTGGGCAGCGATGAGGCCGAAGGGGATACCGACGGCGAGCGCGACGATCAGCGCGTTGATGGAAAGCTCGAGCGTTGCTGCGCCAAAAGTGAAGAGTACCTCGACGACCGGACGCCGGTCCGTGATGGTGGTGCCGAAGTTGCCGGTGAGGAGCTGGCCCAGGTACTCGAAGTACTGCACCAGGACCGGCCGGTCATAACCGGCGTCGTGGATCCGCTGGGCCAGGACATCGGGAGGAAGCCGGCCACCCTGTGCTGCCGTGATGGGGTCGCCGATGACCCTCATCAGGAAGAACACGAGGGTCACCAAAATGAAGACGGTGGGGATGATCAGGAAGAACCGGATCACGATGTACCTGCCGAGTCCACCCCCGCCCTTGGACTTGCTCCTGGGAGCAACTACCCCGGGCTCAGCCTCGGGTACTTCTATAACTGTTGTCATTGTTACCTGTATTTCCTGCCCGTGGATTGCGCGGGATTGGCTGATACGCGCCGGCCACGATGGTGGTCAGCAAGGGAGGCGGGACACTGGATCAGTGGCCCGCCTCCCCCATCACAGAGCGTTGTTACTTGGACACGGTTCCGAGACGGAACTTGAAGGAAGGATCCAGCGTCTTGTCGACGCCGTTCACGCCGCTTCCGACAACAGCCACCTGGGCGCCTTGAAGCAGCGGCAGGGTGGAGATGTCCTTGGCCAGCGCGTTCTGGACATCCTTGATGTCCGCCTCACGCTTGGTCTTGTCGGCCTCGGTGAGCTGCTTGGCAATGAGGTCGTTCACCGCGGGGTTGTTGTAGTGGTTCTTGAGGAATCCGCCGTCGGGGAAGAACGGGGTGAGGTAATTGTCGGCGTCGCTGAAGTCGGGGAACCACCCGAACTGGAACAGCGGGTACTCGTCGGCACGGCTTGCCTTGCTGTAGGTGACCCATTCAGTGGACTGGAGATTCACCGTGAACAGTCCGGACTTCTCCAGCTGCTCCTTGATCATGGCGTACTCGTCACCGGATGATCCGCCGTAGTGGTCCGGGTTGTACTGCAGGTTCAATGCCACCTTGTCAGTGATTCCAGCATCGGTAAGGACCTTCTTGGCCTTGTCCAGGCTGGGCTTGCCGGCATCGCCGTAGGCGTCCTTGAATGACTCGTTGGCGCCGAGGAATCCACTGGGGACGTTGGAGTACAGGGGCAGGTAGGTGCCCTTGTAGACCTGGTCGGCGATGGCCTGTCGGTCTACGAGGTTGGCCACGGCCTGGCGTACTGCCAAAGCCTTTGCGGGGTCTGCTCCGGTTGCCTTGGTTCCAAACGGCATGGTGTCAAAGTTGAAGGTGATGTAGCGGATCTCGCCACCCGGACCCGTCAGTACTTTGACCTTGGAGTCCTTGCGGAGATCGTCGATGTCCGTAGCGCTCAGGCTGCGGAAGGCGACGTCGATCGCTCCCTGCTGGATTTCCAGCTTCAGGTTGGTGGGGCTGGCGTAGTACTTGATGGTGGCTGCATCATTGGCCGGTTTCCCGAGGACGCCCTTGTAATCGGCAAAGGCTTTGAAGCTGACAAGTTCGTTCTTCTTGTAGCTGTCGATGGTGTACTGGCCGTAGAACGCGTTCGCCTTGATGATCTCGTCATCGGAGAGGATCTTGTCTGCCGGGAAGACCTCGTCATCGACGATCGGTGCGGCAGGGCTGCTGAGTATCTGGCTGAAAGTCTGATCGTTGGCGTTCTTGAGCTTGAAAACCACGGTGGTGGCATCGGGCGCGCTGACGCTGTCGATGTTCGTCAACAACGATGCCGGTCCGGCAGGATCATTGATGGCCACCTGGCGGTCGAAGGAGAACTTCACGTCCTTGGAGTCCAATGTGTGGCCGTTGGCCCACTTGAGCCCGGATTTGAGCTTGACGGTGTACTCGGAAGGGGCCGTGAAGGACGATGACTCGGCGAGGTCCGGTACGGGTTCCGCGCCACCCGGCTTGGAATTCAGGAGGAAGGAGTAGACCTGGTTCATCACCATGAATGAACCGTTGTCATAGGAACCCGCGGGGTCCAGTGATGTGACTTTGTCTGTTGTGCCGTAGGCGATGGGGCCTGCGGCCGCCGGAGCAGACGAGGAGCCGCCACCGGAGGGGCCCGTGCATGCCGTTAAGGCGAATGCGGAGATGCCCGCCAGCGCGATAGCGCCGTGCAGGGCCTTCTTGTTCAGTGCCATCTGGTGAACCTTCTGTTCGATGGATTCGATGCTCCGCCGTGGGATATTTGTGACGGAGCACACTCTTAGTGCCTCGATTCAACCAGACTTCGAAGCCCGCGAACCCCCGTTTTGGTGATTTGAGACACAAAATTTACTTTCCAGTAGCTTCCCCAGGCACTACGGGAGCATTGCCGGACAGGTGGGACAGGAATATGGTTTATCCCGGGTGCTCAACCGCTGGATCACACGTCGAAAGTCAGGCTCATGGAAAAGGCAGCCCTTTGTGTGGGGATCAACAAATTCAAGTACCTTCCGGAGTCCAGCTGGCTTCACGGCTGTGTCAACGATGCCGAGGATCTGGCCGGCCTGCTCGAGGAAAGCTACGGATTCCCGGCATCACAGGTCACCGTTCTGAGAGATGACAAAGCCACCAAAAAGATGGTCCTGGCCGAGGTCAACAAGCTGGTGGACGCGGCGGTCGAGGGCACGATCCAGCAGATCGTGTTCACCTTCTCCAGCCATGGCACGCAGATTCCGGATACCGGTGGCGACGAAGACGACAGCCTTGACGAGGCCTTTGCCTGCCACGACATCAACGATGCCGGTGACTCCTGGGACCCCGGAACGGTCATTTCAGACGACGAACTGGCTGCCGTGTTCGGCCGCCTTCCTGATGGCGTCCTGATGGATGTGCTGCTTGATACCTGCCACAGTGGTACCGGGCTGAAGTCGCTGGACCTGATTCCCGGCCGTCGCCCGCGCTTCCTGCCTGGACCAACGCCCCGGGCCGTCATGGCGAACGAGGACCTGGAGACCCGGACCCTGCGCGATATTGTCAAGACCGCCAAGTTGTCCACGCCGGTCCTCATGGCAGCCTGCAGATCCGACCAAACCGCAGCGGATGCCCTGATGGAAGGCCGGTACAACGGCGCGTTCACGTACAACCTCGTTAAATCCCTGCGCAGCGACGGAGGCTTGGGGCGGGCTGACCTCCTCAAAGAAGTGAGCAAGGGATTGAAGGCCGGCGGCTTCGACCAGGTGGCGCAGCTTGAGGCGTCGAGGGCTGCGCGCAAAGCGGCCTGGGGAGCTTGAGTTCAGTTCGCGCATCAGGTCCCCTACCGTTCCGGCCTGCCTAGTCCCCCGTGCCGTGGAATTTGTTGCGCACCCCGGATGAGGCCGCTTGCTCGGCTTCGTGGTGCTGGTCGGAACCGAACAGCTGGCCCTGCCGTTCCCTGTCCATGACGGGTTTGAGCGCGGCATAGACGAGGCGGCCACCGGCGTCGAACCTCAACAGTCCTCCTCCACGGACGTCAATGAAGTCCCGCCCGGTCTTCACCCCAAGGCGGACATAGGCTTCCCTCCGGCTCATCCGGACCGTCTGGATGAAGGATGCTCCGATCTCGGAAATGATGAACCCGTCCGGCGATACGCGTTCGGACGTCCGGACCCGGGTGGAACTCAGGGGTGTGCGCCGCTCGAGACGGGCGGCCTCCAGGAGCCGCGGGTTCTCCCACACGAAGCGCTGTACTTCCTGGGGGTCTGATCCCAGTGCCGAGAGGCGGATCGGGTAACGGAGCCCGCTGTAGTTCTCAACCCCGCTGATGTTGTTCAACGAAACCCGGCGGATGCCGATTGCGGAAAACTCGGTTTGGAGTGCTTCCCGGTATCCATGGACATCGTCAGGAACCATGTCGAGGTCGGCGGCTATGATTCCGCGCAGAAGATCGCGCCAGGAAACATCCACAGGCGGCATGTAGGACAGGCCCCGGATCACCATGCGAAGGATCCTGGTTGCCACAATCGAACCGGACTCGGCCTTTTGCTGGAGGCTGTGGAACCCGCCGTAGCGGGCATTCCTTTCGGACCACAAGCGCTGGACGGCCCGGAGCACCGCACCCACCACGACAGCACCCCGCGCGTGGGGTTCGGGGAGCAACTGCCAGCCCTCCGGCGCGGCACCGACGAACGGCTCGCGCAGTGGCCCACGGGCAAAGAGATCCCGGGCGAAGTCAAAGAGCGAGCGCATCAGCACTGCGTCATCAACGGTCTGCCCCGCTTCGAAACCTCCTGCCGCGGCTTCGAGCTGCCGGTACACAACTTCCTTGGAAGAGAACACGGAGAGGATGGCCACGATGTCGGCCAAAGCCTCGTGCATGGCCAGCTGTTCCATGGTGGCCATCTGGTCCGCCCAGGCCGGCCTGAACCCATCCAGGATCGCGTGTGTCACCTCATGGGCAACAATGTCGCGGTACAGGGCAGTCGGGACTTTGTATCCCATCCGGTCCACGGATCCGAAACGGATGATGTTGGTGCCCCGCTCGTACCCGGTGTCTGTTGCGGTGACCAGGTCACGGGCTTTGAGCACCACACGCCCTTCGGGGTTCCACGGCATGCGCCTGCCCAGGGTGGTTTCGAAGATTTCCAGCGTGCTCATCGCGACACCGTAGACGTGCTGGGCCAGGAAGCGGGTGTCGTCCAGGAGTTCGCGCAGGCCGGCCGGCGGTGGTTCGGAAATCAACCGCCAAGGGTCTCCCGGCTGCGTCAGGCTCACCGGGGATACGGTGGTCCCCCGCCACTTCCGGATATGGATGGCGTAGCGGTGGCCCGTGGGACCGCGCCGCAACCGTTCAACCGGTATGCGTACCTGTGCCGTCAGCGGCGCACCCCCGGCGGGGGCGATCGGCCCCTCAGCAAGGATGGTCAAGGAGACCATCTGCCCGGCTTTGATGTCTCCCGGGCTCTTCTTTGGAAATGCCACAGTCATCGCCGTCCCGAATGCGGACCCCAAACACCGCAGCGGAAACGCTGCTTAGCCCAGTATGGAGTCGGGGCATTCGGGAGGCAATGGCTCTTAGAGGGCTACCCGCTGAAGTGAGCGCGCGGCGTCGATGGTTGCCTGCCCCAGGACCCTGCTGCCTTGGTAGAGAACCACGGTCTGGCCGGGAGCCACGCCACGCAGGGGGTCGGTCAGGGTGACGACGAGCTGTGCCCGTTCCACGCCGGACCCGTCCTCGACGGCTTCCACGTGCGCGACTGCGGGGACGGGATCGCCGTGGGCACGGACCTGGGCGTGGCATTCGAAGCTGGCGCCGGTGGCGACCTCCGGGATGGGCAGGCCGGCCCAGGAGACCTTGATGCCGCGGATCTCGTCGATCGCCAGCAGGGCTTCGGGGCCCACGACTACCTTGTTTTCCTTGGGACGGATCTCGAGGACGAACCTGGGCTTGCCGTCAGCGGCCGGAGTGCCCAGCTTCAGCCCGCGGCGCTGCCCGACGGTGAAGGCGTTGGCGCCAGGGTGCTCGCCGACCTTGGCCCCGGTTTCATCAACGATGTCACCGGTGGTCATCTCGATCTTTTCGGCCAACCAGCCCCGGGTGTCGCCGTCGGAGATAAAGCAGATGTCGTGGCTGTCCGGCTTGTTGGCCACGGACAGGCCGCGCCGCTCAGCCTCGGCACGAACTTCTGCCTTGGAGGGCGTGTCCGCCAGCGGAAACATGGAGTGCTTCAGCTGCTCATGGGTCAGGACGCCCAGGACATAGCTCTGGTCCTTGGCCCAGTCGGCAGCACGGTGGAGTTCACGGTTGCCGTCCGCGTCTTCGATCACCTTGGCGTAGTGGCCGGTGCAAACAGCGTCGAAACCAAGGGCGATCGCCTTCTCCAGCAATGCCGCGAACTTGATGCGCTCGTTGCAGCGCATGCACGGGTTCGGCGTCCGTCCGGCGGCGTATTCGTCGATGAAGTCCTGGACGACATCTTCCTTGAAGCGCTCGGAGAAATCCCACACATAATAGGGAATTCCCAGGACGTCGCAGGCCCGCCACGCGTCACGGGAATCCTCAATGGTGCAGCAGCCCCGGCTGCCGGTGCGAAGGGTCCCCGGCATGCGGGACAACGCGAGGTGGACCCCCACGACGTCGTGCCCTGCCTCAACGGCTCGGGCGGCGGCCACGGCGGAGTCCACTCCGCCGCTCATTGCTGCAAGTACTCGCATGCTGGCTTTCTGGATCAAGGGATGTGGCGGCCTGTCCGGCTTTTGACGGCCGTGGACGCCCATCCATTCTAGCGTGCGATACCACGCCAGAGCTAAATCCTTGTGATTGACCCACCCTCGGATTCCGATCCTTCGGCTCTTTCGGCCAGCGTCGCCAGGTTCCGTCGCTGCGAAGGGGCAGCGCCGCCGTCGTCCTCGTAGATGGTGGCGTCAGCGAGATCGCGCCCTGCGATGTACCCGAAAGTCAGGGCCGGTCCGAGATTAATGCCTCCTGCGGGGTAATGGCCGCCCATGACTGAGGCCTGGTCATTACCCGCGACATAAAGGCCGCCGATGGGTTGGCCATGGGTGTCAAGGACGCGTGCCCGGGAATCTGCTGCGAGGCCGGCAAAGGTACCGAACGAACCGGGGACAATCCGGACAGCATAGAACGGACCCTTCTCCAAAGCACGCAGCGAAGGATTGGGCTTGTTTCCGGGATCGCCGCCATAGCGGTTGAATTCACTGCTGCCACGTTGGAAATCGGGATCAATGCCCTTGCGGGCGTTGTCATTGAATGCCGCGACGGTCTCTGCCAGTCCTTGCGGATCGATGCCGCATGCCGCAGCCAGCTCCTCGAGTGTGTTGCCTTTCTTCAGGTAACCGGAGCGCAGGTAGGGAAAGAGCGGCACGGGAAGGGGCTTGGCCATCCCCAACGGGAACCTTCGCACGAACGCTGCATCAGCGATCTGCCACGCTTCGACCGGTTCACCTTCAGGAGTGGTGTTGAACATGCCCTGGACGTAGTCGTAGTAGCCCTGGGCCTCGTTGACGAATCGTTTGCCGTCCCGTCGGACGCCGATGCTGCCCGGTTTTGCCCGGTCCATGATGTGCGGGAACGTTCCGGTGCGTCCATTAAGGTATGGGACCAGGGAGACAGGACACCAGGCGGCCGGCGACTCAACGTCGGTCTCAAACCGGGCACCCACTGCCTGTGCCATGGAAATGCCGTCGCCGGTGGTTTCTTTTGGCGCCAGTGTCCAGTGCTCCCGGCCCATGGGCGTCTTCGGGAACAATGTCTTGCGGCGGGCGACGTCATTGGGGAAGCCTCCGGCCGCCAGGACGACGCCACGGGAGGCGTTGATCTGCAGTTCCCCTTGGGGAGAATCGACGACGGCGCCCGCCACCTTTCCCGAGGCGTCCGTCACCAGCCGTTTGGCCGGCGTGGAGACGCGGATCTCCACACCAAGGTCATCAGCGGACTTCAGCAGCCTGCCTGTGAGCGCGGTTCCGTTGACCAACTGCATGTTCCGCCGGTGTGTAACGAGATCGAGCAGATGGAAGGCAACCCGCCAGCCGGCGTGGAAGATGCCTTTGACGTTGCCTCGGGAGGCGGAGAGGAATTTGCGCAGATCCGGACCCGCCATGATGCCCATTCCAAGGAATGAGGTTTCGTAGAGCTGGTGGCGCATCATCGCGCGGAGCCCGGGCCTGATGTTGCGTGCGTTGAACGGCTTGGGCCCGACGGAACGGTGCCCGGTGCCCGCTCCTGGCGTGTCGCCGTAGATGTCTTTGATCTCGGTACCGGGTACGAACTGCAGGCTTGTCTTGTCCTGGAAGAACCCCACCATGTGCGGCACGGCTTCCAGGAAAGCCTCCACCCTGTCCTCTTGGTAGTGGTTTCCGAGCCGGTGGCGCAGGTAGGTGCGGAACTGTTCGCGGTCCTCCACCACGCCATCTGATTTTGCCAAGGGATTGCCGGGGGTCCAGGCCCAACCGCCGGACCAGGAGGTAGCGCCGCCACAGACGTCGGCCTTTTCAACAACCACCACCTTCAGCCCGTGATAGGCGGCGGTCACAGCTGCGGACAGGCCACCCGCGCCGGAGCCGATGACCAGGACGTCGCAGTCCACGGCGGGCAGGGCAGGGGAAGAATCCAGGGGTGTATTCATGTTCAGTGCTTTCTCAGTGGAAGTAGGTGTCAGAGTCCAGGCGGGGCGCCGCGCCGGTTTCGAGTGCGTCGATCGCAGCGATGTGCTGCTGGTTCAGGCGGAAATTGAAGACATCCAGGTTTTGCTGTTGGCGTTGGCTGTCTGCCGATTTGGGTACCGCTACCCGGCCGTGCTGGACGTGCCAGCGCAGCACGATCTGGGCTGGAGTCTTGCCCAGTTCCTTCGCGGGACGGTCGACTGCCGGGTGGCTAAGGAATCCGCCGCTTCGTCCCAGCGGACTGTAGGCCGCAGTGACTATCCCGTGTCCGCGGTGGTAGGCCAGCTGATCGGGTTGGCCGTGCTCGGGGTCGACTTGCACTTGGTTCAACGGAACTGCCAGGCCTGCCCCTTGGACAGCCTTCAGGTGCGACGGTTTGAAGTTGGAAACACCCCAGGCCCTGATGGAACCGTCGTCGACGAGGTTTTGCAGTTCTTCGCAGGCGTCGACGTATCGACCTTGGGCCGGGTTGGGCCAGTGAACCAGGAACAGGTCCAGGTAGTCGGTCCCGAGTTGCTGCACCGAATTGCCGAACGCCTCCCGCACCCCGCTCCGGCTATGCCACCGGGTGTTGAACTTGGTGGTGAGGAACAGCTCCGACCGGGCGATGCCGCTGCGACGGATGCCCTCCCCTACAGCCGACTCGTTGGCATAGTTTTCTGCGGTGTCGATGTGCCGGTAGCCGTTGCTGATGGCCTGGGACACTGCCGCGGCGGCGTCCTCGCCCCTGAGCGGCCAGGTTCCCAGGCCGATCAGGGGTACGCGGACGCCATTGGCGATTTCCGTCGTCGTGGTCTCTGTGCCCTTGCAGGTCATTTTGCACCTGCCGTATCGGGAGAGCCGCTTGGCTGAAGGCTGCAGCCCCGGGCCAGCACGGCGTCAACCCCTGCCCTCAGCAGGCGTGCCCAGCCGGCATCGCCGAGTTCGGCGACCCGCCGGTCCGAAGGTACCTCCACACTGACCGGAAGAATCGCCGGTATTACTGCAACCGCGGCCGCGAGGTCGAACTCGCCCTCGCCGGGTATGCCCCTCTCCGAGCGGGATTCGGTGACCAGTCCATCCCGGGTCCCGGGTCGGGCAAGCGGCCCATCGCACAACTGCAGGAGCGGCACGAGGTCGGCGTTGGCGCGCAACGCGTCCCACTGCCTGGCTGCGCCCGGACCGTTGTATCGGTTGAAGTGCAAGGTGTCCACCACGATCCGGCAACCAGCCTGCCGTGCGATGTCTGCGGCCTGGGCGATCGAGGCTACGGGCTGGTAGGAGATCGCCTCCAGCGTGGGGGTGATCCCGAATCCGCGGCCGTCCTCTGTCATCCGGGCAAGTGTTCCGACCAGTCGGGCGGTGTCCGGATCGGCACCGGCAACGGTGATGGAGCTCGCCTCCAGGGCCTGGCCCGCTTCCATCATGCGCAGCCACTTGTCACGTTGGTCGGTGCCGTCGAGCAGAAGGAATTCGATGTCCCGCACGGTCACGCCCGTGTCTTTCATCCGTGACAACGTTTCGCGCAACATCCGCGACCCCGGCTGAAGGTCGTAGGGGCTTTCAGTCGGTGTCACGGGGCGGACCCGGAGTCCAACGAAATCGAAACCCGCCACGGCGGCAACATCCACCAAGGCAGGAGGCGGGGTGTGAAGCAGGGACAACTGGGCCAGGCCGATCGGCCTGTGCACGTTTCGGGTCATCGCTTTGTTCCGTTCAGTGTCAGTTCGTTGGTGGCGGCAGCGTCTGCAGCGAGCAGGAAGGCGATCCGCTGGGCCGCGTCGTAGCCGCTCTTGACGGCGTTGGAGGCAATGGCCGGTGTCTGGTCCACGACGGTTCCGGCCAATGTCACAGGCACTCCGGCGACGCGGCTCAACCCTGCGTCCCGGATGTTTCGGGGAATAGTGCCGTCCAAGGGAGCGACGGACCGTGACACCAGGAGCGGTCCGGGCGCGTCGAGCCATTCGCCTCCGGCAGGGAGGTCCGGGCCGCTGATCCGGACACGGCCCCCGTCGAACTCCTCGATGACGACGCCGAGGCGGATCCGCACCCGGGGGTTGGCTTCAAGCCGGGGCACTGCCAGGATTTTGGCGCGGCGCCCCGACTCGGGCGCGATAGCCTGCTGAGGGCCGATCAACAGGACGGCAGTCCCCCGGTCTGCCAGTGTGTCCGCCACACTCATGGCCACCGAGTCGGCACCCCAGATCGTCAGGGCTTCGGGTACGTCGCTTACGTCCTCGGTGCCGCCCTCGAACACTTCCAGGTGGGCGGCGAGCCAGTCGCGCACGTCAAGGACGTTGGACATGTCTCCGCCATTGAAGCCCGCCCCGGGTCGGAGCCCGCCGGTGGCCAGTACGACGGCGTCTGCCGCGGTGTCGCGGACCACTCCGCCAAGGTGCGCAGTGTCCACGCGCGAACGCAGGCGGACCTCGATGCCGAGCCGGGCGTTCTCCTCCGCTGACCATTCAGCGAAACGGTGGAAGTCCGGGGTGGATTTCATCCTTTCCGCGAGGGCAAACCGGCCACCCGGGCGGACGCCGTCGTCGAACAAGGTCACCTTCGCTCCTGCTTCGGCGAGTTCGTGCGCGGCAGTGAGACCTGCGGGTCCGGCGCCCACAACCACCACGCGGGACCCCTCTCGGACAGAGGGCGTCGGTACGGGAACACGGGAGCGACCCACCGCCGGGTTGACTGTGCAGGTCACCTGGCCGAGGCCCAGGTTGTCGATGCACACGTTGCAGGCGATGCAGGGCCGGTAACGCTCATCGCGCAGGACGCCGCCTACGAACCCCGGGTCGGCATGGATCGCCCGGGCAAGGCTGACGAAGTCGCAGCTGCCGTCCCGGAGTACCTCTTCGATAATGGCCGGCGAGTTCAAGCGGCCGGCCATGCCCAAAGGAAGACCAAACTGCCGGTACGCCTTGGCATAGCCTGCCAGGATTCCCGGCTTCCACTCCCCGGACTGCACGATCCATTCACCGGCCTCATAGCTCCCGGCGGAGATGTCCAGAAAGTCCAGATGCTCCAAGTGGGCCTTGGCGAGGATGGCCACCTGCTGTTCGGCGGTGATGCCGTCTGCAGGTCCCTCCACGACGGAGACGCGCATGCCCACCACAGTGTCCGGGACGGCTTCCCGCACGGCGTCGATGACGAGGTTCATGAACCGCTCCGGAGCCGCGAACTCGTCCGTGCGGTGGTTGGACAGAGGGGACATGAACTGGTGGATCAGGTAGCCGTGGGCGCCGTGGATGTTGATCACGTCGAAGCCTGCGGCCACCGCCCGGCGTGCGGCCTGCGCATAGGCTTCCACCAGCTCATGGCACTCCCCGGCTGTGAGTTCACGGGGAACCTCGCCACCTGCAACTTCGCACGCTACCGCTGAAGGAGCAAGGTTCTTATGCCCCGAGACCGCAGCCTGCGCGGTTCGCCCACCGTGGTTGAGTTCGACGGCGGCGAGCGCACCTTCGGCGTGCAATGCGTCAGTGAGCCTCCGCAGGTCCGGGATCATGGCGTCGCTGTGCAGTCCGAGCTGGTGGGTTCGGCCCTTTCCGTCCGCGCGAACGTATGTCGCTTCGGTAGTCACCATGCCGAGTCCGGCCCTTGCCCGGGTCACGAGGTAATCGATGTACTGATCGGTGATCCGCCCGTCAGTGGTGCCGTAGTTGCGTTCCATGGGAGCGGAGGCCAGGCGGTTCCGGAGGGTTTTCGGGGTGCGGCCGTTGCGGCCAAGTGCCAGGGGGCGGGCTGAATAGCGTTTTGTTTGTTCCATGGGTGTTCCTTAGCCTGCAAGCTCTGCGGGTGCTCGTGTGCCTGCAGGGGCGTGGTCGAAGCGGACGGGGGCTCCCGTGCGCGATGATTCGTAGACCGCCAGCAGTATCCTCAGTGCTTTCGTCGCATCCCGGCCCGTGATTGCCGGGTCGTCGCCGTTCCGGAGTGCCCGGACAAAGTCGCGGACCTGGGCGGTGTGGTGTGGGATCAGCTGGCCGTTGATCGTAGCCAGGCTGACGTTCGGGTCAACCCCGCTCGGGAAGACGGGTTCGGAGGAGATCGTCCCGGCCGCGGCCCACAGGTCCACCCGCCCGTCGCTGCCTTCCGGGAATTCAGTCAGGGAAGCCGATGCTCCGGTTTCTCCTGTGATCCGGATCTGGACGCCCAGGCTCGGGGACACCGCCGTCGAAGCTTCCAAGGTGGCGATGGCCCCGGAAGCGAACGTGATGACCGCAGTCGCGGAATCTTCCACTTCGATGTGGCCGCCGTGTTTGTAGGTGTTGATCTTGCCGTAGACCTCGGCCACTTCTCCCATGAACCACTGCAGGAGGTCGATGTAGTGGATGGCCTGGGTCATCAGCACCCCGCCACCGTCGCTGGCCCAGGTCCCGCGCCAGGCGTCCCGGGAGTAGTACTCAGGCTCGCGGTGAAGCATCACAGAACAACGGCCCATGATGGGCCGGCCAAGGGTGCCGTCGTCGATCGCTGCGCGGATGCGTTGCGCGGCCGGCCAGAAGCGTCGTTGGAAGAGGACTCCGAGCTTGACGCCGGCGTCGTCGCAGGCTTTGACCATGCGTTCCGCTGAGGCCAGGTCCGTGGATATGGGCTTCTCGCAGAGCACGTGGACTCCCGCGGCAGCGGCCTGGAGCACCACTTCCTCGTGGGTGGGGTGCGGCGTGCACACCGAGATAACGTCCACCCCGAGACCGAGGAGCTCCGGAACACTGTTCACTGCGGCTGGGATTCCCCAAGCTTTGGCAGTGTCCCGGGCGCGCTGGAGGTCCACGTCGCAGACGCCGACTATGACGGCGTCTGCAAGGGCGTTGAAGGCTTCCAAGTGGTTGCGTGAGATTGCGCCGCATCCTGCGATTCCGATGCGCAGGGGTTCGGCGGTAAGAGGTGATGGTGTGGTCATCAGCGGGGCTAACTTTCTGGTACTGGCCGGAGTTCGTGGTGCGCTCCAGCCGGAGGCGTGCGACGGGGTCAGTAGGGCTGGGTCAGTAGGGCTGGGTCAGTAGCTTGCCCGGCCGCCGGACAGATCGAAGACGAAGCCGGTGGTGTAGGACGCCGCGGGCGACACGGCGAATTCGATGAGGGCAGCCGCTTCGGCAGGAGTTCCGAACCTGCCCATGGGGATCTTGGCAGCCTGCGCCGCCTGCTGTTCTGCCGGCACTTCGGCGAACAGCGGGGTCACCACATTGCCCGGAGCGAGCGCATTGACGGTGATGCCAGACAGGGCAAACTCCTTGGACAGTGACTTAACCAGGCCCAGGATCCCCGCCTTGCTGGCGGAGTACGCCGGCATGTTGACAACGCCTTCCTTGCCCGCCGTCGAGGAGATATGGAGCAACCGGCCGTATCCTGCCTTGGCCATACCGGGCAACACGGCCTTGGAGACAATGAAAGCGCCCGTCAGGTTGATCCGCATGATGCGTTCGAAGTCCTCGACAGATGTTGCGGCTGCCGGGGCAACGGGGCCGAGGATCCCGGCGCAGTTGACCACGGCATCGAGGCCTCCCATGCCCAGCACCGCCGCGGAGACCGCGGCCGCAACCGATGCCGGGTCTGTGACGTCCACGGCGACATCCCCTCCAGGTGACAAGGTGCTTGCAGGTGACGAGGTGCTTGCAGGTGACAAGGTGCTTGCTCCGGCAGGCCAGGTGGGCGATGGCAGGTCCGCACCCATGACTGTGGCGCCGGAAGACCTGAGGCGTTTAGCCGTCGCCAGCCCGATTCCGCTGGCGGCCCCGATGACCAGGCAGCGGGACTCGGCGATAGTGGTTGGCGCACTGTAACCCATGACTAACTGACCTCCCGTCGAAACGTGGCCAGCATGCCCTCGGCGTCGGCGGGAATGCCGGTGAAGAGCTCGAAGGCTGCGGCAGCCTGGCCCACCACCATGCGGCCGCCGTCCAGGACTTTGCAGCCCTTGGCACGGGCTGCCTTGATCAGTTCGGTTTCGAGCGGCCTGTAGATTACGTCGGCTACCCACAGCCGGGAGTGGATCACATCGGGGTCGATGGGCAGTCCAGGGTGGCCCGTCATGCCGATCGGCGTTGAGTTCACCAAACCGGTGGCTGTCCTGATGCTTCCGGCGACGGCATCCGTTCCGTCCACCGATAGCCGGCTGTCCGGAAAGTGCGGGGACAACCGAAGGGCAAGGGCTTCGGCCCTGCCCGGCTCAATGTCCGCGATCACCAAGTGCCTGGTTCCGTTGCGGAGCAGACCGAAGGCCACCGCTGCCCCGGCTCCCCCAGCCCCGAGAAGCACTACGGAATCGGTGGCAGCCGTTGGGAGGCCGGCGTGGAGACCCGCGATGAAACCGGTGTGATCTGTGTTGTGCCCGACGGCCTTGCCTTGGTGAAAGGTGATGGTGTTGACGGCACCGAGGATCCGGGCTTCCGCGGAGAGTTCGTCCAGGCCGTCCTGCACCAGCTGTTTGCTCGGATGGGTGACATTCAGGCCGTCGAATCCCAGATCGGCTGCCTGCCTGACGAGCGCTGCGGAGTTTTCCGCGGCTTGTCCTATGACGTCCAGATCGATGACGCGGTAGGTGTAGTTCAGGCCCAACCTGTCGGCTTCCGTCTCGTGCAGGCCCGGAGTGAGGGACCCGGCAATCCCTGAGCCAAGCAAACCAACCAGGAACCGATGGTTGCCATCGCCGTCGTGCCGGAATCCCCGGGGGTCCGCCAGTGTTCGCTGGTTCATGCCCGTGACTTATCGGCAATTGCGGCAGGGGTTGTCTTCTTCAGTCCCAGCATGGCCGTGGGCGTCTTGAACGTCTCCGGTGCCAGCAGCGCGGCGACGGCCGAAATGGCGCAGGCCACGGCGGCGAATGTTGCGACGGGAACCCAGTTGGCTTTGTCGCCACCGATCAGCAATTCGGAGATGACGGGTGCGAATCCTGCCAGGAGCAGTCCGAACATCAGGCTGATGGCCATGCCGGAGTAGCGGACCTTGACCGGGAACTGCTCCGGGAAGTATGCGGGGTAGATGGAGTTGGACCAGGTGTACGCAACGCCGATCAGGAGGATCCCCGTGACGAAGATCAGCGGAAGGTTTGCTGCGGACAATGCCATGAAGAACAGGAAGATCATGCCGATCTGCAGCACCAAGCCGGAGACGAAAACGGGTTTGCGGCCGATCCGGTCCGAGAGGATGCCGGCCAATGGGCCCATGGCCACAGCGGCAAGGTTGGCGACGGCAATGACTGTCAGCATCAGGCCCTTGTCAACGCCGACGACGGAGGTGGCGTAGGACAAGGCAAAGACGTTGATGATGGTGTTGATGATGGTGAACAACGACATCGCGGTGACGCGGGCGACCGTGATCCAGTGGTGCCGGAACAGCGTGACGAGCGGAACCTTGACGACGTCGTCCTGGGCTTTGGCTTCCTCGAAAACGGGAGGCTCTTCCAGCAGCCGCCTGAGTACGAAGGCAATGACCGTAACGACAGCGCTGGCGAGGAACGGGACGCGCCAGCCCCACGCAAGCAACTGGTCTTCCGGCATCGACGCGACGGGGATGAACACCAGGGTGGAGAGGACGATGCCGAACATGATTCCGCTCATGGTCCAGCTGGTGTAGAAAGCCCGCTTGTTTTCGGGTGCGTGCTCAAGGGTGAGGGAGCTTGAGCCCGGTGATTCACCGCCAGCGGACAGGCCCTGGATGAGACGGAGAGCCACAACCAGGATCGGCGCAGCCATTCCGATGTCGTTGTACGTGGGCAGGCAGCCGATGAGGAACGTTGAAGCGCCCATGAGCAGGAGGGTGAGCAGCAGGATCCTTTTGCGGCCGAATTTGTCACCCAGGTGGCCGCAGATCACCGCACCCAGCGGGCGGGCGATGTAGGCAACCCCAACGGTGGCGAAAGACAGCAGCATCGCCGAGGGGCCGGGTGCGAAGAACAGCTTGCCGAAGATCAGGGCTGCCGCAGAGCCGAAAATGAAGAAATCGTAGTACTCAAGTGCGCTGCCAACGAACCCTGAAACTGCTGCGATTTTCGCGTTGTTCTTGGTTTGTGCTGGCGCCGATGTCGACACTGACATGGTGTTCCCTTCTGGTAACGGGACCGTTGGCAGCGGCGGGCGGGCCGGCTGCGGAACGGTTTGCCGCGCTTGGTGCGGCTTCTCCATCCAGTGTGGGGGCGATCACTTAGTGTGTCCACGACTAAATTGATCTATAACTATGCTGAAAAACAACTAAATGGCGTGCGGTGGCCTGGGGATCTCCGGGAATATCTCTTCGATGATTGCGAGCACGGCCGCAAGCACGGAGGAATCGTTGTCCTCCGACCACGCGATGGAGTGATTCATGAAGTGCCGTGGCGGGTCCAAGGCAATGTAGGTGGCGCCGGAGGGGATGATCCCGGATATCCCGTTGCTCATGAGTGTCACGCCCACTCCTGCGGCCACGAACGTCAGCACCATGTAGGGGTCCGAGAGCTCCTGGACGATACGCGGGCGGAAGCCGGCCGCCATGCAGGATGCGAGCATCACTTCGGTCATGGAGGACGAACCATCCAGTGGCGGAGAGATGAAGTCATCGGACGCCAGTGCCTGCAAGGGGATGGATTCCTCTTGCGCCAGCGGATGATCCAATGGCACTACCGCGCCGACTTCCTCGCTTGCAACCAGCCGCGTCACAACCCCGGGGACGGGAGCGTCAGGAAGGCCGACAAAGGCCAGGTCCAACGTGCCGTTTGCCACGCTGGCCAATCCGTCCGTGGTGCGGACACTGCTGGTGAGGTCCATCGTGATGTCCGGATGGCGCCTCCTCACGGCACGGGTCAGTGGCGGGAGGGTCAGATGGTTGACCGCTCCGGAGAATCCGATCCTGATGTTGCCCCTGACGCCTTCAATTTCGGCCTGCGCCGCTTCCCGGGCCAGACGCATTTCCTGAAGTACCCGGTACGCGCGCGGCAGGAGGGCATACCCGGCAGATGTCAAGGCAACGCTGCGGGTGTTGCGTTCAAAAAGGCGGGACCCCAGGTCCGCCTCGAGCTTCCGGATCGTCTGGCTCAGCGGTGACTGTGAAGTATGCAGGCGCTGCGCGGCACGGCCGAAATGCAGTTCTTCGGCGACGGCGACAAACGCTTCCAACCAGCGGATCTCTGTCATGTCTTCAGAATGTACCCTCTGCACCGTCCAACAGGGTGCAGGCTTCGATCACATACGAGCCGGCTCGCCAACGACCCGGACATTCCCCTCGACGAATTCCTGCCCGGGTCACGCGACGGTAGTGGCGGCTTAGGCCACACCCCGCCGGGCGACAGTCGCCGCTGTCTGGATGGAGGACTCATGACCTGCCATCCCTGCTTGCCGCGCCCTGGAGCAAGCTTCCGGAAGTGCTTTCAGAAGGGCTTCAACATCAGCTTCAGTGGACGTGTGTCCAAGCGTGAAGCGCTGGGCACCACGGGCGGTGTCCTCGTCCAGTCCCATCGCGAGCAGGACGTGCGAGGGCCGCGGCACTCCGGCCGTGCACGCCGAACCCGTTGAGGACTCAACGCCTGCCAGGTCAAGCAGGAACAGCAGTGAATCGCCTTCGCAGCCAGGGAAGGTGAAGTGGGCGTTGCCGGGAAGCCGGCGCTCACCCGTGGCGCCACGGAGCACGGCGTCTGGAACAGCTTCAAGGACTCCCCGGATGAGATGGTCACGCAACGCCGCCAGTCGTTCCCGCTCCTCCGGCAGCTTTGCGGTGACGGCTTCTGCTGCAGCGGCGAAAGCGGCGACCGCGGGTGTGTCCAAAGTACCCGAGCGTACGTCCCGCTCCTGCCCTCCCCCGTGCTGGACAGGAGTCAGCTTCACCGCCCTGCCAAGGAACAGTGCACCAACACCGACGGGACCGCCCAGCTTGTGTCCCGAGACGGACATGGCAGACAGTCCCGAGGCCCGGAAATCGACGGGAACCGATCCGAAAGCCTGCACCGCATCCGAGTGGACCGGAATGCCGTGCGGCCTGGCAAGCTCCACGATGTCGGCGACCGGCTGGATGGTGCCAACCTCATTGTTGGCCCACATGACCGTTACCAGGGCAACCGATTCGGGATCCCGGCTGATCTCCTTTTGGACGACGTCAAGCCGGACCGCGCCTTCGCTGTCCACAGGAAGCCACGTAACGTCCGCCCCTTCGTGGCGCTCAAGCCATTCGACGGTGTCCATGACCGCATGATGCTCGACGGCGGAACAGAGTATCCGGGTCCGGCGGCGGTTTTCGTCGCGGCGGGCCCAGTAAAGTCCCTTGACGGCCAGGTTGTCGGCTTCTGTCCCACCCGAAGTGAAGATGACTTCCGAAGGATGGGCCCCCGCCGCGGCGGCGAGCGTTTCGCGGGCGTCCTCGACGGCGCGCCG
Organism: Paenarthrobacter nicotinovorans; assembly: GCF_021919345.1. Lineage (NCBI taxonomy): Bacteria > Bacillati > Actinomycetota > Actinomycetes > Micrococcales > Micrococcaceae > Paenarthrobacter > Paenarthrobacter nicotinovorans. The sequence continues at coordinate 2,808,586 of NZ_CP089293.1, forward strand.
CGCCCTACGGCCGGCACCGTGGAGGGAGGACGGGTTTCCCGTCTTCGCCAACTCGCGTGTCATGACGGCGAGCGCTTCCGCCGAAAGCGGCGTGGTGGCGGCATGGTCAAGGTATACAGGCACCTTGCCATTCTACCGATGCCGCGCCCCGGCGCTCAGTGTCGTCCCACTACGACGGCGGAACCACCGCCAGCTTCGTCTCGACCTCGGCCCGGGCCTTGGCCAGGGAAGCGTCATCCGGACAGGCCAGCGAAATATACACCGAAGATGCGGGAGCGCTGAAAAGCCTGGCCAGCACCACCACTGGACTGCCGCCTGAGGCTGCGGAGGACTCCAACGCCAGGAACTCCACGCTGCGAACCGGTTTATCGGAGTCCTGACCCCACCGCAAGGTGGCAGGCTTCAGTTTCTCCACGTCAATTCCCGCATCAAGGTAATGAAAGAGTCCCTTGGTGGAGGCAACATCGTCACCTGCCACAACCAAGGGGCCCTGGTTGACGCTGACACGTGCTGCGAGCGTGCACCCGTCTGCTTTCTTGAACCGGGCCTCGCCCTGGAGGCCTGAGTGCACCACGGACCAGCCCGGCACCTCCTCCAGCTTGCTCGACACCGTCACAGGATCACCGGGAGCCAAAGTGCCCCCCGCCGCCAACGGCAAGTCCTTCGCGGCCACGGCCTCAGCATCATGCCCTGGCGTGATGGTTGGAGTGGCGAGAGTGGATTGCGACGGCGCCGGTTTCGGCGCTGAAGGGTCGGGTACGTTCACGCTGCAGGAAGCGAGCAAGACGCCCACGGTTCCCAGGGCAACTGACCCCGCCAGCCGCCGTCGAACGCTAAACGCCACCTGATGCTCCCGCCTCTATGCCCTGCCGCCTGACTGCGCCCTGCCGCGTCCGAGTCTAGCCGCCCGCATGGAATCCTCCGCTTGGGCAAGGCAATCTAGGCAAGGACGTGCAGCGCAAGCGGAAGGACATCGATGTCCACCGGCAACGCCGCGAGCCGTTCACCGTCCGCGTAGGCCACCACTCCCTCTGCCTCCAACCGGACCTCACGGACGCGGCGGATCATCACCTCGCGCCTGCCCGTGTGCTTGCCCGCAAAGACCTTCGGAAAAATGGAAAGGAATTTCAGCCGCGACAACGGCTCCACCACGAATAGATCAAGCCAGCCATCATCCGGCAAGGCATCCGGGGTGATGCGCATGCCACCGCCGATGGATTGCCCGTTTGCCACGGAAATAAGCAACGCCCGCTGGTTCCAACTCACACCGTCAGCACAGACCCTGTATTCAATCCGGCGAAAAGACCCAAGCTCCCTCAGCATGGCCAGGTTGTAACGGCTTTTCCCCCGCGGCCAGCGCCAGGAGTTGGCGCGCTCGTTCACTGCGGCATCGAACCCGGCCGACAGCACCCCCGCGAAATAGGTGGTCTTCCCTCCTGCCCTGACCCTGCCGACGTCCATCCTCCGTCCGCCCTCCGCCATGGCGTCCAGGACCCGCCGGCATGCACCAGCGGGACTGTTCAACGGCAAAGCCAAAAGCCTGGCCACGTCATTGCCCGTTCCACTGGGAATGATCCCGAGCGGCACCTCCAGGCCTGCGAGCGCGTTGACGCCCAAGTGGGTCATTCCGTCACCACCTACCACTACCAGCGCCGCCACCTCCTCATCCGAGGACAGCGCCTGTCGCACCAGCGCGCCCAAGGGCTCATAGCCGTCGGCCTGAAGAACGACGACGGCCCAACCGGCGGCGCGAAAGTACTCTGCGGCCTCGTCCCCCGCCCCGCGGGACCTGCCAAAAGAAGCCGTCGGGTTTACGGCCAGCACAATCTTTCCCTGCGCCACGGAGGGCCGGGAACGTTCCGGAGGAGTCACAGCCCGAATTATGCCAGCCGGGGAACCACGCGCCCCCGTGCCGACGTTCACATAGTGGCTGGATAAACTTGCCAATACCGCCCCGATGGAGCGGCCGTCATCACTAGAGAAGGGCCCGTGCTTGGCCGAGGGCAGCAGTTCGCACTATCAGGTTCTCCGAGTAGCCGTCACCGCGACGGACAAAGAGATCAAAGTGGCCTACCGCAAGGCTGCCCGGAAAGCCCACCCCGATCACGGTGGAGAGGCAGAGATGTTCCGGCGCGTAACACTCGCGTACGAGACACTCATCGACCCCCGGCGCAGGGCCGAGTACGATCGCCGTTATGCCAGCGGTACCACCGAACGCGCCCAGGCCCGGCCCGGAGACTATTCGGGCACAGCGGCGCCAGGACCTTCGGCAAGCACCAACGTCAAGCGGCCTCCAACGCAGCGCAACACTGCCGGCGATCCACCGGTCTACGTTCCCACCTTCGACGACCCCAACGAAGTCCCCCTTGTTTCGGCAGCCGAAGCGGCCCAACAAGTCCACGGCCTCCCCCGCAAACGCGGAATCTTCGGCGCCGAGGCCCGCATCCAACGGGAAATGCGCACCGTGCAGCTCATCAGCCGCCAGGTCCTCCCGGCCATCCCGGCCGCCCGGCTGATTAACGGCCTGCGCTCGCCGTCGGACAACAACCACATCGACCACGCTGTCCTGTCCGGCTACAGGCTGGCATTGGTTGGTTCCATGCTGCTGCCCAAGGGCGCATACGCCTGGGACGGACAGTCATTGCGCCATGGCGGCCGCTCGGTCGCTCCCCCGCAACTGGCCCACATTGTCCGCCACATGCAGGACATCTTCCCGGAGTTGAACGTCACCGGCTGGGTAGTCCTGCACAGCCCCGACGGCAACCTGCATGAGCCCGTCATTGATCATTACGGCAAGGGCCAGGGCAGCGCCGTCGAGATTGTCAACGGCGCAGGTCTTGTCCGTGGCCTGAAGCAATTCCTGGGTTCGGGACCCGCGCCCAACACGGTTGTGGTTCCCGTGTTGGCCAGGCTGCTTCGGGGTATGCACTAGCTCCTGGCATGCCCTGGCTCCCGGCCTGTGTCAGGTGTCCAACACACGCCTGACTAAGATGGGACGGTGTTCCGCATCCTCTTCCACACTCCAGAAATCCCGGGCAATACCGGCAACGCCATTCGGCTCGCCGCCATTACGGGCGCCGAGCTTCACTTGGTGGAGCCCCTCGGTTTCGATTTTTCCGATGCCAAGCTTCGGCGGGCCGGCCTGGACTACCACGACCTCGCTGTCGTCACAGTCCACAAAGACATCGAGGCCGCCTGGGAAGCCCTGCAGCCCGAGAGGGTCTTCGCCTATACCTCCGACGGCGAGACGTCCTATACAGACATCGACTACCGCCCTGGTGATGTGCTGATGTTCGGACCCGAATCCGTGGGCCTGCCGGAATGGCTCAAACGGGACCCGCATGTCACTGCGCGGGTACGGCTCCCCATGAGGCCGTCGTTGCGCTCGCTCAACCTTGCCAATGCCGCCTCCATCGCCGTTTTCGAGGCATGGCGGCAGAACGGTTTTGCCGGCGCCAAGGTGTAGCCCATCCACGGCGGCCACAGCACCGAATACCTTACGCAGGGACAATCCTGTCAGGGACATTCATTGAGGGAGCCTCCGTGAGCGCGTTGCAGACCAGGGCCTTAACACAACACGGCCATATCGCCGCACCCGCAACGCGACCCCGCAGTGCTGCCGGATTCAGACGCGACAACATATGCTGGACTGTAATGGACACCCCCAACAACCCCGGCCCACCGGTCTTCGAAGCTACCAGCACTGCCACTGACCTCAACACGCAGTTGACCGGCCTGCTTGAGCTGGTGGCAGCAAGAGACCAGCAGGCATTCGCCGAGTTCTATGCACTGACCTCGCGGCGTGTTTTCGGCATGGCCAGGCGCGTGCTCATAGACCCGGACCTCAGTGAGGACGCCACCCAGGAGGTTTACATCCAGGTGTGGCAGGGTGCGGCCAATTTCGACCGCAGCGCGGGAACGCCACTTGCGTGGCTCATGACCATCGCCCATCGCCGGGCCATCGACCGTGTGCGGGCTGTCCAGGCAGCCACAGACCGCGAGGCCCGCTACGGCGCCGCGAGCCAGGACCTGGACCGGGACCTGGTGGCCGAGGAAGCAGACAGCAACCTCGAGGCCGAAGCCGTCAGCCGCTGCCTCGGCACCTTGACGGACACCCAGCGTGAATCCGTCCGTCTGGCCTACTATGGCGGGCTGACCTACCGGGAAGTGGCTGAACATCTCGGCGCGGCCGTGCCGACCATCAAATCGCGCATCCGCGACGGATTGCTGCGCCTGAAGACCTGCCTGGGGGTGGGCTGATATGACTGAGAACTCCGGTGGAGGCTTTATCCGCAGAATGTTTGCCAACGACATCGCTACAGATCTCGCTGAGGGCCGAGTGCTTGAACTCGCTGAGATCTACGCCCTGGACGCCGTCAGTGACGACGAACGGGCCATGATTGACGACTACGTCAAGGACGCTCCCGAGGGAGCCGAGTTCTTCCAGCGGGTCCGCGAGGCACGCGAAACCCTGGCGGTGAGCTTCACCGCCCAGGACGAGCCTCCCGCAGGCCTCTTCGGGAACATCATGGAACGGATAACCCAGGAGGCAACGGCCCCGGCAGCTGCGGAACCGGCGGCACCGGCCGCGGTGAGTCCCGCCGTCGACGACCTCGCAGCGGCGAGGGCCAAACGCGAAGAGCGGCAGCGGGCCGGCGGTGCACGCCGCTGGATCGTGGGAGTGGCGGCAGCCGCAGTGATCGGCCTCGGCGGAATCGGCGTGGGCGCTTATGTCTCGGCGCAGAACGATCCCGTCAACCAGGTCCTGCAGGCGCAGGATGTGCAGAAGCAGTCCGCCCCTGTTCCCGGCGGCGGTACTGCCACGATTTCCGCGTCATCGGCCAAGGATTCGTTCGTGGTCCTGATGGACGGGGTGGCCCCCGCTCCTGAAGGCAAGGTCTACCAGCTGTGGACGCTGCCCAAGGACGGCTCCGCGCCGGTTCCGCAGGGCACCATGGACGCCCAGACGCTCTCGAAGCCGGCGGTGGTGAAGGGCTTGTCTTCGGCGTCGTCCGTTGCCATCACCGTTGAACCGGCCGGCGGGTCGCAGGCTCCCACGAGCGCTCCGGTCCTGGTGGTCGCCCTCAGCGCCTGAGGCGCAAGGAGTTAATGCACGACGGCGGCCGTCCCACCTTGGGGACGGCCGCCGTCATTGTTTGCCGGCTGGTTCCTGGAGCTACAACACCAGCGACAGGAGCATCACGAAGCCGAACCCGACTACGGAAATGAGCGTCTCCATCACGGACCACGTTTTGAAGGTCTGGCCTACGGTGAGCCCGAAGAGCTCCTTGACCAGCCAGAACCCCGCATCATTGACGTGGGACAGGAACAGCGAACCCGCACCGATTGCCAACGCGAGCAACGCCGCATGGGTCGGACTCAGGCTGCTGGCCAGCGGCGCCACAATGCCCGCAGCTGTCACGGTTGCCACCGTGGCGGAGCCGGTTGCGAGGCGAAGCGCTACGGCAACGATGAAGCCCAGCACCAGGACGGACATGTTGGCGCCCTCGGCCCATTTCTTCACCGCGTCACCCACACCGGCGCCGATCAGCGTTTGCTTGAAACCGCCGCCTGCGCCAACGATCAAGAGGATCGCAGCAATCGGACCAAGGCTCTCACCCAGCTTGGCCGTGATCCTGCTGCCCGTGAATCCCACGGCATAGCCGAAGGTCACGATGGCCACCAGGACCGCGAGGGTCATGGCCACCAGCGGCTGGCCGACGAAGTCGAAGAAGATCCGGATGGCCGGTGCGGTGTCAGGATTTGGCCAGATGATGCCGCCCAGGGCCTTCAGCAGCATCAGGACGACCGGGAAGATGATGGTCAGCAGGGTGACCACGAACGAAGGCTGGCGCTTGACCTCGCTGAGGTCCGTCGTGTGCTGGGTATCAATACCGCCAGCCACAGCCGGCGCATCGACAGGAACCCAGCGTGCAGCCAGACGCGAAAACAGCGGGCCACAGATGATGACTGTGGGGATTGCCACCAGGATGCCCAGGCCGAGGGTAGTTCCGAGTTCAGCCTTCACAGCACTGATGGCGATCAACGGTCCCGGGTGCGGAGGCACAAGCCCATGCAGTACGGACAGGCCGGCCAGCGCCGGGATCGCGATCCTCATGAGTTTCATCTTGGATCGCTGCGTCACCAGCACAATCACGGGCAGCAGCAGGACGAGCCCGATCTCGAAGAACATCGGCAAGCCGATGATGACGGCCACCAGCGTGATCATCCAGACCAGCTTGTTGCCGCTTGCCTTGGCAAGCAGGGTGTCCACCACCCGGTTTGCCCCGCCGGAATCCGCGAGCAGCTTCCCCAGCATGGCACCGAGGGCGATCAGCAGCCCGACCTCCTTGAGGACACCTCCCACACCGTCCTCGAAGTTGGTGATGACCTTGCCCAGTTCAACACCGGACGCCAGGCCAACGAAGGCGGAACCCAGGACGAGGGCCAGGAACGGATGAAGCTTGAGCTTGGCGATCAACACCACGATCAGGGCAATGCCCAGCGCTGCCACCACAAGCAGTTGGGTGTCGTGCCCGGTCCATTCCTGCACCTGCGACGCCGTCTGGAGGGCAATCACTTAACGCCCGCTTCGGAGTCCCCGGTCAAAGGGTGCAGCCCCAGGCGTTCAATGACCTCGTCAGCTTCTTCGGCAGGAGAGGCCGAAACGCACAGCGAGATGTAGTTCTCGTCTTCCGTGGGTTCCTCCAGCGCGTCGAACTGCGATTCCAGGAGCGACGGCGGCATGAAGTGTCCATGCCGGGAGGCGAGACGGTCGGAAATCTTGTCCTTGCTTCCCTGCAGGAACACGAACACCACACCTTCGCCCCGGAGCACGTCACGGTACTTCTTTTTCAGGGCTGAGCACGTAATGATGGCCGGCACTCCGGCATCAGCACGCTCTCGGATCCACTCCGAGATGATGCCGAGCCAGGGCCAGCGGTCCTCGTCAGTGAGCGCCTGTCCCGAGTGCATCTTTGCTACATTCGCTTCAGGGTGCAGATCGTCGCCTTCGGCCAGATCCCATCCCAGTTTGCCGGCCAGTACGCCGGCCACGGTGGACTTCCCTGAGCCGGAGACTCCCATAATCACCAGCACGGGTTGTTGCGCAGTCTTCGCCATCAAAGTCTGCCTTCCTCGAATAAATATGATTTAACCGAGATCAAGCATATGACACGGGTTACACCACGGCAACGTCAGAAGCCGGCGATGGTACTGGATCCGTTGACCGACACCACGTGGAATGCCTCAGCGCTGGTTCCCGAAGGGAGGCCGCCCCGCTCTCCATTCGCCAGCATCATTCCCCGGACCACCCGCTCCATCCCGGCGACATCGGGGTGCTGGCTGGCGTGAACCCGAATGGCCTCGATCTTGGCCTCCACATGGGCAGATACGTCCACAAAATGGTTCTCCCTGGACTCCGGACTCGAGATGAACCACAGCCACGGAAGCTTGTAGGCCGCAAGGCCGGCCTCCGCCAGTTCGGGGTACGCGAACGGATTCTCGACGGCGGGATATACCGCCCGGGTCACCGCCTCCCCCGCGGCCAAATGGTCGGGGTGGCTCTTTTGAAGACGGTCCCAGTTGCGTTCCGGGTGCATGGTCAGCACAATGTCCGGGCGGATTTCGCGGATAAGCTTCACCACCTGCTTGATGACGCCGTGTGACGGTTCCAGATAGCCGTCGCGCTCGTGAAGATAGTGGATATCCGTTACACCCACCAGCGCGGCAGCCCGTTGCTGCTCCTCGGCCCGGAGCTCAATGATCCTGGCACGGTCCGCGGGATCAAAACCGCCAGCGTCGCCGTCGGTCATGATGCAATAGCTGACCTGGACGCCCGCGGCCGTCCACGCGGCGATGGTTCCTGCGGCACCGAAATCAATGTCATCAGGATGGGCAGTAAAACAAAGCACCCGCTCGACGCGCTCCGTGGAGGCATCGAACGGGCTCTTTGCTGACGTGGCGTCAGTGGGCAAAGGGATCAGCCTTTCCGCTTCTTGATTTCGGCCGTGGCCTGCGGGATGACCTTGAACAGGTCACCGATGATGCCGTAGTCGGCGATTTCGAACACCGGAGACTCGGCGTCCTTGTTGACGGCGACAATCACCTTGGACGTCTGCATGCCGGCCTTCTGCTGGATGGCTCCGGAGATCCCGGCGGAAATGTACAGCTGCGGCGAAACCGTGACACCGGTCTGGCCCACCTGGGCATCGTGGCCGATCCATCCGGCGTCCGTGGCGGCGCGGGAAGCGCCCACAGCGGCACCGAGGGCGTCCGCAAGCTCCTCCAACGGACCGAAGTCGCCGTCCACGCCGCGGCCACCGGCCACCACAATCCTGGCTTCGCTGAGATCCGGGCGGCCGCTGACCGGTTTCTCGGCCCGTGCCGAAATACGGGCCGCATTCGCAACGGCGTCGCCGGGGACGTCCACCGTCGCCGTGGCGGGGGCAGCTGCAGCGCCGGCAGGTGCGGGTTCAACGTTGTTGGCCTTGACCGAAAGGACCGTCACTGATGTTGTGGCCTTCGCGGAGGTGTTGTACGAGCCGGCCAGGACCGACTTGTGCGCGGTGCCGTCAGGCTCAACTCCCACAACATCCGTGATGACTCCGGCGTTCAGCTTGATGCCAAGCCTGGCGGCGATCTCCTTGCCTTCAGGAGAGTTGTCGAGCAGGACAGCCGTGGCTCCGGACGCTGCGGCGGCGGCAGCCAGGTAGGCAGCCTTGGGACCCACGAGGTAGTTATCGAGGTCGTCCGTCGACGGCCGGTAGACCGTCGTGGCGCCGTAGGCACCCAAGGTGGCGGCGACGTCGTCGGACAACTCGCCGGTGAACGCGACGGCGGTTTCCCCCAGCGAGCGGGCGATGGTCAGGAGCTCCAGGCTGCTCTTCTTGAGAGCGGCTCCCGGGTTGTCAATGAATACAAGTGCATTTGCCATGGTTGGGGTCCCCTTTAGAGCAGCTTCTGGGCGGCAAGGAAGTCGACCAGCTTGATGCCAGCGTCGCCTTCGTCGGTGATGATGGTGCCGGCAGTGCGCGGCGGCCGTGCTTCGGCGGACTCAACCACGGTCCAGGACCCGGCGAGGCCAACCTGCGAGGCGTCCACACCGATGTCGGACAGCGCCAGGGAGGTGATCTTTTTCTTCTTGGCCGCCAGGATGCCCTTGAAGTTGGGATAGCGGGGCTCGTTGATCTGGTCAGTCACCGAAACAACGGCCGGAAGCGCAGCCTCAACCGTCTCCGAGTAGGGACCTGCGTCCCGGCGTGCCGTGACCCGACCGCCCGCGATCTCCAGGCTGGACGCGAAGGTCACCTGCGGGAGGGACAAACGCTCGGCCAGCTGGGCCGGGACCAGCGACGTCTCACCGTCGGTGGATGCCATGCCCGTCAGGACCAGGTCCACCGGACGTCCGTCGGCCGAGAGGTGCCGGATCGCAGCGGCAAGCGCCAGCGACGTGGCAGCAGCATCCGAGCCTGCCAAAGCGTCATCGCTGAGGTGGACTCCCGAATATGCGCCGATCTGCAGCGACTTCTTGACCGCGTTGACCGCACCCGACGGGCCCATGCTCAGGGCAATGACCTCGTTGCCCGCTTTCGGTCCGCCGCGTTCCTCGGCCAGCTGCAATGCTGCCTCGAGGGCATACTCGTCCAATTCGGACAGGATGCTCTCTTCACGGTCGGTTGTGTTGGCAGGTCCGGTGATATGCCGGTCGAACTGCGCGTCCGGGACGTGCTTGACCAGAACGACAATCTTCAATGTCTCTTCCACTGTCTTCGAAGCAGCCTTCCATGCTTGTGGACGGCCAACCGCAACAGCGTGGCCGTGAATTGCCCAGCGCGTGGGCTCGTCCTAGCTAAGCATATTGCCCGCAGAAAACCACTCCCAGCGTTAACCCCTGTTTCAGTCCTGCGGAACCACGCCGGGACGGCACGACGACGGCCCGCACCTCAAAGGTGCCGGCCGTCGTCATGGTTTGCCTCTCCCGGGCCTTACTGCTGCGCCGCGTCGAGGGTGACCTCGACTTCCTGGCTCTGGCCACCACGCTGGATGGTGACCTTGACCTTGGCGCCTGCAGGCTGCTCCCGCACCGCTGCAGTCAACTGGTTGGGATCGCTGACAGCGTAGTCACCGAACTTCGTGACGACGTCCCCAACCTTGATGCCGGCCTTTGCTGCGGCAGAACCGGAGGTCACCGAGGCAACCTCCGCGCCCACGCTGAACCCTGAGTCGCTGCTGGTCGCAGACTTCGCCCGGACCGAAACGCCGAACTGGCCGTGGCTGGCCTTTCCGGAATCGATGATTTCCTGGGCCACGCGCTTGGCATGGTTGATAGGGATGCTGAAGCCCACGCCGATGTTGCCGCTCGACGAATCGGACGTGCCGCTGCCGGCGGATGCAATGGCGACGTTGACGCCGATGATCTCGCCCTTGCTGTTCACCAACGCGCCGCCCGAGTTGCCCGGGTTGATCGCAGCATCCGTCTGGATCACGTTGATGGCAATGGAACCTTCGTTGGCGGTGGACTGACCCTGCTGGCCGTTCGGCGGCGCAAACTGGAAGCCCTGGTCGCCGCCCTGCGAATTGTCGGTGCCCTCCTTCGGCGCTGCCGAAGAAGCCACGCTGATGGTGCGGTTGAGGGTGGAGACAATACCGTCCGTCACCGTACCGGTCAGGCCCAAGGGCGAACCGATTGCGACGGCGGTGTCCCCCACGTTGATCTTCGACGAGTCACCCAGGGTGGCAGGAACCAAACCCGAGGCGTCGCTGACCTTGATGACGGCGAGGTCGGACAACGGATCCGTTCCGACAACGGTTGCCTTCAGGACCTTGCCGTCGCTGGTACGGACCTCGATGGCGGCGTTGGACGTAGCGCCATCCAATGTCACGACGTGGGTGTTGGTGAGGATATGGCCCTGATCGTCCAGGATGACTCCGGATCCGGTTCCGCCTTCATTTCCGCTGGTGGCCTTGATGGTGACCACGCTGGGTGAAGCCTTGGCGGCCGCGGCGGTGATCACGTTGACATCATCCTTGTTGTTCACGATGACGGTGCTGGACTGGCCACCCGTGGACGCTGCCGGCGCGGGGTTGTCCCACAACGCGTTGCTGCCCGCGACAACTCCACCGCCAATGAGGCCCGCTGCGAGCATGCTCGCCACAAGTGTTCCCACTCCGAACGCGGGCTTGCGTTTGGTGGTTACGGTCGCGTGATGGACTCCCTGAGCGTGCTGGCCCTGGGGGTGCTGGCCCTGGGTGCTCTGGAACTGTGGGCCGGGGTTGTTGCCGCCCGGGTTTGCTCCGCCACCGTAGAAGGGCTGGTGCTGCGGGTAGTTGGGGCGCTGCGCCGGATCCTGATGCTGTGGAGTGCCGTAGTAGGGCTGCTGGTTCTGCGGCTGGCCTTGCTGCTGACCATGGCCCTGCTGCTGGCCCTGCTGCTGGTCCTGGGCCTGCGGCTGGAACGCCGGCAGGGGCGTCGTGGCCTGGGACGCGCCATCCGCGCCCTGGTTTTGCCCTGAAGTCCAGGCAGGTTGCTGCTGGGCGCCATCGTTGTGCCCGCTGGCATCATTGTGCTGGCCCGACGTTGCATGGGGCTGTGATGGCTCTCGACCTTCCGGTCCGTTGCCCTGCGCTGGGTTCTCCGTCATGGGTCTTCCTTTCGTCCTCGTCTTCAACAACTATGTACCCAATAACTGGAACAAAAGGGGACGTTCGCTGGGAGCTTCCTGAAAGGCTAAGGTCTGCGCTTGCGGGGCCGCCTAGATGCCTCTCAACGAGGCAACAATCCATGTTTCTCCTATATTTCGCTGGTGGCATATTCACCCCTGTGGACGGGCCATGGGGTGCACCATAGAATCAAGAGGAATTGCCACAGCGACCTGCGGCTTTACACCATGCGTGGGGGCGCTGAGCATTCTGTGACGATTGGTACGCCTTGTTCCAGTCGCAGACGTGCTGAAGGGTTGCACATGCGGTCAATATTTAAACGCGTACTCGCTGTCATTGGCGTGGCTGGATTGTTGGCCCTACCGGCCGGCGCGGCTTGGGCGGCGGATCCAGTCACAATCCCGTCCGGTCAAAACATCGTGGACGATGCAAACCTCCTGGGAAGCCGCAAGGGTGAAGTCCAGGACGCCATCCAGAAGACGCTCAAGGACCACAAGTACAACCTGTACGTGGTGACGGTGGATTCGTTCGAGAACCCGACGGATCCCAAAGAATGGACAAAGGCCGTCGCGACAGCGAAGAAGATGGGCAAGGCAGACGCCATCCTCCCCATCTCCGCTGCTGGCCAGTACAACTTCGTAGTGAACTCGGCGAGTTCAATTGCCTCCAAACAGGCCAACATCACGCAGAACGCGGTGACCGCCAATCTCGCAGGGGGTAAGAAAGACTTTGCCCAGGCCGCGATCGATACTGCAGCCGCCATTGGTGATGCCGCAGGCGGAGGCAGCGGGACTGTTCCGAGCGGAAACGGAAGCGTCGGCGTCCTTGTCGGAATCGGTGTTGTAGCTGCCGGCGGCGCGGGAACCTACCTGTATCTCCGAAACCGGCGTAAGAAGGGCGGCACCAAAGCCGTCAGCGCCAGCTACGGACCGCAAGGCGAACAGCTTGACCCGCTCGCGGGCCTCAGTATCCCGGAACTGCGTCAGAAGAGCGGCTCGCTGCTGATCGAAGCAGACGACGCCATCCGCTCCAGCGAACAGGAGCTGGGCTTTGCGCAGGCGCAGTACGGTGACACCGCGATTGGCAACTTCACCAAGGCCCTGGAAGAGGCCAAGGGCCACATGACGGAGTCCTTCAAGCTTCAGCAGCAACTGGACGACCACATCCCGGACACTGAAGAACAGCAGCGCAGCTGGCTCGGCGAGATCATCCGTCGTTCCGAAGCAGCCCTGGCGTCCTTGCGTGACCAGAAGGCTGATTTCGACTCCCTGCGCGAACTGGAAAAAAACGCGCCGCAGGCCTTGGCAGCAGTGACGGCCGGGGCGAAGGAAGCCGACGCCAAGATCGCCAACGCCGAGCAGTCTCTCGACGGCCTCCGTGCCAAGTACGCTGAATCCGCGTTGACCCAGGTCTCCGACAACATTTTGCAGGCCAAGGAACGCCTGGCGTTCGTCCAGAACGCAGCAACCACGGCAGAGGAGAAGCTGACGGCTGGCGAGAGCAGCATGGCAGCAGTTGCTGTGCGCGCTGCTGAGGAAAGCCTTCACCAGACCAACATCCTGATCGAGGCCATCTCCAAGACTGCCGGCAGCCTGGATGAAGCACGCGCCTCCCTCGATGGTGCCGTAGCCGAGACCAGTCAGGACCTCGCCCAGGCAAGGGCGATGATCCAATCGGGTGCCCATCCGGAACTCGCGGGACCGGTGGCCGGTGTGGAAGCCGCTTTGGCACAGGTGAAGACCGAAATCCAGGGCGGCAAGATCGATCCCATTGCCACTCTCAGCCGAGTTGAGTCGGCCCACCAGGCCTTGGACCAGTCGCTCTCCGGTATCCGGGATCAGCAGGAGCAGGCCCGTCGTGCGCAGGCCTCACTGCAGCAAACCATCATGGCTGCACAGGCCCAGATCAGTGCGACCTCGGACTACATCACGGCTCGTCGTGGTGGCGTTGGTACAGAAGCCAGGACACGGCTGGCCGAAGCCCAGCGCAATCTCGACTACGCCCTGTCCATCTCCCGCAATGACCCGGTGACCGCGCTGACCTACGCTCAGCAGGCCCACTCGCTGGCGGCACAGGCCGCCCAGCTCGCACAATCCGATGTCGACCAGTTCGGCTACGCCGACCAAGGCTATGGCCGCGGCGGCATGTTTGGCGGCGGAGGCGGTGGCGGGGGCCTTGGCGGCGCAATCCTAGGTGGAATCCTCATCAACTCCATCCTGAATGGCGGCGGAGGTGGCTGGGGCGGCGGCCACAACGACGGCGGTGGAGGCGGCGGCTTCTTCGGCGGCGACTCAGGCGGCGGCGACTTCGGCGGCGGTGGGGGCGACTTCGGCGGCGGCGACTCCGGCAGCTTCTGACCCAACAGACTAAGTGGGGTCCGTGCCCCGCATAGAAGCGGTACAACAACTGATCACTGAATTCAGTGGGCATCACTGAGCAGGACGAAAGGCAACACCATGGTTAAGCAGTCCATTTTCGGTCGGATCTCGCAGCTGGCAAAGGCCAACATCAACGCCTTGCTTGACCAGGCAGAAGACCCGCAGAAAATGCTGGACCAGATGGTCCGCGACTACACGAACAACATTGCCGAAGCCGAGTCCGCCGTGGCACAGACCATCGGCAACCTCCGGATGCTGCAGGCGGACTACAACGAGGACATCAAGAACGCACAGGACTGGGGCAACAAAGCCTTGGCCGCGTCCCGGAAAGCCGACGAGTACCGCGCGGCCGGCGACACCGTGGATGCCCAGAAGTTCGACAACCTGGCCAAAGTGGCCATCCAGCGCCAAATGACCGCAGAGTCCGAGGCAAAGGCGGCCGAACCGAGCATCGCGTCCCAGACCGAGGTCGTGGACAAGCTCAAGACCGGTCTTGACCAGATGAAGAACAAGCTCAACCAGCTCACCGCCAAGCGCAATGAGCTGGTGGCACGTTCCAAGACGGCTGCCGCGCAGTCCCAGGTACACGATGCCCTCAAGAGCATCGACATCATGGATCCCACGAGCGAGGTTGGCCGCTTCGAGGAAAAGATCCGCCGGGAAGAGGCCAAGGTCCTCGGCCAGCAGGAGCTTGCCAGCTCCAGTCTCGACGCACAATTCAACCAGCTTGAGGACCTTGGTGAGCAGACGGAGATCGAAGCCCGTCTTGCTGCACTGAAGTCCGGCGGCTCCAAGCCGGCAATCGGTGCCGGAGCCCCTGCATCCGCCGAGGCGACGGTCGACGAAGCTGACTTCGACAAACTCTAGGCCGAACGGGAGGGTACCCCCTTCCACGCGTTGCTGACAGCCAAGTGGGCAGGATCCCGAGGGATCCTGCCCACTTCGTTTTAAGCGCTGGCCGCCTGCCCTTCGGTGGATGACGGCGTTTCTTGCCCCGGGCTGGCATCTGTTGCAACCTCGGCGCGAATTTCGAATCCCTTCGGATGGAAATAGGTCACTGTGCACTCCAGGACCTCTCCATGGGGTCCAAGCGTGGTCCTTTCGAGCCTGGGCACCATCGCGAACCCACGCACGTTCAGAGCGTCTGCAAGGTGCTCAGGGGGTGCATGCATGGTCACGGTGATCTCGGCGCGATGGAGGGGCTTCAGCGTTCTGTCCTGGATGACCTGGTAGATGGAATTCCGCTCGGCGTCAGCCAAGCTGATGTGCCGCCCAATATGTGAGGGAATGAAGATCTCCGCAATTGCGTACGGCCACCCAGCACTCGAGTAGGAACGTCGGATTACCAAAACCAGGTTGTCATCGGAAACCAATTTCGCTGGAACACTGCGGTCCTTTTCCATCCATTTGTATTCGATGAGGCCCTTGACGGTCTTCATGCCGGCAGCGGTAAAGGTTTCCATGAAGGGTGCCAGTCGATTCAGCATCTTCACCGGGCGCTGGGCCATCACGAAAGTGCCCTTCCCCTGCCGACGGACCAGCAGCCCCTTGGACACCAGCGTTTCGATTGCCTTCCGGACAGTCGTTCGGCTGATCCCATATTCGTCCATGAGGGCCTCTTCGGTGGGAATGCGCGATCCCGGTTCCAGACGGCTCACTTGGTCCGTCAGGACGTCAGCCACCTGCTGGTACACCGCTACAGGGCTGTCCCTCTGAAGTGTTTTGTGCTCGGGGCCTGAGTTGACGTCACCATTGACCATAGGCTGTCCCATCGAAGAATTTTTCCTGCCTCAGCAAATCCGGATTCGATGCTAGCACCCACGTCGTCAACGACATCTTTCAGCGCCCTGGGTTAAACAAAAGATCCGGACCAGTTTCACTGATCCGGATCTTTTCTCCAGTTGCGGGGACAGGATTTGAACCTGTGACCTCTGGGTTATGAGCCCAGCGAGCTACCGAACTGCTCCACCCCGCGTCGCAAGAACAACTCTACCCCACGGTTCAGGGTGTCTCTGACCATAGGCCATCAAAGGTGCCGCAGATCACGCTGCAGTCTTGGTCCACATGAGCGAGGGTTGCGCCCAAACACGCGGGATGTGAGCGAGGGTTGCGCCCAAACAGCCGGGACGTGAGCAAGGGTTGCGCCCAAACACGCGGGACGTGAGCAAGGGTTGCGCCCAAACACGCGGGACGTGAACGAGGGTTGGGGGCAAACACGCGGGACGTGAGCAAGGGTCGCGCCCAAACAGCCGGGACGTGAGTAAGGGTTGGGAGCAAACACGCGGGACTTGAGCAAGGTCGCGCCCAAACAGCCGGAACGTGAGCAAGGGTTGGGAGCAAACACGCGGAACGTGAGCAAGGGTTGGGAGCAAACACGCGGGACGTGAGCAAGGGTTGGGAGCAAAACAAAAGGTCCGGATCAGCTATTACTGATCCGGACCTTTTCTCCAGTTGCGGGGACAGGATTTGAACCTGTGACCTCTGGGTTATGAGCCCAGCGAGCTACCGAACTGCTCCACCCCGCGTCGCAAGAACAACATTACCGTCCGCTGAATGGCAGACCAAATCCTGGCGACGTGATGTGCATCTCCCCCGCCCCACGGATGGTCGGCACGTGCAAAAAAGGCCGGCACCCGCTCCATAAGGAGCGGGTGCCGGCCTTCAATCGACGCGCGGCCTTAGCTGCTCGGCGATGGTGACGGCGTCGCGCTTGGAGTAGCTGACGGCGTCGACGTTGTCCCCAGTCGGGCTTCAGCGTCCATGGCCTTCTTCAAGGCTTCTGACAGCTTGTTCTGCTGTTCGCCGTAACCGGCAAAGTCACCCTTGGCAAGGGCTCCTTGACCGTCCTGGATGGCCTTGTTGGCCGCCTCCAAGGCTGCCTTGAGGTCAGCCTTGGCATCCGTAGGTCCGGCTGGCGGGGTAGTTGTTCCCGGGGGCGTGGTGGGCGTCTGGCCATTATTGGCCGAGTCGCCCGCCGTTGCTCCGGAGTTGCCGCCGAACAGCTGGTCCAGGGCCGCGTCAAGCGTCGGCGCAAAACCGATCTTGTCGCCGAAGGCAACCAGAACACGCTGCAGTGTCGGGTAGGACGTCTCACCCGTGGATTTCAGGTAGACAGGCTGGACATACAGCAGGCCGCCACCGACGGGCAAGGTGAGCAGGTTGCCGTTCAGAACGTCGGACGCACCTTGGCGCAGGAGGTTCAACGCCTGTGACACTGTGGGGTCCGAGTTGAACTTGTTCTGTGCCTGTCCCGGACCAGGAACCTGTGTGTCGGTTGGCAGTTGCAGGAGCCGCAGCTTGCCGTAGCTGTCTGCCTTGACGCCCTTGACATTGCCGGCGTCGGAATCTGCCGCAAGGAAGCCGTACAGAATGTTCCTGGCGTTTCCGTTCACGGTTTGCGGGATGAACGACGAGGTCAGCTGGAACGCAGGCTTCTCCTGGTCAGGCATCTGCAGGGACATGTAGAACGGCGGCTGCTTTACTGCCTCGGAAACGGTGGGATCGTTCGGAACGCTCCACGCGTCGTTGTTCTGGTAGAAGTTGTCAGGATCCGTCACGTGGTAGCGGCCCAGGAGTTCACGCTGGACCTTGAAGAGATCCTCCGGGTAGCGGACGTGGCTCATGAGGTCGCCGGACATCTCCGAGTACGGCTTGATGGTGGTCGGGAAAACCTTCTGCCATGCCTTCAGGATGGGGTCCTGGTCGTCCCAGGCGTAGAGGTTTACCGAACCGTCGTAGGCATCAACGGTGGCCTTGACCGAGTTCCTGATGTAGTTCACGGAGCTGTTCGGCAGGGCAACGGTCCGACCGGCGCTGGTCTGCGAGTCAGCCGTGGCGTTCTGCAGCTGCTGCGGCTGCGAATACGGGAAGTACTGGCTGGTGGTGTAGCCGTCGACAATCCACTTCACGCGGCCGTCAACCACTGCCGGGTAGGCATTGCCATCCACCGTCAGGTAGGGAGCAAGTTTCTCCACCCGTTCGCGGGGATTGCGGTCGTAGAGAATCTGCGATTCAGCGTTGACGCCGTCCGAGAGCAACAGGTCCGAAGACTGGAACTTGATGGAGTAGAGGATCCGGTTGAGCCAGTTGCCCACGTTCGGGCCACCATTGCCATTGAAGGTGTACTGCGTCTCTCCCCCGCCTTCGCGGCTCGCCGGACGGTCCTGCTCGCGGTTCGGAGCGCCATCCGGGGCACCAACAATCGAGTACTCGGGCGAGTTCTCACCGAAGTAGATCCGGGGCTCGTAGGTAGTGTCGTTGCCCAGGACACCGTTGGACGGAATGCCGGACTGCAGGAACTCGGGCTTGCCGTCAGCGGTGAACTTGTTGCCCTTTGCAGCCACCACGCCATAGCCGTGCGTGTACACGATGTGCCTGTTGACCCAGGTCTGCTGGTTCGCGCTCAGGCCGTCGGGATTCAGTTCACGGACTGCAATCACCGTGTCCTGGACCTTGCCGTCCACCATGTAGCGGTCGACGTTCAAGGTCTGCGGGAACTGGTAGTAGGGGCGGAACTGCTCAAGCTGGGCAAAGGCCGATGAGATGAGGTTCGGGTCAAGGAGCCGGATGTTGGCTGCGGTCTGCGCGTCCGCGGCCAATGCACCGGCTGTCGCCGTCGTCGTGGCGTTGTAGGCAGAGACATCAATCTTGTCCAGGCCGTAGGCAGACCGCGTCATGTTGATGTTGCGGTCGATGAATTCCCGCTCAAGGGTGTTCTCCGAGGGGCGGACCTGGAACTGCTGGATAACCCAAGGATAGACGCCGCCGGCGAGGATCGCCGTGATTACCAGCATCGCGGTACCAATGACCGGCAAGCGCCATCGGCCG
The DNA here is from genome assembly GCF_021919345.1 of Paenarthrobacter nicotinovorans. NCBI lineage: Bacteria > Bacillati > Actinomycetota > Actinomycetes > Micrococcales > Micrococcaceae > Paenarthrobacter > Paenarthrobacter nicotinovorans. The sequence goes on from NZ_CP089293.1 coordinate 2,827,452, forward strand.
ATCACCGCAGCAATAATGAACAGGATGGCTACCAAAGCCGCGGCAACTGCGAGGATCGCCTTCGTGGGCACCACGGCATTGACGTCCGTGTATAAGGCGCCGGCCCAGCGGCCGGAGTTGCTCTGGACGGTGGTGTACCTGTCCAGCCAGAAGTTGACGCCCAGCAGGATCAGGAAGAGCGCGCCCGTCACCGCAATGTGGATCTGCGCTGCACGGCTGGTGAAGATGCCCCGCTCCATGAGGCGGATGCTGCCATAGAGATAGTGGGTGAGGATGCCGGCGATGCCGGCCACCACGGTAATACTGATGAGGAACCCGGTGACGAAACCCAGGAACGGCAACGACATCAGGTAAAAGCTGATGTCGAGGTTGAACAGGGGGTCTGTTTGGCCGAAGGGCTCCTGGTTGAAGAACAACAAGGCTTTTTGCCATTGGCTGGCTGCCGCGCTTCCGGCAAAGAGTCCGAAGAGAATAGGCAGGCCGATCATGACCACCCGACGGACAGGCTCGAGCTGCGCCTGGTAGCGGTTGAGGTTATCCCGGGACTCCGCATCAGGAGCGTAGACGGGGCGTGAACGGTACGCGATCCTGATGGCAAAGAAGACCGCTGCGAACATCATGGCGAAACCGACCAGGAACGTGATGATCCTGGCAAGATTTTCCCGAAGATAAACTTCGAAGAAACCAAGCTGCTGGTACCAGAGGACGTCAGTCCACACATTGGCGAAGAAAATGAACCCGACGACGGCCACGGCCACGACAATGAGCGTCGGAGTCAGGGCACCTCGTCTCAGCGGTGATCTTCCGGGCGGGTTGGAGCTGGCGGGACGGGACAAACTCTGTACCTCATTGGTGTCAGTGAACAGTCGGTGTGCGAGTACTTGACATTCTCTGCCGCTGGGATATGGCGGAGGCCGTCATATATGCCACGAGTGGCGGTGGAGCTAAGTTCCACCGCCAGTCTAGTTGTTTGTGCAGGTGGGAAGGCCCGCCGTGTCCTGTCCGGACCCGAGTCGCTCCACGGCAGCGGTCGCGTCGGCCAACGTCTCCACTTTGACGACCTGAAGTCCATCCGGGACATGCCCCACGACGTCGGAACAATTCGCCGCCGGGGCCAGGAACATAGTGGCTCCGTGCTGGCGGGCACCGATCATCTTCTGCGCAATGCCGCCAATCGCGCCCACGTTGCCGTCGGCGGTGATGGTGCCTGTGCCGGCGATGTGTTTGCCCCCGGTCAGGTCACCCGGTGTCAGGTTGTCCACGATCCCCAAAGCGAACATCATTCCCGCACTGGGACCTCCAACGTTGTCCAGCGAAATGCTGACATCAAAAGGAAAGGTGAAATCGCTCGACAACAGCACCCCGAGGACATACCGGTCAGCCTGGTTCCTGGTGGGGGTAACTGTTTCGGTGACGAGGGCGCCGTTCCGCTCCACCCCGACGGCGACCGGAGCACCCGCGCCCGCGGCAAGTTCGGCCTGCACTACGGCCATCGAGGTGATGGCCTTCCCGTTGATGGTCTTCAGGCGGTCACCTTCCTTGATCTTGCCGGCGGACGGCGAGGGGTCCGATAAGCCGGCAACATCCAGCCGCTGCTCAAAGGGGATATCCAGCTGCCGCAACGCTGCGGCCACTGCATTCTCCTGAGATGTCTCCATGTCGATTTCGCCCTGCTGGACCGTCTGCTCTGCAGTGGTGCCCTTGGGATAAATGAGTTCCTCGGGGTAGATCGCCTTGGAACTGTCGAGCCAGGCACGGAAGACATCGAAAATAGTGGCGGGAGTCTTGGGACCGCCGGTCATGACCACGGTAGTGAGGTCAAGGTTCCCTTTGGCCGGGAAGGCCTCGTGGCCGGAAATGCTGATGACCGGCTTGTCACCGTCCTTGCCCAGAGTATTGAACGTCGGGCCGGCCGACTCAATGACGTACGGGACCGGCAACGCGGCCGCCCCGATGCCGAGGCCCAAAGCCAGCAGCCCTGAAATCACCATGATCATGTAGCGGCCGTTACCCGGAGGTGCGGGAGGCACCGTGGAGGGATCGGCGTCGGACTTTTGACGCGGATCCTGGCTCTGGCGCGAGGTAAAGGAGCCCTCGGGGCTGGGTGAAGTAAGCATTGAGGCCTCTCTTTTTCCGGCATGGCGTGACCGGTTCCTATGGCTTGCTCCCGCCGCAGGCGGCGGCAGCACATACCAAACATCAACACTACGCGGTACGGCGCAGCTGTACTGCTTTGCCTACAGCGAACGACGCCGCGTCCGGGCAGACAGCTTTCCGGCCGCGCGGTACGGTGAAAGAGATCACCAGCCAGTTCGACGATCGGCGGCACCATGACTTCCAACCCAAACAACCCGTCCAACGACGACGAGACTCCCAAGGATCCCCTGGCAGAAATGCTGCAGAACCTTATGGGCGGACAGGGCATGGGCAACATCGATCCCGCTGAACTGGCCAAGGCTGCGGGCCTGCCCAACGATCCCCAGCTGCTCCAGCAAATGTTCGCCCAGGTCCAGGCCATGATGAGTTCCACCTCCGAGGGCCCCGTGAATTGGCAGCTTGCGCATGAGAACGCCCGCCGGGTGGCCGCCTCCAGCAGCGATCCATCGGTCACTGCCCAACAAGCCAGGGAAGTCGACGAAGCCCTGAGGCTCGCCGAATTATGGCTCGACCCCGTCACTGACCTGTCCGCCACAGGATTGATCGGACGCGGCTGGTCGCGCGCTGAATGGGTGGAAGCGACGCTTGGGACCTGGAAGCGGCTGACCGAACCGGTAGCGAACAGCGTTGCCAACGCTTTGTCCAATGCACTCACCCAACAAATGCCCGAGGAAATGAAGTCCATGATGGGCGGAGCCTCCTCCATGCTGCAGAACATGGGCGGAGCGATCTTCGGCATGCAGTTGGGCCAGGCAATCGGTGCCCTGTCCGCGGAAGTTGTCAGTTCCACTGATATCGGTGTCCCATTGGCGGACCTGGAAATGGCACTCCTGCCGGCGAACGTCGCCAAGTTCGGCGAAGGGCTCAGCCTGCCGGAGAACGACGTCCGTTTGTTCCTGGCCGTCCGTGAAGCAGCGCACGCCAGGTTGTTCGTGCAGGTTCCGTGGCTGCGTGGCCACTTGCTCGGTGCCATCGAGGCCTACGCCCGCGGCATCCACATCGACATGTCCCGCATTGAAGACCTGGCCCGGGATCTCGATCCCAGCAACCCTGAAGGCATCCAGGCGGCTCTGTCCCAGGGCGTCTTCACTCCGGAACGCACCCCCGTGCAGACTGCCGCCTTGGAAAAGCTTGAGACTGCCCTCGCTCTTGTCGAGGGTTGGGTGGACGAACTTACCGCTGAGGCCACCGACAAGGTCCTGCCCTCCGCGACCGCCCTGCGTGAGACCGTCCGACGCCGGCGCGCCACCGGTGGACCGGCAGAACATGCCTTCTCTTCACTGGTCGGCTTGGAGCTGCGTCCTCGACGCCTCAGGGAGGCTGCCACCTTGTGGGCCACCCTCAAAGAAGAGCGCGGCATCGCCGGACGCGATGCCATCTGGCACCATCCGGACCTGCTGCCCACCGGCGCCGACCTGGACGATCCCAAGGGCTTCTCCGAGCGCAGGCGCCTCGCCGAGGCAAGCGACAGTGAAGTGGACGACGCCCTTCAGAAACTGTTGGACGGCGGCTACGAAACAGCCGACGACGCTGGTGAAACCGAATCTTCCGACACCCCGGCCGAGGAGCCTGACTCCGACGGCAACGATCCCCAGCCGCCGGTTAAATAACCGGGTCCCGAACACAACCGTCAGCAACGGTCGCCTCGAAAGGCGGCCGTTGCTGCTTTAATCCTCGTCCGAGGCTGTATCGGAGTGGTCTTCGGGGCCGGCTTCTCCGGTGAGCCCCCTCGACGTCGCGAAGGCCACTCCCTCCAGGAAGGCCTTGGCCCGCTGGGTCTCGGGGTAGGCGTCAACCAACGACCAAAAGTGCGCGTTATGCCCTGCGACAAGCAAGTGCGCGAGCTCGTGCACCAGGACGTAATCAATCACCCACTGCGGCATGGGTTGGAGCTTGTTGGACAACCTGATGCTGCCATCTGCGGGCGTCGTCGAACCCCACCGCGAGTTCTGGTTACCGACCCAACGGACCGACGACGGGACAGCACGCCCGCCGAGGTAGGTACGAGAAAGATGCGCGGCGTGCTCAGCAAGTACTTCATCAGTTGCGGGGCGGCGCTTGCTCCTGCCGGACCGCTGCTCGCCTTGCTTCTTGAGTTTGGCGAGCATGCGCCGTACCCATTCACGCTCCTGGGACTTGGTGAAGCTCGCCGGGATAGCGACCACGGCGTTGCCGTCTTCCCAAAATGCTGCGACCGTTCGACGCCGCCTTGTTGACCGGCGCACGACAACCGGAGCTCCGTCGTCGGTCACCTGGGGCACGTCGCGGTCCCCTGCCCGTGCGCCTGCCATCAGAGAACAGCGCTCTCCGCCAAGACCGCCAGGACAGCTTCGCCATAGCGCTCCAGCTTGGACGGTCCGATGCCGGCCAGGCCCGCCAGCTCTTCCAGGGAGGTCGGTTTGGCCTCGGCGATTGCCGTCAAGGTGGCGTCGGTGAAAACGACGTAGGCAGGGACATCGGCGGATTTTGCCTCGTCTTTGCGCCATTGCCGCAGGGCGTCGAACGTTTGTTCCTCGTAAGAGGGCGGGCATTGGTTGCAGCGTCCCACCTTCCGTTCAGCGCCGGTGGCGAGCATGCTTCCGCACACCCTGCACGACGCCGGTGCGGCAGCTTTCCTGCGCACCGGGCCTGTCTTGCTACGGGCGTTTGCGGACGCCACGGAGTCGGGGCGAAGGCCGTCCAGGAACCTCGATGGTTTACGGTTGGCCCTCCCGCCGGGTGTGCGTGCCGTTGACCATGACAGGTTCAGGTGTTCACGTGCGCGGGTGATGCCCACGTAGAGCAACCGCCGTTCCTCGTCCACGTCTTCGGGCGTATCGGCGAAGGAGATCGGCATCAGGCCTTCGCTGAGGCCCACCAGGAACACTGCGTCCCATTCGAGGCCCTTGGCAGAGTGGAGCGAAGCAAGCGTGACACCCTGGACCGTCGGGGCATGTTGGGCCACGGAACGTTCCTGGAGCTCGTTGACGAACTCAGCCAACGTGAATGACTCACCGCGGCTCACAGCCAACTCGTCAGCCAGGGCGACCAGCGCGGCCAAAGATTCCCAGCGCTCACGGAGGGCTCCCCCGTTATGCGGGGCAGCTTCGGTGTATCCCAGGGACGCTACGATGTCCCGAACGATCTGGCCCAGGGGCTCCTGGGGGCCCTCCGCAACGGCCCGGGTGGCAGCCCGGAGTTGCAGGATGGCATCACGGACTTCCTTTCGGGCGAAGAACCGTTCACCACCCCGAAGCTGGTAACCGATGCCCGCAGATGCCAACGCCTGTTCGTAAGCCTCGGATTGACCGTTGGTACGGAAAAGGATGGCTATCTCGCTGGCCTGGACCCCGGCATCGAGCAGCTCCTGGATCCTGCCTGCGACGACAGCTGCCTCGGCCTCGTCGTCCGGGCACTCCATGAACTTCGGTTCCGGACCGGACGGTCGTTGGGCCACGAGCTTGAGGGGCGGCGCCCATGCGGCATCGGCGACGGGTCCCCCGCTCCGCCGGGATCCGAGAAGATCGTTGGCCAGCTTCACGACCTGGGGTGTGGACCGGTAGTCACGGATGAGCTTGACCACGCTTGCACCAGGGAATTGTGTTTTGAATCCCAACAGGTGCTTGGGAGAGGCTCCTGTGAAGGAATAGATGGTCTGACTGGCGTCTCCGACCACGCACAACTCATCGCGGCCACCAAGCCATAAATCCAGGAGCCGCTGCTGGAGCGGGGAAACATCCTGGTACTCATCCACCACAAAATGCCGGTACTGCTCGCGAACGGTCGCAGCCACCTTGGGATCCTCCTGGAGAATTCCCACTGTAATGAGCAGGACATCTTCGAAATCGATGACGTTACGGTCAGTCTTGATGTCCTCGTATGCTTGGAAAACCCGCGAAACTGCCGTCAGATCGAACCCGCCCGGCGTCCCACGGCCCTGGGCGTTCTCCAGGTAATTGGCGGGCGTCAGCATGGATACCTTTGCCCATTCGATCTCCGCCGCCAGGTCCCTGATGGAAGCGCGGTCCGTACTGAGGCGCAAGCGGCGGGAGGCCTCCGCGATCATGTTGGCCTTGTGGTCCAAGAGATTCGGCAAGGTGCCGCCAATGGCTTGCGGCCAGAAAAACTGCAACTGCCTCAAAGCTGCGGCGTGGAAGGTGCGGGCCTGCACATTGGCCACGCCAAGATCGCGAAGCCTGCTGCGCATTTCGGCAGCGGCCCGCGCGGTGAATGTCACGGCCAGCAGCCGCTGAGGGCTGTAGACCCCTGAGTGGACACCGTAAGCGATGCGGTGGGTGATGGCACGGGTCTTTCCGGTACCAGCTCCGGCCAGCACGCACATGGGACCTGTCAGGGTACTTGCCACTTCACGTTGCTCGTCGTCCAAGCCGCCGAGGATGCGCTCCTCAAGTGAGCCACCGGCGTCGAAAAACACCTCTGTCACGGCTGGAGATCTTCGATGACGCCGCCGTACCAGTGCTCGATCAGGGAACGGGCAATCGAAAGCCGCGTGGAAATCGTGATCTCGCCGCTGAGCACAGCTTCCTGCAGCTCATCCCTGCTGAACCACCGCGCCCGTGTTACCTCCACGCCGTCCGGCCTGGCAACGGCGTCGTCAGTGGTGGCCGTGAACCCCAGCATGAGGGACGCGGGGAAAGGCCAGGACTGCGAGCCAAGGTATTGGCAGGCCGTCACGCGGACACCCACCTCTTCTCCGATTTCCCGCACCACAGCTTGTTCCAGGGATTCGCCCGGCTCCACGAATCCAGCCAGGGTTGAGTAGTTTTTGGCGTCCACGGGTCCGCCGCCACCCAGCAGGAGACGACCATCTGGTCCCACCACGGTGACAATGATGGCAGGATCGGTGCGCGGGTAATGTTCAGAGTTGTCCTTGGGACAGCGCCGGACCCAGCCGCCCGCTTCAACCTCCGTGGGGTTGCCGCATTGCGGGCAGTGCGTGTGGGTGGCATGCCAGTTGGAAATCGCACTGGCTTCGATGAACAGTGCAGTGTCCATGGCATCCAAGGTGGCAGCCACATCCCGGAACCCGGCCCACTCGACGTCCGAGGGGATCGTAGCCGTTCCCGCAACCGGGGGCTCGGCGGTTGTGAACAGGAGGACCGGGGTTCCTTCCGGCAACGAGGACGACATCAAGGTGGTACCCAAATATATGGCGGCAGCACCGGCGTCGGACTCCTTCAGTGCGGTCCACAGGGCGGTGGCGTCGCCGAACCAGAGCCTCTCCGCAGTCACCAGCGCTTTGCGCTGCGAGATGACCATGGCCTTGGCAGTGCCTGAACCGATGACGTCTTCAACCATGCCGGGTTTCATACGGACGCCCGAACCGCGATCCACCATGGCAGGGCGGACGGGAAGAACAGTGTCCATCAGGTGGTTGGCAAGCGCCGGCGACTCCGTATGACTCATGTATCTACCGTACTGACTCGTACCGACAAAAAACATTTGAAAGGCCTACCGCTTGTGGAGAGCGGGTGCCGGCACGCAGCCAGGCCGGTCTTTTGCGCCGATCCGCTGTCGATTTGACGCGGATCTGAAGACTCGCCGCGCTGCATCATGGCCATCGGCCGCACTCAATCTACCGTGGAGAGGTGAGAAGAACACCGCTCGAACTGGCCGCTATAGCAACCGCGGCGGTGCCTGGTTTGGCGCCGACGGCTACAGCCTATTCCCCCGACGACAACGCAGACTTCGACTCCGCGTCGTTGTTGGACGCGGAAGGCAAACGCTGGCGGGTCCGTTCGCCGCGCCATCCTGAGGCGAGCACGCGCCTGGAAACCGAATTCATGGTGCTCCGGGCCTTCGCTCCTGCCGTCCGGGCCGAACTGCCCTTCCATGTGCCCACCATTGCCGGCACCGTCCGGCAGGGCTCTCTCACTACCTTCGTTTATGCGCACCTTCAGGGATCGGTGCTGTCCATCGAAGAACTCTCGGCCAGCAGCCCGGCATTGGCCAAGGAAATCGGTGCGGCACTGGCTGCTGTCCACGATCTTCCGCTGAGCCTGGTCATCAATGCAGACCTTCCCAGCTATTCGGCCAATGAATTCAGGCAGCGCAAGCTCAACGAACTGGATCAGGCGGCAACAACGGGCAAGATTCCTGCCACGCTCTTGCGCAGGTGGGAGCATGCCCTGGAGGATGTCGCCCTGTGGCGGTTCAACACCTCCGTAGTCCACGGCGATCTCCACGAAGACAACCTGATGGTCCAGGGCGACAACGTCACCGCAGTGACTGGGTGGACTGATCTGCGGATCGGTGACCCTGCCGACGATTTCGCGTGGCTGGTGGCCTCCAACGAAACGTCGTTTGTGGAAGCAGTGCTGGACCACTACACCCAGGCCCGCAGGGAGACCCCGGACGCCCACCTGCTACGCCGCGCTGCCTTGCTGGCAGAGTTCGCACTGGCCCAATATCTGGTCAAGGCCATGGCAGCCGGACATCAAAGCATGACAGCGGAAGCTGAGTCCATGCTGCAGTCCCTCGCCAGCGACATAGAGGACCAGGCACGCCGCGATGAAGAGGCGGAAGCCGCCGAAAGGGAAATTGCGGAGCATCAGGCCGCGATGGCCGCCGCCCACCAACCTGCGGTCAGCGTGGTGGCAATTCCCGACGCCGGTCCAACAGTTTCGGTGGCAGCAATCCCCGCTGCCGAGCCGGCTGCCGAAGGGTCGACTGACTCGCCTGATACGACAGCCTCGGCGGATTCCGCCCGGGCCGGGGGCGATGCCTCAAGCGACCATGACGATACATCCACGGCCGCCATCAGCGTGGTCACGCCACTGCACACGGCGGACCGTTCCTAGGCTTCATTTGTCCTCGCCCGGACCTCACTTGGCTTTCAAGGCCTCGGCAACGATCTGTTCAAGTTCCTCGGCGCTGCCCAGATCATGCGGGCGCACCACTGCGTCTTCGGCCACGTAGTAGAACGCTGCGCTGACTTCCTCCAGGGGCACGTCCTTGAGCCGCGCCCACGCCAGCCGGTACACGGCCAGCTGCACCGCGCGCGTTGCCAGTTGTCTTCCTGCCGGACGTCGTCCGGTTTTCCAGTCAATCAACTGCCACCGGCCATCGGCGTCACGGAACACGGCATCGATCCTGCCGCGGACAACCACGTCACCGATACGGGTTTCCACGGGCACCTCCACGAAGGCCGGAGCACGCTGCGCCCACTCGGACTGCCTGAACGCAGCCACCATGTCATCCAGCCCATAGGCCTCATCAATGTGCGAGTCCGAGCCGGGTGCCTCGTCGAGGTCCAGCATTCCTGTCGTACCGAAGTACTCCTCCACCCAGGCGTGGAACGCTGTACCCTTGCGCGCCGAGATTCCCGGTTCCCGGGGAACAGGCCTGCGGAGCTGGGACAGTACGGCCGCAGGGTTGTCGCCGAGGTCCACGAAAAGTGACGCGGAGATATGGCTGGGCAGATGGATGTCGTGGATTGCCTTCCGTCGCCTTTGCCGGTCCAGCAAGAGCTCAGCTTCCTGCGACCACTTTCCGGCCGCACCGCCCAAGGGGGGCGAGGAATGTTCGTTGTCGGGATTTTCCATGTATGCCCGCACCATTGCTGCGGCCCGGTCCATGGCCTCCCGACGGCCAGGCGCCAGCCTGAGGCGGGCTCCGGTCCTCGGGTCGGACGGTCCTTCAAGAGGATCGTAGGGAAATTGAGCTATCTCCAGCGAAGTCGTCAAAGGGCTGGTGTCGGGCAAGGCTTCTTCTGACACGGAATCAGGGTGGACGTCGGCCTGCGCGGCAATGCCAAAACGTCCGTCGTCTTCCTGCCCCAGCCCGGCAAGCGGCGCCAGCTCCGAAAGGAAGGCGGACATCCCGGCTATCCCCGAGCGCGAACCATTCCACGCTGCGCTTGAGGCCCATAGGACGAACTTTGCCCGCGTGTAAGCAACGTAGGCAAGGCGGCGCTCCTCAGCTTCACCATGGTGTTGGACTTCCGATTTGAAGTCCTTCTCTGCATCCAGCCAGCCCTTCTGGTCGGACTGGTCAAGGTCCCACTGAGGAAGGTCGGCGCGATCTCCGCGCAGGGGCCACGGCAATGCCGCGGCGCCGGTGCTCCACCGGGAGTCCCTGTTGCTGGGGAACGAACCTGCGTTGAGGCCGGGTACGAAGACCACGTCCCATTCCAGGCCCTTGGAGGCGTGGACGGTCAGCAACTGCACGGCTTCGCGGTTGGTCTCCGGCGGTGCGACGTCCAGACCGCCTTCCTCGGAGGCGGCTGCCTCCAGCCAGGACAGGAAGGCCAGAAGGTCGATCCGCTGCGAGGTCTGGAGGAAGTTCGCCGCGGCGTCCTGGAAGGCATCCAGGTTTCGTCGCGCCTGATGAATGCTGACCCCCGGCTTGGCGGCAACTTCGATGTCGAGGAGCATGGCCCGCTCCACCTCGCCCAGCAGCGTGGTGAGGTCATCGCCGATGAAACTCCTCAGGGAGCGCAGTTCCGCGGCAAGGGTGTTCAGGCGATCCAAGGCCGCACCGCTCAAGCTCCTTCCATGGCCGGAAGTCCACCCCGGCTTGGGCAGGTAGTCAAGAGCCTCCACCAGGCTGGCGGCGTCGGTGATATCGCTTTCCACCACCACGGCCGATGCTTCCTCGTCGGTTTCGCTCGCTTCACCTTGTGCGTCCGGGGCGGACCGACGCCGGGCGAGGAACCTGGACCAGTCGCTGAAAGCCATCAGGTCCGCCGGACCAATCCGCCAGCGTGCCCCGGCAAGCAACCTCATCAGGGCATCAGAACGTCCTGGATCAGCCAGGACGCGCAGGGTAGCCACAACATCCACGACCTCCGGGGTGTCCAGCAGTCCGCCCAAGCCGACGATCTCGTAAGCGATTCCCTGCAGTTCGAACTCGCGGCGGAGGCACTCCATCTGGGCGCGCCGGCGGCACAAAACCGCCATGGTCGGTTTAGTCGGTGTACCGTCGGCCTCTTCTTCGAACACAGTCCGCTGGTAACGCCGGACATCGCGGACGATCGCGGCAGCCTCGTCCTCATCAGTTCCGAACCGCCCGATGACCACGCTGCCGTCAACAGCGGCAGGACTGGGTACCAGCGGCGGGACGGAAACGGTCCCGGAGTCCGTTTTCTCCCCCGCCGCTGCGCCGGCGCCCGCAGCCCTGTTCAAGGGCGCGGCGATGGTATTGGCTGCCTGCAGGATGTTCCTTCCGTTCCGCCAGGCAGTGGTCAGGTAGGACGTAGGTGCCACGGCGTACGACGTCGAATCTTCCCCTGCGGCCTTGTGAACGACCGGGAACTCCTGCACGAAATGGAAGAGCTGACCGGCCGAAGCGCCCCGGAATCCGTAGATGGACTGGTTGGGGTCACCGACAGCGGTGACGGCGTGGCACTGGCCGAAGAGCCGCGAAAACAGAACCAACTGGGCGTGCGAGGTGTCCTGGAACTCGTCCAGGAGAACCACCTTGTACCGCGCGCGTTCCGTGGCAGCTGCCAAAGGGATGTCCCGCGCAATCCGGGCAGCCAGAGCCACCAGGTCCCCGAAGTCCAGGACCCCGCGCTGGCGCTTGGCTTCCTGGTATCGGACCACCATGTCAGCCACGCTGGCCCGGGTCCGGAGCATCGCCGCCAGTTCCCCGGCGGCCTGTGTCGGGTTCTTCTTAGCTCCGGCCACATAGGGAAGCTGTTCGAATCCCTGCACCCGTTCGAGCACCCATTCACGCACCATGGCCGGGTCCTGGAGATGCTCGGCGCATTCACCTGCCAACTGGATGACACCGTTGACCAACGTCGACTTTGCGGCTGTGAAGTGCTCATAGTCGCCGTCGTAGGCCTCTACGACTTCGCTGGCCAACTGCCAGGACTGCGCGCCACCCAGCAGGACGACATCACGCTCTATCCCCAACCGCAGGCCGTAGTCGGACACAATTGCGCTGGCGTACGAATGGTAAGTGGAAACCCTGGGCTCCAGATCATCAGCGCCGAGCAGGTCCGCCGGGAATCCGATGGTGCCATCGTCTTCGGCGGCCACCCGCTGGAGTGTGGCCAGCTTGCTCCTGATTCGACTGGCCAGTTCTCCAGCAGCCTTGCGGGTGAACGTCACGCCCAGGACCTCTTCCGGGCGGACCCAGCCGTTGGCGACAAGCCACACCACACGGTCGGCCATGGTGGCGGTCTTTCCGGAACCCGCTCCGGCAATGACCAGACGCGGCGTCAGTGCGGAAGAAATGATGTCCGACTGTTCGGACGTGGGGTGGTTCTTCTCGCCCAGGATGTCCGCCAGCTGCGACGGCGTAAAACGGGGCTCCGGGGTACCCGCGCCGCCATCGAATGTGGAGGCCCCCACACCGTCCAGGAGTTCAGTGCTCATTCGGTAACCTGCTTTCCTCGTGCGCACAGTGGGCAAATGTCCGGAAGGCGGCAACCATGTCCGCCATGACTGCTTTTGCCTGGATCATGCCGTGCTTCAAACGTTGCGCCGGCCATCAACGCTGCGGCCTCATTGACCAAGGCCTCAGCCCAGTTGTCACCGGACTCCAGGGGGTCCTGCTGCTGAACGGCCGGACTCTTGGTCTTGGTACCGAGTTGGGCCAGCACAGCGCCCCCGGGCATGGAAGGTTTCGTCGTTTCTGCGGGGAGCCCGGGGCCAGGTTCTTCTCCGGACGGCGCGGCGTCCTGGAACGCACCCTTCAAAACTGCCGCCTGGTAAGCGCCCAACTGCGGATGGTTGGCGACTTCTGCCTTGCCCGGCTGGCGCTTTCCGGTTTTGAGGTCGACGACGACCAGCCGCCCCTCGGCATCAAGCTCCAACCGGTCCACCTGACCGCGGAGCACGGCATGACGTTGGAGGCCTTCGGGGTCCAGGTCCCCGGCGGGTACCGCATCAAGCCTGACGTCAGGAAGCTGGACTTCAAAGTCGTGCTCGACCGCAAGAAGGCTCCTGCCTTCGCTTCGCATAATGAGGACATACTGGGCCAGTTTCCGGACCATGAGCTCAGCCCGCTGGAAGTCCAGCCGCCCCTCCCAGTTGTCCTTCATCCCCAACGTAGGCCAACGGCGGACGAGTTCGGCCACGTACTCTCCGCCCGAAGCCTCGGGCAGGTCCTGGGCAATGCTGTGGACAAGGGTGCCCAGGCTGCGTGCGAAATCGGTGGCCGCCTCTCCTCCGGCGGCCTGGACAAACCAGTCCAGCGGGGATTTGTGGACCGCTTCCACTTTGGACGGTGAAACGGAGACTGTGCCGCCCGGGGGTACAACCGGGTCCATGGAACTCAGGGGCGCCAGGCCCCACCAGGTGTCCGGATCCGCGCCAGGAACCGGGGGCTCCGAGCTGGCAAGCCTGGCCAGTATCCGGGCGGCCTCCTGCGCAGCCGCCGGCTCCTGGCCTGAGGACTCGTCCAGTTGGACGTGCTGCCGGAGTTCCGCCACGAGGGCCCGCAAAGTCATGGGGCGGTCCACGGGGGTGTAACTGCGTTTGTATTCCCCCTGGCCCAAGGGAGCCACATAGTCCAGGAACGCGGACGGTTGCTCATCCTCAGAGGAGACGGCCGTGCAGATCAGGACCTCACGTGCACGTGAGATGGCGGTGGAGAAGCTTCGCAGTTCGTCGTACCGGATATCCCGGAGCCGGCTGAGCGGTCCCCGGCCCAGGGCGTAATCCACCCCGTGCTCCACGGCATCGGCATACACCGTGCTGCCCAGGAGTTCGCCGCGCAAGCGGGTATTTGGCCAGACACCTTCCTGGAGGCCGGCGACAATCACCACCGGCCACTCCCGCCCGGCAGCACTGGCGGGGGTCATGATTTCCACGCAGTCTTCAAGTTGTGCGCGTGCTGCCAGCGTGTCCATTGGCAGCTCCTGGTTCAGCAAATAGTCAAGGAATTGCTCCGGCCCTGAGCCAGGAAGCTGGTCCACGAAACGTTCGGCAGTGTGGAAGAGCGCCATCATCGCGTCAAGGTCCCGATCGGCACGGGCCCCGGCGGCACCGCCTTCCAAGGCTGCTTCGGCCCACCGTGCGGACAAGCCCGTGGCTTGCCACAACGCCCAGAGAACTGATTCGGCGTTGGCTCCGGGTTCGGCGACGGCTGCAACACCGGCCGAGATTGTTCGAGCGAGTCGTCGGGCAGCACTGCCCTCGATACCCAGCGATGCCAACGCACCCGGTTCAAGCAGGGCCTCCACCAGCAGCGCGTCGCTGGACCGGCCGCCACCTCCAAGAAGTTCCTCACGCCGCAGTGACTGACGGAGTCTTCGCAGTTCAATGGCCGTAGCCCCGCCGATGCGGGAGGTCAGGAGTGATACAGCGGTCTCGGGGGTCAGCTTGACCGGGTCCAACACAACGGCAAATGCTTCAAGAAGGGGACGCACTGCGACTTCGTCGCGAACAGCAGAGTCTGCCACCGGAACCCGCACCGGAATGCCTTGTCCACCCAAGTAGCGCTGCAACTGTGAGATTTGCCCGCCATTGCGGACAATCACCGCGATGTCGCTGAATTCGCGGCCATCCCGCAGCTGCGCTTCAAGAATTCTTTGGGTGACGTAACGCATCTCGTGAACGGCGGAGGGCAGCACGTGGCCTTCCACCCTGCCCTCAGGGAAAAGTGCCGTATTTTCAGCCCCGGCCTGCGGGGGCTGTTCCATCTGCCTCGCCAACTGACCGCCGGAACGCTGCGAAATACGGGCCGCTACCCGGGACCAGGCCTCAGCCACCGCAGGAGCGTGGCGGTGCGTCATGGACAGGGGCCGTTCCAGGACGGCCTGCTCCGGACCGCCCAGGAGTGCCGGCAGCTCCGCTACGAGATCCGGCCGTGCGCCACGGAAACCCTGCACCACGGTATCCGGGGAGTAGGTCACCACTGCGTCCTTGCCCTCAGCAACATCAGCCAGGAGTTCGAACACCGCGGGGTTGGATTCCTGGGCGTCGTCCACCAGGAACAACTGAAGGCGCCGCCGCTCTTCAGCCAGGAAGTCCGGGGAGTCCTGGAATATCTGCCGGGCAGTGGTAATGATCCCGGCGGGGTCGAAGGCCTCCGGCATACGGAGATCGAGGATGTCCCTGTATTCGCTGTAGAGTTCTGCGGCGGCCATCCAGTCGGGCCTTCCGCACTCGTAGGCCAGGCCAACCAGATCGTCAGCTGTACGTCCGGACTCGATGATGCGATCGAACAACTGGCGGATTTCATGGCGGAAGCCCCGGGTGGGCAGCGCCGCGGCCAGGTCATCCGGCCAGGGCAACTGGAAGCCCGGACGCGAGTGGCCCTCCAGAAGCTCCTTGATGATGAGATCCTGCTCAGGACCGGAGAGGAGCTTGGGCGGCCGCGCCAGCGGGAGGACACCTTCAGCTTTGGCGCGCCGGATGATATCGAAAGCATAGGACGCCCAGGTGCGGGCCGGCGTCGTACTGAGGCTGCGGTCCAGCCGACCCGTAAAGGTGTCGCGCAGGGCAGCGGCCGCATGGCGGCCCGGGGCAAGGATGAGGATCTCTTCGGGGTCCAGTCCGTCCTCGCGGACACGGCGGACAGCTGACTCCACGAGCACGGTGGATTTGCCGGTTCCAGGACCGCCGGGCACGAGGATCGGCCCGCTCCCCTGCGGAAGGGAGACCACAGCGAGCTGGTCGGGAGACAAGGCAGGGGCCGCGTAATGGGTTTGCCGCGGCGGCAGCAGCCGGAGGGCTGCGGATGCTGGGCGGGGTTTGGCAGGAGTCGCGGTCACACAGTCATTTCATCATCGGGTACCGACAATATATGGAGTCGACGCTCCAACTGGTCGGAGATCACATCAAGTTGGTCAAAATCCCCGTCCGTGGGCGCCCATCGGGCCGCCGCGAGATCGACGCGCCACCTGCCTTCGCCGGTCAGCAGGAACGCCCGGTACGCACCGTGCAGCGGAGTGGATTCTTCCAGATAGTGCCGGAGAGCGTCGGCTTCGTGGCCGGGAGGCGCTTCTCCGCTTGCCCGCAGCACCCGCCACCAGGCCACGGCGCTGCCGTAGTGGCTCATAACAGCACCAACCTGCCGCGGCCCACCCGAACCGAGGAGCTCGGCAACGTCGCCGTAGGACACCGCCGAAGCAGGCGGAACGAGGTCCACGACGGCCAGGACCGCCGTTACATACTCCATCCGCATGTGTTCAGCCTAACGGCAGGAGTGTCCTACCCAGTAGTGTCGGTGCCAGCCGGTACCGTGAAAACCATGAGCTCCTGGAACACCCTCTCCCGCGCCGCATTCGACCTCGAGACCACTGGGAAGAACTCCCGTTCCGCACGGATCGTCACCGCTTCCATCACCGTGGTGGACGACCACGGGGAACTCATCGCGGAACACGAATGGCTGGCGGATCCGGGCGTGGAGATCCCCGCTGAAGCCAGCGAAGTGCACGGCATCACCACGGAGAAGGCAAGGGCGGAAGGGCGGCCGGCGGCGGAGGTTACGCGCGAGGTCGCCGGGGTACTCCAGGAACTGTTCGACGCCGGAACTCCGGTTATCGCTTTCAACGCCAGTTACGACTTCACCGTTTTGGCGGCCGAATCCGCCCGCTACGGCGTTCCCCAGCTGAGCCGCTTCCCTGTGCTCGATCCCTATGTGATGAACAAGCAGGTTGACCGGTACCGCAAGGGCAAGCGCACACTGACCGCCCTGTGCGAGGAGTACGGGATTGATCTGACCAACGCGCATACTTCTGCCGCCGACGCCCTCGCCACGCTCCGGGTGCTGGATGCCATGGCCGGCAAGTTTCCCAAACTCCAGATGCCGGCCTCCAAGCTGCACCAGCTGCAAGTAGACTGGGCCGCATCCCAGGCCGCGGATTTCCAGCAGTACCTGCGCCGCAGCAAGCCCACTGCCGTCATTGAGGGTGAGTGGCCGGTGCTTCCTCCGGTGGACGCCAGCCGCGGCGGTTTCTAGCTCCCGGCCCCGGTAAGGGCTTTCTGCGACGCATGTCACACGTTTTTCGGGAACCCCCGGGTGCCCTGTAGTTCAGGCGTGAATTCCACCCGCGGAGCCATAACCGGAACAGTCAGCTTACTATTTAGCTCCAGCGGGAACTATCTTCGGGAAAATCGAGGGTGAGCAACCATTTCTTCGATTCACGGCGCCCTTGTGGGCTGGTGACATAATTAAGTTTGGCGGGTTGAAGTCTGCTAGGACAGCCAACCTTTGTATTGCTGCCGTTTCCCCGCCCACCGCGAAACGTCTCCGTGACCCGATGAAAGTGATTTTCTTCATGAAATTCAAAGCCCCTAAGTGGCTGTCTGTTGCCCCCGTGGCCGCAGCCCTGGTGATTTCCCTGGCAGCATGCGGCGGAGGAAGCTCCGAGCCCAGCGGAACTGCCACTGACGCCCTCGCCGGCAGCGACCAGAAGTCGCTGGACAGCTTCACTACCGCCGACGTTACTCCCCTGGACAAGATCGACAAGTCCAAGCTCGGCCTCATCACCGACGGCACCATCCGCGTAGGCACCCTGTCCGACGCCCCGCCGAACATCTTCATCGATCCTTCCGGCAAGTTCACCGGTTACGACAACGAGCTCCTGCGCGCCATCGGCGACAAGCTGGGACTCAAGGTCGAGTTCGCTTCCACCGATTTCTCCGCTTTGCTGTCCCAGGTGGGCAACAAGCAGTTCGACGTCGGATCCTCCTCGATCTCGACCACTGACGCCCGCCGCAAGACTGTTGGCTTCACCAACGGTTACGACTTCGGCTACATGGCCGTCGTGACCAAGAGCGACTCCAAGATCACCGGCTTCGGCGACATCAAGGAAGGCCTCCGCATCGGCGTTGTCCAGGGCACGGTCCAGGACGACTACATGACGAACACCCTCAAGATCGAGCCGGTACGTTTCCCTGACTACAACACCGTCTACGGCAACGTGAAGAACGGCCAGATCGACGCATGGGTTGCCCCGTCGCAGCAGGCCGAAGGCCAGGTCAAGGAAGGCGACAACACCAAGATCGCCGAGAAGGTTGTCAACACCCAGAACTTCACTGCCTACGCCGTGAACAAGGACAACAAGCCGCTCATCGACGCCTTGAACTCCGGCCTGGATGCTGTCATTGCTGACGGCACCTGGGCAAAGCTCACGGCCGAGTGGTACAAGGACCGTCCGACTGCCGCAGAGCAGACCCCCCAGGGCTGGAAGCCGGGCAGCAAGGCCGTCCAGCTCCCGGCCAAGTAACCAAGGCGTTCCATGGATATCCTCAATCAATTAGCCGATACCTTCTTTGACTGGGAGGCGATGGGCCAAGTCATTCCCAAGATGTTCGCCGTTGGCCTGCCCAACACGATCGTCCTGGCTGTCGTCTCGGGCATCATTGGCACCGCCCTCGGGATGCTGCTTGCCCTGATGGGGATTTCCCGGAACGCGGCAGCACGGTGGGTAGCCCGCATTTACACGGACATTCTCCGCGGGCTCCCGCCAGTGCTGACCATCCTGGTGATTGGCTTCGGTTTCGGTCCGATCATTCGCGAACTCACCGGATCCACCAGCCCGTACCCCATGGCCATCGCGGCGTTGTCGCTGATGTCCGGCGCGTACATCGGCGAGATCTTCCGTTCCGGTATCCAGAGCGTTGACAAGGGCCAGCTCGAGGCCACGCGGGCGCTCGGCTTCAGCTACGGCTCGTCCATGCGCCTGGTAGTGGTGCCGCAAGGTATCCGCCGCGTCCTTCCGGCCCTGGTCAACCAGTTCATTGCGTTGATCAAGGAATCGTCCTTGGTCTTCATGCTTGGCCTGCTGGCGACCGAGCGGGAAATCTTCCAGATCGGCAAGGATGCCGCAGCCAACAGCGGCAACCTGTCACCGTACGTTGCGGCAGCGATTTTCTATCTGGCACTAACGATCCCGCTCACGCACTTCGTGAACTGGATCGATGCCCGCATGCGCGCCGGCCGCCCGGAGAAGAAGGAACCGGATGAGGCAGCCGCAGTGGTTGGAAAAGGAGCACAGGCATGAGTGAATTCGCTTCAGGGACGCTGACCGCGAAGAACATCCATTTGTCGTTCGGCAGCAACCATGTGCTGCGCGGTATCGACCTCCATGTTGAGAAGGGCACCACGGCCTCGGTCATCGGACCTTCCGGCTCGGGTAAGTCGACACTGCTGCGTGTCATGAACCGGCTGATCGAGCCGGACCAAGGCGACATCCTTCTGGATGGCCGTTCGGTGCTGAAGGACAACCCCGACGAGCTTCGCCGCCGCATCGGCATGGTCTTCCAGCAGTTCAACCTGTTCCCGCACAAAACAGTGGCCGAGAACATTTCCCTGGCCCTGCGGAAACTCCGCGGCATGTCCAAGGAGCAGGCCCGCGATGAAGCCCTGGCCCAGCTCGACCTTGTGGGTTTGAAGCACAAGGCCGATTCACGTCCTGCCAACCTCTCCGGAGGTCAGCAGCAACGTGTTGCCATTGCCCGTGCACTGGCCATGAAGCCAGAGGTCATGTTCTTTGATGAGGCCACGTCCGCTCTTGACCCGGAACTGGTGAAGGGCGTCCTCGCCCTCATGACCGACCTGGCCAAGGGAGGCATGACCATGGTGGTGGTAACCCACGAAATGGGCTTCTCCCGCAACGTCTCCGACATCGTGACCTTCATGGACGCCGGCGTGGTGGTGGAGTCCGGTCCCCCTGAGCAACTGTTCACCAACCCGCAGACGGAACGCCTCCAAGGCTTCCTTTCGGACGTTCTCTGACCCCGGAAGTACTCAAGCCGAACTGCAGAGAAGCCCTGCCCTTCCCGACGATCATGCCAATGCCCGTCACTGGAAGGGCGGGGCTTTTTTACTGCTCGTGCGCCGGTCCTACTGACCGTTCTTGATCCGCAGCACCGTCAGGGCGGCAGCGTCCACCTTGGCGCGGAAGGCGGGGTCCGCCTGGGCCTTCTTCACTACAGCCTGGTGCATCGCCGGAATGCTGGTGGGATCAGCACAGACCAGCATGGTTCCTCCGGCACCAAAGAAGTTCAGCGCACGGTCGGCATCTGACCAAGCCTCCAACTGAGCCGCGCTGCACAGGTCATCCGACAGGACAATGCCCTTGAATCCGATATCTCCGCGCAGCATCGTGTCCATCACCATGGGCGAAAACGGTGCGATATTGGCGGGATCGATTTTGTCGTAATAGGCATTGGAGATCATGACCCAATTGGTGCCCGACGCGACCGCTGCCTTGAAAGGCCCCAAGGCAGGATCTGTGCGGGTTGTAGCGCTGTCCCGCACATGGCTGGTGACATCGGTATTTGGCACAACACGTCCCAGACCCGGAAAGTGCTTCACCACCGGCGCTACCCCTGCGTCCTTCATGCCATCGGCGAAGGCGTTTCCCAGCTCCGAGACAGTCTCCGGCGCAAAGCCGTACTCACGTTGGAAATGGCCAATGGGACCGTTGGAGGGTGCAAACTGAGCACTGGTCACGGTGTCCAGAACAGGAGCAAGGTTGACGTTGACACCCACGCCGCGAAGCTCCCTCCCCCACACCGCGGCATCGGCCCGAATCTTCGCCGGACCCGATGATGCCTGCACCAAGGCTGTGGGAATGGTGGAGAACCCTGGCCCGGAGAGAACCTGGACAAATCCGCCCTCTTGGTCAGTTGCGACAAAGAGGGGAACACCGCCGGTGGTCGCCGGCGAAACGGTCCCGGTCAGCGAGGAAACGACGGCAGCCGTGGCGGAAGTGCCGGCTTTGCTTCGCCCACTGAGGTACACGTTCCCTGCATGGTATTTTTTCAGCGCTTCCATGGTGCCCGGCTCGGCGCCCGTAGCCTTGGCCGCCACCATGAACAGCTGCCCGACACGCTGCTCAAGGCTTAACGCCGCAAGTTGTTGCTCGGCCGGTGACGGGGTCCCGGCCGTGGGTGCCGGTGCAGCGGAAGTCGTCGGGGAAGGTGTGGCCGTCGCCGGGCTTGGCTGCGATGAGGCGGGCACCTGCGACGTTCCGGCTGCGGACGATGCCCCGCCCGATCCTGTCCCGGTTGAACAGCCTGACGCGATGGCGACGAAGGCTCCAGCGGCGACGATGCTCATACTGAGGGATGCAATTGTGTGGGACTTGCGCATGGTAAACCGTAATTCGTTGGGGTTGGGTTTCCACTTACGAGCCTACCCTGAGCGGGCACGGCAATGCCCCGGGCAATTGCAGACCGTAAATGCCGGTCGCAACTGCCCGGGGCATGGGACGGACTAGGCCGAGGCAGCCGCCTTCGCAGCGGCAGGGAGGGCTTCGATGATGCGGTTCATCGCGGCATCGTCATGGGCCGCGGACAGGAACCAGGCCTCAAAAACCGACGGCGGCAGGTACACGCCCGAGTCCAGCATGGAGTGGAAGAACGGCGCGTAGCGGAAGCTCTCCTGTCCCTGGGCGTCGTCGTAGTTGTGCACACCGTGGGCCGAGGTACCGAAAGCAACGGAGAACAGGTTGCCTGCCCTTTGAATGGAGTGGTCCACCCCTTCAGCGTCCAGCGCGGAGGACAGTGCGGCTGAGAGTTCCAGTGATCGGGCATCCACGTAGGCGTAGACCTCGGGAGTTGCATGGCTCAGGGTCGCGACGCCCGCTGCCATGGCCACAGGGTTTCCGGACAAGGTGCCGGCCTGGTACACCGGGCCCACGGGAGCGAGGTAGTCCATGACGTCGGCACGGCCGCCGAGTGCCGCCGTCGGCATTCCACCGCCGATGACCTTGCCGAAGGTGAGCAGGTCCGGGGCCCAACCTTCCTGGCGGCCTGTCAGTCCCCAGTAGCCGGCGTAGCCGGTGCGGAATCCCGTGAGGACCTCGTCGAGGATGAGCAGGGCACCGTGTTCCTTGGTGATGCGGGACAGCCCGGCGTTGAAGCCCTCACCGGGGGTGACAACACCCATATTGGCGGGCGCCGCTTCGGTGATGACGGCAGCGATGTTCCTGCCGTGCGCAGCGAACGCGGCCTCGACGGCGTCGAGGTCGTTGTACGGCAGCACCAAAGTCTCCGCCGCGGTAGCCTCGGTGACCCCGGCGGACCCCGGCAAAGCCAAAGTTGCGACGCCGGAGCCTGCCGCTGCCAGCAGACCGTCCAGGTGGCCGTGGTAGCAACCGGCAAACTTGATGATCAGGTTGCGGCCGGTAAAGCCGCGGGCAAGGCGCACTGCGGTCATGGTCGCCTCGGTGCCCGTGGACACCATGCGCAGGCGCTCGACGGCGGAGACGCGCTCCTTGACGATTTCGGCCAGATTGGCTTCGTCCGGGGTGGACGCACCGAAGGACAGTCCCCTATCCACGGCGGCGTGGACGGCGTCGAGCACGGCCGGGTGCGCGTGGCCCAGCAATGCAGGGCCCCACGAACATACCAGGTCAACGTACTCCTGCCCGTCGGCATCGGTCAGGTAGGCACCCTTGGCGGACACCATGAACTTCGGGTTTCCCCCCACGGAGCCGAAGGCGCGCACCGGCGAGTTCACGCCGCCGGGCATCAGGGACCGTGCGCGGTCGAAGAGCTGATCGGACACAGGGGTGTTTGACGTCATGGTTCCTATTCTTTCAGTGATTCCAGGCGGGTCGTGCCGCCCGGGGGTGGAGATGGCTCAGGCCGAAGCCAGCAGCTCGGCAACCCGCGGAGCCACCTCGGTGCCGTAGAGCTCGATGCAGCGCATCATGGATTGGTGGGGCAACGTCCCGTTGCTGTACTTCAGGTCAAAGCGATCCACGCCCAGGTTCCGCTTGAGCAGGGCGATTTTCTGCGCCACGGTCTCCGGCGAGCCAACGTAGAGCGCACCTTCAGGGCCGCACATGGCATCAAATTCGCCACGGTTTCCCGGACCCCAACCACGCTCGGCTCCGATCCGGTTGCGCTGTTCGAGCCAGTGCGGAAAGAGCTCCTCGCGGGCGGCCTCGTCGGTATCGGCGATGAATCCCGGTGAGTGCGTCGCGATCTGGCGCATGGGGTGCCCGTACTTGGCCATGGCTTCGCGGTAGAGGTTGACCAAGGGCGCAAAGCGGCGCGGTTCTCCCCCGATGATCGCGAAGATGATGGGGTAACCGTATTCGGCGCAGCGCAACACTGATTCGGGGGTTCCACCTACGCCGATCCAGGCAGGCAGCAGGTGGTGCTGCAGCTTCGGGTACACCTGCAGCCCGTTGACGTTCGGCCTGGTGCGCCCTTCCCAGTGCACGGGCTTCTGCGCACGCACTTTGTCGAAGAGTTCCAGTTTCTCTTCGAAAAGGACCTCGTAGTCAGCCAGGTCCAGTCCGAACAACGGGAAGGACTCTATGAACGAGCCCCGCCCCAGCATCACTTCGGCTCGTCCGTTGGACAGCGCGTCAACAGTGGCGAATCGTTGGAACACGCGGATGGGGTCATCCGAACTGAGCACGGTCACGGCGGAGCCCAGCCGGATGCGTGAGGTCACCGCCGCTGCCGCGGCCAGGAAGACCTCGGGCGCGGACACCGCGAAATCGCGGCGGTGGTGTTCTCCCACGCCAAAGGCATGGATTCCGACGGCGTCAGCCAGCTTTGCTTCCTCCAGCAGTTCGCGCAGGACTTGGGCGTGCTCCTTGGGGTTCCCCTCGGCGTCGAGCCCCGCATCGCCGAAGGTGTTGACGCCGAGCAGTATCTGGTCCGCCGCAACCGGGGCCGTGGGATCGGAGGAAACGGATGTCATCAGGACTCCTTCAGCCAGCCTGCCAGTTCGGAGGCCCAATAAGTAAGGACGGTATCGGCTCCGGCACGCTTGATCCCGAGCACGGATTCGGTAATGGCGCCGCGCCTGTCGATCCAGCCGTTGGCCGCAGCCGCTTCGATCATGGCGTACTCGCCCGAGATTTGGTAGGCCGAGACCGGCACGGGGCTCATGGCAGCCACGTCAGCCAGGATGTCCAGGTAGCTCATGGCCGGCTTGACCATGACCATGTCCGCGCCTTCTTCGAGGTCCAGCTCCACTTCCAGGATGGCCTCCCGGCGGTTGGCGGCATCCATCTGGTAGGTCCGGCGGTCGCCCTTGAGCTGGGAATCGACAGCCTCACGGAACGGGCCGTAGAACGCGGATGCGTATTTGGCGGCGTAAGCCAGCACCGCCGTGTTCTTGTTGCCTGATTCCTCCAGAGCCTGGCGGATGACGGCGATTTGGCCGTCCATCATGCCCGACGGGCCCAGCACGTGCGCACCTGCTTCTGCCTGGGCTACGGCCATCCGGCCGTAGATCTCCAAGGTGGCGTCGTTGTCCACGTAGCCTTCGGCATCCAGCACGCCGCAGTGGCCGTGATCGGTGAATTCGTCCAGGCAGACATCGCCCATGATCACCAGGTCATCGCCGACTTCGGCTTTGACGTCGCGGATGGCTTTGTTCAGGACGCCGTCGGGATCGAGGGAGGCTGTGCCCCGGGCATCGCGGACCGCAGGTACGCCGAACAGCATGATGCCGCCCACGCCCAGTTCCACAGCTTCGGCAGCTGCGCGCTTCAACGAATCGGTGGTGTGCTGGACGACGCCGGGCATGGAGCTGATGGGGCTCGGTTCCGTGAGGCCTTCACGAATGAACGCCGGAAGGATCAGGTCGGCCGGAGCCAACCTGTTTTCTGCTGTGAGCCGGCGCATCGCGGCAGTGGTGCGCAAGCGGCGGGGACGATGGTTCGGAAAGCTCATTGCGGGTTCCCTTCGTTGGCGAAAACAGATTCGAGGGCGGCCACGATGCCGTCCGGGGTTGGTTCTTTGGCTGTAGCAGCCACGGTGAGGTGGAGCCGCGAGGCTTCTGCCGCCGTCGGGCGTCCGATCGCGATGAAACGGCACGTACCCATGGACGGAAACAAGGCGGCGATCCGCCGTGCGGCACTGGGCGAGGCAGCAACAACCGCGTCCACGGTCCCGGCGTCGATCGCCTTTCGGGCATCGGCGGGTTCCAGGACGGCCGCTGTGACTCGGGTGGAGTGCACGGCGTCTGAATTCACGACGGCGGCAGGAACCTCCGCGGTCACGCGCACTTCTTCGCGGGCCGGATAGTCCACCGTGTGGTAGGCAACAACTGCGGTGACGTCCGCTCCTTTCGCGGCCAGACCCTCCCTCAGCCTTGGCGCTGCGATGTCGGCCTGTGGGAGGAAAACCCGCGACGACGCTGGTTCCCACACCTGCAACAGCCCTTCGGCGGACTGGACGTCGGTCGGCGCCAAGTCAACGACGAGCCCTACGGACTCCAAAACCTGGCGGGATGAGTGGCCAATGGTGGCCACTTTGGTCCCGGCGGGCAGCAGCTCTGCGACGGCCAAGCCGCGCCCGGCTGCCTTTTCCAGCAAGACCCGCACCGTGGTGATGCTGCTGATGACCAGCCAGTCGAAGCCACCGGCAGAAAGCCTGTCCAGACCGGCGTCGAGTTCGGACTGGTCAAGTGCCTGTTCGAAATCGATCAACGGCAGCACCAGCGGCTCCGCGCCACGGTCGCCCAGGGCGTCCGCCAGCGGCTGGGCCCGGTCCACGCTCCTGGTGATCAGGATGCGCCGACCGGCCAGCACTGCTGGTTTTCCCGGGCCCGGGTTTACCGGGTCCGGGATTTCGGGCCAGGGATTTGCTGACTCAGGACGCTGCAAGATCCGCGATCTCCGCGGCACCCGCAGCCAGGAGAAGCTCAGCAACTTCAATGCCCAGCAACGTAGCTCCCACTTCGGTCAAGCCGTCGGTAGCCTTCTTCTCGCGGACCGTCTTGGTGCCGTCAACGGCGCATACCACGGCCTCCAGGTGCAGCATGCTGCCTTTTCGGAAGGCATAGGCGCCAACAGGAGCTGCGCAGCCGGCCTCGAGCCGGGCCAACACGGCACGTTCCGCTGTCACGGCAAGACGGGTGTCGTCGTCGTTCAGTGCTGCAAGGGCCTGTGCGAGCACGCCGTTGGAACCCTCGGTGTTGCCAGCCTGCCGGGGGGCGTCGTCCGTGCGGCATTCGATGGCCAGTGCGCCCTGTCCGGGTGCAGGCAGCATCACGTCCGTCTCGAAGAACTCGCTCACCGAGTCCAGCCGGTCGATGCGTTCCAGGCCGGCGGCCGCCAGCACGACGGCATCGAGGTCGCACGTTTTGCCAGGGACAACCTCATCCGTTGGATTTCCGGGAAGTCCCGGCACGCGGCCCAGGCGGGTATCAACGTTGCCGCGGATATCCAGCACCTCAATATCCGGGCGGGCGGCCCGGAGTTGCGCTGCGCGGCGGGGAGACCCGGTGCCTACTTTGGCGCCTCCAGGCAATTGAGCGAGCGTCATGCCATCGCGGGCACACAGGACATCCCTGACGTCCACGCGTTGCGGCGTGGCGGCGATGGTCAGGCCTACTGCAGCGCCAGTGGGCAGGTCCTTCAAGGAATGGACGGCAACATCGCAGCTGTTGGCCAGCAAAGCATCACGCAGCGCGGCAACAAAGACGCCGGTGCCACCCATTTGGGACAGGGACCCGGTCTTGACGTCGCCCTCGGTCCTGATGTGCACGAGCTCCACCGGGAAGCCGCCAACCGCAGCCAGTTTGTCGGCGGTTTGCTGCGTCTGCGTCAGGGCCAGCTTGCTCGCCCTGGTGCCGATGCGCACGGTCACTTGGCTGCCTCCGACGCTGGATAGGGGTCGTGGCGGGTTCCGATCGTGGTTCCGGCTTCGGAAATGACGGGCTTGGCCCCGCGGAAATTCTCGCAGCAGTTAGGCCGGCACACGTCGTACCAAGGGCCCAGGTCCGTGACATGCGGACGGTCTGCGATGTTGTTGTCCACGGTCCGTTCGCAGATGAGGTCCACGAGTCCCGAAACGAAGGCGGCGTGCGTGCCCGGTGTGGGAACACGGGTTGCCGCAATGTCCAGGTTCTTGCAGGTTTCCAGTGCTTCGGTGTCCAGGTCCCAGGCAACTTCCATGTGGTCGCTCACGAAACCGAGGGGAACAATGACTACACCGCGGACGCCCTGGGGCGCAATCTCCTCAAGGTGGTCGTTGATGTCCGGCTCCAACCACGGAATGTGCGGTGCACCGGAGCGTGACTGGTACACAAGATCCCAGGCGACGTTGGGTGCCACGACATCCATGATGGCTTTGGCGTTGGCCAGGTGCTGGGCGGCGTATGCGGAGCCCTCGGCGAATTCGCGGGGCTCGTCCTCGGAGCGGCCGGCGGCCTCGGCGTCACGCGTGGGGATGGAGTGCGTGGCGAAAAGGACGCGGATCTTCGAGTCCGGGTCGGCTTCCCCGGCAGCGGCGAGCTTTCCCCGGATCTCTTCCAAGCCGGCGGCAGTACCCTCAAGGAAGGGCTGGACCACGCCAGGGTGGTCGAAGTACTGGCGGATCTTGTCCACCTGGAGCTTGCCGTCCAAACCTGTCTCCGTCAGCGCAACGCCGATGTCTTCACGGTACTGGCGGCAGCTGGAGTAGCAGGAGTAGATGCTGGTGGTGAGCATCAGGATACGGCGATGACCGGCGTCGTAGGCGTCCTGCAGGACCGGCGCGATGTACGGGTCCCAGTTGCGGTTCCCCCACAGGACCGGCAGTTCGATACCGCGGTTGGCCAGTTCAGCCTCGATGGCGGCTTTCAGCTCACGGTTCTGCTGGTTGATGGGGCTGATGCCACCGAAAGCGCGGTAGTGGTGGGAAACCTCTTCGAGCCGCTCGTCGGGGATTCCGCGTCCCCGGGTCACGTTGCGCAGGAAGGGAATGACATCTTCCTGGCCTTCGGGACCACCAAAGGATGCGAGCAGTACGGCATCGTAGTTTCGGGGTTCCTGGCGACCACGTTCGGTCACTTCGTTCAGGTCGGTGGAGATAACGGGCGTGCTCATGCCAGGACCTCTGCAATCTCCGCTGCGGTGACGCGGCGGCCGGTGTAGAAGGGAATTTCTTCGCGGACGTGGTTGCGGGCGTCAGTTGCGCGGAGGTGGCGCATGAGGTCCACGAGGTCTACGAGTTCAGGTGCTTCGAGGCCGAGTATCCACTCCCAGTCACCCAGCGCGAAGGAGGAGACCGTGTTGGAGATGACCTGGGGGAATTCCCGGCCCAGCATGCCGTGCTCCCGCAGCATGGCGCCACGTTCCTCGGCGGGCAGGATGTACCACTCGTAGGAACGGACGAACGGGTAGACACAGAGCCAGGTGCTGGGCTCAACCCCGCGTGCGTAAGCGGGGACGTGGCTCTTGGAGAATTCGGCTTCGCGGTGCACGCCCATGGCGGACCAGACGATCTCGGTTCCGGCGAAGAGTTTGCTGCGGCGGATGGAGCGGACGGCGGCCTGCAGGTCCTCCGGCTTGGCTCCATGGAGCCACACCATGATGTCGGCGTCCGAGCGCATGGCCGAGACGTCGTAGCTGCCGCGCAGGACTACGCCGTCGGCGGCAAGCTTTTCGACCAGGGCTTCAAATTCCTGGGCAGCATCGCCGCTGCGCAGGACGTCGGCCGAGCGTTTGAATACAGTCCAGAGCGTAAAGAACTGCTCTTCGGTTTCAGCAGTTTTAGTGACAGATTCGACAGAAGTGTGGCTCATGGTTCAAGTTTGCCCCGTGCCAGCCGCTAAGTCGAAACGGATCAGTTCTACAAGCCGTAGAAGTGACGCAAATCACGGAAACGAAGGTTCTTCCGCGCTTCCTTGGGCGAGCTGGCGCCGCGTGTCCGCCACCACCGCAGCCAGGCCATTCCCGGCCAACCAACCGCCGACGACCACCAAGCCGTCGGCTGCGGCACAAGCCTCCCGGACCTGGGCTACGCGCTGTTTATGACCGACGGCGGCAAAAGGCAATGCCCCAGCCCACCGCACGACATCCCAATCAACGACGTCTGCACTGGTCACCGGCACCGTCAGCAGGGCCGAGGCGTCCGCCAAGGCTGCAGCCAGGAGGGATTCGTCATCCAGAACTAGGTCCGCTCCCCCGCCGGCTTCCTCGCGCCGGCCATAGGAAAGACGCAGGACATGCGTGCCCGGCCCTGCTTCTTCGGCCAGCCAATCCCACTTTGCCGTGGCGTGGGTCAGCGCTTTGGCCTTGATCCCGGGGGTTTGCGGCGCCACGAGGATGCCGGTCCCGCGCGGACGACTATCAAGCTCAGGCAGATCCACAACCAGGGTCACCAGGCTCACCAGCGGTCCGGGAGCGGGACGCAAGGCGGCCAACTCAGGCAAGGACTTCTCCAGAAGCCCAACGGCGGCCGGACCGTCCAGCGCAACGACCAGGCGATCGGCGTCGTACGTCGAACCTCCGGCGGTGACCCGCCAGCCGGCGCGGGTTTCCATCACGTCCTCGGCGCGCTTGTCGAGCACCAGGTCCACATCCCGTTCCCGGAGGTCGGCTACCAGCGCGGCCACCAGGGTGTTCATGCCACCTATAAGGCCGGCGACGGCGGAGCCCGCCTTCGCCGGACCGCTACCGGACCGACCGCTGCCGGTTTTCGCGATGCCGGATTTCCGCTGCGCGGCTACCGCTGCGGCAAGCGAACCGTGTTTGCGCAGACCTGCCCGAAGTCCCGGCGCGACCATATCAACGTCCAGGAGAGCAGGATCGGCCGAATGGACACCGCCCACCACGGGCGAGACAAGCCGGTCAAGTACTTTTTTGCCCATCCGGGCGGCGACCAGCGAAGCGACGCTGGTGACCTCGGAGGATGTCCCCACCGATGCCGGCAGCCAACGGTCAAGGGAAGCTCGCACTGCTCCCACGAATCCCAGTGAACGCCGGACTTCCGGGTCCCACGGATTCGCGGGAATTCCCAGCACACCTGTTTTGGGCAGTTCCTGCGGACCGTCAGGCAGCTGTACCCAGGCCCCTCCTGGGTGGGGAGCCACGATCTGTTCCGCCAGGCCGAGTTCACGCGCGAGGTCGGCCACCGCCGGAGACCGCGTGGCGAAGGACTCCGCTCCGCTGTCCAGGTGCAGACCGGCGACTACGTGGCCCCCGACGCAGCCTCCCCACGCTCCGCTCGCTTCCAGCACGGTGACGGAAGTGCCGGCCATGGCCAGTTCCCGCGCTGCGAGGAGCCCCGAGATTCCGCCGCCCACCACCACTGCCCTGGCTTCCGGCGGGAGTTGTTTGGGCGTTGAGTGTCCGCCGCGCACGTGCCCTACTTGGCGGGGATCGAGTGGATGAGCTCCACAACGCGGGTAAGCACGGTGGGATCGGTTTCCGGCGGTACTCCATGGCCAAGGTTGAGCACGTGCCCAGGGGCGCCGGCGCCGGCAGCGATGACTTCCCGGACGTGCGCCTCCAGCACTTCCCAGGGTGCCGAAAGCAGCGCGGGATCGATGTTGCCCTGCAACGGAACCGTCCCGCCCAGGCGCCGGTTGGCTTCGTCCAGGGGCAGTCGGTAATCGACGCCGACAACATCCACGCCGACATCGCGCATGGCGACCAGGAGCTCGGAGGTTCCGGTTCCGAAGTGGATCAACGGCGCACCAAGCCCGCGGACGTGGTCCAGCGCACGGGTCGAAGCCGGCGCAACGTACTTGGTGTAGTCGGCCAGGCCCAAGGAACCGGCCCATGAGTCGAAGAGCTGGCCTGCGGAAGCACCCGCTTCGAGCTGTGCCTGGAGGAACAGTCCGGACGCGTCGGCAGCCCAGTTGGCCAGCGCGGTCCAGGTCTCAGGGTCGGCGTGCATCATGGTCCGCGGGCCCAGGTGGTCGCGGGAAGGCTTGCCCTCAACCATGTAGGCGGCAAGCGTGAACGGGGCGCCGGCAAATCCGATGAGTGGCGTCGCGCCGAGCTCGGCAACAGTAAGGCGGACGGCTTCGCGGATGGGCTCCAGGGCTTCCCACGTCAGCTTGGGAAGAGCAGCGACATCCTCCGCGGTTCGCACCGGCTTGTCCAGGACCGGACCAACGCCCGGAACGATGTCCACGCCGACCCCTGCCAGCTTCAAGGGGATGACGATGTCCGAGAAGAAAATGGCGGCATCGACGTCGTGGCGACGAACGGGCTGAAGCGTGATTTCGGATGCCAGCTCCGGCCTCAAGCACGAATCCAGCATTGCAACGCCCTCGCGGACCTTGAGGTATTCGGGCAGGGAACGGCCCGCCTGGCGCATGAACCACACCGGCCTGCGTGAGGGCTTGCCGCCACGGTAGGCCGTGATCAACGGTGAGTCCGAGGTCCGGCCGTCCTTCAGCGGGTGGTTGGCGTCGAGGCTACCCGCCGGGGAGTTGGAGGCCGTACTCTTGGATGCTGCCGTGCTAGAAGTCATGCCTTTGATTGTGCCGAAAATCCGGGACAAAAGATAACGACAAACTGTCACGTCAGCCCGGCGAAGGCAGTTGTGTCGCGGATCACCGGCCTCCGTGGGGATCCCCACGGCGCCATATTGTTCTACCGGGCTACGAAAAAGCTATGATTGGGGTGCTGTGGTTCTTTTCTCATTGGTGGCTACACACGCCGACATCGACCTCGAAACCGTCGCTCAGTTGAGCAACGGTTCCTCTGGGCTTGCCTCGGCAGCCCTGACTGATTCCCCCGTGGTGTCCGGAGCGGTGGTACTCGCCACCTGCAACCGCTACGAGGTTTACGGCGAAACGGCCAACGGGGCTGACCTCGAAGCAGCCCGTTCCGCCCTCGTTTCCCAGATCAGCGAGCTCAGCGGACTCAACGAACAACTCGTCTCGCGCTCCTTCGCTACCCACACAGGTCCCGAGGTCACCCGCCACCTCTTCGCTGTAAGCGCCGGGTTGGACTCTGCCGTGGTGGGCGAGCGTGAAATCGCCGGCCAAGTACGCCGGGCACTCATCACAGCCCAGCAGGAAGGGACAGCGAGCTCCGGGCTTGTTCGGCTCTTCCAGGCTGCATCCAAGACAGCCAAGGACGTTGGCGCACAGACCGCCCTCGGCTCTCG
The DNA here is from genome assembly GCF_021919345.1 of Paenarthrobacter nicotinovorans. Taxonomy (NCBI): domain Bacteria; kingdom Bacillati; phylum Actinomycetota; class Actinomycetes; order Micrococcales; family Micrococcaceae; genus Paenarthrobacter; species Paenarthrobacter nicotinovorans. Next base: position 2,859,323 of record NZ_CP089293.1, read on the forward strand.
CGGCCTGTCCATCGTCTCCGTGGCCTTGGACCTCGCGACGGACCTTGCCGAGAATGACGACTGGTCCACCAAGAAAGTCGTGGTCTTCGGAACGGGCGCCTATGCCGGTGCCACCATGTCCCTCCTGCGGGAACGCGGCTGTACGGACATCTCCGTCTATTCTTCTTCCGGCCGCGCCGAAGCTTTCGTCGCCACCCGCGGCGGCAACGCGCTCGACGCCGACACGCTCCCCGCTGCTGTGGCCGCCGCCGACGTCATGATCGGCTGCAGTGGCTCTGACAACCGGGTCGAAGCCGCGGACCTTGAGCGTGTCCGCGCCAACTCGGGCAAGCCGTTGATTGCCATCGACCTTGCCCTCACCCACGATTTTGATCCCGCAGTTGGTGAACTGGAAGGCGTCGAATTGCTGACCCTTGAGTCGGTTCGGCTCGCCGCACCACAGGAGCAGGCGGAGTCGCTGTCCCAAGCCAGCGCAATCGTCACAGGCGCTGCCGCCTCCTTCGAGTCCGAACGCGAAGCCCGTTCCGTGGACACAGCCATTGTCGCGTTGCGCCGCCACACCATGAACGTCCTGGACGCCGAGATGGAGAAGGTACGCGCCCGGCACGGCTGCACCGCTGCCGCCGAGGAGGTGGAGTTCGCCCTTCGGCGCATGGTCAAGCAGCTCCTCCACATCCCCACCGTCCGAGCCCGCGAGCTCGCGGCCAACGGCCAGCAAGACGATTACATCGCAGCCCTTGAGGCCCTGTACGGCATCCAGGTGGAGCAACCGCAGGCAGCGGCCGCGGCCACGGAATGCCCCGTGGACCACGACCAGCTACGTTCTGAAAGCGCCTGAGCCACACCCGGCCTACGCGAAAGCGTTTATCCCCGTCAGCTCTGCCGACAACGCCCAAAGCTTCTTTGCGTCCGCCTTGTCGACGGCGTGGGCGTCCACTCCCTGGTAGCGGGCCAACGGAGACTCCTTGTCAGTGGGTTTGGCTATATCGCAGTCTTCGCAGTAGACGCCACCCTTGCCATTGAGGACCTTCGAGGTGGCAGCCCACACGGACGTCGCCGCACCTTGTTCAGGGGTCTTGAATCCTTCGCGGACGTTGCCTTCTGCATCCATCCAGCCCGCTGCCACCATTTCTTCCTTGGGCAGGTGCCGCTGCAACTCGGTCATGATGCCACCGGGGTGGACCGCGAAGGCCCGCACGCCAGAGCCTCGGCCGAGGTGGTCGAGTTCCACCGCCAAGAGGGAATTGGCTGTCTTGGCCTGGCCATAGGCCTGCCACTTGTCATAGGAAGTGCTGAAGTTGAAGTCGTCGAACCGGACGGGTGAGAGCTTGTGGCCTGTGGACGACAACGACACGACGCGCGCATCGCCTGAGGCCACCAACGCCGGCCACAACAGATTCACCAGCGTGTAGTGCCCCAGGTGGTTCGTCGCGAACTGGGCTTCCCATCCCGGCCCGACCCGTTGTTCCGGGCTGGCCATGATGGCAGCGTTGTTGATCAGGATGTCCAGCTTTTCGTGGTCAGCCAGGTATCGCGCGGCGAACTCCTTGACGCTGTCCTGGTCGGCAAGGTCCATGTGCTCCACCTGGACGTCCGCGGACAGGCCGGCGTCCGCCAGGACAGAACGGGCGTGCTCCAGGCGCCTGGCGGGTACTGTCACTTCTGCCCCTGCCGCGACCAAGGCACGCACAGTCTCCAGCCCAAGCCCGGAATAGCCACCCGTGACGATGGCGGACTTGCCGCGCAGGTTGATTCCGTCGATGACCTCCATGGCCGTGGTTCCGTGTCCAAACCCGGAGCCGAGGGGCCGCTGTTCTGTTTGTGTCCGTTCTTCGCTCATGCTTGAGCTTCCCAGAGAAGCCGGGATACGGGCAATGGTCAGTACACGGGCTTGGCGGGCTCCACCTGCCGCACCCAGGCGAGAATACCGCCGTCGAGGTGCTTGACGCGGCTGTAGCCGGCCTTCTGTGCGGCTTCCAGCACCGTTGCCGAGCGCGTGCCCGCCTTGCAGTGGAAAACGATGTCCTTGTCCTGCGGAAGTTCCACCCACGCCTCGCCGGACAGGATCCGGCCCTGCGGAATGAGCACCGAACCGTCGATGCTCACAATGCTGTGCTCTCCGGATTCGCGGACGTCGACGAGCTCAAAGTCCCGCTCCCCCGCTTCGCGCTCGGCCAGCATCCGGGCAAGTTCGGTCGCGGTCACGGTGTGGTCCTGGTCCGTGGCGGCAGCGGGTGTCACACCACAGAATGCCTCGTAGTCGGTCAGTTCCGTGATGGGCTCGGCTTCCGGGTCCTTGGACACCTTGATCTCGCGCCAGCTGCCGCCAAGGGCGTCGAACAGCGCCACCCTGCCAAGCAAGGAACGTCCGACGCCGGTAATCAGCTTCACGGCTTCTGTCACCATGAGCGAGCCGACCGCCGCGCACAGCATGCCGAACACGCCGCCCTCGCCGCAGGACGGCACGGAGCCTGCCGGAGGCGCCTCGGGGTAAAGATCCCTGTAGCTGGGTCCGTGCTGGGCCCAGAAAACGCTGACCTGGCCATCGAAACGGAAGATGGAACCCCACACGTAGGGCTTGCCAAGGATCGCAGCAGCGTCATTGACCAGGTACCGGGTTGCGAAGTTGTCCGCGCCGTCAAGGATGAGGTCGTACTGCGCGAAGAGGTCCAATGCGTTGGAGGAGTCCAGACGGATGTTGTGAAGGACCACGTTGACCAGGGGGTTCAGCTCCGCGATTGCACGGCGGGCTGATTCGATCTTGGGGGTGCCTACATCCTTGACTCCGTGGATGACCTGGCGCTGGAGGTTGCTGAGGTCGACGTCGTCGTCGTCGACGATCCCCAGCGTTCCCACGCCGGCGGCGGCCAGGTAAAGCAGGGCGGGCGAGCCAAGGCCTCCTGCGCCAATGACAAGAACCTTCGCATTCTTGAGCCTGCGTTGGCCCACGGCTCCGATTTCCGGAATGATGAGATGCCGTGAGTACCGCTCAACCTCGGCCGGCGAGAGCTCGGCGGCCGGTTCGACAAGGGGCGGCAGGACGGTGGGCGCAGCGGAGTGGGCAGCAACAATTGAGGCCATACCCCAATGTATGCCTGCCGATGCCGCCCGGTCATATTACCCACCGGTAGAGTGGTCATAACTGCAAAGGAAAGGCGGCAGACTGTGGCTGACGGCACACGGGCAAACGATGGGGCACCCGCAAAGCAGGAACGGACCGGTTCACCTCGTTCACCAAGGTTGCCGCGTGACGAACGCCGGGCACAGTTGCTGAACGCCGCCTTGGAAGTCTTCGTCTCCAACGGCTTCCACGGCGCGGCAATGGACGAGATCGCAGAAACTGCGCACGTCAGCAAGCCGGTGCTCTACCAGCACTTCCCGTCCAAACGCGAGCTGTACATGGCGCTCCTGGACAGCCATCTGGCAACCCTGACGGATTTGATGCTCGGTGCACTGAACTCCACCACGGACAACAAGGAGCGCGTCAAGGCCGTCATGCGCGCCTATTACAGGTTCATTGCGGACGACGACCAGGCGCACCGCCTTGTGTTTGAGTCCGACCTCATCAACGATCCCGATGTCAGCTCCCGTCTGGAGACGTTCAACAAGACGTTCGCCGACGCCGTCGCCCATGTCATTGCCGAGGACACCAAACTCCCGCCCCTCGAAGCCCAGCTCCTGGGCCGCGGCCTGGCAGGAATGGCCCAGGTCAGCGCCCGTTATTGGCTTGAAACGGACGGAAACCTGGACCTCGATGTCGCCAGCGATCTGATCTATCGTTTAGCTTGGCGCGGAATCAGTCGATTCCCCAAAGAGTCCTAGGCTACAAATAGAGGACTGACTTAACACTTGATTGGCTTGGAGGCCTTGCTGTGGAAGTAAAGATCGGCATTCAGAACGTTGGCCGTGAAATTGTGCTCGAATCCGCCCTGGACGCTGACGCCGTAGCCAAGATCGTGGCCGAGGCCGTGTCCAAGGGCTCGGAACTGCGGCTGATCGATGAGAAGGGCCGCCAGGTCATCGTTCCGGGCAACGTGCTGGGATACGTGGAAATCGGCGCCGAGGAAGTCCGCCGGGTCGGCTTCGGCGCCCTCTAGCGTTCACCGTCCCGCCTTCGTCCGCTAAGGAGTCTCATGCTTTCACTTGTCATCGTGGTTTTGGCCACCGTTGCTGCCGGTTTCATCGTGTGGGCCACCGATAAGCGGCACAGCAGGTACGGGATTGCATTGCCCGCAGGCATTGCGGCCGCTGTTGGCACCCTGAGCTGGATTGCTTTCATCAGTGCCGGACTGGGCTACCAGCCGGGCGCGACATGGATCCCCTGGGTCCTGCCAATCGTGCTCGGAAGTGCAGCGGCAGCGGGCATTGTGGTCTATCTGGGACGGACCCGCACCAAGCATGATACTGAGGCGCTGACCAAGGCCTTGCGGCTTTAGGCTCGAAAAACAGCAGTGACCATCACCCACGGGTGATGGTCACTGCTGTTTAAGGGCCCTCGGCGCCCGGATAGCGACCCGGCTCAGCGAGGGCACCCGTGGCCGATGCTGCCTCACTTACGGAGGCGGCAGCAGCAAGGTCGCGTTGGGTTACCTGTCCGCCGGCGTCATGGGACACGTAACGCAGGAAGACCCTGTTGTACCGCCAGTCAAGATCCGGATGGTGGTTCTGCTCTTCGGCGATCTGTCCAATGGCCGCGATGAGGGCCAAAGCCTCGGCCGCCGTCGACGTCTTGTAAACGGTTACGAGGCCGTTTTGGAGCTTCCAACCCGGGAGGTCCTTGAGCGCGGCTTCGACCGCTGCCGGCGGCACCGGTTCTTTCCTGTTAACCATGGTTGCTCCTTCGTTGCGGGGAACCCGGCCCGGGAGGAACCCGGCTTCAGAGGAACTCCGCCCGGCCTTCCATGGCCGAGGACGCCAAGGCGTGCTCACGACGCGGAATCCGGCCTGCCTGTTTGGCCAGCCTACCGGCGATGACGGCGTGTTTGAAGGCTTGGCCCATCTGCACAGGGTTCTGCGCGCGGGTCACTGCGGTCGCCAGCAGGACCGCGTCACAGCCCAGTTCCATGGCAAGTGCGGCGTCGGAAGCTGTTCCGATCCCGGCGTCCAGCACCACCGGCACGGAGGCCCGGGACACGATGAGTTCTATGTTGTGCGGGTTCAGGATGCCCAGGCCGGTCCCGATGGGCGAGCCCAGCGGCATGACTGCCGTGGCGCCGAGGTTCTCGAGGCGGAGGGCAAGCACGGGATCGTCGTTGGTGTAGGCGAACACTTTGAAGCCGCGGTTCACCAATTGCTCGGTGGCGTCCACCAGTTCAACAGCGTCAGGGAGCAGCGTGTGCTCGTCCGCGATGACTTCCAGCTTGACCCAGTCGGTCTCCAGCGCCTCGCGTGCCAGTTCCGCCGTCATCACGGCGTCCTTCGCCGTGAAACACCCTGCGGTGTTCGGGAGGACCCGGATGTTGTTGTCCACCAGCAGCTGGAACAGCGAACCGGTTTCGGCCGGCGAATAGCGTCGCATGGCCACGGTGGTGAGCTCGGTTCCGGATGCCAGGAGCGCGGCTCCGAGCCCGTCCAGGCTCGGCGCACCTCCCGTTCCCATGATCAGGCGGGACCCGAATTCGACGCCGTCGATCACCAAGGCGTCAGTAAGGATTTCGGTGCTTGCTGTGGTCATGGTTCAGCCTCCCTGTACTGCGGTAACGAGTTCGAGTTCATCGCCGTCGGCCAGCGGAGTAGCTGCCCACTGGCTGCGCGGCACCACCTCGGAATTGCGGGCGACGGCGACACCCAGCTTCCCGCCGTCGGCCGCCTGTCCGCGGTGGTCGAGTACGCGGCCGGTGACGGCCGTGACGAGCGTGCTGACGGAGGCGTCGGCGGGCACCTGGCGGACGGCGCCGTTGAGTTTGATGTTCATACTGTTTCCTTGCTGTGGAGTTGAGAGCGACGCGCGGTTGCACTGAAACGGTCGGGCCGGAAGATGGACCAGCGGGGATCAGGGGAACCGGTGAGCAGCTCCCCCACGATCCTCGCGGCCACGGGGGTCAGGAGGACGCCATGCCGGAAGAACCCGGTGGCCACAATCAGGCCCGCGATGTCCCCGCTTGAACCGGCTACGCGGCCCAGCAACGGAGCGTTATCCGGAGTCCCTGGCCTGGCGCGCGCAGTTGCTTCCAGGAGTTCAAGTTCGGCCACCGCGGGAACCAGTACCTGGGCGTCCCTAAGGAGCTGGTAAACCCCGCCGGCAGAGACTGCGTTGGAGGCCGCCGACAAGCCGTCCTCCCGTTGGGTAGCTCCGATGACTACGGTTCCGTCGTCCCTGGGAACGATGTAAACGGGCACCCCGCGGACCATGCCACGAACAGTGGCAGTGAGCAGCGGTTGGAGGTGCGCGGGGACCCGAAGCCTGAGGATGTCCCCGTAGACCGGCCTGACCGGAAGTTCAAGACCCTCAGGAAGGCCGGCGAGCGCGGGGGCGCCCAGCCCGTTGGCCACCACGGTTTCGCCGGCCATGACGGATTTGCCGGATTCGAGCTCCACTCCGGCTACCTGGTCCCCGTCCCACAACAGGCCGTGCGCGGACTCTGCAACGGCAAATCCTTCCCTGGCGCCGCCTAGCCACGTGCCATCGCCGGATGAATGGGCGGCCAGCCCTGCCATGAGGCACTCCGCCAGCTTCCGGGGATCCACCTGGTGATCGGCGGGGATATCAAAGGCACAGGAAATTTGCGGGCTAAGGAGCGGTTCGCGTTCCCTGGCGGTCCGCAACGGCAACGGTTCGACCCCCAGGCCCGCCGCGAGCTGGACGGTGCGAAGGTCCGCGAGCGCGCGGCGGTCGGCGGCATCGGCACCCACGGCGAGGGTCGGCGTCGTGCGGTATCCGGTATCTTCCACAGGCCGGTGAAGGCCGCCGGCAAACGAAGGCCACAACCGGGATGACTCGAGCATGAGCTCCAGGAGGTCTTCTTCCTGGTAGTGCAGCTCGCTCACGGGCGCCAACATTCCGGCAGCAGCAAATGTCGCACCGGTGGCGGGCGCCGGATCGATGAGTGCTACGGAGCGGCCCAGCTTCCGGGCCTGGTGGGCGATGCCCAGTCCGATGACGCCTCCGCCGATAACGGCAACATCCGCGTGAATGGCTTCTGCCATCTGTTTCCTTCCCTACGCCGGTACTAGCCGGATCAGGTCAAGCGGTCGGCTCTGAAGCCCTCTCAGCCGGACGGTCATAAAGACGTAGGTCACGGCTCCCGCAGTACGTGCCCAGTTTAGAGGAACTACTGTGGATTCCATGACCCAGCACTCTGCCCTCGCCAGCGCCCGCCTCTACCTGTGCACTGATGCGCGCAAGCGCCAAGGCGATTTTGAAGACTTTGCCGACGCCGCGTTCCAGGGCGGGGTGGACATCATCCAACTCCGTGACAAGACGATCGAAGCCGCCGAGGAATTGGAATTGCTGGCGATCCTGCGTGGCGTCGCAGAACGGCACGGGCGGCTCTGGGCGGTCAACGACCGGGCCGATATTGCCAGTGTTTCCGGGGCTCCGGTGTTCCATGTGGGCCAGAAGGACCTCCCGCTGGAGATTGCCCGCACGTTCCTTCCCCGCCCCGCTTCGATTGGTCTCTCCACCCATACGCCTGAGCAGGTAAATGCCGCGATCACGGCTTCGCCGGGCGAGCCTGGGCTGGACTATTTCTGCGTTGGTCCCGTCTGGGCGACCCCCACCAAACCCGGCCGCGAAGCGGTGGGAACCGGCCTGGTCACATATGCCGCGGAAGCGATCAGGCGCGCGGAGGAGACCACCGGCGGCGCCGTGGAGGTGCCGTGGTTTGCGATCGGCGGAATCGATCTCGGCAACGTCGAGCAGGTGCTCGCTGCGGGCGCCAGCCGTATCGTCGTCGTTCGCGCCATTACCGAGGCGGAAGATCCGACGGCGGCAGCCAAGTCGCTGCTCGAAGCCCTGGACGCCGCCGCGTAACGGTTCTCCAAACAACAGTCCCAGGCACGCAGACCGTCGGGGTATCGGCAGGTTGTGGCGACAGGGGTGAGTCGGGGCTTGCAGATGCCGCAGCCCACCCACCGGATCGGATCAGATTCAGGTGAGCCGATCGCGGTACTGGCGCATCTTGCTCCGCGCCCCGCACGTGTTCATGTCGCACCAGGTCCGGGTCCTGGACCGTGAACTGTCGTAGAACACCCACCTGCACGCTTCCGACGCGCAGGTCCTGAGCCGCTGCCCCGAGCCGGTCAAGCCGTGGAGCAGGAGCGCCCCGACCGCTGCTCCCGCCGGCGAGACCGGCAGGCCGGCCGACGGGGTCAGCGCGAGCCGCCCGTCGTCGTCGACGTGGGGGCCTGCCCAGTGCTCCTGAGCGAGCTGGTTCAGGGCGGATCGCGCTGCCGTGTCGGTACGGTCGGCCAGGAACGCGCGCATGACCTCGCGGGCGTCGCGCAACGAGATGAGATGCTCGAGCGTGGGCTCGCCGCCCCATCCATGCCGGACCAGCCACTCCCGCCCGTCACGGATGGTCGCCAGCGCGTCGGTGCCGTGCAGCAGTGTGGCGCTGTTGCAAAACTCCACGACGACACGCAGCTCCTCGGGCACGGCGGACTGCACGGCGTTCACGCGCTCAGCAGACTGAGGAGTTCGCCGGGCCGATCCTCCGGCACCATGTGCCCGGCTCCCTCGATGATCGAGAACCGCGCGTGATCCGGAAGTGCCGTGACGAGCCGATGGGCGTAGTCGACACCCAGCCACGCATCTTCCGAGCCCCAGACCACGTGGATCGGGATGTCCAACAGCCGGAGTCGATCCTGTAGCTCGTCGGTGTTCTCCTCGCCGCCTTGGGTGTACTGCCGGTAGAACGCCCGTGCCCCTTCCGCACCCGCCCACTGGCCCGTGTACGAAGCCAGGGCGTCTGCACGCAGACCCACGTGACTGCCGGACCGGATCTTGGCGTCGATCAGGGCAGCGCTAGCCCAGTCGGGGAGCGCCTCGAAGGCCTCGGGGTGCTGGTGGACGGTTTGGAAGAACCCGCCGGCGCCCCAACCACTCACCGTCGCGGCATCGATGAGCGTGAGCGACTCGAAGTTCACGTCGTGCAGGAGCGTCGCCCGCAGCGCGACCGCGCCGCCGACGTCGTGCGCCACGACCCGAGGCGCTGAGACCCCCCAGTGCTCGAGGAGTTCGACGAAGATCGTCGCCTGCTGCCGGAGGCTCACATCCGGCGCGGTGCGGGTCGACTGTCCGAATCCGAGCATGTCCCAGACGTAGACCCGGTGATCACGAGCAAGCACCGGGGCGATGTCTCGCCAGATGTACGACGAGAAGGGTGTGCCGTGCATCAGAACGAGAGCCGGGCCCTCGCCGACCGAGTTCCATCGCACCGTACCGTCGCCGACGTCGAACCGCTCGGGTAGCGACCAATCGCTCATAGCTTGCCCCTTCCTTGTTACCGTCTTTATACCTTAGACGGTAACAGGCCCAAATGGGCTACGGGGGTGTTGATGGCTGCCGTCGACCGCCCCACCGCCTGCCTCCCCGGGCCGCCAAGAAGCTAATGGCCAGCAACAGCTGGCCATCCGCCGCACTGACAGCATCGCTTGGAGCCGGAAGCGTCCAAGACTATCTGCCGGTTTCGGGCTACCCTGATTTTCGTGTCACATCATCGGATAGCGCCCAACGTCGACGACTCATCGGACCAGCTCGCAGCGGCTTTCGCGGCCCTCCGGACGGAGCTGGAGCTGCCCGGCGACTATCCGGTTGATGCCGTCCGGGAGGCACGGGACGCCGTCGAATCCCTCCGCCTGCCCGATCGCGACCTCAAGCACGTCCCTTTCCTGACCATCGACCCCGCCACGTCAACGGACCTTGACCAAGCCCTGTTCATTGATCGCGCCGGCGAGGGGTACAAGGTTCTCTACGCGATCGCCGACGTGCCGTCTTTCGTGGCTCCCGGCGGGGCGCTGGATGCCGAAACCCGGCACCGCGGCCAGACGTTCTACGCTCCGGACGGCCGCATCCCCCTGCACCCGGAGATCATCAGCGAAAACGCAGGCAGCCTGCTCGCCGATCAGGACTGCGGTGCGTTCGTCTGGGATTTCGACCTCGATGCCAACGCGGAAGTGGTCAATGTTTCCGTCGCCCGTGCCACGGTCCGCAGCCGTGCCAAACTCAGCTATAAAGGAGCCCAGCAACAGATCGACGACGGCTCGGCACCGCCCGTACTGCAGCTCCTCAAGGAAGTCGGACTGAAACGGGTCGAACTTGAGAGACTCCGTGGTGGGGCAAGCCTCAACATGCCCGAGCAGGAAATCGTCCAGGCGACCGACGGCGGCGGGTACAGGATCGTTGCAGCACCGTCACTGCCGGTGGAGGACTGGAACGCGCAGATCTCCCTCATGACAGGCATGGCGGCGGCCCGGCTGATGCTGGACGGAAAAGTCGGCATACTGCGGACCATGCCCGCACCCGATGAGAGGTCCTTGCAACACTTCAAGCGGCAAACCGTGGCCTTGGGCAAACCGTGGGACGGCCAGGTCACCTACGGAGAGTACCTGCGGACCCTGGACGCCTCCGATCCCAAGCAGCTCGCCATCCTGCACTCCGCCGGGATGTTGTTCAGGGGTGCCGGATACACCCCGTTCGACGGCGAAGTGCCGGAGACGGTGATCCAGGCAGCCATCGGCGCGCCCTATGCCCACACCACCGCTCCCTTGCGGCGGCTCATCGACCGGTTCGTCCTGGTGATCTGCGATGCCCTGTGCAACAACAGGGAAATTCCGCGCTGGGTCCGCGAGGCGTTGCCCTCCTTGCCCGAGATCATGGGAGCCTCCGACCAATTGGCAGGCAGGCTTGAACGCGCTGCCTTGGACACGGTGGAAGCAGCACTGGTGGCCAACCACGTAGGCCAGGAGTTCGACGCCGTAGTGATTTCCGGTTCCAAGCCGCAGAACGGCAACGGAAACAGCAACAACGGCAATGGCACCGGCAAGGGCAACGGAAACGGCAGTGGACCGTCCGGTATCGTCCAGATCGCAGAACCTGCCGTCACCGCAAGGTGTGACGGCGAACTTGAGTCCGGCACCAAGGTCAGGGTGCGTCTCGTCAGGGCGGAAATCGCCAGCCGTGAAATCAGGTTCGAGCTTCTGAACTGACGCGCATCACGCGACGATCCGGGCTTTATGGCTCCCAGAGGATAGACTGGCCCTGTAGTAATGGATGCCCGGTCGTTGATTCAGTTAATTTTTGAACTCAACAAGCCCGCCCCTACGCGATCTTGAGATGTACCAACTGGTCACCAGTGCCAGTACTTAGATAGCCCGCGATCGGCTTCCACTGGACTTGCTTGCGCGCCCGTTCTGCTCCGGTACGGCTCCGCCGCCCCCGTTGAGCATGCAGCGCCAATGCCCAAATGAATAAGGAAACTCCCTGTGAGTGAATTGCACACCCATGAAGTCCTGACGGACTCCACCGGAACTGAATCCATCGAACCCGAGGAAACGATCATCTCGGATGAGACGCCCCACGAGATCGAGGAAAAGTCGTTTGCGGACTTCAACGTCCGCGCCGACATCGTCGAGTCCTTGGCCGACGCCGGTATCACGCACCCCTTCCCCATCCAGGCCATGACCCTCCCGGTCGCATTGAGCGGCCACGACATCATCGGCCAGGCAAAGACCGGCACCGGCAAGACGCTGGGCTTCGGTATCCCCGCCCTGCAGCGCGTTGTCGGCCGGGACGACGCAGGCTTTGAGAAGCTCGCTGTTCCCGGCGCTCCCCAGGCCCTGGTGATCGTTCCCACACGTGAACTCGCCGTACAGGTTGCCAACGACCTCCAGGCAGCCTCGCGCAAGCGGAACGCCCGTATCGCCACCATTTACGGTGGACGCGCCTACGAGCCGCAGGTCGATGCGCTGCAGAAGGGCGTCGAAATCGTCGTGGGCACGCCCGGGCGCCTGATCGACCTCTACAAGCAAAAGCACCTGAGCCTCAAGAACGTCAAGATGGTCATTCTCGACGAAGCCGACGAAATGCTGGACCTGGGCTTCCTCCCGGACGTCGAGACCCTGATCGCCGGCACCCCCGCAGTCCGTCAGACGCTGCTCTTCTCCGCCACCATGCCCGGCCCGGTTATCGCCATGGCCCGCCGGTACATGAGGCAGCCCACCCACATCCGGGCAGCCGACCCGAACGATGAGGGCTTGACCAAGCGCGATATCCGCCAGCTCATCTACCGTGCTCACGCCATGGACAAGACCGAGGTAGTGGCACGCATCCTGCAGGCACGCGGCCGCGGCAGGACCATCATCTTCACCAAGACCAAGCGCACGGCAGCGAAGGTTGCCGAGGAACTGGTTGACCGCGGTTTCGCTGCCGCCGCCATCCACGGCGACCTCGGCCAAGGTGCACGCGAGCAGGCTCTGCGTGCGTTCCGCAACAACAAGGTGGACGTCCTCGTCGCCACCGACGTCGCAGCCCGCGGCATCGACGTCGACGACGTAACGCACGTGATCAACTACCAGTGCGTCGAAGACGAAAAGATCTACCTGCACCGCGTGGGCCGTACCGGCCGCGCCGGCAACAAGGGCACCGCCGTCACGTTCGTCGACTGGGACGACATGCCGCGCTGGGGCCTGATCAACAAGGCCCTGGGACTCAGTGTTCCGGAGCCCGTTGAGACCTACTCGTCCTCACCGCACCTCTACAGTGACCTCGACATCCCCGAGGGCACCAAGGGCCGTTTGCCCCGCAACAAGCGCGTCCTGGCAGGCGTTGACGCCGAGGTCCTTGAAGACCTGGGCGAGACCGGCAAGAAGAACGCACGTTCGGGCGGTTCCGGCCGCGACGGCGGACGTGACGGAAAGCGCGACGGCGGCCGCGGCCGCTCCGGTAAGTCCGGCGGCTCCAGCGAATCCCGTGGCTCCAGCGAATCCCGTGGCGAGGGCGGAAGCAACCGCACCCGTCGTCGTCGTACCTCTGAAGGCGACGCAGCTCCGGCCTCCGGCGCGGCAGACTCGCGCAACGCCCCCGCAGACAACGCCGATAAGCCTGCCCGCACTCGCCGCACCCGCACGCGCCGCCGCAACGGCGAAGTGGTGTCCGGCGAGACGGCTGCTGCCCAGCCAGGCAACACCGAGGCCTAAAACCGTCGATGACTGAAACTGTTTGGGCGCCGGACGGCGGCAACATGGTGGTGCACGCGGACAACGCGGAATTCCTTCCAACGCTGCCGGACGGCGCCTTCACACTCATTTACGTGGATCCGCCCTTCAACACGGGCCGGGTCCAGCGGCGGCAGGAAACCCGCATGGTCCGCAACGCCGACGGCGACGGCGACCGCGTCGGCTTCAAGGGCCGTTCGTATGACACCATCAAGGGCGCCCTCCACAGCTACGACGACGCGTTCAGCGATTACTGGTCCTTCCTGGAACCCAAACTCGTGGAAGCCTGGCGTCTCCTGGCCGATGACGGCACTTTGTACCTGCATTTGGACTACCGGGAAGTGCACTACGCCAAGGTGATGCTCGACGCCATCTTCGGCCGGGAATGCTTCCTCAACGAGATCATCTGGGCCTACGATTACGGTGCCCGCGCCAAGAACCGTTGGCCCACCAAGCACGACAACATCCTGGTGTACGTGAAGAACCCCGCCAAGTACCACTTCGACAACGCAGAAGTGGACCGGGAACCGTACATGGCACCGGGTCTGGTCACTCCCGCCAAACGCGAACGCGGCAAATTGCCGACGGACGTGTGGTGGCACACCATTGTCTCCCCCACCGGCCGCGAAAAGACCGGCTACCCCACCCAGAAGCCCGAAGGGCTGGTGCGCAGGATCGTCTCCGCATCGAGCCGCGAAGGCGACTGGTGCCTTGATTTCTTCGCAGGTTCCGGGACCCTGGGTGCAGTAGCTGCGAAGCTGGGCCGCAACTTTGTGTGCGTGGACCAGAACGAACAGGCCATCGAGGTCATGCGGAAACGCCTGGGCAGCAAAGCCGGATTCCACGAGCTGCTGCCAACCGGCCTATAGGCTGGTTGTCCTGAGCGATTCTCAGGCCACACCTTTCACGAATGCCGTCACGGAGTCGGCGATCATCTGCACAGCGATGGCTGAAAGCAACAGACCGGCGATCCTGGTCACCAGCTCAACCCCGTTCTCGCCCAGCACCCGCTGCACCACGCCCGCGAACCGCATGGCCAGGTACAACGAGGCCAAAACCACTGCGATGCCCAGCCCAACAGCCAGATACTCCGACAGCTGGCTGGACTGCTGAACGAACACCATCACGGCGACAATCGCGCCCGGGCCGGCCATGAGCGGCGTTCCCAGCGGCACGAAAGCCACGTTCTTGTATTTGGCAGCATTCTCTTCCCCGCTGGTGGAGCCTGTCAGCAACTGGAGGGCGATCAGCACCAGGAGCAGGCCACCGGCACCCTGCAGTGCTGCCAGTGAGATGTGCATGTAGTTCAGGATGGACTGGCCGAAGATCGCGAACACCACGATCACGCCCGTGGCTACCAGAAGGGCTTGGAATGCCGAACGATTGCGGTCCTTCGCGGAAAGCCGGGCCGTCAACGACATGAAAATCGGCACGGTTCCCGGCGGATCCATGATCACGAACAGGGTGACGATCACGGAGGCGAGCAACTGCAGGTCCATCAGCGGGCCCCCTTCACCGAACCACCGTACTGCCTGATGCCAACTCCTCTATCCGTGCCAAGACCTCCGGCGACGTCGTATTCTCCCCCAGCGAGTTCGGTTTGCCCGCTCCGTGGTAGTCCGAGGATCCGGTCATCAACAGCCCGTGCTCTGCGGCGAGGCCGCGCAGGAACGCCCGACCCTCCTCAGGGTTGTCCCGATGCTCCACTTCAAGTCCCAGCAATCCGGCGTCGATCATGTCCCGGTAGGTCCGCTCCCCCACGATGCGCCCCCTCGACGAGGCCACGGGATGCGCGAAGACAGGAACACCGCCTGCCGCCCGGACAAGCTCGACGGCGAGGGCCGGGTTGGGTGCATAGTGCTGCACGAAGTAGCGCGAATGAGACGTGAGGATGGAGGTGAAGGCTTCCGTCCGGTCCGCAACAACTCCCGCCGCCACCAGGGCATCAGCGATGTGCGGGCGACCTACAGTCGCGCCCGGCGCCACGTGGTGGATGACGTCGTCCCACGTCAGCGGGTAATCCTCGGACAACAACGTCACCATATGTTCGGCCCGGGTCAGCCGGGCATCCTTGGACTTCGTGATTTCCTCGAGCAGTCCCGCGTGCGCGGGGTCGTGAAGGTAGCTGAGGAGGTGGACGCTGATCCCTTCCTCGGTCCGGCAGGAAATCTCCATGCCGGGAACGAACGCAACGCCATGTTCCCTGGCAGCGGCCGACGCAGATTCCCACCCGTCCGTTGAGTCGTGGTCCGTCAGGGCTACGGCGTCGAGACCGGCGGCCACGGCGGAAACGATCACGCCGGCCGGTGTCTCGGTTCCGTCGGAAACATTGGAGTGCGCATGCAGGTCTATCCTCACTTTCCCAGCCTATGGGATGCGGGGCCGCTTGGAGTGTTGCGCCGTTGGCCTCCTCAAGGAACTGGTGGGACGATGTAACGGTGAACGATGCCGAAAACACCCAAAACATGGACTCCACAACTTCCCAGCCGCTGCAGGAGCGCGTCAACAACCGCTCACAGAGGCCCACGTCCGATGCCTTCAAGGCATTCATGGCCAGCAACTGGGCGCCGGCCCCGCAGGTGACCCCTGCGCGGGACGCCGTTGCAGACCACGCCGCACGCCGCCGTCGTACCATCTCCGAACTGTTCAAAGGCGAACGGCTTGTCATCCCGGCCGGACCGCTGAAGGTCCGCTCGAATGACTGCGACTACCGCTTCCGCCCCCACTCCGGTTTCGCGCACCTGACCGGCCTGGGCGTGGACCACGAGCCCGACGCCGTCCTCATCCTTGAGCCGGTAGCCGAAGGAAAGGGCGACGACGGCGGTCACCACACTGCCACGCTCTACTTCCGTCCGTTGGCGGGCCGCGACACCGAACAGTTCTACGCCGACTCCCGAGCCGGTGAGTTCTGGATCGGTGCCCGCCCGACGCTTGCCGAGTTCGAAGCACGCCTGGGCCTTCCCACGGCACACATCGCCGAACTCGAAATGGCCATCACCAAGAACGTGGGCGCCCCGGAAATCGGCGGTATCTCCATCCGCCTCGTCCGCAAGGTGGACGAGAACATCGACGCCCTGGTGGATACTGCCCGTTACAACACGGCGAAGGATCCCGAAAACCTGGACCTCGGCGAACTGGATGCCTTGGACGAGAAGCTCAGCGAAGCCCTCTCCGAGCTGCGCCTCATCAAGGACGAATGGGAAATCGAGCAGATGAAGATCGCGGTGGCAGCCACCGTCGAAGGCTTCGCCGACGTCGTCCGCGCACTTCCCCGCGCCCTCACGCACAAGCGCGGCGAGCGCGTTGTTGAAGGTGCTTTCTTCGCCCGTGCCCGCGAAGAAGGCAACGAACTCGGTTACGACACCATTGCCGCGTCCGGCAACAACGCCACGGTGCTGCACTGGACCCGCAATTCGGGGACCGTGAACGCCGGCGAGCTCCTTCTCCTCGACGCAGGCGTGGAAGCTGATTCGCTGTACACCGCGGATGTCACCCGGACGATGCCGGCCACCGGCACCTTCACCGATGTCCAGCGCAAAGTCTACGAAGCAGTGCTCGATGCCGCCGACGCCGGCTTCGCAGCCGCGCAGCCCGGCGTGAAGTTCCGCGACATCCACACCGCGGCCACCACCGTCCTGGCCGAGCGCCTGGCCGAATGGGGCCTGCTGCCCGTATCCGTCGAGGAAGCCATCAGCCCCGAAGGCCAGCAGCACCGACGCTGGATGCCGCACGGCACCAGCCACCACCTGGGCCTGGATGTCCACGACTGCGCCCAGGCAAAGAGGGAGCTCTACCTCGATGGCGTCCTCACTGAGGGAATGGTCTTCACCATCGAACCGGGCCTTTACTTCAAGGAAGAGGACCTGGCCATCCCGGAGGAATACCGCGGGATCGGTGTCCGGATCGAAGACGACATCCTGATGACCGCCGACGGCCCCGTCAACCTCAGCGCCGCACTGCCGCGCAAGGCTGACGACGTCGAATCCTGGATGGCGGGCATCTATCAGGACGCGCAGGGCTAAAGCCCTTCCAAGACGAAACAGACAGGGAAGGCCACCGGTGATCCGGTGGCCTTCCCTGTTTGTAGGTGCCCTGTTGTTCAGTGCCCTGTCAGTGACTACTCCTTGGTGGAGCCTTCGTGGCCCGACTGCTGCGCGTCGTCCCGGGGCGCATCGTTCTGTCCCTCGGTGACCCTGACTCCGTACTGCGGACGGCCATCGGGCAGATCCGGATAGCGGACAGCTGCCGGCTTTGGGTTCTGCGCAGCCAGGGCAGGACCTGTGGGGGTCCCTTCCGGGTTCCCGGGCTGCCCCTGGGCTGCAGGCTGAGCTGCGTCAGGACCGCGCTGGCCGTAGGGGTCGTTCCACGTGGAGGGGCGCTCCGGGGCTTGGCCCGGCTGCTGGAACGGAGGGTTCTGCGGGGTGTAGTTGCTGGTCTGGGCGGTGGCGGCCTGTGACGGATTCATGGGGAGCTGCTGAAGCAAGCGGCGTGCCTCGTGGGCTGCCTCCTGGGCCACAATGACGTCATAGTTCGTGGCCACCACCTGGCTGGTGGAGGTGAAGTCCCGCTTGCCGCGCTGCATGGCATAGGTGACGATGCCGAACAACATGAAGAAGGCCGCACCCATCAGCACTGAGGTAATGATGGAGAACGGACCACCGGCAGGAGTGAAGAAGGAGAGCATGACGCCAACGAACAGGCCGAACCACATTCCGCTCAGCGCACCGGACAACGCCACCCTCGGGTAGCTCAGGCGACCGGTCACCCGCTCCACCATTTTGAGGTCGTTGCCCACGATCGACACCAGCTGAACCGGGAACTGCTGGTCCGCAAGGTAGTCCACCGCCTTCTGGGCATCCAAATAAGAGGTATATGAACCCACGGTGTCGCCTTGGGGGACGCTGCGGGATTCCTCAATGGCTTTGGGGGCACCAAAAATGTTAGACATAGCCCCATTGTGTCCCATGGACATGTGAAGC